>CAWBHS010000092.1:0-47649 GCA_963788655.1 uncultured Verrucomicrobiae bacterium | reverse complement strand
ATCGCCCGAGCGCGACAGACACTCGACGTTCCAGAACGAACACATGGAGAACGTGCCTTCGCGTCCGGGAAAACCGGTCGTCCGGCGCCGCGCATGACTATTATAGCGATACACCAGCGAATCTCCACCAGTCAAACGTTGTCGATCACCGCCAGGGTGGAACACCAGCGCGGATCGTTCGGACCGATGAACTTCACCAGCGGCATCAGCAGCACGGCGGCATCCACCGCCTTGGCGCCTTTGTACTGAACGAAGCTCTTGAGTTCCGGATTCCAAGAAGTTGTGATAAATGTCGCGGTAAATCTCGTCCCGCACTTCGTACCATCGTTCGCAACGGAGCCGGGAATGATCGCTTGTGGGCCAGCCGGATGCCGCGATCAATCGCCACCCAGCACATGACCCGCGAGTAGAGAAATTCATGGGCACCGCCGCGCACCTCCCAGATGCCTTCGTCCGGCTTCGCCAGTTGCTCGCACACCCAGTCGATCAACCGCACCAGGTTCACCCAGAAATCGTAGGAGATGGGCTCGCCGTATTTGTTGTAGATGTAAACCGAATCCATCAGCTCGCCGTAGATATCGAGTTGAAGCTGGTCGTGCGGCGGCATTGCCGATGCGCACCGGGCTGGATTGCCGGTATCCTTCCAGATGGGAGAGTTCCTCTTCCGGCAAAGTCGTGCCGCCCGTCCATTCCATACATCACCTGCAGTGGCCATCCGGGTTTCAGTTCGGCGCATCGATCCTCGATCCAGCTCATGAACTGCCGCCGCCTCGTCCGTGTATCCCAGGCGCATGAACGCATAGAGGGTGAAGGACGCATCGCGAATCCAGGTGTAGCGGTAATCCCAGTTGCGGACTCCGCCGATTTCCTCCGGCAAGCCGAAGGTGGCGGCGGCCACGATGGAACCATGCGGCGCCGAGGTCAGCAGTTTGAGCGTCATGGCCGAACGGCCCACCATCTCCCGCCAGCGGCCGCGGTACTTCGAGCGGCCCATCCAGCGCTGCCAAAAGTTCAATGTCTCCTTGAAGGTCTCAACTTCGTAAGCCTTCCCACCGGATGGCGATTCCTGGCCCGACACCGCTTCTTCGAGGATAAACGCCGCTGTTTCCCCATCCCGCAACGTAAACTCCGCGATGGCGTCGCCGTTCTCGATCCGCACCGGCACTTTGGTGCGGAGCCGCAAGGCCGTGCCGTCCTGGCCTTCCGAAATAAACAGGACTTCGCCGTCCTTCTGTTCCACGCGATGCGACGCGCGGCCGTAATCAAAACGCGGCGCACAGGTCATCACGAAACGGGTTTCCCCCAGCACCGCCTTGGCGCGCCGCACCAGGTTGTGCGCATGGCCCATATCCTGATGGGCATGAAGTCCGACACCTCGGCCACGCCGTCATGGCTGAGAAAACGCGACAGTAGGATATTCGAATCCGGCATGTACAATTGCTTGCACGTCACCTGCTCCGCCTGCGGTGAAATCTGGAAACGCCCGCCTTTGCGTTCGTCCAGCAAGGCGGCAAAAATCGTGGGCGAATCGAATTGCGGAAAAGACATGAAGTCAATGGACCCATTCATGCCCACCAACGCCGTGGTGTGCAGATCGCCAATAATCCCGTAGTTCTCGATCGGTTGATAGCTCATATTCAGTTCCGCACCAGTGCCGCCACCCAGTTGCCCTTGCCGGGCGCAGCCAACTGGACGACCTTGCCGCCAGACACGGTTTCCTGTTTGCCCCACTCGCCCTTGGAAATGTCAATCCAACGCAGACGGAACGATCCTTGGGCATCGCGTAGGTTCAGGCCCACCGCGCCGCCGTTGGTGAAATAGAGGGCATAGAATTGACCGGGCTTGGCCGCGAGGTAGGCCTCGTTGGCACTGCGGTCGGAAAGCAAATCATTGGCGGCGTTGACGTCCCACAGCTTGATGAGCGATTCCAGTTTCCGGGCGGCGCGGATCGAAGCTTGCGCCGGGGCGGACAATCCCAATCCGGAAGTCGGTCGATGAAAGCGCACCGCCGCCGCCCCGCCGATAAGATGCCGCCACCAGCGTTCGAGACCGTCCTGCGTGTTGCCAAACGGACCGCCGTCAGCGCCGTACGTTTTGACGGTGTTCAAGGGACGCGGTTGCTTGGCAAGGTGGCGCCAGACCCATTGGAAATTGTCCCAGTGAATTTGCCCTTTCTGCTGATTGTTCTGGGAGACGTCGGCAAAGTCATAACGCTCCGGGTGGTCCAGGGTACGGCGGTGGCGCTCGGCCTTCAGGTTCCAATCGTCCCACATTTCCGTCACGCACACCCGCTTGCCGGCTTGTCGGGCCCGCTGGTGAATCCACTCAGCCCAATACGCGCCCCACTGCTCCTCGCCGGAAGTTTCGTTGTCCATGCAATACAGCACATGATCGTACGGCAACGAGTGCGCCAGCATCTGGTTCACGAATCGTTGTTGGTATTTGAAAACCACCGTATTGTTGCGCTGCTTGGGGGTCGTAAAAAAGAAGGGCTGTTTGTTGGCGCCCGGGTGATCGGGATAATGCTGGGCAAAACCCGACTGCGCGTAGGTGTAATTGATGTTGTTCTTCGGATTATAAGGATGGACTTCCCAATTGTCGCGCGAGTAATCGAACCGGTCCCAAACTTCGATCTGCACCACGATGTTGCGTTCCTTGGTCCAGCGCAGCAGGTTTTCGAAGCGCTGCCAATATTCGTCATTCCATTGCTCCAGGTCGTATTTGCCGTTGGGCAATTTCTTGAACGGATACACCTCGAAGCCCTTGTCGGGGCGGTCGCTCATGGTGTTGCGAATGTAATTCGCGCCGACTTGGGCCATGGCGTCCAGGTGCGCCTTGAGGTCGGGCAGTTGAAACAAGTTGTCATCCTTCGAGCCGCCCAGCAGCAACACCGGTTCGCCGTGGTATTGCCAATAACGCGGATTTTTCAGCCACGGCTGGATGGCCTCCGCCGTGGAAGCCGCGGCGACGGCAGTGGCGGTCCCCAATACCACCGTCAGGCTGATTGTCAGCGCGAGCAGAGTTGAGCGGAAGCGAGCAAGCAGTAACAAAGTCGCGATGTTCATGCCGGCATGTCTGCCACGAAATTGCCCGGTTGAGCAAGCCTGGATATTTCGCGCAGAACGGCGAAGTAGCCCCGACCGGAGCGCCTTCCCGCCGGTCCCGAACGTGACCAAGACGTTCACTGGTCACGGGGTGTTCCTGGCGCGCTGGCCTCGCTTTCGGCGTTTAGCGCCTGTTTTAAAACTCCAGCCGGTCCGTTGCAGCCGACGTGTGGAGGCTCATTTTTCCTCGGAAAATCGTACCACGCCCAAAATGAATGAGCCTCCTTACGTCGGCTGCTACCATTTTTCAAACAGGCGCTTAGGCCAGGCGGGACGCAATGACCCAGCTTGGGTGGACCGCACCGATCAACGTTCAACTCATTCCCGCGACTGTCGATTACTGATAGTGTGCCGTCGTGTGGGCGGCGGCTTTTGGCGTGGCCGCAAGTATGTTTTAATTGCGATGAAAATTATTACCTTAAACCTTCGTTTTTTGATTGGTTCGCTGGTTGTTTTCCTGCTGGCGGCGTTGGCTTCCGAAGCCCGAGCCACCGATGTGCAGCTATTCGGCGCGTTCAAGGGGCAAAACTTTGTGCAATTGAACGCCGCCGCTTCGTTTCTCAATGAAGAGGCGCCGATGGTCTTCACCGCCTTTGCTGAACTGGCTTCGGAAACGGCGGTGACCAACGGTACGCTCGGCAAACCAAACGGGGAAATCCTGACGCTCCCCGGTCCGGAATTCAACGACTCGTTTGAATTCCTGCCGGAGTTGAATGACGCGTATCCGAGTGGTACCTACCGGGCCACGTTTTACACCGTGAATGACGGTGTGCAACAGGTGGATTTGGCGATCTCCGGTGATGCGTATCCCAACGCGCCGTTCGTCCTGAATTTCGATGCCGCGCAACACCTTGATCCCAACGCGCCATTTACGGTGAATTGGGCGCCCTTTGTGGATGGCGCGGTGAATGATTTTGTCGAATTCTCGATTGAAGATGAGATGGGGAACGGGGTGTTCGACTCCCCGGGGCCGGGAGAACCCGGAGCGTTGAATGGCCTTTCCACCCAGGTGACCATCCCGGCCATGACGCTCAATGCCGGCCGGACGTATCAGGCCCGGCTGTTGTTTGCGAGGGTCACCGTCGCGGACGTGCTCAGCTATCCGGGAGCAATTGGTCTGGCGGGATACTTCAAAGAGATGCAGTTCGCCCTGGCTGCGAGCGGGGTGGATGCCTCAACGGCGCCGAACTTACTGGCCAGCAGCCCGCAAGACATGCGCAACGAGGTACCGCGCAATTCCGTGATCACCTTCACGTTTAACAAACCGATGAACGGCCAGGATTCGATTGGCTGGAGTCCCAATGTCACCGCTTCGAATTTCAGCAAAACCTGGAGCGAAGATCAGCGCGTGTTGTATTGCGTTTATAATGATCCATTGCCGACCGGGGAAACCATCACCTGGACGTTGAATCCGTCCGGGCAGTCGCAAAACTTCCGCGATCAAGCCGACCAAGTGTTGCCCACGGTCTCCGGCCAATTCACGACTTCGTCCGAAACCAGTGTTCCCACCGACGTGAGAAACGTCTTTTTCGTCAAAGGCCGCGATTATGCGCAAACCAATGACACGGCCATCGACCTCGAACATCAATTCGCCGGCTTGTTTATTGACCTGAATACGTGGAACAGCGTGACCAATGGCCTGGTGGCAACTCCGGCGGGACGCTCCGTCCCACTTCCGCTGGAAGACGTAGAGGATGGAATCGAATTGACCGCCGGTTATACGGCCGCGACCGAACTCGATGGCTTTTTCCCGGACGGCTCGTACACCATCACGTTGGACACCGCGCACGACGGCACGCGGGCCTTCGAGTTGGTTCTGACCGGCGGACTCTATCCCAACGCACCGACAATTCTCAACTATTCGGGCACCCAGACTATTGATGCCAGCAACGACTTTACGTTGTCTTGGGAAGCGTTTGCCGACGGCACGGCTAACGATGTCATCCTCGTCGAGATCGAGAACGATTTTGAACAAACCGTCTATGAACAGGATGCCTTCCCCGGTGATTTGAATGGCACGGCCACCTCGCTGTTGCTCCCCGCCAACACGCTGGCGCCCGGCCGCATGTATCGTGGTCAAATCACCTTCGTAAAACTGGTGGCCCTGGACCTGACAACTTATCCGGAAGTTATTGGGGGAGCCGCCTACCTGGCGGAAACCCGGTTTACGTTACAGACCACTGGAGAACCCATCCGTCCAGTGTTGGAAGTACTGTCGCCGGTGAACGGCAACTTCCGGATCCACGTCTGGGGTGAAACCGGACGGCCGTACACGGTTGAAGCTACAGACGATTTGGGATCGCCGGCCAATTGGTTTCCCATGCACTCCGAAACGGCTGGGCCGGGCGGGTTCGAGTTCACTGATTTCAACGGAGACGCCCGGCATGCATCGTTTTTATCGCGTCAAGGAAGGCTGGCCCGACCAGTGGTGGGGCAATTGAGCCACGACGACACCCCTCAACGATATGGTGACTGTGCGGAAGCGCATCCGCACAATTCCTTTCGCCCTCACGTTGACCTCCTCGATTGAGTCCATTCGCGCGGCGCGCTACTTGGATTCTTTCGCAACGGGCTTGGCCGGGGCCGGACTGGCTTCGGACCGGGTGATTTTCAAGGTGACCAATAATGGGGTGTTCTCGGTGCGGGAACCTTGCGTGTTGCCGGATTGAATCGAGAGTTCCGCGGGGCCGGCCAGGACCAGGGGATACGGCGTGCATTGCGGCGCCCCACCCGCGGCATGTCCCGGTACCACGTAGAACTGAACCTTTGACTTGGTGCAACCCAGCGAACTGGCAGCACCATAAAAATCGTAGGCGGTCAGGATTTCCAGCGTTTCCGAGGCGCTGATGGCAATGTCCCGGCTCTGATTATCTTCGGTCTGAATGACAGTGAGGATTCGCGACTGAGCCGCCGCACTGAGACACAGAAGGAATACCGTTAAGGAAGCAACGAATTGAGTTTTCATAACTGAAATAGTCGTGGCTTCAATCTGGTCCTCTCCCTAACGAATGGCAAGACGGCAAGTTCCAGTTAGAATGCCCGCGGACGAAGGACCAATGGCCAAAACCCAAGCACCAGAGAATCATCAATCATCAATATCCAATGCCTGGCGAATGGGTAACACGCGTTTCGAGTTCACTTTGGCTCTTGGAACTTCTTTGGTCTTTGGTCATTGGGTGTTGGCCATTGCTTCGCAACGTGCTGCCGGCATCTTGCCGGCAGTTGGAACGGTCGCTGTGGAGTTCAGCCCCCCGTTGATATTCGAACCGCGGTCCCGGGGTCGTTTCTGCCGGCGGGACGCCGGCAGCACATTGCCCAGCGTGCTGCCGGCATCTTGGCGGTAGTTTGGAACGGTCGCCGCGGAGTTCAGTCCCCGTTGATATTCGAACCGCGGTCCCGCGATCGTTTCTGCCGGCGGGACGCCGGCAGCACGTTGCGGAGTTCAGCCCCCATTGCCATTTCTCCCAACGTCGTAAACCAAGAACACTTCCTCACCGGCGCGCTTCAGGGATCGCAATTCCAGTCGTGATGCCTGCGTCAGTTGGGTAAAACCAATCCCGTCCGCGATCGTGGGCGCGTGCCGTCCGCCAATAATTTTGGGAGCAATGGTCAAATGCAGTTCGTCCACCAGTCCGGCCCGGAACAACGCGGCATTCAATTCGCCGCCGCCTTCGCACAACAGACGCTGCACCTGCCAGTGTTCGCGCAGCCACGCCAAGGCCGCATGAAAATCAATTTCTTTCCGGCCACAGATCTTTACCTTCGCCCCCACGGCTTCGAGCCCCAGTCGGTTGGCTTTCGAAATTTTTTCGGTGGTCAGGACAATGATGGATGAAACGAACGGCGGAAGATGGTTGCTTGCGGATCAACCGATCCCAAGCCGCTGACGATGATGCGCAGATTATACTCGGCCAGCCCGCGTCGCACCCGCAGCCGCCGATACTTGGTCGGGCCGGGTCCAAGGTTCACTTTGTTCAAATCGATTGTCCGGGCGCCGGCCATCACCGCATCCGCGGTGGCTCGCAATTCCAGCAGATGTTCCCGGTCCCGACGGCTGGTGAACGAGGCAATCGCGCGATTGGCCGTCGCAATCTTGCCGTCGGCAGTCATCGCCATGTTCACGAGTACGAAAGGACGCGCCAGCGAGGCGGCGGTAGATCGGGCATTATATTTCACGTCAGGACGCGCCCCCCTCAAAACCTGTTCCAAAAGCCCGGTGGCAAATTGCGCACGAGGGTGAACACCAGGGTGAAGCCCAGGAGCAACCACAGCCAGAACGGATGGCGCAACCAGCGGAGCCAATCCCGGTGGGTCAACAAACTCAACAATCTCCCACCGGTGTAAATCCCGGCCAGCGCCAGGAGCACAAACAGCAACGGGTTCAAGTGCAACGCCGCCGCGATGTGCCCGTGCAACAGTTGGTGCGCCGCGCGAAGCCCGCCGCAGCCAGGACACTGCCAACCGGTCCAGGAGTAAAACAAACAGTGCGGATAGAGCGCATATTGCTCCGGCGGGAACCAATACAACAAGGCCCCGCAAATCCCCATGAGCGCCAGAATTCCCAACCACAGTCCAACTGGCAGGCGGGTCCGACTGCCGTCCGTCGTTTGATCGCTGCTCGCCCCTTCCTTTTCGGACATCACCGAAGCCAGCACCGGTGGCCGGGGCTCGGCCGAACGGGCGGTAAGTTCTTGCGAGTGGTTGGTGAGCACGTGTTCCATTTACGAAGGCAATGACCTAGTGATGGGCCGCCACTAGTTGCTCCAGTTTCGCACGGGCTTGGCCGCTGTCGATCAATTCGGCTGCCAAATCCCAACCGTCACTCAGCGCGCGCACTTTACCGGCCACCCAGAGGGCGGCGGCGGTGTTCAGAAGCACGGCGTCCCGCTTGGGCCCGCGTTCCTCGCCATTGAGCAAGCGGCGAATAGTTTCCGCGTTGGCCTCACGGTCACCGCCCACCAAATCGGCCAGTAGGGCGGGTTGCACGGGAAAATGTTCGCTGGAAATCGTGGACAACGCAAAGCCGCGTTCCTGATAGAACTCGGCCACGGTGGTTTCCCCCAACAATGACAACTCGTCCATCCAGGCCGGCTCCGTTTTCGCTTTCGTTGCTGAATCCGGAGCCATGACTTCAACCTTGCCGCTGACCACCATGCCGCGCCGCACGCCAAGGGATTGCAACACGCGGGCAATCGGCTCGCAAAGCCGGGGCTGCGGCACCCCGAGCAGCAGCGCAGTCGGCCGGGCGGGATTCAACAAGGGGCCCAAGTAATTGAAAATGGTGCGCTGCCCCCGCTCCGCGCAAAGCTTGCGGGCGGGACCGATATGCTTGAAAGCCGGGTGATAGGCCGGGGCAAAAAAGAAAGCGAACCCATGGTCGTGCAGCGATTGCGCCGCCTGCTGCGGGGTCAGGTCAATCCGAATGCCGAGGGCCTCGAGCACGTCGGCGCTGCCGGTCTGCGAGGTAATGGCCCGATTGCCGTGCTTGGCAACGGTTACGCCGGCGGAAGCCGTCACCAACGCCGTGGTCGTGGAGATGTTGAACGTGCGCAGGCGGTCGCCACCGGTGCCCACTACATCCAGGATTTCGCGGGCGCGGGTTTCGGGATGCAAGGGTGGTTGAATGGCCCGCTCCCGAAGCTCGTGGGCGAACGCGGCGATCTCTTCCGCCGTTTCCCCTTTGTTGGCCAAAGCGGTCAGAAACTCGGCTTTGGTTTTCACCGCCACGGTTTCATCGGTCAGCCTCGCCACCGCTTGACACACTTCTTCCCTGGTCAGCGGTTGCGCATTGGCCAATCGTTGAATCAGAATTTCAAGCACAGCTCCAATCTAATGAAATGGGAGGAATAGGGGAAGGTGGAAGTGGGGAGGCATGGAGGGTGAAGCGTTGAAGCGTTGGAGCCTGTTTGAGATGGCGTCCGAACGAGAGTCCGACCGGTTTGGAGTCCCGCCTTCAGGCGGTTTGAGCACAGTGCCACCTAAAGGCGGGATTCCCGCCAAACTTGCACGCCACGGAGGTTGAGCTTACAAACACGACCGGCAATTGATGTGGTGAGTTACGATGCGCAAATCCTGCCGACGGACAGTCCGGCGTTGTTTGAGGCCGCCGTTCACAAAGCGGCGGAACTGCTCCGGGCCGGCGAATTGGTTGCTGTCCCCACGGAGACGGTGTACGGGCTGGCCGCCAATGCTTGGAACGCCCAAGCCGTGGAACACATTTTTCGTGTCAAAGATCGGCCCGGACATAATCCCATCATCGTTCACGTCGCCGACGTAGCCATGGCACGCCAGTGCGTGTCCACTTGGCCGGAAGCCGCCGACCGGTTGGCGGCGGCCTTTTGGCCGGGTCCATTGACGCTGGTCATGCCGCGGTCGGAGTTGGTGCCGGATAATGTCACAGCCGGCGGGGCAACGGTCGGAGTGCGCTGGCCCAATCATCCGTTCATTCAGGCGCTGATTCGCGAGTGCGGCTTCCCGCTCGCGGCCCCGAGCGCGAATCCATCGACGCAGGTTTCGCCGACCACTGCCGCCCACGTTCAACGCAGCCTGGGACGGAAGATTCCGTTGATCGTCGATGGCGGACCGGCGCAGATCGGCATTGAATCGACGGTGCTCGATTTGACCGTCCACCCGCCCCGCCTGCTGCGCCCCGGCATGATCCACGCGGAATCGTTGTTGGCCACCCTGGAAGATGCCGGCCTGCAAACCGCCTTGGGTGGCGGCTCCGCTCCGGGGGAGACCTTGCGCAGTCCGGGACAACTCCCCAAGCACTACGCGCCCCGCGCCCGATTGGTAATCTGGTCGTGGCTGGATGAAACCGAATTGCGCGGAAAAATCGAGGCGAACGGCTGGGCCCTGGCGCAGGTCCACGTCATCGCCCACACCCGCATACCGCTCGGATTAGGCGCGGGCCGGGTCAGCATCATTCCGCACGACGCTGCAGCGTTTGCCCGGGCAATTTACGCGGAATTGCACCGGGGCGACGCAGACGGCGCGCAGTTTATTGTGGTGGAAGCCGTGCCGTCGGGCACCGAGTGGCAAGCGATCCGGGACCGTTTGGCTCGGGCCTCCCAGTGAGCGGAGCGCACTGGTGCGCCGTTCACCCACCCATTTCCTGAACGAATCTCGTCCATTTGAAGGCATGAAAACTAATCGAGGTTTATTGACGAAGGCTGGGAAATTCTCCATTCTCGGCGCTCAATGCGACCCATTAATGCATATCTATGGCTGGCTTTGGTTTGCCTAACCCCGAGTCTTCAGGCTCAGTTGACGCTCCCGAGCGGGACGAATGCCCCCACCCGGATTCTTTCGCGGGAGGAGTGCATCCGTTTGGCGCTGGAGCATAATTTGAACATCAAGATTGCCCGGCGGGATACCTTGATCGCCCATTACAACTTGAAAGGTTCCTACGGTTACTACGAGCCGGTCCTCAGCTTTGGCGCGGAGCATCGATATAATAAGGACGACCGCACGCAGGATTCCTCCAGCGAAACCGTGTCCACAAACTATTCTAAAAACATAAGTTACGATGCAAATTGGCTCCGTTATACCACCAACACCACCACGTTGTTGGAAACCAATCGCGCTTTCGGTAGGGACGATATTTTAAACCGCACGCGCAGCGACTCGCTGGTTTCCGCCAATTCGGGCATTACCGCCCGCACTCCTTTTGGAACCGTCCTGGAAATCGGCGCGCTTTACCGGGGGATTGACCAGGACAATATGCTTTCGAGCCACAACGGTAACTTTCGGAACTCCAAGCAAGATACCTCCATTATGGCGCCTGACTCCCCACTTACTATTGGTGTTCCTGACCCGGTAGATACTACTTTTCCTTCCTTTTATCCCGGCCGATCCAACGACGTCGTCGCTTCCACGTTTGAAGACGTGGATACATGGGATAGTTCAGTGGGCTTGACGCTGACGCAACCATTGCTTCGCGACTTTTGGACGGATTCCAGCCGAACGCAGATCCAAGTCAACAAACGGGATCTGAAGATTTCTGAATTTAGCTACGAACAACAGGTCATGAACATCGTGAGCAGCGTTCAGTCGGTCTATTTCGATTTAGTCGCGCAGCGGGACATCGTCAAGGTCGCCGAAAAGTCGCTGGAACTCGCTCAACAATTGTTGGATGAAACCAAGAAGAAAGTAGCCGTTGGGGTCGCCACTCCGTTGGACGAACAACAGGTCGAGTCGCAAGTCGCCGCCCGCACGGCGGATTTGATGGATGCCCGAAGGCTGCTCAGTGAAACCGAAAATCAACTCAAGCAATTGATCACCGATGACTACGGAACATGGTACAACACCGTCCCCATGCCCTCGGAGCAGTTGCTCGCCGTTCCTGAGTCGCTGAACCTCAATGAGAGCTGGCTCATGGGGATCTCGTTGCGGCCGAAATACAATTCGATGCGCGTCGAATTGGAGAAACAAGGATTGTACATTCGTTACCTCAAGAACCAACTCTATCCGCGGCTGGATTTTGTTGGCTTTATTGGCCAATCCACATTGAACCGGGACAATAATTCATTCACCCGGCAAACCACCACCGGTTATTCCAGCGGTGAACTCTCGTCCGACGTCGGCGCGTCCAGTTCCTCCCAGGGCTCTTTTTCCAAGACAGATTCCTGGCAGCCCGAATACTCGGTGGGGCTAAGATTCGAGATGCCACTAGGCGGCAACATCCGGGACCGGAATGGTCTGAAAGCGAGAAAAGAGCAACAACAGCAATTGCAGGATCAATTGCGCTTGTTGCACATGAATATCCTCGTGGAAATCGAAGATAATGTCCGTGAAGTCCGCGTCCGTTATGATACGGTCCAATCCCGTCGCCAAGCCCGTGCCTATGCTGAAACCGCCTTGGAGGCCCAGCAGAAGCTAATGCAAAATGGCAAGAGCACCCCGTTCTTCGTCCTGGATTTTCAGCAGCAGTTGACGGATGCGCGCGCGCAAGAAATCAGCGCCCTGGCCAACTACAACAAGGCGCTCGTCCGGCTGTACCGCAGCGAAGGCACCACCTTGGAGCGGAACAACATTTCGTTGGACTACCGCTAGTCTCCGTCCCGGTAAGCACTTGGCCAAACGCACCAACACGGTCCCTGCCCGGGGGATTCCGTCCGGCCGGGGCGCCGCTGAAAATTTGGCTTCTGCCGGGGAGACGATTGGTGTTCAATTAATCCCGGTGTATGAGTCAGACGCATCCGTTGACCACAACTACGTTTGAGCTGCCGGGCTACCGCATCGTCAAGTCCTTTGGCGTGGTGCGGGGAATCATTGTGCGCTCGCGCTCGATCGTGGGGCAAATCGGGGCGGGAATCCAAAGCATTTTTGGCGGGAACATTTCCGTTTACACCTCGCTCTGCGAGCGGACCCGCGGCGAGGCCTTTCAGCAAATGCTGACGCACGGGGGCGAACTGGGCGCCAACGCCGTGGTCGGGGTGCGCTACGACGCGACGGAAATCGCGCCGGGGATGACCGAAGTGCTCTGCTATGGCACCGCCGTGCTGGTCGAGCCGGTCGTCTAGTGGAGTTCCGGCGCGCAGAAATTGAGCGCGCTTGGTTCCAAATCGTAAATCGAAATTTCAATATCGAATATGGCCGGACATAGCAAATGGGCTAAAGTCAAACACTTCAAAGGCGCCATTGACGCCAAGCGCGGGAAGATTTTTTCCAAGCTGGCCAAAGAAATTTTTATTGCGGCCCGGCTGGGCGGGGGCGATCCGGATTTGAACCCGCGGTTGCGGATGGCGCTGCTGCAATCCCGCTCCGCGAGCATGCCCAAGGAAAATATCGAGCGCGCCATCAAGCGGGCCACGGGCGGCGATCAATCGGTGCAATACGAGGATCTCACCTACGAAATCTTCGCGCCCGGCGGAGTGGCGGTGCTGGTGGAATTGAGCACGGACAATCGCAACCGCACCTCCGCGGAGATCCGCAGCCTGTTGACCAAGAATGGCGGCTCGATGGCCACCCAGGGCGCGGTGAGCCGGTTGTTCCAACGTCGCGGCCAGGTGGTCGTGTCGCGAGAAGAAGCGGGCGAGGATCAACTCATGGAATTGGCGCTCGAAGCCGGCGCGGAGGATTTCAAAGCCGAAGCCGACCGGTTCGAGATTCTCACCGATCCCGCTCATTTTGAAGCAGTCCACAAGCAGATCGACGAGCAGGGTATCAAATGCGCCGTGGCCGAGGTAACGGAAATCCCGAACCTGACGGTGCCGGTGACCGATCCAGCCACGGTCGAGGCGGTCAACAAGCTGGTGGAACTTCTGGAAGACCACGAGGATGTGAAAGAATTGTACACCAACGCCGAATTCCCGAATGCCTAACTGTGTTATCCAATGGGCCGGGTCGCCACCCGCGGTCGGACTTGCGCGGGGCTAAGCCACCGGCCAGACGCTGATCCCCGACCCGGAACCCTTCGCCCATGGAACCCATAAAGCTCTCCTTGGCGGCCCGGTTTTTGACGCGGCTGGCGAACGCCGTGTATCGTCATCGGCGCTGGTTCTTCTATCCGCAGGCGGCGCTCTTCCTGATTTGCGGATTGTTCACAGTGCGCAGCCTGGAGTTCGCGACCAACCGGAACGCGCTGGTGGGCGGGGAAAAGGAGTATCACAAAATTTTCCTGGAATACAAAAATGAGTTCCCCGTCCAGGACGATCTGGTGGTGGTGGTGGAGAGCGAGAACCTGGAACGGAACCGCCAGTTTGTGGAACGGTTGGGCGCCAAGATCGAACGGGAAACCAACGTGTTCGCCAGCGTGCTCTTCAAGTTCGATTTCAAAAACATGGGGCCCAAGGCGCTGCTGTTTCTACCGGAAGACGACCTCAAGGCCCTCAAACAGACCTTTGCCGAATACCAACCGGTCCTGCGCCAATTCACCCGGGCGACCAATCTGGTTTCGCTGATTGACCTGGTGAACACCCAGTTCCGGACGGCGTCTCCGGAAAACGACGAGGCCAACGCGGCCTTGATTCAGGCGCTGCCAGCGTTGGTCCGCATCATCACCCAGGCCACCGACGCCTTGCGGCGATTGGGCGCCCCGCCTTCGCCGGGCATCAGCGCGCTGTTTGAAGGCAGCCAGGAGGAGGAGCGGCAAATGTATCTGACGTTTCACGAGGGGAAGGTATTTCTGCTCACCGCCCAGGCACACAACGAGTTGTTGAACGAACTGGCCGTGGAACGTCTGCGGCAACTGATCGCCGAAACGCAGTTGGAAGTGCCGGGGCTCAACGTGGGTTTGACCGGGGAACCGGTACTGGAACTGGACGAGATGCTCCAGTCCCAGAAAGACACCACCGTGGCCTCGATTGTGGCGTTTGTGCTGGTGGCCTTGATTTTCATTTACGGCTACCACGAGACAGGCCGGCCGCTCAAAGCCACCGCCTGTTTGCTGTTCGGCATTGCCTATACGATGGGCTACACGACGCTGGTCATCGGCCACTTGAACATCCTGACCATCACCTTCGTGCCGATCCTGGTGGGCCTGGCCATCGATTTCGGGGTCCACCTGGTTACCCGTTACGAAGAGGAACTATGGCACGGACGCCCGGAAAAACCCGCCATGGAGCGGGCCATGGTGTTCACCGGCATGGGCATCTTCACCGGCGCCTTGACCACGGCGGCTGCCTTCTTCGCCATGGCGGGCACGTCGTTCAAAGGCATCCAGGAAATGGGCATCATCTGCGGCGGCGGACTGCTGCTTTCGTTGATTCCGATGATGACGCTGTTGCCGGTGCTGCTCTTGCGCGGCAAACAAAACGTGCTGGACCATGAACTCGCGCCCGTGCTGGACCATCGCGCCACGGTGGAAAACACCCAGCGCGCCCGCATCGAGAAAATCTGGCTCGACCGCCCGGGGGCGGTGCTGGTGGTCGTGGGCGTGCTCAGCGCGGCGTGCATCTATCCGGCCACCCGGGTCAAGTTTGATTACAACCTGCTGCACATGCAAAGCGCCGGATTGCCCGCCGTGATATTCCAGCACAAGTTGATCACGTCCTCGTCGCGTTCGCTCCTGTCGGCTGCCGTAGTGGCCACCAACCTGACCGAAGCCGAAACCTGGATGACGCGCTTAACCAATCTTCCTTCCGTAGCCAGCGTGGAAAGCATGGTCCCGCTGCTGGCGGAAGATCAATCCCAGAAGCTGATTCTCATCCAGGACATCAAACGCATCGTCACCGCCATCCCATTCCAGCCAGTCGATACCAACCAGGTCAGCGTGACCGCTTTGAAGCAGTCACTGTTTTCGTTCGACGGATATGTGCGGCTGGCGAGGCATGAACTCCAACGCGATATTGCCAGACTGGAAGCCAAACTCCCTTCCTCGGAATCAACGAACAGACCCCCGGAGTCAGCCGGGTCTTCGCCAGCGGCAACGACCACCACCAATGAACTCGCGCAAATCCGTAAGGACTTGCAGTTGGAACAGCGCATCAACGGTGAACTCGAAAAGCTGCGGACGGTCATCGTCCAGTTGCAAATGGACCTGCTGCGCGGCGATCCGATGGAAATCGCCGAAAAGTTGGCTGAGTTTCAGCAGGCCCTCTTCAACGATGTGACGGAAACCTTCAGCGCCTTCCGACACCAGGATGCCAGCGGTCCGATGCGGGTGCAGGACTTGCCCCCGGCGTTACGGCAGCGTTTCATCGGCATCAACGGCAAGTATCTGCTCCTGGTATTTCCCAAACACGACATTTGGGAACGGCATGCCCAGGAAGAATTCGTCCGGCAACTGCGCACGGTGGATCGGCGGGTCACCGGCACCCCGGTTCAGTTGCTCGAATACACGACGTTGTTGAAGGATAGTTTCGAAGAAGCGGCTTTGTATTCGCTGCTGGCGATCACGATCATGGTGCTGATTCACTTCCGGCGAATTTCGTGCGTCGGTTTGGCGCTGCTGCCCGTGGCCGTTGGCTCCCTCTGGATGGTCGGCATCATGGGCACCTTCGGGATCCCGTTCAATCCGGCCAATATCATGACGCTGCCGCTGGTGATTGGCGTTGGCGTCACCAACGGCATTCATATCCTGAACCGTTTCGCCGAGGAACAACATCCAGCGATCCTGGCCCGCAGCACCGGCAAAGCCGTCCTGGTTTCGGGCCTCACCACGATCGCCGGCTTTGGCAGCCTGATCCTCGCGCAACATCGCGGCATCGAAAGCCTGGGGTTGATCATGTCAATTGGCACCGCCACCTGCATGGTGATTGCTTTAACGTTTCTACCGGCAATTTTGAATCTGCTGAACCGCGGTGGCTGGACAATAAAAAGACCCAGTGCGACATGCACTATCAACACTGGGTCGGGAGGAACCGAGGTCAACGCCTCAAGTATGCAGAAAAACTAAACGAGCCACCGGGAATGTCAATCCCTATGTTTAACGTCCTGATTTTGTGATTCCAGGCATTTCGATAACGTTATCGGCAAATGCTGCATTTTATGCCTTTCCGCTTTATTCGCGGTCAAACCGCCGGCTATAGTCGCTCAGAATAAATGGGTTTCGACGAAACACGGTTCTGGAAATGGCTGGTGCTTCTGGCGGGCTTGCTAGCCACCGGCACCCATCTTCGTGCTCAGGAGACGGTTTTGGGGCCGCTTTACTCGAATTATAAATTAACCCTCACTCCGGGGGAGCGGACCGAGGTACTGGGCCCCTTGTTTTATTCCGAAGAACAGAACTTCGCGCACACGTGGGCCTTTCCACCACTGGTTTCGGACAAGGTGGATCGCGCGACCGACTACAGCGAGTTTCACATCCTTTACCCAATCCTCTCGTACAACCGTTACGGACCCGAATATCGTTTTCAGATCATCCAGTTGTTCAGCTTTTCGGGAGGCAAATCGCTTACGGAAACCAACGTGGATCGTTTCACGTTGTTCCCCTTTTACTTCCAACAGCGGTCCGCCATCCCGGACAAGAACTACACCGCGGTTTTTCCGTTCTATGGCACCTTGAAGAACCGCCTCTTCCGCGACGAAATCCACTGGCTGCTCTGGCCGATCTACGTCAAGACCGTCAAACACGAAAGCAGTGCCGCAGTTCAACCGGCGGCAAAGCTTTCCTTGGCCCAACGCTATGTGCGGTCTCGAAGAACCGGCGTCACCACCTACAATTATCTGGTACCGATCTTTCATGTGCGCCATGGCGACGGCCTGCAAGGCTGGCAGTTCTGGCCCTTGGTTGGCCACGAACACAAGGAAATCACCTATCGAACCAACATGTGGGGGGAAGCCGAGTTGGTCGGCGGGCACGACAATTTCTTTGCGTTGTGGCCGTTGTTCTTCAATCAACGTACCGGGGTCGGCACGACCAATCTGGCGCGCCGCCATGTTTTTATTCCTTTTTACAGTGTGCATGCGCTCGCCGGCGCGCGATTCGACCAGCTACCTGTGGCCGTTTGGTTTCATCCGCACGGACGATCGGGCCAAACAATACCGGGAATGGGACTTTTGCTGGCCGCTGATCGAGTTTGCGCGGGGTGACAGGCAAAACGGCCAACCGGGTGCTGCCCTTCTTCAGCCAGGTTCACAACCAGGAACACACGGACAATGTCTATGCGTGGCCGTTGATTAAATACACCCGCTTGCAGGCCGATCCGTTGGACCGTGAGCGACTGCGCCTCTTGTATTTCCTGTATTCCGATCTGCACGAACGGAACACCGAAACCGGGAAAACTTTCCATCGCCGCGACCTCTGGCCCTTCTTCACCTACCGGCGCGATTTCGAAGGCCGACAACGTCTGCAAGTGCTCGCGTTGCTCGAACCGTTCCTGCCCGCCAGCAAGAGTATCGAACGCGACTATTCGCCGTTGTGGTCGTTGTGGCGGGCCGAGAAAAATACGCAAACCGGGGCCGCCAGCCAGTCCTTGCTCTGGAACCTGTATCGTCACGAGACCACACCCCAGACCAAAAAATGCTCGCTGCTTTTCGGTCTCTTCCAGTATCAATCAGGGCCGGAAGGGAAACAGTGGCGCTTGTTCTACCTTCCGGTGGCGAAAACCAAGCCAGCGCCGACGGCTCGACCACCGGGGTCGTAGCATGCGATATGTTTGAGAACATCGGCCAACTACTGATACTGTTGTGGCGCACCCTCGAGGCGTTGCCGCAAACCATGCGGCAGCGGCGCAAAGTTCTCGATCAATTGTTCGAAATTGGCAATGCCAGCTTGCTGATGGTGTGCATCCTGGCGCTGTTCATCGGCGGCGTCGTGACCCTGCACACCGGCACCGCCCTGGCCGAACGCGGCCTCCAAGGATTGATCGGCGGGCTGGTCGGCATCTCGATCTGCAAGGAACTCGCGCCGGTCATGATTTCGATCCTGATCTGCGGCCGCATCGGCTCAGCCATGACCGCCGAGATTGGTTCGATGCGCGTTTACCAGGAGATTGACGCCCTCGAAACCATGAACATCAACCCGATCTATTACCTGGTGCTGCCCCGCGTGCTGGCCATTGCCCTTGCGTTGCCGATCCTGGTGATCTTCGCCGTCCTGGTCGGCTGGTTTGGGGGCGCCCTGGTGGCGGTTTTCAACGAGAAGATCGACATCACGTTCCAGATGTTTTTCAACAACCTGCGCAACGTGGTGGCCATTGGCGACGTGATCGGCGGGCTGTTCAAGAGTTTTGTGTTTGCCGTCATCATCGGCGTCGTTGGTTGCCACCAAGGTCTGGCCACCATCGGTGGCCCCCGGGGGATCGGACGCTCAGTCACCAAGTCGGTGGTGAACGCGATCGTGCTGATCCTGATCCTGGATTACTTCCTGACGCGCGCCCTCATGTATTTCTGATATGAGCGAATCCGCCCCGCCGCAACTCAGCGTCAATGTTCAGGTGCGCGACCTGCACAAGAGCTACGTGGGCCAACCCGTGCTCAAAGGCATCAGCTTCACCGTCGAGCGGGGCGAGATGTTCGTCATCATGGGGCCCAGCGGCAGTGGCAAAAGTGTTCTGCTCAAACACCTCATCGGTCTGGAAACACCCGATCAAGGCGAAATCCTCCTCGAAGGCGAATCGATTCAAAATCCGGACGTGCGGGCCAATTACCGTCTGGCCATGGTCTTTCAATCCGGGGCGTTGCTCAATTCCCTGACGGTGGGAGAAAACGTCGGCCTTTACCTCGCCGAACACCGGCTGAAGAAACCGGAGGAAATCGAGCGGATTGTCGGCGAAAAACTCGAATTACTCGATTTGCGCGGGATCAAGGACCGTTCCCCCGGCGAACTGTCCGGCGGCATGAAAAAGCGCGTCGCCATCGCCCGCGCCCTGGTCATCGAGCCCCAGTTGATTCTGTACGATGAACCCACCAGTGAATTGGATCCGCTCATCAGTGTGACCATTGGCCGGGAAATCTTGCGCCTGAAACAGCGGACGCAAGTGACTTCCATCGTGATCACCCACGACCGGGATCTGGCCTTTGGCATCGCCGACCGGTTGGCCATGATGTACGAGGGCCGATTGCTGGCCATCGGCACGCCCGACGAAATCAAGCAGCACCCCGATCCCCTAATCCAAAAATTTCTGAACGCCAACTTTGACCCCAACTCCACCGAGGAATCTTCATGAGAAACACCCTTGAAACCCGTTTAGGCATCTTTTTCGCGCTCGCGCTGGTGGTGGCCGTGCTCATCCTGGAACTCATCGGCACCTTCAGCTTTCTCCAGGGCGGCTTCCGCATTTACGCCAGCTTTAAGAACGTTCAGGAACTTCGCAAGGGCGACGAAGTGCGGATGGCTGGGGTCGAGATCGGGCGGGTGGAGAACATCGCCCTCACCAATGACCTGGCCCTGATTACCATGAAAATCCTCGACGAGTATCAAAAGGCCATCCGCACCGATTGCCTCGCCCAGATCAAGGCCACCGGCCTGATGGGCCGCAATTTCATTTCCATCGAAGCCGGCACAACCACGTCGCCGGAAATTCTGCCCGATGGCATTCTGCAAACCACCGAACCGGCCGACCTGAACGCGCTCATCGAAGAAGCGAAAAAGGCGCTTCACGACGTTGGCGGCGCGGCCAAGAGTTTTAACACGGAAAACCTCAGCGCCATGATCGGACCGATCATGGATTTCGTGAAACAGAACACCAACAACCTCACCGTGGCCATCGCCAATATGCGAACGGTTTCCGACAACATCGCCGCGGGCAAGGGCACCGTGGGCAAACTCATCAACAGCGACGAGTTCTACCACAACGCCTACGCGGCGGTGACCAACCTGCAAACCGCCTCCGCCGACCTGAAGGGCCTCATGACCGAAGCCAACGGCATGATCGCCGACGCCCGCCAGGTGGTGGCCACCATTAATTCGGGCGAAGGCACCATGGGCCATCTCGTCAAAGACGATACGCTGTTCAACCAAAGCACGAACGTTATGGCCAACGTGTTGGAGATCCTCGAGAAGATCAACCGCGGTTACGGCACCGTGGGCAAACTCGTGAATGACGACACCCTCTATCGCAACGCCAAACTGAGCCTGCAAAAAGTCGAAAAAGCCACCGAAGGTCTCGAAGATCAAGGCCCCCTCAGTGTCCTTGGCATCGCCATCAACACGCTGTTTTAACCAGGCGGCTTTGCGCGAAACCCTTGGTCCCTCCCGTCAGCCAAAGCGAGGCGTGACTGGGCCTCTTCTGTCTCGCTGGCTCCCCCGGCAAATCGCCGTTTCTATCGAGCAAGAGGTTACCCGCAACGCCGCGCTCGACATCCGATTGATGCCTCAGGCCGGCGGCAGAATTTCCACAATCTCCGACAGCGGGCGTTGCTGTGGATCGGCAATTGTGGCGCGTCGGCCATAAAGCGTATGGGCTTGCTTGAGGCCGAAGGCCCGTTGGATGAATTCATCCGCTTCCAGCCGCAAAAAGGCCTTGGCCTGCGTGTTGTGCGGCACCGTGTATTCTTTGAGCAGGCGGCCCAGGGGCAGGTACTCTTGCCGGATCAGTTGCCGCACCGTTGGCGGAAACAGGTTCAGGCTGATCTTGTTGGCGCCAAATTCGACGGGCCGATTGGTGCCGTTCAAACGCAGGACGACTTCGCGGTAATAGAAATCGTCCCGCGGTTCGCTGCGGAGAATCTCGAGATGAATGTCCGCCCCGTGGAATCCTTCCAGCGTAGGGGTCATGTCGTTTTTATGGACGAGCAGGGTCCGAAACGGTTCCGGCACTTCTTCTCCGGGAATGACCTCGATGCGCGGCAGCACCAGTCCCGCGCGCGCGTAAAATTCGTCCAAGGGATACACGTGCGGCTGCACCGTCGGAAAGGTGGCGGTTTCGTCCAGGTTCGGTTTTTCCATCATGTCAGTCTTCACCAATCGTTCGTTTTCTTGCACCCCAAGGTCGCCATCACGCATACCGCGCTCCGCGATGTTCCGGCAGGAAGAACTCGTGCAGCAAGCGATCCACCTGCAACAAGCCTTCGCGATTGAGCCGTACTTGGTCGCCGTCAACGGTCAGGAATCCCCAGCCCTGCAGCCGTTGCACCGGCGCCGCGAACGCGGTGCAGGGATCGGCGCCGAATTTGTCCTGAAAGTATGGGCGGCTTACGCGCCCCAGTTTGAGTTGCAGGATGAACTCGCGGATGAACCGTTCCTCCGAGGTGGGCGTGAGCGCGCGATAAACCGGTGATCGGCCGGACTGCACGGCTTGCACGTAAGGATCAAAATCGTGGTGGTTCTGGTAGTGTACCCCGCCGATGTGCCCGAAGCTGGCCACGCCCGCCGCCAGCATGTCAGCCCCCGCCCAGAGCAGATCGCGATATACGAACTTGGTGGCCGGGCTCTTCACCGCGGTATAGGCGCTGGCCACGGTGTAGCCCGCCTTTTCCAGTTCGCGGAACGCGCCGTCCACCCAGCGGCGTTTGGTCTCCCAATCCGCCACCGGCGCCGCGAGCTTGCCTTCGGCTTTCATGCGCTGATAGATCGTGGTATTGAACGGAATTTCCATCTCGTAAATCGTCACGCTGTCAGGCGACAACTCGATGGTCTGGCGAATGTTCGCCCACCAGTTCGCCTCCGTTTCCTCGATCATCCCGGCAATGAGATCGATGTTGATTTGCGGAAAGCCGATTTCCCGGGCATAGGAGTAGGCGCGGGCGATTTCCTTGCCGCGATGCGCCCGGCCATTCACTTCGAGGATATGGTCATCAAAGTTCTCGATGCCCAGGCTCAAGCGGGTGACGCCGACGTCGCGGATGGTTTTGAGTTTGTGATCGGTGAGCGTGCCCGGTTCCGCCTCGAAGGCCACTTCCTCCGCTGCGTCCCAGGGTAACAATGCCTTCATCGAATCGGTCAAATACCGCAGTTGGCTCTCGGAGAGATAGGACGGCGTGCCGCCGCCGAAATAGACAAACGTGGGCCGGCGCCCGCCGACAAACGGTTTGGCCGCGTAGAACGCCAGTTCCTGGAGCGCCGCATCGAGGTAGGCCTTGATCTGTCCGGAATCCTTGTCGGTGTACACCTTGAAATAACAAAAGTGACAGCGCTTCCGGCAAAACGGGATGTGCAAGTACACGCCCAGGGGATTGCCGGGTGCCGGCGCCCGCTCCAAAGCGGCGAGCAATTCCGGAGTGCGTTCCGGCTTCCAAAACGAGAACGGCGGATAATTCGAGACAAAATAGTTGCCCGCCGTGGTTTGCTTTTCCAGCGGCGGGGCCGTCGGAGTTTTGAGGGTGTCGGTATTCATACTTCTTAATTCACTGAGCTTTCGGGCCCGGGCCAAAGGCATACACACTCCCGTCATCGCAGCCGATCACCACTTTGCCGTAGGCGACCGCGGGGGAACTCTCGATGGAGTCGCCGATTTCGTACGACCATAGTTCCTTGCCGTCCGCCAGTGACACCACGTAGAGCCGCCCGTCGGCTGAACCCACCACGACTTTGTCGCCGCAGACCGCGGGCGAACTGTCCACTTGTCCGCGCGTGGCAAACGTCCAGACGGATTTGCCATCCGCGCGTTGCAGGCAGTGCAACCGCTTGTCGCGGCCACCGATGATCACGCGATCCGCGGTCACGGCGGGCGAGGAATAGTAGGCGAAGTTGCGATCCTTGTAGGTCCAAACGTTCGTGCCCAAATTCAAATCGATGCACAGAACTTGGTTCTCCATCTGGCCGAAATAGGTTTGGCCCGCCACCAGCGCCACCGAGCCGGCGATGTAAGCACCACCGTCGATCTCCTTCAATTGCTTGCCATCGGCCAGCGAAATAACGTGCAGCAGCGCGTCGCATCCGCCGAAGATCGTCCGGCCTTGGGCCACCGCCGGGGTGCCATTGATGTAATTGCTGCTCTCATAAACCCAGTTGCTCTTGCCGGTGACGGCGTCCAGGCAATGGAGCTTGAAATCGTAGCTGCCGACCAGTATCCACGTTCCCTTGCCATCGGGCGCTTTGACCCAATTCGGACCGCCCACAATCTTGTCGTCGGTGGTGTGTTTCCAGAGCAACCGGCCGTCCGCGGCGTTCAACGCGTAAAGCGAGCCATCGTTCGAGCCAACGTAAACGCGGCCGTCCAGCACCAGCGGTGGCGAGTCCACGGCGTCCTCCGTTTTGAAACTCCACAACGGTTTGCCGTCATTCAAGCCGAGGGCAAAAACCGTTCCATCTCCGGAGCCAATGAAGACTTGGTCGCCCACAATGGCAGCGGACGATTTCACCGCTTCGGGCGTCTTGAAACTCCAGTTCAAGGTCAAGGGCAACTCCAACGTACCGGTCGCCACCCCTTCGAGCCCGGGGCCGTGGTGGAACATCGGCCAATCCCCGTGGGCCGACGCCGCGGCAGCCCGGTTGACCGCCGGGAACAATGCCAGTCCCAATGCCAGGGGCCATGCCGCAAAAACTCGGTGTCCAATACTCATAAATCCGGCCTAATTTGAATAATAATGACGCTTGGATACTAACGTCCATTCATTGGATTGGCAAACCGGCGATGTTGGAACTGTGCTGGGACCTGGGTCCGCACGGATGTCTCGCTATTCAATCACGGTGAATCGGCAAGGCTACACCGCCCTGGTTTGCCTAGCCGGGATGATTCCGTCGGAGTGGCTGCATCCGTACGGATTAGCAAAGGGAGCGTACCCACCCCGGGCGCTGTGGTTGGCGCCTCGCCAACCACTCACGAACATCCAAGTGGCTCACGATCCAGCGGCATCTCAGTGGCCTGGCCAACCGGCGCCAGCGCCATTTGGCCAGGCCCGAGACGGGTGCGCTCGCTCCGGAGGCCGGTTCGGCGCCGGCCTGACCGGATTCCGTTTCCGAACTGTAACGGATTCGCGATTTGCCTGTGAATAATTTCTGAACAAATTCTGTTGGTGAAAACAGCGAACTATGCTAAACAAACCGGCTAGGTGAAACTCACGGAGTGAGGATTTGGACAATGACCAGGAAATTCCATGTGCAGGCGGAACGCCGTTACCCAAGAATTACGGCATTTACATTGATCGAATTGTTGGTGGTGATCGCCATTATCGCGATCCTCGCCGGCTTGCTGTTGCCGGCGTTGGCCAAGGCCAAAAACAAGGCGCGGACGACGGCCTGCCTGAACGATGCCAAACAATGGGGCCTGGCGTTCATGATGTTCACGGATGACAACGAGGACACCGTGCCGGAAGAAGGCAACACCACGCTGCCCATTGCCCACCCGTTGAACGCCGATGCCTGGTACAACGCGGTGCCACCGTCCATCGGTTTGGAGAAACTCACCGCGATGTATGCGGACGATGAAGCCCCGCGCCCCGGCACCCACTCGATCTTTTCCTGTCCCAGCGCGCCCCCGCCCAAATTCACTCCGTCCGCGAATGGCAAAGCCTACTTCATGTATGGCATGAACGGTCGCTTGTGCATCAACAAAGGCGGCCTCACCCGGGTGGTTCCCAACACCCGCCTGGCCCAGGTGGTGAAACCGTCCGACACCATTTTCATTGCCGAAGTGGACGGCAATTCGGCCACCGCCGGGCGGGGACAGTCGAACGTCACCGGCCGTTACGCGGTTGGCCGGCATGATGGCCGCGGAGTGTTTGCGATGACAGATGGCAGTGCCCGCTTGATCGCAACGAACGACTTTATGCGCACGCCCACCGAGGCCAATGACGCCCGGGAAGAATGGAAGATCCCGCGCGAGGTCTATTGGTATCCCACCCCGACCACCCCGGATTAATTCGCCACCAGTCAGCATGGATGTCTCAATCCGTCATGAAAGTAACCACAAACCAACCCACAATCCTATAACGACGCAATCACACGAACCATGAAAAATACATTCCTCATCCTGCTGGCCACGCTGGTGATGGCCGGCACCAGCCATGCCACGCTGATATTTGATGAATCCTTCGACTATCCCGACGGCCCCTTGGTCAGTGGGTCGGGTGGCGTTTGGCTTCATCATAGCGGTAACACTCCCGATGAAGTGCAAGTCGCCGACGGCAAGATCACAGTAACTTTTCACAACACTGAAGATGTCAACCGCCCGTTGAATGACACGTACACCGAGGGCACGCTGTACGCCAGTTTCGTTGTCAACTTCTCCGAACTGCCGGGTTCTAGCGGATCCTATTTTGCGCATTTCAATTCCTCCTCTTTCAAAGGCCGCATTTTCGCCACCACCGCCGGCGCCGCCGACGGGCAATTTCGCGTGGGCGTCGCCAATGGCGACTCCAACCCGGACGCAGTCGTTCCCACTGATCTCTCCTTGGGCCAGGATTACCTGCTCGTTTTGCGGATGGATGTAAATCCGGTGGCCAGCACCTTATGGCTCAATCCTAACTCGGAAGGGGCTCTCAATGACCGTGCCGATGCGACAGACGATACCGATGCCGCCGGCATCTCGGCCTTTGCCTTCCGCGAGGCCAGCGGCATGGGCACCATGACGGTGGACAATCTCAAAGTCGGCACCGCCTTCTCCGATGTGGCCGAAGGCGGCAACACGACCACCAATCCGCCCGTGGTCAGCGTCATCGAAGATCAATCCATCCCGGCCAATTCCTCCACAGCGGCCATCGATTTCACCGTCAATGACGGCGAGACATCCCCGGACAACCTGATAGTTACGGCCACTTCATCAAATCCAGCACTCGTTCCCAACGATCCCGCCAACATCGCGCTGGACGGCGTGGGCACCGATCGCACCATCACCATCTCCCCCGCCACCGATCAGCAGGGTAGCGCTACCATCACCATCACCGTGGAAGATGCGGACAACAATACGGCAATGACCAGTTTTGTCGTGGTCGTGGGCGCCCCCACCATTTCGGCCATTCCCAACCAATTCACCCGCGTGGCTACGCCCACCGCGGAACTTGCGTTCACGATTGGCGACGTTGAAACCCCCGCCGAAAACCTGAATGTTTCGGGCAGTTCCTCCAATCCCACGTTGGTGTCCGCCGGCAATTTCACCTTTGGCGGCAGTGGCGCCAATCGCACCGTCATCGTCACTCCGGCAGCGGGGCAGTCTGGATTTGCCATCGTCACGGTGTCGGTCAGCGACGGAGTCAACACCGCGGATACCTCGTTTGCGTTGAGCGTCAATCCACTCACCGGCACGGACCTCGTTGATGACTTCACCTATGCCGACGGTCCGATCACGATCACTTCGTCCGGTATCTGGGCGAATCACAGTGGAACCACCGAAGAACTACAGGTGCTCGACGGTAAATTGCAGCTCAGTCAATTCCAAGGCGAGGATGTCAATGCGTTGTTCTTTGGCGGACTGCCATACGGTTTCTATGGAACCAACGAAGGCTACGTCATCTATTCCAGCTTTGCCGTCCGTTTTACCGAGTTGCCCGCCGGCGAAGGCAGCTATTTTGCGCACTTGAAGGACAACGGTAACTTCAACTTTCGGGCTCGCGTGTTTGCCACCACGAATGGAGCCTCGCCGGGCTACTATCGCCTCGGTATTTCGGACGGTTCCTCCTCCGTGAGCGCCCTGGCGCCGACGGACCTCGCGCTCGAAGACACGGTGATTGTCACCACCCGGTACGTTGTGGATACGGGAGAGTGTGTGCTGTGGGTCAACGCCCAGTCGGAAGCAGATGCCAGCGTGGCGGCCACCGACGAGACGTTGCCGGTGGATATTTGGGCGTTTGCCTTCCGGCAAAGCAGTGGGATTGGCGTGCTCTCGGTCGATGACTTGTTGACCGGCGGCACGTTTGCCGATGTGTTCCAGCAGCCACCGCCGCCCAATACGTCGCCCACCATTTCCGTCATCGATGACCAGGTTACGGATCTCAATGGGCTGATCGGCCCGCTCGCCTTCACCATCGATGATGCCGAAACCGCAGTGGCCAACCTCGACTTGAGTGTCCGTGTGAATAACGACGTTTTGTTCCCGCCGGGCAGCATCGTCTTCGGCGGCAGCGGGGCCAATCGAACCGTAACCCTCACGCCGGCCACCGATGAATCCGGGTCGGCGCAGATTGTGGTGACCGTCACCGACGAGGGCACCCGCACCGCATCGACCAGCTTCCAAGTCACCGTGCTGGCGCCGAACAATCCGCCGTTGATTTCCGAAATTCCCAATCAGCAAACGCCCATGGATACGGCCACCGCGCCGATTCCATTTGTCATTGGCGATCCGGAATCGGCGGTGGAAGACCTGACATTGTCCGTCTCTTCGTCGGAGCCGACGATTATTCCGGAAGCGAATATCCTGCTGAACGGCAGCGGTTCGAACTGGACCGTGACCGTCACTCCCGCCGCCGGCCAACTCGGCGTGGCCACGATTGGCATCTCCGTGAGTGACGGAGTGTTCACCACGACCACCAACTTCCTGCTCACGGTGACGTTGCGCGACCTGCTGGTCGAACCTTTCGACTATCCCGACGGTTCCGTGGTGGATGGCTCGTCCTTGTGGAGCACCCACAGTGGCACCACCGGACAGGTCCAGGTGGTTTCCGGGAAACTCGAAATCACCGAAGCGCAGAGCGAAGACATCAATGCGCCATTGGCGGGAGCTCCGTATGATCCGTCCAGCGGCTTGAACCTCTATGTCAGTTTTGCGGTCAACTTCAGCGAACTTCCCGGCTCCGGCTCCGGCAATTATTTTGCGCACTTCAAAGACGACGGCTCCGGATTCCGGGCGAAGATCTATGCCAACACCGATAATGCCGGCACAGACATGTTCCGCTTGGGCATCATCAATGTATCGGGGGCGCCGGTGCAATTCCCCTTGGATCTCAGCTTGGGAACAACCTATCTGGTGGTCGTGCGCTACAACGTGGAAACCGCTTCCAGCGTCTTGTGGGTCAATCCAACGTCCGAAGCGGACCCGGGCGCCGTGGCTATCGACAGTGGGGCGACCTCGGTCATCGTGACTTCCTTTGCCTTCCGCGAATCAGGCAATATCGGCGCCATGGCCATCGACGACCTCGTAGTTGCCACTACCTTCGAGGCAGTCCTTCCCGAACCCGGGGTGAGCCTGACGATTCAGGCGCCCGCGGGTGGTGGTCTGGAGATTTCCTGGCCGGCCGCGGCGACGGCGGACGGTTACATGCTGCAAAGCACGACCGCTCTTCCGGGCGGATGGGCGGACTATTCGGATCAGGGAACGGCAGTAGATGGCCGGCAAACCGTCACCATCTCCGCACCCACTGGCAACCGATTCTTCCAATTGATTAATCGGTAAAAGGGTGAGGCGCGTCACTCCGGGCGCGCCGTCTCATTCCCGGGGCACGGTTGGCTCCGTTCGCGGCGCGCAATGGATTGCGCGCCCCACCTTCTCAATTGCATAGACACCACTCAGGAATTCCTTGAGTGCGTCTATCGCGTCAGCCTTTGCGGGCGTAGTTGATGGTCATCACCCCGCCCAACAGATAAATGATCCGAACCTCCTGACCGCCCAGTTGGCGCAGGGCTTGGTCCACACCATCCTGGGCGGGATACGGTTCGAGCGACTCCAAGATGTAACGGTAGGCGGACGCGTTGCCGCACACCAGCCGGCCCAACAGCGGCACGAACCGACGTAGGTAGCCAAAATAAATGGCGCGCCACCACAAGTTTGGCGGTTTGCCAAAATCCAGCATCAGCAATCGCCCGCCCGTCCGGGTAACCCGCCACATTTCCTGCACGCCGGTTTCCCAACTGGCCAAGTTGCGCAAGCCGTAGCCAACCGTCACGATGTCGAATTGGCCAGCGTCAAATGGCAACTGTTGCGCATCACCTTGAATGAAGTGCGGGCGAGTTTTCGGTGATGCGGAATGAACTACGGCGTCTTTGGCCATTCGTTTCTTGGCGACGTCCAGCATGGCCTCGCTGAAATCAAGTCCGGTGACGGCGGCGCCACGGGCGGACAGCGCAAAAGCCAAATCCCCCGTGCCGCAACAAACATCCAAGGCGCGCTCACCGGATTGGGGATTCGCCAGCCGTACCAAGCGCCGCTTCCAGACGCGGTGCAGCCCGAAGCTTTGCAGGTCGTTGATCAGGTCGTAACGCGGCGCGATGGTCGCGAACAAATCGCCCACGCGGGTGGCGCGCTGCTCTCCTGGTTTGTAGTATGAATCGGCCATCTGCGGCGGTGACTCTCAAACCCGGCGGAGGAAATATCAAATCTCAAATTTCAGCGTGTTGCCGGCATCCTGCCGGCAGATTTGGAACCGCCTTGGCAAAGCGCAGCGCCTGTTCAGAATTTGCCCATCGCCTTTCATTCGTTACTGCCGGCAAGATACCAGAGAGGTAATGAAAAAAGACTTAACCTTCCAGTGAACTTCTGCTGGACTGCACCGCATGACACGATTCCAACTCTTCTCGCTCGGATCCTTCCTGCCGGGGTTCCTGGCCACCAGCCTCTTCGCCGCTGAATCGCCCTCGAAGAAACTCATCGAGTTCGGCTGGGATGAACCGGACACGGGCTTTCTGCGCCAGCACCTGGCCGAGATGGAACAAACGCCGTTCGATGGTTGCGTCTTCCACGCCAACTTCAAACAAGCCAATGGCCACGAAGGCAGTTTCACTTGGGACAGTTGGAGCACGAACGCATTGACCGAAGCCGATCTACAACAAGCGTTCGCTGATCTGCGAGCCGTCCGTTCGAGCCGGTTCAAATACAATTTCCTCCGCTTCAACACCACGCCCGCAAACCTCGATTGGTTCGATGATCATTCCGCCGTGCTCACCAATGCCTGGCTGGCGGCGAGGTTGGCGCGTGACGGGGGATGTCCGGGCCTGCTCTTCGACATTGAGCAATACAATGCCCCGCTGTTCGATTGCCACAAGCAGCGCGACGCCAAAACGAAATCCTGGGACGTTTACGCCGCGCAAGTGCGCCAACGCGGCCGGGAATTGATGCGGGCCTTCCAGGCGGGCTATCCCGGCCTGACGGTTTTCCTCACGTTCGGCTACTCCCTGCCGTGGGTGGAGGCGTCCGGCAAAACCAACGCCCTGCCCCAATGTCATTACGGCCTGCTCGCCCCGTTCGTGGATGGTCTGGTGGACGCGGCCCAGGGACGCACCCGCATCGTGGACGGCTACGAAGTTTCCTACGGGTTCAAAAAGCCCGAACAGTTCACCGCCGCCTATCAGACCATGAAAACCGGCCTGTTGCCCATCGTGGAGAATCCGGGAAAATACCATCGCACGTTCTCATTTGCGTTCGGCCTTTGGCTGGACCAGGACTGGCGCAAGAAAGGCTGGTTCACCGACGACGTGTCGAAGAACTATTTCACCCCGGAGGCGTTCGAAACCAGCGTGCGCGCCGCACTGCAAACCGCCGACGACTATGTTTGGATCTACTCCGAAACCCCGCGTTGGTGGTCAAAGGATGGCGGTCCCGTAAAACTGCCGGCGGCTTACCTCGAGGCGCTACGCAAAGCGCGAACGAAATAAGATCCCGTGTCGCCAATCCATTGCGGTTAGTCCTTGGCTTCATGAACATCCCTGACCCAAGCCGAATTAGAAACGAAACCTGAATTCTTCCATGCCTCCTAACGCCACGCTTCCCGGCGGAGGCGCCGGCCTGCTGATCAGTCTGCTCGGTCTGCTGGTTTCCAATCCCTTGTCAGTCCAATCGGCAACGGAAACGCCGGGCACCCCCTTCGATCTGCAAGGCTACATCGATCTCTCTGAATTTTCCGCGCGAGGATCCAAGAGTCATTATCGCAGCGAAAAGTGCTTTGAACAATCGAGGCTCGCGCCGCGTCGTTTCCTGGAACACTGGTTGACCTTCCCCTGGGAAAGTTACGGCCGTAGTGAAGACAAACAGCGAAAATCTATGACAAAACAACGACCTGCAACCCCGGGCCGCATTGATCTGGTGACGACGAGAAATCCCGTGGTGATGCTCACCCTGATTGCGTTGGTTTGCTGGATTACGCCGGTTGGCGCAGTTACCCCGGTGATGGTACAGGATTTTGAGCAGGCGTCCTCGCAGCCCACCGTGTGGGTGGTCAACATTCCCAATGAAAACGCCTTGGTGAAGTTGTCCACCGATCAACCGCACGACGGGAAGCAGTGTCTGAAGTTGCATTACCGTTTTGTCGGCACCGGAAGTTTCCAGTACCTTGGCATCCCCAACAAGGTTCGGATTCAAGCTCCTGTCCACAACCTGCACTTCTGGCTCAAGGGGGACAACGCGAAATGTTCCTACGGCTTGCAGGTCGCGGACGCCTCGGGCGAGACACACCAGTATCGGTCACTGTCCACCGGCAAGGGGCAAGGCGGCATCATCGATTTTACGGGCTGGAAGGAGGTCGTGTTCGACTTGGTCGCACCCCATGAGACATGGGGTGGGGACAAGAACGGCAAGCTGAATTATCCGATCACTGGAATCACCTTCACCCTTGGTCAGCCCCAGGAGAACAACCAATTGGCGGCCATCGAAAGTGATTTGTATTTCGATGCGCTCAGCGTCGATTCCGAGCAGAGCGCCGACGAAACCCTGGGCTGCCAGGTGGCCGTGCATTCGCCGGCGTATGGCAGTGCCATCAAAGGTAACTCTCCCATCACCCTGGCGGCGGCCGGCTTCAAAACCGTGACCGTGAAATGCTGGAAGCAAGGTGACGGCTTCGGATCCGATTCCACCGTCGCCATGGTGACGCTGGACGCCAAAGGCAAGGGCTCGTTCGTCTTCCCAGCCGATGCGTACCCGCATGGGCCCATCACGGTGAGAATCAGTGGCGACAACGGCAGCGTCAAAGACAATTGCTATCTCCAGCTCTTCAACCAGGGCGGCGTTTCCTGGCACGAAGGCATGCCCAAGGATGCACCCCCGGCAGCGAAAGGCATGTCCCTAATCTTTGCGGATGACTTTAACGGGCCGCTCTCCATTTCCAGCACCGATCCCAAAGCTACTTACTACGATCACAAACCGCCCGGCGGCTGGCAGGATTTCAGCACGATCCGATTCACGAGTTTCGATAAACCGAACAATCCCTTCAGCCAAGTTGATTCCTATCTGCGCATCCGGGCGAGTGAAAAGGCCAAGAGCTCCGGTTTGATTTCCTCGATGAAGAACGACGCTACGGGCATCACGGCCCAGGCGCCCTGTTACTTCGAGTGCCGGTTTATTGGTCCCAACGCCATCGGCACCTGGCCGGCTTTCTGGCTCCTGACCGATTACATGACCGATCACGTCAAAGGCCGCAAAGTGCCGTGTGACGAACTGGACATCATTGAGGCGTACGGCGGCGAAGGCCCCGGCCACCCCAACGCGTTCGACACCTATATGATTTGTCCGCATGCCTGGGACCAGGGCGACACCGGCAAGGCCATCGAGAAAAAGGCGTTCGCGGCCATGCACAATCCCATTCGCATGGGCAAGTTCGGCATTCCCTCCGCCTGGTTCGAAGCATTCCATACCTATGGCTGCATGATCACCAGGACCGATACCATCTACTACTGCGACAACATTGAAGTGGGCCGCCACGCGACGCTGCCGCTCTCCAAGCAACAGCGGTTCTTCTTTCTCATCAATCTGGCTACCGGCGGTGGTTGGCCGGTCGATTTGTCCCGCTATGACGGCCAGGCCGACATGTATGTGGATTTCGTGCGGGTCTATAGCGGCGCGGCGGCGGACAAGACCAACGGTGCCCAGTAGGATCAACAGCGCGAATCTGTTTGCTTTCGGTTGCGGCGCGGCCGGCTTAGGTTGGCACCGTTTAAACAAGCAATGAAAATGATCCTTCACAGCAAATTCTGGTTCGGTTGGTTGATGGTGCTGGCGCTCATGGGAGCCGGCGCGTCATTTGGCGCCGAAGTGCGCTTCACGGAACAAGGGCTGATGCTCGACGGAGGAGCGGCGGGACGTTTTTGTCTAAAGTATCCGGCGCTGCTGGACGCGGCCCAGAAGGCGACTGAGCCGGTCAGCGTCACAGTGAAGGGCAACACCGCCAGTGTCAGCTACCCGCAGGGCGTAAAGCTTACCGCCACCCGCGCCGGCGCGGCGATCACGCTCCATTTTACGGGAATCACCGAGGCGGCGCGCGGGTTTCGAATGGAAATGACATTGCCGGGCGAGTTCAAGAACGGCGGCAAGTTTCAATTGCAAGACGAGGCGGAAAGACCTTTTCCCGTAGAGTTTGGCGGCGAGCAGTTTGTCTTCAAGGGCAATCCGAAACCGGTCACTCTGACATCGCCGCAGGGCGCGCGCTTCACGGTGGCCATGCCGTACGGGTGGCACCAGCTTCAGGATGGTCGCAAATGGAACGTCGCGAATTTCGATTATATGCTCGCCACCTCGATGCCGACCGGCGGAGGGAACGAGGCCTGGTTCACGTTCAAGGCTTGGAGTGGCGGACTGGATCAGGAACCGCCCGCGCCGAAGCCGGATGTGGCGAAAGCCGTACCGCCCAAGCCCGCGGCCGGTCCCAGGTTCGCGCTGCATCTAGCCCAGGACGGATTGGCCATTGACGCGGGCAGTGACGGACAGTTCACGCTTCAGTATCCAGTCTTCGTTGGCGCTCGGTGGGATGACGTCCGCAAGCCGGTCGAGCGCAAAGTCACGGGTAACACCGCCACGCTGCGCTTCGCGGGCGACGCCCGCGTGGACGTGGCGTTGCAGCCGGCGGAGGGCACGCTGATCCTGACGCCCGTCAACGTGCCGGCCAGTGTGAAGTCGCTGCGCGGGGCCCTGCTTATCGACTTCAGCTATGCCGGCGGCGGCGCGTGGAAGATCGGTGACGGCCAGGAGACACCGTTTCCCGCGCAGAAGCCCCCGAAGCCGCACCTGTATCAAGGCAATGCCGCCACGCTGTTGTTGCGCAATCCCGCCGGGGCGACGGTCACAGTGCAGGTGCCACTGGGCAGTTATCAACAGTTGACCGATAACCGCGAATGGGGCTGGAAGATCTTCGCCTGGCATTTTGATGCGCCTTGTACGAGCGGCGCCGGCCCGATGCAGGTGAAGATTACGTCGCACCCGCCAACCGGTCCCGCGGTGAAGCTCGTGGACCGTTTCGGCCAAAGCACGCGCACGGATTTTGCCGGCAAAGTGAAAACGGAGGACGAACTCGAACAAGACGTGCAATCTCAAGCTGCTTGGCTGGCCAGCCTGCACCCATCGGCGCTCGATACTTACGGCGGCTGGCCGGGCAGCCGCGAGAAATACGACCTCCGGCGGACCGGCTTCTTCCATGTTGAGAAGAAGGACGCCCGGTGGATCCTGGTGGACCCGGCTGGCAACGCCTTCTTCCATCTCGGTGTCTGCGCGATGAACCCGAGCGACGATTACACCTATTTCGCGGGCCGCGAATCGATCTATGAGTGGCTGCCCGCGCCCGGCGGCGAATTCAAGAGCGCGTTCCATCCGGACGCTTTTTGGAAACCCAACGTGCTCTCGTTCCACCTCGTGAATTGGATTCGCAAGTTCGGGCGGCCCTACGAGTCGGCCGACTACACGGCTCGGATGATTGAACGCGTCCGCCAATGGGGCTTCAACTCGGCCGGCGCCTTTGGAGCCGGTGATGCGGGCACCCGACGGCGGCTGAATTTCCCGCACGTCGCGAGTCTGCCGCTGTCCACGTGGGAGGGTTTTCCCGAAGTGCCCGGGGCGCACGGTGTGTTTGATCCATTCTCCGACAAACTGCGCGAGCACTGCGACAAGCTCTTCTCCGAAAAGCTGCCGCCCCAAGCCGGGGATCCGTTGCTGATCGGCTATTACCTCGGCAACGAACCGCTATGGGAGGAAATCCCCGCGGCGGTGGCGGCGCTGGATGCCACGCACCCGTGCAAGCGGCGGCTGGCGCAAATGCTGGAGGAGAATTACGGAACAATCGCGGCGTTCAACCGTGCCTGGGAAACGGAATTACCATCATTTGCGGAGGTGGCCAATCACGGGCTGCCACTCAAGACGCGCGCTGCCCAGGACGACCTGCAGAAATTCACGGGCCTGTTCCTGGACGCCTACTTCCGGCTCGTGACGGAAACGTTCCACCGCTACGACCCCAACCATCTGCTGCTCGGCAACCGATTCCAGCCCGGCACGATCAACAACGAAACCGTCTGCCGGCTCAGCGGCCAATACATGGACGTGATCTCCTTCAACTACTACACGTATGGTCTCGATCGCGAACTGCTCGCCCGCATCCATGGTTGGATGGGAGACCGGCCGATGTTCTTTAGCGAGTTCTATTTCAGCTCACCCAGCGACAGTGGGCTGTCGGGCGGAGGCAAGGATGTGTCCAGCCAGCGCGAGCGCGGTTTGGCCTACCGGCAGTATGTCGAGCAAGCTGCCACGCTCGGCTATGTCGTCGGCATCGAGTGGTTCACGCTCGTGGACCAGGCGACCACCGGCCGCTGGTTCGACAAATACACCGGCGAAGCAGGTAACACTGGCCTCATCGCCGTGACCGACCGCTTCTGGAAAGCCATGCTCGACGAGATGATGAAAACCAATTACGACATCTACCAAGTCTTCTTCAGCGCGAACGAACCCTTCCGCTTCCAGGATCCCCGGTTCGAGCCGGCGGTGAAACAAACGGCAACCGGACCATGAATCAACGCCAGCCGCCCCGACCGGGAGGTCTGCGACTCCCTCTGGACGGGCCATGTATTGTTGAACCAGTTACACCGTTTCGCCTTCCTGCGTCCATCATGGTTTCTTACCCGCTGGCCTACCCGCGCCTGGAAGCCCGGCGCGTCCAACAGGGGAACGTCTGGCTCGTGGCCGTCATCAACCATGCCACCGCAGGCAAGTCGGTGACGGCGAAACTTCCCTGGCTGCTTGGCGAGCAGTACACGATTCGTGACCTGACCGCAGGGGGAACTCAGGTCGCTCCGGATGTGCCCCAAACCTTCGCGCCGTTGGCGGTGCATCTTTACCAGTATGAGCGCAAGCGCAGCGGTGATTGAGCGTGCAAGGGGGGAGGGAGCAGTCAGAGCGTTGTTTACCGAGCAGCTTGATTACCAGAGACCCGGCCCCGTGCTGCCCACGCCCGACGGAAACCCGCACGGCCCCGACGCACCAGTTCGGCGGGCGGCAGCTTCCAAAGCGAATCAGGATAATCATCACCGAACGAACCGTCGTCGGAGAAGATCTCGAGGTCGTACCAACCGCCGTAACCACCGGCTTCGAGCGCGCCGAAGATGGCGGGCAAGTCAATGACTCCGTCGCCCGGCAACACGCGGTCTTTCCAGCTTCGAGTCGGTTGGCGCCGGTCGTTGATGTGGACGCCGACAAATTGGCCGGCGTGGGCCTGTGCGTGATCGAGCACATCCGACGTATCCCACAAATGCCACGTGTCAAACACCACGCCCAGATTTGGTTCACCCACTTCCGCCAGCAAGTCGAGCGTCTCCGGTATGTTGCTCACCAACGTCCAGTCATCCTTGATCGAACGGTGAACCGGCTCGACTCCCAGTCGGATGCCAAGGTCCGCCGCCGTTCGCGCAATTGTCCGCAAGCCGTCCACGACAATCCGCCTGGCCTCGATTTCCGACAACGCGCCGCGTGGCCCCGTCAGACACAGGCACGCCACTGGTTCGAATTGGGCGAGCCGTCGCAGGCCCGCGCACAGCGTGGCTACTCGCTCGGCGGGATTGCTGGGGCCGGGCATCAACGGCAACGGTAGAATCGACAGCGTGGCGGGCACGCCAATGGTTGCCGCCAGTCCGCTTGCCCGAAAGGCCGCAAGGGCGGGTGCGTTGTTCCGGTCGGCGGGCAGTTTGAATTCGCAGATACCGATGCCTTCGGCTCCGCCCTCCCGGCAAGCCGCTAGATCCTCCGCGAACGTTGCCCGCAGGGTCGAGATTTCGCAGACGGAGAAGCGTGGGGAGGCCATTCAGATGGCGCGATTAGTAGTTACGTAAACGCTCCCCATGAGCCGGCGCGGGCCGACAGTAAGAGGCGCCTCGTTCGCCATACTTACCGCAGCGGCTTCAAGTGCGTGAGCGGTTCGTAATCGGGAAGCTGGTCCCACGCGAGGTGTTCGTCCGCGGCGGGCACGTAGCGTTCCGGCAGGCCCAGTTCTTTGAGGATGAGGTTGCGGGCCAACGGAATGCCCACGGTCTTGTAGAACGCGAGATGGCGGTTGAAGCCCTGCCGGCCAAAGCCGCAATCCGTCGAGAGCACCAATTTGTCGGCGGGAATGTGTTTGAGGGCGCGACGAATCCGGTCGGCAATGACGTTTGGAAAATCCGCCTGTAAGGTGCGATGGCTGATGACGCCGACCGCGACTTTCTTTTTGAGCCGGTCCTTGTACTTGTCGAACAGCGGCAGTTCCTTGAGGTTGTTCTCCGTCGCTTCAATCGTCCACACGTCGCCCTTGAGCCGTTCGAGATAAATCTCCATCGAGTTCGCGTAAGACTCGTCGCTGAAGACTTTTTGCATGTTGGGATTGCCCCAGCAGGTGTGAATCCAGACCTCCACGTCGTCCAAGCCCTCGACTTCGCGGTTGAACGCGTCCACGAGGAAGTTGATAAACTCCTTCATATCGGGATTGTAGCGCGCCATGAAATGGAGCGTCGGCTCTTCCACTTGAAGCACCTTACAACCCGAGGCGGCGAGCTGGCGCAACTCCTTGTTCATGGCCTCCGCCATGTCCCAGATCAATTGCTTCTTGTCGTCGAGATCATAATCCGGCGTGTGGCTGTCGAGGAAGAAGGCCAACACCTGAGCCGAGCAGGTGCCGAATTTCACGGGCCGTCCCGAAGCAGCGGCAGCTTGCTGTGCCACGCGCCAGATCTTGGCGTATTCGAGGGGATTTTTGGGATCGTGCTCCACCTTGCCGGTCACGCGCGGCCAGCGCCACGTTTTGTAAATCGAGTCGAGCATCGTGCCCACGGGATACGAAAGCAGCGGGGAGCGGGTCTTCTCGGTTTGGAGTTCCTCGTGCTCAAGGCCCTTCCAGCGTTGCAATGGATAATGATGCCAGGAACGCCCCGCTACGTCCTCGTCCAAGTGGTAATCTCCGGTGGTGAGAATGTCGAGGCCGGCCCGCGCCTGATCGGAGGCGACAATCGCGAGCGCGTCGGAAAACTGCTCGCGATACCACGGGTCCATCATGGCGGTGTCGAGGGGGCGCCCCGACAGGTTCACGTTGTACCAGCGCGGACGCGGCCATGAGCCGGTCACAGTGGCGGGAAGCATCAGATCTTGGGTGGCAGTGAAAGCCATAGTTTCTTTCCTTTTGGTTTGGGTTGAACGGTGGGTAATTGCCAGTGACTACTCCGCACGGAGAACACGAATCACCCTTCGCTTATGTTCATAATGAAGGCAGCTTAGTCAATGCGGGACCGAAGGCAAACTGCTTTTTTTGAGGTTCCTCTTTCCGAAAGCGCCGGCAAGCCGGACGCACTCCAAACGCTGGCGCGCCTCCGCCACGGTCCTGTCGAATTGCGCGCCAGCGTTTGGAGAGCGCGGAGCTTGCTCCCGCTTTCGCGGGGCGAGGTAGGTTCGAACTGCCAAGGCGCTGTTGAAATATTTGGCAACCGCTCTCTTTCCCAGTGCATACACCCGTTGTCGGTGTGCGAGAGTGGTTGGCGAGGCGCCAACCACGGCGCCCGGGGCGGGCGCGCTCCCCTTTTCGACTGAATCGTTACTGCTCAGCGCTTCTGCGAGAACAACAGGCTGCGCTCGTTTCCGCCGGATTCGAGATAGGCCAGCAGGTCCAAGATCTCCTCGCGGTCGAGCACGCTCAGCAGCCCCTCGGGCATGGGCGATACGTTTGAGATGCGTCGGCTTTGGATGTCACTCTTGGCCACCTCCACCGTGGTGCTGGTGAGCGGGTTGGTCTGGATCACAACTTTTTCATCGGTTTCCTCCAGCAGCCGGCCCTCCACGTCGTCTTCGTCTTTCGTGATGATGATGGTGTTCTGGTATTGGTCGGAGATGACCTTGTTGGGATTCAGCATGTTTTCCAGCAGATCGTGCCGGTTGAAACGATTGGCAACGCCCGTGATATCCGGCCCGACCGACCCGCCTTCATCGCCGAAGCGATGGCACGAGTAGCACTGCACCACTTCGAACGCCTCGCGCCCACGTTGGAAGTTGCGGTCATGCGAGACTTTGGCGAGATCCGGCAACAAGTCTTCCAGCTTCCATTCCTTGACGAAATGGTGACGGGCCAGCAGTTCGCTCGACACGGGCGGCGGCGGTTCGGCGAGCAGCGGGGCCAAGGCAACGCGTTCGTTGTCCGGCAACCCGGCGCTGGCCTCCCGGCGGATGTTCCTCATAAACTTGGGAAAACTTGCGCCCAGGGCGTAACCACGGCCCGCATCCGTGAACCACTTCAAGGTGGCCTCCGCGTGGTGGTCCTGCCGGCGATCCCGCTTGAACCAGTTGAAGTAGGCGCGGCGCTCGTCGAGTGTCCAGCCGGTCTTCTGGTGGCGCAGATGCAGGATGTAAGCAGTCTGGTCCTCCAGGGTGGGTGCGGCTCCGAGGACGGCCAGTGAATTGGCGATCACGGTCGGGGATTGCAGGGCGACCAGCAACTGGCACAGCTCGCGGTTGAGCGGTTCTCTGGACGCCGGGTAAAGCGTTTCGAGTTTGTCCCGTAGCATCGCAGCGATCTCCGTGGAGGGCAGACCCTGACGGGCAAAACTGACTTCGATTACTCGCAGCTTGGCCAATAGCTGGCTTTCACTCAACTGCGTGAGCGGGAACTTTTCCAGCGCGAGCAGCAAGTCATCCTGCATTTCCTCGCCACCGCAGCGGGCCAACGCGAGCAACGCCGTCAGCGCCGCGTTAGTGCGCGTTTCACCCAGCGCGCGGGCCTGCCATTGTTCAACGGGCTGATGCTCGATGGCGATACGGGCCGCGTAGCGCAACCAGCGGTCTTCGCTGTTCAAGTGCGGCCAGGCAAACTCGATGGCCTTCGGGTCCGACTGGCCGTGGAAGGTTTCCAGTCGCTGGCGGAGCGCGCGGGCCTCCGCACCGGTGCGATCATGACCATCGACCGGTGCAGTGGATTCATCGCCGACGTATGTCACCCGGTACAGTGACGACTGCAAACCGCGTCCGCCAGTGATGAAGTACATCGCGCCATCTTGGCCGATCTCGAGATCGGTCACCGGGTTGCCCTTGCCTACAACGAAGTTCTCAAACTGGCCGCGGTAAGTGCAGCCGTGCGGCGTGAGATGTACCGCGAGAATTCGGCCATAGGCCCAATCCATCGCGTAAAGCGTGCGCTGGTATTTCGCCGGGAACTTCGCGCCGGTGCCGAACTTCATCCCGGTGGGCGAGCCGACGCCAATGTCGAGGGTCGTGGGCAGGCTGTCGGGATACCAGTTGGGCCACTTGGCGGTGCCCTCGCGATAGCCGTAATCGCCGCCGCTGACAAGATGGTTGATGCGGATGGGCCGATACCAGGCCGTGCCCCAATCCCACTCCATGTCGCTGTCGAAGCCGAACAACTCGCCGTCCGCATTGAAAGCGATGTCATAATCGTTGCGTTGGCCGGCGGCGAACAATTCCCAGTGCTTGCCTTCCGGATCGGTGCGGAGAATGTGGCCGCCCGGCGGTTTCTGACCGGCACCGAATCCGTTTCCGTCCTCCATGCGCGGCAGCACCTGGTCGTCCGCGTAATTGCGATGCGGCGAGTTCGGGGAAACGCCCTCGACAATTTTCACGAAGTTGCCGTTGACGATGTAAAGCCTCTGGTCCGGCCCCGCCACGACACCATGTGGGCCATGTTCGCCGCCACCGTGGAAACGCGTCAGGAGTTTCACTTGGTCAAACTGTTCGTCGCCAGTCGTGTCGCGCAACCGATACAAGCCCTGGCCAACCGGTCCTTGCCCGTTCACGTACAGGCTGTCAAAGGCACAGCAAAGTCCCATCGCGGAGTGAACGGGCGCCGAGAGCGGTTCGATCTTGGCGACCTGTCCCTCCGGCGTAAGCGTGAGGCGCAGCAGCGGCTCCGGGCCTTGGGGCGAGATAATGAGCCGGCCCTTGGGATCGATGGCCAGGCAAATCCACGAGCCTTCGTCCTTCCGTGCGAAACGAACCAGTTCAGCTTTGAAGCCGGGCAACAGCGTGAGCCGATCCGCGGGATTGCCGGACGCTGCCGTCAGCACGTCACCCCACGGGCTGACACCGTGTTCGCCCAGGCTTATCGCTGCGCTCCAGCCCGCGGGATTGAAGCCGGGCTTGTCCCAGCCGGGTTGCTCAACACCGTTGACCTGCCACGTTGGGTCGCTGACGATTACCATGCGCTCGCCGTTGGCGAGTTTCAGTTCCAGCCGGGCCAGAAACGCCGCCGGGCCGCCGTGATTCTGGGCGCGGAAGGCCAACACGTTTTCGCCCGGGTGCAAATGCGCCGCCACATCCACGCGCGTGGGCTGTGACCATTCGCTGCCGGCCGTTACCCAGAAACCGTTGACGTACGCGACGACTTCGTTGTCAGCCGTGGTGGTGAGTTCGGCTTTGAGCACCTGGGTGGCAAGGTTGAACGCCTTCACGACGTAACAAACTTCGTCGGCGGCGATACGTCGTTCGGTCGGTCCGCGCCAGATCCATTCGGGTGTTTGGGCCAATCCGGGAAGGGCCGCCAGCAAGCTCAACAGCCAACCGATTCTTAACATTGAAATTCGCATAGCTTTTCTGACGCGGCGACGGGCCGGCATGTTCAGGCAAATAGCGGGGTCGCTGAAACCACAGGTTTCCCGGTTGGTACGGATGAGGGAGAAAATAGCTGAAATGAAAATTTCATTTGTTTGGGGAGCCAGTTTAAAACGCCCCGGATGGCCAAGCTGTTAGCTGTTGTCTGTGTCCGCCGCGCGCCGAAATGAGTTTTTACACGGGGAAGGCCGGTTTACACACCATGAGTGTCTGCAATCAGAAGCCAGCGCAATTGGCGGCTCGGATCATCGGAATACGCGACCCGAACGTGAAATTCCCACAAGTGGCGCTCAGCCAGGATACTCTGCGGCTATCAACTTCGGTCAACGATGACCTCGCGCTGAACGTGCAGGAGTGCAACGACACCAAAGCCCTGGTCGATCAAATTTAGCGCAAGGTGGAAGAACTTCGCCGAACTAAACCGGTCCGCCGCCCCGACGGCACCAACGGTTGGATACTGGCCCTGATGTTAGGCAGTTTGGAGGGGGAGTGGCTGCAACGCACGCGATGGCGGATGGCGTAGTCGTAATCCTACGCAGAACAAAACGTCTTTTAGCCTTTTGGCGAAAACTTAGTCGGAAACTGTGTGGACACCGTTATGGAGCATCTTGAATCATTGGGCTGCAACTGTTACCCTTTTCGGCATGAGTAAGTTTTCTGCGGCCGATGTCTTGGAACTCCCCGTGCGGGAGCGGTTACAACTAGTGGAGGACATTTGGAACACCATTGCGGACATGCCCGATGCCTTGGAATTAACCGAGGAAGATAAGGCGTTAATCGACGAGCGCCTGGAAGCGGCCCGCAAGAATCCTGGGGCAGGTTCGTCGTGGGAAGAAGTGAGCGCCCGAATCAAAGCACGCCGAAAGTGAGTTGCCGCGTCATTATTCGACCGGAGGCCGAGGCGGACATGGCCGAGGGATTCGATTGGTACGAAAATCGACGTGCAAAACTGGGGCACGAGTTCATGGCGGAGGTCGAGGCCATCTTTAGAAAGATCGAAGACAATCCATTACGCTACGCCGTCATCTATCGCGACGTAAGACGCGCTTTGGTGCGCAGATTTCCCTACAAAGTGTTCTATTACATTACTTCGGACCAAGCGGAGGTCATCGGTGTCGTCCATGCCCGGCGTCACCCGCGGTTCTGGCAACAGAGGATTTAAAACTCACGAAGCGGATGCGGATGATCAGCCGCAATGAACCGGCGTCAATCCGACTCGGCTTGAGATGACTTGCACGCGTCTGCTCGGCCCATAACAAGCTTGTTATATGGCGGTCACCGGAGATCATTTATAACGTCGATGCGAATATTCACTGCCATTGGGATTGTGTGCGCTCTGTCGCAAGCCGAAGCCGTAATCTTCACGGCCATCCATCAAAACGCAGAAGCGGGACCCGGGGTGCTATCGTTTGCCGTGCCAACGATCAGCCTCCGGCAAAACGACGGGACCGTGCGGGTTCCGCTGCTGCGGCAGGGCGGTACTTTGGATCTGGTAAGCGTAGCGTATCGAACGCTCGATGGCTCCGCAGTGGCTGGCGAGGATTATGTGGCCACCGAAGGGATAATCGTGTTCACCAATGGACAGCAACAGGCCACGGTCTATGTACCGCTGATCAACAATTCGAAGGCGAGTCCTGATTCTCGATATTTTGAGCTACGCCTCGACCGACCCACCGGCGGGGCGATCCTGGCCAGCGGGACCAACGTCACCATCTACCTTGCGACGGTTAGGGCCACGTTGGCAGGAGAAGTGTTGGGTGTGTCGGTGGTGGACACCAATTGGGTACCGCTGGGTGGCATGGCCAATGACCGGTCCTACGGTTCGCGGATCAGCGCGAATGGCCGGTATGTTTGTTTCCACAGCGATGCGACCAACTTGGTAACCCTCGGTGTCCAGTCGAATCATGCGAATGTGTATCGTCGGGATTTGTGGAGCAACACGACCGAACTGGTCAGCGTAAATGCCGACAGCACCGGGCCGGGCAACGGTGATTCGTGGTTGTCGGGAATTACGCCTGATGGCCGGTATGTTTCGTTCATCAGTTTAGCTGCCAATCTGCTTGCTGGGAAAACCAACTGGGGTGAATCGGTTTTTGTCCGCGATATGGAGCAGCGGATCACGCATCTGGTTTCGGCAGGTGCCACCGATCCGCATATCGGTGTGGGAGAGTCGGGCTCGGTGGTCCTTTCCGACAACGGTTGTTTAGTTGCCTTTGCCAGTTCATCGGGCGATTTAGTGACCGGGGATGACAATGACAGTGACGACGTGTTTGTGCGGAATCTGGAAACCGACACAACAGTCCTGGTCAGCCGCGCGATGAACAGCCAGTTTTATCCCAAAACCAGTGACTTCCTGACCGCTTATCCGTTCGCCATCGCGTCGAACCGCTACGTCTTCTTCAACAGCAACGTGGATACTTTGGTGGCTAACGACACGAACGGCATCGCCAGTTATGACCTGTTCGTGCGGGACTTGCTGACGGACACGACGCGCTTGGTCAATGCCACACCTGCCGGAACCAGCCCCGCCAAGGGATGGACCTTTGGATTCGGGGTGAGCGCGGAAGGCCGCTACGTGTTGATGCAATCGGACGCGGTGGATTTATTGCCCGGCGACTTCAATGGCCAGGCCGACGTTTTTATCCGCGATTTATGGCTGGGAGAGACGCGGTTGGTGAGCGTCAACACCAACGGCGATTTTGGCAACGGCTACGCCCGCTGGCCGTCCATGAGTGCTGACGGACGTTTCGTCGTCTTTGAAAGCAGCGCAACCGACTTGGTGTTGAATGACGTGAATGACGCGGTGGCCGATGTCTTTGAGCGCGATATGGTGGCCGGCGCGACCCGATTGGTCAGTCTCGCTCGAAATGGGACGGGCAGTGCGGACAATCCTTCCGGTTACCCGATCATCAGCGCCAATGGCCGGGTCGTCGCGTTTCGCAGTCTTGCCAGCAATCTGGCGCCGGGATTTACCGAGCCTTCCGCGGCGCAACTGTTTGTCCGTGATTTGGAGACTGAGGTCACCACCCTCGTCAGCCGAACGCTGGCAGGATTCGATACCGCTCCTTCCGACCCATGGTTCGGTGGGTTGAGCGCCACCGGCTCGACAGCCTGCTTCGACAGCGCGGCGCCCAATATGGTTCCGGGCGACGATGCCCCGGACTTCACCTGGGAAAGCACGGCGGGGGATGTGTTTGCCTGGAAAAGTACGGCGCCCACCAACCTGATCGATCTGCGCTTGAATCTGAGCGTTGCGACCAATCTGGTTCCTCTGTCTGGCAGTGCTGCGTTGACGGCTATCATTACCAACGCTGGGACCAATCCGGCACCCGGTATTCGGTTGACGGCTGACACGCCCACCGGCTGGACCTGGACCGGTTATGTGGCCGACCAAGGGACCTGCACCATTAACGAGTGGCAAATCGCGTGCGCATTGGGCGAGTTGCCGCTGAACGGTGTGGCCAGGGTGACATTGATCGGGCAGCCGGGGCTTGTGGGGCCGATTACCTTAAAAAGTTCCATCGTGTCAACTGTCGCTCCAGAACACACCCCTGATGACAATCATGCGCAGCTCACTCTCTTTATTGCAGGTCCGGGCACCGATGCGGATGGCGATGGCTTGAGCGATGAATGGGAATGGCTTTTCGGCTTTGATCCTTTGCGCGGAAGCGAACCGTGGGAGGACGCGGACATGGACCGAATGTCCAATGTGTTCGAATTTCTCGCCGGCACCGATCCGAATGATCCAGAGAGCAGCTTGCGGATTGTGAATGTCCACTTGGAAGGAGATGATGTTTTGATCGAATTCACTACCGTGGCCGGCAGGTATTATTGGTTGGAACGAAACATGGGTTTTCCCAATGGCGCTTGGCAGGCCGTCGGTGAAGCCTTGCCAGGCACGGGCGTGCCAATGACTGTGCATGACAACCGCACGGGCAATTCTTTGCCCAACACGATCTATCGAGTACGCTTGGCGCAGTGACTTCGTAGGAACAGTGCCGTCCATGGTGAAGAGCACTTATGATTTTTCTGAAAATGCTCCAGGGCGGGCTGCAAGTTCCGGGATGATGAACAGTCCATTTCACCGCAAAGGCCCGAACCGCGCAAAGGAACGCTGGCCGATCACTGTGCCCTTCGATCCTTCGCGGCGAGCCGAAGAAGGACAGGGCTTTGGATTTGCGACGACTGTACCTTATCGGATGCCCCGGGCGACAGCCTGCGGATAATCCCAGGCGCCGGGCGCGGCTTCGTGGAGGTTCACGGTGCAGCGGGCGGCGGCCATGGCCACGGCTTGCGGAATGTCGAGCCAGCGGAGCACGTTGAGGTAATCCGGCCCACTCGTATGCGAAGGTGGCAGGTGCCACAGGTCCAGTTGCTGCAGGCCGTCTTCGAACAGGGAGGCGTAAAGCGTGTCGCAGGCGAGATCGCCGCGGGCTTGGATGCGCAGCGGCAGATTGTCGAAATCATTGATCGCGCGGATGGCCTGGATGCCACGACGAATGTCCCACACCCGCATGCCGTCCAGCGTCTGACCAAGCAACATGAAACGGCGGCGAATCTGGATCTGTTTCTTCGGATTTTGATCCCACGCCGTCAAGCCGATGCCGCGCGGCGCAAGGTAGGCGAAGACCGTAGTGGTTGGTTTCCAAGTACCGTGTGAGGACACCAAAGCCGGCTTCATTGGCGGGCACTGTTCGCGTCCCCACTTCCCCGCGCAGTTCCTCGCCGAAACCCGATTGCATCATCGCCAACCACTGGTCGAATGACAGCGGGGTGAGCGGATCGGCCGAAGCGGGAGCGTCTTGACCGTGCGAGCCGCGCGGATCCAGTATCGTCAGCACCACGCGATCCGGCTTCCAGAAACTGGTTTTCTGAACCGTGTAAAGCCGCAATCCCACGTGGGCCTGGCTTGAAAAATCAAACGCCCGAAAGCGAAGTCCAAACCGTTTGACCGACCATTGTTCCTGCGGCGAAACCAAGCCGGCTTTATCCGGCCAACCGGCAAAAACCTTGGACGTGAGGTCAGATATCCATGCGCGGCGCAACGCATCCCATTCCGACATGGAGGCTGGCGGTTTGGAAAAGTCAGCTTGCGAAACGAAGGTCGCCTGAATGTTGGTGTTGCGGGCATCGGCCGGCAGTTGATCGAACACTTTTAGTTGTGGCGGCGTGAAGAGCTTCTCCGCCGGCATGGCGATGAGCGGGTCTTCGCCTTTCAAGAGCTGGTTAAACCAATGGAAGACCGGCACGCGCAGGTTTTGGGTGTCTTTGTGCGGTCCAGGGGCAATGACCAGGCCGAACTTGTCGCCGGCGCCGTACAATTCATAAATCCGTTTAACTTGGCGGTACACCCGCATCACCCCGTCGAGCGGGAAGATTTGGTCGGAGTCCGTATTGACGAGCAGCAAAGGTCGAGGCGCCACCAACGCGGCTACCAGTGGATAGTCCCAGCGGTACGTATTGACGAAGAACATGCAGTCGCAATGCCCTTCCACGGCGCCGTCCACCACATGGTTTTGCAGATCGGTAATCCCGGCCACCGGCGCCGCAACTTTGATCCGATCATCCAATGCCGCCAACCACCAGCTATACGC
>CAWBHS010000091.1:0-57449 GCA_963788655.1 uncultured Verrucomicrobiae bacterium | reverse complement strand
GTCTTGAGCGCCTTGTGATACTCTTCGATCCACCAGCGCGCGGCGTACCGCCCCACCACCCGCTGCACCGCCGCCCATGTGTCACAGGGCAGCGAGGTCAATAAGACCCAGTGCAACGGCTCGGTGATGCCCTTGGGCGCATGCACCTCACGCACCTCCACGGCCGTGATCCCCGTCAACGCGGGCTGCCAGCCCCCCCCGGACGCCACGGTCCGTCCAGATCCACGCGCCCCCGGCGAATCTCCACGATTGCCGTGCGCGCCGGTTGGCCGGGACGCGCGCGCAGTTCCACCGTGGTCTGCCCCAGCACCGGGGCCTGGGCTAAGGTTTCCTTGAGATGGCCGGCGGCTTCGGCTAAGCGCCGATCATGACTCGCGCGAATTATGAAATCAATCCGGTGTTGCAGGCAGGTGTGGATCGGCTCGTAAAAGTCCGCTTCGCGATCGGCCAGGTAAATCCAGTGGCAGCCGGCGGGCGGCGCGCCCACCGCCTTGAGCCCCGCGGCCCAGCGCTGCGACTTGCGGGGGCGATGCCAACGCTGCGCCGCGGTTCCCCCCGCCGGTCGAAGGCGGGAACAGGCAGCAGCTGGCCCCAAGGCACCGCGGTCGGGTTGTTGGGCCAACAGTGCTGCTTGTCCGCGCCCCCGGACGGCCAGATTGCTGTGCAGTTCAAACCCGCGGCCCTGACCGTCGCCGATGGGGCCCAAGTCGGGGGCGGCGGGGTGGCGGGAATAATCCAACAGGGTGGTGTCTTCGATGAGCAAATATTCGTCCGGTTTCCGACAGGCGGCCCGGGTCCGTTCCCAGTGGGGGGTCAGGATTTCTGAAGCTCACGCCGGGGCCATCCAAGAAGCGATAGGCGGCTTTGAGTTCGTCCCAGCCCGAAAAGGCTTGGGGCAAAGTGCCGCCAGGATTGGCGGCCAGGCGTTGGGCGATGTTCACAAGGCGCTTGGTCCGGCGTTGGTCGCCCAGTTGGGCGAATCCAAATTCGAGTTAGCCCACTGAACTGGCATTAATAAGGAATTAGTCATGAGCCCAGTGTGACAGTGGGTTCTAAAAATAAAGTTATAAGTTATTATATCTTACGCGATTACCCTAAACAAAGCAACGGAAAGATCTGGGTAATGACAAGGCTGAAGGTGTGGTTCGATGAATGGGTGCTCAAGCCCGGCGACAGCATCCCGGCGAAGATCGAGGAAGGGCTGGAGCACTCGCGCGTGCTGGTGCTCTGCATGTCGGCCAATGCGTTCGGCTCGGACTGGGCGCTGGTCGTGCGGCTGCCATTTCGCAGCCCGGTAGGGCGAAAGAGAATAGCCCAGCGATTCATCGCTGGGAATTCGTGTGAAAAGGGAAAAGATTCCCGGCAAAGACGAAAGAACACATTCCGCTTACCGGATGATTATTTCCACCCCTCTGGGGCTTTGGATTCACAAAACTTCGACACCCATTGGAATGGTGGGCTATCGTCGGCCGTCTCTACGGGACTTTCCTCAGTAAAACCGGCTCGCAGGTGCAGGCGCTATGCCTCATGCCCAATTATTATCATCAAGGGCTGGAAACGGGTATGGGCAACATCGGCGGCGCTAACAGTGGCCTAATTGTCACCGTCAGTTCAGGTGCCGTGACGGTCCACTGCTGGATGACGAGGTGCTGCGACTCGGCATCCCAATGCACCAGGCGCGCCTGCTCGCGGCTGTTGTCGTTGGCGGCTTGGACCGTGCGCAGTTGCGCCTCGCCTGGTTCCCAGGCCAGCACCAAGTCCCCATCCAACTCCAAGCGAAAGCCGTCGGGATAAAAGCGCTTCGCCGGCACGAAGAGGACCGTGCTGCCGAGCGCGGCATCTGGTTTAAGGCTCACCTTCAGGGTGCGCGCGGTGAAGTCGTATCCGTAGCGTCCGAGCCTACCGGCGACGGCCAGCGGGCGGGGACGGGCCAGCACGTCGGTGATGTATTTCCGCTCGACGTGCCCAACGGCATTGGTGTCCGAGAAGATCGCCCAGGTGAACGGCGCCGGCCGATTCTTCGCTCTTAACGGCGCCCGCGTGCCGCAAAACCAGGCTTTGATCGCACCGACACCACGCTGGTCGAACGCAATGGCGGTCGCTTCGTAAACCTTGGAGTAGATCGCCTGCCTTTCCGGACTGGCATCCGCCGCCAGATCCGTTGCCGGCCCCCATTCACCGAGCAGGAGCGGGGCTTGAGAAAGCTGGGCCTCGCGTTCATAGCGGTCGAGGGTTCGGGTCATCACCGCCAGATTCATGGCGTAAAGGTGGGGCGCATAAATGACGCGGTCGCGTCCAAACGGCTCTTTCATTGGCTCGAACCGGCCAGTCCCGAGGCCATTCTCTCGGTACAGCGGCTGGTAGAGGGCCCACTTGCCGGGGCTGATGGCGTGCATCGCGTCGGCCAGTCGGCGCAACGTCGGGAGCAGGTATTCGCGGCAGCAGTGTTCTTCGTTGGGATCGAGGCCGCGTTGCGGCTCGTTGAGCAAGTCATAGCCGAAGACCGATGGTTCGTCCTGGTAGCGAATCCAAACCATGGTCCAGGCCGCCAGTAGCGCGTCCTGACTGCCACCGGAATTGCGCCAAATCGCTTCCCATTGTTGGTGACCAAAGGGCCGAATGTCGTAAACGACCAGCTTGAAAACGGTCTTGAGGCCGGCCTCCCGGCCCATGCGGACCATGGCATCGAGTTGCTCAAAATACTTGGGGTCCGCCTTCCTACCCGGCCAACCACCCAGCCGTCCGAGCGTTGTGCGGATCACCTGAACATTGGCCCCCATGCGGACCATGCGCCGGTAATCGTCCGGGGTGTAACTGATGGTTCCTTTCGAGTCCTCGGTGATGACAACATAGCCGCCCGGAATGATCTCTCGCCCTTGTTCATCGAGCAGGACACGCGTGGCCAACCCTGCTGCGGCGTAAGCAGACGGCCGCCGGGATTTGGGGGCATCCGCCGCTGCCTGAGCCCAAAGGGTGGACGCAAGCAACAGCAGCAGAAGCACGGGCCAATGCGTTCGTTTCATGATGTGGTTCCAGTCTATCGGCTTCCCTGCCGCTGCCAAGCGCCGAAACGGGGCGACATCACCTACAACTTCAATTTGCGCCGATTGTCGGTGCATAGAGGAAAATAGCTTCCCCTGAAAAGCCGGCTTTGCTATTTAAAGTCCATGATTCGCCGAATGGCATTGAGATTGTTATTAGTCATGCTGGGCTTGTTTTTTGCGCACGCAGCCCTGGCGGAGAGCTTCAAGCTGTTGAACGGCTCCACTCTGGATGGCGAGCCGGTTTCCTTCAATGGCGAGGGAGTGGTGGTGAAGCGAAGTGACAAGACCTTCGCCCCGCGGGTCGGCTGGACCAAGTTCTCGCAATCGGCGCTGAAGAAGCTCATGAAATACGAAGCAGCCCAACCCTTTGCCGAGCCGTTGATCGAAGAGGACGTGGAGTTGGAGCCCATTCCGACCACGCCCAAGGTCACGCTTAAATCAGTGCCACGCCTGACGCGTCCGTCGGCAGAGACGGGCTTGGGGGCCGTTTTTTCCTCACCGCTGAGCCTGGCAGTGTTGCTGTTGATTTACGCGGCCAACATCTATGCGGGATGGGAAATTGGCCGGTACCGGAATTATCATCCCGCCATGGTGGGCGGGATTGCCGCGATTGCGCCCATTATCGGTCCCGTGATTTTCCTCTGCCTGCCGACTTATTTTGAGGAAGTCATCGAAGAGGAAGAACCACCACCGCCGCCGGAACCCATTGCCGTTCCCGCCAAGGGCCCGATGTTCCGGGATGCCGAAGAAGAAGCGGAAGCGGCGGCCGCACCTCTGGCTCCCGGCGGTCCGCCACCGCCCACCATCTATCGGCGGCCGCAGACTACCTTCAATCGCCGCTTCTTCGAAACCAAACTGGCGTCGTTTCTGAAAGTCGTTCCCAATGAAGCGGAGAAAGACATGGTACTTTGCGTGGTGTCGGCGCGGGGAAACTACGTCGCTACGCGAATCAGCCGCATCCAAGCCAACGAACTTTCCTTCCTGGTCAAAAAGGGCGAGGCCTCGACTGACGTGGAGATTCCGTTCAGCGAAATCACCGAGGTGCAAGTCCGTCACAAGGACGCCAACACGTAAGGAAGCCAGCCCGGTCGGGAGAGCCTCAAGAATTGCTGATTTATGCCCAGTCAATTTGGCGACTTTGTAGCCAGTGAGTTGTATTGCCCGAAGTGCAAGCGCTCGCAGCCGGTGCGGCAGCGGTTGCTGTTGGTATTGCCATCCGGCGAACTGTTTGAATACCTGTGCGCCAAGTGTTCAACCTCGCTGGGCCAGCGTACGGTGAGCAATCCTCAGGCGTTTTCGCTTGCTCCCGCCAAGCCCAGTCGGCCCGGCCGAAAGGGCCGCCGGCATCTGCTATAGCTTCCATGAGCCAATAAGCTGCCGCGGGAAATTTACGCTGCAAACCACGAATGGACACGACTCAACACGAATCATCGAACCGAACGCTGGGGAATTCGGACCTTCGGACTTTGGAGTTCATTCGGAGTTCGGCCTTCGGAGTTCGGATTTCGCTCGAAGCTCGGACTGGTTAAATCGTTTTCCAAACCGCGCTTCACGATTGCATGTCGGTATTACGGATCATTTTCATGGGCACCGCGGAACTGGCCTGTCCCAGCCTGGCAGCACTCTGCCGCGAGCCAGCGTTCGAGGTGGTGGCCGTGGTCACGCAACCGGATCGTCCGAAAGGCCGCTCGTTGCAACTGGCCTTTTCGCCGGTTAAAGAGTTGGCGCTTCGGGAAAACCTTCCGGTGCTGCAACCCGAACGGGCACGCAATGACGCATTCATCGAACAACTCCGACCATTGACTCCCGACTTGATGGTTGTGGCTGCGTACGGCCAAATTCTGCCCCAATCCCTGCTGGACCTGCCGCGGCACGGCTGCCTCAACGTGCATGCCTCGCTGCTGCCCAAGTACCGCGGCGCCGCGCCGATCCAATGGGCTATCATCGAGGCTGAATCGCACACCGGCGTCACTATCATGAAGATGGACGCTGGACTGGATACCGGACCGATGCTCACCCGGGACTCGACGCCGATTCAAACCGAAGACACGGCCCAAACCCTGCACGATCGCCTGGCGCGGATGGGCGCCGAACTGCTGGTGCAAACCATTCCAGATTACGTGAAGGGTAAGATCGTCCCCCAACCGCAACCGGCGGAAGGCGTCAGCTACGCCAAGAAGATTACCCGCGAGGACGGTCGCATCGACTGGACCCTATCCGCGCGAGCGATTGAGAACCGCGTGCGCGCGTTTACGCCATGGCCGGGAACCTTCACGTTTCAGCCCGCCGAACTCAAAGCGGTGCTATTGAAAATTTGGTCGGTTCAGGTTGAAACGGAAGGGAGCGGAGCGCCGGGGCAAGTGTTAGGAGCCGATCAGAACGGCATTGTAGTGGCGTGTGGCAATCAGGCGCTGCGCATCCTCGAACTTCAGCGCGAGGGAGGCCGTCGGCTTTCGGCCCGGGATTTTTTGACCGGACACCACTTAAGAGGGGAGCAACTTCAGTAGAACACCCATAGAGCAACACGGTTGCCGGCGGTGAATTGCTTTAGATTTCACCGTTGGTTTGGAGTCCCGCCTTCAGGCGGCATCGCGTCCAAACCGCCTGAAGGCGGGACTCCAAACCTAACGCGTCCCCATTCGGATGATGCTGCAAACGGGCGCTAAAGCTTCCGAATCCAAACATTCCGGTACCGCACCGGATTGCCGTGGTCTTGCAAGACGAGCGGGCCTTTGGGCGTCACCCCGGTGAACTTCGCCGCCGTGGTGGCTTGGCCTGCTACCGGTACGTGGTCTTGTACCAGCACACCGTTAAACAACACGGTAAAGGAACCGGAAATCACTTTGCCGTCTGCGCCCATTTTGGGTGGGTGAAAAATGATGTCATACACCTGCCATTCGCCGGGCTGGCGAGCTGGATTAACCAGCGGTGCCGCGTGGCCGTAATAGGCGCCGGCCTGCCCGTCGAAATACGTTTTGTTGTTAACAGAATCCAATACCTGAATTTCATAGCGCCCCTGCAAGTAAACTCCGCTGTTGCCCCGGCCCTGTCCTTCGCCTTCGACTTTGGCTGGTGCCGCCCATTCGACGTGCAGTTGGCAGTCGCCAAATTCCTCTTTCGTGATGATACTACCCGTGCCATTGACCACCATGGCCCCGTCCTCGATACGCCAGCGCGCTTCCTTGCCTTTCTCTCCTTTCCATTGGGACAAATCCTTGCCGGAGAACAGCACGAGAGCATCCGACGGTGGCCCGCCGATGGGACCCGGATCAACTTTGGCCGGTTCGCTGGTTTTGTTTGCTTCCGCCGTCCATCCAATGCCAGCCAGGCCCGCCACCACAAACGCGATAAGAGGAACAATGTTTTTCATAATCAATCTGAGTAAATGTCAATTGCGGCAGTATCATAAACCCATTGTCAACTGGGGCGCGGAAAATTGTCCGCACCGCCAGGTGAATGGGATTGCCAGTGACCTCGTCGTCGCGGCCCAGCCGGAATGGGCGCCGGTTGACGACGTCGAGGGCGGGCGCGCTCCAAACTGTGGCGCTCCTCCCAGTGGTGGTGGGCGCACTCAATTCGGAGCGCCGTCCTCGCTTTGTCTGCTGGCGGGACGCCGGCAGCACGTTGGATAGGCGTTCTGAAATTGACACTGGGCGGTGTTGAGCGTTTCTTTAGCACCGGAAGCAATCGCCGGCAGAGTGACGCAAGCTGGCAGCGAGAAAGTTAGCGAATGGAAACCCACTTTGAAATCATGGAACGAACCCTGCGCGAGGAAGCGCGAGGCAAGTTGTTCACCAATCTCAAGACCCTGGCTACCGACGCCGAAGAGTTGATGAACGCCACCGCCGGGGAGGTCAGCGAAAAGGCCAAGGAAGCCCGGGACCGTCTCGCGACCGCCCTGCAACGCGCCAAAGTAACCTGTTGGGAGTTTGAAAAGCGCGCCGCTGCCGGGGCCAAAGCGGCGGACAAAGCCATTCGCGCCAAGCCGTATCACTCCGTCGGAATTGCCTTCGGTGTGGGCCTGTTCATCGGGGTGCTGGCCGTCCGTAACTGATCTCGAAGTCCGACTTTCCAATTATGATCAATTCAAAGTTCTCCTCGCATCCGGGGCGCCAATGGTTCGCGCTGGCGCTTTCCACCTTCATGGTTACCGTCTCTGCCTTCGCCGATTGGCGGGTACTCGTTGCCGGTGACCAACGGCAGTCGCGTCCCCCGGAGAACGTGGCCGACGGCACACCGATCAAGCCCGGTGATTCGTGGCCGACCGACGCGAAGTTCCGCTGGTTGATCGGCGACTTAACAATTCCCGCACAAATCAAGGACCAACCGACCGCCGGCCAAACCGTGGGGCTCCAATTCAATTGTGGCGACGGAGGGGAGGTCTTTGTGGGGAACCAATTGCAGTGCCGTTTCGACAACGATCATCCGGCTTTGGTCGTTGTGGCTGAACAAGCGGTGCCGGAGAAAGCGGTCCGCGTGGCGGTACAGGTCTATGGCAAAGTCCAGGGCGGCGACCGCTTTGGCGAAGCCCAGTGGGTGATTATCGACCATCAACGCGCCAGTGAATCCTTGCTTTTGACGGTCGAACCGCAGCGCACGTTGGGCCCCGTTCCCGAAGGGATTGTGGGTTTGAGCCAGGGCGGCGGCCTGGCCGATTATGAAGACGCCACGGCGCAAAAGTTGAAGGCAGGCGGCTTCAAATGGTTCCGCATGGACAACGTGTTTACTTCCGTGTTGAAGAAGGAATCCACGGGCAAATTGACCTACGATTGGACGGATTTGGACCGACGGGTGGATTTTCTCCATCAGATGGGCGCCGAGGCGATCCTGGCGGTTTCCTACATGCCGCAGGTGTTGGATGCCGTTCCCAACAACGACCGGCAAAGCGCCCCGAAAGACTACGGCGTCTGGGAAGAATTGTGTTATCAAGCCGCCAAACGTTGCCTCGACCGCGGGAAGCGAGTCCCGTTTTGGGAGGTGTGGAATGAAGTCAACACCGGCTGGCTCAAACCCGGACCGGAAGACACGGGCAGGGCGGCGTTTCGCAAAATCTATGCGCAGGCGCTGGGCAAGGAGCCGACGGATGAGGGCGTGGTTCGGCGATTTGAGGCTTACTGCAAACTCTATCGGGCCACCGCCCGGGGTGTCCTGAAGGCGGATCCACAGGCGAAGATTGGCGGGCCCGCGCTGGCCAGCGGACCCATGGAGAATTCGGACTGCGGGCATTGCTTCCATGGGCAGGGCTTTGCGCGCGGGTTGATGTTATGGTGCCAGCAAGAGAAGCTGCCGCTCGATTTCGTGAGCTGGCATGAGTACTTTCAGCCACCGGAAGTCATCGTGCGCGAAGCCGAGACGTTTCGGCGCTATCTGGAGGATGTTCCCGAACTGAAACCGCGCGTGAACTCGTTCATGATCACCGAATGGAACGAAGCCTGGTGGGCGGATCGCCCGCAAGACCACGAGGTTGGCGCGGCTTGGTGCGCCAATTCGATCACCCGCGCCTTCCTGCCGGCACGCATCGACCGCCCTTGCTTCTTCTATGTAAAACAGGGGGACATGAACTTCCGCGGTGATTACAGCCTGCTCATGAAAGACAATGTTCCCAAAGCTTCCTACAATGTCGCCAAAATCTTCAATGGGCTGCGCGGTTCCTGGCTGCCGGTCAACGGCACCGATGGCGACGTTTCCGGCGTGGCCGCATGGGATGCATCGCAAGGCCGGTTGGCGATCGTGCTCGTCAATTTTAGGGATCGATACGCTCTGCGCCGCCACGTGCGGCTTCAATTGGAGGCGTTACCGGCGCCATTGCGGAACGGCCGCTGGCGGGAATGGACGGTGGACGCCACGCACAGCAACGTCTGGAATGATCAAAACCGGGCGGAATTGGAGCAAACCGGGGCGGGTCAGCTCGGCGGTGAAGCGTTTGTGCGGGAAGAAACGTTGCCGGCCAATTCGGTAACGTTGATTGAACTTGTTCCCTCCCCTTGAATAGGCAGAGGTGATGGCGGCAGTCCCATCGCCACCCAGTTCAATCAACCAACCAGTAGATCAGCGCAAGTTGCAGGACGAACAAGGCTCCCAGCGCCATCCAAGTGAACGTTTCCCGCAGTTTCAAACTGCGGGGCGTTGGCGGACTCAAGCTGAATAGCAACTGGGCACCTCCGAGATGTACGTGGTCGCCATTGCGCAAGACCGCCTGGGTCACGGGATGGCCATTCAACAAAACCGAAGCGTCGTCCTTGGCGACCAACACAAAGTCCCGTGAACGGTGCAGATGAATTTCAGCGTGGTGGTCCCACACGCCGTCGGCCATCAGCCGATAATTCGAGTTGGGCGAGCGGCCGATGCTAAAAGGGAAACGGCGGGCCGAAATCTCGGTACCCGCCTCTTTACCGTTCAAATGCTTGAGGAGAACCACTTAACCACAGGAGCCGCGCTGGGCCACGGAAATCCGGTTGTTGGCGGGAGTTTCGAGCTCGACTTCGAGGCGATCACATTCCAAAGGGACCGCGCCGCGGCACGAAAATCCGGTCGTTGGGTAATACTTCCAAGTCGAGACTGGGGTCGCGAATGGCCTTATAGTAATCAACGGTGAACTTTTCGCCCGTGGACCGGATCAGTTGAATGTTTCCTTTGTCCGCATACTCGGTGAAGCCACCGGCAGTATCGATCGCCCGCGTCACCGTGACGTGCGGATAGAAAAAGAATTTGTTAGGATTACGAACTTCGCCACCAACGAAATAAACCAGTTCCGCGCCTTTGACCGTCACCGTCACTTCTCGGATCAGGCCGGGGAACATAGGCTTCATGGATATCTTTCTCCAATTGCGCAGCGGTTTTGCCCGCCGCCATCAATGTGACATTCCAATACAAGGTAACTTTGCCGTCATCGCCGATTCGCACGTCCAATGGCGGCACCGCCTTCTCCCGCGGCAGATCCGACAAAGCTTACGGTGATGGTTTCCCCGGGACGCAATTCGGTCGTGCTCGGCGGAACTAACGTCGGATCGACGTCGGGGCTGCCCGGATTAGAGTTGCCTGGGGATGTTACGGTCGTCGTCCCCGGGAATACAAACGGTTGCTTAGGGTTGGGATCCGTGGTGTAACATCCCGTCGCCAATAATCCAGCCAGCACCAGAGCGGCCAGGGCCAACACCCGGTTCGAGGATGCCAATGACTTAACAAATCGGTTCATGCAGTACAAACTCAGTAGCTCACGCAATCAATATTTGGAGTGAATTTCAACCTGGCCTTCGTCGGCGCCGGCGGGCTTGTCCCCATCGGTGGCGGCTTTGTCCGGGCCGGCTTCTTCATTCTTGGAATAGTAATCGTAGTAATAGCCGCTGTAGTAATAATAGTTCTCGTCGGAGGCCATGTTGATGTTGTTGAGGACAATGCCCAACAAGTTGCCGCCCACTTTTTCGATCATTTGCTTGGCGCGGATGGTCATCGGTTGTGGGTAGCGGCGATACTGGATCACTTGGAGCACCATATCAACTTCACTGGCCAGGATGGAAGCGTCGCTCACGCCCATGATCGGCGGCGAGTCAAAGAAAACAAAATCATAACGCCGCTTGAGATCGCGGATCAGGTCTTTCATTTGCTGGGAGCTCAGCACGCCCATGGAACTGCTCGGCAACTTGCCGCTCGGCATGAAGTCCAGCGTGGACAACGGCGTCGTTTGAATGACTTCTTCCAGCGTATTCTGTTTTAACAAGTAATTGGTCAAGCCGATGGCGTTGCTGACGTGCAGCACCTTGTGCAGACTCGGACGGCGGAGGTCCGAGTCCACAACCAGGACGCGCTGACCGTTTTGCGCGAAGACGGTCGCGAGATTGAAAGTGGTGGTAGATTTGCCTTCGCCGGCGCCGCCGCTGACGATGGTAACCGTGTTCAGCTTGGGATCTTTCTGGGAGAACAGTATGTTGGTCCGCAACACCCGGTACGCTTCGGCGTGCGGACTGTCCGGCCCTTCCTCCAGCAGAATTCCCACATTTTGCGGAATGACCCCCAAGACCGGCGCCTGCAAGGCCCGTTCCACGTCGTCGATGGTCTTCACACTGGTATCCAGGTACTCGATGAAGAACGCCAAGCCGACGCCGATGGCCAACCCCACGATGATACCCAATCCGATGTTCAACGGTTTGTTGGGGCGGACGGCGCGTTTGCCGGCTTCGGCAGGATCAATTACGTCCACGATGCCCGTCGTCGGGATGGCGTTGTTCACTTCTTCCTGAATCACGCGAATCGCCAGACTTTCACGTACGCGTTGCAACGATTCCAAATCGCGCTTGGCTTGATTATAAGGCCCGCGCTCGATGGCCGACGTAATGTCATTTTGAGTGGCCTTGTCCACTTCAGTCTGGAGGCTGTCCATTTTGGCCTTTTTGGCGTCCACTTTGGCTTTAAGCCCATCCATGATGCCCTTGACGCGCTCGTCGATCTGTTGGTTGATGGTGGCAATGATTTCCTCGCTGCGCTTGACGTCCGGATGTTCGGCCGACCAAACTTGCAACAAGTCGGTCCGCTGGCGCTGTGCCGACGCCAGTTGATCGGTCAGGGTGGACAATTGGGGATCGGCCGTGGCCGTGGACAATGACATCCGAAGTTCCTCGGGAGGCATGTTGCTGAGCGTGGTATAAAGCGTATCGAGTTCGTGAAACTCGGCCGCGGAGGTAATGCGCTCATTTTCGATGCGCCGCAAGGTTTCCGGTTGCAGTGTCCAGCCGGTGGCATAGCTGCCCGGTCCAGATTCGATGTCGGTGATTTGGTTTTCCTTCTTCAGCTTGTCCACCAGGGCCTGCTGATTTGTGACCGCTGCGTTCTGTTCCTCGTACTTCGCCTTGAGGACGGCGATACCCCCTTTAGCCATCCCCATTTTCTGGTCCAGCCGCGATTGCCGATAGACTTTGGCGACTTCGTTGGCGATGTCGGCCGCTTCTTGGGGATCTTCGCTAAACACCGTGATCTCGATCAAGCTGGTGTTGCGCGTCTGGCTGACCTGGATTTGATGCTTCAAAATGCCAAAGGTCAGATCGGTGCTGAGCGGCAGGGGCTCCTTGAATCGCTCCGCCCATTTCTTGTTCAGGTCCAGGTTGGTGATGACCTGATACAGAATAGACTTGGATTGGATCGTTTGGAACTCCGTCTCCACCCAGTAGGGATCAAACGCGGTCGAGTTGCGCTGATCGGTGGTAAACAAACCTCCCACGTCGGTCACGTTCTTATCCACCCGCATGCGCACCGTACTGGAGTAGGACTCGGGCAGGATGAACGTTACCAAGGTCGTGGTGATCGCCACCAACAGAAACACAGCGATGATCACCGTTTTACGAATCCGGATGATTCGCCAGTAGTCCAGGAAGTGGAGTTTGATCTCCGGCGTGTTGAAGGTCTGTTTCTTCTCTTCCATAAATCGAAAAAAAAAGAGGCCAGATGAACGGTCCAGCCTCCCGTTTTTGTCAGCGTTTTAAAATCTCAGTATTGAGCGCGTACACCACCAAACACTTGGTTGCGGCTAAAGCTACGGACGGGAAATCTGAATCGCAGCCGGTCGAACAAATAGTTGGCCTGCACGGCCCAATACGTGTTGATTTTGTATTCGGCACCGGCACTGACTTGAAAATAATTATCCGCCGCGCCATTGATGGGCACTCCCGCTTGTTCACCAGCCTTCCCGCGGAAGCGCCCGTATTGGTATCGCCCCATCAGTCGCCCCGTGAGGTCACCGGAAATCCGATGGTTGATCAAGGCATAGATGCTGGCTGCATCCTGATCAGTGGCATAGCGTGTCGATGCCAAGCCCAGCTACATCGGTTGCGCCGCGACTAACATCGGCACCAACTTGCAAATAACTGCCCGGCAGTAGGAGTAAGAACCCGCCAATGCCAAGTATGGCGACCAAGTGCTGCCGAATAAATCATTTGAATAATCCGTGTATTGTGCTCCCGCCCGGACTTCACCGCGCAAGGTCGGAGAGAAATTGTGAATTGCCCCGGCGTAGATGGAATGGGACGTGGAATCCCGATCATCGCCTCGCAAAACCTGTAGCCTCCAGCAACTAATGCCGCAATCTGAGCAGGCGTACAATTATTCAAATAATTTTTGCTGGTGTAATCGATGATCGTGTAGGCATAACCCAGCACCGCAGTAGTGTTCTCCCGAACGGCATACATCCCGTCCACATTAAAGCGGTGCATCACCCGGTCCAACAGCGCCGAATACTACCTCGCCCCCTTCCTTGTAATCGATAAACCAGTTTTGATATCCCAAATCCACGGAAAAGAGTTCCGTAAGCTGAGCGGTAAACTTGAGAGACGGATTGTTTCGGAATGAATCCAGATTGGATCGGTAGGTGGCGTAGTTTCCGGCACCGACTGATCCGGTGGTGAGCTGCGGCTCCTGAGAGTAAACCAAATTATCTTCCGCACGCAGCCGGTAGCGGTCGGAAAACCGATGATCAATTACTCCATCGAAAGTATGACTTTGATCGATATCGTCGCCGACCCGATCAAAGTAGTACTTCAAGCCATACTCGTAGGACAGGCCAATGTACGTCCGTTCGAGCGGCAAATTGTAAGCCACACTGGGCCGAAACTCGATGCCCCCGCTGCCTTCCTTCAGCTTTTGCCCATTGGCGCCAATCACGTTGGCATTGGCCGAGGCGTAGTTGTCGTCATAAAAGCCCTGCAACGAGGCCGCGACACTCCAGTTTTTCGAAGCTTCTTGTTGCGTTAATCCCGGGGCATAGCCCGCAGCGTGAAGACCAGCGGTCCCTACTGCGATCAGTCCGGCCGAGGCGATGATTTTTTTCATAATCCGTTTAAAATTTTCCGACCAAGTTTTTCCTCAATAAGTAATGACGGCTTTAGGTGTAATGGAACGTACGATTTCCTGTCAAATAGAAATCCAAGCCTATCGGATTACGATTCTTGGATTGTTTTTGCTCGCTAACGTTCAGAATCCGTTAAAAAAATTTCTGGACCCAGACCTTCGGGGGCCACCCGCAACGGGAATCCATCGGGCACTTCGCCCTTCAAATAAGTTCCGAGCGCGAAACTCACCCAGTCCCGGGCGGGTTCAACATTGTTCGCCCATTGCCAAATGGCGCTGGTTTCAACTGTTTTCAAGGTTTTGGCGGTCAGGTACAACGCGGTGACGGCTTTCAAACGATTGACCGCATAAAAGTCATTGCTAGCCTTGTCGTCAAGCTGTCCGCGATGCTTTAACGTCAGCCAAACGCTTTGCCGATTGCCGTACCAGGCCACCGCCCACGGAATATCCGCCATCACCAGGGCTTGCCGGTCCACTAAGCCGCATTTGGCCATCGTCCAAGGCGGATAATATGGCGGATAGGCCACCGGCGATGCTCGTGGCGCCAAAAAACTTACCAGAAACGGCGCGCAAGCCAGCACTCCGAACAACGTCCACACCGGCCACCGCCCCCCCGGTTCGGCCACCGTCAGCGGTTCAATCAACGTAAAAAACAAGCTGACCCCATAGACAAAGATCAACGGCGCCAACAGGACGAGCAAATTGTCCGAACTGATTAGCGGTGAATCCGCCTCCAGTCCGGTTCGTCCGAACGCCTCTACCACGAACAGCGTGACAAAGCAAAATAGAAGCCAATACCGAATGCGGACGCGGGTCAAGTTACGAAAAGGCAGCAGCAACCCCACCATAAACAACCCGATGACCCAACTGCCGCCCAGGCGGGGAATCTCGTTGGCCACTATTTCGCGCGCGTTGATCCAGAATTTCCGACCAAAATCCTGCGTGGACAAACCGCTGAAGGACGGCACCAATGTGCGCGGCAACTGGTCGCCAGGGAATAGTGAGGTGCCTTGATAAACAGCGTACCCTGCCGTCCCGAAAGGCGTCCCGCTGACTACGTAGTTCCGCACGATCCACGGCCCCACGAGCACGCAGAACGCTCCCGCCGCCGCCAGCATCAGCTTGGAGCGATTCCGCCCGCCGTACAGCGAAATCCAGATGCCGACCGGCAGAATCAGCCAGCCAAAGGCATACCGGGTTAAGCACCCCAGCCCTACCAAAACTCCGGCACCGATTGCCAGACCAAGCAGCCGCTTGGTTGACGCTTCGGATTGGCGACGGACGTCTCCAGCCGGGTCAAGACATCCGCCAAGCCCACGAAAATGACCACCAGCAACAGCGTGGAGAGCCCGGAGAGGCTGAACTGCCAGAAGGCAGCCGCGCCCACGAGCACAATGGCGGACAGCCACGCCACAGGCTCGTCAAACAATCGTTTGGCCAGTCGAAACGTCAATACCACCGCCACCAGGAAGAGGCCTTGGTTGAAAATGGCGATCCACAAATCGGGGAGATAAATTGAAAAAGAACTTTGCACGTTCAGCTCCGGGTAGTCGAAGGGCATCACCTTCAACGCCCCCGCCAGCAGCCAGGGATACACCGGCGGATTCGCCAAATCCGGGTGCGGTGTGTTGAGCAAGGGATCGTGATCCGCCCGGTGCCGCTGCAACAGGTGGAGGCCTAGCGGCCGGACAAACTGCGTTACGTACCCGTTGCCCTCGGCGATGTTTCGGGCCAATTGCGCGGCATCCATTCCCTCGATGGTCGCCAGATTACGGAATCGCGTGGCGTCATAAAAAACGGCCAATCCGACCAGGGCGATCAGCGCCAGGGCGTATCGGAGAATCCGATGTCCGGAACCGACATCCAGCCGATGAATGAATTCCTGGAATGACATCGGCATGCTACAAGTCCTCCAGGTGGTAAAGGTGCAACTTGCGGTGCAGCGTGCGGCGGCTCATGCCCAATTTCCTCGCCGCTTCCGTACGATTCCCTCCGCATTCTTTGAGCGCCCGGGTGATCAACTGTTTCTCAGCTTCCTTGACCGTCACGGTTCCCGGCACTACTACGCGACGGTTGTCTGCCGAGATGCCGCCCCCGGCCCCCCGCAGTTCGCCCGGCAAATCCCGCAGCGCGACGCGTTCGGATCGGCAGAACAACACCGCGTGCTCCATGGCGCTGCGCAATTCGCGCACGTTGCCCGGCCAGGGATACGTCATGAGCGCCTCCAAAGCGTCGGCGGTGAAATCGTTCACCGGCTTGTTGTTTTCGCTGGCGTACTCGTGCAGAAAATTCCGGGCCAGCAATGGAACGTCCCCTTTGCGCTCTCGCAAGGGCGGCATTTCAATGCGCACCACCTTCAGCCGAAAATAGAGATCCTCCCGGAACTCACCGGATTGCACCAACTCCTCCAATCGTCGGTTGGTCGCGGTGATCAGACGCAAATCGGCCGTTAGCGTTTTGTTCGAGCCGACGCGTTCAAAGGTGCGCTCCCCCAGAAACCGCAGCAATTTGACCTGCAAACTGGCATCGATCTCGCCCACCTCGTCCAGAAACAACGTGCCGCCCTGCGCCTGCTCGAATCGGCCAATCCGCCGTTCGTAGGCGCCCGTGAACGCGCCCTTTTCGTGGCCAAACAACTCGCTCTCCAGCAACGTCGGCGGCAGGCCGGCGCAATGCACCGTCACCAACGGAAAGCGTGCTCGCGGACTCAAATGATGGATGGCGCGGGCCACGACTTCCTTGCCGGTGCCGCTCTCGCCGGTGAGCAAAACGGTCGCGCGCGTCGGTGCCACCTGTTTGACCACCTCGAAGACTTCCTGCATGGCCGGCGATTCGCCTACGATGTTTTCCATACCATACTTGGAATGCAACTGCTGGCGTAATTCGACGTTTTCGGTTTCCAACGTCTGCCGCCGCAACGCCCGCGTAATCCGCATCTCCAGTTCGTCAATTTGCAGGCGGCCTTTGGCAATATAATCGTCCGCGCCGCTTTTCATTGCCTGTACCGCCAGTTCCTCGGAACCGTAGGCCGTCATCAGGATGCATACCGGCGGCTTGGAAAGTGATTTGGCGCGTGCAATCAACTTCATGCCGTCCTCCGCCGGCAGCCGGAAATCGGTCAGCAAGACGTCAAACCGCTCTCGTTCGAGCAACTCCGTGGCCGTGGCGGCGTCTTCGGCAATGTAAACGTCGTAACGATCTTCCAAAGCCGCCCGCAGCCCTTCCCGCGTGGGCTTCTCATCATCAACGATCAACAAAGTCGGCTTCGTCATGGAACCTAAAAAGGCAAAACTATAACAGATCAATCGCAACCGCCATAGCTAAAGTCCAAAGACCAAATCCGAAACCCGAACGAAACCGAATATCCAATTTCCGAATCAACTTCCATTTCGCCTCCCCTACGCACTTCGCCCCGCCGGAGCCCTTCGGATCTCGGATTTCGGCCTTCGGATTTCACTCGCCCCTCCTCTCACTGCGGTTTGCCTTCATGCAACAAACGAATCCGCCGCTCGTGCAATGGCAGCCACACGCGGAACGCCGTCCCTTTGCCCACGTGGCTTTCCAAGCCGATGCGCCCCGCGTGTTCCCGGACGATGCGCTGGACAATCATCAAGCCCAGGCCGGTGCCCTTCTTCTTGGTGGTGTAAAACGGCTCGAACAACCGCTGGATGCGCTCGGGAGCAATGCCGCCGCCGGTATCCGCCACCGTCAAATAAACGCCATCGTCGGCCAGGTCCGTTTGCAGGGTCAGCGTACCGCCTTTGCTCATGGCTTGGAGGGCGTTCTTGATCAGGTTCACCAGCGCCTGCTTGATCTGCGCCGGATCAACCGGTACTGCCGGCAAATTGACGGCCAGCTTTTTGCGCAGCGTCAACCCGCGATTCTCAATTTCCGGCTTAAGCAATTGGAGCGTTTCCAAAACCACGTCGTTAAGCGACACCGGCTGCAATTGCGGCGGCGAAGGCCGGATGGCCTGAAGAAATTGGGTGATGATGTAGTCCAGCCGCGTGATTTCGCCTTTGCAGACTCCCAGATATTTATCCAGTTTGTCTGCAATATCCAACGCTTCTGCCTCGGAGCCGGGAGCCGCCGCTTGGCGCCGTCCAAGCCCTGGCTTGCGGTCAGAGCGCCGTTCCGCCGGGGCGGTACGCAGTTTCTTAATCTCCCGCTCCATGAGTTGCAGATGAATGCGCAGCGCATTGAGGGGATTGCCGATTTCATGCGCGACACTGGCGGCGAGCAACGTCAGCGCTTGAATCCGTTCGCTTTCGATGGCTTCGAAGGTTTTTTGCCGGGCCTCGGTGACATCGTGAACAATCAGCGCCAGTCCCGAACTGCCGGCGGCTTCGCCGTCCAACGGCGCGACATACAAACTCAGAAAACGCGGACGCGGATAGGTGACCTCAATCTCTTGCCGCACCACGTGCGTCCCGCCCGCCCGGTCAAAGGACGCCAGCTTCCGCCAATCCAATTCCGGTAGCCACCGGCTAATTGGCTGGCCTTCCACGCCCTGCGGCGGCAGCCCGAGCAACCGGGTGACCGCGCGATTGAAATAGAGAACATTCTCGTTCTCGTCCACGACCAGCACCCCGTCCTCGATGGACTTGAACAGCGTTTCGAGAAACGCCCGTTCGCGAGCCAGCCGTTGGATGACCGTCTGCAATCCCTCGGCATCCAGGCGGCCAATACGGCCGAGCACCCGATCAAGAAAACTGGACGTTCCAGCAGGCATGGCAATTCACGAATGAGGCAGGGCAAATCCGAGGTCCAAAAGTCGAAATCCGAGAGAAGCTCGAAGTCCGAAAGACCGAATTCCACAGCTTTCGCCCGGCGGTGTTTTAAGGATTCGGAATGGCCGCCAAATCTGCACGATCAAATCCATTTCTTCCGTTTGAACCACCAAAATGTTCCCAAGGTCGAGCACAAGGTGATGCCGACCGCCATCCAATACCCGTAGCGCGTATGCACTTCGGGCATGTCCTTGAAATTCATGCCATACCACGTGCCGACGATCATCAGCGGCGTGGTGATCACCGTGATCAGCGTCAGCAGCTTGACCACTTCGCCGGTCTGGTTGGAGGACATGTTCAAATACACCTGCAAAATGCCGGTCAAGGAATCCGTGTGTCGTTGGGCCAGTTCGGAAATGTGGAACAGTGGATCGTAGACATCGCGGTAATACGGCACCATGTGCGGGCGGATCAGCTTGAATTCGCCTCGCGCGAACCGGCTCAACACCTCCCGTTGCGGCCCGATGATCTGCCGCAAATGATGCACCTCCTTTTTGATCTGGACGATCTTGTTCAGAGTTTCCCGGGTGGGTTCCTCGACTACCTGGCTCTCCAGTTCGGCGATCTCGAACGACAGTTCCTCGAGCGCCGGTTTGTAATTGTCCACAATGCCGTCCAACAACGTGTGCGCCACCCGGTCCGGCGCGCGCGCAATGTGCACCGTGCCTTTAATGCACCGGTCGGCGGTGATTTGGATGCTCTTCAGCGGCAGTTCGTGGAACGACACGAGAAAGTTCTTGCCGAGAAAAAAATTCAGTTCGCTGGTGGCGAACACGCCGTCCTTGCGGCTGTAATCCACCGCGTGAATCACCATGAACAGGTACGGCGCAAACTTGTCCTCTTCCTTGGGCGTGTATTCCTCAACCTTGGGTGACGGACTGGCCACCACGCAGTCCTCGATGGACAGCGGGTGGAAATGAAAAATGTCCTCCAACACATACTTGGCCTCTTCCGGCGTGGGCTTTTCCAAATCCACCCAAAGAAACAGGTTGGTGTCCGCCAGCAACGTCGGCATCAAGAACGTCTCGATGTCCGTCGTGTGCAGGCGGCCTTGGGTAGTGAATGCAAACGAACGAATCATGCGCGTTGGTACGCGGCGCCGGGGCACCGCCGGTCAGTGGATCGAATCCCGCAGCGTTTCGGCCACCATGTAGCCGCAGCAATTGGGCGCGCCGCAACGGCACGGAAAATCCCGGTAATCTTCCAGATCGTAGCAGTAATCGTAGGTGACTTCCTCGCCAGCCTTGATGCTGCGCAACGCCACGATCCATACCCGGCCATTCCGCTCGTCCGCCTCGCAATTAGGCGCGCAACTGTGGTTGATGAAGCGCGCCGGGTTCCAAGACACATTGCCGTCGAGGTCGTAGTCCTCATCCAGCGTGTAAATGAACTCATTGCCGGCTTCGCAGAGGCTGAGGGTTTCCTGCTTGGTAATCTTCCGGCCCACATACTCGATCAGGAGCGTTCCCTTCTTCAAATTACGCCGGGCATACCCCCCCGTGCCGTGGATGCGGGAGCGCTTAAAAACCAAATTTTCCGTTTCCAAAACCTTCGCCATAAATTTCTCGCAGCTTAGCTCCCTCCTCGAGGTTTGCAAGCGGAAGCATCACTGCCTGCGTAAGCAGGGTTAAACCGGATTGTTAAATGGATTTGCTTTTGCTGGCGCGGGAGCGTAACCAGGCCGCGCGCTGGCGGCTGAACTGAATTTGTTTGGCAAAGCGCGGAACCGTTATTGATTTTAAATGAGCGTGACCATTGATCGATTGACGAAAGGAAACACATGAACATGTTCGAACCGAATCTGACCCAACACCCGCCCCGCAGTCCGCGCGCGCGACTGGGCGGCTATGTGACTCTGCCGCGGATGCTGGACAAAGGCCGCGCCACTGTGGCCGGCACGAACGGCGAGTATCATTTTGACTGCCCCGTGGACCAACGGCTCCTGGCGTTCATGGGCCTCGAGGCGGAAGCAGTGAAGACGCAACTGGCCGCCGGCAGATCCGACAGTGAGATGCTGGCCTGGATGGAAGAGAACGCCATATATAAACGTTCCCCCGAGGAAATCGCTGTCTGGTCGGCGCACCAGGAGCAGCGTGCCCCGTCCGGGATCGAGGCCCGGGAGTTCTTCCAAAAAGAACAGTCCAAAATCGCTCCCGGACGCGAAGACATCGAGACGTGGTTCGATCTGCTGGACCTCGATGATTACACTTCGTTTGGCGGGATGGCCTAATCAGGTGCGTCTCGCAAAGCGGCGGTCAAAGTCCGTTGCACAAAGTCGCTGATGGCTGGTTCCTGGGAAGCGCGCGGGCCGGCAATGTTCAAGCTTTGAACCTCGTGCCGAGCCAGGAAGGCGCGCAACATGTCCGCAGCCTTGGCGCCATGGTCCGCTTGCGAGAGATGCAGACACGGTTTGCCAATCTGACTCGCCAGTTCGCAAGTCAACCGCGAGCCGCCTGACAAAACCCGCGCCAGTGAAAAGACCACCGTGACGTTGGCTTCGCGCACGTTCCATTCCGTTCGCTGCGCGTAATCTGCCTCCGGCGTTTCGTTCAAGGGATAACGATTGGAAATCGGGCCATCCTCCGCCAAACGTCCCCGCGGGCACCACCCACCGCAAGGAAGACCATGGAAAATCGCCCAATCCAGCGCCGCGCGATCGGCCCCGGTTTGTCCGCCGGAAATGATCTTCAACATACCGTCTCAAATGACCGAAGCCCGATGACCAATGACCAGAGAATGTTCAAGTTCCAATGACCTGCCATTCACGGAAAAACCGTCCAACCTCGAATTGGCGCTTGGGTCTTGGGCCTTCTCTGGTCATTGGACGTTGGTCATTGGTGATTCCCTTTGGCTTTGGCTTTGGCCTTTGCCTTGGTCGTGCTCGTGCTCGTGGTTTTGACTTTGGCTTTCGCCTTCGGCCGTGCGCGGACGCGGGCGGCGTCGCCCCAAAGACCTTCCAAATCGTAATGGTGGCGAACATCGTGGCGCATGAGGTGGACGATTACGTCGAAGAAATCCAGTACCAGCCACGCGGTCGAGATGGTGCCGTCCACTGCGCGGGGACGCAAGTGCTGCTCTGCCCGGAGTTTTTCGTTGATTTCGTCAGCGATTGCCCGCAAATGCGGCTCGCTGGTCGCCGAGGCGATGACGAAATAATCGGTGATGCTGGAAATCTCGCGCACATCCAGCACCACTACGTCTTCCGCTTTTCGGTTGTCGGCTAATTCCCGGCAAAGCAAGGCCAGTTTTCGTGAATCCATCTTGGAGCAAGGGTGGAGGGAACCGACTTAAAAAGAAAGGTTAGAATTGAATGTAATTGGGCAGATCAAGGATTGCCGCTGACTCCGCCCTTGTCTTCGGTTTGCCGGTAGTTACGCTCCGGGCATGAAATCGATCAGACGCCGCGTGGATGGAATACAGCCCCGTCCCTGTACTTCGGCGTGCAGTCCAGATGCCTTCCGGGATTCAGACGCTTTGCTTGTGCTCGACCAGATTCAGGTTGCCTCCGTGAAGGGTCCAATCCGGACCGCTTTCAAGACCATCAAACTGCCCGGCAAACCACGCGACGAAACGCCAGCTTCCGCCACTTTGCCGGTGCCCTTCAACGTCACGGTGGGATGTCTGGGCGACGTTGCGTTTGTGGGACTGGGCGGGGAAGTGTTCAACGAACTGGGCCGGACGATCAAGTCCACCTCGCCGTTTCGCCACACGTTCGGCTTCACACACTGCAACGGCGCCGCCGGCTACGTGCCGACGCGTCCGAGTTACGCCGAAGGCGGCTACGAGGTGCGGAGCAGCCCCCTTGGCGCCCGGCGCCGGGGAACAGCTTGCCGACGAAGCCGTGCGGAGGTTGCGGGCGTTGCCAAAAGAATGACCCAATGACTCGTGTTCAAGCTGCCGACCATCGCCATCTGGTTTTACAACTAACTTACACGCTGGCAGACCAAAGTCGGGTAGGATGGCACCATGATAACGATCAAAGAGTGCCGTTGGCGCGCCTTCCTTTGGTTGGGGTTCGCGGTCGCAATCATTGTGGCCGTCAGTCGGAGCAACGCGGCTGCGGCGCTGGATGACGCGCCGGATCCGGCAGTGGTGAACCAGAAGATCCAGGCACTCGCCGTCCGCGATGACACCTTGTCTTATGACGAACGACCGCGCTTCTGGCTCCGACAGCGTGGCGAGCGAGTGTATCCCCAATTGGTTGCGGGATTGGCAGCGCCCAGCACTGTCGTGGCTTCCAATTGCCTGGTCATCCTGGACACGCTGCCGGTCCGCCCGAGCCTGGTTGACGCGCTGGTGCGCCTGGCGAGCGAGCGGACGCTCGGACTGAATCACCAAGCGACCCTCAGCCTGTGTCGGGCGGCCGGCGATCCCCGCGCCCGCATGCTGCTCGCAACGGCTCTGGACGATGCCGAACGTTTCCCGGATCCTGAAAACCGCGCGCGCTTTGCGGAAGCGTTGGGCCAGCCGGACCGAGCGACAGAGTTGTTGGTCCAGTGCCTCGACCGAAAACACTATTTCGAGTTGAAACCCATCCTCGAGCGCCTGGTGAAACTCGGACAACCTGCGGCCATTGGACCGTTGGAACGTAAGACGCAGGATGTCCGGTGGGAAATTGCGGGGGCGGCGTTGCTTGCCTTGGACAAACTCGATCCGGCAAAGCACGGGCTGACGACGAACCAAATCGAGTTCCTGGAAAACACCCGGCGCGCGGGCAAGGTCATGAATGAGTTCTACGTCGAGCGACAGAAGAGGCTGGCCGCCCTGCCCCGCCCGGAGCTTCGCCCGTTTGTGCTGCAAATGCTTCACACCGAAGACGCGATGGCGGATGCCCTGGGCATTTTGCAACTTTGGAAAGACCAGACAGCGCTGCCGGACATCCGGCGGTTGTGGACCGATGCGAATCGTTGGCAGATGGGTGGCTTGTTCGCCGCCTACCTGGAGATTGAAGGCACCGATGCTTCCGTGGACGAAGTGATGAACCTGCTCCAGCAGCAAAACGACTTCACCCGCGAACAGTGGGTCCAGGGGGTGGTGCGAAGCGAGTTGGCGCTGGACCGCAAGGTGGCATTCTTGCGCCGCGTTCAAAAGATCTATGGCCGCGCGCACCCTGGGTTGGTGCCGCATAGTCTGGGTTGGCCGCGTCACGATCTCGCCTTGGTGCTGCTTCCATTAATGGAAAACGAAACCAACCTGCAAACGCTGGCGGCTTTCGCCGCGAAGGTGCCGGCTGGCACGAATCACATGTTTGACCAAGCCCTGGTTCGCGCGGCGGAAAGGGTTGCGACCCACGGCGCGGCGGACTTCCAAATCCCGGCGCTCGCCCAGGCAGCGGCGACCATCCTCAATGTATGCACGGATCACCAGGTTCCTTTCAAAGGGCGGGTGACTGATCACTTGTTAGCTTCAACCAATTCAGCGGTCCGCCTCAGCGCCGTCCGCGCCCGCGCCATAACCGGCGAACGGCGCTCACAAGCTCTGGAGCTACTCAATGCGGAACTCGGAAATCCTCAAGCAACCGTCCGCGAACAAGCCGCGCAATGCCTGCTCGACATTCCTTGCCCGAATGAGACGGAACGGGCCCAACGCGAATCCGCCGCCCTGGCGCAGTTCGGCAAACCGACCGAGGACTGCGCGCTCCGGGTGCTGACCACGTGCGCCGGCCCGGCAACTGCGCAGTTATTGCTGCCGGTGTTGGACGGCGACGACGCGCAGCGCGCGGTTTACGTTGCCTGGGTGTTAGCGCGGCATCCCGACCCGGAGGTCGCCACGAAAGCTCTGCGGCGCGTCGGCTTGTATTCGATTTTCCATCACGAAATTTACCAACAGGGCGCCGGCATTGATTTCGAGATCGCTCCCAATCTCCCGTTCCATCAAGACACGATGCGACTGAACCGGCAGGGTTCCCCGGTAAACGGCCCGCCGAAGTTGAATCTTTCACCGGATATGTTGATGCCCCGGCATCTGGACCAGTCGGAACAGGCGTTCCTGGTCCGGGCGTATCGACGTGCCTGCTCCGCCCAACCGCACAAGGTCTTTTTTAGTTACTCGCTCGCCGGCCTCAATTTTGACCGGTTGACGGACGCATCATACTTGGATTTGCTCCGGGTGGCAGCCGGGGAAGATCCGTGTCTGCGAGCGCTGCGCGTGCAGGGACAAACGGTGGCCCACTTCCCCAATCGAAAAGCCGCCGCGGAAATCGTCGCCCGCCTCACTGGCAAACCCGCCGCGTACCTGGGATTGGCCGGCGACGAATTGGACAGCACGACGGTATCCGAGCAACCTTATCCCAAGCAAAACGCGCTGGTCGCGCGGTTCAAACTGGACCGGCTCGTTGCCGCCAAGCTTCCCAACCGGCCCCAGCGGGACCGCGAGTGGAAACAGGTCGGTGCGTACGACGACGACTTGCGCTCCTTGATCGATCCGGATGCATTCGGCACCGAGTTGAAAAATGCGTTCCTGGCCGAGGCGCAACGTCGGGGTATTTCGGAAGCGCTGAAAACGTCTGGCTTCAGCTTCTGGCGGTAGGTTGGATCGTTTACCGCGGGTAAATCGATTGAAAGTTGGTTGCCGCCAAGGTGCAAAACGATCCAATCGAAACCGCTTTAGTTCGGCCGGTCTCTGACGATCCAGAGTTCGAGGCATCAAGGATTGGTTTAGTGCCCGAGCGTTGGCGCGGCGGTCTGCACGCGATGGTCGGCATCGATTTCAAACGGATCCACGCAAAGCAAACCGCGGGCGGGGTTGCGCGATTCGCCGCGGTAGGAAAACCATTTGCTTTGATCCGGTCCATCAAACACAGCCAGGTGGCCGCCCTCGAAAATCCGGCCGCGCGCGTCTTTCTGATAAGGTCCCAACACCTTCTTGGCCACCGCCACGCCGGTGTGATAACCCAGCCAGTCAGGGTAGGTTTTGTCCCGATAAATCTCCGCATAAAACAGGTAATACCAACCGTGGATTCGCTCCAGCCACGGCCCTTCGAGATAGTCCGGTTTGGCGGCAATGCCGAGGTCGGTATTGTCCGCCGCGACGACCTGCTTCGGTTGGCCCACGAGCCGCACCTCGCCGTGCGACAAATTCGTGAGGTCGATTTGCTGCACGTCAATGTGGTAACGCGGGATGAGGGCGTAGGTTGTGCCATCGGTGTCCTCGAAGAGCGACGTGTCGCACGCGGCGCCGGGGATGTAGGTGATGTGTTCGTAGGGGCCGGCAACCTGGTCCGCGACGCCGACAAACGCGTAGCCGGCGGTGCCCCACGTTCCCGCCGGGTTGTATTCCTGCTTCAGCCAATTGTCGGCCGTGAAGATCAAATAGAACTTGCCGCCCAGCTTGTGAATTTCCGGCGCCCAGAAGCGATGTTTGTAGGGACAGTTCACCGGCAATTCCGACGACTTCACCAGCCAGTTTTCGAACTTCCAGTGCTGCAAATCCGGCGACGAATACAACGCAATCCCCGGCGACGAACCATTGTTCGGCAACGCCAGGCGTCGCTCGTCGCGATTGGCAAACGGCCACATCGTGAAGACGAAGTAGTAACGATCCCCTTCGTGAAGGATGCACGGATCGCGCACTTCGCGGCGAGGAGTCGTCTGGCCTTCGGCGTATTCAAACGGAAGCGGATTGGACCAGATGAATGCTTTCGGGATGGTCGCTGGGACCAAAGCCACCGACGCTTGTTTGTGGCTGGCAGTGACGTTGGCCTCCGGTAGCGTATCTGGAACCGGAGAGGACTGTCCCAGGCAGGCGCCGATTCCAACGGCCATCAGCAACAGCCAACGGCCCAGGCTGCCAGGAATGAGCCTGTTCTTGCTCGGCACCAAAGTAAGTTCCGTCCTCATAAGGATTGAAGCTTGCCTGAGATCTGGCCGGACGTCACGGCTGTTTCGGCGAAAGCGGTCGCTACGATTGGACTGCTGACTATTGGGCGGTTTCCATCAGGTCAGTGTTTTTTTGGATGATGGTTCGTTTCCGTTAATTCAAACGGCGAACTTGCACCTGCGGTGGCGGTGGGCGACTAGCGGACGGCAATTGTCGGAACCCTGCCGGTTCAAACCGGCGGTCGTAATTGAGGGCGGATGGGCGCGGGCACAAATTTGACACCGGCGAAGACTTCCTGCAATTCGAGGGTGATCTGTAACGAGGGCAGGGCCAGCGTCGCTGTTTGCTCCTCCGCCGTTCGCAACGTCCATTCGTCTTGCGGGCGACGCTGGAAGTGCTCAAGCCGCGGCCGTCGTTGACTGACGAGCAGGTATTCTTGCAGTGAAGGTATCCGTCGATAATGTTGAAACTTCTCACCGCGGTCGTAAGCCTCGGTCGAGTCGGACAACACTTCCACAATCAATGTTGGATTGATCACAGTATCGTCCGTGCCAGCGGCGAATTGCAAGGGGCCACAGATCACCGTCACATCGGGATAAGTGAGCAAACCGGTCGCCTCCACTTTTAGGCGCAAATCACTGGTAAACGGCATGCAGGGACTGCCTTTAAGTTTGGTCCGCAACTCCCCGATGAGGTTGGCCCCAATTAAACTATGCATGGGCGTTCCCCCGGCCATGGCGAACATTTCACCATCAAAGAATTCACTCTTGAACTCCGCAGCGCGTTCAATCGTGAGGTATTCGGCTTCACTCAGATGTTGCACGGTTTTGGGGGCTGCCATAATGAATGAATATGTACCGCACCGATCACCGATAGCAAGCCTGGAGCCGACCGAGCCGGACGCATTTGCTGGGTCTATGCGTCCTCGTCAAGAATCGCGACGATCCCCTACTTTGGAACTGAACTCTACCGCCAACTGCTGGTCGAGCTTTGCGGCCTGCCGCAGCCCGTGGACGCCGCCGGGCTGGAAGGCACCAGCCTTGTCCCGCTCCGCAACGCCCGTGGAAGAAGGCGGTCTTCAGCGAGTATCCCAAACGTGGTTTCCAGGGCACGGCAATGCACACCGAGCGATACCGCTATGTCGAATGGCGAAACCGGAAAGGTGAACTTGCATCGCGTGAGCGTTACGATCACCAGACCGATCCCCAGGAGAACGAAAACCTGGCCGTGAAACCGGAGTGCCAGGACTTGCTCGACGAACTGGCCAAGCTGTTCCGAACTGAGCGACGTGGCGCGCCGCCCTCCAGTGTTCCATAAGAACGTGCTGCCGGCACTTGCCGGCAGTTTGGAACGGCCCGACCGAACAAGGTCCAATGACCAAAACCCAAAAAACAAAGCCCAGAGAATCTCCAATCTCCAATGTCCAATGACCAGTTGCCCAACGCTCTGCGGATCTTACTTCATTCGGGCCTTGGGCTTTGGCCAGTCTCTGGTGCTTGGTCATTGAGGATTGGTCATTCACATCCCGACCGTGCTCTTTCATTCGACCGTGACACTTGCTTTCGTTTCTGCCGGCGGGACGCCGGCAGCACGTTGCAGCAGCGTGCTGCCGGCATCTTGCCGGCAGTTTGGAACGGCCCGTTTCGAATCATAGCCCCCCGGCCATGCGCGCGCCGATTGTGCATTCGTTTCTTCCGGCGGGACGCCGGAAGCACGCTGCGGGAACGTGCCGCCGGCGTTCGCAAAATTACGATGATTGCTTGAAACGTGACCGAATGCCTGAGCAATATAAACGCCGACATTTTTTGCCACGGTTGACGAGGGTCTGCCGAGGGTGGCGTTTTGATGATTGCCGCCCAGCACCCTTCTCAACTGGTTGGCGATAACAACATGAAGAAACACACCGTCGCGATTGTCGGGGCTTCCGGTTACTCCGGCGAGGAACTGGTGCGGTTGCTATTGCAGCATCCGCACGTGGATCTCGTCACGGTAACCTCCCGTCAATATGCCGGGCAGACGCTGGCCCAGGTGTTTCCAAAGTTCGCCCAGTATCCCCCGGCGCGTGATCTCCGGTTCTGCGAACCCATTCCCGAGTTGCTGGCCAAACAGGCCGCCATTGTTTTTCTGGCATTGCCGCACGGGGTGGCGGCGGAATTTGCGGTGCCACTGCTCCAACAAGGGTGCCAGGTCATCGATCTGAGCGCCGACTTCCGTCTGAAAAGCTCCGCCGTGTACCGGGAATTCTACGGCCACGACCATCCGGCGCCGGACTTATTGGCCAAGTCGGTCTATGGTCTGCCTGAAATCTATCGGGACCAAATCAAAAAGGCCCTCCTCATTGCCTCGCCCGGATGTTACCCGACCAGTGTCTTGCTCCCCGTCATTCCTTTGTTGCGCTCGCGATTGGTCAAGCCGCACGGCATGATCGCCGATTCGCTGAGCGGGGTCAGCGGTGCCGGGCGCAAGGCTGAAGTGGGTTACCTTTTTTGCGAGTGCAACGAAAGTGTGCGGCCCTACGGCGTGCCGAAACACCGGCATCTTTCCGAGATTGAAGAACAACTCTCCGAGGCGGCGGGCACGCCCGTGACCTTGCAGTTCACGCCGCACCTGATTCCCGTCACCCGGGGCATTCTCACCACGCTGTATTTGGCGCCGACGCAGCCGTTTTCCAACGAAATCGAAATGAACGCCGTCGCGGAACAGATTGCCGGGTGCTATCAGACGGCGTACGGCCAAGAGCCGTTTGTGCGACTGTTGGAAGGCAAGGCGTTGCCCGACACCAAGAATGTTACCGGCACGAATGTCATCGAGATCGCTTGGCGGCTTGACCCACGCACGGGGCGGCTATTGGTCATGAGCGCCGAAGATAATCTGGTCAAGGGCGCCAGCGGCCAGGCGGTGCAGGCCATGAACATCCTGGGTGGTTATCCCGAAACGGCCGGCTTGATATGATGACTGGCTTTCAATTTCTCGCCTTGCTTCCACGCCTCCGAATGGGCCTGCCATTCGTGCGGTCCGACCGGTGGCGGCCGGCGCCCAGTTTCCTTTTTCTCTAACCCGCGTCATCCGCGGGCCAAGCTCAATTCTCATCGTATGAAAACATCATTCAAAACAATTGCTGGTTCGGTGGTCGCTCCGCAGGGTTTCCTGGCGGCGGGCGTGTACTGCGGCGTCCAGGGCCTGAGCACGGGCAAAGGCTCGCAGAAAGGCCAAAAGCCGGACGTGGCCCTGATCCTTTCGGAAATGCCGTGCGCCGTCGCGGGCATGTTCACCACCAACCAAATCGCCGCCGCCCCGGTCAAAGTTTGTATCCCGCGCGTGGCTCGCGGCGTGGCCCGGGCCGTGGTGGCCAATTCCGGCAACGCCAATGCCTGTACCGGCAAACAAGGCCGGCAGGACGCAACTGAGATGGCGGCGCTGGTGGCCCGGGAATTCAAAATACCGGCCAACCAGGTACTGGTGGCCTCGACCGGTCGGATTGGATTGCCCCTGCCGATGGAACGGGTGCGAACCGGCATTCACCGGGCGGCGACGAGCTTGGGTAGCACGGTGGCCGACGCGACGTTCGCCGCCGAGGCCATCCTCACCAGCGACACTCACGCCAAGCAGATCGCCGTGGCCTTCGAACTGGGCGGCAAAACCGTTCGACTTGGGGGCATCTGTAAAGGTGCCGGCATGATCCAACCCGGCATGAGCGCGTCGGGACGCCGTCCGGCAGCCCGACCGCTGCACGCAACCATGCTGTGCTTTTTGACCACCGATGCCGACGTCGAGCCGCGCGCGCTCCAGGCGGCATTGCAGGAGGCTGTGGCCCAGAGTTTCAATTGCATCACGGTGGATGGCGACATGAGCACCAACGACACCGTGCTTCTAATGGCTAACGGGCTGGCGGAAAATCCGCGGCTCAAGTCCGGTTACAACGTGCTGCGCCGCGTGCCGGACTTCCAAGTGTTTCAGGACGCCCTCAACCACGTCTGCCTGGAGCTGGCCAAGATGATCGTGCGGGATGGCGAAGGCGTGACCCGTTTCGTCACAGTACGCGTGAATGGCGCGCGGAATTTTCACGATGCTGATGCCGCCGCGCGCGCGGTGGCCAACAGTGCGTTGGTGAAAACCAGTTGGTTCGGCGGCGATCCGAATTGGGGACGTATTATTGACGCGTTGGGTTACAGTTCCGCCGAGGTGGTCGAGGGAAAGGTTGATATTGGCTACAGCACACCAGGCAGTTCCAAGGTTCTCTGGAGCCTCAAGCGTGGCCAGCCGACCAAAGTCACCTTCAAGCAGCTCTGCAAAGCAGTCGCCGCCAAGGAATTTGATCTCCACGTCAACCTGAACCTCGGTCGTTCGAGCGCTTACATCTACGCCGCGGATCTGACGGAAGAATACGTCGGATTCAACAAAGGCGACATCAGCGCCCCGGCAGCGTTAGGCGGTTGACGGTCTTGGTGTAACGGCGTCTCGTAAGTCACGGGCGGAATTGGTCAAGGTCAGAGAGCCGCGGCGAGGAACTACCTCCACAGGCAACTTGTGAGTAATTTTCAAGATCCCAGCCTGTACAAGCTGAGTATGCTTTCTCAAGAACTTGTCGCCAAGCGGGCTAAAGAATGAGCCGAAGCCGCCGAGCCTGAGCGTTCCGACCCCCGATTGCTCACCAGGGACCAAAGCGAGCCGACTGCAAATTATCGGGACCGACCCCGCACCGCTCCCGCGGGCTCCAACGAATCCGCTGGCATCCCATACCCCAATACCTCTATGGTGAGACGGCAATGCCGTCGGGCCGGGAAGGTCTGCGCGACATGCTGGCCGGCGACGCCGGCAGGGCCGCCAGTGAAGGCACAGAAGGTTCTTGGATATGAGACAATTGATGACGATATTTTCGAAAGCGACCGCAAAACCAAGTCTGCCATTCAACTCGCAGCGTTGCCGGCCATTACTGATCGTTTTGTGCGGCTGCGTCGCGGTTCTTGGGAGCGGGATAGGTCTGCACGCTCAAACGAACTCGACGAATGCGGTGCCGGGCTGGCTTTCGCAACCCATGTCGCTCACCGATGCCGTCAACATCGCCCTCCGGCAAAACGCCAATATCCTCAAAGCCAATCACGACCTGGAAGCGGCGCATGGGGTGGTCATTCAAACTCGGGCCATCGCCATTCCCCGTTTGGTGGGCAGTGCCGGCTACACGCACGACGAAGCGGTCGAGGTGCCGAGTTTTCCGGGTTCGAGTTCCGGGTCCAGCAACATCAGTGAGGCGTTCCCGCCGATCAAAGACAAGTGGACCGGCAACATCCGGCTCGTGCAATCGATTTTCGAGGGCGGACGGATCTGGTCGTCGTTGCGGGCGGCCCGGCTTACGCGCGAGCAGGCCGTTTACCAGTACCAGACCGTGGTTGCCGATACGCTATTGCAGGTGCGCACCAACTATTACAGCGTCCTGCTGGCCGAACAGGAGATCGCGGTCCAGGTGGCTTCGGTGGAATTGTTGAAGAAGGAGTTGCAGGACACCACCCGCCGCTTCGATGCCGGCACGGTACCGCGCTTCAACGTGCTGCGCGCCGAAGTCGAAGTGGCCAACGCCCAACCCCGGCTGATCCGCGCCAAAAACGCCTATCGCATTGCCAAGAGCACTCTGGTCAATGTGCTGGGCTACAATCTGCCTTCCAATATCTGGGAAGACATTCCCCTGCACCTATCGGATCGGTTGGCCGAGACGCCATACACGATTGAACTGCCGGCGGCGATTGCCCAAGGGTTGCGGGATCGCCCGGAGTTGAAAGTGGCGGGTAAGGGCAGTCTCTTGCAGAAGGAAAACGTCACCATGGCGAAGGGCGGATACTGGCCCAGTGTGCAGGTCTATGGCGGTTATGGCGCGCGCAATTCGAGTTTTCGGCGCGACTTCTACGAGGATGTCGCGGGCTTGAATGCCGGAGTGGAGTTCAACTGGAATATTTTCGACGGCACCCTGACCCGGGGCAAGGTGGCCCAAGCCAAAGCGCTTTATGAAAAATCCCAGGTGGAAGTGCAGGATTTGTCCCGCCGGATTGAACTGGAAATCCGCACCGCCTATTCCCAATTCATCGAGGCGAAGGAAGTCCTCGAATCCCAAAAGAAAGTGCTCGAACAGGCCGACGAAGCCTTGCGTCTGGCCAAGGCCCGGTATGATGCCGGCACCGGCACTCAGCTTGACGTGCTGAACGCCCAGACTTCCCTGACCGAAGCGCGCACCACCAATGTCCAGGCGTTGAATGGATATGTGGTGGCCCTGGCGCAATTGCAACGCGCCGTGGGATCGGATCTGCCGCAAACCGAAGCCACGCCGGAACCGGCGGCCGAATCCAAGTAGCGAGGCAATGAAAGAGTTTGCCACCGTCACGGTGATTGGTCGGGATAAGACCGGGGTGATTGCCCGCGTGACGAATTTCCTGTTCGAACAGGGCGCGAATATCGAGGCGCTGGAGGAACAAGTCACCCGCGGTCAGTTCAGCATGGTGCTGCAAGCGTCCTGGAACCGCCGCCAATGGCATCCCGACCAGTTGCAGGTTGGTTTGCAACAACTGGCCGCCGAATTGAAGATGGAAATCAAGTTGCGGGCCAGTAAACCGCACCGGCGTCAGCGGATGGCGATCATGGTCACCAAAGAACCGCACTGCTTCGAAGCCCTGCTGAAGGAACATCGCGCCCGGCGGTTAAAGGCCGACCCGATTCTCGTGTTGGCCAACCGCACTGATCTGAAACCGCTGGCGGAGCAGGCGGGCATTCCGTTCATACACGTTCCCTGGCTAGAACGAACCGAAGCAGAACGGACGGCGCTGGAGGTTTTGGAGGAACACGAAGTGGATTTCGTGGTGTTGGCCCGGTTCATGAAGATTCTTTCGCCAAACTTCGTGTGGCGCTTCAAAAACAAAATCCTCAACATCCATCCTTCGCTGCTGCCCAGTTTCCCCGGCGCCCAAGCCTACCGGCAAGCTTACGAGCGCGGGGTCAAGATCGTGGGGGTGACGGCGCACTTTGTAACGATGGACCTGGACGAAGGCCCGATCATTGCCCAGGGCAGTTTTCCCATCCGACCACAAATGACGCTCCAAGACATCGTGACCGCCGGCCAGCAACTCGAAGCCAAAGTGCTGGTCAAGGCCGTGAAGCTTTACCTGGCCAAACGGCTCGATGTGTATTGGGGAATTGTGAAGGAGGTATAGGCAGAACGCCCGCCCGATTTCACCGCCAAGGCACGTTGACTTAACCTTGGGCTTTTCCCCATGACGCACTCTTGACGCGACCGGATTCGGAAGGGGTTGCGATTACCTGGCAGCGCGTTGCAGTCGCTCGGCCGGCTCAAAACGGATCACGGTTTCGTTCGCGCGGGCGTAACCCAGTTTTTCCCGGGCCAACCGTTCGAGCATGTTCGGATCCCGTTCGATGGCGTCAGTGGCGGCCTTGAGATGTTTGGCCACCTGTTCCTGCTCGGTAATGCGCGCATCCAACTCCAGGATTTCCTTGCGGTAGCGTTGGTTTTGATGAATGAGAGGTAAGTACCAAAAGAATACGCCCAGCCCGCCAGCCACAAACAACAGGACCACCGCGACTCGGTGCAGCGTTCGATTCAGATTGTCCCACATGCCCACATTAACACGCACAACGCGGAGTTAATCACGATCCCGCTCCAAAAGGGAAGCGGATTTTGTGTGGTGAATTTTGTGCGGTAACCATGGAAGCCGTGCTTCCTCGATTCGGTGGCGCCGTTGCGCAATCATCCGGGTCGCGGCAATTTTGAAGGAGGAAGCTTGGCCGAGCTATTCGACGCAACCAGGATTTGGCCGGCTGCAAGTGGTGCGCCGGCAGGAAAGCGCGAACAGACTACGGTGCTCGTGCTTCAGAATGTGAATGCAAACCGCCGGCCTAAAGCACGACGCTACGAGCCATCAAATACTGGTGAATGCCCTCGGCCGCCAGACGCCCGTCGCGGACGGAATGAACGACTAGGCTGGGCCCGCGCACAATGTCACCGCCGGCAAAGACACCGGGAACGCTGGTCATTTGGTTGTCATCCACAATGACACCGCCCCATTGGTTGACTTGGATTTGCGCCAGATCGCTGCCCTCGGGGAATGGTTCCGGGTCAAAGCCGTACGCCACAATCACAATGTCGGCAGGCTCTTCAAATTCCGAGCCGGTAATGGGACGCGGCTTACGTCGGCCGCTGGCGTCGGGCGCGCCCAGTTCCATGCGGACGCATTTCACCCGTTCCACTTCGCCATGCGAATTACCGAGCAGGGCGATGGGATTGGTGAGAAAATGAAACTTCGCTCCTTCTTCGGTGGCGTTGGCGTATTCCTGGCGGCTGCCGGGCATGTTGTCAAAATCGCGGCGATACAGACAAATCGCTTCGCTCGCGCCGGAACGGATGGCGGTGCGTAAACAATCCATCGCGGTGTCGCCACCGCCCAGGACGGCGACGCGTTTGCCTTCGACCTCGATTTGCGGCGCCTCGCCCTCGACGTTGACATTTTTTTCCACCAGAAATGGCAACGACTCGAAGACATTGGTCAACTCGGCGCCCGGCAAGCCAAGCTGCTTGTGTTTTTGGGCGCCGATCGCCAGGAACACGGCATCATAATCCTGCTGCAATTGCCCCAGCGAAATGTCCTTGCCCAGGCGGACTCCCAGCCGGACTTCCACGCCCGCGGTCCCGCAAGAATATTCATCCGCCGTTCCACCACGCCTTTCTCCAGTTTGAACGACGGAATGCCATTGACCAGCAAACCGCCAGGGATGTTGAAGGCTTCGAAAATGGTGACCGCGTAACCGAGCTTGGCGAGTTCGTCGGCACAAGCAATCCCGCCGGGACCCGAACCGATGATCGCGGCTTTGAATCCGTTGGGCGGCGCCACGGTGGTTTCGACGGCGCCGTGGGCGAAGGCATATTCGTTGATGAATCGTTCGATGGCCCCGATGCAAACGGCGTCGGTATGCACGTTGAGCAGGCAGGACGATTCACACAGCCGCTCCTGCGGGCAGATCCGCGAGCAGATTTCCGGTATGTTGCTGGTCGAGCGGGAGACTTCGGCGGCTTCGAGGAAACGGCCTTCCGCCGCGAGCGCCATCCATTCGGGAATGCGATTGTTCAACGGGCAGCCTTGCATGCAGGTGCCTTCCGGGCAACCGATGCAACGGCTGGCCTGTTGCCGAATCGTCTCTTCATCGTAAAGGTTATAGATTTCGCAAAAGTCCTGGGTGCGTTGGGTTGCGCCGCGTTTGGGGGGGCCCAGGCGGGATACGTCGCGCCAAGTGTATTTTGCTTTGCCAGTGGGAACAACGAGAAGACTCATACAGCGTTTGCAGGTTCCAGGTTAAGTTGCGGACTTGAAAAGGCGCGGGTCACCATTTTTTCCAGCGCCCCAATCCACCGCGGATGTGTGTTCATACAGGGAATCAAAGTAAGTTCTTCGCCGCCGTTGGCCAGAAACTGCTCGCGGCCGCGGATGCCGATTTCCTCGAGCGTTTCGAGACAGTCAGCTACGAATGCCGGACAAATCACCAAGAGTTTCTTGATGCCGTCCCTGGCCAGGCGGACGAGTTCGTGATCGGTGTAGGGCTGCAGCCAGGGCTCGCGGCCCAGACGGGATTGAAAGGCCACCGAGTAGCGGGTGACGCCGGCCTGGTTCACAAACGCCTCGGTGGTCCGGAAGCATTGCACACGATAGCAGGTCCGATGCGCCTCGCTGACCACTTCGCAACAGCTTTCCACCAGCAGGCAATGGTGGCAGGTGGGATCGGACTTGCGCAAATGCCGCTCGGGCAAGCCGTGAAAACTGAACAAGAGATGGTCGTAATCTTGTTCGAGGTAATCCGCGGCGCTGGCCACGAGTGCTTCGATGTAATCCGGGTCTTCGAAATAAGGGGAAACCACCTCCACCTGCATCTGGGGCGCTAACCGGTCCTTGATTTCTTGTACGCGCACTACCGCCGTTTCAAAACTCGACATGGCGTAGTGCGGGAATAGCGGCACGAGCAACAATCGTTCGACGCCTTGTTGGCGCAAGCTGGCAATGGCGTCTTCGATGGTCGGATTCTGATACCGCATGGCCAGTTCCACCGGCATCCGCAGATGCGGACGCAGGGCGTCACGGATTTTGCGGCTCGTGACGATGAGCGGCGAACCTTCTTCGGTCCAAATCTTTTGATAGGCTTCGGCGGAAGCTTTCGGGCGCCGGGGCAGAATAGCGCCGTGGACGATCAACCACCGCAAGGGATACGCCACGTCCAGCACCCGTGGGTCCATCAGGAACTCGCCCAAATAACGGCGCACGTCGCCGACCGAGGGGGAATCGGGCGAGCCGAGATTGACCAGCAAGACGCCTTGTTTGCTCATGCGGTGGCTCCCATGGCCGCCAGTTGCGACGTGTCCGTCCCGCTGGCATTGGTTTGTTTCAAGAATGCGTCCACGCGCTCCGCGGCGCGCTGACCCGCCACAATGGAATCGCCCAGTGAAACTCCGTCGCGGAAGTGGCCGCCGAGGAAGAAACCCGACGCCTGTTTCTCGACGTCGTCCATCAACTGCTTGTAACGGCCATACCCGACTTCGTACTGCGGAATGGCTTTGGGCCACACGGCAATTTGCTGGAAGGTCGGTTTGCCGTTCACGCCCAGCATGGTGCGTAGCTCGCGCAATGTTAATTCCACCAGCTTGTCTTCGCTGAGCAACGCCACTTCCGGATTTTGCGCGCCGCCCAGATAGGTGGTGAGCGTGTGATGGCCTTTCGGCGCGCGGCCAGGAAATAACGACGACGAAAAAATTGTGCCCAGAATATCAAAGCCTTCCACCCGTGGAATCAGCACGCCAAAACCGTGGCAAGAATGGGCCACGTCTTCCCGGCGGAAGCCAAGCACAACGCTGGCGACCGGTGGATAGTAAATTTCACCGAATGGCTTCAACGAAATGGTCGATCCGGCTTCGAGGCCGAGACGGAGTTCCGGCAGGCGATAGGCTGTGCCCACGTACAAAACCGCCGCATGTTCTTGCTCACTCTCGCCGTTCCCGTGCTGGAACCGCACACGCCAGGAACCGGCCTCCGTCCGCGTGACGTCGGTGACCTGGCAATTCAACCGCACGACGTCGCCGAGATGCTGGTGCAGCGTGTCCGGCAGCACCTGGAGCCCTTCGTCGAAGGAGAATTTCTTGGCGTGGGCTTTGGACACTTCGCCGCTGCGTTTGCGTTCCCGGGCGCCGAGGAACTGGCCGCGGATCAGCGAGCCGTACCGCTGTTCCAAATTCTGGATCTTGGGAAAAGCGTGCTGGATGGACAGCTTGGCCGGATCGCCCGCATAAATGCCGCTGACCAACGGGTTGATGGCGTAATCCAAAAACTCCCGTCCCAGTCGCCTGGTCACAAATTCGGCCGCGCTTTCCTCGCGTTGCGCCCGGCCAACAAATGGTTCGGCCAGCAACCGCATTTTGGCCGACCAGGAAAACAGCGGAGTGGTAAAGAAACTTAATGCGCCGCCCGGAAGCTCGACGGGTTTCTTGCCCCGCACGATGTAACGGGCGCCCGCCTCCGGAGCGGAATCCCGGCGCCGCTGCGCCAAGTCCAGTTCGTTCAGCAGCGCGGTGATTTTCGGCGAGGTTTCCAGGATGGTATTGGGGCCGCACTCCGCGAGATAATCGCCCTCGCGCAGGCTGCGGATCACTCCGCCGGCCCGATCCTTGGCTTCGTACACGGCAACCCCCACGCCGGCTTTCCGCAGATGGTAGGCTGCGGTCAACCCGGTAATCCCGGCGCCAATTATCGCCACGCTCGTCATAAGGTTTTCAAACGCTACAAGTTAATGTGGCCTGCCCAGGCGCCGATGCCAAGTCCAGAGCCGTAAAAAGTTCGATAAATCCCGGAAACCCAGCGAAATCCTCTTGTCGCCGCCGACGTGAGAAGGCGGAACCGAAGTATCTGACCGGGTTCCGCTTCCTCACGTCGGCGGCTACGAAACATCGGCAGCTCATGCGGCGCTCAAATCGTCCGCGAAAACCGTCGCTCGGTTTCCTTGGGCAGGTAGGTGTCAAAGCGCATGGCGATGTTGCGGATCAGCAGGCGCCCCAGGTCGGTGATCTCAAGGCCGTCGTCATCGCGCCGCAACAGGCCGTCGGCTTCCATGTCGCTGAGCGATTCAATCTCCTGCGCGAAATACTCCGGCACCTTGACGCCCACGCGTTCGGACATTGTCGCATACTCCAATCCCAGATTGCACATGAGATGCATGATGACCTGGCGTCGGATTTTGTCGTCCTCGGTCACCAGGTAGCCCCGGACCAGCGGAACTTTTCCGGCATCCAACGCGGCGTAGTAGGCGGGCAGTTCTTTGACGTTTTGCCAGTAGGCATTTTCGGTCTGCGAAATCGCCGACATGCCAAAGGCATAAATGTCGGCGCCGCCGCGGGTGCTGTAGCCCTGGAAATTGCGTTGGAGGGTCTTGTTCCGTTGCGCGACTGCCAATTCGTCGTTCGGTCGCGCAAAATGATCCATGCCGATATACACGTAGCCACCCGGCCCCGTGAGTTTTTCGGTGACCAATTTCAGTAGTTGCAGCTTGGTTTCCGGCGTGGGCAGTGTCGCGCGTTTCTCGAAAATCTTTTGCGACGGCTTGATCCACGGCACGTGGGCGTAGTTGAAAATCGCCAACCGGTCGGGCTGAAGTTCCAGGATTTGGTCCAGGGTGTTTTCAAACGACGCAACCGTCTGGAACGGCAATCCGTAAATCAAATCGATGTTGATCGACTTGAAGCCCGCTTCGCGAATCCATTGGATGGTTTGTTCGGTCATTTCGCGCGGTTGGATGCGATGCACGGCTTGCTGGACTTCCGGATTAAAATCCTGCACCCCGAGCGAGGCCCGGTTGAAACCGATCTCGCGCAAGGCCACCACGTGGTCCTGGGTCAAGCGGCGCGGATCGATTTCCACCGACGCTTCCACGTCCTTCGCCACGGTGAAATGCTCGTGGATGATGGACCCGAGGGCACGAATTTCCGCCGGCGTTAAAAACGTGGGCGAGCCACCGCCAAAGTGCAATTGCACCGCCTGGCGATCCGGATGGAGCAACGCCGCCATCTGCGCGACTTCTTTCCGCAGGTAATCGATATAGGTGGTTCCCTGGCTGTGCTGCAAGGTAATGACCGTGGTGCAGCCGCAAAACCAACAGAGGGTTTCACAGAACGGGATGTGGAAATAGAGCGACAGGTCACGGGCAGTCTGGTTGTTCTGCGCGATTTCGCCGGCCAGATCGGTCCAGGTAACTTGATCGGTAAACTTCGTCGCCGGCGGAAACGACGTGTATCGCGGCCCCGGCACGTTATACTTCTGGATCAGCTCCAGATTGACTTCAAGACGACTCATACAAAACTCTTTACCGTGTACACCAGACTTTCGACGTTTTCCAGTCCGGCGGTGGGCGGCACGCCATGGCCGAGGTTGAAAATGTGCCCGGGCCGACCGCGCAGGGTGGTGAGAATCCGCCGGGTTTCCGCGGCCACCGTTTCGGGATTGGTGTTCAGGATGGCCGGGTCCAGGTTGCCCTGGATGCCAACGTGCTCGGGCAGCAGAGCCTTGAGGTGGTTCAGCGAAATGGTCCAATCCGCTCCCACTACGTTGGCCCCGGTGTTGACCACCGACGACCAATCGCCGTGGGCCCCGCGTGAAAAGACGATCACCGGCACCTGGCCTCGCAGTCCGGCGACGATGCGCTGCATCCAACATCCGGATGCCGCCGCAAACTCGTCCTCCGGCAGGAGTTGCCCGAGGCTGTCGAAAATCTGCACGGCATCCACACCGGCATCGATTTGCATTTGCAGATACTCAGTGACGGCCTGGGTGAGTATTTCGCTTAACCGGTCAAACGCGGCCCGGTTGCCGTAGAACAGTTCGCGGGCTTTGAGGTATTCGCGCGAACCGCCGCCCGCGATCATGAAATTGGCCAGCGTCCAGGGCGAGCCCGAAAAACCAATCAAGGCGGTTTCTTCGCCCAAAGCGGCACGGGTTAGTTTGAGCGCCTGGCCCACGTATTGCAGGCGTTCGGCCACGCCGGAGGCATTCAACCGCTTCAGGTCGTCCGCGTGTTCCAGCGTGAACTCCATCCGAATGCCGCCGGCATCGGTGAATTCGTAGGGCTGCCCCAACGCTTCGGTAATGACCAGAATGTCGGAAAAAATAATCGCGGCATCGAAACCAAACCGCCGGATGGGCTGGAGGGTTACTTCGGTAGCGAGCTCGGGAGTGCGCACCAGTTGGAGGAACGAATATTTCTCTTTGAGCGCCCGATATTCCGGCAGCACCCGGCCGGCCTGTCGCATGAGCCAAACCGGCGGGCGACCCACCGGTTGGCAGCGGCAAGCGCGCTGGAAACGCTGCCGGCTGGTCATAGTGCTTTCGGGACCATCCGCGGGAGACGGCGAAACGGGGGTTGCTGGAATTGGATGGGTCGCTGAATTCATGGACATGACCGGAGCACGCCGACGGGGGTGCCCCCTCAGGGGGCTGGACGCACGGTAAACGGCAAGTCTGTTCGATGTTCAATCACTGCCAACACCATAAACGCTGCCGCCCGAATGGCCATACTTTTTTCCCTTATGCGCCTCAAATCAAGCAGGGCTGTTACTGATACCGGATGCCAGATACCGGATGCCAGATACCGGATGCCAGATACCGGATGCCAGATGCCAGATGCCAGATGCTGGATGTTGAAGCGGGATCAACCTCCAAAAGTTACGTTGCGTTTGGCGCGCGTGGAGCTTGTTCCCGCTTTCGTTGGGAAAAGTGCGCCAAAAATACGGCCGTGCGGCCAGGCTGTGTCCACTCAATACATGTGGCTGTGGGCGTGAAACCGTGCTGGTTTATGGGGGGATAGGCGCATCGCAGACCCACGCTGCCTTCACCATTGAATAAGCTGATCAGAGACTGTGTGGCCGGCATTTTATGGCGAAGAAATCATGGCTTACTCACGTTGACGGTCACGGTGGTCGGAAGCGACTGAGCTGGACAAATCCCAAGCTCTCAATTCACCGGAAAGCTCTTCTCGTCCGTTGGATGGACGAAGACCAACTCTGCCGCTTGATGGGCGTAACGGACCAGCGCGGCCGGGTGTTCTGCCGCCGCTGTGAGGCGCAACAGTTCGTCATCGCCGACCACACGAAAATTGCCACTGGCGGGGGAAGTCGTCACGACATCGACGGTTGGCTTTGAAGCCACAACCTGCACTGGTGCGAATGGCTGGGTGGACACCACTGCGGAAACGGGTAACGGCTGGCTCTGGACAATTGGGCATTGCGCCGCAACTGGCAACTTGGTGTCGCGACCGGCTGGGCTGTGGATCCACAAGACGGCGCCCACCAAAGCCACCGCAACCAAAACGGTTGCCGCGCGTCGGCCCTGCCGCTAATAGCGTCGTCGCCGTGCCAGCCGCACGGTTTCGCCGAGCAATGCCTCGCGGAAACCATCGGGCATTCCATTGGTCAAGACGTCGTCGAGAAGTCGTTCTTGATCAGTCAGCGGTTTCATCATTCAACTCCGTTAGCAGAACGTCCTTGAGCTTGCGGCGGATGCGGCCCAAGTGCGATTCGACGGCTTTCTCCGTGGCACCGACCGCGCCACTGGTAATAGTTCCCGAAGCGGCGTCCGCCAATGCGGCGGCCCGGCCCGCCCGGTTTTGTGTGTTGCCATCAAGCTGCGGATGGCCGCAGACTGCCCGCGCAAAACCCTGAACGGCGATGCCTGGAAACGAACCGGAATTACCAGCCAACGACGCAGGCGCCGACGCGGCGCCGACGCCCGCCACGTCCTCCGAAGTCCGGCTGAGCCGCGAGATGCGGCTGCTGGACATCACGATGATCGGCGTCGGCGCGATGATCGGCGCGGGCATCTTCGTGCTCACCGGCATCGCGGCGGGCGTGGCCGGGCCGGCGCTGATTCTCGTCTTCCTGCTCAACGGCGTGGTGACGCTCTTCGCGGCGGCGGCCTATGCGGAACTCGGTTCGTCGTTCCACAGCGCGGGCGGCGGTTATCTCTACGTGAAGACGGGCCTCAAGGATCCGCAGGGATTCATGAGCGGCTGGATGTCGTGGTTCGCCTACGTGGTGGCGTGCGCGCTGTATGCGCTGGGCTTCGGGGCGTATCTGCAAGGAATGTCTGCCGCTGCTCGGACTGGGAGACTTCACCCTGCCGTTTCTGCCGATGGAAAAATGGATGGCCGTGGCGGTGGTGGCGGTGTTCTGCTACATCAACTATCGCGGCGCGTCGGAGGCGGGCGGCGCGGGCAACATCGTGACCGGCGGCAAGATCGTGCTGCTGGCGGTGTTCATCGGCTTCGGCATCTGGATCACGCTTGCAGCGGCCGGACTGGCACCTGACCTTCACCGAGAACTCCGCTGCCCAACGGCTCGGGCAGCGTGTTCATCGCGATGGGGCTGACGTTCATCGCGTTCGAGGGTTACGAAATCATCGCGCAGTGCAGCGAGGAGGTGCGCAACCCGGAACGCAACGTGCCGCGCGCCATCTTCCTCTCGCTGCTGATCGTGGTGCCGATTTACCTGCTGGTGGCGTTCGCGGCGCTGGGCGCGGTGCAGCCGGAGGGGATGCCCAGCTGGAAATACCTCGGCGAGCACAAGGAAACCGCGCTGGTGAACGTGGCGGAAACGTTCTTCCGCGGCGGCGGCGTGCTGATCCTGATCGGCGGCTTGTTTTCCACCATGAGCGCGTTGAACGCGACGATCTATTCGTCCTCGCGCGTTTCCTTCGCGATGGGGCGCGACCGCAATCTGCCGTCGTGGTTCGGCAAGATTCATCCGCTGCGCAAGACGCCGCACTGGTCCATCCTGGCCTCGGGCGTGTTGAGCGCGGTCGATGGCGGTGACGCTGCCGATCGAGGTGGTGGCGAGCGCGGCGAACATCATGTTCCTGCTGCTGTTCATCCAGGTGCAGGCGGCGTTGATCTCCCTGCGCAAGAAACGCCCCGACCTGCGGCGCGGGTTCAAAGTGCCGCTTCTCGCCGTTCGTTCCCATCGTCGGCATCCTGCTGCAACTGGCGCTGGCCGTCTTCCTGTTCTTCTACAGCCCGCTGGCGTGGTTGAGCGCGGGCGTGTGGATCGGCATCGGGCTGGTGGTGTTCTACGGTTACTCGCGCAAGCGGGACCGCGCCTACGCGCAACTGGTCGCGGTGCGCGAGGCGGCGGAACGGCGGGAATACCGCATCCTGGCCTGCGTCGGCAGTCTGTCCCGCGCGGAAATCATCCTCCAGGCGGCCGCCGCGGTGGCGCGCCATTACGACGGCGAAATGATTGTGTTGTCGGTGGTCGAAGTGCCCGACCGCGATCTGCTGGCGCAAGGCATGGAACGAGGCGCAGAAAGCCGAGCAAGCGCTCGATCGCCTCGTGCGCGACCTGCGATTCGAAGGCATCCCCGTCAAAGTCGTCGTCAAGATTTCCCACCGCATTTCCTTCGGCGTCACGGAAACGGCGCTGGAGGAACAATGCAACCTGATCGTGATGGGCCGCGCGCGGCGCGTCGGGCTTGATCGAGCGGTTTGCGGCGACCATCGTGGACCGCGTGGTGCGATCCGCGCCCGCGCAGGTGATGGTCGTGACCGCCGAACGCTGGCCCGAGCAGATCGAAACCGTGCTGCTCGCCTACGAGCGCGGGCCGCATTCCAAATTGAGCGCCGATCTGGCGGAGGCGTTTGGCGCGGATCCAGCAGACGCAGGTGCGGGCGGTGCATGTTTTGCCCTGGACGGCCACGCGCCGAGGAAGCGCAGCGCGCGGCGAGGAAGCGATGAACAAGGAACTGGGCGAGCGTTGTCCGCGCAGCGAACAGAAGGTGATCCAGGTCCGGCGACATCGTCACGGGCTTGTTGCGCGAGTCGCAGCGACGCGGACCTGATCGTCATCGGCGGCACGGAGGCCGGCGTGATCGAGCAACTGCTGGCCTACGCGCCGCCGCTGGAACTGGCCGACCGCACGAGCATTCCCGTGATCACCGTCTATGAAATGGCCGCCGAACCGCGAGCGTTGGATGATCTAACCCGCACACAGTTATGGATACGAAACCTCTCGAATCAGTGCGGGACGTGATGTCAAACGTCGTGCAGCTACCTGCCGACCTTGCTCGCGGGATTCATTGTGCTGGTCCTGGGCGCGATCGTCGCCTGGATCGTGGCGAAACTGGTGGTGCGGATTCTGATTTTCCTGCGGCTGGACCGCGTGGTCGTGCGCCTGGGCTGGGGACGCGCGCTGGAGAAAGGCGACGTGCGCCACTCGCTGTTCGGAATGGTGGGCACGGTCTTCGGCGTGCTGTTGTTCCTGGTCTTCCTGGACAACGCGGTCGTCATCTGGAAGCTGACGGTGCTCTCGGAGCTGCTGGAAAAGCTGGTGCAACTTGATCCCGCAATTGATCACGGCGGCAATCATCCTGCTGGTCGGCTGGGGGGTGGCGACCGCCATGTCGCGCGCCGTGCAACGGGCGTTGATCCAGGAGGAGTTTGAGCGCGCGCGGCTCGTGGCCCGCATCGTGCGCTGCGGCGATTCTGGTGGTGGCGTGCGCCATCGCGTTGGTGGAACTGGATATCGCCGTGACCATCGTGACCGGCGCGTTCCTGATCGCCTTCGGCGCGCTGGCGTTGGGCTTCGTGCTGTCGTTGGCCTTGGCAGCAAACGCGCCGTCGAGCTGATGTGGGAGGAATACTTCCGCCGCCGCCACCAGGAAGACGCCGACCGGAGACGGGACCAACCGGAAGGCAAGTGATCCGCGTCATGATTTGATGACCTGCCGTCTTGGGTGATGTGACCATTCCCGGTAAAAGCGGTCTGACCGACGGAGACCCGGAACGAACAGATACTGTTCCTTGGTTAGTTGACACTTCCTGCAAAAACTAACGGACTTCGGTAATTCAAGACAGGGAGGACGCGCTGTCCTACCGAACCACGCCGCTTGCGGGTTTGACGAGCCGCCGGGATTGGGAGTGTAATCGGGCATGGCTCACATCGCCCGCAACCTCAAATGGTTGGTGCCGCTTACGTTCCTTGCCGGGAGCACTGCACTGGCCTCATCAGCACCACTCACCGTCGAAAACGTCGCGAAGGACTTGCAAGTATTACACGGCCCGGTCAATGGCGCAGTGTTGTCACGCAAGGGAAAGATACTCGCGGTCTATGGTGATCCGCGTGACACACCGGCAAAGGTCGATACTGTCTTGCTCACACACCACCGCCGCGACGTGGTCTGGGCGGCTGACACGCTCGTGACGGCCGGCGCCAAAGCCATCGTGCCGGCGGCGGAATTGGACAAGTTCACGGAGGTCCGGAGATTCTGGTCGGACTTCGCGACGAAGCGCTTTCACGATTATGCCCAACAAACCACGAAGATTCTCCGCCACCCAATTGCCGTGGCGCAATCGGTTCGGGGCGGCGACGTGCTCAATTGGCAGGGCCTACCCATTCGCGTCCTCGACACGCCCGGCTACACGCGGGGGGCGGTGACGTATTTGATGGAACTCGAGGGCCGGCGCATTGCCTTCACCGGCGACCTGATTTATGGGGACGGCCAACTCCTGGATTTGTACAGTCTTCAGGATGCGCTCCCGGCGGCGAAGATCGGCGGCTACCACGGTTACGCGGCGCGTCTCGGCGAGGTCATCACGAGCCTGAACCAGATCGCGGCGGAGAAGCCGGATCTGCTCATTCCCGCCCGTGGCCCGGTCATCCGGGATCCTGCCAAGGCGATTGACACTCTGATTGGCAGGATTCGGGCGCTTTACGCCAACTACCTCGCCATCGATGCGCTGCGTTGGTATTTCAAGGACGAACACATCCTGGCCAAAGCCCGGCGCGTGCTCGGGCCGCAAGCGAAGGTCGATTGGATGCCCATGGCCGAGACGGTCGAAGAATTGCCCGCGTGGATCGTGCCCATTAGCAACTCACGCCTCATTCTGGCGACGGATAAAACCGGTTTCCTCGTGGACTGCGGCAGCCAACACATCATTGACGAATTGAAGAAACTGCAAGCGGCCGGAAAACTCAGTTCCATCGAACATTTATTTGTCACTCACTACCACGACGACCACACGGACCAGGTTTCGAAACTCGTCGAGACGTTTGGCGCCACGGTTCATGCGTCGTTGCGAAATGTTGACGTGCTTGAACATCCCAGCGCGTATCGTCTGCCGTGTCTGACGGCCCACCCCATTCATGTGTCCGGCCGCGCGGTCAACGGCGAGCGGTGGCGCTGGAAGGAATTTGAAATGACCCTTTATTACTTTCCCGGTCAAACCCTGTACCACGACGCGCTCCTGGTGAAGAAAGACTCCGGTGAACAATTCTTCTTTATCGGTGACTCATTTACCCCCTCGGGCATCGATGATTACTGTCTGCTCAACCGCAATCTGCTGCACGAGGGGATGGGGTATTTCTATTGTCTGGAGCTGGTAAAACGCGTCGCACCCGAGGCCCGGTTGATCAACGAGCACGTTGGGCCGACGTTCCGGTTTAGTGAGGCGCAAATCAACCAGATGCTCGACGTTCTGAAGCAGCGAGTGGGTCTTCTGCAAGCACTGCTGCCCTGGGATGATCCGAACTTTGGCCTCGATGAAAGCTGGGCGCGTTTCTATCCTTACGCGACGCCAGCGCATCCCGGAGAAATCCTCACGCTCTACCTGCGCCTTTTCAATCATTCGCCGACCGAACAAACCTTCGCTGCGCGCCTGCATCTGCCGGATGGTTGGATGCCTCGCGCCACGACACCCAGCCCGCTGCGCCTCAATGCGCGTGAGGAAGGAGCCATCGAGTTCAAAATCGCGGTGCCTGAAACCGCCAAGGTGGATTTGCAATTGTTGACCGCCGACGTGCAATGGGGTGACTGGGACTTGCGCGAATGGACGGAAGCAATGGTTTCGGTCCCTTAGCGGGCGGCGGGTTTTGTGCTGGTTGGAGACCGTAGGAATGTGATCGGTCCTTTCTTTTCGCACCCCTCACCCTAACCCTCTCCCCTCTTTGAGGGGAGAGGGAATCGCCGGCGGATGGGCGGAAGAAATCGTGAGATGGCGGGGTGTCTGCGTCTGCTGGGCGTGGGACAACGGCGGAGCGTGCCGGAGTTTTGTTTGCCCGGTCGCCAACGAAAGCGGGAGCAAGCTCCACGCACTCCAAGCGCTGGCGCGAGGTTGGGCCGGGCCAGCAGGAAAGACGCGCCAGCGTTTGGAGTGCGCCCGGCTTGCCGGCGCTTTCGCATGGAGGGCGGCGGCGCAAAGTCGGCGGGCGCGGCTCGTGGTCACGAGGTCTGCGAGTCGTTCGAAAGCGGCAGAGGGCTGCCGCACTCCAAGACCTGGCGGAACTACGAAACGCCTGGCTGGTAACGCTAGGCGTAGCGCAGATTTTCAATTTGGGGTATCGCGGACTGGCAGTCGTCTGAACCACAATTGCAACGGAAAACCGCTTAAAGTTCCTCTTGCCCCAGTGGTTTGGCCAGTTGCCAGTATTGCCTAACCGCAACAGTGAAGCGACCGAAGCCTGCGCCGAACGACAGGAGCGCCCCCCCGATCGAACCGGCCTCCGCCACTTTGCCGTTGCCACCAACCATACGTTTCTTCTATGCTCTGCATCGCAATGTCTTAGGACTGAATCGATTGAACGGACGGCGACGACACGATCATCAACCCATTACGCGCAGCAAGGAGCGGAACATGCCCAAAAAATCTTCCTCAAAAAGCCCGCGAGCCAGGACGGCGAAAAAATCCAAGCCCGCTTCCAAATCGCGGCGGCACTCCCACCCAACCTGCGCCCCCGCATCACCCCGGCGCCGGGAAAGCTACGAAATCGCCTTCCATGCCAAGGACGTGCCGGTCTTCCGGTTAAAAATCAATGATTGGGATTTCTACGGCGCCGCGCGGTATTGGAGTTACATCGTAAGCAACCGTCGGCGCATTACGGACGACACCCGGCAGGGGCTGATGGAACGGAGCACGGCGGATTTGCAGAAAATGGGCGTGGACCAGGAAACCTTGCGCCGGTTTGCCGAAGCCGGCGTCGTGGAGGTGCGGATTCCGTACAAACGCGAAGACCTCGGTTGGGCGGCGCGCATTTTCCCCTGGGAAGGAGTCATCGCCCATGCCACCAAGGCTCTTCGCGGCGACCGGGGGATCACGGTGGTGCGCATGATTGAACGAATCGCCCCGTCCCCCGTGACCGCGGTGGATCATCCCTCGCAATTGATGTTTGCCCAAAGTGCGCCCGGCAGATTGGCCGGGTATTATTCCTTTGCTTCCGAGTGCCGCCTGGTTCACAGCGCGCTGGGCTTGACCGATGCCGGGCCGCAGGCCTGCCAAAGCATGCTGACCGATCCCAGTCTCGAGCAACTGGCTGAGGCCATCGCCACCCGGCGCCCGCACGTCATTCACCTCACCGGTGTGGATGTGCATCAGGGCGAAATGCTGATCGGGTTGGACAATCCGGAACAAGCCGACGGATTCCTGCTGCGCGGTGGCGCCAACAGCGCGGCCATCATCAAGCCGCTCGAACTGGCGCACGCCCTGCGTCCGCCGGAGCACCAAGTCCTGCTCGTGGCGTTCAACTGCTGGAATGCCGCCGCCCGCCTGGCGGCGCTCGCCGTGGCCGAAGGTGGCGCCCGCCTGGCAATCGGCTTTCAGGATCTCATCGACGATACCGTGGCCGAACAGTTTTATGCGGATTTCTACAGCACCTGGCGATCTTCCCGTTGGAACGTGCTCGCCGCGTTTCAACATGCGCGCCAACGCTTGGTGTCACACCCGCTGGGCCGGCAGGCAGGAATCGTGTTGTGGAGTGACCACTCGCTGCTGGCCAAACCCAAGGCCGTGCCCCGCGTGCCAACCGCCGGCAGGATCGCGTCGGACGATACGGATTTGGCGAAACAGGATCCGCGGGAAGTGCTCGAAGTTCAGGTGAAACCCGAACCGCAGCTCAATTATTCCCTGCTGCACAACAACCGCGATCTCTTTGAAACCTTTATTCTTCAGAAACTGAAACCGGGCCGGTTGCGCGGCATCCGGATTGCCGTGGAACTCTACGCCGGCGACGTGACGTTCCCGTATCGATTGACGCGCAACCTGGAAGCCGATACCTGGCGCCTGGACCTCCGCTCCGTGGTGCGCGTGCCGCTGGTGTCGGCGTTGCTACGGCAATCGCGCGAGAGCATTCGCACCACGATTTTCGTCGAGGTAACCTGCGGCGGCGTGGACGTGTACCGCGACACCCACCAGGTTACCTTGCCGCCGGTCGATGAATGGCGGGACACCGACCAGGACCGTTGCTGGCTGCCGTCGTTCGTGATGCCCGAAGACAAAGGCATCGCCCGCATCATCGCGGGCGCCCAGCGTTACCTGACCGTCCTGGCGGACGATCGCGGGGCCGGCTTCGACGGTTACCAAAGCGTCGGCGCGGACCCCACCGATCCGCTGGGGGTTGTGGACTTGCAAGCGCGCGCCCTGTGGACGGCTCTGATCTATGATTGCCCGCTCAGCTACATCAATCCCCCGCCAACCTACACGGACCTCTCACAACGCATTCGCACCCCGGATCGGATTCTGACCGAGCAACGCGGCACGTGCATTGACTTGGCGTTACTGTATGCCGCCTGCCTTGAATACGTCGGGATTTACCCGGTGATCTTCCTGATCCGCGGACACGCCTTCCCCGGCTATTGGCGCAGCCCCGACAAGCACGACATGTTCGAGCGGTTTGGTTACGCCCAAGCCGTGGAAGGCACGCAACAAGCCGCGCACAAGGACTGGACCAACGAGGGTCAAGACGAAGCCTGGATGGTGGGCGGCAGCGCCGGCTACGCCGAATTGGTGCCGGCCCTCCAAAGCGGCGACCTCGTGCCACTGGAAGCGACGCTGCTCACGCAACAAGCCGCCTTCGACGAAGCCGGCGGCGCGGGCCTGAACAATTTGCAGGACCAAACCCTGTTTGACGCGATGGTCGATGTGCAAACCGCGCGCAATCATGGCGTGACGCCCCTGCCCATTTACGACCGCAACGATTAACCCGGCTCGCTTATGCTACCTGAACCTTCAGCCGACCAGGCGCTGGTGGACCAAATCTGCCGCGCCGCCGAACCGTTGGGCGTGTATTCCTTCGGCCAGCTCCCCGCGGGCATTCTCAAACCCTCGCGCCGCGCGGGCCTCCGGCCGGACACCAGCGGCGTGGACCAACTCACGCTCACCCGCCGCAATGACGGCGTCTTGCGTTGGGAGGAAGGCGCGGTGACGCCTTATTGGCGTGGTGGACGACGCCGGGCAGGCCGGGCAGCGGTGGTGCCGGGACAGGTCACTGCACCAGTTTGTCTATGAGAAAATCGAGCCGTCCAAGGTGGGTTCCGCCCTCCAAGCCCTGGACCGCAAGCTCACCCTCGAGAATCAAGCGGATCGCGCCTACGGCTTGCGCGAGTGGAACGGCTCCGCAATGGTTCCCTTTCGCGGTGCGACGAGCGGGAAAAAGATCCTCTTGTTCATCCACGGCACCTTCAGCAATTGCGACCACGTACTGGGCGAAGTCCAGGCGGCGTCCAACGGCACCGGCCACAAGTTCCTCGCGGCCGCGCGGAAGAAATACGATCGAGTCCTGACTTTCGACCATCCCACCGTGGGCGTCAGTCCGGTACTGAACGCCTTCGAATTGGCGGCCTTGCTGCGCGAGGCGCCGGAAAGCGTGGACGTGATCTGCCACAGCCGCGGCGGACTGGTGACGCGCTGGTGGCTGGAAGGCTTTGCCGATCCGCGCACCAAGCTCCGCGCCGTGCTGGTCGCCTCGCCCATCGCCGGCACCAGTTTGGCGGCGCCGGCCCGGCTGAAGAACGCAATCAATTTCCTGACCAACGTCGGCGAGGTGCTGCAACACGGGACTGGCTTGTTGAGCGGCGTGCCGTTCTTTGCGTTTGCCAGTGGCATCTTGCGGATCATCAACTCGATCACGCGCGTGGTGGCCAAAGCGCCACTCATTGATGCCGCGGTGGCGATGATTCCCGGATTGGCCGCGCAATCCCTGGCCGGCACCAATGGCGAGATCCTTCGCCTTCGCACCTACACCGGCTCGGCCAACCTCGAGTATTACGCCGTGAAGGCGAACTTCGAGACCAACGAGTCCCGGCTGGGCATTCTGGCGTTACTTTTCCAAACCGTTGGTCCGCCTGAAAGACTGGTCCGCCGACCTCGTTTTCGAAGGCGACAACGATCTGGTGGTGGACTGCAATTCGATGGACGAGCTGGCAGACGAATTCACCTCAAGCCGGCCAACGTGCTGGACTTCGGCACCACGGACGAGGTGCATCATTCGAACTATTTCCGTCAGCCCAAGACGCTGGAATTCATCCGCACCAAGCTCGTGATTCCGTGAAGCAGTGCGGCAAAGGTGAGGAAGCGCTTAAATGGTTCAATCCAATAAAAGGGAAAGCTAAACCGCGGATTTATCGGATTGCACGGGTGAAGAAGGACAGGGCTGAAACTAAGTTTTTGATTTTCGGGTAAACAAGCACGCAACGCGTCATGTAGTTTCTGAGCATTCAAATGCTCTAGGTCGCCGCGTGCCAAAAGCAACTGTTACCCGGGAAGGTTGAAACAACTCAACCTTTGGTATTTCCTCCTGACATCCGTCGAGCTATCTTGCCCCATGCTTTTTGAGCGCCAACGGTTATTGTTAACATTACTGGACGCGATTCGCGAACCGGTGGGACACACCGACTTTCAAAAGCTGCTATTCCTCTACACCCAGGAATTTGAACCCCGGCCCAGCTACGACTTTGTACCGTACAAGTTCGGCGCGTTCTCCTTCACCTCCTACGCCGACAAACGGAAACTAATTGAAGAAGGAATGTTGGCGGACGACGACCAGAACTGGAATCTCACGGAAGCGGGATGCACCGCAGCCCGACGTCAAGCGGTCGAACCGCTACGGGTTGCGGCTTTTGTCGGCAACATCGCCAGTTGCGCGGCAACGCATTGATCGTCGAGCAATATGTGCGGCATCCCTACTTCGCGACGCGGAGTGAGATTCTGGATAAGCTATCGCTTGCAACCAAGACGCTGACACGCATTGATGCCGCCAAGCCCAAGCCCAAACCCGCCGGGTTGGTGACGATTGGTTACGAGGGTCGCACTCTCGAAAGTTACCTGAACGAGCTGTTGCGCGATGGTGTGACGTTGTTGTGCGACGTGCGCCGAAACCCGTTGAGCCGGAAGTATGGGTTCTCGAAGGGCACGTTGAGCAAGGTGTGCGAAGGCGTTGGCATTCGCTACGAACACTTACCGGAACTAGGTATAGCGTCAGACCAACGCCGGGAGTTGCACACACAAGCAGATTACGATGCGCTGTTTGTGAAATACGAACGGGAGAGCTTGCCGCAGCAGCAAATTACTTTGGAACATATTCGCGGTTTCGTGGCGGCAGGCGAGCGAGTGGCCTTGACCTGTTTCGAACGCTGGCCGCAGCAGTGCCACCGCCATTGCGTGGCCGAAGCATTGGAACATATTGGTGGGGCACGACTGACCGCGAACCATCTTTGAGCGACGAAAGCAAGGCACAAGGTATGTCCAAGGAGCGAATCCTTATCACCGTAAAAACTTACCCGACACTTTCGCGGAAATATGGCGAAACGGTTTGCACGGCCGGGGTGCGCGAGGATGGATCGTGGCTGCGGATGTATCCTGTGCCCTTCCGGCGATTGGAGGATCCAGAACAATATCGCAAATTTGACTGGCTAGAATGCGATTTGATCAAGAGCCGCACCGATCCGCGGCCAGAAACACGTCATCCGGCAGACATGAGGCAGTTGCGTCCGGTTGAGCATATGGGCACCGAAAACAACTGGCGAGAACGCCGAAGGTTCATTCTGCAAAACGCGAAAGTGTATTCTCATTTGCGGACACTGATTGAAGGCGCGAAGGCAAATACACTTTCTTTGGCAGTCTTCCGGCCCACCAAGATTCTGGATTTTGTTTGGGAGGAAGAAGCTCGTGAGTGGGATGCGAACAAACTTGCCGAGATGCGAAATCAGGCGCACCAAGGCGAACTGTTTACGGAGGAAGCGTGGCGTAAGACGTTCCAAGTTATTCCCAAGTTGCCCTACAGTTTCTCGTATCGATTTGCGGATGAGACTGGGCGTCAAAGCGAAATGCAGGTATTGGACTGGGAGGCAGGGGCATTGTTTTGGAGCTGCCTTCGTCGCCACCGTGATGAGAAAACCACGTTGACAAAAGTACGAGCCAAGTATTTGGAGAGCTTCAACCGAACCACTGGCTTCCCACGGGCACACCGCTAGCGCGGAAATTCCACGGATTGCCGTTGGTTTTCCTGCCCGTTCTGGAAATTAACGTTTAGAGTTTTGGGGTGCCTGCCGACGCCGCTCAAGTCCGTGGTTGCTGTCCTATAGCCTTACTCTAATCCGGGTAAATAGGCCTGTTCGGGCTGCGCCAGATAGCGATAGCTGCCTCCGGCTGTCCCATAGCTTTGCAAAATCCCAATCACATCGAGTTTGCGCCATAAGATCGAGCGCACCACCGCATAGAGGCGGACAAAGCTATGACTCCAGCCACTGGCCCAGGCCAGATATCTCATGAGCAGTTGCACCAATAAGGCCGTCCATACCTGCCAGCGAATCCCGTTGGCACTATAGCTCATCAAATCGCACAGCTTGAGGGTCTGTTTCATTTGCTTGAAGAACAACTCGATTTCCCAGCGCGCCTGATAGAGCGCGACGATGGTTTCCGCACTCCACTCCAGTTGGTTGGTCAGAAACACCATCTCCCGTTCCTGGCCGTCCACCTCCACCAAGGCCGTAATGCGTCGGGCTTGCACGCCCTCATTCAACATGATCCATTCATCGGCCAGCACCTTGCCGCCGGGTTTGACCGGCCGCCGGTCCAGCAAGTCGTACTTCAAGCCGGCCTTCCAACGGGTCACCCAAATCACGCCCCGCGCCGACCAGAGGGCAAAGTGGTTCAAGTCCACGTAGCCCCGGTCCACGATCAAAATCTCCCCTGTTTTCAGGCCCGCGGTGGCTTGGACGGCCCGCACGTTGTCATGTTCCCGCGCCACATCCACCACCACAAACCCCGGCAGCAACGTCTCGAAATTCAGGCGCACGTGACACTTGGCGGCCGCCTTGCGCCGGCGATGGGCCGCCCAATCCAGACAGTTGGCTACCAACTCGATGACGGTGGAATCCAACAAGTGAATCGTGCGCTTGAGCTGGCGTAGTTTGCCGGGAAACCGCCGCCGCCCGAAGCCCGGGCTCTGCTGCCGCAGATGTTCCAGCGTGCCCCAGAACAAATCCTCGGCGATCGCCGCCGGGCGTTCTTTATTGGCGTGCGAAAGGGTGTTGCGCTTGGGGGGCGTCGCCCCACGAATGCTCGCCAACGGCCCCGAGTAGAGCCCTAAGGCGTCACAGACATCGTTGAGCCCAAAGCTATGCGTCAGCTTGGCGAAGAGCAGACTGACAACATGACTCCAATGCGAGAAGGTGCGCGCATCCTTTTCCGAGTGATGCTTGCGGGCTAAGGAACTGACGAGAAAACTCGGAATAAAGTTGCAGATCTGCCGCAGGATGGTGAGTTTACTCTTGGTTGAATTGATGTGTTTTTTCTTTTTCATTCCTGCTGCGTGGCAGGAACCTCACGTCAATTCAACCAATTTTCTACAATTTCCTGTGGGATGACAGTGGTTTTCATTCCACCAGCATCCGATTGTCTTTCGCCCTTTACAGGGCTTGTTCAATTTGTTGTTTGCTACCCAGGGCGGCTTCGCTTGCCCTGGGCTATTATATTTCAGGGCTTTCAGCCCTTTGAGTTTGGTTTCTGGCACATCGAACTAACCCTTCCTTTCAAACACTCCCCATCTGCGTCGGCGAACCGACCGCCGAATCTTCCGGGCCGACGGGCAGAAAGCGCACGTTGTAGCCGAAGCGCGCGGCAACACCATTTGCCCAAGCCTGAAATTCCGCGCGTGTCCACTCGAAGCGATGGTCGCGATGACGAAACTTGCCGGCGGGCAGCGTTTCCCACTTCACGTTGTATTCGCGGTTGGGCGTCGTGATGACGATGTGCTTTGGTTTGGCGCACTCGAACAGCACGCGCTCGAACGCAGCCAGACGCGCGGCGTCGAGGTGTTCGATCACTTCCACCACGGCGGCGGCATCGAAGCCGGCGAGACGTTGGTCGCGGTAAATGAGCGAGCCGTGAAGGAAGCGCAGGCGTTCCTTCTGAACGGGCGGCAGGCGGTCGTAGTGCAATCGGTCATGGGCGATTTCGAGCGCGCGATGCGACACGTCCATGCCGACGATTTCGGTGAACTGCTTTTCCTTCAGCAAAGCTTGAAGCAATCTGCCTTCACCACAGCCCAAGTCCAAAACGCGAGTCGCGCCACTGGCTTTCAACGCGGCCAGCACCGAGCCAAGACGCTGTTCGTTGAGCGTGATGTCCTTCGTCCTGTAGCAGCCGACGTGAGGAGGCTCTGACTCGTTTGCTGAGAAGTTTGAGCCTCGTTACCTCGGCTGCTACGAAGTGATGACTTCCAGCGCCGCTTCCTCGGCATCGCGCGTCTCGGCGGCGGCATCCGGATTGGGTTCGCTTTCATCCGCGAGTTGCGCGAGCGCGTCGTCCACCAGGCTGCGCTGGTGTTTGAGATAGCGGCGTGTGATGGCTTCGCGTTCGGGGTGCGATCGCCAGCCAGCCTTCGCCGTGACGCAAAAGTTTCTCCACTTCGTCATCGCTAACCCAATAGTGCTTGTCGTTGTCCAGCACCGGCACGAGCACGTAAAGATGCGATAGAAGCTGCTGCAATGGCAGTCGCGGCATCCATTCGACCTGGAAATAGGAGCTCTCTCCCCAATCGGGAAACTTCTCATCAAGAGGCAGCCGGCGCGCGGACACAGTGTAGCCAAGCGGCTCAAACAGTTTTCGCAAAAACTCCTCACCGCCACGACACGGCAGCGCGGAAAATTCACACGCAGCGGAATGGGTGTCCACGAGTTCCGGACGCTCCTTGCTTTTGCCGGAGAGCGCGCTGCCGAAACTTCCGCAATCGCGACGCTGAAAAAAGAGGAAGCCGCGTAGGGTCGGTCATTGACGTATTGCGCCAACGCGCCGCCTTCGCCGGATGGCCCGCGCCGATTTCGCACCAGGCCCACCGGATCAACCTCCACCAGCAATGCGACCGTGCATCGCTCCGCGTGGCTTCGGGATAAAAGACGTGCGCTTTGCCAAACGAAAGGCTGAACGACTGCGGACGCGCAGGATTCTTGCGGAGCAAATAACCCGATGTCGGTCGCCGGCTCGTGCGTTGTCGTCAATGTCACAGCATGACGAGAGGCTACTGATTCGCGAATCCATTGACCATTCTGAATCCAGACTGTGTCGCCCTTCCTCGTTTGCTTCTGTTCAAGTCCGACGCCACCGCACTTTCGAGCAAGATCACAACCGGTCTGGCAAGACCCCGTGCGACCGCCGGGCGCGTGTGGAATAAAGTCGTTGCTAAGATCTCCTTCGGTACGGAAAGAAAGGATTCAAACATGGAAAACATCCAAGGCAAAGTCGTTGTCATCACCGGAGCAAGCAGCGGAATGGGCGAAGCGACAGCCCGGCATCTTTCCGCGCAAGGCGCAACCGTTGTGCTCGGGGCACGGCGGGTTGAACGCATTCAATCATTGGCTGCCGAAATGGAGTCAAACGGCGGCCAGGCGCTTGCCGTTGACACGGACGTGACGCATCGCGACCAGGTGCAAAAACTGGTGGATGCTGCCGTGCAACAGTTCGGTCGCATTGACGTGATGCTGAACAATGCCGGCATCATGCCGCTTGCACCGGTTGAGCGCCTGAACGGCTCCAGGGACTCGGGAACGCACCCTCGATGTGAACGTCAAGGGCGTGCTGTATGGCATCGCCGCCGCGCTGCCGCACATGCCGCGGCAAAAAGCCGGCCAC
>CAWBHS010000090.1:0-197430 GCA_963788655.1 uncultured Verrucomicrobiae bacterium | reverse complement strand
CCGCCGGGTCCACCCCGGTGGCATCGAGCAGCCCGCGCACCGTCTGGGCGGCGAGCTCATCCGGGCGGACCTTGGCGAGATCGCCCTTCTTCGCGAGAGTGAAAGGGGACCGGACATAGCCGGCGATGACGACGTTCTTCATGGCGTCTTACCTCCGTCAGATGGGGTTCCACTCTCGCCCGGCCGGCCCTCTGGGTGGCCTCTCCGCTCGGCCTCGTCCGTCCCGCCGCCCCGGGGCCGCGGCTCGCTCTCAGTCAGAGCGAGCGGGCCCCGCAGGGGGACAGGAGGGGACGAGCCCCGGAGAGGCGCCGTCAGAGGTCCGGCTCCGGCTCGGGCGGCAATTCAGGCGAGAACCCTCGTTCCTTCATGGCCTCGAGAGTCTCCCGCTCGACCTCGCACAGCTCAGCCATCGTGAGCTCCAGGTCCCGGCGCTGGCGCTCCAGCTCCGCCTTCCGCTGCCGCACACCACGCAGCAAATGGAGACACTGCTCCCGCTGCGTCGGGTCCGCGTCATACAGGTCCAGGAACTCCTTGACCCGGGCCAGGGAAAACCCCAGCCGCTTCCCGCGGAGGATGATCAAGAGCCGGGCCCGATCACGGTACGTGTAGACGCGGTTCTGCCCCAGGCGCTGAGGCTGCAGAAGCCCCTTCGCCTCGTAGAACCGGATCGCCCGGGGCGTCACCCCGAGCTCCTCGGAGAGATCCGTGATCGTGTACAGGCGGATGGTGTCAGGTTGCGCAGCCATGCTCTCGACCGCCCAGCCATCCGCCCGGGGAGGAGGGGGGCGGGTGGGGTGGGCAGGACGATGCTACGCCCGGGGTGACGTGCACGTCAAGTAGTTGGCGCGGAGGTCACGCCGCAACGCGGCTTCCATCCCGACTTGAAGGCAGACCGTACTGCGCGAGAGGACAGCCGTCGGCGGACCCAGGTTCAAACCTTCAGAAGACACTTGACTGACAACGCTGGACCGGGTACCGTGGATTCAGTTCGATTAACGGCAGGGGTTAATGACACGGTTGACCTGCGAGTGATCTGTGGATATTCTCTTTGTGAACAAGCGCCTCGCGAAGCAGTGCGTCTCCGAGCGGGGCCGAGTCAAGGCATTCGGCGCGGACGCCGCGAAGGTGCTGGGACGGAGGCTCGACCAACTGCGGGCTGCCGAGGATCTCGGAGTCATGCGTGAGCTTCCCGGCCGCTGCCACGAGCTCGGAGCGGACCGCAAGGGCGAGCTCGCCCTCGATCTCCGCGGCCCCTACCGGTTGATCTTCGAACCCGCCGACAACCCTCCTCCGACCAAAGACGACGGCGGCCTGGACTGGGGACGCGTCACCGCAATCCGGATTCTCGAAGTGGAGGACTACCATGGCTGACGGCCACGTGAACGAGTACACGCCGGACTCGGTCTCCCTCCCGGGCGAGACCCTCCAGGAGGTGCTCGACGAGCGCCAGATGACGCAGGCGGACCTTGCGGAGCGGATGGGGCGGCCCAAGAAGACGGTCAACGAGATCGTCCAGGGCAAGGCGGCGATCACCCCGGAGACGGCGCTGCAACTGGAACGGGTCCTCGGGGTGCCCGCCGGCTTCTGGAACAACCTGGAGCAGAACTACCGGGAGCACCTGGCCCGCAAGGAAGAAGAAGAGCGCCTCGCGACGAGCGGGGACTGGCTTCGGCAGATCCCGGTCCGCAAGATGGTGGAGCTGGGATGGATCGAGCGGCGCAAGGACCGGGTCGACCAGGCCCGGGAGCTCCTCAACTTCTTCGGCATCGCCTCGCCGGACCGGTGGAGCGACGTCTTCGAGCTACCGCAGGCCAGCTACCGCCATACGATGGCTTTCGAGAGCCAGACGGGCGCCCTCGCCGCCTGGCTCCGCAAGGGTGCGCTCGAGGGCCAGCGAATGCGCTGCGCCGCCTTCGACCGAGATCGCTTCAAGGCCGTCTTGACCGAAGCGCGGAAGCTCACCCGGGAGCCTGCCGCGGTCTTCGGCGAAGCGCTGCTCGAACGGTGTGCGTCGGCCGGTGTCGCCGTCGCCCTCGTCCCAGAGCTGCCCGGTTGCCGCGCCAACGGAGCCACCCGGTGGCTCTCCCCCCGGAAGGCGCTCATCCAGCTCAGCCTTCGGTACCGGTGGGCGGACGTGTTCTGGTTCAGCTTCTTCCACGAGGCGGGCCACGTCCTTCTCCACGGCAAGCGGGATGTATTCATCGAAGGCGAGGATGGAGCCTCGGACTCGGAGGTGAAGAAGAAGGAGACGGAAGCCGACCGCTTCGCATCCCGGCTCCTGATCCCTCCCCAGGAGCTGGAGCGCCTCCGCGCCGCTGCTCGCGCCGAGCGCATCAGCAAGGCGCGCGTCCGAGCCTTCGCTGCCGAGCTGGGGATTCACCCCGGCATCGTCGTCGGCCGGCTGCAACACGAAGGCTGGCTGCCACACACCCACCTGAACGGGTTGAGAACCCGACTCACCTGGGCCGAGGGGGCAGAGAGCTCCTGACGCCGAGGCGCTTGCGCCGGCGATTACGATCTCGATGGCCGCGCCTACCCGCCCAGCGCCTCGTCCCGGTCCAGCCCGACGGCGTCCCAGAGGAACTGGAGGTCGCAGGCTCGGGCCTTCCTTCGGGCGAAGCGGGCTTCGCCCTGCTCGTAGAGCTTCAGCAGGCCCATCACCCCGCGCGACCCTCCGCGTCTCGACCGCTCCCGCGGGGTCCGGCCGTCGAGGGCCGGGATGGGGTTCTCGGCCCAGTTCCTGTAGTGGCCATCGAGCACCTGTTGCATGACCTCGGTCGGGATGGGGATGGGCGCGCCGCCCCGTCCGCTCGCGCCGGCTCCCGGAGCTCTGGCCCCTCCCGGAGGTCTGACGGAACCCGGCGATCCGCCTCCCGGCCCGTCCAGGGCACTGCGCGGGTCCACGATCTCCCGGGTCCGGTGCTCGATGGCGTCCCCTGCCACCCCCTCGAGCCACTCCCGCCCCTCGTCCGCCCGGTTGCGGGTCCGGCCGAACGCTTCGAGGCGATCGCCCCGCCCCGGGTTGAGCGCGAGGAGGCTGCGGCGCATCGTGTCGTCGACCTCCTCGAAGCGGGTCCAGCCGTCCGCCCGGCTGCCCTCCACGTCGGGCTGGCCCGCCAGGGCGGCCTCCAGGCGCTCCCAGCTCCGCACCCGGTAATGATCCGTGACCAGGAGGATCGGTTCCCCGGTGACGGCGTCGACCGGCTCCGGCTCCCGCGGCTTCAACAGCCGGGAGAGCCACTCCCGGGAATCGCGGCCGACAGGAACGCCCGCTCCCGCTCCGGATCGCCGCCGGCCTCCCGGGCCAGCTCCTCCCGCAGAGCGCTCAGGAACTTGGGGAAGTCCGCGTCCCGGACGAGCGGGTAGACGCTGCCGGCCACGAGCCAATCGCCCTTCCAGGGCACGAGGCGGAGGCCGAGGACCTCCCACTGGACGATGGTCTGCGAGGCCGAGCGTTCCCGGACGTCGATCGGCGGCTCGTCAGGGTGGCAGAGGTCCCGGACCCGGAAGCCCGTCCCCGGGTCGTCTCCAGCTCCTCGTACAAGCCCAGAGGCCGGAGGTGAGGGCCTCCATAGGCCCGCTGCTCGGCGTCGTAGAGCGGCCCGCCGGGGCCGAGGAGCATCTCACGCACGGGGACGTCCCCCTGGTCGAGGGCCAGCGCGCCGTCGGCGATCAGCCACTCGTTCGAGTTGACGACCACCATGCGGAGGAGCCCCTCGGGAAGCTCCTCCAGCGTTCCATCGCCTCCTCGCCGGCGAGCGCCCAGTGCCCGTGGACCGCCTTCTCCGACTCGTCCGGATAGCGCGTCTCGAGCCACTTCAAGGCGCGCTCGACCGGGCCGTACCCGGGAGCTGGCGCTCCGCCCCACGCCGCGCCTCCTTCTCCTTCGGCAGGCAGCACTTCTTGTACTTCTTCCCGCTCCCGCACGGGCACGGATCATTCCAGCCGGTTCGGTCACTCGGGGTCATCGGTCCTCCTCGCGTCGTCCACTCGGAACCGTACTCCACGTGCACCCTGCAAGCTCACGTGGGTGTCCCGGTACCAGGCTCGCGTGAACCTGCTGGCCCAGCGGAGCACGACTGGATATCACGTGCGACTTCGGAAGGACGACAAGGTCGCGCACCAGAAGGAGGGCTTTCCCCAACTCCCGGAAGCGCTGCGCCCCGCCATCTACCTCTCAGGAGTCAGTAGGCTTTGGCCCTGTGACCTGCTCGGTAGATCTCGAGCGCTGCTGCCTCCGCCCAGCCCTTCCGACCCGAGCCATTTCCTGAGATCGAGCTTCTTCAGGTCCTTGCTCGCACGCGCCGTCCAAAGGAGCTTGTACCTCACGGGATGTCGAGATCCCGCTTCAGCTCCTCGTGGTCGATGAAACGACCCTGGCGGGCGTCTTCGCGTGATTCCGTCAACCCACCGTCGCAATCGTCGTCGAGCCGCTCATCGTCCGGCGGTGCGGTCAACAGGGCGCGGAGCACCGGGTCCTCAGTAGCACGGAGACCGGTGAGAACCCTCGCAGCCACCTGAAGGTCGCTGTCGGAAAGCTCATCGATGAGGCGGTGGAGCTGTTCACGGGCTTGCATGGTAGATCAAAGAGTACCAGCTCCGGCAACAGAAGCGGATCGGTGAAGTGCTGTTCGAACGGTGTGCGTCGGCCGGTGTCGCCGTCGCCCCGGAACTGCCCGGAGGCGGAAGCCGACCGCTTCGGAGCCCGGCTCCTGATCCTTCCCCACGAGCCGAGGCGCCTGCGTCGGCGATTCAATCTCGGAGGGGTGGAGCTCGAGGAGGACTGAGGCCGGCCGCGCCTCACCCGCCCAGCGCCTCGTCCCGGTCCAGCCCGACGGCGTCCCAGAGGAACTGGAGGCTCGCCGGCTCGCGGTTTTCCTTGCGGGCGGAGCGGGCTTCGCCCTGTTCGTAGAGCTTGAGCAGGCCGATCACCGCCGCGCGACCCTCCGGCGTCTCGATCGCTTCCCGCGGGGTCCGGCCGTCGAGGGCCGGGATGGGGTCCTCGGCCCAGTCCCTGTAGTGGCCTTCGAGGACCTGTTGCATGACCTCGGTGGGCATGGGGATGGGCGCGCCGCCCCGTCCGCTTGCGCCGGCTCCCGGAGCTCCGGCCCCTCCCGGAGGTCCGGCTGAGGCAGGCGGTCCGCCTCCCGGCCCGTCCAGGCCACTGCGCGGGTCCACGATCTCCCGGGTCCGGTGCTCGATGGCGTCCCCTGCCACCCCCTCGAGCCACTCCCGCCCCTCGTCCGCCCGGCTGCGGGTCCGGCCGAACACTTCGAGGCGATCGCCCCGCCCCGGGTTGATCCCGAGGAGGCTCCGGCGCATCGTGTCGTCGACCTCCTCGAAGCGGGTCCAGCCGTCCGCCCGGCTGCCCTCCACGTCGGGCTGGCCCGCCAGCGCGGCCTCCAGGCGCTCCCAGCTCCGCACCCGGTAGTGGTCCGTGACCAGCAGGATCGGCTCCCCGGTGGCGGCGTCGACCGGCTCCGGGAGCTCCCGCGGCTCCAGCAACTGGAGGAGCCACTCCTGGGGAATCGCGACCGACAGGAACACCCGCTCCCGCTCCGGATCGCCGCCGGCCTTCTGGGCCAGCTCCTCCCGCAGGTCGCGCAGGAACTCGGGAAAGTCCGCGTCCCGGAAGAGCGGGTAGATGCTGCCGGCCACGAGCCAATCGCCCTTCCAGGGCACGAGGCGGAGGCCGAGGACCTCCCACTGGACGATGGTCTGCGAGGCCGAGCGTTCCCGGACGTCGATCGGCGGCTCGTCAGGGTGGAAGAGGTCCCGGACCCGGAAGCCCGTCCCCGGGGTCGTCTCCAGCACCTCGTACAAGCCCAGGGGCCGGGAGGTGAGGGCCTCCATCCAGGCCCGCTGCTCGGCGTCGTAGAGAGGCCCGCCGGGGCCGAGCAGCAGCTCGCGCACCGGGACGTCCCCCTCGTCGAGGGCCAGCGCGCCGTCGGCAATCAGCCACTCGTTCGAATTGGCGACCACCATGCCGCGGAGCTCCTTGGGAAGCTCCTCCACGCGGTCCATCGCGTCCTCGACAGAGAGCGCCAAGTGCCCATGGAGCGCCTCCGCCATCTCGCCCGGATAGCGCCCGTCGAGCCACTTCAGGGCGCGCTCGACCGGGTCGTACCCCGGGGGCTGGCGCTCCGCCTCCCGCCGCGCCTCCTTCTCCTTCGGCAGGCAGCACTTCTTGTACTTCTTCCCGCTCCCGCACGGGCACGGATCATTGCGGCCGGTTCGGTCTGCTGGCGGCATCGGTCCTCCTCGCGTCGTCGACTCGGAGACCGTACACCACGTGCGCCCCGCCGTATCGGTGGCCGGAGCTGCCGCCACTGAGCCGGGTCCGCATCGTCGAGGTCCTCGAGCTCCCTGGCACCTCGCCGGCTTGGCAAGGGGACGTGGTGTTCCGAAGGAGGAGTCTCTACGCGTCCGATTCAGGCGGAGGATCGGCAGGCGCTTCCGCATCGAGGTGCGGGAGCTCAGGCATGGAGGCGGCGCCCTTCCCGGACGGCGATCCGAGCGATGTTCCCCGGAACCGCCTGCCTCTCCTCGAAGACTCGAGGCTCGAGGACGATGACGTCGAGCGGGAGGCGCCAGCCACGGAAGAGGGCGCGAATCCTGCGGCTCATCTCCAGGCGGCTCGTTCCCTGCGGTACCTCCATCACCACGAGTAGATCGAGGTCGCTTCCGGGCCGACTCTCGCCCCGGGCTGCCGATCCGAAGAGATAGACGGCCTCTGGCTCGAAGGCCTCGACGATGCGGTCGTACACGCCGTCGATGAGCGCCTCGTCGATCGTGGCCAGGTCGGGGGTCTTCATGGACGTTTCGGGTAATCCATCGGTGTCGTCAAGACTCTTCACGGCTGATTCTACCGGTCAGCGCCCGTGACGATGCGTCACCGGTCGATCGAAGGAGCCGATGCGCTCCGGCAGGGGTGGGGCCGGGCCAACGGGGCGAGCCCCTCCTGGAACTGCTCGACGCGCCAGATGACGCAGGCGGACCTGGCCGAGCGGATGGGGCGGCCCGAGATGCGGTGCTCGAGATCGTCCAGGGGAAGGCGACGATCACCCCGGAGACGGCGCTGCAACTGGAACGGGTCCTCGGCGTCCCCGCCGACTTCTGGAACAACCTGGAGCAGAACTCACTGGACGCCGGTAACGTCATACTCGGGATTTGGCGTCATGGTTGCGAAACGCTACTGTTCCGGCATGAAGCAATCAGCTTCCAGAAAGGCCTTCACCCTCCGCTTCCGCGACGAGCGCACCCACCGGGCCCTCCAGCATGCCGCCCGAGAGCTGGGGATGTCGATGAACGAGCTGGCAGAGCGTGCCATCGAGCACGAGCTGGCCATCGTCGGTGCCGAGCTCGAGGAAAGGCTGCGCAGGACGGTCCGGTTGCTCGGGTGCTACCGGGCGATCTCGACGGCGCAGACGACCGGATGGCGGACGCGAGGGACTTCGCGCGAGCCGAGGTCGAGGAGGACGACCCGTTGCGCAGCCGCGCTGCGGAGCCGTTCGACGATCCGGTGGGAGTGGGGGCCGTCTTTGCCGATCCCGTGGAACGATGATCCGCCCGGCGCCGCAGCCCTGCTTCGGCGCAACCTCGAGGCGCTCCTCTCTCGCCTGATCGAACAAGCCCCCGATCGGCTGGCGCCGACGGTCTCGCTGGCCCAAGGCTGGCACCGCTCGATCTTCCACGGCGTAGTCCTCCCGTCCCGTACTACGCTCCCTTCATCGCCCACGGCGAGTGGGCGCGGATTCGATCCGTTCGCCAACGGCAATGGCCGCACCGCCCGGCTGTGGGCCAACTGGTGCGCCCTGCGCTACGGCCTGCCGCTGTTCGTCCGCCTGCGACCACGCGCCGCGGGATCACTCTACGCCGCGGCCGCCGCCGATTCGATGGCCGGTGATCACCGCGCCACCATCTCGCTCTTCGCTGCGTGGCTGGAGGAGCGGCTCCGAGCGGGGCCGGGGGGCTGAGTGGACGGGACTCCCACCCTCTGCGCTGTGTCGTCGACCTCCTCGAAACGGGTCCAGCCGTCCATCCGGCCGCCCTCCGTGACGCCCGGGCTCTTGCTCGTGTGATTGCTGATAAAGTCTCCAGTGGAGGACGCGGCATGGCGAAGACAGTCAGCGACATGACGGCTGAGCAGCTCACGGAGCTGATCGACGATCGAGTGGAGCGCAGGATCGAAGAGCTGCTGGGGGACCCCGATGCCGACCTGAACCTCCGTGAACCCGTACGGCAGCGGCTGCTGAAGCAGCGCCGCCGCGTGGCGCAGGGGGAGCGAGGCCGCCCGCTCGCGGAGGTCATGGCCGAGCTCGAGCTCGACTGAGCCGGTGGCCTGGCAAGTCCAGCTGCTCCAAACCGCAGCCAAAGACCTCAAGAAGCTGGACCGGCAGGTCGCGCGGCGGATCGGCAGGCGTCTGGGTTGGTTGGGCGCGAACTTCGACCAGATCGACCCGGAGCCGCTCAAAGAAGACCTCGCTGGTTTCTACAAGCTGCGAACCGGCGACTATCGTGCCATCTACGAGCTTCTCCACGAGGAGCGGATCATCCTGGTGCACGAGATCGGCCACCGCCGTGAGATCTACCGTTCTCGTTGAGGGGTCGTTGCGCCATCTTTCCCCGAAAACCTGATCTGGCAAGGCGGGTATCCCCGGATCTACGAGCGCGGCCTCCCGGGCGAGACCCTCCAAGAGGTTCTCGACGAGCGCCAGATGACGCAGGCGGACCTGGCGGAGCGGATGGGTCGGCCCAAGAAGACGGTGACCGAGATCATCCAGGGCAAGGCGGCGATCACCCCGGAGACGGCGCTACAACTGGAACGGGTTCTCGGAGTGCCCGCCGGTTTCTGGAACAACCTGGAGCAGAACTACCGGGAGCATCAGGCCCGCGACGAAGAGCCTCGCGGCGCCAGCGGTGGAGGAAACGCGGGAGCCTCCCACGATGGTCGGTGAAGCGCTGCTCGAAGGGTGCGCACCGGCGATTTGATCTCGAGGGAGAACGAGGCCGCCGTGCAAATTCAAAACGAGACCTTGGATCTGCACAACCGAGCGCGACCTCCCGGCCGGGGAGTGGCTGGAGGACTACACCGCCACCTACCTGGAGCGGGACGTGCGCCGCCTGATCAACGTGGGCGACCTGCTCATGTTCCAGACCTTCCTCCGCCTGTGCGCCGGCCGCACCGGGCAACTCCTCAACCTCTCCTCGCTGGCCAACGACTGCGGCATCTCCCAGCCCACCGCCCGCGCCTGGCTCTCGGTCCTCGAGGCGAGCTACATCGTCTTCCGCCTGCCACCGTACTTCGCCAACCTCGGCAAGCGGCTGACCAAGACCCCGAAGCTCTACTTCTACGACAGCGGCCTCGCGGCGAGCCTGCTCCACATCGAAACGCCCCGCCAGCTCGAAACCCACCCCCTGCGCGGCCCCCTCTTCGAGACCTGGGTCCTGGGCGAGATCGCCAAGGCCCACCTCCACCGGGGCCGGCGCCCGCGGATGTTCTTCTACCGGGAGCAGAACCGGCTGGAGATCGATCTCGTCCTGGAAAAGGGCGCCGACCTGACGGTGATCGAGATCAAGTCCGCGCGCACTCCGTCCGGCAGGCACTTCGCAGCCTTCGACCGCCTCGCCAAGACCCTCGAAGGGCGGGACGCGCCACGGATCTCCGACCGGATCGTGATCTACGGCGGCGACGAAACCCAGGCCCGCAGCGCCGGAACCCTCCTCTCCTGGCGGGACCTGGACGACCGGGACTGGCTCGGCCGCTGAATCCTCCGTCCACCGAGACGACGATCCTGACGACCCGGGGCAAGGAAGACCCCAAGCGCTTGCCGCGGAGGATGACCAAGAGCCGGGCCCGATCACGGTACGTGGAGACGCGGTTCTGCCCCAGGCGCTGAGGCTCCAACAGCCCCTTCGCCTCGTAGAACCGGATCGCCCGGGGCGTCACCCCGAGCTCCTCGGAGAGATCCGTGATCGTGTACAGGCGGATGACGTCAGGTTGCGTAGCCATGCTCTCGACCGCCCAGCCATCCGCCCGGGGAGGAGGGGGGCGGGTGGGGTGGGCAGGACGATGCTACGCCTGGGGTGACGTGCGCGTCAAGTGGATGCCAAGCCAGTCACCCTGCTTTTCCCGCAGCTCCATGTTCTTTCTCGGATGAATCCAAGAAACAGGTCCCAGTCGGCGGGTTCCTCGTCTCGCTTTGCACATGCCAACCCTGCACAGCGGCCCAATAGCTGGTAGCATCGCCCTAGATGCTCACGTGCTACACTGAGGAGCCTAAATGGCAGAATCCGAGCACACGGTGGTGGTGGTCTGCGGCCTGCCTGCCTCTGGCAAGACAACTACGGCCCAATTCCTTGTCCGCTGTTTTCCATCTCTGGCATATTGCGGGACCGACCTGATCCGTGCTCAGCAAGACCTGCCAGTGGGCCAACCGGAGGCCACTTTGGCGGCGTATGACTACCTTGGGGTCCAGGCGCGAGACTTCTTAGCTTCGGACCTCGTCCCCTTGTTGGATGCCACGTTTTCGCTAAGGGCGTTCCGGTGGGCGACTTGGCGGCACCTCAAGGACCTCGTCCATGGCCTGGTCATAATCGAAATGGTTACCCCTGCACTTATATGTAAGTCCAGAATCGCGAGTCGAGCGACCGAGACCGGGCGCTCTCTTGCCCTAGATAGCGTCGACCGATTTGTCAGCATTGCCAGAACTTGGGACGCCTGCAGTCCTCTCGATCTCAATAAACCATTCAGCTACATCAAGCTTGGAGGGGGCAGCGCAGGTCCAACTCTGCTCCGATGGACAACTACCACTGAGCGAGACAACTGGGCGCGCCAGTTGCTTGCTGCACTCGTGGATCAACCGACAGATCCTTCCAACAACGTCAACTAGGACCTTCGGCGCCGTTTCAGTCTCTCCCAAGGATCTTGTCAAGCCAACCTCCTAGAATATGGCCGATTCCTCCTCCTGCGGCGACGGCACCCTTGAACAAGATCAATCCTTCGGCGACCCACTTCTTAAGAGCCGAGCTCCTAGGCTCCGTGCTTTCGACTATGTCGAGGATCAGGATGGCTGGATCTATGTGGTGAGGGCTGTCGTGCCATCCAATCACAACCAGGTCTTGGCAAAACCTATCTACCCTCCCTCCTGTCTACAGATCCGTAAACTTGAGGCAAACCAGCCCATCTCTCATCTCGGGCGCAGACATAGGGCCACTCAAACTCATTCCTTTTTCAATCTAGCAGCCCTAAGTACTTCTTCGATTCGAGCCATCCACCCCCGTGCGGAGGTGCCTATTGCTGATCTCTCAACAGCTCCAGCGATCGTGATGCGCCTAGCTGAGGTGGTTGAGTCCATGGGAGCGCGAGTCTTCCTGTATGGCTCTCGCAGAGTGCATCGTGAAATTGCCTCATCTGACTGGGATGTGCTGGTTGATACAACCAACTCCCAATACTCTCCAATGGCTCTCATCGTCAACACTCAGCAGGTCCTGCGCGCTTCAGTCAGGCGCTTCTCTCCAAAGGAGATCAGATTACGCGCAAGGCGATATTCTTCCAAGAGCGGAGCCCTAAACAGGGAGACACTGACCTCCATCTTCCTGAAGGGAACCCCATATCTCAAATCTGGCAGCCTCGAGATCGGGGTCTTCTTCGCCTGCGAAGGCGATACATATCCTCAGCGACATGCCTTCCCCCAGACTACCCATCTCAGCGAGTCCGTCGCCCGTCTACTCGTAGGTGCGCCGTGCACACCCATGCCTACTGGTGGCCACAGCTTCTACATGCCGAGACGTATACGCCTGAGGTTCGAAGATTATGGAGAGGTCGAGTTCCCTTCGATTCAGTGGGAACTTGGAGGACTCGAAGAGGCTCACGGCACGACCTTCCGGTTTCAGGCGGCCACTGGCTATCAGGGGACCTCTCTTACCTTCGCGAAGCTGGCGCTAGAGAGAGGGGCACTGGTTGTCTAAGAGGCACATCTCATCTCACAAGATCGTGTGTTGGAGGTTCACTCGTTGGTGCAACCGCTCCTGCCCTTTCTGCCTCTCCCGAAGCGGCCCAGATCACTCACACTCTCGGAGAGATCTTCAGAGTTACTTCGCCCGTCTCGCGAGCGTGGGCGTCGAGAAGCTCTCCTACAGCGGCGGCGAAGCGTTGGGCCACCCGCAGTTCCCGGAGGCACTTGAGCTAGGGCACAGAACAGGCATTCGTCAGCTCCTCACAACCAACGGTGACTCCCTTGTGAGGCGAGTTCCCAAGTTTCTTAACCGGCTAGAGTATCTAAAGCTAAGTTTCTACGGCGATTGCGCCCTCCACGACCGGACCATGGGAAGGCGCCACTACCGCCTGCTCCTAGGGGTCACGAGGCGCCTCATCCAACAGGGCATCCAGGTAGGAGCAAACTATATGCTCACAAAGCAATCAGAGTTAGCCGTGGAGCGATTCCTCTCTGACGCCTCGGCAGCCGGGGTCTCTCAGGTACTCATACTGCGCTACATCCCGACTGGAGTGAACCAACTCGATGCGGTGCTCGACCCAGGAGACAACTTCTCTGGATCTCTGAGAGGTCGAGGTCTTTCCGCTCTTTCCCGCCGCCTGTCTAGCCTAGCCTCTGGTTTTCCAAACGGAGTGAAGATTCACGATTTCTCGTACTCCGACTTCTTCTGTGTTCTAAACGAGGAAGACCACCTAGTTCTGCCGCGACATCGCGCTCCTCCATTTGTAATGGGAAACCTCTTTGACGACACGCTCTTCTTCCCTGGCAGAGACGGCGCCTTGCCCGCCGCAGAGGCCTTGGACTTGGTCTGGGCCCAGCGATACAAGACTGAAGCCATAGTACCCGTTGAAGCTATTCTTCCTAAATGCTCAAAATAGAAGTAACCTCGCATTTGCTGGCTCTCGACCTGGTCAGAATGGAGGTACTCGCATGAAGCGGACAAAGTCAACGCCTCTCCCACTGCCCACTGCCTTTCAGCCAGAGGGGGGAAGTTCCAGCCCAGTCCAACAGGCCTGCCTTGTACTCGACCTAGACAACACTCTCCTTGACACAACAATAAGAAAGCTTCCACTCCTGCGCGAGATGTTCCCTGAGAGATCCACAGGCATCGGTATGCCCGCCATCCGTGACGATTACTGGCTAACTTCTGTCCTAGGCGACCGTACACATGATGCCTCTCGCAGTTTCTTTGCTCATCTCGATTCGAGAGATGCAATCCAAAAGTACCCCGCTCCCCTTTTCGAGGGCAGTCGTGAGGCAGTGGACCGCTTGCGCTCTGCCATGTATCGGATCGTTATAGTAACTGCACGCCCAGAAAGCCTCCGCGCTGCGACTTTGAGGGAGCTGAAGCGAGCGGGTCTTGAGATAGGCGATTGCGATCTGCTCATGAATACGGATCCCGACTCTACCAGTCCCCTGGCCTTGAAGACGTCCATAGTACGTTCCCTCGATGGCAACTACCGCGTTGCTGCTTACGTGGGAGACCGTGGAGAAGATGTCCGCGCTGCTCATCTAAATGGCATTCCCGCAATACTGTTGACGTCCACCCTGCGAACTTCCGAAATTCTGGAACTTCAAATCAAGGATGAGATCGGCTTAACTATTGCGACTTCTTGGGCGGAGGTGCCCGGCATTGTCCAGGGCCTTGCGGCCGGCACGGCGCAGATGCGATCACTAAGGGACATGTTTATCGGTCAATATTCCGATTGGCTCAGCGACATTGACAGAAAGGCGTCAACGAGTGTTGCGCTCGCCGGCGTACTGACAGCAGTTTCCGGCAAGCTCCTTATAGACCCTGACTCTTCGATGTCGTCCTTTCACGCTCTTAGTCGAGCAAGTGACGTGATCTTGTCTCTGGCATTCCTATCCGCTGTCTTTTCCTTGTTGTACTCCATTATGACCTATACCGCACGGCAAACAAGTGGAAACAACTCGGGGCAGCGCATCCGATCTAAGATGAAGCAGCTGATAGGGATCCTTTTCGGGAAGTCAGTCGCACTGCCTGGCGATCCAATTGACCAGTATCGACGGCTTCGGGAATCTTCTCAGGCTCTTCAAGCGCATCAACACCAAGCGTTCTTCTACGACAAGTACAGGAGCTACAATGCGGACGCTCTCATGAATTTCCGACTCTACGAGCTCCGCGCCTCCAACTACTCTAAACTCTATGCTGAGCGTATTGCCTCGAAGCTTCTTGTGTGCTCGATTGTGCTCTTAGTGACTTGGACAGGTCTGAGGTTCTTTGCCCACGACCTTTCCAGTTCGACGAGCCCGACGACTGACCCACCCAAGGTCATAGAGAACGACAGATTGACTTCTGCTTCCTCCTCACCAATCCAGTTTATCAAGAGCCACGGAGAAGCCCAGCAGGACGCCTCGAAGTTGGACAGCGAACAACGCAGCAAGCCTACTGAGCCATGACTTTACAGGTCCATCTTGCCGAGTACCAAGCGTCATGGAAGGACATATTTGCTCGCGAAGAGCGATTACTCAGAGAGTGCCTTGGCACTGGCGCTCTTGCTGTGGAACATTTCGGAAGCACTGCAGTGGAGGGCATGGTCGCGAAACCTATCGTTGACATTCTGCTTGGCGTCGCCGCGCTTCCGCTCGCGCCCGAGATGACTCGTAAACTCACACAACTAGGGTACTCGAGTGTCCCAGAGATGGCGCTGCGATTCCCAGGATTGGAGTACTTTCACAAAGGGCCGCCAGAGTGGCGGCTGGTACATCTTCATGTAGTTGAGCACCGCGGTGCCATATGGCTCCGCAGCGTGCGTTTCCGCGACTACCTTCGAGACAATCCCGAAGTAGCTCGGAAATACGCTCTTCTGAAGAGGAGGCTTGCGAAGAAGTATCCGCACGACCGATCCGCCTATACTGAGGGGAAGCGGTCTTTCATCGATCACGTCGTTTTGGCTTCTCCCCAATGCCGCAAGGACGATCTCTGTGGTGAATCACCCTGATTCGGCAATTGCTGATCGTGAGGCTGCGTCGGAGGCAGTCGTGACAGCAATGTCTTTGGCGCGATCCGAGGTAGCGATCTTCTCCACAACTCGGGATTGGGTCTTCTTCGCACTTGCATCCGTCATAGCGGCTAGACTGACTGGCGTGGAGGTCATCGTCAACTTCTCTGGCATGGGTAACGAGTGGCGATACTCGAAGCGACGTAGGATTCTTGAGCAACTTGGTTGTTCTGTGGCGGTGGGAGTAAGAATTGACGCCGGGCTTTTGTGCGCAGTGGCGGTCGACAGAGTCGCAATCGGTGAGGCAGAAGCAGCAAAGGCGATCGTTACTCGCCCATCGGCACCTTCCCAAGGATCACAAGCAGCATCCCTGGAACGATTGGATGATTTGCTGCGTCGCCACCTCACTCGGAAGAGATGGAACGAGCCGGCGAGACTGAGGATGTCGGAGGTCCAGGCCCCTGATCTGGAAGCAGCCCTCCGGCGGGTACCGCTCTACGCTACTGCACAAGTGTCCATTGCGGATGTGGAGATAGAGGAGCTAATGGTAAGCCAGAAATTTGTGCGCAGCTATAAGCTGACGCAGGCGCGCGCCCTACTTGAGTGCTTCCGTAATGCAGGGCTAGCGCCCTTCGTGCCTGCGAAGGTTTCAACCGGGAACGGTCCGGGCCGCCTCCTTGTGCCTCCTGTCGTCGAATCTCTTGATGGAAGCTACATTCTGATCGAAGGACACAGTAGGCTCCTGGCCCTCCATGAGAACGGCTGCAAGGAGACACAGGTCGCCGTCGTGTCGGGAGTTCGGTTGAAGCCTCCGGCCGTGACTAGAGCTTGGCGAGAGTTGGAAGAGGCGGGCCTTGCTCGCTGGCTAAGAGAAAGCTTACAAATCGACCAGCGAGACGAGAATCTCTCGAGGAGGATCGAATACTGGATTCATACGTGACCGGTCTAGGTCTGGGCACCAGCGGCAAGGCATTGAGAGCCAAGGTCAGATCCCCGGCAACGTTCAGCAACTCCCGAAGGTCCCGGCTGGCCCAACTGTGGGGTCATGATCTCTTGAGTCCTTACGCTCGCAGCTACACTCGCCCAGTTACGTAGTGCTTTGATTCTAGGGCATGTCTGGAGTTCCATCACAATCGGACGCGGTACCATGGCACGTACACGACCCCTGCCGATCCACAGGAGCGACGAGAGAAGCCCGCTGAGCCAGTGTAGGACGGTCGGTGAAGGCCGACTTACACAACGCGAATCCGCTCACTTCTTACCGAGCCAGACCAACGGCTTTTTGTTCCTCTGCAACCCCGCCAGCTACTCCCCGTAAAACTTTCGCAAATCTAGAATAGCACGGCGGATTGACCGGTAATCGTCCGGAGGAACATCAATATATCCCTCTACGCCGTCTTCGCCATCGGTTGGTAAGAGCCCTTGCGGCGCCTTAGCAGTACTAATTAGGTCGACATAGCAGCCATAGTCCAGCTTGTAGACATCGTATCGCACTCCCGGTTGGTCATGAGTTGAGATGCCTCGCTTCAAGACGTGCAATACTCTACAATCATAGAGATCCTCGACCAGGGGTGCACTGATGCCTCTCTGGAGAAGGAAGGCACGGGCGCGCCTTTCACCAATCACCTCGTCAATGATCCAGTGAAGGAGCCGAAGCGCCTCTTCACTTGCGCTAGCGTTCCTCTCCTTATCGCGTTGATACCAATTCCCTGCAGCTACCCTGATGTGCTGGACGGAGATCGGACTTTCGAGCGCACGCTGTGCAGCCAGCGCAATAATGTTGATCGCGTCTCTGGGTACTCCCTCGCAAGCGCGGACAAACTCCTCAACGGCACGTTTCTCCGTGAACGCGTTGCCGATAATCTCTGAGGACTTCGTAGGCACCTTTGACTCAAGGTCAGTCCCGCTTACGACTGCCTTGATATGCCGCGCTATGAGCTTCTGAAAGAACTCCTTTGCCCTTGTAGCGTTGTTGTCGAACACCATGAAATCATCTAGGTTGATATCGGCTGCCGCATCAGCGCCAAGCTCAATGCCAACATAGTTTCCCGCATCGCCAGACAGCCGGAAAGTGGAGCGCTGCTCAATTGCTGCGATCTTGACAGTGATGCCAGATACTGGGAAGAGCGATCGACGGACCAGATCCGCCAGATACGGTTGCAACGAGAGAGGAATACTACTCCACTCATCAAGCAGCACCCATATTCTCCGGCCCTTCAGCTTCTCGGCTATACCTCTAAAAGCAGCCCCCGTTGAGCCAAAATTTACATATAGCTGCTCTTTCCCAGAGCGGCGCTCAATAGATGACAGGCTAATCTTTCGACTGCTGTGGGAGTTGAACTGCGCCCCTATCGAAGGGCCGCGAGTCGATAAATCACCCTGAAAGCCAAGGTTCTCTTCCCTTGCTCTGGCACTTGCAGCGGACTTCTCCGCTTCAACAGAGCCTACGACCCGAACCTGGGTAATGGAATCTGCCAGGGTGTCCAGCGCCGGCCCTGCAACCGATAGATTCAATTCGACATCATTCTCAATGAAGAAGGCCAGAAGGGCATCGTGAATGGCGCTCAGAACATCGACCAACAGGCGCGTTGCCCTCTCAGAGGCTGGTATCGTATCATCGGCGTAAATCCCAGCGCTGGAGCCGACATTGCGAAGGTCTATAATCGCAACCGCATCTCCATTCATCCTTCGGTCTTCCGCAAGATACCTGAATGCGTGGGTCTTGCCGGTCCCGCGCCTCCCAAAGACCACTTGGTGATCTTGGCTGCTCAACAATGAGAAGAGGGGGCCGACATCGACGAAGGTGCGAATGAGCTTTTCGCTGCCGCTGCCCTCAGCTCTCTTCTGCAACCGAAGAAGCGCTTGATTGAGGTAGGATGTCGTCACAAGAGGTATCCTATCATGTGAATTCCTGCCGACCTTCCCCGGATCCTGTTCACTGACGGAGGTTCCATGGTACTCCAGGCGAGGCCTCCCGAGCCGCAGGAGTGGACAGAAGACGCCAAGCGCCAGAGGCGCGGTTAGCGCCCCGTCTTCGCTAACCTGCCGACCGGTACGCTACGAGGTCAAGCGACGGGGCGTGCAGGGAGGCCCTGGCTGAAGACCTCGACACCAACGCCGCTTATGCAGGTGCTGGCGAGGAAACAACGCCGACGAAGCTCGGGGACGCATCCGCGTCAGCTAAGATCATTCATCGTGACCCTCCTGGGCCTATGAGCATTCCTCCAACAGCCCCCGCCACGGCTGCCACGATCCCCAGATTCGTGTACGGTCCTGGCGTGGATCGATCTTGTCGTTTCTCGGGCTTGAGACGCTGATACGCACGAGCTGGTGTCGCACGCTCTGCATCGAGCGGTGGTTCAGCAAGGAAGCACTGCGGCATCTTCCGGCCGCTCGTCGTTCAGCGCGTGCTTGACAGCATCAGATGTAGCGTCGTAAAATCAGCGTAACATGGCAGGGGACAACTGAGACCCGTATCGACAGAGAGGAGGCTGCCAACCAAACGAAGCGTCAATGACAATTGACGACGAACCAATCACACGAACCAGACGGACGCGACAGAGCTTGGACCCTCTGCCGCGCCCTGAACCGACACAAGGAGCTACCCCATGTGCCGATCTGAAGATGAGTCTAGCAAGAGACGCTGTAACCCCTCCGAGGCGCCGTCCGGAGCGTCTATAGAGCCTTCCGGGTCTGTATACGAATTGGCCTCCGAGGCCCCGTCGGCCCACTCCTCTGGCCACTCGCCTGACGATTCGTCCGGCCCTCGGTCCGGCTCTCCGTCCGACCAGGCTCCCGGTCGAGGCGACCGTCCCCCCTCGCGACCGTCCACCCTCCCAAACGCCTTCTCGTCCGAGTTCCTCGAACGGCTCCGTACGGAGCACGATCACCCGCCGACGCCGGAGGCGGCGAACGCCGGGCCCTTCCGGGTCGAGCCGGTCGAGTGGATTGAGTGGGTCGAGTTCTGTCCGCCCTCTTCACCGGGTGCGTCGTCTCCGCCCGCGGGCGCCCCGAACGCCGGCGCTCCACCGGCCGCGTTCCGCTGGGCCTGTGTCGGCGAGGGCGAGGAGGCGCCGCGGGCGCTGCTCGCCGAGCCCGACCTCGCGTACCTGACGGCCGCGGCACTGCCGCTGACCGGTCGTGCGCCCCGGTTCGAGCTGGTGGAGGACCTGGATGCGGAGGAGGAGGATCTGTCCCTGCTGGTGTCCGGGTGCGGGGCGCCGCCCGCGCGCTCTGATCGGGACTGGGGCACCGTCCGCGGCCGCAACGAGGATCTGCCGAGGGTGTTGACGGTGCTCGACGAGCTGCGGCTGCGGCCGTTGGCGCTGGCGCACTTCCTGCTGTCGGTGGGCGATGAGACGTTGGCGCGCACCGGCAGGATTCTGTCCAAGCTGGCGGCCGGTCCGGCGCCCTCTCCGGCGTCTCCGGCCTCGCAGGCTTCGCAGACCGCGCAGACCTCGCCGACCTCTGAGCAGGAGCCGGAGCGATGAGCGGGCGGCGGAAGACGAAGGACCGCCACCGCTGCCCCCTGGCCGCCGCGCTCCTCGGGCAGTGCGACGAGGTCGCGGAGCAGGCGGCGTCCATTTCCTTGATGACAATGCGAAGCCGTGGTCGAAGCGCTGCGATTTCGTGATTTTTTATGTCAATGGCCGCGCGTTCCACGCCGATTGCATCGAGTTCAAGTCGAAGAGCCTGAGCGCCGAGAAGATCGTCCCGCAACTCAAGGCTGGAATGTGCTGGGTCGCCAGCCTGAAACGCACCATCGAGCATTACACCGGCGACAGGCGCAAGATTCGCGCTGCGCAAGTTCGTCTTCGCTGAGAACGAGAACCCCGATGCCGTATATTGACGGCAACCGGCAACTGAACGCCGATCCTTCCATTCGCTACTATCACTTTGACGAGGTGCAGGGCAGCCCCTGGCCGACCTTCAGAACACCTCGGTGCAGGAGATTTGAGCTCATGCCCGGCCATACGGAACGTGATTTCGAGACGGCTATCGAGGCCGGGCTGACCAGTTCCGGCGGCTATCGAGAAGCGCAACCCGAGCGCCTATGACGAGGCGCTGGCGCTCTTCCCCGAGGATGTCGCCGGCTTCCTGAAGGACAGCCAGCCGGCCAAGTGGGCCGCGCTTGAGGCGCTGCTCGGGCCGAAGACGTCGCGACCGTGCTGGACAGCCTCTCGAAGGAGCTGGAGATCAAGGGCACGCTGCATGTCCTTCGCCATGGCTTCAAATGCTACGGCAAGACCTTCCGCATGGCCTATTTCCGGCCGAACACCCGCATGAACCCGGAGGCGGCCGAGAACTATGCCAGAAACCGGCTGACGATCACCCGCCAGGTCGCCTTCACCTCGGTCATGAAGAAGGCCGACGGCAAGAACCGGCGCTGCATTATCGACGTGACCCTGGCCGTCAACGGCATCCCCGTGGTCACCGCCGAGCTCAAGAATCCGCTCACCGGGCAGCGCGCCGCCGATGCGATGCACCAGTATCAGGTCGATCGGGACGAGCGCGACCTGCTCTTCGCGTTCAAGAAGCGCGCGCTGGTCCACTTCGCCGTGGACCCGGACGAGGTCTGGATGACGACCCGGCTTCAGGGGCAAGGAGACCCACTTCCTGCCCTTCAACCGGGGCAACAACCACGGGGCCGGCAACCCGCCCGTCGAGGGCAACTGGAAGACCCACTACCTCTGGGATGAGGTGCTGCAGGCCGACAGCCTGCTGGAAATCCTGCAGCGCTTCATGCACCTGGAAGTGAAGGAGAAGCAGGTCAAGACCGACAAGGGCGTGCGCACGGTGCGCAAGGAGACGATGATCTTTCCGCGCTATCACCAGCTCGATGCGGTGCGCAAGCTGGTGGCGCACGCACGGGCCCATGGCGCGGGCCGAAACTATCTGATCCAGCACTCGGCCGGCTCCGGCAAGTCGAACTCCATTGCCTGGCTCGCGCATCGGCTGGCCAGCCTGCACGACGCGCAGGACGAGAAGGTGTTTCACTCGGTCATCGTCGTCACCGACCGGCGCGTGCTCGATCAGCAGTTGCAGGCGACCATCTACCAGTTCGAGCACAAGACCGGCGTGGTCGAGAAGATCGACGAGGACACGCAGCAGCTCGCCCGTGCGCTGTCCCAGGGTACGCCCATCGTCATCACCACCATCCAGAAGTTCCCCTTCATCTCGCAGGCGCTCTCGACCTTGGAGAAGAAGGGCAGTGGCGTGAAGATCGACACGGCGGGCAAGCGCTTTGCCGTCATCGTCGATGAGGCGCACTCGTCCCAGAGCGGCGAGACCGCGACGGCGCTGAAGGGCATGCTGAACAAGCACGGGATCGAGGCGGCCATTGCCGCGCAGCTGTCCGAGGAGGAGGACGACGACCTCTCCGATGAAGCCAAGGCGGCGGTGCTGCGCGATGCGCTCAAGCGCGCCCGGCAGCCGAACCTCAGCTTCTTCGCCTTCACGGCCACGCCGAAGTTCAAGACCAAGGCCCTGTTCGACGAGCCCGGCCCGTCCGGCGCGTCGCCCTTCCACGAGTACAGCATGCGCCAGGCCATCGAGGAAGGCTTCATCATGGACGTGCTGCAGAACTACACCACCTACAAACGCTTCTTCGGCCTGATCAAGCAGGTCGAGAACGATCCCGATGTGCCGCGCAAGAAGGCCGCGAAGGCCCTGACGCGCTACCTGGAGCTGCATCCGGTCAATATCGAGCAGGTGGTTTCGGTCATCGTGGAGCATTTCCGGCTCTATGTGATGCACGAGCTCGGCGGGCGGGCGAAGGCGATGGTGGTGACCGGCTCGCGCCTGGCGGCCGTGAAGTACAAGCTCGCCTTCGATCGCTACATCAAGGATCAAGGCTACACCGGCATCCGATCGCTGGTGGCCTTCTCGGGAACGGTCGAAGACCCGGATGATCCCGGTTCGTCCTACACCGAGGTGGCGATGAACGACGGGCTTGCCGAGAGCGAGTTGCCCGAGGCCTTCGAGCGGGAGGATTACCGGGTTCTGCTGGTCGCGGAGAAGTACCAGACCGGCTTCGATCAGCCCCTGTTGCAGACCATGTATGTGGTGAAGCGGCTGGCCGGTGTGCAGGCGGTTCAGACCCTCTCCCGGCTCAATCGCATCGCGCCCGGCAAGTCGCGCACCTTCGTGCTCGATTTCGCCAACGAGGAAGATGACATCTACCAGGCGTTCAAGCCCTACTATGAGACAACGCCTGTCGGCGAGAATGCCGATCCGCAGCGCCTCTCGGAGCTGCAACACCGCCTGCTGGAATGGGCGATCTTCACGCCGGCCGATGTGACCGCCTTCGCCGAAGTCTGGTACCGCCGCAAGCGTGATCACTCGGCGAGCGATCATCGGGTGATGAACGCCGTGCTCGATGCTGTCGTGCAGCGCTTTCAGGACCGGGATGAAGAAGAGCGGGAGGAATTTCGCGGCCAGTTGACGGCCTATCGAAACCTCTACGCCTTCCTGTCGCAGATCATCCCCTACCAGGACAGCGATCTCGAACGGCTCTACACCTTTGTGCGGAATCTCTTGGCGAAGCTCCCGCCGCCGGGTGATGGTCACGCTTTCGTGCTGGATGATGAGGTGGCGCTTGCGGTATTTCCGGCTTGCAGCAGATGACCGAGGGCTCCATCGACCTCGTCGCAGGGGGAGGCCTATCCGCTGAAGGGGCCGACCGATGTGGGCACCGGCGCGTGTCAAGGACGAGGAGGTTGCCCTTTCAAGCCTGATCGATCGCCTCAACGAGCGTTTCGGCACCGACTTCACTGAGGCGGATCAGCTGTTCTTCGACCAGATCCGGGCCTCGGCGGAAAACGACGAGAATATCGCGGAGGCGGCCCGCGCCAACAACTTCGCGAACTTCGCCGCCTATTTCGATCGCATGCTGGATGAATTGTTCATCGCGCGCATGGAAGGCAACGAAGAAATCTTCTCTCGAGTGATGACGGATGCGGAGTTTCGCTCGGCAGCCCATGATCACCTGGCGCAGGAGATTTTCCGGCGAGTGAGGGAGCAAGAGTAAATCCGCACGTTGACTGACTTTCCTGCGTTTGATCGAAGTAACAACGAACAAGTGAAAAATGGTGGTGGGGGTTATGGCCATACCGGATTATCAAGAACAATCGGGGTCGGAACACAATAAACGCTAATATAGAAACGCGCTCGCTTCGCGTACTAGATAAATTCACGTGGTAAATCAAGTTTCCAACTGTAGTAGAGAAAACTGTGTTCCGACCCGAGTTTTTCTTCCGTTTTCGAGTGTTCACCATAACGAAAATCAGAGTCGAACCACGAATAACGCTAATAAACAAAAAGTAGCGAGTCACCACGTTCAATTCTGACTTGAGACGAATTAGATCGTTCTCCCGGGGGGAATTCATGGCTATACCAGACTACCAATCGATCATGCTGCCTCTCCTGCGCGAGTTAGAAGACGGCGCGGATCATCCGATCGCGCAATTACGGGATTCGCTTGCCGACTTTTTCTCATTAACGGGCGATGAGCGTGAGGAGCTGCTGCCTAGTGGAAATCAAGCAATGTTCGATAACCGCGTAGGATGGGCTCGCACCTATTTGAAGAAAGCGGGTCTGATCGATTCGGTGCGCCGCGGTGTGTTTCGCATTACTGCGCGCGGACAGCAAGTATTGGTAAGTAACCCATCGCGGATAGACAATAAATACTTGGATCAATTCCCGGAATTTCAGGAGTTTCGCACGTCGAAAAAGCAGTCCGATGCGGGGGAGCAGGACGCAACAGAGTCCTCTGCCACGCCGGATGAGTTGATCGATGTGGCATATGCGCAGCTTACGCCGCGAGCTAGTCGCGGAATTGTTGGACCAAGTGCGAGCCGTATCGTGGCAATCGTTCGAGCGTTTGGTTATCGATTTGCTGGTAAAAATGGGTTACGGCGGGTCCCGAAAGGAGGCGGGGGAAGCTTTCCAGCGCGGCGGCGATGAAGGCATTGACGGTATCATCAAAGAAGATCGGCTTGGACTGGATATCATCTACGTACAGGCGAAACGTTGGAAAGACGGCGCGACCGTGGGGCGCCCAGAGATCCAGAAATTCGCCGGTGCATTACAAGGTAAACGCGCGCGGAAAGGCGTTTTCATCACCACTTCGAATTTTTCGAAAGAAGCGATCGAGTACGTAGGAGCGATCGACGCGAAAATAATTCTAATCGGCGCAGACACGTTAGCGGATTTGATGATCGAGCATTGCGTGGGCGTGACCACTAAGCAATCGTACGAAATCAAAGCGGTCGATATCGATTTTTTTGCAGAACTTTGACTTTCACAGGGCAGGCCAATAGTGGCCAGGTGTACGCTGGTAAACCACTCAACGCGCAGGGTCGGGGAGTACTGATAGTTTATCCCGCGCATACCCGGAGCAGGGCGCAGTAATATCATGACGATTTATAAAATCACCGAGTCCGGGCTGCATACAGTGTCCCAAACTAGTTTCGCTGAAGCGGGTTTGCGCGAGCGGCAGGACTTACAGCGTTTTTGAAAGCGCAAATAGAGTTATTTCGCCGCACACGCTGGTGATTTGTGAAGAGTTCTCGCAGTGGGAGGACAGCAATCGGCGGATCGATCTTTTAGGGGTCGATAAACAGGGTAATTTGGTCGTTATAGAACTAAAGCGTACGGACGATGGCGGACATATGGAGCTTCAATCCCTGCGATATGCCGCAATGATATCGGCGATGACTTTTGAGCGAGCGGTGACGTTTTTGAGAATTACTTGCAATCGATTGGTTCGGATCAAGATGCATACGAAAGTCTTTTGACATTTTTGGAGTGGGATGAGCCGGAGGAAGATCGGTTCGCGCAAGACGTACGCATCGTTCTTGCAAGTGCCGAGTTTTCAAAGGAGATTACGACCTCGGTGTTGTGGCTAAATGAACGTGGATTAAATATTCGTTGCGTTCGTATGCGACCGTACCAATATGGTGACGACACGCTTCTAGATGTGCAGCAACTGATACCGCTGCCGGAGGCGGCGGAGTATCAGGTTAGCTTGGGTGAAAAAGCGCGACGTTCACGAGCTTCACGCACCTCGATGCCTGATGTAGCGCGCTTTGATGTTTCAGTTGGTCAAGAGACCTTCAAAGAATTGCGGCGAGAACAAGCCGTGTTCCAAGTCGTGCGTTATCTGTGCGAAAAAGGCGTGGATCCAGAGGAGATTCGCCAAGCGCTTGCATGGCGGAAAAGCCTGTTTGCGGATTTTGAGGGTCGATTAGAGTCGGAAGCCTTCGAGCAACAGCTAATCGAACGATGGCAGAAGGAAGGTAAAGACCCAGCGCGCATGCGCTATTTTCTTGCTGATAACGAACTTATTTACGCGAACGGCCGTACCTATGCCGTTTCCGCCAAATGGGGTGCTCGGGCAAAGAAAGGCTTAATGCAGCTAGTTGAGGCTTTTGGCGATCACGGTATCGAATGCTCCGAGAGTACGTTATAGACATTCAAGTTGATTCGTAAATGTCACCGACCTCTTCAACCAAGATAATCCGGTTGGCATAAGATGGGAATAACGTAATAAAGCGACTAAAAGGGTCGGTGACAAATGCGAATCATCAATGTTTTCATTTGTCACCGACCCCTTTATCCTTCGGAGTCGGACAATCTCCCGGCGCCGGAAGTCATCGCCCAGGAGATTGTGGAGGACCTGGAGGCGGCGCTGGAGCAGTTTCGGGAGATCGTAGGTGATCTGGGGGTTCCTGAGGAAGTCATTTCGTGAGCGATATCAAACTATTCCAAGTATCTGCAGATCAAGCAATAGAACTTAAAGGAGAGGCTTCCGATCTGGAGAAGCCGTTGCAGGCGCTGATCGAGAGTAATCTGGAGCCGCTCTTGGGCGTGCGGTTCCTAGCAACCGAATACTCCACGGGAAAAACGCATGGCGGGCGCATCGACAGCCTCGGTTTGGATGAAAATGCCTGCCCGGTAATCATCGAGTACAAGCGCTACGTCAGCGAGAACGTAATCAACCAGGGCCTCTTTTATCTCGATTGGCTTATGGATCATCAGGCGGAGTTCAAGCTCCTGGTGATGGAGCGGCTGGGCCATGCGGTCGCAGACACGCTCGATTGGTCCGCGCCCCGCCTAGTGTGCATCGCGAGCGATTTCACGAAGTATGACTCGCACGCCGTGCAGCAGATGAACCGAAACATTGAGCTGGTTCGCTACAAGAAGTTCGGGTCGGACTTGCTATTGCTTGAATTGGTGAATGCCACGACAGCCTCGGGATCGGTGGTCAAGCCCACGAAGGCGGCCAAGTCAGGTGGGGATAAGCCCCTCGTGCAAGCGCTGGTCGAGATGGGTCCGGAAATCCGAGAGCTATTCGACTCGCTCGAAGCTTACGTGCTTTCGCTGGGAGACGACGTCCAGCGAAAGGATCTTAAGCTTTACGTTGCTTTCAAGCGGCTTCGCAACTTCATGTCTGTGGTGATCCAAAAGAGCAGGTTGCTGCTCATACTTTCCCTGGATCCAGATACCGTGAAATCGGAAGAGGGGTTCACACGGGACGTGCGCAAGATCGGGCACTGGGGGACCGGGGACCTGGAGCTAACGGTGGGCACCGTCGTGGACCTGGAGAAGGCGAAGCCCCTGATCCGGCGTGCCTACGAAGGTGGCTGATCGGGTGCGAACTTGTTTGGGAGGGGGCTGTGGATATAGCGGATTCTCAGTATGCGACACCGCTTGTGGTGCCGGAAGACGGGTGCGCCGAGCCGCTGGAGCGCGTCCCACTGTCGGGGGCAGCAAATGGCGGGCATTTTGACGAAGCGTGGCTACAGGCTCTCGTTTTCGAGCATCCTGAGTGTCTTCCCGTTGCGGAAATTGACCGGGCGTACTTGGGGCTGATTCCCGTCTGTCGAGAACTGAACACCCCTGCGGGCCCAATAGATGCTCTCTACGTCACACCTCAGGGGAAGTTAGCCATTCTCGAGGCGAAGCTCTGGCGCAACCCCGAGGCGCGGCGAAAGGTCGTCGGCCAAATACTGGACTACGCCAAGGAGGTTTCGCGGTGGGGGTATGAAGACCTGCAGCGTGCAATATCTCAGGCGACGGGTAGGGCGGGCGACCGACTGCACGACATAGTTGCTTCCGTTCACCCAGGTCTTGATGAAGCAACGTTTCACGACGCCGTAGCACGTTCGCTCCGTAAGGGCGAATTTCTGCTGGTGATCGTCGGAGACGGAATCCGCGAGGGCGTGGGCGCGATCGCGGAGTTTCTAGATCGGTTTGCCAATTTGCATTTCACGTTCGGGCTGGTCGAGCTTGGCGTCTTTCGCTGGCCCGGGGGCGGGCTATTGGTCGAGCCCAGAGTGATAGCGAAGTCGGTGATCATAAAACGATCGGTTGTTTCTCTTCAGGAAGGTCAAGTCGTCGTGGAGGAAACCCCCGAGCCGGAAGATGCTGACCGCGTGCCGAGCGCAGACGAGGTTTTCTACCAAAAGTTCTGGGAGGAGTTTCTCGGTTCGCTGCGGTTGGATGATCCGTCACAGCCAATGGCAAAGGTCACAAAGGTCGGAAACGCATTCTTTCAAATGCCACCGTCTAGCAGTCAGGCATGGTTGACGGTCTATTTCCTTCGTGCGCGCAACGAAGTTGGAGTCTTTCTAACCTTTGTCCGGGGTGGCTTCGGCGATGTAGCGTATCCGCGCCTACTCGAGGAGCGGGACGAAATCGAACGACAATTGGGAGTGGAGGTGAGCTGGGAAAGCAATGGCGCCAAGCATGCGATTGCGGCTCGCAAATCTTTTCCGGATATCCGCGCATCGGAGCACCGGGATGACATCAAGGCATTCCTCCGTGATCGCATCAACCGATTCGTAAACGTGTTCAGGCCGCGGCTGGAGAGAATTTTAGAGGAAGTCTAACCCGGGAACGTACCGATGCTGTGGAGCGGAAACGATAGACCAATCTCCCCCGCCGGCATAAGGCGCTCATAATAGGGAATGCAGACATGGCCATATATCAAGTCACAGATACTGGGTTGAGCGAGACCGAGTCAACCAGTTTCGCGGACGCCGGTTTCAGGGAGCGTGACCACATCCAGCAGCTGCTCAAGCGGCAGATCGATGTCATAGCGCCGGACACGCTGATTATCTCGGAAGAATTTGGCGACTGGGAGAATAGCCGCCGGCGAATCGACCTTCTTGGTCTCGACAAGGAGGGAAACCCGGTGGTCATCGAACTCAAGCGTACCCAGGACGGTGGAAGGGAACTAAAGGGGTCGGTGACAACTGAAAACATTGATGATTCGCATTTGTCACCGACCCCTTTATCTCTGTATGGCGCAAGCAGGGGCATTTGCTGAACCCGGTGTCGTATCTTGAGTCGTGATTCCGTTGTCATCATCGGGGCCGGTTTAAGCGGCCTGTACCTGGCCCGGGTTCTGGAGCAGCGGGGTTACCCGGTCAGCGTGCTCGAGGCCCGGGATCGGGTGGGCGGACGGATTGTGTCGGAGCGGACCGATGCGGAGCGCAACGCCCGTGTCGATCTGGGCCCGGCATGGGTGTGGCCGCAACTGCAGCCGCGCCTGTCCCGGCTGCTGGAAGAGCTCGATATCGAGGTCTTTGCACAAACGGTTGACGGCGACAGCCTGCGGCAGGGGCCGGATGGCCGTGTGCAGCGACACGCCGGGCCTTCGCCGCACAGCGAGTCATACCGTATCGTCGGCGGCGCGCAGGCGATTGTGGATGCGCTGGCCGATGGCCTGGGTGCGTCGATTCATCTGAATACCGAGGTGTGCGCGATCGACGCGAGCACGCGGACGGTCACCGCGCGCAGCGGTGATGCGCTCGCGGAGTTCGAGGCCGGGAAGGTGATCGCGGCCATGCCGTTGCGCCTGCTGGCGGAGTCTGTCGAGCTCACGCCCGATGTGGACGAGGCGATACGGCGGCAATGGCAGGCCGTGCCGACCTGGATGGCCGGGCACTGCAAAATCCTGTTTCTATATGACGCGCCGTTCTGGCGTGAGCAGGGTCTGTCTGGCGAGGCGTTCAGTCAGCGTGGGCCGCTGACCGAGGTCTATGACGGCTCGCCCTATGCGTCATCGGGCGCCGCGGCAGGTTATGCCCTGACCTCGTTTGTGGGGCTCAATGCGCTGCAGCGCCGGCAGATCGGCGAGGCGCAGTTGATCGAGGCCAGCATGGCGCAGCTCGAGCAGCTCTTCGGGCCCGGGGCCAGGGAAGTCAAAAAGATCATCGTCAAGGACTGGAGCGGCGAGGCGCATACCACCACCGAGGCGGACCTGGCCGGACCGCATCAGCACCCGCATTATGCGCCGTCGGCTCCCAGGCAAGTGCTGGATGGTTACCTGTCGCTGGCCGGCACGGAAGCGGCCCGGGAGTATGGCGGGATTATCGAGGGGGCGCTGGAAAGTGCCGACGAGATTGCGCGGCTGCTGTAAGCCGTGTCGGGGTCGGGCCACGCACCCCGACGGAAAACCGGGACAGACCACGTTTTCGTAGGGCGCGCTGTGCGCGCCGCAGGCATCGATTACGTTGGCGCCACGTGTCCTCGGTATGCGTGACGGTCGGAAATGCTTCGGCGGGCACAGCCCGCCCTATGAAGCTCGATAGCCCACACGTTACGCCCAGCGCGGCCTTGGCAAAATAGGTCGATGACAAATGATTCACATTCTTGCCGAGCTCTTCGTCAACTCTTGTTAGTACCGTATCCCCGGCGTTTCGATCTTCAAGCATAAAGAGGTCAGAGCCCTTTCGCGTTCAGCCTTTCGCTGGACGCGTGGCACGAGCCTCGACATAGGGCGCGCTGCGCGCGCCGACGGGGTTCGTTCGGCGGCACCGAAACTGTGTATGTGCGATTGCTCGATGTCGGGTTACGCTTCGCTAACCCGACCTACGGGATTCCAACCTCGGGGGAGGGTGTCGGGCAGATCCGAACCAGGCGGCGACCGGAACGGCCTTCAGCCACCTACGGAATGTGGTGCCGGAAGGGGTGTCGGGGTGTGATATTGGGCCAGGGGGCCGGTTGATCGTGTGTTCTCAAATCAGCTACAATCGAAGCCAATTTGAGAACGGTTCACCGCTAGCGCTATGGTCGAAACCAGTCCTGCCGAGGTTCTGTTCAGCGCCTATCACCGGCGTGTTCTGTCATTGCTGTTGCTCCGGCCGGAGCAAAGCTTTTACGTGCGGGAGATTGGCCGGCTGGCGGAGGTGCCAGCGGGGTCCGTGCACCGCGAGTTGAAGCGGCTTGCGGAGGCCGGCCTCCTGGTGCGTGAAGTCACCGGCAACCAGGTTCGTTACCAGGCCAACCGTGAGTCTCCGGTGTTTGCGGAACTTGCGGGATTCTTTCGCAAGACGACCGGGCTTGCCGATGTGCTGCGCGAGGCGTTGACGCCGCTCGCGGCGAAGATCGACCTGGCGTTCGTGTTTGGTTCCGTTGCCCAAGGTAAGGAGCGCGCGACCAGCGACGTAGATGTGTTCGTCGTCGGTTCGGCATCGTTTGCAAACGTGGTGGAAGCGTTCGCCGAGACGCACCAACGTCTCGGCCGGGAGGTGAATCCGGTCGTGATGCCGAAGGCCGACTTCATGAAGAAGTGTGCCGACGGAGATCGATTCGTTAGCCGAATACTCAAGGAACCGAAACTGTTTTTGCTAGGGACAGCTAATGACCTTGGAAAACTTACTAAAGATCGGGCAGCTGAAAAGCCACGTCACTGACGCAACCGAAGTCCGACGTCTGTTGGACGCCGCAACGCGGAACCTCGCCGATGCCCATGTGAAGGAGGTCAGCGCCGAAACGCGCTTTGATGCAGCCTACAAGGCGATCATGCAGTCGGCCCTGACCGCACTCCTGGCGAACGGTTATCGACCGGATACGAACAGGCCAGGGCACCACATGACCGTGTTGCAGTCGTTGCCAACGACTATTGGCCTTGCGAGGAGCCGCATGGTCGTGTTGGACACGTATCGGCGGAAGCGGAATCTATCGGACTATTTGGGCGAAGACGTTGACGACATCTCTGCCGCGAATTGCATTCGCGAAGCGGAAGACCTACTGCGCGAGGTGACCGACTGGCTGAGAAATCATCGCCCAGAACTGATTTCGTGAGAAGTGACAGACTGCGTCAGGTGTACCTTTTCTCGTACCGACCCCTGTACTCGCCGCAGGAATAACCCAGGCAGCAAACATGTCAAGCCGGCAGCTCTTGCATTGCCACATCCCGCTCTCACCCGCCCGGCAACTCCGTGCCACGATTCATGATCTCCACATATTCCCCATAACTGAACACGCGGTTGCGCTTCCGGGCAGTCAGCTCGCGCACGATGCCTAGACGTTCCAGGTGGGCCAGACATTTGTTCACTGTTGCAGGGGTTAGGCCCGTCTTCTGTGTCAGCCACGCGGAGGTCGCGACGCAGTGCTCCATCAGCGCGTTGTGCACCTGCAAGGTCGACGGCGCAGCCCTGCCAAGGGTGCTGATCTTCGTGCGGTCGTTCTTGGATAACTCAAGAAGCTGTTGGGCAGTCTCCACTGCTTGTCCCGCGGTCACGATGACCGCTTCGGCAAAGAAATCCAGCCAGCCTTCCCAATCCCCGGTCTGCCGAACGTTGTCGAGCAGCTCATAGTAATACTGGCGATGCGTTTTGAAGTAGAGGCTCAAGTACAACATGGGCTGGCGGAGCACCTTCTGTTCGCACAGTAGCAACGTAATCAGCAGCCGACCGATGCGGCCATTGCCGTCGAGGAACGGATGTATGGTCTCGAATTGCACATGAGCCAACGCGGCCTTCAGCAGAATTGGCGTGGCTTCAGGCTGATCGTGCAGGAACAGCTCAAGCTTGCCCATGCATTCCAAGACGTCTTGGGCCGGAGGCGGCACGAAAGCAGCGTTGCCGGGGCGAGTGCCGCCAATCCAGTTCTGGCTGCGGCGAAACTCGCCCGGGGATTGCTTGCTTCCTCTTCGTTTGGTCAGAAGGTCCGAATGCATTTCTTTGATGAGCCGCAACGACAAAGGAAAGCCCTCTGCCAGGCGGCTCAAGCCGTGGTTCAGGGCAGCCACATAGTTGCTGACTTCCTGCACATCATCCAGAGGTACCCCCGGTTCCTGGTCCAGCTCGAACAAAAGCAGGTCGGAGAGCGAGGACTGCGTTCCCTCGATCATTGACGAGAGCACGGCTTCCTTGCGCACATACATATAAAGGAAGAGCGACGTATCCGGCAGCAGGAAGCAGACGCTGTCGAGACGGCCAAGCGCCAACAATGCCTGGTCGAACTTCCCACGCAACGCCGGCGACCAATCGATAGGCGGCTGCGGGGGTAATGGAGCGGGGACGAAAGCGCGCACGTCTTCGCCGCCCACCGACACCGTGGCATAGTGTCCCTGGAGTTTCCTTTTCATAGGGGCTCTATCCTAAAATAAGCTCTGGCGTTATTTTATATTGAGCGATTAAGGTAAAATAACGTAAACGCTTCGGCCAGACAAGAGCGTTAAGTGAAACGGCCTCCCCGGCAATGAAGAGCAGGGAGAAAAACGGGACAGATTTATTTTCCGGCGCGTGTGTGCGCGGGCCATTTATGCTTGTTGGCTGCCCTTGTTCGGCATGATTAGCCGCGCGTTTTCGCCAGCCGCGAAGGCGCCGGTTCGCTCTAACGATGCCCGCGCATGATGTAGGTCTGCCCAGTCAACGGCGCGCGTGTATCGCTGGGCATAGTCGAGCATGCGAATAACCGGTTCGGTGTGCTGACGGGGAATCGAAATCCCTACACCTGGAGAACACAACCTAGCGACAGCGATCGAGGAAAAATGAAGATCGTGTGTCACCGATTGCTTTAAACCAGGTTCCGCTAATCGGTCAGTACGGCTAGGATGGCAACGTGATTCTGCACTGCACGCAAAAGCTCGCCGGTAAGTTAAGCGATGTTTCCGCCACACCACGGGACGAGACCAGTCCGCTCGGCAGTTGGCACGGGCACTTGTTCACCATAGACCGCCGCCAGTGCGTGATGTTCTGCCATGACGAAACGCGCTTTGTATTGTTCATGGCCGGCCTGCGCAAACCGCAATTCGCCGAGCTGAAAGCGAAGTGGTTTCGCATGCTCTTCACTGCGGTCCTGGCGCAGGCGGGGTGCCCTGATGCGGACATCCGAAAGGCGGAGCTGGCGCTGGGTCCGGTGCGTTTCGACACCGCCACGGATCGATCGGTGCTCGGTTCCTTGCGCATTGCCAAACAAGATCTCGAAGCGTCGGTAGTTGAAGTACCGAATGTATTGGACCTAGATCCGCTCGCTACCTCGCACCGGCTCAATGAACGCCCGACGAGCATCTATGGGCAATGGCTGTGGCCGAGTGAGGCAATGCTCGAGGCCGTGGCGAAGTTGTAGGCCGTAGGGCGGGTTCAGCACGGTTAGGCGCGAATCCGGCGATGACACCAGCTGCTGCCGTTGCCCGATTCGCTGCGCTTGATCGGGCCTACATCTCATCGTCGTTCTTGGTATCGCGAATTCTTTCTTCGAGTAGTGCAGCACGAATCTCGGTTATCGCCGGTTTGCGGTCCTTACTCTTTCGGAGCGGATGGATCGAGCAAATCCGCATCTCGGGTATCGGCCCGTTCGCGGGCGATCGGGTGTCGACGGAGTCGCCCGCCGATAGGTCTCCGGCGGGGGTATCTTGCAGGGATTGCTTCGCACGGACTTCCGGGCTTTCAGGAGACCGCTTTGTCTCGGCCGGCGCTCGGCTTTCGCGCTGATCGTTCAGTTGCACGCGATAGATGGGTTCGGGCATGTCGATGCCGGCATCGTCGAGCGCTTTCTTGACTTGGCGGATTGCTTCGCTTTTAACTTTGATGAAGTTGTGCGTGGTTTGATCGACCCAGCCGAAGAAGCGGACCAATACGTTCGACTCGCCGAGTTCTTCCACCAGTGCCATGGGCGGCGGTTGGTCCTGTACACCGTCCATGAACTGCAGTACCGCAACCCCGAGCTGTTGCGCGCGTTGCAAATCTTCGTTGACGCCAACGCCGACGCCGAACGAGAAGCGCCGTTGCGGGTTGCGGGTGTAGTTCAGAATGACACCTTTGTACACGTCGGCATTGGGAATCCGGGAAGAAAATAGGTGCCAGAGAACAATTGTTTCTAATATTTGCCATAGATGATAGTCGGCCCCTTTCGTCTTCGGCGCTATCGATATGCCTTCAATCGCCAAGGTGCGCCAACAGTACTTTTTTTGCCTCATTGATGCGGGCCGCGAGATAGGCGGAGCCGCCTCGATCGGGGTGCACGCGTTGCATCAGGCGTCGGTGTGCATCCTTGACTTCGTCCTTGTTCGCACCCGGTTCGATACCCAGAATTTCATAAGCTTGCCGGACCGTGAGATTAACGTCACTGGGATGTTCCGACTGCGCGCCGTCGTGATGTGTTTCTTGCTGCTGCCCGTGCTCAGTCCAGTCGGGATGTTCGCGATCGAGATAGGCTCGTAGAACACTCTCTGAGTCCGGGTCACTGTTGACCAGCGAAAGTAGCGCCAGCAGTTCTGACAGCGACAATTCGGAAAGCTTCGCGCCCTTGTTCGGCCCTTCCAGAATCTCACCATCCATGTTGCCCGTATCATGATCGAGAACCATCGCAAAAAAGCGTGTATTGAGCGACGAGGTCTGTCCCGGTCCGCGGGTACTGCTACCACTACTCGGGCCCCCAGAATGCGGATGAACGTTGCGCAGCCACTGCCAAACGCTGCGAAGACCGATGATGCGAACGATCCAAGGCAGGCGTTTTGCGATGAAAGGAAGCGCAGCACCCAGGAGACCCAACAACCAGGGTAGTCGCCCGCTCATGCCGAGATATAGCAACACGATCCCCAAAAGCGTCGCTACGTAGATTACGCCGAACTGTCGGTTGGTGATGTTCCGGCCGGCCAGCAGGGAACGTAGTATGACGAACGCAATGCCCGCGATAAGCAACAGCAAGACGATTCTGATCAAGGCGGCCTACTTGAGCTGCTTGGTCAGCAACAGCACATCACCGCCGCTTCGTTTGCTGAAGTCTGCTAGCGCCTTCCTGCCTCCAGCGGCGAATATCGCGACAGCGGATAACAGTGTGCGCAATTGTGAGGCACTATTGATGTCAAAAGGGGCGTAGGCGCCGCCGGACAAACGTGCGATCTGCTGGAATGCAGCGCGCACCGCTGGGTGATTGCCTTCCTGAAACACAAAGACCGGTACGTTCAGGATTCCGAGTTGACCCGCTGCATGGCACAACGCGTCGACATCTTCTTCCATGGCATCACCCACGAACACCAACGCCTGAATCTTCTTTTTCTTTGTCTCGGTGAGCGCATGATCGAGAATGCGAAGGATCTGAGTTTGCCCGCCTAAACAGCGCACGCTGGTCATCTGTTTGAGCAGTGCGTGCGCATCGTCACACCAGTCGCCCGCATAGAAATCCTTGAAGCCGCGGTAGTAGCAGAGTTGAATCGACAGGCCTCCAAGGTTTCCGGTCTCTTTGAACATTTCCGCCTGGAGCTGGCAGGCAGTGTCCCAGGTCGGTTCACGACTCGCGGTTGCGTCCAGCGAAAATATCAAGCGGCCGCGCTCGCCCGATGCTTTCACAGGGGTGCGTGCAACCTTTTCAAGAAACGCGCTGACTTCGTTTTTCGAAGCCGCGGGTGGCTTATTGTGTTGTGCCATGGTGGAAACCGATCAACACGGATGCGTAGCCTCAATTAAGGTAATGATTGGCGAAACCCCTCGCTGTACGTGGGCCCAGCTTACAAGGATTGGTAGGCAGGAAAAACAGTTCCAATACGAACGCGTCGTCGAGACGTCAAGCCGCGCATAGTTTGTTATTCGGGACCGTGACCCTGTTTTTCGGGAACAGAGCCCGAAGGCGTATGCACAATTCCCGCTAAAGACCTGCGCAGCTTCTCGGTCATGCCAACGCCCTGGCGATGGCGGGGGGCGCCACGGGGAGAGGATGATGGCGAAACACGGATGCGCTTTATGGTCCTATCATTCGGCCGTCAGGGATGAACGATCGATCCAGGAAGGGCCATCGATTCAATCATCCGGTGCTTGAAACCGATCTAAAATTGGGGGCAGATCACGTTTTCAGAGGCCCAACAGCGGGCCAAGCGACTTCTGATACGCTCCCGGCGACATACCCGTGATTTCCTTGAATGCCGCGTAAAAATTCGACTGGGTTTTTGAAGCCCGTTTCCAGGCCGATGGCTAGCACGGAGGATTTGGGCTCGCTTGCGAGCAGTTTCTTGGGGGGTTCGACGCGTTGTTCGCGGATGTAGCGGCAGAAGTTCGTGCCGAATCGGACGTTCACCAGCTCGGATAGCTGACGGGCGCTGAGGTTCATGGCTTCGGCTACCAGGGCCAGGTTGAGATTTTCGTTCTGATACAGCTTGGCGTTTTTATAAATCCCTCGAGCTGCCGCTGACTGGCTTTGACGATTGCAGGTCGATGTCGGGTTACGCTGCGCTAACCCGACCTACGGGCGGCAACTCGGGTGTGAGTTGTCGGGTTACGCTTCGCTAACCCGACCTACATTTCTAATTCTAGCGGTTTGGGTTGTCGGATTACGCTGCGCGAACCCGACCTACGGGTGGCAACTCGGGTGTGGGTTGTCGGGTTACGCTTCGCTAACCCGACCTACGTTAGCCCGATCTACGCTAACGCAAGTGCAAGTTCATGCGCAGCGGCATCGCACATGCGCGAGTACCGGTGTGCTTGGGTTGTCTCGAACACGCGATGCGCCGCGTTCAACTCCAATTCGCCGCAGGCGCAAGGATAAACTCCGTATAAATTGCGGAGATCAGAATTGCTATTCTCCGCACGACAACCGATTCCGAAGCCGCTGGAGCCGAGGGCGCGTTGAGTAATAAATATATCGTAATATATTGCGACTAATATTGGTTAAAGCCGTTATATCGCTATTTATTACGACTTGATATAAATTCTATTGTTCAGCTATATATCGCAATAACTGACGATATATAGCAATTTAGCCGACCTATTCGCAATATATAACGACTATGAAAATCACCGGCTTACTCACAGATGAGGCCGTGCTGGCCGAATTGGGCGCACGTATTGCCGGTCGCCGGGTTGAATTGCAGCTGACCCAGGCGGCCGTGGCCGAACAGGCGGGTATCGCCAAGCGCACCCTCGAGCGTATGGAGGCAGGGCAAACGTCACAGTTGGCCACCCTGGTTCGTGTGCTGCGGGTGCTGGACGCCGCATCAGGGCTGGATAGCCTGATTCCGGAGTCCGGGCCCAGGCCGATGGATTTGTTAAAGCGAAAGGGCAAGGTCCGGCAACGGGCTTCGGGTCGACGTGCCGCAAAGGCGACCGGCAAACCATGGCGCTGGGATGAGAAGCCATGAGCACGCTTGCCGAAGTCAGGCTGTGGGGCAAAACCATCGGCGCTGTCTCGCTGCAGGATGGGGAGGACGTCGCCAGCTTTGAATACGATGCAGCATTCGCGCAAAGCGGCATTCAAGTCGCGCCGATTGTGATGCCACTTTCCCGGCGCGTGTACCGCTTCCCCGAGCTTTCCCGCCCGACTTTTCTCGGGCTGCCCGGCCTGCTGGCCGACTCGCTGCCCGACAAATTTGGCAACGCGCTGATCGATGCCTGGCTGGCATCGCAGGGGCGGCAACCGGATTCCTTCAACGCGGTTGAGCGGCTTTGCTATACCGGTGAACGCGGCATGGGTGCGCTGGAATTTGCCCCCGCGATCGGCCCCAAGGCAAAGCAGACCACGCCACATTGAGGTCGGCCAGTTGGTTGAGCTTGCATCGGAGATATTGACCCACCGGAATAACCTGCAGGCGTCTTTTGCGGATGAAGGCAGCGAAGAGGCGCTAAGGGATATTCTGCGCGTGGGCACCTCCGCCGGTGGCGCGAGGGCGAAGGCGGTCATCGCATGGAACCCGAAAACCAATGAAGTGCGGTCTGGCCAGGTCAAAGCCGGCAAGGGATTTGAATACTGGCTGCTGAAATTTGACGGCGTCAGTGGCAACAAGGATAAGGAACTGGAAGACCCGAAAGGCTACGGGCTGATCGAGTATGCGTATTACCTGATGGCGCTTGAATGCGGCATTGAAATCAGTGAATGCCGGCTGTTTAAAGAGAATGGCCGGTCGCATTTCATGACGCGCCGCTTTGATCGTCTTGCCGGCGGCGAAAAACTTCACATGCAGTCACTTTGCGCCCTGGCGCACTACGATTTCAATATGGCAGGCGCTTATAGCTACGAGCAGGCGTTGCTGGTGATGCGGCAACTGCAGTTGCCCATGCAGGCCATCGAGCAACTGTTTCGGCGCATGGTATTCAACATCGTGGCCCGCAATCAGGATGACCACGTGAAGAATATCGCCTTCCTGATGAATAAATCCGGTGAGTGGTCGCTATCGCCGGCCTTTGATATGACCTACAGCTTTAATCCTGCGGGTGCGTGGACGGCGAGCCATCAGATGACGATGAATGGAAAACGCGACGATTTCACGATGGAGGACTTCAACGCCTGCGCAAAGACTGCTTCGATGAAACGGGGGCGCGCCGCGAAAATCGTTGCCGAGGTGCAGGCGACGGTATCGAAATGGAGATCGTTTGCAGAACAGGCAGGCGTGCCGGATGTCGTGCGCGAAAAAATTCAGCGCACCTTAAATCTGAAATCCTATTCATGAAGCCGTATTTATGAAACCGGAGGTGCCGCCTGCGGAGCGCCAAAAACCGCTCGCTGTTGTTCGGCGAGCTGGTGGCTGCCGAGGTGCGGGAGTTCAGAGAAGCTCATTAAGACGACGGAGATTGCGGGTCTGTGTCGGGTTACGCGTTCGCTAACCCGACCTACGATCCGACATAGATGCGTAATCTGAGCGGTTTGGATTGTCGGGTTACGCTTCGCTAACCCGACCTACTCATTTTCGTCATCGGGCGTCTGGGCGACGCAACAGCGCAGGAAGAAGAAGACATGACGGGCGATGGAGATCGACTCATGGTCGGACAGACGATTGCCGTTTCGCGCGCGGCTCTACGAGCACTCGCGGAACGGTATCACATCCGTCGGCTGGTGCTGTTTGGTTCGGCCGCGCGCGGTGAACTGCGACCCGACAGTGACATCGATCTATTAGTGGAGTTCGAACACGGCAAGGCGCCGTCGCTGGGTGGCATGATGGAAATCCAGGATGCCTTCACGAGACTGTTCGATGGTCGCAAGGTGGGCCTTGCCACGCCCTCCATACTGACCAACCCATATCGCCGACGCGAAATCGAGAAGGACATGCAGGAACTCTATAGGTAACCGGGGACAGACCACGATTGTGCGTGGTCAAGGCTTCGCGAAATAACGCACGCCGTCCAATCCCTCAAGATCTGCGTCCTGCGTCCAAAGCGTGGCGTCGTAGCGGCGGGCGGATGCGAGGATGACGGAATCGGCGAGTGGTAGTTTGTGATCGCTTCCCAGTTTGGCGGCGGCCAGTGCAAGTTCCCCGTCCAGGTCGACGACCGTACCCTGATGCATCAGAGTGACTGCAGCCAGCGCGGCGTTTTCATCGCGTTGCCGACAAACCCGTTTGAAGACTTCCAGGATGCTGGTGGCGGGAACGAGCCGGTGTTCGGTGTCGAGGATCGGGGACGAGTTCACTACATTCACACGCGGTCCCTGTCCCGGGGTACGTCAGTCTTTATTCCTTTCAAGAAACCACGCGCTGATTTGAGGTCGCCGGTCGGAACGAATTCCAGTCGCCCTTCATAGACCAACACTTCCACCTTCTGGCCGGGGCGCAGCTTCAACGCCTGACGTGCGGCCTTTGGAATAACAACCGGATATTTCTCAGAAATAGTCACGGATGTCATACGATATCTGGCAGGTTTCGCTTCGCTGACCCGACCGACGCTGTTCCTTGGCTAAGATTCGCGGACCGGAAATTTCCGCGTGAAGCCGTGGAACGTTTGCCTGCTAACGGGTCTAATATGCCGTATTCATCACAGCGACGTTGGTATCCCATGTCCCGGTTCGATCTGGCCTGTCTTCGTCGTTCATTGATCGCGATATTCGCAGCGATGTGCGCATTTGCGTTGTATTCGACCCCTGCGGCTGCTGCGGACCGCGACACATTGGTGGCGGCGGTGCGCGGCGGCGGATATATCCTGTATTTCCGGCACGCACCGACCGATTGGCTGGATTCCGATCAGTTGGATTCGGAGGCGGCTATCCGCAGTTGCGATCGCAATCAGATGCGACAGCTTTCCGATGAGGGCCGGGCGACCGCCAAGGCAGTAGGCGCGGCGATGCGGCGGTTGCAGATTCCGGTGAGCGCGGTTTTCGCCAGTGAGTATTGCCGTACCACCGAGACGGCGAAGTTGCTGAACCTCGGGCCGGTGCAGACGACGCGGGACGTGCTCAATACGCGCGCTGCGGCGTATGTCGGTGGGCGGGAGGCCTTGACGGCGACGGCGCGCAAGCGCTTGTCGATGCCGCCGCCGGACGGGTCGAACGTGGTGTTGGTGGCCCACGGCAACGTGTTGATGATGGTTGCGCACATTCGGCCGCCGGAAGGTGGTTCGGCAGTGGTGCGCCCGCGGGGTGACGGCACGTTCGAGGTGGTCGGCGTGTTGTCGGCGCAGGATTGGCTGGAACTCGCGGATGCAGGCGCCGGTCGATGAAGGAATGCTCCGGCGGTCCACGCGCGTCGACGCAGAAAAAACGGGAACAAACCACGGTTATGCGTGGGTTAAACGAAGCTGGGTTAAACGAAGCTGCGCTTTGTCCAAAATCAATGCGTGTCCATGCTGCGTGGACGCCAGCCGTTTTGAACCTCGTTTCGCGCCTTTCCGATATCCATCCGGTCGGGATGCTGGCAACCGACGACCCTAGAAATTGGCGAGGCTGGCATATTCCAGCAAGGCGATGCCGGACACGGTTCCTGTGACGGTAAGCGCAGCTTTGACCAGCGGTTGTTGGCTGAAAGGCGCGAACGCGCCGGTTCGATAGGTCCGCACATTGCTGCGTACTGCGGCGAGTTGCCGCGCGAGTTTGTCGAGTCCTTTTGCCTTGCATTCCAGTTCGCTGAGTTGCAGACGATCGGTGGAGTCGGTGCGCATGCGCTCGACCGCTGCGCGCAACCGCAATGCCGCAATTGCCACGAAGGCAATTGCCAGGCCGAAGATCAAGATAAGCGTGTCGGGAATGTTCCAGCGATCGAAGAGCGAACTTCTTGAAACGATCAAGAGCGCCAAAATCGCAAATGGATCGAAAATGATGTGTTGTACGGGTTCGGTCATGGTTCCGATGAATCGAACGTCCAACCATTCATCGAACCGTCGTCGCTCATCCGCCGGTGCGGACGCGGGCCAGACGTTCTCCAACGCGTTTGCAGGCCAATTGGTGGATTTTCGCAGTTCACCTATGAGCCACACGGCACGGTCGCTCTCGTGCATGGCGAACACGAGCAGAGACAGGAACGCGACCACGGTGGGCAAGAGGATCGCTCTGTCGATGACGAACTCAGCGGCGCCTCGCGCGGGTGTTTTTGGTGGGTCCATGCCGAAGCTTGGCAACAGCAGCCCGAGTCCGAAAAACACGACAACGAATAGCACCGCAACCACGCCGAACGGGAGTTGTACATAGCAAGGACCCGCGGCGACCGCGTTCCTCTGACAATAGGTGTCCCAAAGGACCCTGGCGCTCAAGGGGCCGGAGTCGTTGCCGGTAGGTGTGCGTCGCTGGATGCCGTGCTTCAGTACAGCCCATGTATACGACACGTATCGGGAGACCGACCGGCGGTTTGCGAAATGGGTTTCAGAGATGCCTACGGGGGCGGCGCCGAAGAATTCCTGTTCGATAAGTTCGCGGCGCTCGCGCAGTTTTTTACGACCTCGCAGGATCAGTGCGATCGATGCCGCAAACGCAATGATGCGCAGAAATTCGCTCGGCCAGACGCTGATGCCCTGCAACCAGTTGAGCGGCTCCCGATGCTCCGGCGTGTGGGAGAGGAACAAGGCAAGCAAAGTCGCAAGCACGGTGGTAATGCCGATCGCGGCCAGCCAGTAACGCGTGTGGTGGCGATGCACAAATCCTGCGGTAACCCCGAGTAACCAGGCGACGGCGAGCCCGATCGGGACGAGCAGCGCACCTTTCAGGCTCGGAGGTGAATCTCCGCTGGCGTAGGGATAGTTGCAATCGGTGATGCTGTTGCAGTCGCCCGACTGCGGTTGCGGCGTCAACGAGACGGCTTCGGTTCGACCGATTTCATAAATCTGCGCGGTATTGCCCGACTGGAACCTGATGTCATTTTTTGCGGGCGCGTTGCTGGCGCTGGTTTCGAGCGCGAACCGCGTGGCCAGGAAGAAAGAGGTCTGATAGGTACTCCGGAACGGCGGTATATCCTCCTGCAGAACGGGCCGCGCCTGCAGCCCATAAGCGGAAGCGACCACCAGATTGCGTGTCACCTCGTTGTCGGATGGGTGCAGCATCGCCGCATCCAGGTCGGTGGTAAAAAACACCGCGGCAGGGAAGATCGGCCGCAAGGCCTCGAGTACGAGTAATTTATCGTGGTAGTCGTCGCCAAGTACGCCGATCGCGCCGATGCGTCCGAAGCTGTCCTCGCGCCGGACCAGATTCTTCGCCAGTCGACGCAGGTAGTCGATTTGCGCTCGGCCTTCCGGCCGCTCGACGACGTTACGGCGTCCCTCTTCGTTGGTTTTCGAAGTGCTGCTATTCGTTCCGGGTAGCTGGCCGTCGATTCCGCGCAAATAGCTGACGCTCACGATCCGTGTGTCGGGACATTCCGGCGTTTCGCCAATGGCGGTTTTCAATCGTGCGCGGAGCGCGCGGGCATAGGCAGTGTCCCACTGGCCGACCAGTGCGACGGTTTCTCCGCGTGCGCAAATCCCCCGAATTCCCAGTTCCCCGAAAAGCGCATCGATGAGCTTGTCGTCGGAAACGATGGTGCGCTGAAAGCGCGGTAATACGTCCACCAAACGGTGTCCGTCGCTCAATATAAGCTCAGGGTCCGGTAGCGTTGCGCTCGGCGAGTACCAATGGACGGAAAGCTTCGCCAGCCGCTGTACGACGGCGGAAGAATTTCCTTCGAGTTCCTCCATGACCTGCTTCAGAAAAGTCGAGGAGGTTGGACCGAGAACGGTAAAGTGCAGGTGGACTTTTTCACCGTCGGCGCGGTTCAGTTCCTCCAGCAACGCGACAAGTCGGGCGAGAGGCCCGCGCGCCGGCGCAGTCGCCGGAGCCGCCGGAGCCGGGTTCTGCTGAGCAAGCGCCCCTTCGTCGAGCCATAGAATCAGCGTCCGGCTTGGAGAGGCGCTTTCGTTTCCAGTGGCGTCATCGAGCCACTCGAATGGCATGCGTACGTGCCACCCTTGGCTCTGGTCTTCGACGTAACCGACATGCTCGGGGTCGTGGGGGACATATCCTTGAACGCTGAGGCCCGCGAGTACCGCATAGCGGATGCGTCTGCGTAATTCGTCCGCACCAACCCGAGGGCTGCCGGGAACAAGCACCGCCACAATCTCGATATTACCCTGCTGTGCCCCGACTGCGCGTACGAGTCGGTCTATCGTATGTGCGGACGTGGTCGACCCGGGCTGCTTGGCGTTTTCCGCGGCAACGAACGGGTCCTGCCAAAGGCGTGCGTCGACATCCTGCAGCCCGGCTGTTCGAACGCCCTGGGCGACCGGTGGCGGGCGATGGGTCTGGATCGGAAGCTGCACCCAGACCGCACCCACAGCGAGCACCAGCACCAAAAGAATCTGTGGCCATCCGCTGGGTGGGTGGAACTGTCCGTCGTTCCCCATGTCCGGCCTCTCGAGTCCGGCTTCGTATGCGCTGCCCGAATCGGCGCCGCGCTTCGGCTTGCCTGTTGGGTGCTAGGCCGTCGCAGATCCGGTGACCACTGCTTAAATGTTGTCTACGCTTGCGGACTTGTCAATGAAGCGGGTAACGCGGAACCCTCGTAACGGGCGCGCACGCACAATCATGCACAGGCTTTGCTTTGGAAAAGAAAATCAGCAAGTGGAGTTGGTGACGCCGTCGATATTGAATAATCCCACCGTCGACGCGAAATCGAGAAAGAACCGGAGGAGTTCTATGCAGCCTGAGGCCTGGGATGTGGGTTATTTATGGGATGTGCTGGAAATGGTCAGCGAAGTGCAAATCGTGCCGGCGGGCCACAATCTGGCGCGGACGTTTGCGGATGGCTCACGGCCTAATGGCCAGATGTGCCGCGCGCTTTTCACCGGATGATTCTATTTGGCTTCGCGGCGCGCATTGATCCGATGCGGACAGCGAGCAAGAATCATCGACGTTCATTCTTTAGGTGCCGATGGATCGAGTAAGTCCACGTCCTGCGTGTCGGCCCGCTCGCGGGCGATTTGGGTGTCGACGGAGTCGCCGGCAGACAAGTCGCCGGCGGGGGTGTCTTGCAGGGATTGCTTCGCGCGCACTTCGGGGGTTTCGCGGGATTGCTCCGTGGCGATGGACGCCTTGCTGCCGCGCTGATCGCTCAACTGGACACGATAGATCGGTTCCGGCATGTCGATGCCGGCGTCGTCGAGCGCTTTCTTGACCTGGCGGATTGCTTCGCTTTTGACTTTGATGAAGTTGTGCTCGGTCTGGTCTACCCAGCCGAAGAAACGGATCAATACATTCGAGTCGCCGAGTTCCTCGATCAGCGCCATGGGCGGCGGCTGGTCCTGTATGCCGTCCATGAACTGCAACACGGCAACCCCCAACTGCTGCGCACGTTGTAATTCTTCATTGACGCCGACGCCGACGCCGAACGAAAACCGACGCTGTGGGTTGCGCGTGTAATTGAGAATGACGCCCTTGTACACGTCAGCATTGGGAATCCGCAGGTGATTGCCGTCCAGGGTCATCAAGATGGTGGCGCGCGAGGTGAGGCGGATCACTTTGCCTTCGTGGTCGCCGATTACCACTTGATCCCCGGGCGCGAACGGTTGGCGCAGACTGAGGAGGATGCTGGCGATGTGGTTTTCCACCAGATCGCGGAACGCAAAGCCAAGCGCGATGCCGACCACGCCCGCGGTCCCCAGAAGAGCGCCAACCAAGGCGGTGGCATCCAATAATTCCAGGGCGATCAGTACGCCGATCACGAAGACAATGGTGCGCACCGCTTGACGCAGTTGGTCCCGCACGAAGCGATTGCGCGACAGGCGATTGTACAAGGGGTCCCAATTGCCGAACAGCCTCGCGAGAACCGCGAACAGTGCCACGATCGCCACGGCGACCAAGAACAGCGGGATCAGCGAGACGAAACTTTGTAATCGGGTCCAGCCGTCCTGAAGTGTAGGGCGCACCCGTTGCCGTACCTGCCAGTTCTCGGTGAGTTCGGAATTGACGGCGGCAACACCTTCGGTGCGACGCGCCAGGGCGATCGCTTCATCGATGGCCTCGGAGGTTAGTGCGCTGCCTTTGAGCGTTACCACGCCCGCGTCCACCGAGACCTGAACATCCATCAGATTCTTGTTCTGCTGCAAACGCCGCTGAATGGCCTGCTGTATGCGCTGATCGGCGGCGTCGCTGATATTGACGCTGAGCGTCTTGTCAGCGGTCGGCGCATCCTGGGCCCATGCTGGCGGCGGGCACCAACTGCACAAAGCAAGGAGGAGGAAAACCAGGCGAATGCGGCTCGATAACGATGACATGTGTCTCATTATGGCGCGCGCACCAAGGATTTGCCGAGCTTTTTTGCGTAGGTAGCTTGAGTGGGTGATGGCGATCGCCGGGGTGGTGTCGGGTTACGCTGCGCTAACCCGACCTACGTTTATATGAGATGGTGTCGGTGACACGAGCGACAAACCCGGAGTTCGATTTGGTCTGAACAAAGTCATCCTGAAGCGCGTTGGGGCTATTGTCTGCACGGATGATATGGGTTGCGTCCCGCGCGCCACATGTTGTAATGGTCTCGCAAGCGATTTCCAGCCCATCTTTCCAGCAGGAGTGCAGGATGCAGATCCGGATTGGCTACGAGTTGATCTATCAATGTCCACAGCCCACGCCGATGATCCTGACGCTGAATGTGCATTATAGCGCGTCTCGGATCTGGTTTCGGCCGACAATATCATTACCGATCCAGCGGTGCCGATGCGAGCCTACCGCGATGGTTTTGGTAATTGGTGTAATCGGATCGTCGCCCCACCCGGGGCACCTGCGAATCATCACCGATGCGGTGATCAACGACAGCGGCGAGCCGGACGGCGTGCCCCTTCGGCGCGCCAGCATGCGGTGCAGGACCTTCCGTACGAGACGTTGGTTTACCTGCTGGGCAGCCGCTATTGCGAGACCGACGTTTCTCGGAGACGGCCTGGTCGCTGTTCGGCCAGACGCCGGAAGGCTGGCCGCGGGTGCAGGCCATCTGTGATTTCGTGCACGCCACATCACGCTTCGGCTATCAGCACGCGCGCGCCACCCGGACCGCCCTGGAGGCCTTCAACGAGCGCCTCGGCGTGTGCCGCGACTACGCGCACCTGGCCGTGACGCTTTTGCCGCTGCATGAACATTCCGGCGCGCTACTGCACCGGCTATCTGGGCGACATCGGCGTGCCGCCGTCGACGACGCCATGGATTTTTCCGCCTGGTTCGAGGTCTATCTCGACGGCCAGTGGCATACCTTCGATGCGCGCAACAACCATGCCGCGCATCGGGCGGGTGCTGATCGCTCAGGGCCGCGACGCCGCCGACGTGGCGCTCACCAGCACGTTCGGGCCGAACCTGCTGAAGGGTTTTCGGGTGTGGACCGACGAACTGCAAACGGGCTGACGGCCGGGTATGCGTAAGCGGACCATCGATTCATGAGCGAGCCGTTGCTAGAGGCCGACGAACCGGCACCGGTGGAAGTGGTCAACGCCGCTGGCGCCGCGGCCGCGGTGCTGGTGTGCGACCACGCCGCCAACCGCGTGCCACGGCGACTCGAGTATCTGGGCCTTGCGCCGGCGCACTCGAGCCCATATCGGCTGGGACCCCGGCGCCGCCGATGTCGCGCGCCGACTTGCCAAGGTGTTGGACGCGCCGTTGCTATTGAGCGCTTATTCACGCCTGGTCATCGACTGCAATCGCCCGCCTGTCAGCCCCCAGTCCATCGCCCAGCACAGTGACGGCATCGTCGTCCCGGGCAATCGCGACCTGTCGCCGGCGCAACGGGCGGCACGGGTCCAGACCTTGTTTCAGCCCTATCACGACGCCATCGACCAGCTGCTGGATCAAAGGGCGCAGCGGCCCACGCTGTTGCTCAGTATTCACAGTTTCACGCCGGTGCTGGACGGCAGACCCCGACCATGGCACGTGGGCGTTTCCCATTGGCGCGATGACCGACTGGCCGCGTTGCTGCGCAGCGCGCTTGCCGAGGAACACGACCTGGTGGTGGGGGACAACGAACCCTATCCCATCGAAGCGCACATCGATTACACCGTACCCGTGCACGGTGAGGGTCGCGGTCTGCCGAGTGTGATGATCGAACTGCGACAGGATCTGATCGGTACCCAGACCCTGGCTGAAGGATGGGCGGATAGGCTGGTGCGGGCCTACCGGAACATCGAAGCCGGGGCCTTGGGCCTCTGTGCCCCAAAAGGGAGCGGTGACTAATTGCGAATCACTTGGGGTGGACGAGCGGGATATCGGGCACGGGTGTCGGGTTACGCTTCGCAAACCCGACCTACGCCAACCCGACCGGTAGGGCGCGGTTAGCAGACGGGGAGTCGGGCGCGAATGTCCAATAGCGCCGCCTTGGCTTTGGATTTCTTCGTGGTTCCCTTCAGGTGATCGAGGTTGTTGCGATGCCCAATCAGTTGGGGCCGCCCACCAAACCTTGCTTCAAGTCCTCGTCCGCCGGATCTTGGCCGAGCCAGATTTTCAACCAGCCGCGCGCGAAGTCTTTGCCTTCGATTACGCCGCGTGTTTCGTCGTTGATGCGCACGGTCGTGCCGCTGCCTGGCTGATAGTCCAGGGTTATGGTCTCGCCTTTACGCACAGTTCTGAACAAGCTATTGAATTTGTGAACGCGTGCGGCGAGTGCTGAGCGTTCGCGGCCGTTCAAGTTGTCTTCGAAACCTTCCGTCCAGGCTTTTACCAGGTTCTCCTGTGGGACTTCGCTGTGCAGTATGTGCAGTTGCATGACGATCGGGCCGTCTTGCAGCAAGATCGTTGCGACGCTGTGTGTCGGAGTCGGTAGGTACAATGCACCTACGTATACTTTGAAGAAGAACTTGCGGCGCACGCCCGCGCCGTTCAGCTGCAACGTGTTTCCGCTTGCGGTAGTGAATTGTTCCGGCACGTCTATACCGGCAACTTCAGCTGCATTCGCAGTAGCCATGGTGAATAGGAGCGCTAAGGCAAGCAAAACGTATTTTCTCATAATCGCTCCCTGAGTTCGTGCGACGAGTGAAACGCCATAGTAACGCGATTGTAGAACAATAGGGTTGGCGGGGTGCCGTTGGCAGTTGAACAGGTGCGGTTACTCGATGAAATTTTCCCGCAGCACCGAGCGTCGACGTTCACACCTTTCAAGACCGATGTCGCACAGCGATTTTCGCGACCACGGTCAAGTCGTTGAGTAAATCCGGGAAGCTGATTAAAGCAGCGACGATCAAAACAAACGCACCAGCAATGCTATTGGCATAGAAGTAATGAAAACAGGCGTGGTCGAAACAGGGTGCGGGCACACCGAGAGTGAGAACGAACACGGCGGTTACCGCAAATAGCCTGAAGAAGAACGTTTCGTGTATGCAGGCCGTAGATCAACTGTGTCAGTCACACGCTGTAGCCCTTGCGGTATTCGATGCGCATTTCGTGTTCGCCTCGGTCGGCTGACCAGATTCCCGTGTACCGGCAACCAACCTTTGTGCTGATGTGGAAAGTTCCTCTTCGATCGAGTCGCTCGATGCCGCGGCCCGGACTGAAGACGAAGACCACGAGACTTAATCAACGCTTAGCCGGGATCGGCGAACCGTGCATATTCGGCGTACGCATCCTTTCGTTTTCCCCGGCAGCAGCTACCATTCGTAGGTGCCGTTGGTATGCGCCGCATTCGGTTCCCTCGTAGGAGTACGAATCCCGCCGGTGTTTTGCGCGGTTGCACCTACGGTCCGATCCGGCGGAACCCACTGCCGCAGCGCGGGTGTTTGCCGTTCCTGCATAAGCCGTGGCTGCAGCACGTTTCACATCAGGAGGAGCCAATGAAAAGAAGAGAGTTTATTCGCATCAGTGTCGCCGGCAGTGCGGGTGCGCTGTTCGTGCCCAAGGAATTGATGGCCGGCATGGTGGAGCCGGCACTGAAAACCAAGCTGGCCGGGGGCGTGTATCACACCTCGGAGGCGTTCGGCCGCTGGAACAAGGGCGTGTCGGAGCATCACCTGCCGGATTTCGACAAGCAAGGCAGCAGCCTGCATGTGGTGACCCACCATCCGATGAATCCGTATGAACACTACATCATCAAGCATCAGGCGCTGGACGCGAATTTCGGGTTCATCACCGAACACAACTACGATCCCAAAACCGATAAGCCGGAGACCACTTTCGATCTCAGCGGACACAAGGGCATGGTGTATGTGCTGACCATGTGCAATGTCCACGACCTGTGGGTGAACGGCACCGAACTGTAAGGACGAGGCGTACGGTACCGCCGCGTGGTACGCGGCGGGTGCCGGACGCGCTGATTCGTATGCTTTCGGTGGTACCGTCCGCGGCGTGCGCACCGCTTGTCGGGTGAGATGGCGCGCGGGCGCTGAGAACCATGATCGCTGGACACTGCTACGTATTTCTCCGCAGCGCGATCGTTAGTATTGCAAGCAACGGATTTACTGGTACTGTCTCTGTATTCTTTTTTTCTCTCTCCGTCGCCGCGAGCGAACCACCTCGATATTGCACCGATGACTCCCTGGACCCTTTTGGACGCCGCTCAGATCCCCGGCAACGGCGGTGAACTGCGCCTTTACCAACGCGGCGATGATTTTTCGATCCGGCTTGCCGGTCGTGGCGAATTGATGAACAGCCGTACGCACGGTTCCGAAGATGCGTTGGCGGACCAGACCTGTGCCCGGTTGGTGAATGGCGGCACGCCGCGCATACTCATCGGCGGGTTGGGGATGGGGTTCACCTTGGCCGCGTCGTTGCGGCATCTGGGTAGCGACGCGCAGGCGGTGGTGGCGGAGTTGGTGCCTGCGGTGGTGGATTGGAATCGGGGCGCGTTGGGGGCGCATGCAGGACTGCCGCTCGCCGATCCGCGGGTGACGGTTCGGGTCGGCGACGTCGGTAAGATCTTACGGGCCGAGGCGCGGGCCTACGACGGAATCTTGTTGGACGTCGACAACGGGCCCGAAGGACTGACGCGCAAGGCAAACAACTGGCTGTATGGTGTGGATGGGCTCAATGCGGCCTACGCGGCCTTGCGGCCGCATGGCGTGTTGGCGGTGTGGTCTGCGGGGCCTGATCGGGATTTTAGCGAGCGGTTGCGCAAAGTGGGGTTCGAGGTGGACGAGCTGCGGGTGCATGCCCATGGCTCGAAAGGCGCGCGGCATGTGATTTGGTTTGCGCGGCGAGGTGGGTGAGGGGGAAGCGCGTGTCGGTGCGGTCATACGGCGGGCACAGCCCGCCCTAGCCCTTGCGGAAACGGTGATTACGAAGCGTTGGACAAGGCCGGCTATCTGCCCGCCGGGTCGCGCATTGCCGCATCATTGCTGCGCGGCGCGCAGCGGGTTGACGCCCTGGCCGCGCAGGTAGTCCTCGTAGCTGCCGCTGAAGTCGACGATACCTTCGGGCGTGAGCTCGATGATGCGGGTAGCCAGGGATGACACGAACTCGCGGTCGTGGCTGACGAACAGCAGCGTGCCCGGGTAGTTGTCCAACGCCAGGTTCAGGGACTCGATCGACTCCATGTCCAGGTGGTTGGTGGGCTCGTCCAGACACATGACATTGGGGCGCTGCAGGATCAGTTTTCCGAACAGCATCCGGCCCTGCTCGCCGCCCGAGAGCACTTTCACTTTCTTGTTCAAGTCGTCCTTGGAGAACAACAGCCGCCCCAGTACGGCGCGAATGGCCTGTTCGTCATCGCCTTTTTGTCCCCATTGGTCCATCCAATCGAATACCGTTATGTCGTCGGCGAATTCGTCGGCATGGTCCTGAGCGTAATAACCGAGGGTAGTGTTCTCCGACCACTTAACCATGCCCGCATCGGCGTCCAAGTCGCCGACCAGTGTGCGCAGCAGCGTGCTCTTGCCGATGCCGTTGGGTCCGATGATGGCAATGCGTTCGCCCACTTCCACCGCGAGATCCAGCTTCTGGAACAGCGGCGTGTCGCCGTAACCCTTGCGCAGCCCACTGACTTCGAGCGCATTGCGATACAGTTTCTGGTTTTGCTCGAAGCGGATGAACGGGCTGACGCGGCTGGAGGGTTTGATTTCCTCCAGTTCGATCTTTTCGATCTGCCGTGCACGGGACGTGGCTTGCCGAGCCTTGGATGCGTTGGCCGAAAAGCGGCTGACGAAAGCCTGCAGGTCCGCTATCTGGGCTTTCTTCTTGGCGTTGTCGGCATACATGCGCTCCCGGGCCTGGGTGGCAGCGGTCATGTACTCGTCGTAATTGCCGGTGTACAGGCGCAGCTCGCCGTAGTCGAGGTCGGCCATATGCGTGCAGACGCTGTTCAAGAAGTGGCGGTCATGGGAAATGATGATCATGGTGCTGTTGCGCCCGGTGAGCACGCCCTCGAGCCAACGGATGGTATTGATGTCGAGGTTGTTGGTGGGCTCGTCCAGCAGCATGATGTCGGGATCGGCGAATAGCGCTTGCGCCAGCAGGACACGCAGTTTCCAGCCGGGCGCGACGGCACTCATGGGGCCGTTGTGCTGTTCGATGGGGATTTCCAGGCCCAGCAGCAATTCGCCGGCGCGCGCCTCGGCGGTATAACCTCCCAGTTCGGCGAAACGCGCTTCGAGTTCGGCCACCTTCATGCCGTCTTCCTCGCTCATCTCCGCCAGGCCGTAGATGCGATCCCGCTCCTGTTTGATCTGCCACAGTTCTTCATGACCGAAAATGACGGTGTCGATTACTGTGCTGTCTTCGAACGCAAATTGATCCTGGCGCAGCTTACCGACGCGCTTGCCGTCCTCGAAGGATACCGACCCGGCGCTGGGCTCCAGTTCGCCGCCCAGAATCTTCATGAAAGTGGACTTGCCGCAGCCGTTGGCGCCGATCAGGCCGTAGCGCATGCCTTCGCGGAATTTGACCGAGACGTTTTCGAACAGCGGCTTTGGGCCGAACTGCATGGTGAGATTAGCTGTGGTAATCACGAATACATACCGAGAAATTGCGTAATAGGGATCGACCGAGGGCGGGGTCGCGCGAAGAGGCGGTATTGGAACATAGCGGACAGCGGATTGAAACCGGCCAGTGGCTGCGCGGCTCGTGGTGGCGTCGAGGTTTGGCGTCCCTCGGCGGCCGCCCGCAGTCGCTTCCCGCAGCAACGCAAAAGCGGCGCCAGTGAGGCCCTCGCCAACCCGGGGATCGACGAAAATTGGCTCTCGCTTCAACGGCCTGCGTCGACATCGGGTATGGCCGGCAGGGCTAAGCCGGGAGCGCGCTTTGCCCTCGCGGCATGACGGGAGCTTGAGGTGTCATTGCTGCGCTTGAATGGGGGCGGCTAGTTCGGTGGACCTGCCGGGGCGGTGTCGATGATGGCCTGCAGCGCCGCCAGATCGACGGGTTTGACCAGATGGTGATCGATCCCAGCCTGCTTGGAACGATCGTGATCGGCGCCCTGGCCGTATCCGGTCAGCGCGACCAGTATGGCGTCGGCGCTTGCCGTCTGCCGGCGAAGCGACTGGGCCAAAGCATGCCCACTCATATCCGGCAGGCCGATGTCGAGGACGATGACATCGGGATGGAAATCTTCGCTCAGCGCAAGCGCGCTGCGCCCATCGTACGCGCTGCGCACCTCGTGGCCGGCCAAGCCGAGCGCCAGCGAGAGACTGTCGGCGGCGTCGTGGTTGTCGTCCACCACCAGAATGCGCCGTTGCGCGGCCATCGACCATGCCTGAGCTTTGTGCCGGTGTTCGTGACCGCGCGCCGCAGCCGCCGTCTCCGCCAGGGGCAGCCGGACGGTGAACTTGCTGCCGCACCCGGCGCCGTCGCTCGCCATTTCGACGCTACCGCCGTGCGAAGCCGTCAGGCGCTGTACCAAAGTCAGGCCTAATCCCAATCCGCCCACCGGGACCGTCGGGTCGGGATCGCCGCGGCTGAAGATCTCGAACACATGGGCGCGGGCTTCGCTCGCTATACCGATGCCGTCGTCGGTGACCACCAGCACGGCATCGGGGCCATCGCGGAACGTGGTCAAGCCGATGTGACCGCCTGCCGGCGTGTACTTGGCGGCATTGTCGAGCAAGTTGGTGATGATCTGGGTCAAGCGCGTCTCGTCGGCTTCGACCACAAGCGCATCTTCAGGATGGTCCACGCTCAAGTGATGGTGTTGCCGACCGATGACCGCCTCCACTTCGGAGATGGCATTGCGCGCGATATCGCGCAAGTCGAGACGTTCGAACTTCAATTCGATACGCCCCGATTTGATCCGCGATACATCCAGCAAGTCGTCCACCAGGCGTGTGAGATGCGACACTTGGCGCTCGCACATTTCCCGAATCTGTTGCAGTTTCGGTTCCTGGGGCAACAGTTGTTTGAACAGTTCCACGGCGGTGCGCAGCGGGGCGAGCGGATTGCGCAGTTCATGACCGAGCAAAGCCAAAAACTCGTCCTTGCGCTGGTCCATTTGCCGGAGCTTCAGTTCGGCGGCTTTGCGAGTCGTAATGTCGGAATTCATGCCAATCCAGCCGCGGATCTGTTCGCGGCTGTCACGTAACGGTACCGCGCGGGCGCTCACCCAACGCCATTCGCCGCTGATATGTTGGACCCGGAATTCGGCTCGAAACGAGGAAGCGTTTTTGACGTCCTCAAGCCACTGGGCGCGAACGTGGTCGCGGTCCTCCGGATGCACGGCATCGAGCCACCCGGTGCCTTGCCATTGTCCGTAGTTCTGGCCAGTGTATGCGCGCCACGACGGCGAATCTTCCACAACAAGGCCTTGGGCGTCGGTGGACCAGACGATCTGCGCCGAAGCCGTCACCAGGGCGCGGAAGCTCTCCTCGGAATCGCGCAGCGCCAACTCGGTGCGCTTGAGCTTGGTGATTTCGACCAGTGTGATGACCACGCCTTGGATCTGGTCGGCGGCGGAGCGATAGGGGAGAACGCGGGTGAGATACCATTCACCCGAGTCGCTTCGTACCTCCCGTTCGACGGGCGTGAGCTGCTCAAGGACGGTTTCGGCGTCTTGTTTGAACTGGCTATAGTGCAGCCGGTGGTGCAGGTCGGTAAGTGGCCGGCCCCGGTCGGTGGCACGCACGTTGAACAGTTTTTTTGCTTGCGGTGTGACGCGCAAAATGCGCAGCTGGCGGTCGAGAAACAACGTGGCGATCTCGGTGGATACAATCAAATTGTGCAGATCGCTGGAGAGCTGGCTCAGTTCTTCGACCTTGTGCCGGTTTTCCTGGTTGACGGTCTGCAGTTCCTCGTTCATGGATTGCAGCTCTTCCTTGCTGGTCTCCAGTTCCTCCATGGTCGAGCGCAGCTCTTCGTTTACCGATTGCAGCTCCTCGTTGGCGACCTTCATTTCCTCCTGCGAGGTTTCGTACTGCTCGATTACGCTGCGTAGCCGGTCCTTGGTCTGATCGAGCTCCGCGCGATCCTGCGCTGTGGTCGAATCCCGGGGCGGGCGTGCCTCGGGCGCTGCGAATTCATCGAAAATCACCAGGGTGAACCCGTCGACATCCTGACCTCGGGCCGCGCGCACGAAGATAGCCACGTGCACCGGCTTACCTTCGATTTCAAGGGGCATGGGCGGTGTGCGGACGTCCTCGCCGTGTTCGATCGCGGCGTGCAGCGCCGCCCGCAATTCGATGCGCAGCTCTTCGCGCACGAGCTTGAACACGTTGGGCGAAGGTTCGCCGCCGGAGATCCGCAGGTAACGCCCGGCGCTCTCCGAGGCGTGTACGATCCTGGAATCCTGGTCCACCAATATGCTCGGCAACGAATAGCGCTCGACCATCTTTTGGTGCAGCGCGCCGTAGCTGGTGCCTGGTTCGCTGCGCGCAGGAAAACCTGCAATTTGGGGCACACGGCTTGAAAGCTGCGGAAATACCGGCATACGTGGTTCGGGCGGTGGTACATTGCGCCGCCGGAAAATGCGATGGCTTTTGTCTTCGGGCTGAAACAGCATGGAGCGTTCGACCGTCTCCGACGGACCCAGCATCAGGACGCCATCGGGGTTGAGCGCATAATGGAACAAGTCGATTACCTCGCTCTGGACCGAGCGCTGTAAGTAGATCAACACGTTTCGGCAAACGATGATGTCGATGCGCGAAAACGGCGGATCGCGCAGCAGGTTGTGCGCTGCGAATACTACGACTTCCCGCACTTCTTTGCTTACCCGGTAGCTGCTGTCTTCTTTGGTGAAGAAATTCTGGAGACGCTCGGGCGAAACGACCGCTTCAATTGTATCCGGATAGAGACCGGCGCGCGCCCGTTCGAGGGAGCGTTCGTGGAGGTCGCTCGCGAAAATCTCGATTCGCGGTGCGTCCGCGTTTCCAGCCGCCAGTTCGAGCAACAGAATCGCCATGCTGTAGGCTTCCTCGCCCGTCGCACAACCTACCGACCACACCCGGATCCTGTCTGCGGCGGTTTTTTGCACAAAAAGTTTGGGTAGCAACTCCCGTTGCAGATAGGCGAAGGTATCCGAGTCGCGAAAGAATTGCGTGACGGTAATCAAGAATTCGTCGGCAAGCAGATGCACCTCGTTCGGATACGCTCGCAGAAACGAGAGATAGTCTCCGAGGATTTCATTCTGGTGCAACTGCATCCGCCGGCGGATGCGTCTGAGTACCGTGGCCGTTTGTATTTGGAAAAATCGTGGCCCGTGTGCTGCCGGATTTCTCCGAAGATGTGTTGCAGGATCTGTAGGTCGCTAGGCGTTTCGCTCTGTGGCGCGGTCAATCTCGATGCGCGGCTGCGTTCCGCCGAAGCGTTCGATTCGCGCCGGCATTTCGGCCACCGGTAGAACGAAGTCCACCAGTACGCGTGGCGATCGCGTGCCGGGGCATGCCGTCGAACAGCGCTTGATCGGGATCCTGCGCGATCGTCAACCCGGCCTGCTCCTTTATTCTCTTGATTCCGTAGCTGCCGTCCGAGCCGGTTCCGGACAGCACGATGCCGACCGCGCGTTCGCCGTGACTACGGGCCAGCGTCTCGAAAAAGTGATCCACCGGCGCGCGTTCGCGGCGCTGCGCTTCGATCTTGGAAAGTCGCAGGTGACTATCGATGGTGGAGATATTGCTCCCTGGCGGAATGACGTAGACATGATCCGGTTCAATCGCCACGTCTTCGCTGATCTGGGTGACCGGCATGGTCGAGAACGGCTGCAGCACGTCCGCCAGCATGCTCGGATGGTCGGGCGCCAGATGAACGACGACCACGAAGCTCAATCCGCAGTCGGGCGGGGTGTGGGAGAACAGCTCTTTCAGGGCTTCGAGTCCGCCCGCTGATGCTCCGATACCGACAAGCATGTGTTCTGGAACCGATTTGTCGGTGGTTGGCATGGCCAAACCCTGGCCGTATGTGAGGATCAATGCTACGCGGGTAGAGGAAGGGCAGCAACTGTTCCACCCAACTTAGTCCATATCCTCAGTGTCGCTCGAGATCGGTGCGGATGAAACGTACGTCGCGGAAGGTTAGCTGAACCGCCCGACGCCGCGGGCGGTTCAGTACGGTCTAAGAGCCGTCAGGGTGTGACTTGGGTCCAGCCCTGGGCTTGGAAGTCCGACAGCGCTGTGAAGCCGGCGGTGACGAACTGGACGCCGGGAATGACTTCGTTCACGGCATCACCCGCACCGATCAGGCCGCCGTGCATGAATCCGCGCACGGTGTTCTGGCAGAAATAAAACTTGACGCCCTGGCTCATCAGGCTTTGGACCTGGCTGACGTAACCGTTGGGCTTGAAGTTGTTCAGCAGCAGCCGCCCGCCTGAACCGTGTACCACTGCAACCATCTCGTAATCGCGTCCTTGTTTCATGCCATAGGTGATTTCGTAATCCTTGATCATGTTCACCATGTTGCCAAGTGCAGCGGGGCCGCCAGCGCAATTGCCGTCGGCGTCCATGTCCGCCGTGGCGCTGCGGCAGGCGCGATTGATTTCAACCACCACCCGCACGTGGTGACGCCGTTTGATGCAGTGGGTCAGGTCGCTTGCACCCGGGCCGAACTCCTCATCCAGGGTAAGCCCTGCAACCAGGCCTACCGGGCATGCGTTGTTGCCACCCCGTTCATGGTCGCCGGCGAGCGCCGCCGATCCGAAGACACTGAACAGGAATGCTCCGCATAACAACAGGATAGCTTTATTTATTTTGGTACCCACGGTGACTCCTCCATATTGCAATGTTGTTGGGACTTCAGGTTCGCGATGCAGAATCGCTCACGCCTTGCATGGTAGCAGCGCCGTCAGCGGCACACCTTAAGGTTGTTAAGAAATCTCCAAAAAGTCTGGAATGGGTTTTGGGATGGAGTGGCACCCGGTCAGCGGTTGGTTTATCCGGGTCGATGGATCTGGCGCTTGCAGGGCGCTAAACGGGCGGAAGTTCGATCCGTCGCCAAGGGTTTGGCGGGTCGCGCAGAGATGGGATGGGCAACGATGGCAACGTCGGCGGCCGCGGCTGAAGTAACCGCGGCCGCACGATTTTCGTTTCGCCACGTCAACTGCGGACGAAGCCGCCGATTACCGCGGCACGCACTGGAATGTCACCGTTTTGCTGCCGTCGCCGTTGGTGACGATGTGCGTCGACGCAGTCTGTCCGGATCGGGCGCAATAGGCGTCGGCGGACTGTATCGATTGCACGAACTCGCGGTCTGAACGGTACGTGTAGCCGGTTGTCGGCGGTGCAGTGGGCGGCGCTACCACGGCGGCGGTCTTCATGCATTCGAAGGTCACGGTTTTGGTGCCGTCCGAATTCGTCGTAATCGGACCCTGCAGGCCGGGCGTGGCCGAATACTGAGCGCAATAGCTGCGCGCCTTCGTATTCGCCTCCACCAGGCCATCGTCGGTGTTGTAGTTGTAACTGACCGTCGGCGAAGTGGTGGCCACCTCTTGAGGAGGTTCGCGCACCGGCGCGCATGCTGTCGCGATCGCGGCCACTGCCGCTAGCGCCGGTAGCCGGGCCCGATGCAGCCGCCCCATCGCGCCGTTCCGACGCGGAGTGTTTTGAGCGAACGTGATTTCCTTGTTCATGTGTACCTCCTGTTCCCTGGTGCGGCACCTAGTTGCAGACCGCAAGTATGGTAATTGCCAAAATACGACCTTGCGAACACTGTCCATCGCCGGTCGCGTCGAGTGCCAGTATAGAAACCAAACGCACCGCTTCTTTTTCATGGTCCGTCGAGCAGGACCGCGTACGCTTCTAAAAGGGGTGCGGCCGTCGGGGCGCATCGGGCAAGCGTCGGCCCGGGACCCGGAGATCGACAACATGACCGAGCAGTGAAACCGGTATCAACAGTGAACCTTACGCGCTGCCGGATCCAGCGCTTTCAGAGGCTCGAAAGCGCAGACTTTTCGGAAGCAGGCCGCGTTCGATTAGTTCGAACACGCCCTGGACCAACAGCGCCAGCACTGCCGCCGGCACCGCCCCTTGCAGGATCAAGCCGATGTCATCGAGGCGTATACCGGTGAGGATCGGCTGGCCGTAGCCGCCGGCGCCGATCAGTGCGCCCAGGGTCGCGGTGCCGACATTGATCACGGCCGAAGTCTTGATGCCGGCAAGGATGGCGCGGGTCGCCAGCGGCAATTCAACGATACGCAGACGTGCGCCTGACGGCAGTCCCAGCGCCTGTGCGGATTCGATGATAGCCCGCGGGATGTCTTTCAGTCCGGCATAGGTGTTGCGGATGATCGGCAACAGACTGTAGAGAAACAGCGCGACGATCGCCGGCGGACCGCCGATGCCCAGCAACGGGATCATGAACACGAACAACGCCAGCGACGGAATGGTCTGCAACATCCCGCAATTGCGAGCACCAACTGACCGATGTCGTTGCCGCCGCGCGGCGAGATATGCCGAGGGGAATCGCCACGCACGATTGCCGCGCTGACAGCGAAATGCCGACCAGCACCAGGTGTTGCATAGTGGTATGCTGCCAGATGCGTTGCCAGACAGCTGTCGCGCCCGATGGTGCGACGTTCAGCCCATGGTCCGGTGCAGAAACGCAGCGGCGACCGCCGATTCGCTTTGCCGCTCGCAGTTTCACCTGCGCGTTCATCTCGCGCATGGTCCGCGACGTCGATGCTGGCCGGCGCAGGCGCCGGAACATCGCCGACGACTTCCGGCGCGCGCTGTTGCAGATCGGCGCGGTACAGCATCACCGCGTTGTAGGCGGGAAAGTAATGCCGGTCGTCCTCGAGCGCGCGCAGATGGTAGTACGGAATCTCAGCGTCGGTGGTGTACAGGTCGATCACGTCCAGTGATGCCTGCAGCCAGGCCGCGGTAGGCCAGATCGTGGTCCAGGCCGCGCACGTCTGTGCTGCGGCAGACGGTAGCGCCGGCGCAGCCCGACCCAGCCGTCGCTGCGATCCATGAATTCGTTGCTGAAGCCGAATGCCAGATGCGGATGGTCGCGCAGATCCGAGATGGTGTGCAGGCCGAGCTTCCCGGCGAGAGCGTCGGTGACGCCGAGGGCGTAGGTATTGTTGAATCCGAGCGGTTGCGTCATCCGCAGGTTCCGCTTGCGCCAGCGCCTGTTCGAGCGCTGCGCGTGTGGCGAGATGGTCGTCGTGCAGGATTTCCTGCAGCAGCGTGCCGGTGTATTCCGGATAGGCGTCGATATCGCCGCGCAGCAATGCGTTCCACAACACTCGCGTGCCGCCCAGTTGGCGTCGGTGCTCGGCATTGGCGCCGGCGGCCTGCGCGGTTTGCCGGAGCAGTTCGCCGAGTATCACCGATTCGGTGAACACTTTTGAGCCGACGGTGATTTCCGGCGCTGCCTGTGCGGCGGCGACGGCGGTTGCCGAACAGAACAGACATGCTTGAACAGCGCGCCGCGCGATAGCCGCAACGCGGTGTTCATCCAAGCACCTTGGCGAGTTGAGCCATGGGTTCGCGTTGCGCGGAAATGAACTGCTCGACGAACGGCTCCGCGGGATTGCGCAGCAATTCCTGCGGCGATCCCGGTTTGCACGACGCGGCCTGCCCGCATCAGCACCAGGGTGTGGCCGAAGAACGCGGCCTCGGCGATGTCATGGGTGACCATGACCACGGTCTTAGCCAGCGTCGCGAAAATCGCTTTCAGTTCCTGCTGCAATTGATAGCGGATCATGGGGTCCAGCGCGCCCAGAGGTTCATCCAGCAACAGCAGATCAGGGTCGAGCATCAATGCGCGCATGAGGCTGACGCGCTGGCGTTGACCGCCCGACAACTCTCCCGGAAAGCGTTTCATCAGGTCAGTGGGTAGTTGCACCAGGCGGGCGAGTTCCTGCAGGCGCGCTTCGGTCCATTCCGGATCGCGCCGCAGATAACGCGCCATGACGGTAACGTTGTCTTGTACGCACAGATGCGGGAACAGCCCGCCTTCCTGGATCACGTAGCCCATGCGCTGCCGGACGATGCCGATGTTGTCGCGGGGTGAGGGCGGCGCCCTCGAACTCGATGCGACCGTGATCCGCTTGCAGTAGCCCGACCACCAGGCGGAGCAATGTCGATTTGCCGCAGCCGCTGGGTCCGATCAGCACCACCGTATCGCCGGTTGCAACCTGCAAATCGATAGGTAGCAAGGCGTCTGTATCGCCGTAGCGCTTCGAAACCTGCGACAGGGTGAGCATTGCCGCAGTGTCTGGGATTTGCATCGAGCGCTCAAGTCGCGCGCCGGCGGTCCGCTAGCGTAAAGCGCGGGGCGATGCGGCAAGGCACCCCAGCCTCGCGCCGTGGTTTCAGCCACACATTAAAACTGGTTAAGGCATTCGTTGAATTTGGCGCTTCAAGAAAATTTGCGGCGGTCGATAAATAGTTTGCACACAGCAGTTTACATCCGCACTGGGAACGTGTGAAATGCCCGGCATGTGCAAAAGGATTGTGGAAAATGAAGAAGCATTTGCTGATTTTATGGGTTCTGTTCGCCTCGGCCGTGTTCGCGGACGGCCCTGCTGTCCAGATTGCCAAACTGTCGGCCCAGGAGCCGGCGGCCGCGGCGGCGGAAACCCCTTGGGATGCATTGGATCCCGACGATCTCAATTTACGTTCGGCGGCGGCCCTGGTGGTCGATCGTTCCGGCAATGTGATCTATGCCAAGCACGACGATCAGACACGCCCGATCGCGTCCATCACCAAATTGATGACCGCCATGGTGGTTTTGGACAGCGGCCTGCCATTGGACCAGCGGATTACGATTACCAAGGCTGACCGCGACACCATCAAGTTGACCGGTTCGCGCCTGCGTTACGGGGCAACGTTGACCCGCGACGAGATGCTTCGGCTGGCGCTGTTGGCGTCGGAAAACCGCGCCGCGATGGCCTTGGCGCGCACTTATCCCGGTGGCCGCAAAGCGTTCATTGCCGCCATGAACCGCAAAGCGCAATCCCTGGGCATGCATGACAGCCATTTCGCCGGCCCCGCCGGGCTGGACCCGGCCACGGTTTCTTCAGCGCGGGATCTGGTGAAAATGATACGGGCCGCGCAAGGATATCCGTTGATCCGGGAAGCGACCACGACTGCATTCATGACCGTCCACCCATTCAAAGGACGTCGCGGGCTGCGTTTCGGCAATACCAATCGGCTGGTGCGCCGCGACAGCTGGGACATCGGCCTCAGCAAGACGGGCTTCATCAACGAAGCCGGACGTTGCCTGGTGATGCAGGCGGATATCGCCGATCATCCGCTGTATATCGTCTTTCTGGATTCCTTCGGCAAGCTGACGCCGTTCGGAGATTCCAACCGCCTGCGCCGCTGGGTGCAGAGCAAGGTGCAATAATCGGCTTTTGATGCGCGCGGGCGCCGGACCGGCGCCCACGCGTTTTCCCTCTTTATTCCCTGAGCCATCCGTTCATCGGCTGATGCGCGCCCGCCGGCTTGCTTCCGGGCGTCGCGCGCTTGCCTGTTCATAGCGGTTCCGTCCGCAACTTCCGGTTCGCGCCCTTACGCGGCAACGCACTCGAAGTGTTTGCGCGGTGCGTATTCCATGATTGCACCGCAACAAACGGCACAAGCTGCTCCATCGGTGTGTACCGCGACTGCGCCGGGTTATGATCGGTGCGTTTGTGAACGTGCAGCGGTGTTGGATTATCGGCGATACACGGAGGCGTTCCTATGGTGGCGTGGTATGCGAGGAAGTCATCGCTGTTCCTGCTCGTTTTGGGCTGCGTCATCGGGTTCGCTGCGCTGTATCACGGCACCGAGCTGAGATTGCCGATCAAGCATGACGGGCTCAATCTTTTGGCGATCATGGTCGCGTTGTCGGCGTGAGATCAGGCCCTATTTCGGTAGCCGGTACCCGGGATTTGATCGGCAAGCCGCGGGATTGATTGGGACGCCGGCGTCCACCGCAGCGGTCAACCTTGGCGACTGTCTCCGGATTCTTCGCAATACTCGAGCAGATGATTCGGTAGGTCCGGCGGGCACACGCCGCATTGACGGTTGCCGGGCACCGCATGGTCGATGAACTTCGGATAGGGCAAGTCCATTTCTTCCATGATCTTGACGAACTCGTCCATGGGTTTGTTGTTGCCCAAACGCGGGTTGCGATTCTTTTCCTGACCGATGCTGGTCACATGCCGGCCCTCGTAATCGTGGGCGGGGAATACCAACGCGTCGTCGGCCAGGGAAAACAATTTTTCGTGAATGCTGCGATATAACGTGGGCGCGTCGCCATTCTGGAAGTCAGTGCGACCACAGGCTTCGATCAGTAAGGCGTCGCCGCTGAATACACGGTCGCTGAGCTGATCGCGGATGCGATAGGCGTGATGGCCGTCGGTATGTCCTGGCGTGAATAATGGGTCCAGTCGAATACTGCCCATTTCAAAGGGCGTACCTTCCTCGATGCCGACATCGACGCAGTCCAGTTGGTCGATCGCCGGATGGGCGACGCGGCTGCCGGCTTCCCGGCGCAGGGTAGACGCCGAAGTGATGTGATCGGCGTGGATGTGCGTATCCAGGGTATAGGCCAGCCGAAGCCCCAATTCGTTCACGGTTTCCAGGTCCCGCTGCCAACTCGGCAGAACGGGGTCGATCAACAGCGCCTGCCCCGTATCTTCACAGCCGAGCAGATAGGTGTAAGTACTGGAGACGGGCTCGAAAAGCTGACGAAAAATCATGCCTGAAATTCCTCTGCGTGGCTGCCAATGTTGCTTTGCAGTCTAGCAGGCGAGCGTCGGGCCGCAGCACGCGCCCGGCTGGCGCCACTCGACGTGCCGGGGTTGCTCGCGGTCGTGGCCGCGCCGGACGGAACCTGGGCGAGCGCTGCGTTGTTCGGGCGCCTGCTGTCGTCGGCCTACGGTGTCGAACGGGAGGTCTTCACCTGGGGCATGTGGATCTGCTCGGCGTGTTCCAGCCGCAGCCGAAACCAAAACGTACAACCGCCTTCCGCATTGTTGCGCACGCCGATGCTGCCGCCGTGCTCTTCGACGATGGCTTTGCAGATCGCCAATCCGAGGCCGGTACTGCGCTCACCGCCGGTAGGCCGGTTGCTGAGCCGCGCATTCTTGGTGAATACCTTTTCCAGGTCGTCGGGGCGAAGACCGGGGCCAGTGTCGTGGATCTCGACCGCTACGGCCTGCTGGTTACCGCTGGTGGTCACACGGACGCAGTCGCCCGCGCTGGCGAACTTGATCGCGTTGTCCACCAGGTTGTGAAGTACTTGCGCCAAGCGCGCGTCGTCGGCGTGGATTGCCGGCAGGTCCGGTTGCATTTCCATTTGTAACTCGACCTGCTTGCGCCCCGCATAAGCCCGGTTGCTGTCCACCGTGACTTGGGCGATGTCGTTGAGTTGCACGGCGCGTCGACTGATGTGCAGCGTGGCTCCGCCGACGGAGCCCAGACCCAGGAAATCGTCTGTCAGGCGTTGCATATAGCGCGCCGACTGGGCGATGAGTTCGAGCCCTTGGGTGATCGACTGCGGGTCACCCGATCCGTTGTCCAATTCGTCGCGCAGGGTTTCGGTGATGTCGCTGATGACGAAAATCGGTTTGCGCAAATCGTGCCGGGCGAAACTCAGGAACTCGTCACTGCGTTGCAGCGCTTCGCTGAGTCGTTCGTTGGTGTGCTGCAGCGCCGCGGTGGCGTCGTCGACGCGTTGTTGCAACGAGCGGTTCAAGCTGCTGACCTGTTCGCGGGATTGTTGCAGGCCGGCGACCAGATTACGGATGGTGTAGCCCAGTTGCAGGACTTCCCGCGGCGCGCGCAGCGGTAGGTCGGCGATGCTGCCGCGATATTGGTTATGCATGAGCCGGCGGGCACTGTCGGCCAGCCGGTTGAGGGGGCGGGTGATCCAGCGCGCAAGGGCGACCGCCAACAACGCTGCGAGGGCCAGGCCGGCGAGCGCCCAGCTCAATTGCGAAGAAAGCAGCCGTCCCACCTGCGCCTGAACTTCGGACTTGGGCTGGGGCACCATGACGCCCCAGCCGATGTCGGGAACGGTGGCATAGCCCGCCACCATCTGCGCTTTCACGAACGGCGAGTAGAACTCGGTAACTCCGGTTTCGCCGCGCATCATTTTTTGCACCACGGGCAGGTCGGACAAGTCGCGCAGCGACTGCATCCAGTCCGGGTTGGGATGGGCGATGACGCGCCCACGTTGATCGACGATCGCCGAGTGGCCCTTTTGGCCGAAACGGATATTGCGCCGCAACTGTTCGATCGGAGCGATACGAAGCTCGCCCAGCAATACGCCGATGAGTTCGCGATCCGGTCCCCACAGCGGATGACTGACGATCACCGTGGGGCGGCCGCTCAAAGGGCTGCGGGTGATCCCGGAAACCCTGGGTTCGCCACTGGCCACGGTCATTCGGTAACAGTTCTCCTGGCCGTAGGCAGTGGTGGCATTGGCCCGCAACTTGCCGCCCTGGGTGACGGTGCGCGCGTTGCCGGCGGCGTCCATCAGCACCAATGCATCGAAGTCACCCATGTTGGCGCCCAGTTCGCGCATCAGGGTGCGATGGTGGGCGGTAGTCGCGTCATCGGCGTTGGTCGAATGGATCATGGCGGCGATCATGCGCAGCGCTCGGCGGTGGTCCTGCACATAGATGCCGATAGGCGACGCCAGGTTCTGGGCCAGGAGTTGGTGTTTCTCGCGGATTTCCCGCCAGGCTTCCTCCCAAGCGGCGTTGTACAGCTTTACGCCCAGCAACCCGAGCGGCACGAGGGCGATCAACACGAAGCTGATCACCAACAGGCGGTTGATCGGTTGGGCCTTGGCAGAGGTCTCGGCCTTGAGTGTATCCATCTGAATTATTGGTTATTTCCATCCTTATGCCAGTTTATCGGCGCAGCACCCGAGCCTCTGTAAAAGGATGGCGCGCAGTGTGACGGAGCGCACGTGGCGGGCAATAAGGACGAGGGCAGGGCGCGAGGCGGGCGTCGATTACTATCAGGCCGGGTCACCGACACGCAAACCGAACGGGCCGTATTCCACTGCGAACTCAAACTTCCTGCTGCGAAGTTTTGCTTCTCGGTTAGGAATGACTGCTATTGCAGGCGCTTAGGTGCGCGCCTACGTATGCCCGCTTCCGTGCGCATCTTTTGCTGCAGCCAAGCCCTTGTTTTTCTTGACGGTACTGTGTGGCACGCAAACTGCTTCGGCGGTAGCTTGCGCTGCGGCGTAAACACAAAACATTTGGAGGAGACAGCAATGGGAACCTTGAAAGAGGAACTGGAGAATCGAACCAAAGCCTACGACCACTGGGCGAGTCGGCGGCGTTACGGCGCCGATGGGCCCAACAATCGGCGTCTTTGGGTGCTCGGCATGCATGGACGAACGCCTGCCAGTGGATGAGGCCCTGGGTATCCACGTGGATTCGGGCGTCGGCGGCGGTGACGCGCACTGTTTTCGCAATGCCGGCGGTATCGTCACCGACGATGCAGTGCGCTCGGCCATGCTGACCTGCAATTTCTTCGGCACCAAGGAAATCGTCATCGTCCAGCACACCCAGTGCGGCATGTTGTCGGCCAACGCCAACGATCTGGTCGAGGCACTGCGCAAGAAGGGTGTCGATCCCGACGAAGTGACGCTCGATCCGACCTTGCCCGAACTCAAGCTCGACAAAGGTGCGTTCGCGAAATGGATCGGGATGATGGATGACGTCGATAAAGCGTGTATGAAAACCGTCGAAGCGTTCAAGAACCATCCCCTGATTCCCAAGGAGGTAACCGTCAGCGGCTGGGTCTGGGAAGTGGAGACCCGGCGGTTGCGGCCGCCGACACAGGAAGCGGAAAAGCGTGCTCGTACCGATGTGACCGCCCAGCAGTTCGGTGTCAAAGCGGCGCAGCCGGCGCGTTGGAGCTGAACGGCGCGGCCTGTGCCAAGGGAGTCTGCCATGCCATTGTATGATTACCGTTGTGCCAGCTGTGACACCCGCTTCGAGGCTCGCCACGCCATGTCCGAAGTTGCGCCGCGGTGCCCGCGGTGCGGTGCCGAGGCGAGGCTTATCTTCGTCACGGCGCCGGCAGTGCACGGCCATATGGCCCGCGGGCGGCAGTTGGCCGCGCAAAGCCTGGAGCCGCAACCTGCGAGCCACGGCCCGGGCTGCCCTTGCTGTCATTGAACCGCTGGTGAACCAGGACCCCCGCCGATGGCCTCGGTGGGGGTGCTGCCAGTTCGCGGTTCCCGGGGCGGCCGGCAATCGTCTATATTGATGAGGTTTCGTGCTGAACCCAAAGGCGGTGCGCAGATGTCGAGCGATTCCCGCAAGCCCCTAGATCCGGTGACTTTTCTGCAAGCGTTCATCGCCGAAAGCGTACGGGTGACCACTGCGGCGGGAGCCGGCAGCGGTACCCAGGAATACGTCGAACGGGTTGGCTTGGCGGCCAGCCATTGCCTGGAGGAAGGTGCCCGATCGTGCTTGGGGTACACCGGGAGCGGGCCCATTACGCCCGATCAATACGCCAGTTTGATCGTCACCCTGAAGAACCAGATCGGCGGAAACTTCGCCCGTACCTCGTCTGAACCGGGGGTCATCCGGGTGCGTAACAGTTGCTGCCCGTTCGGCGACAACGTGCGCTCGGCGCCGGAGCTGTGCCGCATGACGGCCAGCGTGTTCGGCGGCATCGCGGCGCGCAATTTCGGCTACGGTAAGGTGGAACTGCGCAAGCGCATCGCCACCCATGACGATTGCTGTGAAGTCTACGTATACATCGACCCGGCCACGGCGGAGAACAAGCCAGGCGATGAGTATCACTGTGACGGCGACAAGATTGTGTCCCGCTCGGCGTCGGCGACCGTGCGCGCCCGGGTGGAAGCGAAACTGCGCCAGGTGTGGTGCCCGGCGATTCCAGGCAAGACTCGCCCGGCCCAGCCGCCACCGACGGTGATCGCCGAATCGGCCTCCATGCGCGGTGTTCTGGAAGCGGTGGAGGTGGTGGCGCCGACCCGGGCGACAGTATTGATCAGCGGCGAGACCGGGGTCGGCAAGGAAGTGATCGCCCGCGCCATCCATGCCATGAGTGACCGTACCGCCCGGGAGTTGTTGGCGGTGAATTGCGGTGCGATTCCGGATAACTTGATCGAAAGCACGTTGTTCGGGCACGAGAAAGGCGCCTTCACTGATGCCTACGACGTCCATCATGGCTATTTCGAACGCACCAACGGCGGCACGCTGTTTCTCGACGAAATCGACTGCCTGCCGGTATCGGCACAAGCGCGGTTGCTGCGCGTATTGCAGGAGGGCCAGTTCGAACGGGTCGGCGGCCGACAAACCCTGGCGACCGACGTGCGCATCGTCGCCGCATCCAATCAGGACCTGGAGCGCGCCGTGGCCGAGGGCCGTTTTCGGCGCGATCTTTTCTATCGCTTGAACGTAGTGCCGATACAGATTCCGCCGCTGCGCGAACGGCCGGATGATTTCTCGCCCCTGATTCACCACTTTCTGCGTCGCCTGGCAGACCAATACGCCGCTGCTCCGAAAACATTGAGCAACAAAGCCTGGTCGAAGGTGCTGCGTTACGATTGGCCCGGCAACTTGCGTGAATTGGAGAACGTGCTGGAGCGCGCGTTTTTGTTCGCTCGCGGCGTGGTGATCGATGATCTGAAGATCGACTCGCCGACCGCTTACGCGCACGCGCCGGCGACCCTGCGCGACGCCCGGCGCCAAGCGCTGCGCGAGACCGAGGCCAATCTCATCGTCGCGGCGCTACGCAAGTTCAACGGCAACGTCACTGCAGTCGCCCGCGAAATGTCGGTGACGCCCCGCGCGGTGCACATGAAGCTCAAGTCGCTCGGTATCAATGCGGCGGCGTTCCGCCCACCGCACGCCAACAGCGCGGCTGGCACCACTTGAGCGCAAGCCGCGCCCCTGCGCAAAAGACAAACGACGTGGTCCCGGCGCGCACAGCGCGCCCTGTGCAGCAACCGAAGCACATCGCCTCAGGTGGAGGCTTGAATCCTGTGACCATGTCTGCGCCAACCCTATCGGCTGGCGTATTGGTCGCTGCATGGTGTCTGCTTGCAGCGCACGCCAATGCGGCCGCGCCGTTGCGGTACACTTGCAACACCGGGGTTTGCTGCCCGGGAGAAGGGTTTCGCCCCGCCAACGCAGACGATTCGAGTCCGACATGCCTCACTTGATTATCGAATACGCCCAGGAGTTGGCCTCGGCCGACCAGGTGTCGGAAATGCTTGATGCTGTGCACGATGCAGCCTATGCGACGGGTCTTTTCGAACCAAGTCATATCCGCACGCGCGCCATACCGGTGGAGTTCTATCGTACCGGGACGGGCCGCGCGCCGTTCGTGCATGCCCAGTTGCGCATCCACAGCGGTCGCGATACGGCCCAGAAACGGGTCCTCAGCGATGCGGTGTTGAATGCGTTGCGCAATCAGGAGTGGGCCGCGCACTCGATCACGGTGGAAGTCGTGGATATGGATAAACAGACCTATGCCCGGCACACGCGCTGAGCCGGAACCTGCGCGACCGCATCCTGCCGGGTGCAGCAGGCCGTCACAATAGCGACTTAGCGCTGCTAGACTGTAACAGGAGTGGGCCTCGCATCGTCGGTGCCCGTCGAGTTTGGATTGCCAGAGGGACGCGATATGAAATGCAATGTGGGCGGTATGGACCGCACTGCGCGCATCGTTCTCGGTGTGGTGTTGCTGGCGGTTGGATTTTTCGCGCCGCTGAGTGCGGCTTGGCAGATTGTCGTATTCGTGATCGCCGCGATTGCGCTGCTGACGGCAATCGTCGGCTTCTGTCCCGCGAACGCGATTGTCGGCATCAATACCTGCAAGCCGTCCCGCTCCGATCCTCCGCCCACGTGATCGCGAGCCAGCCGTCGTCGCGCCAGCTCCGGCGGCTGCACGCAAAAAATCGCGATTGATTCGCGTCGCCACGCGCCGAATCGCGTCCTGTGTCACGGCACGCGGTTCAGCGCGTCTCTGCGTGGCTTCGACGCAATACTGAGTTGCACGCGCAACCACACCAGTGGCCTTCCGGTCGGATGGTCACGGCATGCGCACTGCTGAGCTTTGCGCAGCACGCGGTGTCGTCACGTCTCTGTCTCAATCAGGTGCAAATATCCGAGTGGTAGGCTCAAGCTTTAAACGCCGCGAAGTCGCGGTCGGGTGAACGTTTGCGCCACGTGAAATATTTTTTCGATCATAGTGGCGATGGTGCGTGTCGCTTGCTCGCAACGGACCGCTGTATTCGAGACGGTGCGGGGTCGCGGCAAGATGCTGGGCGAGTGTTGCCACAGCACCGGCTGTGCAGATGCCCATTGCGGCGGCAGTCAGCTTCCATTAATTTCTTGTAGTGATCTGCGGATCGCATTCCTAACAACAAAACGAAATTTCCCTGAAGGAGTCGACTTGTGAGAAAAACAAAAAACGCTACCAGCATCATCATGGTCGGAACGTTTCTGGCAGTTGCCGCGGTCCCGGCGTTGGCGGACGATTGCGCCGAGCCTACCAACCGGTATTGCTTGCCCCATAACTATCATTCCGAAATCAGCGCCGCTGAAGCTTACCTGAAAGCGGTGGACGATAACGGCTGGGATCACGGCCACAACCAGGGCGCGATGCACGGTAAACCGCAGCCGGTCATTATCGATGTGCGCAGCATTCCCGAATACGTCGCCGGTCATCCAGAAGGTGCGACCAACATCCCGTATCCCTTCATCTATCAACCGTGTTCGGAACGTTCTCCGGATGGCGCTTGTATCGGCGGAGGTGACAGAGTACCGCAGGCTGACGGCGATTTCGTCGCCGCGGTCGAGCAAGCATTTCCGAACAAGGATACGCCGATCTTTACCTTGTGCAGAACCGGACATCGCAGCGTGCTGGCGGCAAACCTGTTGACGGCGGCCGGTTACAGCCACGTGCGTAATATCTGGCAGGGTTTCGTAGGACGAACCAAAGTGGACGTTAATTTGAACGGGCCGCTGGACCTGAATCACGACGGTCAGATCACGGACCAGGACAATGACGGCTGGCGTTATTATCAGGGTCTGCCGTATTCCACCAAGCTGCTGCCGCAGTTGATCTATCAGCCTTATGCCTATTACTACTACGAGTAGCCGTTAAGACTACGCGCAATAAGAACGGGGCGGTGCGTACCGCCCCGTTTGTTTGCACCGCGGCAAACCGCGGCGGCAAAAGTTCTCAACGACCATACAGTACCTCGCAAACCAATTCCTGTCGCCCGTGGTATGGCGTTACGCCGCGCCGCCCTCACAACCGCCGGACCACTGCTATACTCAGGCCCTCCGGAATTTTTTCCGCGGTGGCCCGTCGGCTCTCGACGTTGCGTTCACCATTGAGCGAAGGAACGGCGGCATGTCCCGACCTGCAACCATGGTCCGGTTGGCTCCCGGTGCGCGCTGGCAGACATGGCTGGTGCTCGGCGCGTTGCTCGCGTTGACGATACTGGCCTGGGTGTATCTGCTCGACATATCCCGCGGCATGTCGGGTGCGGACGGGATGTCGGGTATGTCGTCTGTGCCCGAACCCTGGAGCCTTACCACCGCTTGGCTGGCTTTTCTCATGTGGACGGTGATGATGGCCGGCATGATGCTGCCCAGCGCGGCGCCCGTTGTGTTGCTGGTGTCGCGGGCACCCGGTAATTCCAACATCAGAACTGCGTTCTTCATCCTCGGCTATCTCATCATCTGGACCGCGTTCTCCGCCGTAGCGACGCTGTTGCAGGGCAGCCTGCAGAGCGCACGTTTGCTCTCCGAGGACGGCTTGACGCAGCCGGTGAGCGCGGCCGTGGTCTTGATGGCGGCTGGAATATACCAATGGACGCCGCTGAAGTCCCGCTGTCTGGCGCATTGCCGCTCGCCGTTGATGTTTCTGTTGGCAAATTGGCGGCCCGGGCTGCGCGGCATTTTGCGTCTCGGCCTGGTACACGGCGCGTATTGCGTCGGTTGCTGCTGGGTATTGATGTTGCTGCTGTTCGTCAGCGGCGTGATGGACCTGCTCTGGGCAGCGGTTTTGGCAGCGCTTGTGCTATTGGAAAAAGTACTGCCCGCCGGGCAGTGGCTGGGTCGGATCGCGGGCGTCGCGCTGTTAGTCTGGGGTTCGACGATCATCGGCGGTTTGATCTGACGCCACGCCGTAACCCGTGGACGGCGTACGCCGCCTGTAACGACCGAAATCTGCACTACGGAGGTAGAGCAATGGCCTATAAAGATTGGAATATTCGCGGACCATTCGTAGCAGCGTGTAATTGCGACTGGGGTTGTCCTTGCCAGTTCAACAGCCGACCTTCCCACGGCGACTGTCACGCCGCGTTCGCGATGCACATCAAGTCGGGACATTTCGGCAGCGTGGATTTGGACAACGCCAAGTTCGCCGCGATCGCCTTGTGGCCTGGCGCTATCCATGAAGGGCACGGGCAGGTGTTACCGATACTCGATGAAAACACCACAGAGGAGCAGCGTGCCGCCTTGCTGAACATCCTCTCTGGCCAGGAAACCGAGCCCGGCGCAACGGTATTCAATGTGTTCGCCGCGACCTTCGAAACCATGCATGAGCCGCGGATCGCGCCGATCCAGTTCGAGGCGGATATCGATGCCTGCACGGGGAGTTTCCGCGTGCCGGGGCTGGTCGACGTGGCGGATGAGCCGATTCGCAATCCCGTGACCGGCGAGCCGCATCGGGTGCAGGTTTCGTTACCCCATGGCTTCGAATACCGGCGGGCGGAGTACGGCAACAGCCGTGCGCAACTGCAGGGGGCGATGGCACGCGAGTGGACGCAAGGGCACGGTCACATGTTCGAGATGAACATGACCCCGCACGGCCCTGCGTGAGCTGCGGTTCTAGCGGTGCCCCGTGCTTGCTGCGCCGGGACCGCGAGCCACGCCCGGCGCGGGTACGGCTGGTTTCGCTATCGTGACGTTTGGAGCAATTCGACCGTGTCACCAACCGCGAAGACGCCGCTCTCGACGACCCGGAGACACATGCCGCTGTTGCGCCCCAGCGCTCTGCACATGCCGGCGCCTTCGATCTGGTCGAGGTAGCCGCAAGGTGGTCGTGGCTTGAGATGTTGAAACGTCGCGGTTCCGATCCTGAAACACCGGCCTTCGATCTGCTGCGGTGTCAATCCGCGAATCACCAGGTTGCGGCGGTGGTGGCCGGTGGCGAGCTTGGTCCTGAGGGCCGGGTCGCGTGTCCGCGCCCGTTGAAGTTCATGCTCGGTGATCAAGGTGACCTGGCAGGCGTCGGTGGCTTTCCAGAAGCCGGCGTTTGCGCCATAACGGTCGCCGGCGAGTCCCGCGCCTGCTTCAGCGTCTGCGCAATCGACGCAGGTCATCGGTCGGCCGGCGGCGGGAGCGATGAAAATTCCCACCAAGCTGGGTTTTGGGGAAGGAGGGTGTATTTTGAACCACCGGCTCAGCATGGCCACACCGTAGCGCGATCGATGCCCCAACTGCGTCGTCGGCGCGCAGCGCGCGGCGCGGTGTGGTTGCGGGCCCAAGCGGCCTTGCGGGGTCGGGGATTCATTAGCTCAGGTTCGATTCAGATGCGCGTAAGGCGGCAAGGTCTGCAACCGGGCATCGATCAATGGGCCGCCGGCGGTGAAGTGGTACATGCTTTGTAAAGTTTGGTTTTCGAGTCCCAGGATTTCGTGCACGCCGTCATCGAAATAGCAACCGATGCCGGTACCGCGGATGCCGGCCGCTTCGGCTTCCAGGTATAACACCTGGCCGATCACGCCTGCTTCCCAGAACAATTGCGGGTAGACCCACGGTCCCGCCGCCAGGGAGCCAGCGTACTCCGCCAGCATGCCCAGGCTGAAGGCGCCGTCGGCAGCGATGTCCTGCTGACAGGATAGAATCCGGGCGGCATCGCGCATGTCGCCCGTCGCCAGACGGTAGAGGTGGAAGTGGCTCGGGCAGTCGTGCACGGGGGTCCATTCGAATTCGGGCGAGCAATTCGCGCGCAGTTCCGACTCGTCCCGGGCGCGGCGCAGGAACCAGTACAGTCCGGGCGCCAGTCCATCCACGCGGTGCACGAATAGCAACAGATGCAGCCGCGGGCGCCACGTGATGACGTCGAAAGGCGCGATGCCGCGTGGCAGCGTCAAGTCGAGCAGGCGATAAAGAGTTTGGGCCGGGATCGAGGTGATGCTGTCCAGCGCCTGGGCGCTGCGGCGTTGTTTGATAATGGTGGCGGCGCTTGCATCGCAATCGCTATCGAAGGCTGCCGGCAGCGGTGGCGCCTGCCAGCAGAGTTCCTCGGTGCGCGGCTTGGCACAGGCGGCGGCGACCTGATCGATGATCGGCCAATGATGCGAGTGGCCGGGCGACAACGCGTTGGCGGTTCCGAGCCAGTCTCCGGTTGCCGCCGCTTGCAGGAGTAGTTCGGCCAACACGCCCGACAGCGGCGTGTGTGGTTGGGTTTGCACCAGCAACATGAGGTCCGGATGTTCACGTTCGGCGCCGACGAAATCGGTATCGCGGTCAGTGCCCAGCACACTACCGACCTCGGCATCGGCCCACTCGAGCAACAACTGCGCTCGCCAGCCGAGGGCAGCGGCGGCGTACCGCAGTGCGGCGATCGCGTGGCCGACGTCATGCTGGCAATAACGATAAGCACGTTCCCCGTATTTCCATGCCTCGCGCCAATGGATCGAGGACAGTCCGACCAGAAACGCGCCGGGCGGTAGTGCGGAAGCGTAGTCCTGCTTTGTTGGGTAACGGCAGCGCTGCTCCAGCACGTGGTCGCGGCTTAGATAGTGATAGGAGCCCGCCGCGAAACCGTCCCCGTCCGGCAGCACTACATAGGCTTCGGTGGGGTGGAGATTGCCGCTGGAGGGATTGCAACGCAGCGCCCAGCGCGATTCACCGTATTGCTTCCAGGCCGAAATGCCGAAAGCCAACTCGAGCAGGGCTGCCAGGTTGGCCATGTTAAACGGCTGGGCGGCGATGGTGGCGGGGCGGTACAGGTCGACGTATAGCGGTCCGGGTGGCGGCGCGAGCAGCGGCAGTTCCAACCGCGGACTGCCGTTGAAGGTACGGAATGGGTCGGGCTGATTGCGCCAGTCCAGGCCGCCGGGACCGGGAGCGAAGCGCTGGAAATGATGTTTGCTGCGTTGGTGGTACGCGCGGACGCGGTCGGAGGCGGTATCGGGCATGGGTGATCGCAAGCCGGTGAGAAGATTGTCGCGACACCGGATTTGGCGGCGCCAGGGTACACACCATAGCATCAGTGGGCCCGGCTCCGGAGCCGGCTGTACAGCCGCGGATTGACGTCTGCACGCGATTGCCCGGACAGCCGATACTGCCCGAGGACCATGATGCTCGGTTACGCCGGTGCCGGCATCCGTGCGGCGCGGGTTCAATGGGCGTATGCTGTCGTTGACCGGTCGGTCCTCGCGTTCCATGCTGCAATGTCCCAATTCAGTGCACGTCGAAACCCGAATGCACCAATCGGCCTCCCGGGCGGCGTGTAAATTGTCGCTACAGGTCTGGGTCGTGATCCCCATGTTTATGATTTGACGGACTGTTTTGGTTCGCCGCCGGTGTCCCAGTCGGCACCGATCTTGCTCGATATCGAGCACAGCTTAATACGAGTGTCCGTTCGCCATGACCGAAGCCAACATCGTGCCTCTCACCCCGCCACCGCCCGCAGGCGATGACCGCACCAGCCTCGACAAGGAGGCGCTCAAGAAGACCCTGTTGGATAACTTGTTCTATGTCCAAGGCAAGTTTCCTGGCCTTGCGACCATGAACGATTACTACATGGCGCTTGCCTATACGGTGCGTGACCGCCTGTTGGAGCGCTGGATCAGCACTGCGGAAACCTATACCCGGTTGCAGTCGCGTACCGTGGCGTATTTGTCGGCCGAGTTCCTGCTCGGCCCGCACCTGGGCAATAACCTGCTCAACCTGGGCATCCACGAGCCGGTCCGCGAAACCGTGCGCGAACTCGGATTCAGTCTGCATGAACTGCTGGGTCAGGAGCCGGAACCGGGATTGGGAAACGGCGGCCTGGGGCGGCTGGCGGCGTGCTTCCTCGACTCTCTGGCCACATTGGAGATTCCTGCGATCGGGTACGGCATTCGCTACGAGTTCGGCATCTTCGCCCAGGACATCGTCGCCGGCGAACAAGTCGAACGCACCGACAAATGGTTGAGTCGCGGCAACCCATGGGAGATTCCGCGTCCCGAGTGGGCCGCGGCGGTGAAACTCGGCGGCCGGGTGCAGCACTATACCGATGGCGACGGCTGCCATCGTGCCCATTGGCAGCCGGCCTGGATCGTGAACGGAATACCCTACGACACGCCCATACTCGGATACCGCAACAACACCGCGAACACGCTGCGCCTTTGGCGCGCCGAGGCACCGGAGTCGTTCGACCTTTCCACCTTCAACCGCGGCGATTACTGGGGTGCGGTGAACCAGAAGGTGGTGTCGGAAAATATCACCAAGGTGCTTTATCCGAGCGACGAGCAGGTGCAGGGCAAGGAATTGCGGCTGCAACAGCAATACTTCTTCGTTTCATGTTCGCTGCAGGACATGCTGCGGATCATGCACATTCAGCGGGTTCCCTTGGATCGATTCCACGAAAAGTTCGCGGTCCAACTCAATGACACCCATCCGGCGATTGCCGTGGCGGAACTGATGCGTCTGTTGGTGGACGAGAACCATATGGCATGGGACGAAGCCTGGCACGTCACCCGCAATGCCATCGGCTATACAAATCACACGCTGTTGCCCGAGGCACTGGAGGAATGGCCGCTGGAGTTGTTCAAGCGCGTATTGCCCCGGCACCTGGAGATCATTTTCGAGCTCAACAGTCGTTTTCTCGACCAAGTGCGCACACGCTTTCTCGGCGATCACGCTCGCCTGGCGCGCATGTCGCTGATCAACGAGGACGGAGAGCGTTACGTACGCATGGCGAACCTGGCGTGTATCGGCAGTTACGCGATCAACGGCGTTGCGGCGTTGCACACGGAGCTGCTGCAGCAGGACGTATTGTCCGACTTCCACGTCATGTGGCCGGAAAAGTTCAGCAGCAAGACCAACGGGGTCACACCGCGGCGCTGGTTGGCGCTCTCCAACCCGGGGCTGAGTTCGCTGCTGAACCGAACCATTGGCGACGGCTGGGTGAAGGATCTCGATCAGCTTCAACTGCTGGAACCCTACGCCGAAGATGCCTCTTTCCGCCGCGAATGGCGCTTCGTCAAACGCAACGTAAAGGAAAACTTCGCTTCCTTTCTGCGTCGACGCACCGGAACCAAGGTCGATCCAGGCAGTTTGTTCGATGTGCAGGTGAAGCGTATCCATGAATACAAGCGCCAGCACCTCAACGTGCTGCACATCATCGCCCTGTACCTGCGATTGAAGAACGATCCGAAGTTGGACATCGCTCCGCGCACGTTTATATTCGGTGGCAAGGCCGCGCCAGGATATCGTATGGCCAAGCTCATCATTGCGCTCATCAACGGGGTGGGCGAAGTGGTGAATCATGATCCCGGACTGCGGGACCAGATCAAGGTCGTGTTTCTGCCGAACTTCAACGTCAGCAACGGGCAGCGAATCTATCCGGCAGCGGAGTTGTCGGAGCAAATTTCCACAGCCGGCAAGGAAGCCTCGGGCACCGGCAATATGAAGTTTTGCATGAACGGTGCGCTGACCATCGGCACCCTGGATGGCGCCAACGTCGAGATTCGTGATCAGGTCGGCGCGGATAACTTCTTTTTGTTCGGCTTGACCGCCCCGGAAGTGCAGACCCTGCGCGCCCAGGGATATTCACCGCAGGATGTCTATCGAAGCAGTCCGGAGTTACAAGCGATTATTGCGCTGCTGCTCGACGGCAGCTTCTCCCACGGCGACAGCGGACTGTTTCGTCCCATCGTCGACGACTTGCTGCACCACGATCCGTATATGTTACTGGCAGACTTCCAGTCCTATGTCGACTGCCAGGAGCGGGTGGGGCAAGCCTATTGCGACAAGGAGCAATGGAGCCGGATGTCCATTCTCAATACCGCCCGCAGCGGACCGTTTTCATCCGACCGGACCATCGGCGAATACTGCCGTGAAATCTGGAAGGCGGAGCCGGTCAAGGTCAATATGATTGACAAGCGGGCGCTCCACGGCGGCATCGCCAGTTGAGGAGCCGGGCGCCGACGAGGCCTTACCATAGCTTTGCCAAGCCCAGCAGGCAGACGACCATGAGGCCGGCGCCGATCCAGCGCTGGAAGACACGCTGGTTGGTCATGATCGAATCGTGCACACGCAGGCCCAGCACATGACCGATGGCGGCCACCGGAAGCAGGGCGACCGCGGTCAGGAGATGCAAGTCGATGCCGAACGCAACGAAGGTGCTCATCTTGATGCTGACCAGGATGAACCACAACACGAATAACGTGTTGCGCAGCTGAGCCAGCGGCACGTTGCGCATGTAGACCGCGACCATCAGCGGCGCACCGCTCAAAGAAGTGCCGGCAATGTAGCCGCCCAGCACCAGCAGGATCTTGTCCACCCAGTTACGTTCGCTGTAGATGGCCCAGTTCATCAACCAGATCACGGCGTAGAACAAAGTGATGGAATAGATGAACAGCAGCAGCCAGCGGGTAGGCAGATTGATCAGACCGAGTACGCCCACTATTGCCCCGGGAATGACGTAGACAGCGGAGCGGCGCAGATAGCGCCAATGCACGTTGTGGATGCGGGTGCGCAGAGTTAAGGCTGAGAAGAACAGCAGGTGAGCGCCGATGATCGGCAACCACAGCAGCGGCCGGCCATCGATCAGCAGCAGCAACGGCAGCCCCAATGCGGCACCGCCGAAGCCCAGGCCGCTGCGCACAAAGCCCGTCCACACGAACAGCGCGACGACGAAGGCGATCTGTAACGGTTCCAGGTGCAACATGAGTTCGACGAATGAGTGCGGCTCGATACTATACAACAAGGCGTCGTGATTCTCCGGTTGCAGCGCCGGGCCGCGCGGATCGGAGCGCCAAGACTGGTGCCTCACCTGCAATTTCGCCGCGACTTGGGCTAGCATTTCAGCTTAGGTGTAAATCGGAGGTGTGAGATGCAACGAATCGTCATCCTGTTCCTGTCGGCGCTTTGGTGCCTGACGGCGGTTGCGGATCTGCCGGCGCCGCAGGTCCGGAAAATCAACGAACGGGTGTATGCCCTCCTGGGGCCGGTTGGCGTGCCTTCTCCGGAGAATCAAGGGTACATGGTCAATAGTGTGTTGATCATCGGTGAGCACAGCGCGATCGTGGTGGATACCGGCTTTACAGACGCCATCGGCAGGCATTTGCGCGCCGCTGTCGCACGCATCACCGACAAACCGGTTCTGCATGTCATCAACACGCACCACCACGGCGACCATCACCTCGGCAACAGCGCGTTTCCCCAAGCGCAGATCATCAGCAGCGAAAAATGCCGGGAACTGGTGCTGGCTACGGAACAGGAGTGGATTTCCCTGGTGGAACAGCTGACCGACATGCAATTTCCTAATACCCATGCGCTACCCGCCACCCGCACGTTCACACAGGGAAGCCGTGTGCCGGTGCAACTAGACGGGGTGGATATGGTGCTATGGACGCCAGGCGGCTCGCACACGCCGGGCGATCTCATGGTGCTGTTGCCCGAAGACCGGGTGTTGATTGCGGGGGATATCCTGGTACATCGCATGATGCCGAACTTTCGCGACGGTCATGTCAAAACCTGGGTGGCGACGCTGGCCGAAATCAGCCGGACTGAAGTCGACACCATCGTGCCTGGCCACGGACCGTTGATGACACCCGCCGACGCGGCGGCAATGCACGCGCGCATGGCGGCGCTGTATGACGGTATCGAGTCCGGCTTCAAACAAGGCCTGCAACCCTATGAGATCCGTGAGCGGTTGGATTTGACCGCCTGGCGCAAGCTGCCGTATTTCGATGAAATGATGGGCGGCAACATATCCCGCACCTATCTCGAAGTGGAGCAGGAAAACTTCTAGCCGTCCGCCAATAAGCGCCGCCGGCCTTGCTGTGGGCGGCGCCCTTGCCCGCGAGGCTTCGCCATGCGCTACGAACTCTTCTACTGGCCGACCATTCAGGGGCGGGGGGAATTCGTACGCCTGGCCCTGGAGGCGGCGGACGCCGACTACCTCGATATCGCCCGGGAATCGGGCGCGGGCATGGCGGCGATGACGGCTTTGATGGAAGAACCGTCGCTTGCCCGGCCGCCGTTCGCGCCGCCGTTCCTTCGCGCCGGCAAGCTGATTGTCGCGCAGACTGCGAACATACTTTTTTACCTCGGGTCGCGGCTCGGGTTGGCGCCAGAGTCCGAGAGCGGCCGACTGTGGGCGCACCAACTGCAATTGACCGTGGAGGATTTCATCGTTGACGTACACGATACCCATCATCCGGTGGCCAGTACCCTCTACTATCGCGATCAGAAACCCGAGTCGCGCCGGCGGGCGCGGTTTTTCAGCAGCGAGCGCGCGCCCGAACTGTTGTGTTATTTCGAACGCGTATTGGCGCACCAGAACGCCGGCCGCGGATGGATGGTCGGTCGCAGCTTGTCCTACGTGGACCTGTCGATGTTCCAGATCGTCGCCGGCCTGCAATACGCGTTTCCGCACATGATGCAACGATTGCGCAACGACATACCCGGGCTGTTGGCGCTGCACGATCGCGTCGCTGCGCGCCCGCGTATTGCCGAATATCTGACGTCATCGCGGCGTCTGCCTTTCAACAATGAGGGGATCTTTCGTCATTACCCCGAACTCGATGATTGACACTTCGGGTTGGCGGTCGCCGTGTCAATAAAACGCTCGCCGTGCGCGCGCGACACTGTGAAACACAATGCAACCATTTTGCATAACCAGTGCCTTTCAGGGTCCGCGAAGCGCGAAAATCCCGGGAAGACATGGTCGCGGAAGGCCCGCCGTGGCGCTTTCACGCGATAGATGCAGGGCGTCGCCGGCGCTTGCGTAAGGTCGCCGCTGCGGTCACCGAGTAGACGCCTGCAGCGTAAACCGTTAGCATGCTGCAAGCACTGATGTCGCAGACTCCGCGGTAAAAAATCCAATGCGCTGGTTGATCCGATCCTTTTTCAAGGTGGTCCGGGCTATTTTGGGCCCATTCATGCTGTTGTGGGAAAAAGTCAGTACACCCAAGGGCGTTGTGCGTTCCGCCGAAGAGCAACAGCGGCTGGATGCGCAGACAAGCCATCTCACGCTATATCAATTCCGCACCTGCCCGTTCTGCATGAAAGTGCGGCGCTCGATCAACAAGATGTCTTTGAACATCGAGACCCGTGACGCGCAAAAGAATCCCGAGCATCGTCAACAGTTGGTGCGCGGCGGCGGCGTGGCGAAAGTACCATGCTTGAAAATCGACCGGGCCGACGGCAACGCCACCTGGCTATATGAATCTCGCGAAATCATCCGTTACCTGGAGCAGCAATACGGATAACGGTTGCCCGATGCGCAACGGTTGCGCACCAGTCCCCGGCGCGATTCCCTCACACGTACTTCCGATCGGCGGCGAAATCCAAACTTGGCCCAGCGCTGGTACGCCTGCGCTACCCGACGGGCGCGGATTCCGGTAGGCTGCGTCCCCATATGATTACTAAGTTTCTTTTGACGGCGCTGATCATCATCGCCGCGGTATTGTATCTACGCCGGCGCTCCGCGGCTGGCGGCGCAAGTGCGCGACCGCAGCCGCAAGCGCCGCCTGCATGGTATTGGCGTTTGCTGCCCGCAGGTCTGCTGTTGGCAGCGTTGCTGGTGAGTGCGGGTATGTTCTGGGTGCAGTGGCAGGACGAGCACCGGGTCTACATCGCCCGTGTGATCGACACGCGGACCGGCGATGTCAGTACCTATTCGGTCTATCGGGACGCCGTCCACGGTCGTAGCTTCGAAACCATCGACGGGCGTTCGATCACATTGGCCGATGTCGAGCGCCTGGAGGTGGTCGACGCACCCTGAAATCCATCCGCTTACTGCGCGCGGACATTCGGGAATGCCGTGTCCCTATTTCGGCAGCGTAATATTGAGCTCCAAAATCTCATAGCCGCCTTCGTGTTCCACGTTTACTTTGACGTCTTCCTGGCTCACCTGGACGTATTTCTTGATCACGTCCAGAAGTTCCTGCTTCAAACGCGGCAGATAGTCGGGCCCGTCCCGTTCGGCGCGGCTATGGGCGATGATGACCTGCAAGCGTTCCTTTGCCTGGGCAGCGCTGCGGTTGCGGCCCGCGCGAAATCGTTCGAATAATCTCATTTTCAGCTCCCGAACAAGCGGCCAAGCAGGCCCTTCTTTTGTTCCTGCAGAAAGCGGTGCGGTAAGTCTTCGCCGAGAAAACGCCCGACCGCGTCCATGTAGGCTTGGGCGGCGTCGGATTTTTCGTCCATGACCACCGGCACGCCACGGTTTGAGGCGAACAGCACCGCCTGGGATTCCGGGATGACGCCCAGCAAGGGGATGTCGAGCAGTTCGCTGACGTCGTCGACGCTCAACATTTCGCCCTGGGCGACGCGCTTGGGTGCGTATCGGGTCAGCAGCAAGTGTTCTTTGACTTGTTCGCCCTGCTCGGCGCGGCGGGATTTACTCGCCAGCAGGCCGAGCATGCGGTCGGAGTCGCGAACCGAGGATACTTCCGGATTGGTGACGACGATTGCTTCGTCGGCGAAATACATCGCCTGATGCGCGCCTCGTTCGATGCCGGCAGGTGAATCGCAAACCACGTAGTCGAAGCTTTCCTTCAACTCATCGATGACCTTCTCTACGCCTTCGGTCGTCAACGCGTCTTTGTCTCGGGTCTGGGAGGCGGGCAGCACGTAGAGATTGTCAGCGCCTTTTACTCGGATCAGCGCCTGGTGCAACTTGGCGTCGCCCTGGATCACGTTCACGAAATCGTAGACGACGCGGCGTTCGCAGCCCATTACCAAATCCAGATTACGCAGTCCGATATCAAAATCGATTACCGCGGTTTTGTGTCCTTTGAGCGCGAGCCCGGCGCCGAGCGCGGCGCTGGTGGTGGTTTTGCCCACGCCACCCTTGCCTGATGTCACGACGACAACTTTGGTCACGATAATTCACCTCTCCGGCGTTGGGGCCGGTCGAATGGTTAAAGGGGTTCGGTCAACAACTGCTGTTGCTGCAGATAAATCTGCACGGCTTGGCCGCGCAGTTTGGAGTCCATGTCTTCGTAAACGCGATAGGTGCCGGCAATGGAGATCAGTTCGGCAAACAGCTTGCGGCAGAAGATGCGTGCTTCGCTATCGCCTTGGATGCCCGCCAGTGCGCGACCGTGCAAGCTCCCGTAGACATGGATATGGCCGTCGGCGAGGATTTCGGCGCCAGGGCTGACTGACGACAACACGATCAGGTCGCCGCCCTCGGCGTAGATCTGTTGGCCGGAACGCACCGGTTGGCTGATTACCCTGGTGGTCGCCACCTTGGGTTGTGTGGTTTGCGGTTCGGGGTTGCTGCGTGCTGGCCGGGCGCCTTCGGTATCGGGCAACAATGCCAGGCCGAAATCCTGGGCTACCTGCCGTTGCGCTTCGGAACAGTTGCGCACGCCGAGGGGAATCATGCCCTGGTCTCCGAGCAAGAGTGCGATCCGCGGAATGTCGACGTCTTCGGCGCAGCTCTTCATCGCCTGCAGGTCGATTACCACAGGCATGCCTTGAAAGAATCCTGGATTCTTGCGCACCTTGGCGGCCAATTCTTTGGCGAATCGTTCAAGGTCGTCCTGGAGGACGTTCAGCGCCGTGACGGTAATCATTCCGCCTTTGAGCTGAAAGGAAGCAGTGGGATTGCGCGCAGCGGCAGAATCAGCAGTCATGTCCGTATGCGCATTCGAAGTGTGTGCGGTTGCTTCCCATGTTGGACGTGTATGGTAGCGTGATGTAGGGGGCTTGACTCAAGTGGCCGCGGGGTGATTCACGGAACAAAAAACAAAATGCGATCGCGGTCACATTTTCGATCCGAAAAAAAGCGCGCTATGAGCGGTATGGAAAATCGCAAAACCGTGTCAGATTGTTGCGACAGTAGCTGATTGGCGACGCTAGGGGATTACCAGAAGGTGTTCGGCATTGCGGTAGGCGATACGTTCGGCGGTTTCTTCCGGCAAGGTGTCGAGCATGGCGCGAAACCCGTCGGCGACGGTTTGCACCTCTAACCACCGTTGCGGCGTGTAGGTATCGACCCCAACCATGAATCGGTCATTATGATCGATCAATAGCGCACGCCAGTCGGTGAGCAAGTGCCCATTGACGAAAATTTCGCGGCGAAAGGCCAAGTCCGCCCATAAGGTTTCGTGACGCTCCATCAATTCGCGCACCCGTGCGGCTGGTTCGAAACCGGCGTGAGCCCAAAGGATGCGTGCCTGAGGCTGTTGTCGAAACAATCGTTCAATGGCGTTGGCGTCGGAGTGGACATGCAGAATCAGTTCGCGTTTGCGGGCCAGTTCCACGACCTGGCGTACGATCGGCAACTCCGCATCCACGCCGTTGATATGAAGCTCGCCGATGGCGACGTAGCGGTCAAGCGCCAAGCGCTGCTCGAGATACGGCACAACGGTGGGATCGTGCATCCAGGTGCGCAGCTCACCGTGTCGGCGGTAGGGGCGCAGCGCCGGCACCACGAATTGCGGCGCGACACGGCGCAACATCTGCGTGCCCTCATCGGGAGAACTGGAGACCAACGCGCCGCTGAGCCCCGCTGCCTTGAGTCGGGCGACTGCCGCCGCTGGCGGCAGCGCGTCCCACACGTCGGCGCTGTAATGGATATGGGCGTCGAACAGCGGCCAGTCCGTCGCCCAGGCGCCCGGTGGGAGGAACGCCAGCAAGAGCCAAGATAGCGCGCGCATGGCCTGAGTATAGCCAGGGGAGTCGGGGCGCGTGCCGGGTCGCCGGATCGCGACCGCCGGGTCGCCGTCCGGGCTACCGGAAACGCTCGGTGCGCGTCGAGCTTTGCTGCTGAAGCGCGTGCGGAACCGACGCGCAAACGGTTGGGTATCAGTTTTTATAGCGGAAGCTGATCCGGCCCTTGCTCAGATCGTAAGGGGACATTTCCAGTTTGACTTTGTCTCCGGCGACCACGCGGATGCGGAACCGGCGCATTTTGCCGGAAGCGTATGCGGCGACTTGGTGGCCGTTCTCCAGCTCGACGCGAAAACGGGTGTTGGGCAGCACTTCGCTTACCGTACCTTCGACTTCGATGAGTTCTTCCTTCGCCATATTAAAGTAATTCCTCCTGCACCATTGTGGCCGGCAAAACCGGGCGCAATCGATGCCCTGTCGATGTGGGTTTCAGCTCAACGCTGACGCGACGAACAGATTTGAGAACAGCGCGGGGCAGGCCAAACGTATTTCAACCTGCTGATTTGAAATGACGATACGCCGAAATCTGGAAGTATTATACAGGATTGCGGGGGGCATTGCAGCGCCACGCACCGGCACTGGGCGTGCCGGCTGCGTAAAACGCGACGCGCTTCAGGACACGTGCCCGTCCGCCGCTCCGCCGCCGGCTTCGCCGTCTTCCCGTTCGCGGTCCATGTGCTTTTCCACCGCCAACAGGCGCTTGAAGCGGGCTTGGTTGGTCCAGTACTCACGCAGGCCGACAACGAAGGTCACGATACCGAAGGCCATCAGGCAGAAGCCGGCGATTTCCATTGCGTCATGCTGGACGAATTTCACCAGCGCCAGGCCCAGGACCACCAGCGCGATGGAGGTGCGGCCGTAGGCCAGAAACGTTCGTTTGTTGGCCAGTACGGTGCGGTCCAATGCCAGCCAGTCGCGCAGAATCATCTGTTCGCGCTTGAACTCCGAATAGGGGTCATCAATCACAGTTGCCCTCCATGATGGACGTCGCGGGTCCCGTGTCGGTGCCAGGAGCCGCGTTGAGCGCGATCCCCGCAGGCAGAAACCCGGATACAAAAAGTGAATAAAAAATAATATGTTACAGATTGATGAAGCGGGTGTCAAAAAGCTGGCTTGGAAGCACGGCCGGGCGACGCGGGGCACCTCGCGCGCATAAGCATATGCTGATATTCTGGGCGGTTCCTTTGCCTGCCACCGCCGCCGGAGTTGTCGATGTTCAAATTAGGTTGCGCCACCCGCGTATGCTTCCAAAACGAGTTGCTCTCCGGGCTGACGGTGGCGTTGGCGCTGGTACCCGAGGCAGTCGCTTTCGCATTCGTGGCGGGCGTGGAACCTCTGGTGGGCTTGTATTCAGCGTTCATGGTGGGGCTGTTGGCGGCGGTTTTCGGCGGTCGTCCGGGAATGATTTCCGGGGCCACCGGTTCCATGGCAGTGGTACTGGTGGCGTTGGTCGCCGAGCATGGAGTCGAATACCTGTTCGCCACCGTGGTGTTGACCGGTTTGCTGCAAATCGGCGCCGGCGTGCTGCGGCTGGGCAAATTCATCCGCATGGTTTCTTATCCGGTGATGCTGGGTTTCGTGAACGGGCTGGCGGTGGTGATTTTCCTGGCCCAGCTGCAGCACTTTCAGGTGCCGGCTGCCGGCGGCGGAACGGAATGGATGCACGGTCAGAGACTGTGGCTGTTTCTCGGTCTGATCATGCTGACCATGGCCATCGTGTATTGGCTGCCGAAACTCACCGCCTGGGTGCCGTCCTCGCTGGCGGCCATCGTGGTCGTGACGTTGCTGGTGACCGGCCTGCACCTGGATACCCGCACCGTAGGCGACTTGGCTACGATCGCGGGCGGCCTGCCGTCGTTTCACCTGCCAAGTGTGCCGTTGAACCTGCATACACTCGCGATCATTGCGCCCTACGCGCTGGTGCTCGCCGCCATCGGCCTGATCGAATCGCTGTTGACCATGAGTCTGATCGACGAGGTCACAGATACTCGCGGTCGCGGCAATCGGGAATGCGTGGGGCAGGGCATCGCCAATACCGTGACCGGCCTGTTTGGCGGCATGGGCGGCTGCGCCATGATCGGTCAGAGTATGATCAACGTCAGTTCCGGCGGCCGCAAGCGTTTGTCCGGCGTGGCGGCGGCATTGTTCCTGTTGGTATTCATTCTGGCGGCGTCCGGACTCATAGAAGCGATCCCGATGGCTGCTCTGGTAGGGGTCATGTTCGCGGTGGTGATCGCGACCTTCGAATGGTCCAGCCTGCGGATCATGGGCAAGATTCCCCGATCCGACGCGTTCGTGCTGGTGCTCGTTTCCATAGTCACGGTATTCACGGACCTGGCCGTTGCGGTTGTGGTGGGCGTGATCGTGTCGGCGATCGTTTTCGCGTGGGAGCACGCCAAGAATATCCATGTCGTATCCTACGACGACGCGCAGGGGTCGCGGATCTATGAGCTCAACGGTCCGATCTTTTTCGGCTCGGTAAAGCGCTTCATGGAGTTGTTCGATCCCGCCAACGATCCCGACGACGTCATCATCGAGTTCCAGCATTCGCGGGTAGCGGACCACTCGGCGATCGATGCGATCGACACATTGGCCGAGAAATACATTCAGGCCGGTAAGCGTCTACACCTGCGCCATTTGAGTGACGAGTGCCGGCAGTTGCTGCGCAAAGCCGGCGACCTGGTGGAAGTAAACGTGCTCGAAGACCCCCATTATCGCGTCGCCGACGATCGTCTGGGGTAAGCGCTGGGCCGCTCGCGCCCGCGCTGGAACCCGGTCTGGCGCTCGGTTAATCTGACCCCGCAATCACATACCAACAAGAAACCGGGGGAAAACATGGATAGGAGTCTTCGGCCGCAGATCTGCGGCAGGTTCGCTTTGCTTGCATTGCTGATGGCGGCATTACTGCTGGGCGGGTGTGCCCACCAGGTGGCGTTTCAGGATGCTCACTACGCGATTGACACCAAGCGTTACAGCCGCAGCGTGGTGGCGGTGATCGACGATGCGACGTTGCATAATCAGGTTGCGATCCGTTCCTTCATGACCGGCATCGCCCATAGCTGGAACGCCGAGCCAGGTCTGATGCTCAAACAGGTTGCCGATATCGAGTTGCCGCAGATGTTCGTGCAATACCGTTACGTCGACGCGGTCGCCGACGCGAACCTGGACGACCGGCCGCTGATACTGCAATTGTTCGTGCCCAGTTATACGTTCGCCGATTTCCACGCCACGGTGACCGTGCGCGCGGTGGCGTACACCGCTGACCGTCGGCAGTTGTTCGATCACAGCTATACGGAAACCGGATTGACCCAGGGCGGTAAGATGTTCTGGGGCGGTGCGTTCGCGATGAAGTCGGCGGTAAGACAATCCTCGATCGATGCCTATCAGAAAGTGTTCGCCCGCTTGCGCGGCGACCTGAACAAGGCGCTGCAAAAGCCCGACGTCAGCGCCGGGCGCTGAACCGGGGATGAAGGCGCCGGCCGGTGGCGGCCGAAACGGTCAACGACCGTTGAGGCTCAGCCGGCCGGGGCCCATGATTACCAGCGCCAAGGCGGTGAACAGATACATGCCCTGCAACTCCAACGTCCACGCACCGTGAGGGTTGAGCGTGAAAATTTCGGCCCGATGCACCAGTGCCAACGCCACCAGCATGTTGAAGGCGATGAGCCCGGCGCCGAGTCGCGCATAGAAACCCAGAATCAACAGCACGGGACCCAGGATCTCGCCGAGGTATACGCCGAAGGCAAAAAATGCCGGCAGGCCTGCCGCAGTTACCATGCCTTCGATGGGACCGATGCCATGCAACAGCTTGTCGGTACCATGCAGCAGAATCAGAATGCCGAGGGTGAGACGCAAAATAAGCTTGCCGATGGAGTTGGCGCCGCTCGCGTTCATCACATACTCCTGTTGCAAATAGGGTCTTCAGCATGCCTGCCGCGAAGGCACGAGTAAACGGCAAGTGTAATGCGTGCCTTGCCGGCGCGGCGGACCTGCTTCTGTGATTGTACGGCCACTGCGCCCGTGCCCAGCCACCCGATTAGGGCGCAAGTCGTTCGATGTGGTAGTGCTGGTTGACCCGTCGATACACGAATCGGTCGTGCAACCGGCTTTCGCGCGCCTGCCAGAATTCGATGGCCTGGGCGTAGACGCGAAACCCGCCCCAGAATGAAGGCAGTGGAATGTGGCCATCGGCGAAATTGCGTTTCATTTCGTCGACTTTGATGTCGAGCAAGGCGCGCGTCTTGATCACCTGGCTTTGTGGCGAGGCCCAGGCGCCGATTTGGCTGCCGCGCGGGCGGCTGGCGAAATAGCGCAGGGATTCGGTGAACGAAATCTTGGTTGCCCGGCCCGTGATCTTCACTTGCCGGCCCAGTGCAACCCACGGAAACAGCAGTGCTACGGCCGGGTTGCCAGCGATCTCGCGCGCTTTGCGACTGTCATAGTTGGTAAAGAACACGAAGCCCCGATGATCATAGAGTTTCAGCAGTACGGTGCGCAGGGAGGGCTGGCCGTCGGCGGCGACCGTGGCCAGGCTCATGGCGTTTGGTTCCGGTATCTGGACGTCGATGGCATCCTGATACCAGCGTTCGAACTGCCGCAACGGGTCGGCGTCCAGCTGGCTGCGCTCGAGGCCCTGGTCCATCTCACGGCGGCGGAATTGTTCTGGAGTCATTTGTGTCATGTTACTGCAGGCGGCTCTGATACGGGTTAGCCAAGGGTTTTGGAAAACGTGATGCTGTGCGGCGAGGCGGCCGCTTGTGGCAGGCCTAGATCGGCGAACGGTCCTTGCGGCAGCATGCCGTTGGCGAGATAGAACGCGGCGGCAGCACGATTGTCAGGCTCGGTATAGACCCATAGTTCCCTGCCGCCCGCGCTGGTCACTTCACGTGTCAGCTTGTTCAGCAGCTGTGCCCCGACGCCTTGGCGGCGGGCTCGTGGTACGACGCCCAGCCACCCGACCCAGAACCGGCCGGGGCGGTCACCCTGCTGGCGGTAGTAGCCGCAGACGCCGACCTCTGAAGTGCCGCCCTCTTCGTGGGCGACAAATACTTCCCAGGCATCGAAGGCATAGGGCCGCGGTTCGAGTCCAAACCAGGCGCGCATGGACCTTTCGAATTCCGGACCGAGCTCGTCCTCGAGCTGCGCGATCAGCGGTTGCACATCGTCGAGTGCAGCCGGGCGTTGATAGCTCAAGCGCATGGCAACCCAGATATGGTATTCATCCGCGCTGCGATGGGGCGCACGGCAGGGCATCGCATTCGCGCCACTCGCCGGTGTCGCGGTAGTGTTGGAAGCAGGGCTTGTGCCGCTGCAACCATTCATACAGCCGGCGGTAATGCTGGCGCACGTATTCCGCGAGTTCAGGGCGGGCGCCGCTGTCCAGCAGCAGGCTTGCATACCAATAGTAGGAGCGGGCAACGATCGCACGCTCGATCTTCAAATCAGTATGCAGGACAGTGCAAAGATAAAAGAATCGTAAACAGCGATCGATGTCCTGCAGTAGTTTGAACTCCTCGTCCGACATGGCCGCGTCGATTGAATTCTTGTCCAGCACGGGTTTGATCCGAGACCGGTAGCTGCTCGTCGTTTCCCAAATCAGGCAGGTCGGTGAAACGATGCGAAATTCCTGTTCCATCTGCAGCAGCAGTTCTCCGGCTTTGATCTTCAAACCATGGCGGTAGCGGCGTAAGCCGACAATGCCGCCGATGATCACGCCGCTGACGGTGAGCAGTGACGCGGCGCTGCCCACGGCGCGAAACAATACGTCCAGTTCAGTCAGCGTCGATGGTTCCATGACCGAGGCCCTGTTTTTCGGGAGCGAGCGCGTTATTTTCACCGACTCGGCTTGCGGTAATCAACGGCTCGTTTCAGGGTGCTACTTTCCGTCGCGAGCGCGGCGTCAGTCGGCTAGGCTGGATGTTCTGCCAACATAGCCTGTATCAGGAGCAACCGATGTTTATTGCCATGAATCGCTTTCGAGTCGCCCGCGGTCGGGAAGAAGAATTCGTCGACGTTTGGCGCCAACGCGAAACGTATTTGGATCAAGTGCCGGGGTTCAAGCAGTTTCAGCTGTTGCGCGGACCCAGCGATGAAACCGCCACCTTGTTCGCTTCCCATTCGGAATGGGATTCGCGCGCCTCGTTCGAAGCGTGGACCAAGTCCGAATCGTTCCGCAAAGCCCATGCACAAGCCGGCGCGGCCAAAGACATTTATCTCGGACCGCCGCAGTTCGAAGGGTTTGAATCCGTGCTTTGAAGCGCCGGGCGCCGGAGCGTTTTCGCTGCCCCGATGAGTGCCAGACTGGGCAGACCGATATATAGCAGCTCGGTTCGCGCCACCGCCAAGCCCCAGGCGCTGAACATGGGCAGGATGCCGATGGGGGGTACCACCAGCGGCCGCCAGGGCAGGAAATAGCGACCGTTATCTAAGGGTGCGAAGAACGCGACTCCCAGGCCGCCGTCGGTCATGGCATCCAGCAGGCCGTGGGACGCCGTGGCCAGAAACAGCAGCACGAACAACGCCAGACGTTGGCCTGCGGTGAGTGCCAGGCGCCGGCTCATCCAGGCGCTGACCAAAGCCCCGAGCAATGCGGCGAACAACAGGGAATGACTGAAGCCGCGGTGACCGAACAAATCGCCGTAGGGAATACCGAAGGCGAACGCCACCACGTCCAGATCGGGAATGCACGCGCAGACCATGGCGGCGAGCGACACGGCCCGGAGTCGGGCGAGGGGCGCCGGGCCGACGCGTGTCATGGCATAAGCCGACAGCGCGTGGGCAACGAAGGTGGACATGGTGGCTCCGATTGGGCGGCGGCAGGCCTACCATATCAGAACGGCGCAGCCGCGCCCGCGGCCCTGCGGCAACTGCCGCAGGGCTCGCGGAGGGTCACCGCGTGTCTGCGGGGCCGCCGAGCATGGATTTCAGTGCCGCCCTCTGGGCGCCATGCCTCCGCCCGACCCCATGTTACCGCCTGATCCCATCCCACTGCCCGGAGCCATGCCGCCTTGCCTGGGGCCTTGGGTTGGCTGCTCATCCGGCAGTGTCACGCCGCGTTCGCGCGCCCGTTGCTGCATTTGCTGGTGTTGCTCGGCACGAATGCGTTCGCGCTCTTGCGCGGTAGTGGCCGTGCGCAAGCGCTCGCGATAGGCCTCCTGCTCAGCGGGACTCATCAATTGATAACCGTACATCTGTTGATCGCGCATTTGCTCGCGGTCGGTGGCTTGGGTTTGGTCGCGCATCTGGTCCTGCGCCATCGCCGGCAGCGCGACCGTCAGCGCCAATCCCAACCACAATCCGTGTAGCGTTCGAAGCTTCATAACTTTGTGCCTCCTCGAAAGGAACGCATGGTTCCGTAGGCCGCAAGTCTAGTCGCGTCCATGTTTCGGGGCTCTGACAAAAATCAATGATTCCTAAGGCGTGGGCCGCAGCGTGACGCGTGGCAGTGGGATGCCGAAGTCGCAGGTGCTTTAAGGCTGGATTCAGGTTCGTGGGCTACAAAAGACAGTAGGCAAACGCATAGGTGTATCCGATGGTATTCACATCCGGCGCTCGGTCCGTTGCTTTCCTGGTGTGGTTGGGTGTGGCGGCAATGAGCGTACTGCTCCCGGTGCCGGCGAAGGCGGTCGACTCGCAGTCGGTGGCGACGCTAGGCGGCCCCCACACGCAGTTGCGGGTTACCGAGATTGAGCGTCGCGACGGCGCCTGGTGGGTGCGGGGCCGGTTACAGCTGCTGCCTGATCCGTTGCCCCGGTCCCGTCCCGGACGTGTGCTATTGGAGGCGACGGTGGATGGCCGGGTGGTGGCTCAGTCCGAAGCGACCCTGTATCGCCTGGTGACCGCCAATCGCCGTGCACGCCAATTCGGCTATTGCGCCCGTCTCGACGCGGGCCTTCCGGCGGGGGCGGCTCTGCGGCTGCGGCATTTGCCGGCGCGGCCCTGAGTCGGCGAGGCCGGCCCGTCAAAAGGCCCAGGCAGCCCGCACACCGGTCACCCAGGCGCCGTCCCGGGCCGGATCGAAGCCGCTGTGGCGAACGTGCTGCAGGTCGGCGGTGACGCTAAATCCATGGGTCAGCGGCAGCCGCAGGTAGACTTCGGCCTGGTCGACGTCGGCGCGGGCGCCGCGCAGCTGGTGGGAGACGAAGGTGCGGCCGATGGCTGCGCCCAGCACGGTCTTGCCGATCGGATGGGCGTAGGCGATGGCGGCGAATCCCGCCGCCGCCTGCACGTCCGGGTCGGCCCAGCCCAGGCGCAGGTTCCATTGGCCCTGCCCGAGCGCGCCCGACAGGTTCCCGTATGCGCCACGGCCGCGGGCGTCGCTGAGACGGTCGTCGTCGATTCCATCACCATCGCCGTCGTGGTGCCGGGAGTTGAACCACACGCCGGCGTTGGCGCTCATCCCGGTGCCGGTCCACTCCACTTGTAGCGCTGTGAACAGCCCATGGTCCTCGCGCCCGAGTTCGAAAGCAGTGCGGTAACTCGGTTCGACGCCGCGGGCGTTGGCGGCCAATAGGGTCAGTCCCCAGGACCGGCCGAGTGCGGCGGTGTACGCGGCACCGGCGCTGGCACTGGGCATGTCGATGGTGGAATTGTTGACGAAGCTGGCGCCGAGAAACTGAGTGAACTCGTCATTGGCGACGTCGTTGCCGTCGAGCCAGGCAGCGGCATCGATCAATCCCACCGCCAGCGAACCGTTGCCGACCTCGTGGCGGTAGAAGATCTGCCACGGCACGATGCGTCCGCCTTCGTCGCTGGTTCCGGGTGTAGTGCCGCCTTTCACTTCCAGTTCCAATGCGCCGCCCGCAGCGGGCAGGCTGACGCTCAGATCGATGGCGGCGCTGGCCTCATCGTCCGCCGGAGTGCCGTTGATGTCGGAACGGCTGGCGTGTTGATAGGTGCCGATCACAATCCCCGTGAAGGTCGGCGCTGTATCCGCTGCCATCGCCGTGGACGTCGTGGCGCCGAACCAGGCGATGGCCGCAAGGCCCCCGGCCAGCCGCGCGGGTCCGTTGCTGGTACTGCGCATTCCTGTCCTCTCTGGATTGACTTGACGCAAACCGCCTGGGATCTGCACCGGTCGGTCGCCGCCGTTCATGCCGCGCCGACGTGAGCGGGCCACCCAGCTCGGATCGAGTGGAATCATCAGCGCGTCGCCAGTGTCCCTGCCGGCGGCCGGAAAGCACCCGGATACGGCCGCGTGATGCGGCCGCCGTCCCGGGATTTGCCGGGAACCATGGCGGAGAATGCTCGAACCTGATTCAGGCGCTGCTCGACGACGCGAGCGCGACCTTTGATTAATAAGGGCTTACGACCACTCGAAAGAAACAATAATGCGAACGATTCGCATTGTCAATAATAGCCAGGCGGGGTGTGTGATCTGGGCAAGGGTGCGCGGTGTCCTATGTCCGTTGGCCGAGCAACCAGAGCACGACCAGAGACGAAGCGCCAAACAGGACCAGTGCTGCCCGTGCCTGGGTGCGATAGCGCTGCGCCAGATCGCGCGCAGCCTGGTCGGACAACAGAAACGGAAAGCGTTTGTCCGCCGGCCGGCTCAGGGTGTGCTTTGATTCCCCTGCCCGTTGCGAAACCTGTTGTTGCAGCACGTGCGCCAGAGCCGCGTCGCGAGCCTGTTGCCACTCGTCGGCATCAATGTGTCGATTGCCGTTGCGGTCGAAGCGACGGATCAGTTGCGGTTGGTCGGCTTTCCAGGATCGCAGCAGTTCGCCGACGCGGGCATTCACGGAACGCTGCGCGGAGCCTGCGGTTTGGAACCAGCCGAGCGCATAAAGGTCGCCTTCCAGCAGCAGTTCTTCGGTGTAGCGGTATCGGCCGCCCGCCGCGAGCGGGACGCCGAACAGTGTCAGCGTGGGATTTGGGCGCGGAGCACCTGTCGGCCACTGGTGGTCGCCGTACCAGGTTTGTTTGTGGCTGCTGGTGACTTCGGCGCCGCGGGGATCGACGATGCAGCGGCCAGTGTCGTCGACGACGAGAAACGGTGTCTCGCTGCAATCGGCGTGCAGCGTGCGCCAGCCTTTGCGGCCCCGTACGTCGTGGCTGCGTTGCTCGATTTTGTACCGGAACCAGAGACAACGCCGGCCGCTCAGCGGACTGGCGGTCCACAGATCGTCGCTGAATACGGCGCGGCCGCATAACTCGGCGTAGCCTTGCGGCGCCGAGCGGATCTTGGCGGTGGGAATATCGTCGACCAGACGGGCGCGACGCCAGCGGTTCCAGATGAACCAGAACGCGGCGCCGGCTACGCCGCTGAGGAACAGCACCATCAACCAATATTCGGCGACGTGCATGGCCCGGCCGCCGGGGTCAGGAGCCGGCGAACAGCGCCGCCAGATCGACGTCCTGTTTGGCCGCGGCTTCCACTTGCAACAGCGTGAACCGGCGGAACCGGAACCGGCGTGCGACGATCAAGTCCGGGAACTGCTCGATACGCACGTTGTGGTTGTTGACCGCCTCGTTATAGAACTCGCGCCGATCGGCGACGCTGTCTTCCAGGGCGCTGATCCGCGTCTGCAGATTCTGGAAACTCTGGTTGGCTTTCAGTTCCGGATAGGATTCCGCGAGCGCGAACAGATTCATCAGCCCCTTGTGCAACACCGTTTCGGCGCTGCCCAGGCTTTGCACGTCACCGTCCTCGCGCGCGCGATGCACGGCGCTGCGCGCCGCCATCACCTGGCGCAGGGTTTCCTGCTCGTAGCCCATGTATTGTTTGCAGGTCTCCACCAGCTTGGGCAGTTCGTCGTGACGTTGTTTGAGCAACACGTCGATATTGGCCCAGGATTTGGAGACATTGTGCTTCAATGCCACCAGGCGGTTGTAGATCACTACGCCGTAGGCGAGCAGCAGCAATGCCGCCAATAGCAGCACGATGCCGACGGTCGATGTCGTGTTCATCGCTTTCCCCTGAAGTGAATCCCTAACAGCCGGGTTAGCGGCCGTCGCCCACGATTCTGAATTCCCCACCGGCGTTGTGACGGGCGCCGCATTTCGAGAGCCCTGGTGGTTAGGCGTAGGATTGGAAACCGGTACCGACGACGCAACCCATGCCGGCGTCGCGCCGCCGCCCGCTACAAACGTTCGCCGCTCTCGGCGTCGAACCAGTGCAGCTGTTGCGGGTCGACGGCAAGCTCGAGTGCGTCGCCGGGCCGCAGGATGGAATCGCCAGATAAACGGGCTATGCACTGTCGGTCGGCGCCAGTGTCGGAAACATGGAAATATGCGTATTGCTCGGCACCGAGCCATTCCGTAAACGCGATCTGCGCCGTGAAGTGCGGCAGCCCCGGGTTGGTGTCGGCGGCGAGGAAATGTTCGGCGCGAATGCCGGCCAGCACGCTGGCACAACCTTTCGCGCTCGCCGGCGCTGCGTCCATGGGTAGCGTCAACATCGGCAGCTGCAGCCGGCCGTCACGCATCTGCGCCGGCAGCAGATTGATGGCCGGTGTGCCGATGAATTCGGCGATGAAGCGATTGGCAGGCCGCTGGTAGAGTTCCCGCGGTGCGCCCACCTGTTGCACGATACCGTGCTGCAACACCGCCATCCGGTCGGCAAGGGTCATGGCTTCAGTCTGGTCATGGGTGACATAGACCATGGTGACGCCCAGACGGCGTTGCAGTTGCGCGATTTCATGACGCATCTGCGTGCGCAATTGCGCGTCGAGATTGGACAGCGGTTCGTCCATGAGGAATGCCGCCGGCTGGCGGACGATGGCCCGACCCATGGCCACCCGTTGCCGCTGTCCTCCGGACAAGGTCGCCGGTCGGCGCTGCAGCAGCGCATCGAGCTCGAGCAACGCGGCGACCTCTTGCACTCGACGTTGAATTTCCGCCGGGGGGCGCTTGGCGAGCTTGAGCGGAAAGGCCAGGTTCTCGCCGACAGTCATATGCGGATAGATCGCGTAGCTTTGGAACACCATGGCCATGTTGCGGTCCTTGGGGTCCAGTTCGTTGACCATCCGGCCGTCGACGCGGATTGCTCCTGCGCTGACTGCATCCAGGCCGACGATCAGATTCAGCAACGTCGATTTGCCGCAGCCGGATGGCCCCACCAGCACGAACAACTCCCCAGGTTGAATTTCCAGACTGACATCGCGTACCGCGACCGTGCCGTCGTTGAACTGTTTGCTGACGCGCTCCAGTGTGATTCCTGCCATTGACGTCAACCCTTAACCGCACCGGCGGTGAGGCCGGCGACGATACGGCGCTGGAACAACAGCACCACCAAGGCCACGGGGACGGTGACGATCACGGAAGCAGCGGCAATGCTGCCGGTGGGTTGTGCGAACCGGGAACTGCCGGTGAAGAAGGCGATCGCCGCCGGTACCGTGCGTGCGTTGTCGGTGGAGGTCAGTGCGGCTGCGAACAGAAAATCGTTCCAGGCAAAAATGAAGACGAGAATGGCGGCGGTGAATATCCCGGGTGCCGCCAAGGGCGCGATTACTTTCACGAACGCCTGCAGCGGGGTGGCGCCGTCGACCCGTGCCGCCTGTTCCAGTTCCCATGGCAGTTCGCGGAAGAACGCAGTCAGAATCCAGATTGCCAGGGGCAGGGCGAAGCTCATGTAGGGCAGAATCAATCCGGCCCAGGTGTCATAGAGCCCGAGCGAGCGCCAGACATCGAACAACGGGCCGATGATGGCGACGGGCGGAAACATCGCCACCGCCAGAACGCCGCCCAAGAGCCATCGCTTGCCGGGAAAGGCGAGCCGCGCCAGGGCGTAGGCGGCAAACATCGCCAGCACCACGGCAAACAGCGTCGACAACAAGCCGATGCCGATGGAGTTCCACAGCGCTGCCGGAAACTGCGCATCGTTGAGTACGGCGCGATAGTTGGAAAAATCCAGCGTGCGCGGAAAAAAGTGGCCATCGCCCAGCTGCGCGGCCGGCTTCAACGACAACGATATCAGCCACAGCACCGGCACCAGCGCATACACCATCACAGCGCCCGTGACCGCGCCCCAGAGCCAACCTTGCCGTGTGCGTATCATCGATTCTCTCCGGACGCGAACGGCGTGGCGAAGCCCTTCAGGAACGCGACGGCGATCAACACCACACACAGAAAAATCAGCACCGATACCGCCGCGCCGATGCCGAGGTTCAGGCGCACCGTCAGCGCGTCGTAGCCCAACATGGACACCGTCTCGGTATCGGCGGCGCCGCGGGTTTGCACGAATACAGTATCGAAGATGCGAAACGCGTCGAGGGTGCGGAACAACAGCGCCACCAGGATCGCCGGTTTCAACAGCGGCAACGTGATACCCGTGAATCGCTGCCAGCCGTTGGCGCCGTCCACCCGCGCTGCGCGCAACAGGTCCGCGGGTATCTGGCTGAGTCCCGCGAGCAGCAGCAGCGCCATGAACGGTGTGGTCTTCCACAATTCGGTGAGAATGATGACCGCGAACGCCGACCAGCGCTGGGTCAGCCAGGCGTGATCGAGCCCGAGGAGGCCGTTGACGAAACCCGTGGTGGGATCGAAGGCGAATTTCCACGCCAGCGCGGCGACCACGGTAATGATGCCGTAGGGAATCAAGAGCACCGCGCGCACCGTGCGGCGGCCGAATACGATGCGGTGCATGAGCAAGGCCAATAGCATGCCCAACCACAGTTCGAGTGTTACCGAGCCGAGGGTGATGAGACCGGTGTTGACGAGCGAGCGCCACCAAACCGGCGAACTCAACACGCTGAGATAGTTGTCCAGGCCGACGAACGCGCGTTGGTCGGGAAAGCGCAGATCATAGCGCTGCAAGGACAGCCAAAGCGCGTAGGCCAACGGATAAGCCGTAACCGCGATCATGACCGACAGCGCCGGCGCACACAGCACCAGTCCCAGCCGGTGTTGCTTCACAATAAGCCTTCCGAGGCGAGGGCACGGCTGATGGCTTTGCGCAGCCGGTTCACATCGCGATCGGGATCAATGTCGCGCATGGGATGCAGTGTGTGGCTGATGGCGAGGGAGACGTCGTTGTAGAACGGTGTCTGCGGCCGTTGCACCGCATCGCGCAGCGTCGCGCGCAAGGTGTCGGCGAACGGGAAGCGCGCTCGTATCTCGGGATCGTCGTACAGGGCCACCAGCGTGGGCGGTAGGCCGCCGCGGACGGCCGCCAGCCGCTGGTTGTCGGCATCGGCAAGGCACGACGCCGCCGCGAAGGCCAGGCGCGGATGGCGGCTGAATGCACCTACGCCGAGGTTTATGCCGCCCAGGGTGACGCGGCTGGGGCGATCGGCGAACACCGCAGGCCAGCGTGCCCAGCCCATGTGCGCCGCCACTTGCGGCGCATTGGCTTGGGCGCTGGGCCAGACAAAGGAGTAGTTGAGCATGAAGCTGGCATTGCCGGTTTCGAAAGCCAGCCGGGCATCGTCTTCCCGCGCCGCCGCCAGATTGGGGTCCGCGGCGGGGGAGGCGGCCAGGCGACGCATCAGTTGCAGCGCCTTGCGCGTGGGCGCACGCGCCAATGACACTTGCGTGCCGTCTTCGTTCAATACCCGTCCGCCGGCCGATGCCAAAAGCGAAGTGAACAACACCGTCAAACCTTCGTAGCGTTGGCCCTGGGCCTCGATGGTGCCATCGGGCCCGAGCGCTTCGGCTTGCCGCAGCATCGCCTGCCAGGTATGGGGCGGGCGGTCGACACGGTCGCTGCGATACCACAGCAACTGGGTATTGCTGGTGTACGGGGCGGCCCAGAGGCGGTCGTCGTAGCGGGCGCTACGGATCGCTGACTGCAATCGTCCTTTGCGGATTTTGGCGGCGCGAGTCTTGGGCCAGGGCAGCACCCAGCCGGCGGCGGCGAACTCCGCGGTCCAGATCACGTCCATGCCGATGATATCGATGTCCGGATCAGCGGCTGCCAGGCGCCGCACCAATTGTTCCCGTTGCTGGTCGGCGTCGGCGGGTAAGGCCTCGGGGACGATCCGGTAGGCGCCATCGGAGGCTTGCGAGCAGTGTCGAGCCGCTTCGGCAAACGCACCGGAAGGCTCGTCGAACACATACCACTTGAGTATCGGCGGCCGCGCTCCGTCCCGCTCGCCACAGCTGCAAAGGAGCGCCAGTAACAAGACGGAGGAAAACGTTGCGACGCGCACTTTTCTCACCCCGGAAGATCGTTTTACCGTAGTCAAAATCCCGCAGCGCGTTGATTCGGCGCTCCTTCAGACCGCACGCAACCGACCGCCTGTCAGTCCACACTGGCGAATCGTGTATGCCGCCTATACTGGGCGTTAAGCGATCCGCGCGGGGAGCGCCGACACTTGTTCTTTTCGCAGCATAACAACGTCAAAACGCAAACAAAAATGGGACTGCAAAAGCTTTGGACACGAATCGTATGCGGCGAGCACTCATTCGAGGCGTTGCTTGAGCCCCATGTGGGCTATCTGTTCCGGCTTGCGTACCACTTCGCCGGCAATCAGGACGACGCCGAAGACCTGGTGCAGGATCTGCTGGCCAAACTGTATCCGCGCACGGCCGAACTCCGGGAGTTGGAGCAGCTGCGACCATGGTTGGCGCGGGTCCTGTATCGCATGTATATCGACCGCTGCCGGAGCATGGCCCGATCACCGGTGGTGCGCCCTCTGGCCGATGCCACGGACGCCGACCAATGCACCCATCCCGCGCCGGGGCCCGAAGCCGCAGCGGAAACTGACGATCTTCACCAACGCCTGTCCCGTGCTCTCGGACACCTCAATTCCGATCAGCGCGCGGTGGTAATCCTGCACGACATAGAGGGTTATACCCTGGCGGAATTGCAGGACGTGCTTGGCGCTCCCCTGGGCACGTTGAAGTCCCGCCTCAATCGCGCTCACTCCCAATTGCGTCAACAACTTGAAACCGGACCAAAATCGGTGGAACCTTTTCCCGCGCGTCAGCGTTTAATCGGGTAAGGGGACCCACCATGAATTGTGACGAGACACGAGCGCTGTTCGATGACTACGCCGCGGGCGCGCTCCCGGACGCGGCGGATGTCGCCATCGATACTCATCTGCGCCACTGTCGCGAATGTCGGTCGGCGGTGGCGGACGAGCTGCGGTTGCGGGTCGCTTTGCGCAACCTGGCCGTGCCCCAGCCCCGGCCCGGGTTCGCCAAACGTGCATTGCGCGCTGCCCGCAGAAGCAACCGCAGCGGCCGGCTGTCCTCCCGTCAGCGCTGGTTCGGCGTAGGGTTCGCAAGTGCCATGGTCGCCACTGTCGCAGTTTGGAGCGCGTTGGTATTGCTTGGTCCCCATACGCCGGTGGCGGCGAAGCTGAACCTGGCGCTGAATCAGGTGCGCACCGTGGGATTGGTGATCGATGCCCCGGAGGATATGGCGGCAGTCGAAGTCAGCATGCGGGTGCCGGAAAACGTCCAATTGATCGGCTATCCGGGCCGGCGTCATTTGAGCTGGACCACGCATCTGCAAAAGGGCCGCAATGTACTGTCGCTGCCGGTGGTCGCCACCGGCGCGGGCGACAACGAAATGCGCGTCAGTTTGTTTCATGACCGTAAGACTCGCAGCTTTCGGGTCCAGTTCGGTGTGACCGGCGAGCAGCGTTCGGAAGGATCGCGTCACGGCGTCGTATTGGGATAGGTGCCTGACAAGTGAGCCAAGTGGCGCGACAAATTCTGCTGGGCATCAGTGTCCTGCTCCCGACGGTGGCAATGCCGGCCGACCTGGACGAAGTGACCATCCAGGTGATCGACTTGGATGCCGAACGACCCGAATCGGTAACCCGGAGAATTGAACTACCGGCGGATGGCGGCGCCGAATTGGGCGGCACGTCAGCGCCGTCTCGGGATGCGCAAAACCCCGACGAGGCGCCCGCGGCCCGAGGGTCACCGGCGGACGAACACGACCACGCGTCGCCAAGCGTGCCATTGGTCGCGGATGTACCGAGACCCGCGGATACATCCGGCCGCCCCGATACATCAGGGCGCCCAGACGCGGTTGGGCCACCCGACTCTGTAGGCCGACCCGATACGGCAGGCCGACCCGATACGGCAGGCCGACCCGATACGGCAGGCCGACCCGATACGGCAGGCCGACCCGATACGGCAGGCCGACCCGATACGGCAGGCCGACCCGATACGGCAGGCCGACCCGATACGGCAGGCCGACCCGATACGGCACGCCGATTCGATACGGCAGGCCGACCCGATACGGCAGGCCGACCCGATACGGCAGGCCGACCCGATACGGCAGGCCGACCCGATACGGCAGGCCGACCCGATACGACAGGCCGACCCGATACGACAGGCCGACCCGATACGACAGGCCGACCCGATACGAGAGGCCGACCGCCGATATCGACAGGTCGACCCGATACGACAGGCCGACCCGATACGACGGGTCGGGACCGGGCGCAGGAAGTGGGCGGCGCCGTGCGCGCGCGATAAAGGGCAAGAGCGGCCGTAGCCGACGGAACGATTGGCGCGGCAGAGTTGATCGGCCTGGATTTTCAGTCGCCGATCGGGGAACCTCCTCTCCCAACTGGGAGAGGAGGCTTTTTGCTGTGGGACCGGGGGTCGTTGCGAACGCTGGCCGACCGATTGTGGAGGCCGCTCGTGGAACGGGTTTCGAGGCTTTGGTGCATGGCACGTGGTCGTTTCGCTCTAAGCTGCTCGCGTAATCTGCTCGCAGCGTCCTTAGCTGTCATTCTGCTGCCCGTTTGTGCGCGGGCCGATCCCGTGGCGCAATTCCATGCGGGCGTCGACGCCTACGGCAAGGGCGACTACGCCGCGGCGGTGCATGCCTTCGAACAAGCGCGCGCCGAGGGGCTCGACCGGCCGGCACTTTATTACAATCTAGGGTCTGCCTATTACCGGCTTGGTGATTACCAGCGCGCCAAGTCGAGCTTCGAGCATCTATTGACGATCCCGGAGATGGCGCCGCTGGCGCACTACAACCTCGGTCTGGTGGCGAGACGCCGAGCTGAGGATCGCGAAGCCCAGCGCCACTTTCGTGCGGCTTTCGACGATACCCAGGACCAGCGACTGCGCTATCTGGCAGGACGGCAATTGCCGCGTCCGCCCCGGGCCATGGTGAGCAAACATGATTGGCGCGGGTTTGCCAGTCTCGGCGCCGGCTACGATGACAACGTCAATTTCGCGCCGACGGATATGCCCACTTATCGCGGCGATACCTTCGGTGAACTGTATACCTCCGGCAGCGGCGTATTGAGCGGTACGCGGGACGATGGTTTGAGTGTCCACGCCAGCCTATATGGACTGCGCTACCAGGACGAAACCGAAAACAACTTCTCCGAGCTGCGTCTGCTGGCGCGCAAGGACGGTGCGATCGGAGATTGGCGTACCTATGCCGGGGGTTATATCGCCCACGATACGCTGGCCGGGGACGACTATCAGCGGACGTTCGGCATCGAGACCGCGGCGACTCGAAGATTGCCGGAAGACCATTATCTGCACATACGCTATATCTTCGAGAACATCGATACGCTCGACGGCCGTTACGATTATTTGACCGGCCAACGACATGATCTGCTTGCCCAGTACGAGATCTATCGCAGCGGCAGCAGTATCCGTGTCGGCTACGAACTCGAGCTTAATGACCGGCGCGACACCGCGTCGGAGAGCTATTCGCCCACGCGACACACCATTCATGCCGATTACAGCCACGATCTCGGTCCCGACTGGAACTGGCGCGCTGACGCCAGTTACCGGTGGAGCGACTATCCGAACGCGCCGCTGTTGAACCGTGACGACAAACGTTGGCGCACGCGTTTCAGTGCATCCCGGCAACTGACCGGTGATTGGAGTCTCACCGGACAGTGGGAGTTCACCGAAAATCAATCCAACGACCCGTTGCGGGATTATCAGCGCAACGTTTACTCCGTGCAGTTGCAGTGGGTGTTCTGAACGCGTCGTCGACCGTTGCATGGGTTGGCGGCGCCCGTGTGGGACTGGCAGGCACGCGTGCACGCGTGCAGGAGAGCGATTTATGCGCAGCTACATCGGCTGGCTGGTGAGTGCGGGCATGCTGCTCGCCCTGCCCGTGTGGGCCTGGGACACGTATGGTTCCCATCCCGGCTACGGCGGCACGCGCGCCTTGCAGTTGCAAACCGACATTCGCAACCTGGAGCGCCGGGTGCGCGACCTGCAGCGCGAAGTGGAACGGTTGCGCACCCAGTCTGACGGGCGCCGCAGCGGCCCGACCACGAACTATCCGTTGCCGGGCCCTGTTACGCGCGGCTTTCAACCTACCCGCGAAGGCGCTTATGAACTTTCCTTGAACGGCGTCACCCTGCGCATCGGCCGCAACGGCGACCTGGATATACGGGCAGCGGGTGCCTTGCGACTGGAAGGAGAAACCATCGTATCCACCGCTCGCGCCGAGAACACGCAGTAGGGCATCAGCGACATTCAGTCGTCCAGGACCCGGGTCCCGACCCACAGTCGGCGGACGAAGTCACGCAAGGTCAGGGCGCTGAAATAGACCGGGTCGGCCTGCACCAGCAGGCGGGTCGGGTTCAGCGGATCGAACCAAGCGCGGACAACGCCCCGTTGATGCTGAAGGCGCAGCACGACCTCCTCGCGCCGGTCCAGAGTCAAGGCTTGTTCGAAATGCATTTCGAACAAGTGTGCGGCGCCCGGAGGGTCTCCGGTGGGTGATGCACTCAAGTCCGCCTCCGCTCCCTGGGCTACTCGTAGCTTGGGCGACGAACCAGGATCACGAGTGCAGGACCCGTCGAAACGACTCCGACAACTCGCCCCGTCCCGCCCGGTCGAGCAACTGCGAGGCGGTGGCGGCGATTTCGGCCAACGGTCCCTGGAACAGCACGATACCGATCTGCAGGGTCGCGGGCGCATCGGCGATCGGATTGGCTTGATTGGCGTGTGCGGGCGAGAGGAAATTCATGCGAATCTCGGCCACCTCCGATGGGATCGATTCGCAGCCGCCGCCGGGGGCCACGAAGGCGAACAATTCCTCCGGGTCATGGAGCGAGACGCTTTCCTCGCGAAACGTGTCGGTTCCGGCTTTGACTGCAAATTCCACTGTGAGTGTCGGCTTCATGATCTGTCCTTGGCTGTGCTGCGGGCCTGCTCACGCTGCCCGTGAGTCGGCTGCGGCGCTTTGCTTCACTCCCCGGGACCGGCGACGCAGATGCGGTTCCGACCGGCGCGTTTAGCTGCGTACAGGGCGCGGTCGGCATGATCGACGGCCTCCTGTGCCGATGTGAAGCGGGGGTCGACGCAGCTGACGCCGGCGCTGATCGTGACATGGGAGGCGACATCGGAGGCTGCGTGGGGAATGCGTAGTTTGTCGATCGCCGCACGCAGCCGCTCGGCCACGGCGCGGGCGCCACGCGTATCGGTGCCGGGCATTACCGCGATGAATTCCTCGCCGCCGAAACGCGCCAGCAGATCGCCCGGTCGCTGCAACGCCCGCTTCAGGCAGGCGGATACCCGTTGCAGGCAACTGTCGCCGCGCAAATGGCCGTAGAAATCGTTGTAGTCTTTGAAGAAGTCGATGTCCAACAACAACAGCGCGATCGGACGCGCGTCACGATGTTCGCGGCGCCACTCCCGCTCCAGGTAGGCATGCAGATAACGGCGGTTGGCGGTGCCGGTCAACGGGTCCTGCAGCATCAGCCGTTCTGATTCGGCCTTGGCTCGCCGTACTTGTTGCAAAGCCTGTTGCAGGCGTGCTTGAGCCTGACGCTGCTCGGTGATGTCGCGGACCACACCGGTGAGCAGTTCCAGGTTGCCGTTTTCATCGTATACCGGATAGCCCTGGTCCGCGACCCAGCGTACCGCGCCATCGGTTTGGACGATACGGTATTCGCAGTGCCAACGTCCTTCGGCATGCTCGTGCAGCGCGCGCGCCACGCTGGCGCGGTCATCGGTGTGCACCGCATCGAGAAACGACTGCGGATAACGCTCGAAGTGTTCGGCGCTTCGTCCCCAGATTTTTTTGTACGCCGGGCTGGCATATATCATTTTGGTCATGCCCGGGGCGGCAATCCAAAAGCCGTCGTCGATGGTTTCCGCGATCAGGCGGAAGCGGTGCTCGCTGTCGGCCAGTGCCTTGCGCGCGATTTCCTCATCGGTAATGTCCCGAGCGACGCCGTAGGTGCGCACCGGTTTTTGCTGGTGATCGAGAATTACCGTGCCCTGGGCGCGGACCATGCGCACTTCGCCGTTGGGGCGAACCGTACGCAAGGTCAGATTGTATTTGCCGCCGCAGCCGAGCGCTTCGGCCATGACCCGTTCGGCGAGCGGTCGGTCCTCGGGATGCACGAACTCGAGAAAGGCTTTATGCCGTGGCACGAGTTTGTTCGGGTCGAGACCGAATATGCGGTAGATGCCCGCGGACCAGGATGCTGACCCGGTCCGCGGATTGCTTTGCCAGCTGCCGGCCTGTGATAACTCTTCGGCGCAGGCGAGTTGGGTTTCGAGGCAATTCCTGGCCTGCTCGCTGAGGCTGAGCGCAGCTTGCAGCTCCGCGACTTGTGCGCGCAATGCCTGTGCGTCTTGCTCGGGTACTTTGTTGACATGCTCGGTCATGACGGAATTGCCCGACAGCTTGCGGCCCGTCGTTTGTTTATAAACCATGATTTGTGCCCATGCCACCGAGTCGTGCGAACTGGTCGCCGCCGCCCCCGCGATTATGCGGGCCCGTGCTTGATACCGAACCGGGCATGGTTCATCTTTAAGCTGTGAATGGTTCGGCCGCCGTCACGGCGAATGCCGGACCCCGTTAGCCAACAGCAGGGGTGTTGCCATGGGCGATATGACGATGGAAGACGTAATGCATCCGGGGTCCTATGTACCGGATCCCGAGTTCCCCGACGCGCCAAGGAGCTGGAGCCGCGCAGACGCGGAACACACGGCGCATGAGCAGGGACTGCGGCTCAATGAGGATCACTGGGAAGCAGTGCGTGCACTGCAACGCTACTACGCCAAACGCAATTCGCCCGGCGGCCACCAGCTGAACGTGCGCGCGTTGCACGACGCGCTCGACGAGCGTTTTCACGGCAAGGGCGGGCTCAAATACGTTTACGAGTTGTTCCCTGGCGGACCGTTGGCGCAGGGATGTCCCATTGCCGGATTGGAGCCGCCGCCGGGCGCCGCCGATAAGGGTTTCGGCAGCGTAATCTGAGTCAACGGGCCGGTTATGAGCCGGGCGATTTTGCGGCCGGCTGGCGGGCTGCGTAACACGGCTCAAGGGTCAACGCCCGGTGCGGCGGCAGTGCCTGGTAGAAAAGGGAGTTAGGCGCCGGCGCCGGTGTGCTCCAGGCGGCGGTGGGCGACAATGACCACCCCCAGCCAAGCCGCGGCAATCACGTAGCCGGCGAGCATGTCACTCGGCCAATGGGAGCCCAGCCGCAAACGGCCGACGCTGATGAGCAGAATCCAGGCGATGGCCAGGGCGAACGCCAGCAGTCGTTCGCCCACGTGGGGCGTGGCGCGGGCCCAGAGGTAGGCGAGAAAACCATACACGAACGTGGACATGGCGGCGTGCCCCGAGGGGAACGAATGAAAACCCGGTGCAGCGACGCCGCCGGCAATGAAGTCGGGACGATTCCGGTCCCACCACATCCAACCGAAGATGACCAATGGCCGCTGCAGAACGTAACCGATCAGCAGGCTCATGCCGGCCAAGGCATGCTGCCGGCGAATGGCGATCACCAGCGCCACAATGATCAGCGGCGCGATGTAGAGCAGGTTGCCGGGGGATTCGTACATGATGGCGTCGGCGAATGCCATCGGTGCGTGTGCGACGATGGTGCGTAGCACCTGCCCGTCCCAGGTCTGCAACCCCTGCCCCACCAACGCTTTGCCCAGTTGCGTGGTGAGAAACACCAGTACCGAACAGGCACCGAAGCCGAGCACCAGTATCGAAGCCCAAATCCCCCAATCGCGGCCGGATACCGGCGCCACTTGCCGTCGGTAACTGTGCCAGAGCGAGCGCACGCTGTCGCCGAGCAGCCAGCCGGGGCGGCGGCCGGGATGTTTGGGGTTCATGGACATACCACGACTATGGTAAAGAGCCGGGCGGATGCAACGGACTTGCAGTGATGCCATTGACCCGGTGCTCGGTTAGCGGCTAAAAAGACTGCATTTCCCGGAGAGGCGGCAACATGGCGCACGATACCACCAGCACCGCATCGGCGGTGCCGAACGAGGTTTGGCCGAAGGATCAGAAGCTGGAGACCTACATCCGCGATCCGACGGTGCTGATCACGGATTTCGAAGATACCGATTCGTACCATCCGGGCCTGATCCGTCGCATCCTTGAATTGGAACATGATCCCGAACTGTCCCACAAACCGATCTTCGGCGGCCGCAAGGTAAACGACATTCCGCGTTGGAACTGTCCTGAAGCCGATTTCATCCATGCCCGGGCGCTGGAGTTCTATCGCAAGATCACCAAACAGCCCAATCCGGTGATCGATCAGTGCTGGGCAAGCATTTCGCGCTCGGGCGATTATCTCGGCCCTCACAGTCATCTGCGGGCCGTGGGCAGTATCGTCTACGCGGTACAACTGGGTGAGCAGGATGCGGAACACCCGCTGTTAGGGAAATTAACGTTCTCGGACCCTCGCTTCGCCAGCTTTTGTCCCGATCAGGAAGGCTGTATGACGCGGGAGTTCATACCGACCATGGAGGCCGGTTGCATGATCCTGTTTCCGGCGCAGTTGGTGCATTATGTGCATCCTTACTTTGGTACCACGCCGCGCATTACCATGTCCTGGAACGTTCGCTGAGCGGCGTGCCCCGAAGGACGCTCCTCGCGTACTTCGGGGCGACTGGTTTAGGCCGCGGTCAACATCTCTTCGATCTTGGCGGTGAACGCCGGGATGTCATCGGGATTGCGGCTGGTGATGATGCGGCCGTCCACTACGACTTCTTCATCGCTCCATTTGCCGCCGGCGTTGCGGATGTCGGTCTGCAGGGTCGGCCAGCTGGTGAGTCGGCGATCATGAGCCAGGCCCGCATTGATCAACATCCAGGGGCCGTGGCAGATCGCGGCGATGGGTTTGTCGGCGTCGGCGAAACCGCGCACGAACGCAACCGCGTCTTCACTCAGGCGCAAAAGGTCGGGATTCGCGACGCCGCCTGGTAACACCAGCATGTCATAATCCGCGGGTGTTGCATCCTTGACATTCACTTCCACCGAAAACGTCTGGTCGGGCGTCAGGTGGTTGAAGCCCTGGATCTTGTCGCCGGCGTTCTTTGGTGAAACCAGATGCACCGTGGCGCCATGCTCTTCCAGGAAAGCCCGCGGTTTGGTGTATTCCACCTCTTCCACGCCATCGGTCAACAGCATTGCGATCTTTTTTCCGGAAAGCGATTTGTCGGTCATCGTAATCTCCTTATGGTCTGTCCAGCCAATTCCAGTGTGGCGTGTGGCGAGTGCCAAAAGTGTAGGAGTTCGCTCGGGTCGCGCTAGCGCGATACGCGGTGGCGTGGCGCCAATGTATTACGCCCTGTTTCCCGGGCCGGGCGAAAACGCTGCAAATAGGAAGGGAGTCGGCGCCACCGATATTATGTGGATGCTTTGGTATCGCCGCCCGGGCGGTTTAAACTGAATGTATGTGGCGATATTCGCCGGCAGTTTTCAAGGAACCGGACATGAGTGAAACCACGCCGCGCGAGGTGGTGGAAGCTTATTTTGAGGCGCTCGCAGCGCGGGATTTCGATCGCATGTTGGGCTTTCTTGCCGAGCGCGGTTTTACCTATCGCAGTCCGCTGTCCAATTTCGACGGTGCCGCGTTGTTCGTGGACGATATCAGTCGCATCGGCACGATCCTGGAGGGCATCGAGCAGCGTAAGACTTTTTGCGACGGCAATGACGTTTGCACCATTCTCGATTTCAAAACACGAATGGATCGGTTGCAGGTTACCCCGGTGGTTCACTGGGCAAAGGTCGAAGCAGGGCGCATCGTGTCCATCGAAACCTTTTTCGATGCACGTGAATACGCGAAACTGTTTGAAATCGATTGATCTGTTCTTCGGTTCCGTATTCCGCAGTCACTCACGAAGGAATTCCAATGGACGAGGCACTCTTGCAACAGTGCCGCACGCGCGCGGTTCAATTGTTGCGCGCCAATCTGACGCCGCACGGATTGCGCGCCGCCAGCCTCAGCGAGGCCGCCCGGGAGCGCCGCTACACTTCGATCTTCGCCCGCGATGCCGGGATCTCGGTCTTGGGCATGGCGCTGCAGAACGATCCCGAACTGCTGCAGGGCGCTCGCGCCAGCCTGGAAACCCTGGCGCTGCACCAGGCCGACAACGGCCAGATTCCCAAATACGTCAATCCGGAAGCCGCCGATTCCGATTTCTGGTACGTCGGCTGTATCGACGCCACCCTGTGGTGGCTGATCGCGGTGCGCCAAATGCAGCGGCTCGGGCATACGCTTGGTGCAGTCGTGGACAACGCGGTCGACCGCGCTATTCACTGGCTGCAATGCCAAGAACATCCGCGACTGTTCCTGGTGCAGCAGAATGAGGCCAGCGATTGGGCCGACATCATGCCCCGGTCTGGATTCGTGCTCTATTCCAACGCCCTCTGGTATTACGTCAAGCGGTTGTACGATCTGCACGGTCAGCAGGAAACCGCATACCACTTCAATCATTTGTTCTATCCGTTTACCGACCATGTACCGGATTACCGGCGTCTGCGCTTGCTGCAGGACTACATCCGCGAGGGCGCCGGCGACCGCGATCTGTATTTGAGTTTCGTCAATTTTTCGGTTTGGGGCGACGAGGGCGATGTGTTCGGCAATTTGTTGGCGCTGTTGGTCGGGTTGTCAGAACCGCAACACAGCGAACGCATTCTCGATACCTTGTCGGGGCATTTCGCGGAAGACCCATATCCGGTGCGCGTGGTGTGCGAACCCATTGGTCGTGACAATCCGTTGTGGCGCACGTATATGGACCGCCACGGCCAGAATCAGGCATACCAATATCACAACGGCGGCATCTGGCCGTTCGTGGGCGGTTTCTGGACGCTCGCGCTCGCTGCCAATGGCCGCCGCGAACAGGCCGCCGAGGCGCTGCAGGGTCTGGCTCGGGTCAATCAATTGGGCGACTGGCGTTTCAGCGAGTGGCTGCACGGGCGCAATTACGCATTGTGCGGCATGGCCGGGCAGTCCTGGAACGCCGCCATGTTTCTGCTCGCCGACGCCGCCGTGCGCGAGCAGCAAGGGTTTTACTAGGGCCTGTCAACGCTATCCGTGGGTGGCGTTGCTGCCCCAAAAGCCGCCAGGCAAGGTGCGAGGAGAGAAGTTTGGTTATTCCAAGTGAACGACGAGCAACGCTGCATGGCGGCTTTTGGGGCGCAACCCGAAGGGACGGGGCCGGTAGGCTGCGAGCCGGTGTTGCGACTCGCTCCTTTACATCCAGCACACCGCGCTCGGCGCGCCTTGGCTCGCGGCCTACGGGCCGCCGTCGCCTCGGCGCGGATAGCGTTGACAGGTCCTAATCGCCATGGCGAAAGCGCGGCGCGACCCGGATCGGCCATGCCCGTGCGGTAGCGGGCTCGATTACGATGCATGTTGCGGTCTCTACCTTGACCAAGAATTGAACGCTCCCGACTGTCTGACTTTGATGCGTTCCCGCTACACCGCATTCGCCACCGGCCGTTTTGATTATCTGCTGGCCACTTGGCATGGCGACACCCGTCCCGACCGGCTCGATCTCGAACGGGCCCCGCCGGGCAAGTGGCTGGGGCTCAAGATCATAGCGGCCACGGAAGACCCGCCGACGGTGGAGTTCGTGGCGCGTTGCCGGGTCGGGGGCAGGGCGCAGCGCTTGCACGAGCGCAGCCGGTTCGTGTGCCAGAACGGCAAATGGCTCTATTACGACGGCGTTCAGGACCCGGACCGGTGACTTTGCCCGGTTACGAACCTTCTAAGAAATGCTTAGCGTTTATTTATGAACCCGCCCGCTTGCGACCGGCTATGCTTTCATGTGGTTGATGCATACGCGCTGCGGCGCTTTTCTTGCGGGGAGTGGGCGCACATGAGAATCAAGAGGGTGATCATCGCTTGGGCGGGTTTGGTCGGTATTTTCGGCGGTTTGACCGCTGCGGCGGCAACTGCGGCGGATGAGCAGATCGAACGGGGCCGTTACATCATTTCGACCAGCGGCTGCAACGATTGCCATACTCCCGGCTACCCGGAAGGTGGCGGCGCGGTTCCGAAGAGCGAATGGCTGACCGGTTCGGTGGTTGGCTTCGCGGGACCTTGGGGAACCACCTACCCGTCCAATTTGCGTCTCAAGGTGCAGGAAATGAGCGAGCAGCAGTGGCTGACGTACGCACGCGCGCCGCGGCGTCCGCCCATGCCCTGGTTCAGCCTGCGGGACATGAACGATAGCGATCTCAAGGCCATGTACGCGTTCATCCGCAGTTTGGGACCTCGAGGGGTGCCGGCCCCTGCGTACGTGCCACCGGGGCAAGCGGTGACCACGCCTTATTTCGATTTCGTACCCAAGAACCTGCCGCCGGCCCAGGCGCGGCGATAGCACAGCGGTAATTGAGCGTTCAGGCCGGGGCTGGCCCGCGCCGTGTTGCCGGCGAGTCGATTGGTCGGTTCGGCGCTAACTTTGCTGGCATCGCGCGCGCATCGACGTTGCGGTTTGCGCTGGCAGTGACTGGACGACCTTGGTGTTTGCGTGGACTGAAGCTAAGTCATCGATCACCGCGATGATGTCGGTGCTCGCGCAAGGCGACCAGGCGGTCGACCCGCAGGCGAAACCGGCCGCGGCCGGTATTCTCGATACCGAGAAAGTCGCAGCGCTCGGCGAGGCGTTTTTGCAGCAGCAGTAATCGAGCTTCCAGGTTGTCGCCGACATCGGGCAGTCCGATGTCGGGGTCCAGGCGTAATTCACGATTGCTGAAATCGGTGCGCTGCCGCTGGGTGAATTCGGATAGCACGCGCCAGCAGATGGCCCCGGCTACGCCTTTGACCGGGTAGTCCTGTTCGATGAACCCGCTGTTGTCGGCAGGGTAGTGTCGAATGGTGACCGGCGTTCCCTGGACACGCTCCGCGGCGGGTGGCAGAGCCGCCCGCCCGGGTCCCGGGCGGCGATATCGATGGAAACCGACCGTTGCAGAAACGCAGCGGTTTCGGGCTTGAGCGGCCGTGCGTTTGTCACGGCAGGGCTCATCGGGCGATCATAGCGTGGCCGCGGTTGCTTCGACAGCATCCGCCGCGTCCCGAGCCGAACCTGGAGCCGCTGTGTTGTATGTATCGTCAGAGATCCGGATTCCGGACACCGAGCTGGAATTTCGTTTTATCTTGTCATCGGGGCCGGGCGGCCAAAACGTCAATAAAGTAGCCACTGCGGTGCAGTTGCGATTCGATGCCGCGCATTCGCCGTCGCTTCCCGACGCGGTGCGGGCCAGGCTCAAGGAACTCGCCGGCAATCGCATGACCAAGGAAGGTGAATTGCTGATCAGCGCGCAACGCTTTCGCAGTCAGGAACGCAACCGTGAGGATGCGCGCGAGCGCCTGTTGGCGCTGCTGCGCAAAGCCGCACGTCCGCCCAAGCCGCGCCGTAAGACCAAGCCGTCAAAGGCTGCTAGGGAGCGGCGCATGCAGGCCAAGCGCCGCCAGGGCGAGAAAAAACAAGGCCGTGGCCCGGTGCAGGCGGATTGAGAAAGTTAGAAAGGTGCTATGGCGACGCTACACTGATGAGTGATTTGGCGGTTTAACAAGGAGGGTTGGCAGATGGCTAGGCGCGTAATGGTAGTGTTCGCGATTCTGTTTTCCGCCGCCACCGCATCCGCGGCGCCGGGTGAGCGGGGCGGTGCTTATGGTGGCGATACCACCGGAAATGCGGGCGATGTCACGTTCAAGAACGCAGACGGCAACGGCGACGGAGTGGTCAGCGAACAAGAAGCGCGGCTGGTCGGAATCGAAAAATTCAAGACCGTCGACCGCAATCACGACGGCGTATTGGATCGAGCAGAAATTGCCGCCATCGAATCCGCCGGCGATAGCGCGGGCGGCAGTGACGACGAAGCGCAATCCGACCCGCAACAATGAATACCGATGGCCGTGCGCACTTGCAGGCAGAACCGCTACCAGCCCGGCGCTGCAGTTGCGGCGCGCTTCGACTCGGTGAATATCCAAGCGACGCCGGCGCCGAACATAAACGAATGGTCGGTCGTCACCAGCGGGCTGTCGACAAAGGTGGCGCCGCCTAGATAGTCGTAGCGGGCGAACGCCCCGATCCAATAGCGGTTCACGCGTCGGCTGAAACCCAGCGTGATGCGACTGCCGCTGTAACCTGCTTGCGCGTCATAGGCAGGTCGGTTGACGCCGGTGTATGCGTTGTCCACCTGATAGAAATAATCGTGGTACGGCTGGGTGGCGAACATCGGACCTGCGGACACGGTGGTATTCCAACGGTCACGATGCTCGTATTGGACATAGGGTGCGAACATCCAGCCGGCCGAGCGCAGCTTGGCATGGTCGACGACCACGACTTTTCGTAGTGGCAACGACAAGGTCCACGTGTCGCGCCCGGAGAAGTCCTGACCCAGCAGGATCTGCAATTGCGGACCGAATTCCAACGTCGGATCCAGGTCCGGCATGCCCCGGCGCGGGCTGGCGGGGTCGTTGTCCGAAGGCGGACTGGCGGCAAGACTCAGATCGAGGCGCGCATGGGCGCCACCCAGTACCCGCAGCCGGCCACCTTCGCGATCCCAACGCAGGCGGTCGCCGCGGTATTGCAGGTAGGGCCACGGGAGCAGGTACGATTGGCGCTGCTCCGAGCCCCGGTAGGCGGGAACGGACAAGGCGTATGCGCCAACGCCGAGTTCCCATAATGGCAGCGGCTCATCGGCGGCGGCGCTTGCAGAGGTGAGGACGATGCCCATGAGCAGGACCGAGGACGATTTCATGCACAGCTCGTTTTGTCGGCAACGTGAGGTTCGGGCAGTGTACCAAACCGATCGCCAGCGGTGGTTTTCGCTACGCGCCGGCACGCGGATGATCTATACCCTTGGTGTCGGGAGCAGCAGCCGCAGGGATGACGCAGTGGACAACAGCCGCGAACCGTTTCATGGCGTTTCAACGGTCCTTAATCGATGTGTGCCTATAAAAACGATCTAAAGTGAGTGTTCTCTCCTATGCACTTAGCCGACATCACCATGTTCTATGCCCCCGCCAGCGGCGGGGTACGGACCTATCTGGGGGCCAAACGCGCCTGGTTGCGGTCCCAGCCGTGCGTGGAACACAGCCTGCTGGTGCCCGGCGCGCAACGGGCGTGCGACCAAGGGGTGTGCATTCTGCCGGCGCCGTCGATTCCATTCAGCCAGGGCTACCGCTTTCCGCTCCGCGAAGGCCCATGGGTGGAACTGCTGCGGGAGTTGAGTCCCAACGTGATCGAAGCAGGCGATCCTTACCGACTCGGGTGGGCCGCATTGACTGCGGGCCGCGCCATGGATGTGCCCGTGATCGGTTTTTACCACTCCGATCTGCCGCGTCTGGTCGGTGCGCGTGCCGGGCGTTGGACCGACCCGCTGTTGGATGCCTATGTGCGGCGCCTGTACCGGCACTTCGATCGGGTGCTGGCCCCGTCACGGGTGATGGCCGATAAACTGGAGCGGCTCGGCGTCGAGCGGGTCCAGGTTCAGCCGCTGGGGGTCGACATCAATCAGTTCCATCCCCGGCTGGCCGATCCACAGGCCCGCGGCCGCCTGGGGATCCCGGACAACGCCCGTTTACTGATTTTTGCCGGCCGCGGTTCCCGGGAAAAGCATGTGCCCCTGTTGCTGCGGACCATGCAGTTCCTGGGCCCGAACTACCATCTGCTCCTGGTCGGCTCCCATATGCCGACCCGTACGCCCGCCAACGTCACCGTGTTGGACCATTTCATCGACCAGGGAGAACTGGCGCGGCTCATGGCCAGCAGCGATGCCATGCTCCACGCCGGCGATCAGGAAACCTTCGGTCTGGTGATCCTGGAAGCCATGGCCAGCGGTCTGCCGGTGGTCGGCGTGCGCGCCGGTGCAGTGGCGGAACTGGTGGTTCCGGGAACCGGCTTGCTGGCAGTGCCCCGTTGCGCGGATTCGATGGCGCAGTCGGTGCGCGCACTGTTCGCCGACGGCTCCCCGGAAATGGGGCGTCTGGCGCGCCGGCACGTGGAAAACCATTACGCGTGGGAGCGCGTGTTGCCATCATTGCTCGGTCATTATCGCGAGCTATGCGGCGATGTGCCTCTGCAGGCGGCGGTCAATGCTTGAACGTACCCGCTCGCTGAGTATCGTGCTACACGACGTCGCGCCCTCGACGTGGCCGCTGTACCGGGATTTCGTGCAGCGCGTCGACGCCCTCGGCAAAGTCCCGTTGACGCTTTTGGTAGTGCCCGATTTTCACCATCGCGATCACCTGGCCCGCCACCCGGAATTCGTCGCCGCCATGGACCGGCGCTTGGCGTGCGGCGACGAACTGGTCATGCACGGCTATTATCATGCCGACGACGGCCCCGCGCCGCGCACGCCCCGAGAGTATTTCATGCGTCGCATCTATACCCATGAAGGCGAGATGTACCGGCTGCCAGAAACCGAAGTGCGCGCGCGCCTCGACCGGGGCGTGGCGCTGTTCCAAGGTTTTGGATGGCCGCTGGGAGGTTTCGTGGCGCCGGCCTGGCTGCTCGGTCCCGAGGCGGCGCGCGTGCTTCAGGAGTACCCGTTCCGTTATACTTCCAACCCCACTGCGCTGCTGCGGTTGCCGGATTTTGCCGCGCTTACGGCGCCGTCCCTGGTGTGGAGCGCTCGCAGTGCCTGGCGCCGCAAGGTGTCGCAGCTTTGGAATCAACGCCGTATCCGTACCCAGAGCGAGGCGCCGATGCTGCGACTGGGATTGCATCCGGTGGACATGGCCTATGCGTCGTCGCGCCAGTTCTGGTACGAGACGCTGGTGGCGCTGTTGCCCACCCGCCGGCCCCTCACCAAGTCCGACTGGTTGGAGCAAATGGCGTGAGTTTGCGCTATGGGGTCCTGGCACTGCTGGGACTGGGGATCGGCGTCGGTTTGCCGGTCTTCCTCGGCGGCACCCAGGCGTTGGCGTTGCTGCGCGACTATCCCCTGGATCAGTTGCTGTTGCTGCTGGGCATGATTTTCATCGGCTGGAATCTCAACGCCGGGCGGGTGCGGCTGCTGGCCGCTGGCATGGGAACGCGGCTGGCGCAAGGTGGGGCGCTGGCTACGGTCTTGGCGTCGGAATTCGCGATTTGCGCCACGCCCGGTGGGGCGGGCGGCCCTGTCACCTACGCCTTCCTGTTGTCACGCCGTGGCATGAGTGCCAGCCAGAGCGTTGCCTTGTACGCCGCCGACCAGCTCATGGATCTGTTGTTTTTTCTGACGGCGTTGATCGGTCTGAGCCTGTACTGGCTGTTTGCGCCGCAGGATCTGCGGGTCGTGTGGCAGCTGGTGATGCTCGCGGTGCTGGTGCTTGGCGGCTTGGCGGTGGTGCTGGCGGTGATGCGTTTTTATCGCAAGGTACTGTTGCTGGCGGGCCGGGTTCTGCGGCAAATGCGGGTGTCGTCCCGTACCCGGCATCGGTTGGCGCGCCGAGCGATCGAATTCCGACATTCCCTGGCGCTGATTCGCAGTTATTCGCGCATGCGTTTGTTCGGCGTTTATCTGCTCTGTGCCGGTCACTGGCTGCTGCGTTACAGCATTTTGTTTCTGGTGATCCGCGCCTTGGGCGGCGACCTGAGCTGGCCTTATGCATTCCTGGTGCAAATGCTGTCCTTGGGGGCGGGACAAGCAGCCCTGCTGCCGGGCGGCAGCGGTGGCGCGGAGGCCAGCAGCACGTTGCTGCTGGCGCCGCAGTTGGGTACCGCGGTGGCCGCGGCCGCAATTCTGGTATGGCGGTTTGTGACCTTCTACTGGTACTTGATCGCAGGTGCGCCGGTCTTCGCGGTGTTGGCGGGGCGGCCGCTGTGGCGCCGCCTCACGACCCGCAACACGGCGACCGTCCCGCAATCGGCACAGTCCTGATCTTCGAAACGCCGGGCGCTCAGGCGCCGATCATGTCGGCTTTCTTACGCACCAGGCGATTATCGTGAAAGTCCGCGAACGCCTGCTCCATTTCGTCCTGGCTGTTCATGACGAACGGTCCATATTGCACGATGGGTTCGTGCAGGGGCCGCCCGGCGACCAGGATGAACTCGGCGCCGTCCGGCCCGGCATCGATCGCAGACTTCGTCGCCGTCGCCAAGGACCGCCAGGTTGTGCTGCGCCAAATGCGTATCACCGATCTGCGCGCTGCCTCCGAAGAGGTACACAAACGCCGTGTGACCGGCCGGAACGGCGTAGGCGAAACGGCCCCCGGCCGCGACCTTGACGTGCAGATAGCGGGCATCGGTGTTCGGGTCGTCGATGGGCCCGCGCTGCGCCGCCGAACTCACCGCTGAGCAACCGCACCCGGACTCACCTTGATCCACCACGGGAATCGCTTCGGGCGAAAATTCCTGGTAGGCGGGATCGCTCATCTTTTCCTTGGCCGGCAGATTGATCCACAGCTGAAAGCCGCGCATCAGGCCTGCCGTCTGCTGCGGCATTTCCGAATGAATCACGCCGCTGGCGGCCTTCATCCACTGCACGCCGCCGGCACGCAAATCGCCGCGGTTGCCCATGCTGTCGCGATGCAGCATGTGGCCGTCCAGCATGTAGGTCACGGTGATGAAGCCGCGGTGCGGATGGTCCGGAAAGCCGGCGATGTAATCGTTCGGGTCGTCGCTGGCGAAATGATCCAGCATCAGGAACGGATCGAGATTGCGCCGTGCCGGCGTGCCGATAGTGCGATGTACGGTCACCCCGGCGCCTTCGCTCACTGCCCGGGAGTTGATGACCTGGGAAACGGTGCGTGTGTTCATGACTTCGATCCTCCTTGGCAAGGACGACTCAAGCAGCATCGCGCTGCGGGTCCAAGGCTTCGATGGCGGCGCGGGCACGTTCCACGGCGGCGCCGCTGTCGATTGCGACACGCTCGGCGGCGATGATTTCCACCTCACGGATGCCGAGAAAGCCCAGCACGTGGCGCATGTAGCTGGAGGCGAAATCCATTTCGCTGCCCAACCCGACGCCACCGGAGGCAAACACCAGATAGGCTTTGCGCCCGCCCAGCAGACCTTCGGGGCCGTTGTCAGTGTAGCGGAAGGTACGCTCCACCCGCGCCACCAGATCGATCCAGGCCTTCAGGGCGGCGGGAATCGAGAAGTTGAACACCGGCACGCCGATCACCAGGACGTCCGCCGCGTACAACTCATCGACCAATTCGTCGGACAATGCCAGGCGCGCCTTTTGGGCATGGTCCCGCTCGGCTTCGCCGGTGTAGTTGGCGCCGATCCACGCCTCGTCGACGAATTCCATACCTCGGGAAACATCGCGGGTGGAGACTTCAACACCGTCGTGCAGTTGATGCAGTCGGGCGATGAGCGCGTCCTCCAGGGACCGGGTGATGGACGCCAGCCGGGGGCTGGCGTCGATGCGCAGAACGCGAATCGGTGATGGGTTGTTGCGGCTCATGGTGCTGCTCCCGTGTTGGATAGGGCCTTTGCGACCATGGCAAAAAGCTTGGCAGTTGATTCTTCGGGGATAAATAGCCATCATGGGAACATATTGTTCGCAAATCGAGAACAATCAATGGACCGATGCACGTTATTGCAGAATTTCGTCCGGGTCGTGGACGCAGGCAGCATCACCGGTGCGGCCGCGCGCTGGGAAGTCGCAAAATCCGCGGTTTCCCGGCGCTTGTCGGAACTTGAAGAGCACCTGGGTGTCCAGCTTTTGCGCCGCACGACACGCAAATTGAGTCTGACCGACACCGGTCGCGGTTTTTACCAAAGGGCCATCCGCATTCTGGCCGATCTCGACGAGGCCGAGCTCGCCGTGTCCGAGGCCCACGGCAACTTGCGCGGCCGCTTGCGGGTGGCGGCGCCGATGTCCTTCGGCCTGCTGCACCTGGGGCCGGCGATCGACGACTTCGCCTGCCGGCACCCGGAATTGGATTTCGATCTCGATTTCAACGATCGCCAGATCGACTTGCTGGCGGAAGGTATCGACGTCGGCATCCGCATCGCCGAACTGCCCGATTCGACCCTGGTGGCACGCCGGCTGGCACCGGTTCGTGCCCTGGTGTGCGCCAGCCCGGGTTACCTGGAACGATTCGGTTCACCCGAGGTTCCGGGCGATCTGGCGCATCACCGCTGCCTGGTGTACAGCAACGTCCCCGAGCCTTCACGCTGGCATTACACGGACGACGCCGGCAACGAAGGCCAAGTCACGGTTGTGGAATCCATGCGCTGCAACAATGGCGATCAATTGTGCGCATCGGCCGCGGCGGGATTGGGACTGGTCCAATCGCCGACGTTCATAGTCTATCGGGCACTGGCCCGCGGCGACCTGGTGCCGGTATTGCGCGACTACCGCTGGCGCGGCACCACCGCGTATGCCGTGTATCCGCAAGCCCGGCATCTCTCGCAGCGGGTACGCGCCTTTGTGGATTTTCTCGCGCAGCGGTTCGCAGGCGACCCCTATTGGGATCGGGATCTAGACCTTTCCGGGGTCGGCGGTTGAAGGCGGCCAAGGCCGTCGCGGATCCTTGAAACGATGAGCAGGGCGGTTGCTGGACGCCTGTCCAACGCGGCGTTACAGTCCGCGTGCAAGCAAACCTCGCGACTTGGTTTCCGGGCCGCGTTGAATCGATGCCGACAACAACGGACAACAATATGGCCACACAGCACAACACGCAGAATATGGCTCTGTTCTGCGATTTCGAAAACATCGCGCTCGGCGTGCGCGATGCCAAATACGCAGCCTTCGATATTCAGAAGGTGCTCGAACGCTTGTTGCTCAAAGGCAATATCGTGGTCAAGAAAGCTTATTGCGACTGGGAGCGCTACAAGGAATTCAAGTCCACCATGCACGAGGCGGCGTTCGAACTGATCGAAATTCCCCATGTGCGCCAGTCGGGCAAGAACTCTGCCGACATTCGTATGGTGGTGGACGCGCTGGACCTTTGCTACACCAAGTCCCACGTTGATACTTTCGTGGTCATCAGCGGCGACTCTGATTTTTCGCCATTGGTGAGCAAGCTGCGGGAGAACAACAAGGTCGTCATCGGCGTGGGCGTAAAAAGCTCCACGTCCGACCTGCTGATCGCCAATTGCGACGAATTCATTTTCTACGACGACCTGGCGCGGGAATCGGAAAAGCAGCGCAAGGCCAAGCGCAAAGCCAAGACCAAAAAAGCGGCGCCCAAGAACGTGACGCCGGCGGAGGACGAGAAAAAACAGCAAGCGCTCGATATGGTGCTGGAGACCGTCGAGGATTTGATGGAGGAGCGCGGCGAAGAGGAAAAGGTCTGGGGCTCGATGGTCAAGCAGGCATTGAAGCGCCGCAAACCCGGGTTCAATGAGACGTACCATGGCTTTCGTACATTCAGCCAGTTGTTGGAAGAAGCCCAGGCGAGAAAATTGTTGTCTTTGGAGTATGACGAAAAATCCGGCGGCTACATCATCAAGAGCTTCGTGCAGGAATAGGTCCGGATGAAGGTGACGGTCGCAGAGAACGCGCGCCGGTGAGCGATTGGTACGTCTATATGTTGCGCTGCGCGGACGGCAGCTTGTACACCGGCATTACGACCGATCCGGCGCGCCGCGTACACGAACACAATAGTTGTTCGAAGCTCGGTGCCCGATATACGCGTGCGCGGCGCCCGGTGCGGATCGTCTACCAGGAATGCGCCCAGTCACGGGCACAGGCCGCGCGCCGGGAATCTGAAATCAAGCGCCTTACGCGCCTCGCCAAGGAAGCATTGATCAAGTGAGCGAGCCGCGGGGAGGCGAAAAGCCACTCCTGACTGCGTCCTTGCTCAATGGCGGCCCACGGAACCTGACCCCCGCGCAGTTGTCGGAAACGTTAGGGAACCGAATCGGGTGTATCCATGAAGGCGTCACGCATCGCCGTCTCGGCCATTTTATGGTGCCTGCCGCTGCTGGCGGCCGGTGAGGAGCTGCACTTCGGCAGCATCGGCCAAACGCCGACCATGATCGAACTGTTCACATCCCAGGGCTGCAGCAGTTGTCCGCCCGCCGAAGCGCGCTTGAATTCCTACGCTGACGATGCGCAGTTGTGGCATCGATACATCCCGCTCGCATTTCACGTCGACTACTGGGATTACCTGGGCTGGAAGGACCGCTTCGCCGATTCGGATTATGCGGCGCGCCAGCGAGCCTATGCTGCCAGCGGCAGGTTATCCACGGTATATACACCAGCGTTCGTGGTCAACGGCAAGGAATGGCGCGCGCACTGGCTCGGCGGCAAGCCTTCCGGCACCGCGATCTCCGGTCTGCTCGTGACCGTGGCGGAGGATGGGAGTATCCAGGTGCGCGCCGCTGCCACCGCGCCACGGTCGCTGGTGCTCAACGTGGCATTATTGGGTATGGGGCTGGAGTCGGACATCGACGCGGGGGAAAATCGTGGCCGCCACAGCCGCCACGAATTCGTGGTGCTGAAATGGGCCCGCACGTCGGTGGGCGCGGCGCCGTGGCGGACCGAATTGCCGACGGTGCGCGATGGCGTAGCGCAACGGTACGCAGTCGCGGTATGGGTCAACCGACCAGACGATCCCGCGCCATTGTATGCCGCAGGCGCCTATCTGCCGGCGCGATTCCTGGCCGCAATGAAAGCCACCGATTAGCGCCGACACAGCGCGCAAATCTTGCAAGTGGCGCGCTGAAAGGCGCAAGGTGGGTTCGGTAGCGGCGGTCCGTTGCCATACGGAGCGCTGCGGGACTTGTCATCTTTCGAAGGATACGATCGCATCATGCGTTGTTGTTGCCCCCATTCCAATTCCGCCAGCAAGGTGTTTTCCCTGTTCGCCCGTCGCTATCGCAAGCGTTTCCAACGCCGCGGCTTCGAAGCATCCCAGGAACAGCTGATGACGGGTCTGGGGCAGGCGGGCTACGGCGACGCCACTGTGCTGGAGATCGGCAGCGGTGTTGGCCATGTCCATCAAACCATGTTGGAGCGGGGCGCTTCGCGCGCCGTCGGGATCGACCTCGCGCCGCGCATGATCGAGGAGGCGCAGGGTTGGGCCCGGGAGCGCGGGCTGGCGGACCGGGTGCAATATCTGCAGGGCGACTTCATGGAACTGGACCAGCAGTTGCAGCCGGCAGAGGTTACCGTGCTGGACAAGGTGGTGTGCTGTTATCCGGATGCCGATGGCCTGGTGCACCGGTCGCTGGCCAAGACCGGACGCGTCTACGGGCTTACCTATCCCCGCGACCGCTGGTACGTGCGTTTCGGAGTCACGCTCGGTGCGGTGTTGCTGCGCCTGGTGGGTTCTGATTTCCGCCCTTACGTGCATGATCCGTTGTGCATCGAGCGCTGGATCGAAGCAGCCGGTTTTCGCAAACAGTATCAGCACCACACGGTGGTCTGGTTGACCCAGGTCTACGTGCGGCCGTGACGGCCTGAGTCAGATGGTCGCGCTCGCTTTGTATTGCGAACGAACCAGTAGCGGGTTTTGGGCGGAGCCGCTAAACGCCTGGAGCAATGCCGCGTTCGTGATCGTGGCCGCGCTGATCGCGCTGCGGCTGGTGCGTCAGGTCGACCCCCGACGCTGGAGCGATGTTTGGTTGCTGGCATTCCTGGCCGCCGCCGTGGGCGTGGGCAGTTTTCTTTGGCACACGTTGCGCGCGCCGTGGTCGCAGTGGGCTGATATTGTTCCGATTCTCTTGTTCATCAACGTATTTCTGCTGAGCTTCCTGATCAGGGTCGCTGCACTGGGGGTGAGCGCCGCGCTGCTATGGCTGCTGATCTACAACGCGCTCAATATCGGTTTGCAGTTGCTGCTGCCGCCGGGATTTATGAACGGTTCCGTGTTTTACCTTCCTACCTGGATGGCTTTGTTGCTCATCTGCATAATCACGCTGGCGCGCGATCGCCGCCGCGGCCAGCTGTTGCTGATGGCGGCGTCCGCGTTCACTGCCGCGCTTTTGCTGCGCACGGTGGATCGCAGCCTGTGCGCGGTGTTTCCGACCGGGACCCATTTCGGTTGGCACGTGCTCAACGGGCTGGTGCTGTACTTGGCGACCGCGGCGCTATTGCCAAAGCCGGTCAGCGCGACCGTCGATCGTCGCGGCTGAGGGTTTTTCCTCTCGGACGCTACGGCATTTGAATCTTGCCGCCGCCAGAGCCGCCCAGCCCGCCGGCGCCACCTCCCATTTCGGGAATTACGATGGAGGAGGCGGCTTCGCGGCGCATTTCCTTGAGTTCTTCGATGGCCCGTTCCATTGCTGCGCGGGCGGCTTCCGGATATTGGTCCAGCGCCTCGCGCAACGATTTTGCCGGAATCTCGAACGACAGCGGCAACGCACCCACCGGCGTCATCAGTTGTGCATCGCCCACATAGGACACGGCGCGTCCAGGGTCGTTCTCGCCATCCGCCGTGATCGGCGTCAGGCGGCGCAGGGTGCCGGCGCGGCGGTCGGTGAACAGTTCTTCCCGGTAGAGGTCGTCCGGGTCCAGTTTGATTTCAGGGAGACGTTCATCGGTCATGGTCGGCCTCGTGTCGGTATGTCCTTGTCCTTTAGGTTAACAGATTGTTTTGCGGTCATGTCCCTGCCGGCGCCGTGCCGTTGATTGGCGGCCCGCGGCGCAGTGGTTTAGGGTGGCGCCATGTGCACCTTAGTCATTCTGCGCCGGCCGGACCACGCCTGGCCGTTACTGGTAGCCGGCAACCGGGATGAAATGAGCGGCCGCGCATGGTCGGCACCGGGTCGCCATTGGCCGGACCGACCGGAGGTGGTCGCCGGCATCGACCATGTCGGCGGCGGTTCCTGGTTCGGGATCAACGATCACGGACTGGTGGCGGTGGTCACCAATCGCGAGGGCGCCCTCGGACCCGCGCCGGATAAGCGCAGCCGCGGCGAACTGGTGCTGGAAGCATTGGATCACGCTGAAGCATCCGAAGCCGCATTGGCGCTGGCCGAATTGGACCCTGACGCTTACCGCGGTTTCAATTTGTTCGTCGGTGACGCCGTGAGCGGCCATTGGTTGTGCCATCGGGATGATGGCCTCGGCAAGATCGCCTCGCAACCGGTGGCGGCAGGGCTGCACATGTTGACGGCGCGGGATCTCGACGATGTTTCCGCTCCGCGAATCAGTGCCTACCGGCCGCGATTCTCGCAGGCACCGGCGCCGGACCCCCTCGCCGGCAACTGGCAAGCCTGGCAGGCGCTGCTGGCCAGCCGCGAGATTCCCGGCGGTACGGGTGACCCGGCCGCGGCTCCGAACTTTGCCCTGGTCAACGGTTTCGGCACGGTTTGCAGTCAACTGGCGGCGATACCGCGCTATCCGAGCGCGGCAAGCAAACCGGTCTTCCTGTTCGCCGCCGGGCCGCCGGATACCGCTCCCTTCGAAGCAGTTGGCGCCTGACTGAGGCCGATCTTGCGTCTGCGTTGCGCTCCGCTAGAATTCGGATCGTCAGGACTGACGCCGCCGACTCTCACCGAGCCCTCCGGGGCCAGCCCTTTTTCAAGGGTGCCGTTGGATCCATACCGTCTGAATCGTTCCCGTTGTCCGCACCCGACGCGCGATGCATTACCGCGTTTTGCCAGCGACACCAGCGGCTACGGGAACGCAAGAGGGACGAGTCATGTACAAAATCGCAATTGCCGTCGTCGTACTTGTGTTACCCGTGGCAGCGATCGCCGCGGACACCAATGCCGCCAAGGATTCCCAGACACGGTTCCGAAGTCTGGACAAGGATCACAACGGTTACATCAGTCACGACGAAGCCCGCAATCATCGTGTGTTCGGCTATTATCAGCGCGCCGATCGCAATTCCGACGGCGCCCTGGATCAATCGGAGTTCAGCGCCTTCGAGCAGGAAATTCCGGACACCGGGCAACCGCCGCAGAAGTGAAGCGGAAGTGTGTCATGGCAAGCCTGAAGTCGGGCTGGGAAGCGTAGGGCGCGTCAGCGCCCGCGCTTTTTTCCGAGCAGCGACCCCATCAAGCCGCGCACCAGTTGCCGGCCGAGGTTGCTGCCGATTGAGCGCATGGCACTGCTCGCCATTGCCTCCAGCATGCTCTGGCGCCGGCTTGTCCCGGCGCTCCGTTGCGGGGCCACTTGCTGGGTCGCGGCAGCAGCCCGGGTCTTCAGCACCTCATAGGCCGATTCCCGATCGAGGGCTTGATCGTAGCGTCCAGCCAACGGCGAGCGGCGCAGATGTTCGCTGCGCTCCTCGGCGCTGAGCGGCCCGATTCTCGATTCCGGCGGCGCAATCAGGATGCGTTCCACAGGGGTCGGAGCGCCCTTGTCATCGAGTACCGAGACCAGCGCTTCGCCGACTCCGAGTTCGGTGATGACCTGTTCCGTATCCAAAGACGGATTTTCGCGGAATGTTTGCGCCGCGGCGCGCACAGCTTTGCGGTCCCGGGGCGTAAACGCCCGCAGCGCATGCTGCACGCGATTGCCCAGTTGTCCGAGCACATTATCCGGCACGTCCAGAGGATTCTGGGTGGCGAAGTAAATGCCCACGCCTTTGGAACGAATCAGACGCACTACCTGTGCGATTCGGTCGAGCAATACCGCTGGTGCATCATCGAACAACAGATGGGCTTCATCGAAAAAGAACACCAGCCGCGGCGTGTCGGCGTCTCCGACTTCCGGCAAGTTTTCGAACAGTTCGGCGATTAGCCACAGCAGGAATATGGCATACAGCTTCGGGCGTGACATCAACGCCGTAGCGTCCAGGATACTGATGACGCCATTGCCGGAAAAATCCGTGCGCATCAGATCGCCGAGTTCCAACGCCGGTTCGCCCAGGAACGCAGCGCCGCCTTCCGAGTCCAGGGACAACAGGCCGCGCTGGATCGCGGCGACACTGGCATTGCTGATATTGCCGTACTCGCTGCTCAGCGACTTGGCGTTGTTTCCCACCCAGGCCAGAAGGGCGCGGAGATCTTTGAGATCGAGCAACAGCAAGCCCTGATCGTCGGCGATCCGGAATGCCGCCTGCAGCACGGCGGTCTGCGTGGTATTGAGTTGCAGCAGACTCGCGAACAGCAACGGCCCGACATCGGAAACCGTGGTGCGCAGCGGGTGTCCCTGGTCTGCATACAGATCCCAAAGGACCACCGGATAGGCGCGGGGTTGGTAGTCACGGATGGCCAGCTGTTCGACGCGTGCACGGATGCGTTCGCCGGCGGCATTAGCCTGAGCCAGGCCGGCAAGGTCGCCTTTCACATCGGCCATGAATACCGGCACGCCGTTGCGCGAAAACGCCTCTGCCAGCACCTGCAAAGTGACCGTTTTGCCGGTGCCGGTGGCGCCCGCAATCAGGCCGTGACGATTGGCCATCGCCAGGCGCAATTCCACCTTGCCGCTTTGATTTCCGCCCAGCTGCAATCCCATACTGAACAACTCCCGGTAGCGAAGGGACCGTGCAGACGTGCTCTCTCGATCGGTTGCTCGCAAGTGCGCACTTCCGGCAAGCCTAGTCCAAGTGCAAACGAGTCGGGCAAAAAAAAGCCCTCCGTCCCGTGGGAGCGGAGGGCTTGGTCGGACCTGGTCGTCAGACCTTGAACATGCTCGCCACTTCGTGCAGATGCTGGGCGACGCCGGCGAGGTTGACACTGCTCTGTGCCGATTCCGCGGAACTGGCAGCGCTCTCCTGACCGATCTGGTTGAGGCGCGCGATATTGTTGCTGATCTCTTCGGCCACGGCGCTTTGCTCCTCGGTGGCACTGGCGATCTGAGTATTCATGTCGTTGATCTGCTGCACCAGCGTGCGGATCTCGTTCAGCGCCACAGCTACCGAATGCACCTGCTGAGCGCCCTGCTGACCGGACTGCTGAGCCGTGTTCATCGCTTCCACGGCGCTGACCGAGCCGCTTTGCAGTTTCTCGATGATGTCGCGGATCTCTTCGGTCGACTGCTGGGTGCGGCCTGCGAGCGTGCGCACTTCGTCAGCGACCACGGCGAAGCCGCGACCCTGTTCGCCGGCACGGGCGGCTTCGATGGCGGCGTTCAAAGCCAGCAGGTTGGTTTGTTCGGCGATACCGCGGATCACTTCCAGAACGCTGCCCACCTGGTCGGCGTCTTCGTTCAATCGATTGATGACCGCCGCGGTATCCTCGATGCGCGTGACCAGGGTGTTGATGTCCTTGACCGCCTGCTCGGTAGTGGAGTGACCGCTGCGGGCCGAATCGTTGGCTTTTTGTGCCGCCTCGGCGGCATTGGCTGTGTTGCGCGCGACTTCGTGCACCGTGGACGCCATCTCGGTGATGGCGGCCGCGACTGCACTGGTTTCGTGCTGTTGATGTTCGATGCGCGATTCCGACTCTTGCATCATCACCGTCAGTTCGCCTGCGGAACCGGACAGGGTCTGGCTGGATCCGACCATGTCCTGCACCATCACGCGCAGCTTGCTCGTGAACTGATTGATACCGGCGAGCAAAGCGGAAATCTCGTCCTGATTCGGCACCGGCAGTTGCACGGTGAGGTCGCCTTCGCCGCTCGCCAGTTCGCGCATCAGCGTGCTGCCATCGAGCAGTGGCTTGATGACCAGTTTGCGGAACAGCAGCATCAGGACTGCGGTGACCAGAACCAGGGTCACGAATGCCGCGCTCAGATTGACGAACAGCAAGTCCGATCCGACCTGCTCGCGTTTGTGCGTGATGTCCGCCGCGAGTTTGTCGATTTCGGCCTGATTGGACTTCTCAAACGCCTCATAGTCGGTTTTGGAGATTCCGACCGCTACTTTGCCGATGGTCTTGTCCTTGGATACAACGTCGTAAGTCTTTTCGATCGAGTTCGAACGATCGGGTTGGGAACCGGATTGCACCAACGCCGTCGTGCCGTCGGGTCCCAGGAACAACACGTAGGCAATGCCGTTGGACTTGGCGTTCTTCTGTTGATTGGCCAGCGCGTCCTGGTCATCGAACAGTATGGGACCGACTGCCGATTTGCTCAGAAACTCGCCGATCAAATCGGCGCGTGCCTGGAGGGAATTCATGCGTTCCCGCTGCGCCACTATTTGCTCTTCGTGCAAGCGCTGCAAAGTATCCGCCTGCTGTTCTTCCAGCTTGGCGCCGCTTCGGGAGTAGATCACCAGCATGCCGACGGCTTGCGCGGCAACCATGATTACCAGCAATGGAATCATGAACTTGTATGCCAGTCCCAGATTCTTCATGTTCTTAACCCTCGTAGTTCGCTTGTGGTCCAGTTGCGTGCGCCACTGCGCCGATCATGTTTGCTGGTCGCGTTCACGATCGGCTTGCCTCAAACGCGTCCCTGCGACCTGGCCACACTCCTTTCGTCGCGTTAGCGGATCATTTGGCTGCGAGCTTGCGGCTGCAATATTTGAGCGCCGCCTTATGCATGGCGTCCGGGCTGCTATACAAACCTTCATCGACGGCGCGAATCAGCATCGGGTAGATGTTCGCTTCGTCGCTGGCGCCTCTCATTGCTTGCTTGGTCGATTCATAAGCCGCTTCGTTTTTCGCTGCTCTGGCGGCGTAAAGGTCGGACGCGCGGTTGGCGGCGGTTTCGCAGTCGATGGCATGGGCCGCGCCGGCTGCAACCACCATTGCAATGCCGAGCGCGAGTTTGGTCAGCGCAGTGTGAGTCGATTTCATTGCAAGTTCCCCTCTCAAATACCGATTGGCTTTGCGCCACTGCTGCCGGACGACACCCGGCAACCGAACAGCGGCGTCGTGCTCCGAGATATCGGCAAACTGTTGGTTCACTTGAGCGAAATCCGCGGCTGGCGCGTCAGATAACCGAATGTAATATGAGCATTTTCTTATATACGGCAGTGCCGTTTGGACTGCTTGCCAGACGATGGTTCGTGCCGCACTATCGAAGAGGATTGTTCGGCGGAGACCACCCATGGAGTTCTACGCTACCGCGCGTGCCGCAGCGCCGGCGTCGCTATTGCAGCGCTACGTCACGGTCGGAAACCTCGCGCGCCTGTGCGCATCCATCGACCGGGTGCTGGTCGATGAAGGCGAGCGCGGCGAGATCTATTGCGCCTGGGGTCAGTTCCGGGTCACCCGGGAGGTGCTGCGTTACGGCGTGCGATTTTCGCTGCCGAGCTGCGAAAGCGCGTTGCAGTGGAGCATTACGGCGGCACGTCAGGAGGTGGGCTGCGTGCTGGTACATCTGGTCCTGAATCGCCGCGATCACGACCCGGAATTCATCAAGGTGTTGAACCGGTTCGTGGACGACTGGCGTCAGGGTTTGGAGACAGGATTGACCCAACTGCGGGCCGATTCCGCACCGAAGCCGGGCCCGGCGTGTATGCCCTGGTACGGGTGATCGATCGAAGTTCTGCGCGGCTGGGAGACGCCGCCATTTCGCGTAGTGATACGGCGATCCGTCGCACGACTGGTTTTCAGCAACGCTCCCTGTAACGGTTCAGGACATTAGGCCTGAACGCAACACCCCGGTACGCCCGGTTCGGGAACTGCCTGCGCAGATCGACCGAAGCCGCCGCGCCTCATAGGACATGGCGTGGCTGCGAGTTCGGACGCGGGGAGGCGCTGCCGACGACTCCGGGCCGGTGAGTGCAGCAAAGTCGCAGCTGTGGTACTCGGCGCCCGCGCCGCGTTATCGGGTACGCATTGGAAATAAACGAACGAAATAAAGACGCTGCGTCGCATTACCTGCCGTCGCAGGCGCGCGAGCGCTTGGAATTGGTTATTTGAGCTCAAGCAACACCCAGGTCGGGTGGGGCTTTTACTCAGGTGATCGTCGGTGCAATCTGCCGCAGTGCTCTACACTGGCACAACAAGGAGGAGTCAGATGAAGGAGCGCAGACACGCCGAGCGCGTTGTTGCTTTTGTCATGGCGGGCGGCGAGGGTTCGCGCTTGCGGCCATTGACCTTGGAGCGTTGCAAACCCGCGGTGCCGTTCGGGGCTCGTTACCGCATCGTCGACTTCGTCCTCAGTAACCTGGTCAATTCGGGCATTCGCTCGATTTACTTGCTGGTGCAGTACAAACCCCAGTCCCTGATCGAACACGTGCGCAAAGCCTGGGTGGTGTCGCCGCTGCTGCCGGACCAATTCGTTACCGTGGTGCCACCGCAGATGCACGAAGGCGCTTGGGCGTTTCAGGGCACTGCCGATGCGGTGTATCAAAGTCTGCGGCTGATCGAAATGCACCGTGCCGACATGGTGGTGGTGTTCGGCGCCGACCACGTGTACCGAATGGATGTGCGGCAAATGATCTGGCATCACCGCGAACACGGGGCCGATGTCACCGTAGCGGCATTGCCGGTTGCGGTCCAGCAAGCCTCGGATTTCGGTGTGCTGGTGACGGACGACAACGGTCGCATCCGCGAATTCCAGGAAAAGCCGGACCAGCCCAAATCCATGCCGTCCGATCCCACGCGGGCCTATGCGTCGATGGGCAACTATTTGTTCAATGCCGACGTTCTGGTCGAAGCCCTGCGCGAGGCGCAGGACAGCGGCGAAACCGATTTCGGTCATCATGTGTTGCCGCGATTGGCAGCCACACACAACGTATTCGCGTACGACTTCGCTACCAACGAGGTGCCGGGCATCAAAGGCTACGAAGAGCCCGCCTACTGGCGCGACGTCGGCACCGTAGACGCATATTTCGATGCTCACCGGGATGTGCTCGGCGAAGAATCGCGCTTTGACGCATTCAATCCGCAATGGCCGATTTTTTCCAGCAACTACCAAGGACCGACGGCGAAAATTCTGGGCGGGGAAATCGAAAACTGTTTGTTTGGCGCGGCGTGCGTCGTTGAGCGGGGCGCACGACTGCGTAATTGCATCGTGCGCCGTGAAGCGGTGATCGAGGCCGGGGCGGAACTCGAAGATTGCGTGGTCATGGATTACACGCGCGTCGGGCGCGAAGCGAAACTGCGCAACGCCATCGTCGACCGACACAATCGTATTCCCAAAGGCGCCGTGATCGGCCACGACTCCGGCGACGACCAACGAAGATTCACGGTCACGCCCAGGGGGCGGGTGGTGGTGCCGCGCGGACTCGAAACCTTCTTTGCGCGCAATTCCCGTGGCGCCGGGTCCGGCTACAATGAATAGCGGTCTGGCCGCAGTCGGCGTGGCCGTTGATGCTGGGGGGATGCGAACACGATAATGAAACAATCCAAGCACAATGCACCGCCCGGCGGCCGCTTCATCGGCGGTATGAGCCGCTTGATGGTGTCGCTGATGTGGGGGATCCTGCTCGTGGTCGTGATCGCGGTGGTGATCCTGGCGACGCGCTTCTATGCGTGAGGATTGCCGCAGATCACGGTCGGGTCTGCGGACTGAAGCTGAACGCCGGACCCAGTAGGGCTGCCACGGCGGCACATTCGATTCCGAATGGCAGGTACCCGGCATACCCCAGCAGCGGCATCTCGAATATCGTGTAGCGATGCACGTAGGGGATGCTGTAGATCCATTTGGCGCCGGCGTAAAAGTTCCACATCTCCCAGAACACTCCGCATTGCAGCGCTGCGAGCGCCGGCAGGTAGAGTTCCCGCCAGTCGCCCCGCGTCAGGCCCTGCAAAATGGTCCGTTCTCCCGCGATGCCTTGCAGTCCCAGCAGCAACAGCAAGGGCGCTACCCACAGCAAGCTGTACAGTTCGTTCGGCCATACCCCCACGGCCGCCAGCGCGGCGCTTGCGCCGACCAGCGTCGCCGCCGCCATGGCGCGTCCCGCCGACCGGCGCACATGCAGCGTCGCGCCGCTTGGACCGGGCAGGAGCAGCGCATACAACCATTCGCTGGTACTGATCACCGCCGGTAGTACGGTTGCGTATGCGAGGCTGGCGTGGAGCACGTAGGCAACGCTGCTCAGATCTGCGATTCCAACGTAATGCCAGTTTTCGACGAAGCGATTGAGATATTCGAAATACCACCAGAACAGCGCGCTCAGCGGAAACAGCCCGAAAAAGTATCCTGGCCTCTGTACCAGCGGTGCATGTCCTCCCAAAGCGTGGGTCAGGCCATTGATGGTGATCACGTAACCGAGCCATAGCGGGGGGAATATGAATGGCCGGACCGTAGTGAGCCATGGGACGTCGCTCCAGGCGATCGTCCAGCTGCCGAAAGTCAGCAACAAGCCGAGCCAGCCCCACCACGGGAAGCGGCGCTGCGATGCCACCGCGTTGCCACGCCTGGCGAGTCCCTTCCCGAGCAGTGTTACCGGGATTGCGAGCGCCACCCCCGCCACCACGCTCAGAGAAGCGAACGCCGCCGGAGAAAAACCGGCGTGCCGCACCAAGCCGTAAACGGGCGGCAAGTGCAGATAGGGCGCCGGGGATATCCCTGCGACCAGCAGACCCAGCAACGGCAGCGCGAGCAGGAGCACGCTCAGCACCGCGAGTTTGGGCAGCAATCGGGTCATCAGGGTCAGCATGGTCGTAACGCCCGGATGTTCAATCGCCAGCCCATGGCGGCGCTGTACTAAAATTTCCAATGTCGGATGTCGTCAACATGTTTAGGCGTCAACAGGAGGGTATTCGCATGCGATATGTGTATCCCGCACCAGACGACGTAGGCGTGGAAATCCCGCCGAATCTCATCGAGGCGCGCTTCCGATCAGGATTTCTGCACGCGCTGCAGGGCGGCCAGATCACCCGCACCGAACAGTTGCGGAAATCGTTTCGCTTCGGTTTCCGGGCCGGCAAATTGCTTTGCCGCGATCTACGCCGGCGCCAAGGTGTAAGTAATTTTCCGATGCAGGGGCGCGTGCGCATCCGGACGCGATTTTAGGGCAGACGGTATCAGTCTTCCTCGGAGGATTCATCGTCGCGCAACGCGGGTGCGACGCTGAGCCGTTGCGCAGGAAGCGCCACGTATTGCCGCGGCCCGTTGGCGATCGCTGCATTTCCGGTATTGATGACGAGGCGGCCGCGCTTCGGGCGCATCAGTACGATTTCGCTGGGACGGGTGATGTCGATATCGTGTTGCGCCAGGACTTTGCGGTGGCGTCGGTACACTTCTTCACCCTGGCGTCGCAGAAGGGTCGGTACGTCCTTGCCGCGCAGCCAATTGTATGCACTGCGGCGATAGGGCTGCGGAATGTCCATGATGCGCTCGATCAGTCGGTGCAGCCCGTCGTCCGTAGCCGTTTCGCGGCTTTCTCGACTGCACAACTGGATCAGCCAGCGGTAATTGCCGGTGTCGTGGCCCGCTGCATAGCGCTCTGCTTGCTCCAGGGTGTCGAAGCGCAACGCAGAAGTCAGCGGACCCAGGACGCCCCCCGGGTTGACGAAGCCACCGGCGGCGCGGTCATCTCCGCGCGGCATCTGGCCGCGCGACTCCGCACGCAGGATATAGAATTCGTCGATGTCGCTGCTCATAACTCTCGGTTGCACATAGTTTTTTTCTGGGATTTGGCTACGCAGCCCAATTTTCCTATAATACCGGGCCCCATCTCCGGCGCATTCGACCCCGCGCCCCGTGAATCTCCTCACCACAATAAATGTTGATTGTTTTGCTCAGGTATATAGAATAGCTGAGCAACGAAGTCGGGTATAGCCCGCCCATGCGATTCAACGCGATCTGCATGGTTTTCCAGGCTGGCGAGTCGCCGGCTGCACAGGTTGGAGTGATTTCATGAGTGCGACACCTGATAATGTCGACAAGCTGATCAGCGGCGGATACGAACACGGATTCGTAACCAACATCGAATCCGAGGTTGTGCCCCCTGGCCTCAACGAAGACGTGGTCCGCCTGATCTCGGAGAAGAAAAACGAGCCCGAGTGGATGCTTGAGTTGCGTCTGCAGGCGTTCAAGCACTGGTTGACCATGGCCGAACCCGATTGGGCGAAGGTCCAGCACCCGCCGTTGGATTTCCAATCCATCTCCTATTATGCGGCGCCGAAGAAAAAGAAACAGCTGCAGAGCCTGGACGAGGTGGATCCGGAATTGCTGGACACCTACAACAAGCTCGGCATTCCGTTGGAGGAACAGAAAGCGCTCGCCGGTGTGGCGGTCGACGCAGTGTTCGATAGCGTTTCCGTGGCGACCACATTCCGTAAGCAACTCGCCGAAGCCGGCGTTATCTTCTGTTCCATTTCCGAAGCCGTGCACGACCACCCGGACCTGGTGAAGCAGTACCTGGGTTCCGTGGTGCCGCATACCGATAACTTCTTTGCGGCGCTGAATGCGGCGGTGTTTTCCGACGGTACCTTCGTGTACATCCCCAAAGGGGTGCGCTGTCCGATGGAACTGTCCACTTATTTCCGGATCAACGCCGCTAATACGGGTCAGTTCGAGCGCACCTTGATCGTCGCCGAGGAAGGCAGCTACGTGAGCTATCTCGAAGGCTGCACGGCGCCCATGCGCGACGAAAACCAGCTGCATGCCGCGGTCGTGGAACTGGTGGCAATGGACGATGCGCAGATCAAGTATTCCACCGTGCAGAACTGGTATCCGGGCGACGCCGAGGGCCGTGGCGGCATTTACAACTTCGTCACCAAGCGCGGTGACTGCCGCGGCGCACGTTCGCACATCTCCTGGACCCAGGTGGAAACCGGTTCCGCGATCACCTGGAAATATCCGAGCTGCATCCTGCGCGGCGACCATTCCGTGGGCGAGTTCTATTCCGTGGCGGTGACCAAGGGTCGGCAGCAAGCCGATACCGGCACCAAGATGATTCACATCGGCCGCAATACCCGCTCGACCATCGTGTCCAAAGGTATTTCCGCGCAACGGGGTACCAATGCTTATCGAGGTCTGGTGCGCATCGCGCAGCGGGCGGAAAACGCCCGTAACCATACCCAGTGCGATTCGCTGTTGATCGGCGACCGTTGTGCCGCGCATACCTACCCCTATATCGAGGTGAAGAATCCGACCGCCAAAGTCGAGCATGAGGCGACCACGTCGAAAGTCGGCGACGACCAGCTGTTCTACTGTCGCCAGCGCGGCATGTCGGAAGAGGACGCCGTGTCCATGATCGTCAACGGCTTCTGCAAGGAAGTGTTCAAGGAACTACCGATGGAGTTCGCGGTCGAGGCGCAGAAACTGTTGTCCGTCAGTCTCGAAGGTGCGGTGGGCTGATCGGCGACCAATATATCGAGGAGTGAATCGAATGCTGTCCGTAAAAGGTTTGAAGGTGAACGTCGACGAAAAGCCCATCCTCAAGGGCTTGGATTTGCATGTGAAGTCGGGCGAAGTGCACGCCATCATGGGGCCCAACGGCTCCGGCAAGAGCACCCTGGCCCATGTATTGTCAGGTCGTGAGGGCTACGAAGTCACCGACGGAGAAGTTCTGTTCGAAGGCGAGAATCTGCTGGAAATGGAAACCGAGGAGCGTGCCCATCATGGCTTGTTCTTGGCCATGCAATACCCGGTGGAACTGCCGGGTGTCGGTAACATGACCTTCCTCAAGGCTTCGCTGAATGCCGTTCGCAAAGCCAACGGCCAGCCGGAGCTGGATGCGGTGACGTTCATGAAACTGGTGCGGGACAAGGCCAAGCTCGTGAACTTGGACGAGAAGCTGCTCAAGCGCTCCGTCAACGCCGGTTTCTCGGGAGGCGAAAAGAAACGCAACGAGATTTTGCAGATGGCGCTGTTGGAGCCGAAGCTGGCGATTCTGGACGAAACCGATTCCGGCCTCGATATCGATGCGCTGCGGATCGTGGCCGACGGCGTCAATGCCCTGCGCAGCCCGGAACGCTCCATGATCGTGGTGACCCACTATCAGCGCTTGCTCGATTACATCGAGCCGGACTACGTCCATGTGCTCGCCGGCGGCCGCATCGTGCGCTCCGGTGGCAAGGAACTCGCCCACGAGCTGGAAGAGAAAGGCTACGGCTGGCTCGTCGAGGAGGACGCGGCATGAGTGCAGCGGCCGGCAACTCGCCCGCTGCGGTCGAGCGCTATCAAGCGCTGATTCGCAATGCGCATGCTGGGCTTCCGGCCACCGATCAGGCGTGGCTGGAGCAGAAGCGCAACAGCGCCAGCGAAGCTTTGGTCCGTAGTGGATTTCCGACCAAGAAGTCCGAGGCTTGGCGCTATACCGGGCTCGATTCTTTGTTGCAGACCGATTTCAACATCAGTCTGGAGCCGTTCACGGCGTTGATCGAATCCGACCTCGACGAGGTCACCATCGAAGATCTGGATGCATATCGCCTGGTGTTTGCAAACGGTCGACTGGTCGAGTCCTTGTCGCAGTTGGAAGGCTTGCCGAAGGGCGTTCGTGTGCAAAGCCTGCGTGCGCTACTCGAGTCGGAACCGGAGCAGGCCGCGCAATGGCTGCATTCGGCTGCGAGCGATGAGAGCCATGTGTTCAACAATCTCAACACGGCCCTGATCAATGACGGCCTGGTGGTGATCGTTCCGCGCGACATGCAGCTCGACAAGCCGATCGAAGCGCTGTTTCTCAGTGAGGGCCTCGAGGACGCCATCGTCGCCCAGCCGCGCAATCTGATCGTCCTTGAAGAGGGTGCGCGGGCAACCCTGATCGAACGGCAGGCCAGCTTCGGCCAGTCCATGTATTTCAACAACAGCGTCAGCGAATTATTGCTGGAGCCGCGAGCCGAGCTCACGCACTACCGGCTCCAGGAAGAAAGCACCGGCGCTTTTCACCTGAGCAGTTTGTTTCTGCGCCAGCAGGCCGGTAGCGTCTACCGCTCGACCAGCATCGCTTTGGGCGGCGCCTGGTCGCGAACCGACTTCAATGTCGACTTCCAGGGCGAAGGCGCCAATTGCGAACTGGATGGGTTGTACCTTGCGGGCGACCGGCAGTTGGTGGACTTCCACCTCAATGTGATGCATCACGTACCCGGTTGCACCAGCCGCGAAAATTTCCGCGGGATTTTGCACGGCAAAGGGCGGGCGGTTTTCGACGGCCGGATTCTCGTCTCCCAGGATGCGCAAAAGACCGACGCGCAACTGTCCAACAACAACCTGTTGTTGACCAGAAGTGCGGAAGTGGACACCAAGCCGCAACTCGAGATTTATGCCGACGACGTCAAGTGCAGTCATGGCACCACGGTCGGACAGCTCGACCCGCAGCATCTATTCTATTTGCGTTCGCGGGGCATCGAGGTGGGCGAGGCGCGCAAAATGCTGTGCCTGGGTTTTGCCCGGGAAATTTTCGACAGTTGCGAGATCGAAGGGCTCCGCGAACGCGCCGAGCGACGTTTGCAGGATGCACTGGAACATGTAGCAGTCGATATTTGAGTGGCACGCTCATGAGCAGCAGCAAACCGGTCAATTTCCAACCCGATCTCAATCGTCCCGATGCGGCCGCGGAAGGTGGTACGCTGGAGGAACGGGTAATCGCGGCATTGAAAACGGTCTACGACCCGGAATTGCCGGTCAATATCTACGACCTGGGTTTGATCTATGAAACCGATGTCGATCCCGAAACCGGCCGGGTCGAAATCAAGATGACCCTGACCGCGCCGGCCTGTCCGGTGGCCGGCACCATGCCCGGCATGGTGGCGCAAACGGTGCGCAAAGTGGAAGGTGTGACCGACGCCGACGTTGAATTGGTATGGGACCCGCCCTGGACCCAGGACCGAATGTCCGAAGAAGCGCGGTTCATGCTGGATATGTTTTGATTGCAGGAGGTTTGAATGGCCATTCAGTTGACGGAAAACGCAGCCCAGCACATTCAGCGCATGCTGGAGAAGCGCGGCAGCGGCATCGGCCTGCGCTTGGGCACGAAGAAAAGCGGCTGCAGCGGATTCGCCTATCTGGTGGATTATGCCGACGAGGTGAGTGAACAGGATGTGGTGTTTGAAGACCACGGCGTCAAAGTGGTGGTCGACCGCGCCAGTTTGCCGCGCCTCGATGGTATGGAGCTCGATTACGTCAAGAGCAATATCCTCAACGAGGGTTTCGAATTCCGGAATCCCAACGTCAAGGATTCCTGCGGCTGCGGCGAGTCTTTCAGCGTGTAGTGAAAGGGCCGCTTCGGGCTGCTGGAGATAAACGGATGCGAGAGCTGGACGAAATCGTCGAAATCTTCGAGATGCTGGGTGACTGGGATGCCCGCTACCAGTATCTGGTGGAGCTGGGTGAGCAGATGGAGCCCATGCCGGATGAGGAGAAATCCGAAGACAACCGGGTCAAGGGCTGCATGAGCCAGGTGTGGGTGCAAGCATTCGTCGATCCCGCCGACCGCACCAAGCTGCACTACCATGGCGATTGTGATACCGCTGTGATCAAAGGCGTGCTGGCTTTGTTGATCAAGATGGCGTCGGGCAAGACCATGCGCGAAGTACAAACACTCGGACGTGGACGAGGTATTCGAGCGTCTCAATCTCGATGAGCATCTGTCGCCCAATCGCCACGTAGGCGTATATGCGATCGTCGAATTGATGAAATCCCAGGCCCGGGAATTAGCGCGAAAACAGTCCCAGGTCGCGTGAACTGCTAGGGCATCACCTGTTTCTGTCGGCTGTCTTCTTCTTGGCGCAGTCGTTCGAAAGCGGCCTGCACCGGCGCGCTGCCGTATTTGCGTTCCAGACGCCTGATGGTGAAATGGCCGCGGGCTACGTCCTGAAAGTGATCCAGGAATAAAACGTTCAATGCGGCGCCGGTCACTGCGCCGGCGACCGGCACCAGCTGCGCCGCCGCCTTGTTTGAAACCACCACTCCATAGCGCGCGGCGACGCTGCGCAGAAAATTGCTGGCTGCGGGTATGCCGAATCCGCCTCCGGATTTGAGTATATTCGACAACTGCATGCTCAACGCCAAGCGCAAGCCGTAATAACCGGATTCGGTGGCGTCGTCATCGCGGTGCGGCCGCCGAGGGCGAACACTTCCACACACGCCATTCGTGCCTCCAGGCTGTCGAGGTTCTCGCCCTGGCAGCGGGCGACGTCGGCGATGGAGCGCAACATCAACCCTGTGGTGACCGGCAACTCCGCTGCCAGGCCCATGGCGCCGAAGAAGCCGCCGAGGGCGCCGCTGCCGCCGGCAAGCAGCTTGTGGAAGCGGTCCTTCGATTCGCCTTCGTAGGACGGGGGCAGGGAACGGATCGCGGTTTCGGTGATGTGCTGTAAGCTGGTTTCCACCGCGCTTTGCACCACCTTCCTCCATTTTTCCGGCAGCATCCCCACGGCTTGATCCATAGGAACCCCGATCAGGCTGCTCAGTTTCGCCGCGAAGGAAGGATGTTCGAGGTAACGATACGCCCAGCGCAAATCGGCAAGGTCCTGGTCGTCCCAAAGTTCAGCGGAGGATTCCATGGCGTTCCTGTGGGTGAGCACGTCGTCCCAGCTTAGAACAGGGTTGGCGGGGCGTCAGACCGGAAACATTTCCTCGTTGCCGAGCAGTTCCCGAACCAGGCGGTCTCGGTCCAGGGTGCGGCCGGTGTGGGCCGTGACCGACAGGGCGTCGCGATAGGCATTGCCCAGGCAGGTGGAGGCCCCTGGCGACGGGGTGAGATTGAAGATGACGCCCGTGCCCGGGTTGATCGACGCTTCGCCCAGCTGCAGGCGGGCATTTTCCCGGTCGATGACCTGGGGCCGCAGACCGCCGTAACCCTTGGCAAATTCCAGTTCCTTCAGCGTCAGTGACGGAATGATTTTGCGCACGTCCTTGAGGAACAACCGGCGCCGCACCAGCGGTACTTCGAACAGAATATTGCGCACGATGTAATTGCGGATGTCCCGATCCTTCAGCAGATCCCAGAACACCCGTGCCACGCCCATGTCCGGCTTCAGCACCTTGAGAAATTCACCATACGTGCCCGGGCGGTAGCGTTCCATTTTCGGCAGCAGCAGCGCAGTGGGACCGATCCGGGTGCGGTCCGGAACGGTGAGGTCAGGATCGGCGTGCAGTGCCGCGAAGGGCAGCTTCGGATTCTGCACCGTATACACTTTGCCGTTGATGCGTTTGGGAACGAAATAGAAGCTGCCGGCCATCGGCAGGATGGAATATTGCAGGCCGTAACCCATGCGATGGGCGTAGAGCAGGCTGTGCGGCCCGGCGGAAATGACCAGCGACCGCGCCTGTACGGTGCCGCGGTCGGTGGCGAGCACAAATTCCCCGTCGTGTTCGACTATGGACTGCACTTTGGTGCCCAGGTGCAGATCGGTTTTCTTGTTTTCGGCTTCGGCATTGCGGACCAACGAACTCGATAGCTTGCCGTAGTCGACGGCGCACACTTCGGTGGTCGTACCGCTGGCCACAATGGGTTCCGGCCGCCGGCGCCCGTCCAGCAATGCCACTGCCGGCTCGAGTTCGGCGATGCGCTGCGCCTCCCAAAGTTCCATGTAGGGAAACGCGTCCGCGAATTCGCCGTGCCGGCGGCGCACATAATCCACTTCGCGCTCGCCGACGCCGAGCACCATTTTCGGATAGACGCGCATCGCTTCGCGGGCGTCGGGCATGAGTTCGCCGTAGCGCAGGATCATGCCGGCAATCTGATTGACCCTGATAGCCTTCTCGAGCGTGTAATTGGTCTCGATATCGCCGCAGTGCAAGGTCTGGCTGTTGGCGCGGGCGCTGGAATTCAACGGCGCAATGCTGTCGTACTTTTCGAACAACGCCACCGAGGCCACGTCGGTGTAGCGCGCCAAGGTAAAGAACAAAGCGCAGCCGGAAATGCCGCCACCGATGATTACGACTTCATATTGGGCAATGCTCATGAAAGAAATAGGGAATAGGGCAGCTGTGCAGTTGTATAGCGTGGCAAGCGAGGTTACCGGAAGCGTTGTCGCCATGCCAGCACTGCGCGGGGCAGCGCGGTTTGTGTGGCAGTTTCAACGACGGTACTGCGCGCAATTCGTGCGATTTCCAACTGCCGGTACCTTGCGTTGACCTGCAACGGCACACACGCGCATGTCGTCAGATTCCTTTACGGATCGCTGTAGACGATATCGGATCGGCTCCAGCCGATGATTCGCCGTTTCGAGAGCCAGTCTATTCCATTGGTCATACGCGCTCTATTACCTAAGTCACGGTTGTAATCGAACCAGAGCGGGAACGATCACGAGTCGCACCAAGGAGGTTCGTTTTGAGGCTCGGCGCAGCCGTCGGCGCGCTATACAGCATTTGCTGATCGATTTTTGTAAGTGTCTATTGCAGCGGGATAAACTTGCTGTCGCACGCGCCTTGCTGCAACTGTAACGGGAATTCCAATGCAGATCGGAGCCGTGGGGATCCGTAACATGAGCATCAAGAACACTAGTTCGGAGATGGTAGTCAAAAGCAGTGGTTGGGTGATGGCAGCGCTGGCGTTGAGCCTGATGAGCGTGCAAGCCGGCGCTACGGTAACGCTCGATACGACTAATTATGACTGTATAGGCAACGAAAATTCGACACCCACGGTGATTTTCGCGCTCGAAGGGAGTGGATGCGCAAACGTTTCGCTGACTGAGCTCTACAAGAGCAACGCCGGCGGTCTCGACGAAAAGACATTCGCAGATTCCTACGACACGGCGTTTTCGCCCACTACCGATCCACAGGATGCGCTCATGACCTATTTGGGAGCGTCGGCGGCATACATTCATCCGTCGAATTATTCTGAGCTCTGGGCGCTGGCGAAGGACGGCCGCAACACACCGGGATGGTACGCTTGGGATGCTGCTCGCCCTCGGCTGGAACGGTACCGAGAATCTGCTGTTCGACGATCTCTGGCTCAGTAATGGGTCGATCTCTCACATTTCCATCTTCGGCGTTGACGGTGGCGATTCGCCGCCCCAATCGGTAGTGGAACCAGGTATGTTGAGCTTGCTGGGAATCGCGGTCGCGGGTCTGGCAACGAGTGCCACGCGCCGGCGGCGTCAGCGCTGAGCGTAGCGGAGTCGATCGGCAGGCCGGTCTGAGACCGGCCTGGTTTTTTTTTGCGTGAAATTTTGTCCCCGGCTGTACTCTGCGCGGTTCAATTGCGCCAGCCGCGTTCGCTGAGAAATTCTCCCAGAATGCGGGCGGTATGGGACTTCGCCTTCGTTGCCGCAACCTGCTCCGGCGGCCCCTGCGCAACGATACGTCCGCCACCGTCGCCGCCTTCCGGCCCCAGGTCGATCAACCAGTCGGCTTCCGCCAATACATCGAGGTTGTGTTCGATCACCACCACCGAGTGCCCGGCATCCACCAACCGGTGCAGTACCCGAATCAGCTTTTCCACGTCCGCCATGTGCAGACCCACGGTCGGTTCGTCCAGCACATACAACGTTTGCCGACCGTTGCGCGGTTTCGCGTCGCCGGCGGCACGGGCATCGTCCACCGGACGGGCTTTGGCAAGTTCGGTGACCAGTTTGATGCGTTGTGCTTCACCGCCCGACAAGGTCGGGCTCGGCTGGCCGAGGGTCAGATAGCCAAGACCCACGTCCTGCAACAAGCGCAGCGGATGATGAATCGCCGGATGGGCCTGGAAGAACGTCACCGCCTCGTCCACGTCCATGGCCAGCACTTCGGCAACGTTGTTGTCCTTGTAGGTCACGGTCATGGTTTCGGCATTGAAGCGCGCACCGCCGCACACTTCGCAGGGCACCTTCACGTCCGGCAGGAAACTCATTTCGATTTTCTTGAAGCCCTGGCCATCGCAGCCTTCACAGCGCCCACCGGAAGTGTTGAACGAGAACCGACCAGGGCCGTAGGCGCGAATACGCGCTTCCGGAGTCGCGGCGAACAGCTTGCGCACCCGGTCCCAGATGCCGATGTAGGTGGCGGGGCAGGAACGCGGCGTTTTGCCGATGGGCGTCTGGTCCACTTCCAGCACCCGGTCGATGTGTTCCGCGCCCAGTAATTCACGACAACCGTGGAGTGCCGCGCGTTTTCGCCGCCTGCGCGCCACCAGTTGCTGCACGTTGTCGCGCAGCACGTCGCGCACCAGGGAACTCTTGCCGCTGCCGGAGACGCCGCTGACGCACACCAGCCGCTGCAGCGGAAACTTGGCGTTGACGTTTTTCAGGTTGTGGAGGTTGGCGGCCACCACCGTGAGTGTATCCACGGCGGCGGGAGCGGTCTTCGCCCGCAACGAGGTCGGCCGCCGCGGCAGCATGGGATGCTGTAGCGGATGGGCCAGCGCGCGGCCGGTGACCGAGTCCGGTGCGTTCATCAACTGCCGCACCGTGCCTTCGGTGACCACCCGACCGCCCTGGACGCCGGCGCCCGGCCCGAGGTCGACCACATGCTGGGCGCTGCGGATGGTGTCTTCGTCGTGTTCCACCACCACCACCGTATTGCCTTTGTCTTCCAGCTTGCGCAAGGTATCGAGCAGCATCCGGTTGTCCCGCGGATGCAGACCGATGGTGGGTTCGTCGAGGATGTAACACACGCCGCGCAGGTTCGAGCCCAGTTGCGAAGCGAGCCGGATGCGCTGGGCTTCGCCGCCGGACAGGGTCGGCGCGGCGCGGTCCAGGCCCAGATAGCCCAGGCCGACTTCGTTCAGAAAGCGCAGCCGCGCCTGCAATTCCGCCAGCAGGTCCCGGGCGATTTCGGCGTCCCGGCCGCGCAGACGCAGTTTGTCGAAATGTTTTTCCGCAGCAGCGACGGGCAGGGCGGCGTATTCGGCAATGGAGCGGTCATGGAAGCGCACCGCCAGCGCTTCCGGCCGCAGGCGCTGGCCTTCGCACTCGGGACAGACATGCTCGCCGCCTTCGTACCAGTCGTTCCACCAGATTTCCTCGCCGGTCTGTTGTTCGTCGAAATCCTGCAGTTCCATGCCGGTGCCGAAACACGACGGACACCAGCCGTGCTTGGAGTTGTAGGAAAACATGCGCGGGTCCAGTTCGTCGAAGCTGGTGCCGCAACCGGGGCAGGCGCGCTCGGTGGAGAAGATGGTTTCCCGGTGTTTGCCTTTGCCCATGTTCGCCACCCGCACTCGGCCATTGCCGTATTCGAGCGCCTGGCGCAGGGCGTCGCGCAGCGCCGTCTCATTGCGGCTCTGCACGCGCACTTCGCCCAAGGGCAGATCGATATCGTGTTCGGCGAAACGATCCAGCCGCGGCCACGGTTCGGTGGGCAGCAGTTCGCCGTCCACCCGAAGCTGTTGGAAACCCTTGGCCGCAGCCCATTTCGCCAAATCGGTGTAATAGCCTTTGCGCGCCACCACCAGCGGCGCATACAGCTGCACGGTGCGTTCGCGGTAGCTGCGCTGCAACTGGGCGACGATCGCTTCCAGGGTCTGGGGCTCGATCGGCACGTCGCACTCGGGACAGTACTGGGTGCCGAGCTTGACGAACAGCAGGCGCAGGAAGTGATAGATCTCGGTCATGGTGGCGACGGTGCTCTTGCGGCCGCCGCGGCTGGTGCGCTGTTCGATGGCGACCGTGGGCGGAATGCCGTACACGGCATCCACATCGGGCCGCGCCGACGGCTGCACGAATTGGCGCGCATAGGCATTCAACGATTCCAGATAGCGGCGCTGACCTTCGTTGAACAAAATGTCGAAGGCCACGGTGCTTTTGCCGGAACCGGAGACGCCGGTAATGACCGTGAACTTGTCGCGGGGGATGCGGATGTCGACGTTGCGCAGGTTGTGTTCGCGAGCGTGCCGAATCTCGATGGCATCGTGGGCTTTTACTTTCTCGCGCGCGGCCGGCGCCGGCAGCAGAGCCTGCTGGCGCAGCGCCGCATTGTCGGCGGCGTAGTCGCGCAATGCTTTGCCGGTATGGCTTTCGGCATCGGCGGCGACCTGGGCCGGTGTGCCGCTGCACAGAATCCGTCCGCCGCCGTCGCCGCCTTCGGGCCCCAGGTCGATGATCCAGTCGCTGGCGGCTATGACGTCGAGGTTGTGTTCGATCACCACCAGGGAATGGCCTTCGGCCAGCAGCGCGCGGAAGGCGCGCAGTAAGGTGGCGATATCGTCGAAGTGCAGTCCGGTGGTGGGCTCGTCGAACAGGAACAGACGCGGTCCCGACAGCGCCTTTTTTCCATTACCTTTGGCTTTGGCGAGAAAGCCGGCCAGCTTCAGGCGCTGGGCTTCGCCACCGGAAAGGGTCGGCACCGGTTGTCCCAGGCGCAGATAGCTCAACCCCACTGCGGCCAAAGGTTCCAGCGCCGCCAGGACGTCGGCGTGACCGGCGAAAAAGTCTATGGCCTCCGACACCGTCATGGCCAGCACGTCGGCGATGGACTTGCCGGGCAGCAGTTTCACTTCTAGCACTTCCGGGCGGTAGCGCTTGCCGTCGCAGTCGGGACAGCGGATGTAGACGTCGGACAGGAACTGCATTTCCACGTGTTCGAAACCGGACCCGTTGCAGGTCGGGCAGCGTCCGGTGCCGGAGTTGAAACTGAACGTGCCCGGCGTGTAACCGCGTTCCTTCGCCAGTGGTTCGGCGGCGAACAGTTTGCGGATGCCATCGAATGCGCCGACGTAACTGGCGGGGTTGGAGCGCGCGGTCTTGCCGATGGGCGACTGGTCCACCAGCACCACGTCGTCGATTTCGTCATCACCGACGATGGCATCGTGGGCGCCGGGCGGTTCCACCGGTTTGCCTTTACGCTTGCGCAAAGCGTTGTAGAGCACATCCTGGATCAGGGTGGATTTGCCCGAGCCGGACACACCTGTAATCGCCACCAGGCGCTGCAACGGAATCGCGGCATCCACACTCTGCAGATTGTGTTCCCGCGCGCCCTTGATTTCCAGCCAACGGCCGTCGGCGTCGGGCGGATTGGGCGGTGCGGCTTCGGCCACGGTCAGATCGCCGCGAAGATAGCGCGCCGTCAGCGAACGCTTGTGGGCCAGCAGTTTCTGCGGCGTGCCGAAGAACATTTTCCTGCCGCCCCGTTCGCCGGGACCCGGACCGATGTCGAGAATGCGGTCGGCGGCCAGCATCACCTGCGGATCGTGTTCCACCACCAGCAGGGAGTTGCCGGCGTCGCGCAGCTTGTGCATGACACCGATCACCCGGTGCATGTCGCGCGGGTGCAGACCGATGGATGGTTCGTCCAACACGAACAAGGTGTTCACCAGCGAGGTGCCGAGCGCCGTGGTGAGATTGATGCGCTGTACTTCACCGCCGGACAGGGTGCGTGACTGGCGGTCCAGGGTCAGGTAACCGAGACCGACATCGGTGAGATAACGCAGGCGGCTGCGGATCTCGCCCAGCAGCAGATCGGTTGCCTGATCCAACGGTTGCGGCAAGTGCAGTTGATCGAACAATGCGCTGCAGCGATCCAGCGGCAGCAGCATCACATCGTGGACGGTCAAGCCGGGCAAGGCGCTGAAGGTCGCTTGATCCAGTTGCATGCGCGGCGGCTGGAAACGCTGGGTCTCGGGCAGGGCCTGCAAGGCATCGTCGCGGCTGCCCAGGCGCCACCACAAGGCTTCGTCCTTGAGCCGGGCGCCTTCGCAGTCGGGGCAGCGGTCGTAGGAGCGGTACTTGGATAGCAGCACGCGGATGTGCATCTTGTAGCTCTTGGATTCGAGCCAGTCGAAGAACCGGCGCACGCCGTACCAGACTTTTTCGTCCCAGTCGCCTTCGCCTTCGATCACCCAGCGCCGCTGGCTTTCGTTCAACTTCCGCCACGGCACGTCGGTGGGGATGCCGCGTTTGCGCGCATAGCGCATCAGATCGCCCTGGGATTCGATGTAACTGTCGGTCTGGAACGGTTTCACCGCGCCTTCGGCCAGGGTCTTGCCGGGATCAGGAATCACCAGGTCGTAGTCGATGCCCATGACCCGGCCGAAACCGCGGCAGGTGTCGCAGGCGCCGATCGGGGAATTGAACGAGAACAGATTGGGCAGCGGCTCGCGGTATTCGATGTCGCATTCGGCGCAGTGCAAATGCGAGGAGAAACGCCATTGGTGCTTCGGGGCGCGCTGGTCGTCGAGTTCGATAACGCGCACATGGCCGCCGCCCGTCTTGAGGGCGATCTCCAACGCTTCGGTGATGCGAGCGCGATTGTCGTCGCTGAGGCGCAGCCTGTCCTGCACCACTTCCAGGGTGCCGTCGTGCTCGTTGTGGATGCGGGTATAGCCCTGCTTTTCCAGCAACCCGCGCACTTCTTCGCTGCTGAAGTTGTGGGGCACCGGCACCGGAAACACGATCAACGCCCGCGCGCCGGGTTCGGCGCGTTGCAACAGCGTCTGCAAGATGCTCTGCGCATCGTCCCGGCGCACCGGCTCGCCGCAGCCGCGGCAGTGCAGGGCGGCGGCGCGGGCGAACAGCAATTTGAGATGATCGTTGAGCTCGGTCATGGTGCCGACCGTGGAACGCGAGGTGCGCACCGGATTGGTCTGGTCGATGGCGATGGCCGGCGGGATGCCGTCGATGCGATCCACCTGGGGCTTGTCCATTCGATCCAGGAACTGGCGCGCATAGGGCGAGAAGGTCTCGACGTAGCGGCGCTGGCCCTCGGCATAGATGGTGTCGAACGCCAGGGACGACTTGCCGGAACCGGACACGCCGGTGACGACGATCAGTTCGTACAGGGGTAATTTCAGGGAGAGGTCGCTGCAGATTGTTCTGCCGGGCACCTTCCACCAGTATGCGGTCGTTGGCCATGGGAACCGTACGCGCGCCCGGTCGGGCCACGATCAAAGAGGTTGGATGCAGGAACCCGGCATTTTACCCTAAGCCGCCCTTTGGTTTCTGCCGCGGGCGCGGTATGGATATCATGGGCGCGACACCTGGCCCGAGCCGATTACCACGGGCTCGGTGTGGTCGAAGTCAACGAAAGGATCTATATGCGCTATCGTATTGATCAGGCCGCCCAACAGGCCGCCGGTTCCAGTACCGAGTCGTTCATTGTCGGATCGGTCTTTCTGGGTCTGATCATCGGTGTCATTCTGGTGTTGGCAGGCATGCGTGGCCGACAATATTGGGTCGCCGCCTGGGGCGGTTCACTGGTGGTCGCCAGCGTTCTGTACCTGGGCGCCGCCGCCTTGGGCATGACTGGCTGACCGGCAAGGTGCGCTATGGTCGATCAACTCGCGTGTTGGAAATGCGGTAATACGCTGGCGTTCCAATCGTTGGCGCTGCGCGACGAATGTCCCGCCTGTGCCGCCGAACTGCACGTATGTCGCATGTGCCGGTTCTACGATACCGGAGTCTCCCAGGCTTGTACCGAGCCGGTTGCCGAGCCGGTATTGCATAAGGAGCGGGCCAACTTTTGCGGTTACTTCGAACCGACGGCCAATGCCTTTCGCCCGGAGGACCAAGCGGCCGCCCGTGCCCGGCGGGAACTCGAGGCATTGTTCGGTCGTGCTCCCGAAGGGGACGCGACGTCGGCCAATGTTTCGGCCAACGCCCGGGACGCACTCGACAGTTTGTTTGGTTCGCCTGGTTCCAAACCTTGACCGGACCGAGCGCCAGGTAGGGGTTCAGACCAGCAGCCGCCGCCGCACCATGACCACGGCCAGGTAATAGCTGATTACCGCGTACGCCAAGAGCACTCCGACGTGCAGCAACGGCTGCGTCAACGGCAGTCCGCGCAAGCAATGGACGGCACAGGGCTACGGCGTGGGTCAGGGGCAACACCTGCACGACCCCTTGAACCGCGGCCGGAAGTGTGGAGATGGGATAGAACACGCCCGAAAGCAACAGCATGGGTGTGATCACCAGGACGAAGTAGTAGTTGAAGAAATCGTAGTTCGAAGCCACCGCGCTCATCATCATCGCCGGTCCGGCGAAACAGAGCCCGGTCAGGAATACCGCCGGCAATACCCACAAAGCCTGCCAGCCTTGTACCACCCCAAGGATGGCGGCGACGATTAAAATTGCGAAGCCGCTGAACAGGCTTTTGGTGGCGCACCAGATCATTTCGCCGGCGAGAATATCGTCCACTTCGATTGGGGTGGCGAGCAACGCCTCATAGGTGCGCTGGGGCACCATGCGGGTGAAGACCGAGTACATGCCCTCGAACGTCGCGGTGGTCATAGCCGAGGAAGCGATGATGCCGGAAGCAAGAAAGGTCAGATAGGGCATCTCCGCCATGTTGCGGATGAAAAAGCCGAGCCCATAACCGAGCCCGAGCAGATACAGGGTCGGTTCGCCAAAGTTCATGACGATGGCCGGCCCCAGCAGTTTGCGCCACACCCGCACATTGCGATGCCAGACGGCGAATGCGCCGCGCCGCGCCCGCGGTAGCCGCCACCGGTTCAATCCCGCAGCTCCCGGCCGGTGAGACGCAGGAACACGTCTTCCAGGCCCGCCGGACGGTGGGTGAAGGTCAGCCCGGTGGATTCCCGCAGGCGCTCCAGCAATGGCGCCGACTGCTGGGTGTAGCAATATACGCTGGTGCCCATGCGCTCCACCCGGCAACCCGACTCCGGGCCCGGCAGGTCCGGGACCGCGTTACCGTGCAAGCGGATTTCGATCACTTCGGCTTCGACATGGCGGTCGATCAATTGCGCCGGCGAACCCTGATCGAGTATGCGGCCGTGATCCATGATCACCAGTTCGTCGCACAGGCGCTCGGCTTCCTCCATGTAATGGGTGGTCAGCAGCAGCGTCGTCCCGCGCTCGCGCAACTCTTCCAGGCGCGACCAGATTACGTGCCGGGCCTGGGGGTCGAGGCCGGTCGTGGGTTCATCGAGTACCACCAATTCCGGTTCATTGATCAGTGCGCGGGCAATGGTCAGGCGCCGTTTCATGCCGCCCGACAGGGAGTCGGTCTTGGCGTTTCGGCGGTCGCGCAAGGCGGCGAACTCCAGCAACTCCTCGATGCGTTTATCGACCTGCGACCGTGGCAGGCCGAAATAGCTGGCATAGACCCGCAGGTTTTCGACCACCGAGAAATCCGGGTCGAGGTTGTCGCCCTGGGGTACGACGCCGACCCGGGCGCGCACCTCCCGCGCACGGGCAGGCACCGGCAGGCCGAATACCGTGAGCGTGCCGTTGGTCATGGGCGTAAGCCCCAGCAGCATGCGCAATGTGGTGGTTTTGCCGGCACCGTTGGGACCGAGAAAACCGAAGCATTTGCCTTTGGGAATGTCGAGATCGATGCCGTCCACGGCAACCTGGTCGTGGTAACGCTTGGCCAAGCCGCGGCCGACGATCACGGTGGCGTTCGCGTCGGCGGCTTGCGCTCGGGAACCGGCGTTCATGTGCGACGGCAGCCCGCATCAAGCACGGGAAATGAACTCGCCGGTGAGTGTGTTGACCTTGATCTGCTCGCCGGCGGCCAGGTATTCGGGTACCTGCACGACCAAACCGGTGTTGAGTGTGGCCGGCTTGTTGCGGGCCGATGCGGTGGCGCCTTTCATCGCCGGCGAAGTGTCGACGACTTCCAGAATCACGGTGGCGGGCAGCTCGATGCCGAGCACGACGCCATCGGCGATCAAGGCGTAAATGTTTTCCAGGCCGTCGACCAGGTAAGGACGTTCTTCGGCGACGGCGTCGTCATTGAGACTGTATTGCTCGTAAGTCTCGGCATCCATGAACGTGCAGCCGTCGGGGTCCTGAAACAGATACTGCACCGGGCGCCGTTCGAACTCCACCGGCTGCAGCACGTCATCGCCCTTGAAACTGCGTTCGAATTTCTGCTTGGTGGCGACATCCTGACCGCGGGCCTTGTACAAGGTATTGCCACTGCGGGAGGAGGCGGTCTGGACTTGCACCTCTTTGATGTAGATGCTGCGGCCGTCAAGCTGGACTACGTGGCCTTTTTTGAGTTCACTGGCTTTCATGGGCGTGTTGCCGCTGGGCGTTGTGGAACAGGATCGCTATTGTACCGGGCCGGGGGAGCGGCGGCCATGAATCGCGGTCGGTGCAACGAAAAAAGCCCGGCCAAGAGGCCGGGCTTTGCGATCAATGACGGTCGATCAGAGCGACATCAATCGCTGCCTGCTTTGGCAGGTTTGTCGCTCGGTGCGGAACTGGAGTGCGACATACTCGACTTCTTGGCGTGGCGCGCAACCTCGAAAGCGCTGAACTCAGACTTGGTGACCGTGCCGTCGCTGTCGGCGTCCGCGGTGCTCCAATCCTTCTTCAGGGTCTTGTTGGCTTTCGCTTCATCCTTGCTGATTTTGCCGTCGTGGTTCTTGTCCAACTTGCTGAACTGCTTGTCGTACTTGGTGCTGTCCATGCTATCTGCGGCGACCGATGCAGTCGCAAACATGCTGGCCGCGATCAAAACCATCAAACGCTTGTTCATTCCTGTTTCCTCCGCGGAGAAAAATGGTCACGGGCCGGAGCCCTAAGCTTCTTTCCGCCGACTTGGCGACGGTGGCGACAGTTTAGGCTTTTGACGTTGCCGGGCTAGTGGTGTAAACGCGATTTCACGTCGTCGTTAGACGTCATTTTCGACCGGCGGGGAGGGGTCAAACCAAAAGTTCGCGGGGCCCGCGTAACGGGTCCCGCGAACGCATCGGGATTTGCAGTGTTTACTTTTCGCCGGACGCGTCGCCGCCCGAGTCGCCGGAGGGCGGTGCGGCCGCGCTCGGGTTTTCAGCTTCGAATGCGCTGAACTCGGATTCGTCGATACTGCCGTCGGCGTTGGCGTCGGCCTTGCTCCAATTGGCCTTCAATTCGCCCTGTGCTTCTTCTTTGCTGATCTTGCCGTCACCGTTGGTGTCCAGGCTGCTGAACTGATCGCCACTCTTGTCCATGGCGGCGCTCGATCCGGCGTCCTTCGACATACCGGAAGCGCCGGCACTGGCTGCGAACACCGTGGCGGCCAAAAATACGATTACACGCTTATCCATAGCTCCAACTCCTCACGTGGAAAATGATGTTGGACCGCATCGCACCGAAGCGCGCCGTGGCGGTCCTCTTATCCGCCGTAGTAATTTCGACGGTGGCGGAAGTCTAGGGTAGCCATGATAGTCTGCAAGGGCAGGCAAGTTGCTTCGCGCGTCGACCCGGTCTAGCGTGATGCGACAGATACAGGTGACGCTTTCGATTCATTCAACGATCACATTCCGAATCCACAAAACGTCAATAATCGGGCGACAAGCCTACAAATGGTTGCGTTGGCGAAATGGTGCGGCGCAAGGAGCGGTGTAGGATGCTGATTGCGGGCTTGGTACTGTTTTTCGCGACCCACATGGTGCCGTGGTTGCCGCCGTTGCGGGCGGCGATGATTCGCAGCTTGGGAGAGCGCGGCTATCAAGCTGTGTTTGCGCTGCTGTCGTTGCTGGGCTTCGTGTTGATGGTCATCGGCTTCGGCCGCGCACCGTTCGTACCCGTGTACACGCCGCCGCCCTGGGGCGCGCATTGGGCGTTGGCGCTGATGTTGCCGGCGTCAATTCTATTGGTGGCGGCCTATGCACCCGGCAACGCACGCCGCTTCACGCGGCACCCGATGTTGTGGGGCGTCACCTTGTGGGCGCTGGCGCATCTGCTTGCCAATGGCGATCGCGCTGCGCTGTTGTTATTCGGCGGGTTCGGGGTCTACGCCTTGCTGGATATGTTGTCGGCTAATTTGCGCGGCGCACAAAAATCCACAGCGCCTGTCCCCTGGTCGCGGGACGCGTTCACGGCGATCATCGGCGTCATGGTCTATGTCGGTCTGCTGCGGGTGCATCCGCTGTTGTTCGGCGTGTCGCCACTGCATTGACCGTGGCTGCGCCGTCGACCGAAGCCGGGACTCCACTGCTGCAGGTGCGCAATCTGCAGCGTGCGTTTCGCGAGGGCGAACGGGCGCGCAGTGTGCTGCGCGGCGTCGACCTGCAAGTGCAGCGTGGCGAGATCGTTGCCTTGGTGGGACGCAGCGGCTCAGGTAAATCCACCCTGCTCAATCTTCTCAGCGGCATCGATTATCCCGACCAGGGTTCGATCCATATCGGCGGCATCGAGCTGAGTGCGTTGTCGGAACGGGCGCGTACGCTGTTCCGGCGTCACCACATCGGCTTCATCTATCAGTTCTTCAATCTGATCCCGACCCTGACCGTAGCGGAGAACGTGCGTCTGCCGCTGGAACTCGTCGGCCGACGTCGGGAGTCGGCAGCGGAAGCGTTGCGGATGCTGGCGGAAGTCGAACTGGCCGACCGGGCGGACACGTTTCCCGACCGCCTGTCCGGCGGCGAACAGCAGCGGGTCGCCATCGCCCGGGCGCTGGTGCACGAACCCACCCTGGTGTTGGCGGACGAACCTACCGGCAACCTGGACGCCGACAGCGGTCGCCGGGTGCTGGCGCTGTTGCAACGCCTAGTGCGGGAGCGAGGTCAGACTCTGATGGTGGTGACCCATTCCCGGGAAGTGGCCGCCATCGCCGATCGGGTGCTGGTGTTGCAGGATGGCCGACCGGCCAGCATGGAAGAGCAGCAGGGATGGTGAGCCTCGCCCAGCGCGCCGGTTGGCGATTCCTGTGGCGGCATCCTTGGCAAGTGGCGCTGGCGGTGCTCGGCGTGGCGCTCGGGGTCGCGGTGGTGGTGGCGGTGGATCTGGCCAATACCAGTGCCGCGCGCGCGTTCGAACTTTCCATGTCCGAGTTGTATGGCCACGCCAGTCATCAAATCGTGGGCGGACCGGCCGGCGTCGACGAGCGACTGTATGTAGGTGTGCGGCGCCGGCCCGGTGCGCCGCCGGCGGCGCCGGTGGTGGAGGCCTACGGCACGCTCGACCAGCAGCCGGTGCACCTGCTGGGCGTCGATCCGTTTTCCGAACGCCGTTTTCGCGATCTGCTGGCAGGCGCCGCCGATGCCGACGCGGGTGCGCGCACCGCGACTCTTTTGACCGAGGCCGGTGCGGTGCTGTTGGCGGCGCCGACGGCACGGCGGCTCGGGCTGCGCGTCGGCGACCATGCCAGCCTGGTGATCGCCGGTCGTCAACGGCAAATGCACATTGTCGGTCTGCTGCATGCCCGCAGCGGGGCCGCGGCCGCCGTCGAAGGTCTGGTAGTGGCCGACATCGCCACGGCGCAGGAACTGGCGCGTATGGTCGGCCGGCTCAGCCGCATCGATTTGATCCTGACCTCCGCGCAGCGACAGCAGTTGGCGAAAGACCTGCCGGCGGACGTACAACTGTTGAGCGCCGCCGGACGCAGCCGCACCACCGAGCAAATGACCGACGCGTTCACCACCAACCTCACCGCCATGAGCTTGCTGGCGATGGTGGTGGCCATGTTCCTGATCTACAACAGCGTCACTTTCATGGTGCTGCAGCGGCGCCGGCTGCTGGGCACCTTGCGGGCCCTGGGAGTCACCCGCGCCGAAGCCTTCCGGTTGGTGTTGATCGAAGCGCTGGCGCTCGGAATCGTCGGCACCCTGTTCGGTCTGGTGGCGGGCACGCTGCTGGGCGAGGCCCTGTTGCAGTTGGTGACGCGCACCATCAACGACCACTATTTCGTGCTCACGGTGACCCAGTATCTGCTGACGCCGACACCGTTGTGGAAAGGTGCGCTGCTGGGCCTGGGCGCGACGCTGCTGGCGGCGACCGCACCGGCATTGGAAGCGGCCAATACGTCGCCCCATGCCGCGTTGCAACGCTCGCAATTGGAGGCACGCAGTCACTGGCTGGCACCGCGGCTGGCGTTGCTCGGCGTGCTGCTGGCAGGCGCCGGGCTGGCGTTGTTGTGGTGGAGTGACCGCAGCCTGCTGGCGGGATTCGGCGCCTTGTTTCTGTTGCTGGTGGGCATTGCCGCGGCAACGCCCTATGCCGTGTATTGGATGGTACGCCTGACCACACCGCTGGCGACACGCCTTGGTGTCGAAGCGCGTTTGCTACTGCAGGGTATCGCGGCATCCCTGAGCCGTACCGGCGTTGCCATTGCCGCGCTGACCTTGGCGGTGGCCACCACCGTCGGCGTCGGCGTCATGGTGGAAAGTTTTCGCGACAGCGTCGCCCGCTGGCTGGAGGCGAGCCTGCAGGCGGACATCTATGTCTCGGTGACCACCTTGCGGGCCGGACACAGTCGCGGCGATCTGCCGCCGCAATTGATCGACGAGTTGGCGGCGCTGCCGGGTGTGTCCGGGATCTCCCGGGGCCGGAGCGTGACCCTGACCACACCCCAAGGCCTGACGGATGTGTTCGCTTTGGGGCTCAGCGATCACCTGACGCCCCGTTATCCGCTGCTGCAGGGACAGCCCGATGGGGTCTGGCAGCGCTTTCGCAGCGGCGATGCCGTGCTGGTGTCCGAACCGCTGGCCTGGCGGCGCAAACTGCATGCAGGCGATACCATCGCTCTGCCCACCGAGCGCGGGCCGCAGTCTTTTGCGATTGCGGCGGTGTATTACGATTACGGTTCCGAACAGGGCGAAGTGCTGATGTCGCGGCCGTTGTATTTGCGTTATTTCAACGATCCCGGCGTCGGTGGGATCGGCTTGTATCTGGCGCCGAAGGCGGCGTTGCAGGATGTGCTGTCGCAAGTGCGCGCGCGGGTTGCGCAATGGGCGCCGAAGCAGGCCATCGCCATTCGTTCCAACGCCCAACTGCGGGCCTTGTCACTGGATATTTTCGATCGGACCTTCGTCATCACCAACGTGCTGCGCACCCTCGCCATGCTGGTGGCATTCGTCGGCATCCTAAGCGCGCTGATGGCGCTGCAATTGGAACGGGCGAAGGAAATGGCGGTGCTGCGCGCCACCGGTTTCACGCCCGGCCAGGTATTGGCCATGGTGACCGCCCAGACCGGTTGCATGGGGCTGGCGGCCGGCGTATTGGCGGTGCCGACGGGGTTGGTGCTGGCGGCGTTGCTCACCCATGTCATCAACCGCCGTGCGTTCGGTTGGTCCATGGACATGTCGATCGCGCCCCATCTGCTGCTGCAGGGTGTGGCGCTGGCATTGGTGGCGGCGTTGTTGGCCGGCGTCTGGCCCGGCTGGCGCATGGCGCGTACTTCGCCGGCGGCTGCGTTGCGCGAAGAATGAACCGCTACCTTGCCGCATTGTCGCTGTCACTGACAGCCTTGCTCGGTGCCTGCGGTCAACCGCAGTCCGAACCGGCGACAAATGCGCTGCGCCTTGGTGAGTTGCTCGGCGATACGCCGGGCGGCGCAACGTCCGAAGGGTTCGCCCGTGCCGACACCGAGCGTCGGTTCGAGTTCCCGGCCGACCATGGACCGCATCCGCGTTATCGCAGCGAGTGGTGGTATTTCACCGGCAATCTTCAAGCCGCCGATGGTCGTCGCTTCGGGTATCAATGGACTTTGTTCCGTTTCGCACTGGCGCCGCAACCGCCGCAGCGCGCTTCCCACTGGGCCACCAACCAACTGTACATGGCGCATTTCACCGTCACCGATGCGCAGGCGCAGCAGTTTCACTGGTTCGAGAAAATCGAGCGCGGCGCGGTTGGACTGGCCGGCGCCGAAGCCGGACCGTTGCACTTGTGGATCGACGACTGGGGACTGGATACCCAGGGCGGCAACTGGAATCTGCATGCCCAGGGCGATGACGGCAGCCGCCTCGATCTGTCGCTGACGCCTATCAAACCCGTTGTCCTGCAGGGCGACGCGGGCCTGAGCCGCAAAAGCGATGCTCCGGGCAACGCATCCTATTACTACTCCATTCCCCGCTTGCGCAGCCAAGGCGAATTGACCATCGGCGGCGCGCGCTACGCGGTGCAGGGGCTTTCGTGGATGGATCGGGAGTGGAGCACCAGCGCCCTCGGCCCGCAGCAAAGCGGCTGGGACTGGTTCGCGCTGCATCTGGACGACGGTTACGACCTCATGTTCTACCGCTTGCGGCGCCAGGACGGCACCATCGATGAACACAGCAACGGCACATTGATCGATGCCAAGGGCAACGCCGTGCATCTGGACCACGGCGATGTGCAGACCGAAGTGCTCAGCAAATGGCGCAGTTCGGACGGCATCCACTACCCGGCGCGCTGGCGTATCCGCGTTCCCAAGGTAAAACTCGATCTCGAATTGCAGCCGCTCGTCGCCGATCAGGAACTGCACGCATCGGTGCGGTATTGGGAAGGTGCCGTGGACGTACACGGCCGTCATCTCGGTCACACGGTACAAGGCCGCGGCTATATGGAATTGGCGGGTTACGGCAAAGACCGATAGGGCGGCCCATGGCCACCTTGCACGCGTTCGCGCGATATCGATGCCTTACTGATAACCGTTCCCACGCCCACATAGGTCGGCCTGTCGGCCGGCATGTCGGGTGCAGCCCGACCTACGCCTACGGCAACCAATTGCCACGCTCAGCGCAGCGGACAGACTTCGCGTCCCGCCTGCTCGGCTCGCACTGCGCGGATGTGGGGATCGCTGCGCAGCCGTTGGACCACGCGCGTATAGGTTGCCGGCGTCACCGACTCGGCGAACTTGATGACCACGACGCCGTTCTTGCGCACTTTGTATGAAGCACGCTGGCTAAGGTCTTCCTCGAACAGGATCGCCGCAACTTCACTGTCCGCGGCATTCTGCAACTGACGCTCCTGTTCGCTCAGCGTGTTTTCCGGCGTACAGGCGCTCGCATACGAAATACTTACGATGCCCAGGATTATGACGGATCGCATCATTGCGCTCCCGCATGAAGTTTCCGCGATGGGCCGCGACATGCATAACCCTGGCAAAGCCACGACACCGGATGGTGCAATGGTAACGATAAAATCCGCGGCAAACGCAACTCGCATGAGGCGATGCGCAATTCGGTAAAGCGCGCTGGGCCGGGCGTGCAATCCCGGCGTCAGCCTCATAAGCGATAGCCGCGCTCGATGTCTTCGTTCAACAGCACGCCGTAAACGCGGATCACGCCCGGCACCGTATGGCGCGTTACGTACAGCGCTTCGGCCCCCGATTCCTGCATCAACTCCCGCGCTTCCTGCAGGCTCGCCTGCATGTCGATGGGCGCAGCCTGCAGGCGCGCGCCGGGCAGTTCGCGCAGATCGAAGGACGCGGCGTCGGGGTTCTCCTTCAATGCGCGCACCAGGTCCACTGCGGCCAACAACACGTCCGGCTGGTCCGGGTCGCGGACCAGCAACCATGTCTGATTGTCTGCCAGGCTCTGTTCGGCCCGCGCCCGCTCGACTTGGCGCGGCACGGTAGCGACGCCGCGTTCCATGACGCCGGCGACGCCGACCCGGCGCAGGCTTTGGGCGAGCGCGTCGTTGCGGTAGTCGATGCCGCGGATGCGCATGCCGGTGCGGAATATGGACTCGCGCCGAAACAGCATGCCGTAGGTGATGGTCGCTGTGATCACCGCCAGCATGCCCGGCAACAGCACTTGGGGATGGCCGGTGAGTTCGAGCATGGCGACCAAGCCTGTCAGCGGCGCCTGCAACGTACCGGCCATCATCGCGCCCATGCCGATCAGCGCATACATCCCCACCGCGCTGGCCGGAGCCAGATCCGCGGCGGCCGCCAATACGCCGAGCAGCGCGCCAACAGTGGCGCCCAGCACCAGACTCGGGCCGATCACGCCGCCCGGTATGCCCAAGCCCAACGCAGCGCTGCTGGCGATGAACTTCAGCGCCAGCAGGGTGAGCAGGAATACGATTTCCAGATGCCCGTCCAGGGCGCGGGTGATGGCCTGGTCACCGATGCCCAGTACCGCCGGTTGCAGCAGGCCGCACACGCCAACGACCAGGCCCGCCAGACTCAGGCCCAGCCAGACCGGCATGCGCATGGCGGCGCGCGCCAGCACTGCCATTACCCGTCCAAACCCTGCGCCCAAGGCGCCCACCGCGATGCCGAGCACGACGATGTACGGCAATTGCAGCAACGAACCCAGTTGCAGCAGCGGCACTTGAAAGGCCAGGTTCTCGCCGAACACCAAGCGGGTGAGAAAAGTCGCACTGACCGATGCCAGGATCACCGGCGCGAAGCCGGCGACGGTGTATTCCATCATCAACACTTCCATGGCGAACACCGTGCCCGCCAACGGGATGTTGAACGATGCGGCGATCCCGGCAGCGGCACCGCAGGCAAGCATGACCCGCAAACTGTTGTTGGGCAGTTGCAGCGCCTGGGCGGGCAGATTGCTGCTGGCGGCGCCCAGATGCGCGCTCGGACCCTCTCGACCGATGGACTGGCCGCTGACGATGGCCGCAACGCCCCCCAGAAACTGCGCCAGCGCATTGCGCCACGGCAAGTGTCCCTGGTGATAGGCCAGGCGTTCCATGATGTGCAAAACGCCGACCCGGCGTTCGCTATCGGCCAGGAAGTGAAATCCCAGGCCCAGCAGCACGCCGCCGCCCAACGGCAGCAGCAGCCGCCACAGTGCGGGCATGTGTTCGTAGTGTTCGACACCGAAACTGGCGCCCGGCACCCACGCCATGCGGATCCACTGCACCGTGAGCCGGAAGGCGATGATGGTCAGTCCCGCCAGCACGCCGCTGATCACGCCCAGCAGCGCCAGTTGGGGCAGGGCGTCCGGGCGCGAAACCCGGAGCCGGAAATTGTCCAAGGCGCGTCCCCAGGCGGCGCGCCAGCGTTGGGCGATCGATCGTTGCATGGCGTCAGAGATATATGCGTGAACGCTGAACCCGGGGGCCATGGTACGGCCAGCGGCGACAGTTATCGACCGTCTGCGCTTGTACCCGCCGCAGGGCGGCCCAAGCTGATGCAATAAGCACTGCCCTGGAACCTTGGCGCTGGCGGAGAACCGATGCTGCTCGACGAACTCGTACAGACGTCCGCATTGCTTTCCGCCACCGCCAGCCGCTCGCGCAAGATTACCGCGCTGGTTGATTTACTGGTGCGACTTGCCGCCGACGAACGGGCGCTGGGCGTGAACTATCTGGCCGGCAAACTGCCCCAGGGGCGCATCGGCCTGGGACCGGCTCTGCTGCGTGAAATGGCGGCGGTGCCAGCGGCGGGCGCCCCCAGTCTCGACCTGCACGACATCGATCGGACCTTGGACGAATTCGCGGCCACGTCCGGCAGCGGCTCCGCCGCCCGTCGCCGGCAACACCTCGCCGGGTTGTACGCCGGCGCCACTGCCGGCGAACAACACTTTCTCACGCGGCTGCTGCTGGGTGAATTGCGCCAGGGCGCGGCCGAAGGTTTGCTGGTCGAAGCCCTGGCGCAGGCGGTGAACCAACCGTTGGCCGCCGTGCGCCGGGCACTGATGGTCAGCGGCGACATCGGTGCGGTGGCGTCGGCCGCCTTGGCCGAAGGAGCCGCCGGTCTGGCGCGCTTTGCACTCACTCTCATGCAACCGCTGCAGCCCATGCTGGCGCAAACCGCGCAAGACGCCGAGACCGCACTCGAACAACTGGGCGGCGCGGCGTTGGAATACAAACTCGACGGCGCGCGGGTGCAACTGCACAAGCGCGGTAGTGAAGTGCGGGTGTTCAGCCGCGGTCTGCACGACGTCACCGGGGCCGTACCCGAATTGGTAAAGGCAGCGCAATCATGGCCGGCGCAATCGCTGATCCTGGACGGCGAAGCGATCGCCGTGCGCGCAGACGGGCGACCGCAACCGTTCCAGATCACCATGCGCCGCTTCGGGCGCAAGCGCGATGCCGAAGACCTGCGCAACGCCTTGCCGTTGCAAGCCTGGTACTTCGATTGTCTGCATTGGGACGGTGAGGACTGGCTCGATCGCGGTACCGAAGAGCGCTTCGCCGCACTGCGAGAAGCACTGCCCGCGGACGTCTTGATTCCGCGCCTGGTGACGAACTCTGTGGAACAGGCCCACGACTTCTACACCGCGGCGCTCGCCGCCGGCCACGAAGGGATCATGGCCAAAGCACTCGATGCACCCTACGAAGCCGGCAACCGCGGCAGCGGCTGGCTCAAGATCAAGCAGGTGCACACCCTCGACCTGGTGGTGCTCGCAGCGGAGTGGGGCAGCGGGCGGCGCAAAGGCTGGTTGTCGAATCTGCATCTCGGGGCGCGCGATCCGCGCGACAACACCTTCGTCATGCTCGGCAAGACGTTCAAAGGCCTCACCGATCAACTGCTCGAATGGCAGACCCGCGAACTCCTGGCCCGGGAAATCGGCCGCGAGCAACACGTCGTCCACGTTCGCCCCGAGCTGGTAGTGGAAATCGCCTTCAACGATATCCAGGCAAGCCCGCAATACCCGCGCGGCCTCGCGTTGCGTTTTGCGCGGGTGAAACGCTATCGGGATGATAAGCGGGCCAGTGAAGCGGACACGATTGATATGGTGCGGATGCTGTATGAGCAACGCGGCGGTGACACATGAACCCAGCCAGGGCGCATTACCGATTGTACTAAAATCAAGACGCGGTACTTGCGCATGCGCTTCAACTGCTTCTCTCGTTAACTACCTACTCTAAAGCGCTTTTTACCAAGCGCGCTCAGCCTCATAACTACATTAACAACGCAAATCGACGCTTCAATTTGTTATACGGCGAAATTGAGGTATATTTCCGGCAAATAATAAATTAGCAAGGTCACGAAGATGGCTGAGCCGATTGGGGATTCCAATCAAGTTTCGATTTCGGCGTCGGTTTTATATGGCGATTGAGACGTTCAATAATTGTTAGGCGTGAATGTGACCAAAGTGAAACACAACCCATTCATCGATAGCGCTCGTTTCTTCTTGCAGGAATGCGCTTCCCGCATCGCAGAGGATATGAGCCGCATCGACACAATTCAGGCGATTCTGAACTTCGCCATTGGCATGGAGAGAGTATTAAAGGGCATTCTCTACGATCTAAATCCTACCTACGTTCTTGTGTCGCCCGAATTCCGCCATTCACTGCGAGTGTTATACGGGCAAAGAATCGTCGACGGAGCTGACAACAAGACTATCTTGGCAAAAACACCGCAAGCGGACGTTATTACCTTCCGTAATTCCCTACTTAGAGCTGCGGCGGTCTCCGAATCCGCCCAAAAGAATAAGAATCGTCTGTTCGGACTCTCTAATCTGCGCGATGTCCTTGCACACCACGACCTTGCGCTATTCGACGTCGAAAAGGCGATGGTCCTACTGAAGAGAGATTTCTACTTCATCACGATCGATTTTGCCGATGAACTTAGGAACTCTCGCAAGGAGTGGTTCGGAGCATGTGAGAATAACGTTATCGATGTCGCCAGAAATTATCAGCAAGATAGCAAGAACATCCTTCGCCTCAAGCTGGAGGAACACAGAAGTAACTGGGAGGCAACCAAACAAGATGAGGAGGCGGTGCGACGCAGCGAGGCGGTTACTGATGAACGGCTCGAATCGGAACACCGATATGAAACGACGTGTCCCGCGTGCAACCAGCGGGCGGTATTGGTTGCGGAGCCTGATTATGTTTTCGATGTCGACAGCGCTGAGAGGGTGGTGGCCGGCGAATTCGTTCGTCTGATTCATTGTGAGTTTTGCGGCCTGAATATCGATGACGATCTTGATTTGGATGAGTTGGGATACGGAAAGAGCTTTCATTCTGAGTTTAGCGATGATGATATTCCGTTCTGATCGAGGTGGCCTAACGCGCGAACAATCGGCGAAGAACAATCGGGAACAGACCACGGTTTTGGCGGGGGCGATCGCTGCAGGGCATCGGGGTCAGGTCTTGCAATCCAGTATTTGAAGCAACCAGCCAAGGACGGCTGAGTGGATCCTCCGAGCATCTGGGGTAACCTTCAAGAGCAGCTTTTCTGGGCTCGGCGAAAATATAAAGAAGGATTAATTTTTGTACAAATCAGCTTTAATCCCCGCCGTTCTTGACTTTTCGAGGGCTGGATACGTCCGTGAAGCCGACGGACAGAAAAACCGGGTCAGATACCGTCGTATCCGTGAAGCCTGTGCCGAAGAAAAATTAAGATCAAAGGGCTTCCCGGATTTTAAGACGCCGTAGATGATGTGCACGAGTTTCCGCATCGCTGCGCCAACGATACCCATCTTCGCTTTACGTCGCTCGGTAAGTCTGCGCTTCATTTCGACCAAAATGGGGTTGCGCGGAAAAAATCGGATCAGAGAGGATTAACCGCTAATTTTGAAGAAAAACCGGAAGAAAAACCGAGTCAGAGAGGATTAATCGCTAATATTAGAACTAGATTGACTCCGACACGGTTATTCTTGATAGGTCGGTGACCGGCGTCGCACATCCTGGGCGTTAGGCCGCACACACGCTTTACGATCGTCATCAATCCTTCGAGAGAAAATGCACCATGGCAAAGTACCTGATCTCCTTTCCAAGCGCGGCGATGGTCGTGCCGGACAGCGAGTGGGAGGAGGTGGGCCGCGACGCGCACGCCGTGATTGACGAGGCGAAAGCCGCTGGGGTCTACGTCTTTGGCGGCGGCATCGACGAAGACATACCGCCTGCGCTCGTATCGGCCAACGGTGCGGTCGCGGAGGGCGGCTATGCTTGGGCGCCCCCGCTCAACGGCGGCTTCACCATACTTGAGTTGTCTTCGCGTGAGGACGCCATCGCGTGGGCCGCGCGCATCGCGAAGGCTTGCCGCTGCGACCAGGAACTGCGCGTCTTCCAGTTCGACCCGCAGTCCTGAAGTGTGCGAATACAAGAATTAAACGGGGGCCAAGTGGTTAATTTTTTGTACAAATCAGCTTTAATACTCGCCGTCACATCACCTTGCGAGGGCTGGATATGTCCGTGAAGTCGACGCTAATTTCGCTGCGTTTCGTTCCCACACCTGAACCAGGCTCGCCGTGCCTCCCGTCGTCCCGATAGACGGATCAAAGGCGTGGAGCCGCATCCGTAAAGGGTTCCTGGAGTTTCTCTGGGTTCCCACCGCGGTCATGCTGGTCTGCGTCGTCGTGGCGGTCATCACGATCTGGCTCGACAGTCATGGGCCGAGGTGGGTTCTGCCGGCTCGGCACATGGTCGAGTCGCATTTCTTCCGGCAGGCACGGTCGACGAACGACTTTCTCAGCATGCTGACCACGGGGTTGATCACCATGACCTCGATCACCTTTTCCATGCTGCTTCTCGCCTTGCAACAGTCCGCCTCCCTCCTTGCGCCACAGGTGGTCTACTCGTTTCTCATGCGGCGGCGGAATCAAACGCTGATGGGCTATTTCCTGGGCGCCACGATGTTCGTTCTCCTAGTGCACTCCAGCGCGCATGAGGGATTCAATCCGGTGCTCGGCGCCGCACTGTCTTTACTGCTGACTGCCGCTGCCCTCTACGCGCTCCTGATCCTCGTCTTCACCGCGGTCAACCAGATGCGCCCTCAGACCGTCATCGGAGATGTGCGGACGCTGACGCTCGAAGCCCGCCGCCACCAGCGAGAACTCCTGTTGGCGAGCTACCGATCGCCGCGCTATTTCGGCGGGACCGAGGTGAACGTACGGACCGAGCGCCACGGCTACGTGCGGGACGTGGACGTGGGTGCGCTCAGAAAGGCGCTGCGCTCGGCGCGGGGTAAGGTTGAGGTGGAGATCTGTATAGAGGTGGGGAACTTCGCGGCCTATGGGGAGGTACTCGCGCGCGCCCGCGCAGAACGCCCCGACGAGGCAAAGCGACTCGCCGAAGCCGCTCGAGCATCCATAGCCCTCGACTACCAGCGCTCCGTGCGGCGTGACCCCGCCTTCGGTGTCGAACAGCTTCACATGATCGGATGGTCGTCTGCCTCGTCGGCCTACCAAAACCCCGGCATCTCGATGGCGGTCGTGAGGAACCTGCGTGACATCCTCGCCCGATGGGCCGCGTCTTACGAGGAGGTGGAGGGGAGCGACGGGACGCTCCCGCTAGTCTATCCGGATGGTCTGGTGAAGCGAGTGCTCGAGTCGCTGGAGGCCCTTGCGGTCGTCGCTACGGAATCGTTGCAGCAGGAGACATTCGTGGAGGTGTTGCACGCCTACCGGCTCGTCGTCTCGAGGCTGCCGGAGCACCTGCAGATGAGGGTGTGCGCTTCCGTGTGCCGCCTGGTCACGGCGCTTGGGGATCTTGTGCTGACGCCCCAGTTGGAGGACGTCTTGGAGGCGTTCGCGCGGACCCTCGCGGAGTTGGGTCATGCCGACACGGCCGATGTCCTCATGACAGCCAAGCGAGAGATGGCTTCGAGGTCCGGCACACTCGGGGCGCGCTCTACGCGGGCCAAGTAGAAAGCCATACAGGGGACCAGGGATTAATTGTTATACCAATCCGCCTTAATCCCAGTTGTCCAGGGGCTATGGACCCGAGACTTCAGAACAACACCCACGCTGACAGAAACAGCGTATCGTTGTCTTTCGCATCCCGCCCGGCAAAGGTTCCCGACTGGTCGTAGTCGGACGATGCCCCGTCGAACTTCATGTAGTGCGTGTATTGCAGCGCGAAGCGAAGTTTTTCAATGGGCAGATAGCTCAACTCGAAGATATACCCGCTGGTATCGGGCGCTGCGCTGGTATTGTCGGCGTATAATAGCGCGTCGTTGCTGCCGGTCGTTGCAAAATAAGCCGCGCTGCCGCCGATCTTGTTGTTGTAGTAGTACCCCGCCTTGATGCGCCGCGTGTTCAGCGTGTCTGAAGCATTGCTGACGGTGCTCGATACCGCGCCGGGATGCCAGTCGATGGTTTCATAGATCCACGTCGCCTCGGCCGAAACGACATTCTTTCCCCGCGTGTATTGATATTGCGCGTCGAGGGCTCGATCGGTGTAGCGGTCCGTCGGACTGCTGGGGTCGGTTGTGTCGGAATACGCATCCACCTCCATGCCGTAGGCGCCGACCTCCCACGAGCCCGGCCCGGTATCGCCATGCAGCGCCACTCGCCAGTACGGGTTGAGCCCTTGCACCGGGTGGCGGTTGTCGGTGGTATCGCTTCCCGCCCGCAGCAAGGAAAACACACCGTCCGCGGTTTGATAGCCGCTTAGTTCCGCGTACACGAAGTTGTTCCAATCGACATACGCGCCGATCCCCGCGACCCTTTGCGCGGCGTGCCATCGATCATCGTGCTTGGCCCATAGCCTTGGAATGCACCGCCGGGCCCGGCAGTCGGATACCCCCACGCCGGCGTGGTATTGAAAACGTCCTGCACGGTGGGATTGTTGTTGAGTGAAACACCGTAGATCAGGCTCTTACTGCCTACGGCGGTTTCACGGGCATAGCGCACATCGACGTTGTCCAATTGCGAATGATGCTCGACTCCGTCGTACGTCCACTGCGCGAACGCATCCGCGTTGTCGAGAATCTTCCCGCCCGTGAACGGACTCGCCCGCTGCAGCTGCCACCGTTTATCGTCCGGAAAGTCCGTCCCGGGATCGGCCGAACCGTCATGGTTCCTCAGCCGGGTCCAACCGCCCTGCAGCATTCCGGCGAGCGGAATGATCTGCCGCGTGCCCATCGTGTAGCCCAGGAGCTTGAACTGACGCCCCAGTTGCGTGAGTTCGGGGAACCGGCCGCCTGTATGGCAGGAGGCGCAGTTGAAGCCCGTTTGCCGCGCATAAAGAGGAACGGCATGTGCCGCCAGAGGCGCGAGCAAGAGAAGAAGTGCGAGCAGGGAGGTCGGGAAGCGGGCGTGCAGAGCGAAAGGCGTAGGGCGCATTGCGAATCCCCTTCATTGCAATGAACGACTTCGGGCGCGGAACGGCTGGCCGTGTAGGCATTTGCATTGCCAAATCTCGCAGATTGTGAATTCGAGTTTTTGCGCCGCGGAGGCACGTGCACGTCCGTGGGACAGATCACGGGAGGGACAGATGTCGGGACGGATTTATTTTTGGGGCCAGTGCCGCGAACCGGCCCGGCCGAGCGCGGTTATTCCGGGTACACTTCGTATTCGATCGGCTTGAAGCTGTAGTTGTTCGACTGCTCTGCCGAGCAGGCGGTCAAGCCGACGATCAAATCCATCTGGGCAACGAAATCGACGTAGTCGCCGGCCTTGCTGCGGGGCGGCTTTACCGCGATTTCGCCTGACTCACCGTTTACTTCGACGTTCATGAATACGTTGAACGTGATCGGGATCTGATCCGGTGCAATGCCGAATGGCGCCAGTGCTTCCGACAGGTTTCCGTGGCAGCCGCGATGGGGGTCGTCGTGGCCATAGATGATCCGGAAGGTATCCGCGGAGCAGGGCGTGAGCAGGAAGTCGTGGCGTTTAACCCGGTCCTCGCCAATCACGAACATGGGTACGCTGCGGTTGGAATAGAGGGTGTCTCCGGTGCTGAGGAACAACTTCGATGCATAATCGAGGGTGCGTCCGGACGACAGATATTCCTGCGGATCTTCGCGATTGAACGCCATCAGGTCGGAGACTTGTTCGCCTTTGGGGTCGATCACGCGCAGTCGTTGGCCTTTGCGCAGCTCGAAGGCGACGCCGGAACGAGGCGGGATTTCAGCGCGCATGGAATGGACACTTCCATTCGTCGTCGACGGCGCGGCCACTATATTGCCGTGCTTCCGAACTGGTTCCGAATTTCTTCAGCATTGGATTCTCGCTTCCTTCGATTTTTTGGTCCCGCTTGACGATTGTGTTGCGGATCGGATCGTAGCGTCCGTCGCTCCGCAAGCGTTCGAACTGGTCGTGCAGGTTGAATACCAGGGCCGGCCGGTAAAAGCGACGCGCGGTTCTGCTGGCGCCCGGATGCAAGCCTACGACATAGTATCCACGTCCGCCAACGCTGAAGCTGAAGTGGGTGGATTCCGGGTCGCGACTGACTTTCGGATCCCACTGGTGGCTTTGCACGTCGATATCGTGGACGCCCTGCAGGTAGCGCCACAGTGCCCGCTCGAAGGATTGCTCTGTCGACCCCCGGGGTTCGCGAAACAATACCACCAGACTTTGGAACAAAGGTGCTTCGCGACTATAGCGTTCGCTGAACGCTTGCATCTCCGAGACGGTGCTCGCGCATGGCCCATCGCGCAAGTCGTCTTCCACCAGAAAAGTGATCTGAGCACGGTGGAGTGCGGACTTGGCGCCCACGCAGGGGAACGAGTCCGACTCGATAAAGTCCTTGAACTGGTGGATCAGGTCTTGATTGCGGATGCGCTCCTCGCACGCCAAACAAGGCTCGTTCATAACAGTGTCCTTTCTGTCTGGTCGCCGATTCCTTGTGCCCCGATTCCCTGTTACTTAGGGAATCGTTCCGGGCCGGCTCTGACTCACCTTAGTCGAGGCGGTTGGCGTATCTACGGTACAAATTTCGCTAATAATTTTTCCTAGGTGAATGGCTTACTGCTGAGCCACGGTCCGTAGTTTGAGTGCGCCGGCGGCGTCGGACCGGTAGGGCGTTAACGTCCCCGTCGATCCCGCTTTCGATCGTTGATTCGGCGCCGGCCGTCGTTGGCCTCCGGGGGCGAGGTTGTGGTATCAATGGGTTTGAATGCTATTGGCGGGCGCCCGTCGCCCGGCACGAGCGCAATAGACTTTCGGAGCAAGGAGTTGGCGTATGCCGGATACCAAGATTCTATTATCTGAGCAAGATATTCCGACCCACTGGTATAACGTTGTGGCCGACATGCCCAACCCGCCTTCGCCACCGCTGGGCCCGGACGGCAACCCCATCGGCCCCGATGCCCTGACGGCCATCTTCCCCGAAGCACTGATTGCGCAGGAAGTCAGCGCCGAGCGCTGGATCGAGATCCCCGAGGAAGTGCGCGAGATCTACAGTATGTGGCGGCCATCGCCGCTGTTTCGCGCCCATCGGTTGGAGCGCGCCCTCGATACGCCGGCGCGGATCTATTACAAGTACGAAGGCGTCAGTCCGGCTGGTTCCCACAAGCCCAATACCGCCCTGGCACAGGCCTACTACAACCGCGAGGCCGGCATTCGGCGCCTGACCACCGAGACCGGCGCCGGGCAGTGGGGCTCGTCGCTGGCGCTCGTGGCGCAGATGTTCGGCATCGATGTGCGCGTGTATATGGTGAAGGTCAGTTACGAGCAGAAGCCGTTTCGGCGCTCCATGATGCACACCTGGGGCGCGGAAGTGCTGGCCAGCCCCACCAACCTCACGGAGTCGGGCCGCAAGATTCTGGCCGAAGACCCGGACTGCCCGGGTTCGCTGGGCATCGCCATTTCCGAGGCGGTCGAAGAAGCCGCCTCGCGCAAGGACACCAACTACACCCTCGGCTCGGTGCTCAACCACGTGCTGCTGCACCAGACGGTCATCGGCCTGGAAGCGAAGAAACAACTCGAGCTGGTGGGCGAGTATCCCGATGTGGTGCTGGCCCCATGCGGAGGAGGGTCCAACTTCGGCGGCATTGCGTTTCCGTTCTTGGCCGACAAGGCTGCGGGCAAAGCGGTTCGGCTTGTGGCCATGGAGCCCGCATCCTGCCCCACCTTGACGCGCGGGTTGTATGCCTACGATTTCGGCGACACCGCCGGACTGACGCCGTTGATGCGCATGTACACTTTGGGACACGACTTCGTTCCACCCAGCATCCACGCCGGCGGACTGCGTTATCACGGCGATTCGCCGCTGGTCAGTCAGCTCTATCACGAGGGCCTGATCGAGGCGCGAGCGGTGCCGCAGGTAGCGACGTTCGAGGCCGGGGTTCTGTTCGCGCGCAGCGAAGGCATCATTGCCGCGCCGGAGTCGTGTCATGCCATCCGCGGCGCCGTGGACGAAGCGCTCGCTTGCAAAGACAGCGGTGAAGCCAAGACGATCCTGTTCAATCTCTCCGGTCACGGCCACTTCGACATGGCCGCCTACGATCGCTATTTCAACGGCGAGCTGGAAGACCAGGAGTTTTCCGAAGAAGCTGCTGCGCGGGCCCTGGAGAGATTGCCCCAGGTGGGCTGACTGGCGCGGCGGCCAAAGCGGCAGGTCGAGCTTGATGGCAGAAAACAAAGGGGTCGGTGACAAATGCGTATCGGGCTCGTTCGCGTTTGTTACCAACCCCTTTTCTTGTTGAACGTTTATTTGAAGAAGAAGCTCACGCGCGGACGGGCTGACTCCACAAATGAATTGATGGGGTCGGTGACAGATGCGAATCGCGGAAAACGGGGCGCACAGATTAAATACGTACAGCAGAAGAATGATATAGGCGGCCGCCCCGAGCATCCACGGGAGTAAAAATGGGCTGGGCGCAATTGATCCCTCGGCTCCTTTTGCCGACCCGCCGATTGAACTTGTGATACCGGGCAATCGCGGTATATTTCCCTAAGCCCACACGGACTATGTGCCACACCGGCGACGGGCGCGATTCGCGCGGATCGTTTGGCGCGCCAACCATTCAGTCAAGCCGGTGGCAACCATCGGCCCGGCTCGATTTGTATTCCAATCGACAGGCACAAAACAGGGATCCGCCTCATGTTCGACGCACGAACCGGTAATGCACTATCGAGTCATTCCCCTGAAGCTGCTGGCTTATACCAGGAAGCGGTCGATTTGATACTCGGATCAGAATCGCGCGCGGCCGAGATCCTCGATAAGGCGTTGGAACTGGATAACGACTTCGCGCTAGCGGCGGCGGCGCGCTATTACGTGGCCCAGGATGTCGGAGAACCCAACGCCAAGTACTACAGGGAACTGGCAGAACGAACGGCACCGAACGCAAGCGAATGGGAACGCCAGCATGTCGATGTGCTGATCGGATTGCTCGACGAACCGGACGCTTGCTTGGAGAAGGCAAAGGCCTACATCGAATCGACGCCCGGCGATCTGTTAGTGATCTCCCAACTCACGGGGTATCTGTTTTTCTACGGCGGACCCAACAAGCTGGAGTCCGTTCTGGAGGTCTTCGAGTCCGTTGAACATGCGTTGGGCAATGATTGGGCATTTCTTGCGCGGCTCGGATTCGCGGCCAGTGAAGCCGGGCAACGCAAACGCGGACGCGAGCTCATCGAGCGGGCTCTGGAAATCCGGCCTCAGGCACTCTATTCCATTCATGGATTGGCCCATGTGCTTCACGATGACGGAGCAGCAGAAGAGTCGGCGAAGCTGCTGCAGGACTGGCTCGTGACCCATGAATCCGGCGCACGTGACGGACAAATGTATGGTCACGTCCAATGGCACCTTGCTTTGGCCGAATGGCAAATCGGTGACCGCGAAGCCGCGATGCGCCGTTACCTGGAGTTTTGTGCGCCCGAGACCACGACCTGCGGTCCTATCCTTACGCTTGCCGATTGCGGCGGTTTCTTGTTGCGGGATTATTTGCGCTGCGGCGAGACGAGCGCTTTGGGAAATGATGTGCTCAACCATATCGAGCATGTCTGGGGAATGATTGGCCATCCTTTCATCGCCCTTCATGTGGCGGGGCTGTTCGCGACGGCGGGAGACGTCGACGGACTTGCAAGATGTGAAGAAACCATTGCGGATTCATCCAAGGGCGCGAATCGTGATATTTCACTTGCCCTGGTGTCGGCGCTTAGAGATTTTGTTTCGGCCAACTATCGGCGCTCGGCGCAGACACTCGCGGCGATGTCCCCAGAGGCGCGCGTTGGAATTGGTGGCAGCAATGTCGAGCGCGAACTGGTGGATCTGCTCGAAGCGAGTTGCAAAGCGCGGCACTGAACACGTTACCGTCCCGGAGTATTCGGCCACCAGATCACGTACCCCGCGCTATTTTTTTCAAAGAGAAAAATTGCCTAACCAGAGCGTCCAAAGTAACGCCCCGCGTTCTGGTGGCGGGCAGTCGCAAGAGGACACCAGCATGAATGAGTTCTCCGCGCGTCGCGCGGCGTTCGCCGGGCTGCACGACTCGGATTGTTTCGTCATTCCGAATCCGTGGGATATCGGTACGGCGCGCTATCTGGCCCACCTGGGATTTCCGGCGTTGGCGACCAGCAGTGCCGGGTTCCAGTTCTCCCAGGGGCAGGCGGATACGGTGTGGGGTTCGTCTCGGGACGAGATGCTGGCCCATATCGCGGCAATCGTCGCCGCCACACCCCTGCCGGTGAACGCGGATTTCCAGGCCGGCTACGCCCATGCGCCGGAAGGCGTGGCTGACAACGTCACGCGCTGTGTCGCAACCGGCGTTGCCGGTCTTTCCATCGAAGATGCGACCGGCGAACTGGGCGGCTTATACGAACTGCCCCTGGCCGTGGAACGCATTCGCGCCGCGCGCCACGCCATCGACGCAACGGGCGCCCAGGTGCTGTTGACCGCCCGCGCCGAAAGCTATCTGGTCGGTCATCCGCGACCGCTCGATGACGTCCTGCAGCGCTTGACGGCGTACGCAGACGCCGGTGCGGACGTGTTGTTCGCCCCGGGACCCCGCACGCGGGAGGAATTGAGCGCCATCGTGCGCGCCGTGGCGCCGAAACCGGTCAACGCCCTCGTGGCGGGTGATATTGGCCTGACCTTGACCGACCTGGCGCAATTGGGCGTGCGGCGCATCAGCGTCGGTTCGGCGTTGGCGCGTACCGCCTGGGGCGGCTTTATCGAGGCTGCGACCATGATCGCGGAACAGGGTAGCTTCGCGGCGCTCGCGTCCGCGGTCCCCTTCACCGTGTTGAATCGGGTGTTCGGCGCTCGGAACGACGACGAACCTCAAACGAATACAGATGAAGCCGGTGACGAATGATCACCGGCAAGGCGCTGATCGGTGATGCGGCTGATTGAGTTAGGGTCATCCCGCGGGTTAGCCAACGCCCTGGCTGCAAATGTCGTCACCGCGCACGTGCCGCAAATCCTTCCGATCGCGACAATGGCAACCGTCGGGCTCCAGGATCATGAATTCAACTGACACGGTGTTCGTTGCCGGCGCCAGTGGCGTGGTTGGCATCCGTCTCTGCGGGTTGCTGGTTGCCGACGGCTGGTCGGTGACCGGCATGACCCGCTCGGAGGAAGGCGCGGCGCGCCTCGCCGCCATCGGTGTCGAACCTGCGATTGTCGACGTCTATGATCTGGAGCGCCTGCGCCAGGCAGTGTGCCGGGCCCGGCCAACAGCGGTCGTACATCAATTGACGGATCTGCCCGACGCGCTCGACCCGGCACAGATGGCGGAGGCTCGAATTCGAAATGCGCGTATCCGCGACCTGGGGACGCGCAATCTCGTTGCCGCCGCGATTGCCGCGGGAGCGCGGCGCATGGTCGCGCAGAGTATCGCGTTCGCCTATGCGCCGGGGCCCATGCCCTACCGCCAGGACGCCCCCTTGCATATCGGCGATCCGGCGCTTGGCCCCACGGTCCGCGCGGTGCGCAGCCTGGAACAGCAGATTCTGGCGGCGCCTCTCGACGGCTTGGTGCTGCGCTACGGCAAATTATACGGGCCCGGCACCGGGTTCGATGTGCCGGCGAATGGCGGCCCGGTGCATGTGGATGCGGCCGCCGACGCGGCACGCAAAGCGCTGGTTCAGGGGCCGCCGGGCATTTACAACCTCGCAGAGGACGACGGCACGGTATCCAGCGAACCGGCGGCGACCTTGCTCGGCTGGAGGTCGACGTTTCGAATCGGCGCCGCCCCCGCGTGAGCGGTTTGGCGATGGGTCAGGCGCCGTGGCACCTGCCGGCGTCTCTCGGGCTCGGGTCCGGGGCAAAATTTTGAATAGGTAATTCTGTGGCGGCGGCGCGAGCGCACTAAACTGGGCACCGAGCCCACGAGGGACCGCCCGCAACCGAGCGGCCGGTGGAAGGGCTCGGGCGGCGCGATGCAGGATCTTCCAAGGTGGAATACTCCCAAGGTACCCGGCTCTAGCGTGCCCGTACGGACGGCGAGCCATGTGCTGCAAACCATGGGCGTGGTCATCGTCGCGATCGCTGCGCTGTATTTCGGCCAGGACGTCTTTATCCCTCTGGCGCTCGCGGGCTTGTTGAGTTTTGCCCTGGCGCCACTCGTGACCCGAATACGGCGCTTGGGTGTGCCACGGGCGCCGGCGGTGCTGTCCGTTACCGCGCTCGCGTTTGTGATCATCGGTGCGATCGGCGCGCTGGTGGGTAGCCAGCTCATCAATCTCGCCGGCAACTTGCCCACCTACGAACAAAACATCCGCGCCAAAGTCATTTCGCTGCGTTCCGCTTCGGAAAACGGCAGTTCCGTGGAACGCATTCAGGAGATGGCCCACGACCTGGGCGCGGATATGGCAGCCGGTGCCGAAGCCAAGCAGGCCGCCAAATCCGGCAAACCACCGGCACCCGTGGTGCGCGTCGAAAAGCCGGAGCCTTCGCCATGGCAAGTGTTCACGACCGTGGCAACGCCGTTGCTCGGGCCGCTCGGTACCGCGGGTATCGTGGTCGTACTGGTGATCTTCATGCTTCTGGAGCGGGAGGATCTGCGCGACCGCATGATCCGCTTGTTCGGCCGCAATCTGTCGATCACCACCGAGGCAATGGACGATGCGGCGCGGCGCGTCAGCCGTTACCTGCTCATGCAGCTGTTCGTCAACGCCACCTACGGTATACCGATCGGCGTCGGCTTGTACTTCATCGGCGTTCCGAATGCGATCCTGTGGGGCGCATTGGCGACCTTGCTGCGTTTCATCCCCTATGTCGGTCCGTTCGTTGCAGCGCTGTTTCCGGTGACACTGGCGCTGGCAGTGGATTCGGGCTGGAGCATGCTGTTGTGGACCCTGACTTTGTTCGTGGTGATCGAGCTGATCAGCAACAACTTGATCGAACCGCGGTTGTATGGTGCCAGCACCGGCATGTCGGCGCTGGCGGTGATTGTGGCGGCAATCTTCTGGACGGTGCTGTGGGGACCGGTCGGCTTGTTTCTATCGACCCCGCTGACCGTATGTCTGGCGGTGATCGGTCGCTACGTACCGCAGCTGTATTTTCTCGACGTGGTGTTGGGCAGCGCGCCCGCGCTGACGCCGGCGGAGCGGTTTTATCAGCGTATGCTGGCCGGCGATCCGGATGAAGGCATCGAGATCGCCGAAAACTACCTCGAACAGCACAGCCTCGCGGCGTTCTACGATGACATCGTGCGACCGGCCCTGACGTTGTCCGCACAGGACCGTCAACGCAAGGCGCAGGCGTTGGAACGGCGTACCATCGTCATCGAAAGTTTCCTGCATGTGATCTCCGATCTGGCCGACCCCGACGAGCGTGCCGAGCTGAGCCGGGAGACCGACGAAGGTGAAGTCCAGGAAACGGATGTCACGGATCGGGAAGACGGTCCGGTACGGGTGCTGTGTGTGGCCGGGCGCAACGGCCTTGATCTGGCGGCCTCGGCGATCGTCGCGCAATTATTCGAGCAGCGCGGCGTCGGCGCCCGGGTGCTGAGCGCGGACGAGTTGAGTAGCCAACCGGCACCAGCGGGCGAAGTGCCCGAATGGCTGCTGATCTCGCATTTCGGCAACGCGGTATCCGGCCAGGCCCGCGCTACCATGCGCCGCCTGCGCAAAGCCTATCCGCGAGCCAGACTGGCGCTGGGCCTGTGGGCGGGACAGTCGCCGGACAAGATCCTCGAGTCCGGCGCCGGACGCTCGGTCGATGTCGTATTCAGCGCGACCTTTGCCGAAGCGACCGACGCAATTGCGCTCGAACTGTTCGGCGATCGCGACGACCGCCTCGGCGCTCCGACGGTCCCGTCCGCAGCCCTCGCTTGAACGAAGTGCCACCGCAGCGTTTCCCAGGATCGCAGCGGGCTGCTGCAAGCGCCGGCAATCCCGCCGCCCATGCCGCTTCGCGTCGTCTGCGCGACGTGCCGACAACGCCCACCGGTCGTGGCCATTGCCGGAAAACGGTGGTAGCGTAAACCCACAGAGAATGGGTAGATGTACTGCGGCGGTCATACCTTGCCGGGCTTGACCGCACAACCACCGAACCCTCGAGTCCTCCGCAACCACCGGTTCCGATCATGCGCCTGAAAGGATGGCTGTTCACACTGGCAATCGTGCTCGCCGGCGGCGTCCTCGCCTGGACGATTCACGAACGGCTGCAGGAATCCGGCGCGGCGAAGCCGTCGCGGGCCGAGCGCAATCGCCCGGTACCGGTCGAAGTGGCGCAAATCGAGCGCGGTCCCATCGAGTTGCGGCGCTCGTTCACGGGTAATCTCGATGCGCACGCCGAGTTGGTGGTGGCACCGAAGGTAAGCGGTCGCATCGAGCAGTTGAACGTCGATCTCGCGGATACCGTAAAGCGCGGCCAGGTGGTGGCTCGGCTCGACAACGCCGAATACGTGCAGGCGCTCAAACAGGCCCAGGCCAACCTGGTGGTAGCCCAGGCGAATCTGGCCGAAGCCGAGAGCCTGCTGCAGATCGCCGAGCGCGAGTTGCAGCGGATCGAAAAGCTGCGCGTCCGGGGCGTGACTTCGGAATCCCAGCGCGATGTTGCCAAGGCCGACCAGCTCGCCAAGCAAGCCCATGTGCAGGTGACCCGGGCCCAGGTGCAGCGTGCTCAGGCCGACGTCGAACTGGCGCGCATCCGCCTCGGCTACACCGCGGTGACCGCGGACTGGCGCGGCGGCGACGGCCAGCGCATGGTGGCGGCGCGCCTGGTGGACGAAGGTGAAACCGTGTCTGCGAACACGCCTTTGCTGCGGATCGTGGAACTGAACCCGGTAACCGCAGTGTTCTTCGTCACCGAGCGCGATTACGGACTGTTGCAGCAGGGGCAGGCAGCGGAACTGCACACCGATGCGTTTCCTGGCGAGGCGTTCCATGGCCGCGTCGTGCGCATCGCTCCGGTGTTCCGCGAGAGCGCGCGTCAGGCGCAGGTGGAAATGCGGGTCGACAATCCGCACGTGCGGCTCAAGCCGGGCATGTTCGTGCGTGCCACGGTGACTCTGCAGCGGGTTGCCGAGGCGGTCATCGTGCCCGAACAGGCCCTGGTTACGCGCGAAGGCAAGAACGGCGTGTTCATGCTCGCCGAAAACGGCCGCTCGGTATCTTGGCGCGAAGTACAGGTCGGCATTCGTCAGGACGGTCGGGTTCAACTCACCGGCGACGAACTGCAAGGGCGGGTGGTGGTGCTCGGTCAGCAACTGCTCGATGACGGCGCGGCCGTGCTGTTGCCGGAACAGCGGGAGCAGGATCGCCTGTGAATCTGGCCCGCGCCAGCGTTGCCCGGCCGGTATTGACCTCCATGGTGACGCTCATCGTAGTGGTCCTGGGGGCCGTGGCCCTCAGCCGGCTGCAGATCGACCTGCTGCCGAGCATCGAACTGCCCACCATTACCATCCGCACCGAATACGAAGGCGCCGATCCGGTGGTCATGGAACGGCGTGTCACCCAGATCGTCGAGGAAATCGTCGCCACCGTTCCCGGGGTGCAGGAAATGACCTCGGAGTCGTACGAGGGCAATAGCCGGGTACGCGTGAGTTTCGCCTGGGGTACGGACGTGGACGCCGCGGCTCTCGACGCGCAGGCAACCTTGGAAGACGAAATCAGCGAGCTGCCCGAAGACATTGTCGGTCCGCGGGTGAGCAAGTTCGACGTCGACAGCTTTCCGGTGGTCATCCTGGGCATTTCCAGTCCCCTCGATCCGGTGGAGCTCACCCAACTGGTCGAAAACCAGATGCGTTACCGGTTCTCCCGCATTCCCGGCGTGGCGCAGGTCGACCCTTGGGGTTCCTTTACCCGCGAAGTGCGCGTGGAGTTGGACCCGGGCAAGATCAACGCTCTGGGTCTGCCCCTGGACGATGTGCTGGAGTCGATCCGCAACGCCAACCTGGATCTGCCGGCGGGACGGATCGAAGCAGGCCGCTATGAAGTCACCCTGCGGGCGCCGGCGGAATTTACCGATCTCGATCAGATCCGCAATACGGTCATCGCCCGCCGCGAGGGAGCGGCGGTAACCATCGGTCAAGTGGCTCAGGTCAAGGATACCTACGAAAAGCTCGATCGCATCATTCGCGTCAACGGCGAGCGTGGTTTGCGGCTGGCGATTCGCAAGCAGGCCGGCGCCAATACCGTGGACGTGGCGCGCCGGGTGCTCAAGGAAGTGGATGCGATCAATCGTGCGTTCCCGCAAGTGCGCATCGTGCCGGTGATCGATCAGGGCAACTTCATCGAGCGTTCGATCGCCAACGTCGCCAATTCGGTTCTTTACGGCGGCGCATTGGCGGTGCTGGTGTTGCTGTTCTTTCTGCGCGACGTGCGCAGCACGCTGGTTATATCGCTCGCCATTCCGATTTCGTTGTTCGCCACATTCGCGCTGCTGTATTTCGGCGGCTTCACGCTGAACCTGATGACGCTCGGCGGTCTTGCCTTGGGCGTCGGCATGATGGTCGACAGCTCGGTGGTGGTGCTGGAGAACATCTTCCGCCAGCGCAAGGAACAGGGCCAGGCGCCGCGGCGCAGCGGCCGTAAGCGGTACCGGGAAGTGGCGTCGGCGGTGGTGGCGGGTACGGTCACCACGCTGGTGATCTTTCTGCCGCTGGTATTCGTGCGCGGCGTGTCCGGGGTGCTGTTCAAGGAACTGGCCTACGTCATCATGTTCTCGCTGTTCTGCGCCCTGCTGGTTTCCCTCAGCCTGGTGCCGATGCTCGCATCGCGTCTGCTGGGGCGGGACCACTCGACGTCGCGGCGGCTGGGGAGCGCGCTTGGCGGCCCGCGCCGGGTCGGCGTTCGAAGGCTCTGGAGAACGGCTATCGCGATCTGTTGCGGGCGCGCTGCGCGGCGTTGGATCACGATCGTGGCCTCGATACTGGTCTTGTTCGGCGCCAGTCTGTTGCTGATCCCGTTCATCGGCACTGAATTCCTGCCGCCGAGCGACGAAGGCGAGGTGCGGGTAACGGGTGAAATGGAAGTGGGTACGCGGCTCGATTTGATCGACCGGCAAACGCGCCTGCTGGAACAGATCGGGTGTACCGGGCGGTGCCGGAAACGGTGTCCTCGGTCGTCAGTGTGATCAGTTCCGGCACCCGCGGCAGCGCGACTGCGAAGGGCGAGATCCGCCTTTCCCTCGGCGCGGCGGCTGCGCGCACGCGTTCCAACAGTGACATCGCCGAGGATTTGCGTCGGTTGCTCGAACAGGACGGGCGTCCCCGGCATGAAAGTCCGAGTGCGGGCGCCCCAGGGTCAGTTCCTGTTGGAACGGCTGCTGGCCAGCGAGGAGGCGATCACCGTCGAGGTGCGCGGTTTCGAACTGGATACATTGGATGCGTTGGCGCGGCGTGTCGCGAACTGGGTTGGCGACGTTGGCGGTGTCACCGACGTGGTGCTCAGCCGCGAGGCGGGTATTCCGCAGCAGGAAATCCTCGTCAACCGTGACAAGGCGGCCGATCTGGGTCTGAGCGTGCGCGACATCGCGGAAGTGATCGAGACCGCAGTTGCCGGTTCCAAGGCCGGCGAATACCGCGTCGCCGGTGAATCCTATCGAATCCTGGTGCAACTGGCCGACGCGGAACGGCGTTCATTGGACGAAATCCTGGACCTCACCGTGCGCACACCCAGCGGCGATCTGGTGGCGTTGCGCAACGTGGTCGATACCGCCAGTGGCCGTGGACCGGTTAACATCGAGCGCAAGGACCAGCAACGACTCGTCACCGTGACTGCAAACGTGTCTCGACGGGACCTGGGCTCCGTCGCCGCCGATGTGCAGGCGCGGCTGGATCAAATCCCGCGTCCGGTCGGTTACGACCTGCTGATCGCAGGCAACTATGAAGAGCAGCAGACGGCATTCCGCGAACTCGCCATCTCGCTGGGGCTGGCGCTGCTGCTGGTCTACATGGTGCTGGCGTCCCAATACGAATCGTTGCGCGATCCCCTGGTGGTCATGCTGTCTGTGCCCCTGGCCGCGATCGGCGTGTTGCTGACGTTGTTTCTCACCAAGACCACGTTCAATCTGCAATCGGCGATCGGCTGCATCATGCTCGGCGGCATCGTGGTCAACAATGCCATTCTGCTGGTGGATCAGGCCGGGCGGTTGTGCCGCACGGGGATGGATACCCATGACGCGCTTGCAGAAGCCGGCAGGCGGCGGCTGCGACCGGTGCTGATGACGACGTTGACCACGGTGCTGGCGTTGTTTCCATTGGCGTTGGGCATCGGTGAAGGCGCCGACGCCCAGGCCCCACTGGCGCGCGCGGTACTCGGTGGCCTCACCGTGTCCACACTGATTACCCTGGTGCTGGTTCCGGTGGCTTATTCAGTGATTCACGGCCGCGGCGCAAGTGCGCACCAAACCCAGAGCGGCGCCGCAGCCTAGCCCATCGGTCCCGACGCCGATACCTCCACCGCGCGTGCGGAGGGCGACGGCCCGCGTTCGACTATCCTTGTCGGCATTGCGCTCCAGGCCCGGCTCGGTGGGATAAATCGGGCTGCGGCGCGCGCGCTGTCACGCAATCAGGAGGTCGGCTTTGGAGGCTCAGTATTCCGAATACCCCGCGATGTTCAAAAATCATCCGTTTGGTTTCGTGCTGGCGGTGGTGCTGATTCCGGTCGTTCTGGGAATCGTTATTCTGATCGTGTGGTATCTGAAATGCCGGTCGATCAAACTCGAATTCGCGGGCAGCGACCTGATTCTCGAGACCGGGCTATTGAGCAAAGACCGCACCGAGCTCAACGTGCGCAGCATTCGGACGTTCAATGTACATCAATCCTTTTTCAACCGCCTCTTCGATGTGGGCACGATTTCCGTGTACACCGCGGGCGATGAACCGGAAATCGAAGTCGCGGGTTTGCCGAGGCCTCACGAATTGCGGGAGATGATCAAAAGCGTAGGCGATTGAGTGCGCGTGCATCGTGTCGCCTCCCGACTTTATTTTGCATGTCAAAAGGTCGATACTGGCCGCGTTTTGTCCGCGGGGACCGCGGACCTGTAATCATTGAATCACCTCGACTCATGAATTCGAATTCGACCCAGGCATCGCCTTGTATCCGTAGATGTTGTCTCGATGACAACGACATCTGCCTGGGTTGTTTTCGTAGCATGAACGAGATCATGGAATGGAATACCGCCAGCGAACAACGCAAGCGGGTCATCCTGCAGCTTGCGGCGCAACGGAATATCGAAAAGAAGTGCAACCGCGGTTGGTGAACCTGCCGGCCCGGCGAAGGCGGTTTTCATACGCCGCCGCGCAACGTCCACCGCGCCGCGACAGCAGGTGAAGCGAATTTATCTCGCAATGCCAAGACAGAGCCCGAACCAACCCTCGCTCGGCTGCGCAAACGTGGCCAAGGCTGGCAGAACGAATTTGCGCACGACGCAGTGCAGGTGACTGTAGCCAAGCACCTTGCCGAGCCGTATACGCTGATCGAACACGGAGACGAGGTGGCGATCGTGCCACGCGCGAAATAGTCGCCCACCTGTTGCGGAGTATTCAAGAGGTCGCCATGAAGAAACTGAAAGATGAAAAGGAACTGGTGCGGAAGGCGATTGAGGAAGGCGTGAAATACGGCGAGTCGCGCGGTGTGGTGGAGTTCGAAGCGACGGATTCGACCAGCGCCAAAATCGAATACATCTATCGGCTTGCTGGTCCACGACAAGGTGATTCAGCCGATTCCGGAAGACCAGGTTTCGCAGCAGACCATGCGCCACAAGCTGGCGATCTGGGCCTCCAAGCTCTGACTCACGCGCGGCTGCAAAGCCAGCGGCGACCAATGCTCCGCCGCCGGCCTTGTCGCATCCTGATCAGTTGGGCCGCTGACTCGCTCGGCCCTGGTTGGAGCGACTCTGCGGCTTCGCTCCGCTGCGCTGACCAGTCCCATTCCCCGGATTGCGGCTGCCTCGTTTGGCCTGCGATTTCTTCTCCGCATGCGTGGACTTGCCATGGCTGTGCGCCGGCCGCCTGCCGGGGCCCGCGTTGCCCTTGCCGGAACGCTGCTGCCGTTGCTTGAATATCGGTTCCGGTTTGATGCTCGGGTCGGGTTCGAATCCCTCGATCACCTGCTTCGGAATCGCAGTTTTCACCAGGCGTTCGATGTCGCGCAGGAAATCCCGTTCATCGACACACACCAGGGAAATCGCCTGGCCGGAATTGCCCGCGCGGCCGGTACGCCCGATGCGGTGGACATAATCGGTGGCTACGTTCGGCAGTTCGAAATTGACGACATGGGGCAGTTGGTCGATGTCGAGGCCGCGGGCGGCGATGTCGGTCGCCACCAGCACTCGCACGGCGCCGTTTTTGAACTCCGCCAACGCGCGGGTGCGCGCACCCTGGGTCTTGTTGCCGTGGATGGCGGCAGAGGGCAGGCCGTCGCGGTTCAATTGTTCGGCGAGCCGGTTGGCGCCGTGCTTGGTGCGCGTGAACACCAGCACCTGGCGCCAGTTTCCGGAACCGATCAGATAGGAGAGCAGTTCCCGTTTGCGTTCCCGGTCCACCGGGTGCACCAACTGGGAAACCGTTTCGATAGCGGTGTTGTGGCGCGCGACTTCGATGTGCACCGGGTCGTGCAACAGGCCGTTGGCGAGATCGCGGATTTCCTGCGAGAACGTCGCCGAGAACAGCAGGTTCTGGCGGCCGCCCCGGCCGATGGCCGGCAGCAGGGCGATGATCTTGCGAATGTCGCGGATGAAACCCATATCGAGCATGCGATCGGCTTCGTCCAGCACCAGGATTTCCAGCTGCGACAGATCGACCGTCTTCTGGCCGACGTGGTCGAGCAGCCGGCCGGGCGTGGCCACCAGGATATCGACGCCGCGGCGAAGCTTGGCGATTTGCGGATTGATATTCACACCGCCGAAAACAACCGCGGACTTCAACGGCAGATGTTTGCCGTAGGTTTGGACGCTTTCCTCCACCTGGGCGGCGAGTTCCCGCGTCGGCGTCAGGATCAGTGCGCGAACTCCGCGCCGCGGTGTTGCCGGCGCGCGGGCGTTCAGACGTTGCAGCAGCGGCAGGGTGAACCCTGCCGTTTTGCCGGTGCCGGTCTGGGCGCCGGCCAGTACGTCGCGTCCTTCTAGAATGACAGGGATCGCTTGGCGCTGGACCGAGGTGGGGTCGGTATAGCCTTCTTCGGACACAGCACGAAGTAATTCGGCCGAAAGGCCGAGTTCGGAAAATGACATCTTGGGTAATGCTCCTGGAATGGCCTACCCGGCGGTGCGGGTACGGTCTAGGCGCGATTCACTTGAGTGAATGGGATCGAGGCAAGCCGGAAGGGAAACCACGAACTTCGGCGTAGACCGAAGTACGCCGTAATTCGCACAGTCTACCATGGTGGCGTGAACAATGCCTTTATTTTCGTGGATCGGCTGCAGGGTCGGTTGTCGAAATGGGATCATGCCGAACGACTATGCCGTGAGCGTCGGACGCCGCAAATTTTGCGGCGTCCGAAGAACCGGGCAATGCAAATGGATCAGCTTGCATCGGCGCATATCGGATATGGACGCGCGCCCGGGTCGGAGCCCTTGTAGGTTACCCGATCGCGGCCCAAGGCTTTGGACTGGTAGAGGAAGTGGTCGGCGGCGGAGATCAAGGCTTCCAGATTGGGATGATGCGCCTCGCGTTGGGCGACACCGAAGCTGGCAGTGACCGGACTATCGATGCCGGACTGGTGCATCCGGATCGTGGCCATTTCGCGCCGCAGACGTTCCGCCAGTGCCGCCGCTTCTCGTGCGTCGGTTTCCGGCAGCAACAGAATGAATTCTTCACCGCCCCAGCGGGCGATCACGTCCTGTTCCCGCACGCACCTGGACAGTAGCTCCGCCGTCGCCGTCAGCACTTCATCCCCATAGGCGTGGCCGAAGGCATCATTGATATTCTTGAAGCGGTCGATGTCCAAAAGAATGACCGAAACATCGTGGTCGAGGCGGCGGGTACTGTTCCAGAGCGCAGCCGTCTTATCGTAAAACGCCCGGCGGTTGTTGATGCCGGTCAGGGGGTCCAGGGTTGCCAGTTCTTCGGCGCGCAGGCGCTGTTTCTGGCCGACGCGGAACTGGTAGGTCAGCGCCAGGGCGAGCAGCGTGGCATCCAGCAACATCCCGATATCGACCGCCCGGAACGTCCAGGTGTTGAAGGGAATGAAGCCCCAGGTCGACAGAGCCGTGGACACCGCGCCGAGCATTGCCGCGACCGCCGCCACAAGAAAATAGCGCGCCGGTGTCTGCCCCGAACGTACCGCCATTACGCCGAGGGCGAGCATGATGGTCGCGAACAGAAATGCGAAGCTGAAAGCCGCCAGCAACACAAAGCGTTGCTGACCGAACGCGATCGCCAATGCCAGGGCGACGCCGAAAACGCCGAGAAAGACCAGTACCGCCTTGTGGCTGCGGCGAAAACGCTCGCGGGTGTCGAGAAACCGGGTGGCGAATATGAGGCCGCTTGCACCGTACAAATACATGAAGATGGGGTTCGACCACTGTGCCCATTGGGGGCTGTTCGGCCAAAACCAGGCGAACCCGTGTCCCGTATACGACAGGTTCATGAGTAGGAACATGCCGAGATACAGCGAATAGAAAATGTAACGCGGGTGCCGCAGCCCAGCGTAAAGCATCGCGTTGTAGGCGAGTAGGGCGAGCAGAAAGCCGTACAGAAAGCCGAAGCTGTAATTCTGGAACGTTTCCCGCTGCTGGGCCTGCTGCGGGGAGAGCAGGTACATGGGTACGACCATCGGGTCGGCGGTTGCAATGCGCAGGAACACGTCGCTCACGCCGGGCGCAAAGTCGTGATCAAAGTCGAAGTAACGGCTGTGCACAGGGCGTGTGCCGAAGGGCTCGCGATCGCCGACCTTGTAGGACGCGACGGTGGCGCCGCCGTGCCGGAAATAAACTTCGACCCGGTCCAGCCAAGGGGTTTCGATTGCCAAACGCCGCGTCACGGCGTCTGCAGTGGGATTTGATACCGTGAAATGGATCCACACCGGATTGGGCCCGATACCGAACGTCAGTACCGGATGGCGACCGGGTGAAAATGACCCGGCTTGATAGGCGGCCTCCGCTTGCGGCAGCTTCAGCGGTTCGCCTGATTCCGGAAAGTAAGCCGCGGCGCGGCCGATGGCGTCGTCGTGGTCAACCGTAACCGATAGCGATGGCGCGGCACCGGCCGTGGCGCTCAGCAGCAGCGCGAACAGCAGAAACAATGCGGCAAGGAAAGGGGCTCGGCTCGGCGTCATCAGCCCGTCGCGCCTCGGTCGTCCGTCGTCCAACCGGAACACAGCTGCTGCGCGACCGTTATGAGTATCAACATTGGTATGTCCGTGAGCGTTGGGGCCTCGGGGGTCTATCAATGCAATGATACCGCAATCCAGTCCCGGTCTTTCACTTATCTCGACCTTTCTCGCGGCCGCGCGGTGCCCGCACAGTGGACCATTGGCATCGCGGCGCGGCCTGCACGCGGCCCGGCACTGAGCACCCGCTGGCGGCAACAGAAGCAGGTGCGACGGGGGCCCGAGCGCGCGGCTCGGTCCAGTCAGCCGAACAAGTGGGCGCGATACAGGTGATCTACGCAGGAGAAGGTGGTGCCGGCGATCACGGCCGGCGGCGCGAACGTCGGGTTTGTCACGGGTTGCCGTGCGGGGGCGATGTAGCGCGGCTGCACCGCGATGCGGAGTCCGATTAAACGGTCATCATCCCCGCGTCGGCACCGTGTCCGGCGATGCTCAGGAGCGTGCCGCGCGCAAGGTAGGATAGTCCGTGTAGCCGTGCTCGTCGCCGCCGTAGAAGGTGCGATTCGTCCCAGTCGTTCAACGGCTCGCCCTCAGCGCAAACGCTCGGCCAGGTCGGGATTGGCGATGTACGGGCCGGCCGAACGACACCAGATCGCATTGTCCCGCTTCGATTCGTTCGCGGGCCACGTCTCCGGTATAGCGGCCATTTCCGACGTAGGCGCGCTTGAAATTGGCGTGAATCGCGCTGAATCACGGTTTCCGGACGGCCGGAGGCGTGGTTGCCCTGGAACGAATCCTCCACCACTTCCATGAACGCGATGCCCTTTTCGTTCAGGCGCGCGGCCAGTGCGGCGTAAGTTTGCACCGGGTCTTCGTCGGCCATGTCGTTGAAGCTGCCGGTCGGGCTGACGCGGATGCCGGTGCGCTCGGTGCCCCAGACGTCGACCACGGCATCCACCACCATCAGCGGAAAGCGCATCCGGTTTTCCAGCGAGCCACCATATTCGTCTTCGCGCCGGTTGGTCTTGCTGCGCAGGAACTGATCCAACAGATAACCATTGGCGCCGTGGATCTCGACACCGTCGAAACCGGCGCGTTTCGCATTCTGCGCACCTTGGCGAAACTGCTCGACCACGCCGGGTATTTCATCGGCGGACAGCGCCCGCGGTTCCAGGATGTCGACCATGCCCGATTCGGCACTGATGAATGTCTGCGCGCCTTCCGGTCGGATAGGGGACGGCGCCACCGGTTTTTCGCCGTTCGGCTGCAACTCCGGGCGGGAGATGCGCCCGACGTGCCAAAGCTGGAGAAAAATGCGACCGCCGGCGTCATGAACGGCGGACGTGACCTTGCGCCATCCCTCGATCTGCGCATCCGAGTGGATGCCGGGCGTGAATGCATAACCCTTGCCCTGCTGGGAGACTTGGGTTGCTTCGGCGATGATCAATCCCGCGCCGGCCCGCTGCCGGTAGTATTCGGCATTCATGTTCGTCGGGACGTCGCCCGGCTGCTGGGCACGGGAGCGGGTCAGGGGCGACATGACGATGCGGTTCGGTAGGGTCAGATCCCCTAGTGTGAATGATGTGAAGAGAACGTCCGGATGTTCTGACATCGATTACTCCTTGGCTACGCACGGATAAAGATTGGAATCAGCATAGTCGGCTGCGCCGCGGGTTCCGTTACGAATTCGTTTCGAGTTGCGAACGGGCACGCCGAGCCGGCGCGCTGTCCCGGTAATGGCCCTGCTGGCGACACGGAAAACCGCCTCCCGGCGCACGCCGATGGCGGCGGATTCGTATCGGCCGGCGCGGCCATTTATCATATGTGAATGTCCAACTGCTGCAACGACAAAGCCTGCGAGCTCGACTCACTGCGCACGCGTCAGAGCGCGACGTTGAAATGGGTGCTGGCGCTCAATGCCGGGATGTTCGTGGTGGAGCTGAGTGCCGGTCTGCTGTCCGGCTCGGTGTCTCTGGTGGCCGATTCCCTGGACATGCTCGGCGATGCGCTGGTGTACGGTTTCAGCCTGTACGTGATCGCGCGGGGCGCGCGCATGAAAGCGGTCGCGGCGCTGTTCAAGGGCGGCATCATGGCGGCGTTCGGCTCTGTTTGTGCTCGGCCAGGCGGTTTACAAGATCGCATTTCCGCAGCTGCCCGTCTTCGAAACCATCGGCGCCGTCGGCTTGCTGGCGTTGGCGGCGAACGGCATTTGCCTCGCGCTGCTGTGGCGGCACCGCAGCGACGACATCAACATGCGCTCGGTATGGTTGTGCTCGCGCAATGACATCATCGCCAACGTCTCGGTGCTGGTGGCGGCCGCGGGCGTGTGGCAAACACAATCCGGCTGGCCCGACATCGTCGTCGGCCTGGCGCTCGCCGCACTGTTCCTTCGCTCCGCGTTGTCTGTGCTGCGCGAGGCTCGCGCGGAGCTGCGGGCGGCGACCGCCTGAGCACCCGCACGCCGTTCGCGTCCATGTTCACCGCCGCCACCCGTGCCTGGTTCGACGCCAACTTCACCGCGCCAACCGACGTGCAGCACCGCGGTTGGGAGACCATCGCCAGCGGCGCCCATGCACTGCTGGTGGCGCCCACCGGCAGCGGCAAGACACTGGCCGCGTTTCTGCACGCCATCGATCGGCTGGCGCAATTGCAGCAGGACGCGGAGCCGGGCGTGCGGGTGTTATACATCTCGCCGCTGAAGGCGCTGGTGTACGACGTCGATCGCAATCTGCGTGCACCGCTGATGGGCGTGCAGCGCAGTGCCGAACGGTTGGGATTGAACTTGCGGTTGCCGCGGGTGGATGTGCGCACCGGCGACACGCCGCAGAAAGCACGTAACCAACAATCGAAGGACCCGGCCGAAATTCTGGTGACCACGCCGGAATCGTTGTTCCTGTTGCTGGGCTCCAAGGCACGGGACAACTTCAAAACCGTGCATACGGTGATCGTCGACGAAGTGCACGCCCTGGCGCCCAACAAGCGCGGTGCGCATCTGGCGTTGTCATTGGAACGACTGGTGGAGTTGACCGAAGTCGAACCGCAGCGCATCGGCTTGTCGGCGACGGTGCGCCCCCTTGATGAAGTAGCGCGATTTCTCGGCGGAGTCCGGGACGTGGAGATCGTCGATGCCAGCGCGCCGCCGCAACTGGATCTGCAAGTGGTGGTGCCGGTGCCGGACATGGAACGGGTGCGGGTGCAGCCGGAACCGAAGCGGGGCGGTTCCATTCTCGGAGAACTGTATGCACGTGAAGTGGGCACGCCACCGATGCAGCGCGGAATCTGGCCGGCGATGTATCCGCAACTCCTGGAAGCGATCCGCGCCAATCAGTCGACCATCATTTTCGTCAACAGTCGCGGTTTGTGTGAGCGCCTGGCGCAACATCTCAATGAACTCGCCGCAGAGCCGCTGGTGCGCGCCCATCACGGCAGCGTATCCCACGAAAAGCGCGCCGAGATCGAAGAAGGGCTGAAGGCCGGTCGCCTGCGCGGCATCGTCGCCACCAGTTCGTTGGAACTGGGCATCGACATGGGCGCGGTGGACGCGGTGATCCTGGTAGAATCGCCCGGTTCCGTGGCCCGCGGCCTGCAGCGGGTCGGTCGCGCTGGCCACCACGTCGGTGCGGTGAGCGTCGGTCGGATTTACCCGAAGTTCCGCGGCGATCTGTTGGAATGTGCCGTGGTCGCCGCACGCATGCAAAGCGGTGAACTGGAAGCTTTGCACATTCCCCGCAGTCCCCTAGATGTGCTGGCGCAGCAGATCGTTGCCCTGTGCGTGGATACGCCGCGCCGCGTCGGCGACATCGCCGCGCTGGTGCGCCGCGCCCATCCGTACCGGCAATTGGGCGATGCCGTGTTCACTTCGGTGCTGGATATGCTTTCCGGACATTACCCGTCCTCGGACTTTGCCGACCTGCGGCCCTTGCTGGCCTGGGACCGCAGCGCCGACGTGCTGAGCGCCCGCCGCGGTGCCGCCATCGTGTCGCGGCTCAACGCCGGGACCATTCCCGATCGCGGCAACTACGGCGTGTTTCTCGGCGCCGGCGGGCCGCGGGTCGGGGAACTGGACGAAGAAATGGTGTTCGAGAGCAAACCCGGCGACAACATCATGCTCGGCGCCAGCACTTGGCGCATCGAGGAGATCACCCGCGATCAAGTAATGCCGATTCTTCGGACTCGCTACCGGGGCGATGACTACCTCGTCGCTCTCGCCGGGGAGTCGCAGTGGGTCAGGAATGTCCGAGCAGCACGCGGCCAGGCGGTGGTCCGCCGTCGCGGAGCCCGACAGGTCCACCTCGAGGAGACTTGCGTCGACCGAGCGCGCGGAGATCATCGCGGAGTACCTGCAGGCTGGCCAACGACGCAGCGGCGCGGAAGCCAATGCGGACCAAGCAGGCTTCTACTTCGGTCTCGACCCTGAGCCGTCGACCGAAGACATCGAGGCAATCGCCGACAACTACCCGGTGTTCCGCATCACCTACGAGACTGAAGACACCCAGGTGATGCCGGAGGATGACTGATGGCCCGGGCACGGAACTCGAAGTCCCGGCAGTAAACCATCATGGAATCGGTCACTGGATCCCGCCCGGCTTGGATTCGCTCTCACGCCGCGACGGCGTTCAAGGGCGCAGCCGCTCGGCCAGGAACGCCAGGACCCGGTCGAGGGCGACCCGGGTCGGATGCCCTGGCTCGTCGACCAGGGAGACCGTGAGTACCGAGTGCGCCGAGGGCTCGATGCCAGCCGCGTTGCCCGGCGACGAGTCGATCTCGATCCCCTCGAAGGCTGTTCCGAGCGTGGTCCGCAGGGTCTCGAACCGCTCCGGCGGGCAACCCCTGTCGTTGGTGAATCGCAGCCCGAGCACCCGCAGGTCGTCATTCGCCCGTGCCCTGATCGTGGCGAGGTCCTGGGCATCCAGGCCCAGGGCGGCACGGCCATGCTTCCCGATCGGCGCGGGCATGGCCGGTTGGCTCATGACGGACGCGACGACCGACGGCTCCAGCGCCGTCGCCAGCGCGAAACCCCCGGTGAAGCACATCCCGACCACGCCGACCCCCGGCCCGCCACACTCACGGTAGGCCGACGCCGCGAGTGCCCGCAGCCACCCGACCACGGGACTCGTACGGTCCGCCAGCTTGGTGAACTCACGCGCCACGCAGACCCGCACGGCCGATCGCCCGATCTCGCGGCCCTTCGCCGGGGCTGCGGGCCGCCCGAACAGCGACGGCAGATACACGGTGTACCCCTCGGCGATCAGCCGCCGGGCGAAATCGATGACGCCCGGATGCAGGCCGGGGATCTCGTGGAGCACGAGAACCGCCGGCCCCGAACCACCCGGAACACCTCATAGGTGCGCCGGCCGTGCGTGAAGTCGAACGCCTGGAACTCCGGGCCGATCTGCTTGCTGGGGCTCATGCCGACTGCTCCCATCCTGGTGCGCCCAGCATAGTCGCGGCCGCCCCCCACCGCAATCACGAACGGCAGGCCACCAGCGAAGCACCAGGCGTACGCCCGCCCAACTACCGAACGCCCTCGACGGCGCCGTCTGATGCCACCTGCGACTGACATCCGACTTCATGGGCATGCACCGGAAGGCAGATAGGTGAACGCCCGGAGCTGTCGATCCGGGCCCTTCGGAGACGCGTCCCATCGCCGCCAGTCGACTCACCGATTTCCGTCTTGCAGGCTGGTCGTCAGGCGAGTTCGAGTTCCACCACGCTCCACATCCGAGGCGCTGCGGCGGCTAGGAACTCGCCGAGCGGACGTCGAAACACGAGGTGCCGGAAGGTCCGGATCCGGCACCGAAGATCTCGGGGGAGGCCGGCAGGACCCCGGAATGGTCCAGCGAGTCGCCCTTGATCGGGACCTCCCCCTCGGAAATGGGAACCGTCGCGATTGCTGACACTCGGGGCAGGTGGCGCCGACCCGTTCACCGTCGTCCTGCTGGTGCTGGTCGTGCACCGCGGCTTCGAGGCGCCCCGCCTCGTACCAGGGGGTCGCGCACACCGCGGGGAATAGCTCATGGCTCCCGTGGCCACACCCCTGGGCTTGAGCACCTCTCGCATCGGAACGTCAAATCGCTGCGCGGCTTCGGCTGCGATCTCGGGGCTGACCCCGACGCAGTTGAACTGCCAGTTCGGCACCCACACCGGACTGGTGGGGAACTTCCTGGACTGCAGGACCAGGGAGCCTGTCTGCTCGTGCAGCGGGGTCCCGCAGGCGTGGCACCACCCGTCGGGGCCGTACAGCGGTCAAGCCCCCATGATCCGGCCAAGGCCAGCCCGGCGTGAACCGAGAGGTCAGTGCAACCCACGCTTGTGCAGCCACGAGCACGACCCCTTCCATGCGCTCGCTGAGGTCAACGAGCATCGGCAATCTCCGGGACCGGCGCAGTCGAGATGTGCCGCATAGCGCCGCGTGTCGGGCTCCGGTCGCGGGCGTCACTCCGCGTCGGTGGTCTCGCTGATCACTTCGGCTCCGGACGGATCGAGGGTGACGGTGCGACGGGGTCCGGATGCCGCTGTGGTCAGCGCGGTCAGCGTTGGTGTCGCGCGAAGCAGCGAGCTGCCTGATCTGTGTCCAGCGCTGGCAACGCCAGGGTGCCGTCGTCGGCGACCGTGGCCAGCAGGGTGCCGTCGGCCACGGTGCCGTACAGCTGCGGGTTGTAGGCGAAGACGGGTGACTCGTCGAGGAACAGCACGGTCCGCCCCAGCCGGCGCAGGTCGTCCTCGACCGCTGCCGGGTCGATGTGGGACCGAACGCGAGGCCGACCTCGACGTGGTCGGCGCGGTCGAGGGTGCCGCTGATCACCTGGTCTACGACGAACGTGGCCTCGACCGTCTTCCACGTCGCCCCGGGGGCGTCAAAGTCCTCGGTCCTGCCTCCCGGCGCGTCCGCGCCGGCGACGGTGAAGGATGCTCCGGGTCCGGCCGACTCGAAGCGGCCGATAACAACCGCGACCGTCAGCGGTTGCGGTTGGCCGGCGCTCCACTGGTACTCGACGTTGCCGAGCAGGTCATCGAGGGAGTCGTAGGGTCGAGTACTGCCGCCACCTGCGCCCCGCTCGCGAAAGCGTCAAGCGTGCCCGACCCCGTGGTACAGGCGCCCAGAAGGACGGTGGCGATGGCGAGTGCCCCCCAGCCCACAGACCGCACATCGAGCTCCTCCCCAGGACGCGGCGGCTCCATCGCCACCGGGAGGTGATCACTGTGACAGCCGGAGGCCCGTCCCGTCGACGAAGCCAAAGGATGCGGGGCCGATCGGGCTTCATGCAAACGAGGGCCCGAGCGAATCCATCGCCATGCCGCTTCGGATGTGCCCCACTCCGCCGCCTGACGACCCGGGTCTACGACACGCGTGTGGATGCTTACTCGGCCGCGGTTCGCCCAGTGATGGCGCCCGGTGTGCCACTGTGGGCGAACAGGTTCACGGCGAGCAGGAGGTAGCCGAGCGGAGGCGCCAGGAACAACAGCAGGAACCACCACACGGGCTTCAGGCTGATCCAGGCCGCATGAAGCCGCCGGACACATGCGCACCGTAGAGCGCGATGGCCAACGCCGGGACGAAGAAGAACGGCACGCTCAGCCAGTTGATATAGAAGCTGACCCCAACGTCCTCCATGGGGCGAAGGCTAAAGGTCCCCGGTCTGGACGGCAGCGGAACGTCGGGAGCCGCGCGCAGCGATGTGCCCCACATCGCCGCCAAGGGGGGCTACCTCATCGGCCGATCAACTGGTCGATGCGAGGCCTCGAGATGGCGCCTCAAGACCGGCAGTTCCAACCCCTTACGCTGAACTTCTTGCGGACTCAGTGCGGACTGCGATGGGTCGCACCCCTTCTGACCTGCGGAAACGCGTCGACTCAGACGTTGAAGCGGAACTCCACCACGTCGCCGTCGCGCATGACGTAGTCCTTGCCCTCGATCCGGACCCGCCGGCCGCCTTGGCCTCGGCCATGGAGCCCGGCGGCGTCGAGGTCGTCGAACGAGACCACCTCGGCCTTGATGAAGCCGCGCTGGAAGTCGGTGTGGATGACGCCCGCGGCCTGCGGGGCGGTCGCGCCCTGGCGGATGGTCCAGGCCCGTGACTCCTTGGGCCCGGCGGTGAGGTAGGTCTGCAGCCCGAGGGTGTGGAACCCGTGCGGGCCAGCTTGTCGAGCCCGGCTCTCGGCCCGAGCCATGCAGCATCTCCAGCGCCTCCTCCGGCTCCAGCTCCATGAGCTCCGCCTCGAGCTTGGCGTCGAGGAACACGGCGTCGGCGGGGGCGACGAGCGCGCGCAGGCGGGCGTGCAGGTCGCTCGTCGGTGAGCTCGTCCTCGTCGAGGTTGAAGACGTAGATGAACGGCTTGGCCGTGAGCAGGCCGAGCTGCGCCAGCCCCTGTCGACCCCGGCCGCCGCGCCGGCGGCGAGAGCGTGCTGCCCTCCGCCGAGCATCGTCTCGCCGGCGGGGCGGTGCGAGCTTGGCCTTGTCGGTCTTCTTGCCCTTGACCTCCTTCTCGAGGCGGGGGATCGCCTTCTCGAGGGTCTGCAGGTCGGCGAGGATCAGCTCGGTGTCGATGGTCTCGATGTCGGACTCGGGCGAGACCGCGCCGTCGACGTGGACGACGTCCGGGTCCTCGAAGGCCCGGACCACCTGGCAGATGGCGTCGGCCTCGCGGATGTTGGCGAGGAACTTGTTGCCCAGGCCCTCCCCCTCGGACGCGCCCGCGACGATGCCGGCGATGTCCACGAAGGAGACCGTGGCCGGGATGACCTTCTCCGAGCCGAAGATCTCGGCGAGCCGCTCCAGCCGCGCGTCGGGAGGGGACGACACCGATGTTGGGCTCGATCGTCGCGAACGGGTAGTTCGCCGCGAGGACGGTGTTCTGGTCAGGGCGTTGAACATGGTGGACTTGCCGACGTTGGGCAGTCCGACGATTCCGATGGTGAGTGCCACGGGGCCGAGAGTCTACCGGCGTGCCGGGGCGTCGCCGACCGCCGCCTCGTCGACCGCACCACCCCCGGTGACGCCGCGTCGCCACCCGCCGTGGCAGCCGGTACCCGAGGTCGCCGCCGGCCTGCTCGAGCAGGGCCCGGGCCGCCTCACGACCCGCTGCCACCATCCGGTCGAACTGGTGGAACTCGAGCAGCCCGGTGCCGGCCGACGACAGCGCCACCACCCAGGCGCCGCACCGGCGGGCCACGTCCACCGCGCCGCCGCTGCCCAGCGTCATCGTGCGCATCAGCGTCTCGCCGAGGCTCGGCGCCCGCGGCCGCCCCGGCCGGTGGACGCCCGAGACCCCCGTGCCGATCTGCACGGCCACGACCGGCCCCTCGTCGCGCTCGACGAGCAGGTCGGCGGGGAGGTTGTGTGGACGCTCCCGTCGACGAGCAGGCGCCCGTCGTCCTTGGGCGCCGGGGGCCAGAGCACGGGGAGGCGGCACGAGGCCACGACGGCGTCGACGAGGCCACCGCGCTCGTGCACCTGTCGCTCGCGGTTCGTGAGGTCGACGCTGACGACCCGCAGCCGGCGCGGCAGGCCCTCGAAGACGGTGTCGGCACCGAGGCCGCGACGCAGCGCGCCGATCACCCTGCTCGCCTTTGGCCAGCGCTCTCACCGGCGAGGTCTCCCAGTCGAACAGCGGGTTCCGGCGGACGAACTCCGAGTAGCAGAGGTCCTCGAACGCGTCGCCGTCGTTGCCCACCGCGTACCCGGCGGCGATGACCGCCCCCATGCTCGTGCCCGCCACCCGGTCGATCCGCAGGCCGGCGTCCTCCAGCTCGCGCAGCACCCCGATCGCGGCGAACGAACGGGCCGCGCCGCCGGCGAGCACGACGCCGAGGGAACGACCGGCGAGGCGGTCGGCGAGGGCGCGGACCCCGACCGCCACGTCGCCGTCGACGAGGGTGAGCTGCCACGCGTCGGCCGCCGTGCCCCACGCGACGCGACGGTCCGGCAACGGCGCGGGCCCGACGAGCACGACCTCCGGCCTGCGGCCGTTGCCGGCGAGGCCCGAGGGCACCTCGGCGTTGGACCGGGCGACGAACACGACGGTGTCGGCCTGCCGCAGGCAGAACTCGCGCCACGCGCCGTCATCGGGCCCGGAGCCGTTGCCCTCGGTTCCGCGTCCGGCGACGAGCACGACCCGGTCGTGGTCGACCTCCGCCCGCGCCAGGCCGTCCGGGTCGACCCGTCCCGGGTCGACCACGTCGAGGTGGACCCCCATCCGGGCCGTCAGCGCCCGAGCCACCTCCTCGACCGGTGCACCAGGTGGACCCCCACCACGGACACGACCGACGGCCGCTCCGGCGGCGGGGCGGACGACGGCGGCGCCGCGGTGCGCAGCTGCTCGGCGACCTGGGTGAGGACGAACCGGGAGGCCCGGGCGTCGGTGTCCAGCACGGAGTCGAACGACGCGCGGGTCAGCTCGAGGACGGTGGCGTCGCGGCGGGCGCGGACGGTGGCCGACCGGGGCTCGCCGGTGAGCAGCGCCAGCTCCCCGATGACGGCGCCCGGCCGACCTCGCGGACGCGCCGGTCGCCGACGAACACCTCGAGCCGGCCGCGACGGACCACGAACGCCGAGCCGGCCGGTCGCCCTCGCGCACCAGGTCCGCGCCGGCCGGCACGTCGACCAGCCGCGAGTCGTCCTCGAGCCGACGGCGCGCCTCGGCGGGCAGCGCCGCCACGAGCGGGACCCCGCCGAGGTCGGTGGACGTCGCCGCGACCGCGAGGCCGGGCGCCCACTCCGGGGGCGGGTCGGGGGCGTGCACGTGCGGTGGGTGGGTGTCCCCGTCGCCCTCGGTCTCCGTCGACGCGTGGATCCGGCCCAGCGGCAGCGCGGCGGCGGCGACGACGAGGAAGGCCACGATCGAGAGCACCCAGCCGTCGCGGAAGGCGGCCACGGCGGTCTGCGGGTCGGGCCCCCGAGGACGACGACGAGGACGGCGATGCCGAGCACGCCGCCGAGTGCGCGCGCGCTGGAGCTGATCGCCGACGCGGTGGCGTAGCGGCCGCCCGGCACGGCCGCCAGGGACGCGCTCCCCGAGCAGTGGCAGGGTGGCGCCGACCCCGATCCCGCTGAGCACCTGCCCCGGCATCCACTCGGCCCAGAACGCGGGCTCCAGCCCCACCTGCTGGTGGTACCAGAGGTAGGCCGAGGCCCAGACGAGGGCACCGGGCACGACGAACCACCGGTACCCGTGCCGCTCGGCGAGCGGCCCCAGGCGGGACGCCCCGATCGCGGCGACCACGGCCCCCGGCACCAGGGCCAGGCCCGCGCGCAGCACGTCGTACCCCCAGACGTACTGGAGCCAGAGGATGTTGGTGAGCAGGTAGGCGTAGAAGCCGAAGCCCGCGACGACGGTGGCGAGCGACCCGACGTCAAAGGACGGCAGCCGCAGCAGGGTGGGGTCGACGAGCGGCGACCGGTGCCGTCGCGAGCTGACGACGGAGCCGGCGAAGATCGCGGCGGCGCCCCCCAGGCTGAGGAGCGTCTGCGGGCTCGTCCATCCCCAGTCGGGGCCCTTGATGATGCCGAGGTTGACAGTGCCAGCGACGCCGCGAGGGTCGCCGCGCCGACCAGGTCGGGCAGGGTCCGGCGCCCCGGGGCCCGGCTCTCGACCAGCTGGCTGCGGGCCGACCACAGGGCCGCGACGCTGAAGGGCAGGTTGACGAGGAAGGCCCAGCGCCAGCCGCCCAGCTCGGTCAGGGCACCGCCGATGGGCGGCCCGAGCCCGGCGGCGACGGCCGCCGAGGCGCCCCAGAGCCGATGGCGTGGGCGCGCCGTTCGCCCGGGAACGCGGCGATGACGAGCGCGAGGGACGCCGGCACCAGGGCCGCCGCACCGAGGGCCTGGACGACGCGGAAGACGACGAGCATCTCCACCGACGGCGCCGCACCGCAGAGCACCGAGCCCAGCGTGAACACCGCCACCCCGCCGACGAACGACCGGCGCCGGCCGACGAGGTCGGTGAGCCGCCCGAAGACGATGAGGAACGCCGCGAAGACGATGTTGTAGGCGTTGAGCACCCAGGAGAGCCCGCCGATCGACACCGTCGGGAAGGACTCCCGGATCGACGGGAAGGCGACGTTGACGATGGTCGCGTCGAGGAAGGCGAGGAAGGCGCCGAAGCACGACACGAGGAGCACCCGACCGGCCGGGACGCGCACGGGAGCGGTGGTCGTCGTCGGTCCTGTCGTCGCAACACGGTTCACGACCGTAGTGGCGGGCCGGGGGTGGACGTATGGCCGGATCGACTACTGGGCCGATGTCGCCGCAGGTCAGACGCGTGCTCACCGCGTCGTGCGCGTCGGTGTCTGGGCGTGTTGCGCCCTCCCGTCACGGCGCAGAAGCCGCTGCCGGCACACCGCAGCTTCAGCCGACCGGCTCGCTGTTCTCCAGGTAGAGGGTGCCGCCGGTCCACGCACCGGCGACGACCTTGAGCATCCGCGCCGTGTACGGGCGACGTGCTCGCCGGCGGACGCCGGCGGCACCCAGTGGGCGCCGGCGATCTCGCGGCGGAGGAACCGCGCGGGTCCAGCTCGCCCTCATCGTGGACGCCCAGGTCGAAGAGGA
>CAWBHS010000089.1:0-107058 GCA_963788655.1 uncultured Verrucomicrobiae bacterium | reverse complement strand
CGCAAACGGTTGGCGCCGCGTTGGCGGTACGCCTTGTGGTTGTTGGTGGTGGCGCGGCTGGCACTGCCCGTATCGCCGCAAAGCGCGTGGAGCATCTTCAACCTCGCCTCCGGACGAGAGCAGCCAGTTGCGTCGATGGTCCAACCACCATCACCTCGAACCCTAGATTCGGACAATTTCGCAACGGACTGGCTGGCGCCGACCGCAACCACGGGCGAAAAAACGGAAGTGTTCGCTACTACGCAGCCACTTAAACCTCCACTCAAACCATTCTCCGAACGCCTGCGCGACCTTCTCGCCGTGGGCTGGCTGAAACTGCAGGCTGCACTGCCGCTGCTCTGGTTAGCCGGCGTTTTGCTGCTGGCCGGGCGCGTGGCTTGGGTGAGCTGGCGGTTAACCCGCCGCCTGCGCCGCCATTCGCCGGTGGAGGATCCGGCGGTGTTGGCCCTGCTCGACGAATGTCGCAACTCGCTTGACGTTCGCCTGCCACTCGTGGTGGTCGAGACCAAGTTGGTCGCCAGTCCCGCCCTCTACGGCCTGCGACAACCCTGGCTGTTGCTGCCGGAAGGTTTGCTCCAGGATTCCAGTTCCGCCGAACTGCGTCACGTCTTTCTCCACGAACTGGCGCACGTGAAACGCCGCGACATTGCCGTCAACTGGCTCTGCACCGCGCTCCAGATATTTCACTGGTTTAATCCGCTGGTCTGGTTGGCCTTCGCTCGGATGCGCGCCGACCGCGAAGTGGCTTGCGACGCACTGGCCCTGTCGGTGGCCGACGCCGGTGAACACCGCGCCTACGGCCACACCATTGTCAAGCTACTGGAAGGCTTCGCTCGTCCGTCAGTGCTGCCGGGATTGGTGGGCATTCTGGAGGACAAGAACCAGATGAAACGGCGTATCGGGATGATCGCGGGATTCAAAGTAACTCCCCGCTGGTCAACACTGGGACTCTGTCTCTTGGCAGTGGCGGCGGCAGTCGGATTGACAGATGCCATTTCCGAGAAAACGGCCAGTGCGCTTGAGGACGCCACAGCAAGGATTCGGCATGCGAAAACGCAGTTCGTAACCGCCAGACGAAATGCATTTCTATCCAAAGTTGGAACGAACACATTCGAGATGATGCCCGTGGTCACGAACTTCTTCGACGCAGCGTCGAGCAATAACTGGAGCATGATGTCCAATTGTTTCCAACAACTAACCGATGCGGAGAACGAGTCGGCGTTCGCTGCTCTGCCCGACCCAATCCAAGCATCGTTTGAAAACGTCCGCAAAACTTACGCTGCTTGTGAAGGTATCCGGCCCTGGAATCCCCGGCTTGCCTGCCAACTGGCCGATGCCCTCTTCAGTTCCATTCCATCGAACAGCGTGTATCTGAGCTGTGGCGCTCAAGAACATACCGTGTTTCGCTTGTTGCATGCAACCGAACCCAGCCCCGGGTGGTTCGTCGCCTATGATATGCTGGCGGACAATTCCTACCTGGAGTTTCTGCGGCAAACGCTGACGAATCGGCTTGTCCTGTTGACGATGGATGACCACCAACGCACGTTCGGCGATTTCCTTCAAGACCTGCAAAAGCGATTTCGCGAGGATCGCCTCAAGCCAGGGGAGGAAGCAAGAATCATCGGCAATCGATTTCAGGTCAGTGGACAGGTGGCGGTTATGGAGGTCAACGCCCTGTTGACCAAGCGCCTGTTCGATCTCAATCCGACTGTAGATTTCTACGTGGACGGCCGCTGGCCGATGGAGTGGATGTATTCGCGATTAGAACCGCAGGGACCGATCATGAAACTCCGGCATCGCCCGTTGGCGATACTGTCGGATGAAGTGATCAAGCAGGACCATGAATTCTGGCAGAGCTTCACCCGGCCATTCATCGGGAACGCGGTAGTGGCATTGCAGCCGGTATCGGAATTGTGCAAGTTTGTGGAGCAGGTCTATGGGCGGCAGGAATTCTCCCATTTCAACGGTGATCGCGATTACCTCAAAGACAATTCAGCCCAGCGCACGTTGTGCGGTTTGCGCGCGGCAACGGCCAATGTCTATCTGTGGCGCGCCACGAACACTGCTGGCCGAGTTGACCGGCGCCTGATGGATGAAGCGGAACTGGCCTACCAGCAAGCCTTCGCCCTCGGTCCAGCCAACCGTGAAATCTGGGGAGGCTACACCAACTTGCTGATTAATGCGGGTCGAGAGCATGACGCGGAGTTGATACTTGGCGTGGTCAATCGGTTGTCGAATGGCGTTAATTCACCAACGGCAACAAACGGGGTAGAAACTGCACCCGATTCCAACACAGACTCGGCGATGGAGGCTACCGCACCGGCGCATCCGAGCACGCCGAATCTCGCAGTTGCCGACGGCCGCTTCTGGGGAACCGTGCTTTTTGAGGGCAAGCCCGTGCCTGGCGCCGAAGTCCGCTTTCGGTTTCGCGGCGGCACGCTCAGTTTGCCCGCATTCACGGATGAACAAGGCCGGACCTTTGTCTATCCCAATCCCGAGGTCGAGTGGGTAATGGTCCAGCATGAAGGACAGTTCGCGGAAGTGGCAATGCAGACGTTGACCAATGAATTCCGTATCAACCTCCAGGCTCCCGGCACGGTGCAGGGCACACTGTGGCTGGGTGGGCGACCGTGGACAAATCAAGTGGTGGCTCTACGCCGTTCTTGGGGGTCGGGTGCAAGGTTAGGGTATCCCGCGACACGAACTGATGAAGCCGGCCGTTTTGTGTTGCACGATGTCAGTGCGGGGCCCTGGCAAGTGTGTCTGGCCTATACCTGTGCCTGGAGCGGGCAAGCGTTGGACCTCGATGGAACCAATACCGTTGGATTTCAACTGGCCGAGATGACGTTGGGGCAGGTGGAGGCGGTAAGGTCACAACGGTCGAGGTTCGCAAGCAAAGCCGCGTGGTGACGGGACGAGCCGTCGCCACGAACGCCACTCGGCCGGTCCATTGGGCTTATGCCGACGTTCATGCCATCACCAAAGATCGCTCGAATCGAAAAGTGGCGATGGGACATGCGCTGGAGGATGGTTCCTTTGTGCTGCCACTGGTGGAACCGGGTGACTACGAATTGTTCGTCGCCCCGCAGGATAAACCCGGCCCCATGACGCCGGCGATTGGCAGCAGTGGCCCGGTGCCCTTTACCGTCACGACCAACATCAGCGAAGGCGACACCCCGTTGGATCTGGGGACAATCGAAGTGAAGTTACGCAAGCAACTGAAGGTTGGGGATGTGGTGGCGCCCTTTTCGGTCACCAACCAGGATGGCCGGATATGCAACCTCAAGGACCACGCCGGAACAAACGTGTTGCTGGTTTTGTGGTATGCAAGCGACTACTCGGCGGATCGGCGAACGCTCAAGGAATTACAACGTCTGCACGAAGAATTGCAGCCGGGCTCGCGAATGGCTTGGCTGGGCCTTTACTTTGGAACCGATGAGCAAGCGCAGGAATGGATCCGCGAGGCCGGGCTGGACTGGCCGCAGGCCAATGCGAATTCACTCCTGAGGTTCTTTCAAAGCGAATGCGATTATAGCAGCACCCCTGACTTGTTGCTGATTGGCCCGGATCAAAAGCTTGTTGGGCGATACCGAGGAGTGAAGGAGCTCCGGCCAGCACTTGAAAAATTATTGGCCAGTATTACGCCCGCATCAAAACCGCCCCAGATCACCATTGATCAAGAAGTCCCCCTCGAAGGATTGGTTCGCGACGGGAAACTGCTTTACGAAGCCGGCAGATACGTCGAAGCCGAAAGCAAACTGCGGGAGGCTCTCCAGCGTGATCCGTCGAATCGCAGCGCGGTTGCGTATCTGGATCTCGTCATGGAAACGCAGTACCAGCGATCCAACATGCGACGTGAGAACAAGTCGGGAAACAAAAGCGACGACGAGTCCGCCAAGAAGAATGAGAAGGAGATCGCAAACCCAGCCGTCAAACCAAGCCCCCTGTACAACCGCTTCTTCAGGTTGGATGTCAACAATCTGATGCGCGCACTCGAGGAATTCCGAGGGCCAGAGTACGATTATGCCATCCACGAATAATCCGATATCTGGCAGGGTACGAACCGGCGCATCCCCTACCGGCGGCGGCATTGACTACATGACCGACACCAATGCCAACCCCACCGTCCTGCCCAAATTCCGCGCGTTCATGGCGGGCATGGGCGTGGATTTGTCGCCGCCCAAGAACATCTATTTCAACGATCAGCTCGGCATGCTGATGGTGCGTGCGACGCTGAAGGATTTGGACGCCATCGAACAAGCCCTTCAGGTCATCAATACGTCATCACCGCAAGTGACGATTGAAGTGAAGTTCGCCGAGGTGAAAGAAGACGAAGAGGGCGGCAAGGATTTCCTTAAGATACTGGGGCTGAAGCCTGGCGCGTTAAAACCCACACCGATAACTCCCGACATCGTGCCGGCCTTACGGCCCGATAGTGTCCAATCCTCAAATTTGCCTCCTGCCGGGTTCTTCGGCATCCTGGCTGCCGACCAATTTCGCACGGTGCTGAAGGCTCTGGAAGAGCGGCGGGGAGTGGACTTGCTCTCGGCGCCACGCGTTACCACCGTCAGCGGGCGTCAAGCGGAGATCAAAATCTCCAATGTCCGATACGTTGTGACGGGATTGCAGGCATTCGAAGACGCCCGGAAACTCGCCCCTGCCAATTTCGAAGCCCCTGGAATTTGGACCCAAGCTGGATATCGTGCCGCACGTCGCCGTGGACAATCGGACGATTCAAATGACCGTCATTCCCACCATTCGCGAATTCATGGGCTATGACTTCGAGTCCTCGGAGCGGATTCAGGCGCTGACGGGCACCAATCTTCCCGCACCGCCTTTGCCGCAGATTCGCGTGCGGCAGGTCGTCGCCAGCGCGGCCCTGCGAGATGGGCAGACCTTGGTGCTTTCACCGGGCACGGTCGAAACCGTGCGCAAGCCACGGACCGGCTCCGGCCAGCAGACTCAGGAGGTGCAGCGAAAAACCTTGGTGATCTTCGTGACGCCGACCCTGATTGATCCGGCGGGCAACCCGATTCATGCGACGGAGTGAGGAGGATATTTTTTGTGCGGTTGGACGGGGCGTCCTGCCTGTCCCGATGGAGCAGTGAGCGTCCTCTGTGGTTTGGAACTGTAATTTGTCTGCGGAGCGGTTTTAACCGGGGGGCCAACTCATTTGGCGGCCCCCGAGGATGTGGACGTGCAGGTGCGGCACGGCTTCGCCGCCGTGCGGCCCGTTGTTGATGACCAAGCGATACCCCTTGTCCGCCAAACCTTCCTTCGCGGCCACTTCCGCGGCTTTCAACAGCAAGTGACCGATCAGCGGGTGGTCTTCGGGCTTGGCTTCGGCGATCCGTGAAATCGGTTTGCGAGGCACGATCAATATATGAACGGGCGCCTGGGGCACAATGTCGCGAAAGGCCACGACTTTATCGTCTTCATAGACAATCGTGCCCGCCATTTCGCGGGTGATGATCTTCTCGAATAGAGTTTTACTCATAGCCTGGATGGGGGGATGGCAGATTTCGGTGGTTTGGTTTTGGTGGGTAGCAAGTTCTATTGGACAACCATGGCGCAGGACTTTCCGGCCTTTTCTGCCACCAGACAAGTGCGCAGATATTCGACAATCTGGTCGTGAAGCCCCTGGCAGCGGCCACTCCAACGTTTGGCCCCGACCAGTTGCTTGACGCACCCGCGCAAGCCCTTAAATCGCAAAACCTGGGGTGCCTGCTGGAGTTGCTGGTGCAATTCACTGCGCAACCGGGGAAAGAACATCAGTTCCAACCCGTCGTTCCCCTCGCCGGCCAATCCTCGCAAATCCGCTTCCGCAATCGACGGAGCGTTCGCTTCGGCGCAGCCGGCGGTGACTTCGAAGCCCAGTCCCTTCAAGGTCTTCTCCAGCGCCTGCGCAAACTCGTTGCCAGACACGGTTTCCTGTCCCAGATCTTCCTTGAAGTAGTGCAGCACGCCGTGAGCCGCGTTCTTGAGAATGGTTTCGTCGAGGAACGGTGCCGACTCGCCGATCAACTCCAGCGTGATGTGCTCGACGGACTTCGGAGCGCCTTCACCTTCCGCATCCTTAAATACCAGGCAATCGGGCCGTAAGTCGATCATAAGGTTTCTCCAGTTTCTTGACTTCTTGCACAAAATCCGTGGCTTCATCGAACCGCCGGTAAATGCTCGCGTAGCGCACATAAGCCACGGCATCCAGGTCGCGCAATCCCTCCATCACCCGCAAGCCAATGGCGGACCAGGGCACTTCCCGCTCCAATTGCTGAGCGAGATCGTTCACGATCGCTTCCACCAAGTTATCAATCTGTTCCTGGCTGACGGGGCGTTTTTGACAGGCCTTCTCAATGCCGTTCAACAACTTGTCCTTCGAGAATTCTTCCGTGCGTCCGTCGCGTTTGAGCACCATAAGACGCGCCCGTTCGATTTGCTCGTAAGTCGTGTAACGGTGTTCGCATGCCACGCATTCGCGGCGTCGGCGGATGGCCGAGCCCTCTCGCGACGCGCGCGAATCAATCACCTTATCTTCCAGACACCCACACTTGGGACAGCGCATATTTATTCAATCACCCACAACTAAATGTAGCATTGGGATTGCTACCATACCGGATATTGTGGCGTCAAAATAAAAATGGTATAGGCGAGGCCTTTTCAGACGCACCGATTCAACTGGGTCTGCGCCAACCCACCAGTGTCCTGAAATGTCACCCGAGTTCAAATGAGAGATGTTGGCTGATCACAACTTGGCGCCAGAGTGAGGACCCTCAAAACTGCCAAACCGCGCCACTCACCCTGCCAAATCCACTGCGCCAAGGTCTGTTTCTGCTCCAACTAATTTTTCAATTGTCCCCTGCCCCCCGGCCGGGTTTATCCTGCCGGCATGAATTCAAAATTGGGGCTGGGTATGGTGGCGGGGTTGCTCGGAATCCTGGCTGTTAATGCGGAGGAAAACCAGCCGGCCCGCGAGGCCTCGCCGTCCGATCTGCGCCTGGCGACGTTCGACGTGGACGCCAGCCCGCCCATTGGCAGTTATCTGGCCTACGATCCGGTAACCAACGTGTGGAACCTCGGCCTGCGGGCGCGGGGCATCGTGCTGTTGGGGGCCGGGCAACCCATCGTGTTGTGCGCGGTGGATTGGATCGGCATTGCGAACGAGGGACACGATGCGTTCCGTCGCGCGCTGGCCGAAGCTGCCGGCACCGTTCCGGAGCGGGTGGCGGTTCACACGTTGCACCAACATGACGCGCCTGAATGTGATTTCGACGCGGAACAGATTCTGAAGGATCTGGGAATTGAGCCGCGCAATCTTGACGGCCAGTTTGCCCGCGAAGTGATCCGGCGTTTGCGCGCAGCAGTGCGGCTCGCTTTGAACCATCCCCAACCGATCACGCAGCTCGGCCTGGGTGAAGCGCCCGTGTATCAGGTGGCCTCGAACCGGCGTTTGCCCGGTCCGGACGGACGGATTCGCGCGATGCGTTTCACCACGTGCAAAAGTCCAGCGTTGCGGGCCGAGCCCGAGGGCACGATTGATCCCATGCTTTCGCTGGTTAGTTTTTGGAACGGCGAGAAGCCACTGGCCGTGTTGAGCTACTACGCGGTGCATCCGCAGAGTTATTATCGCACGGGCATTGCCAATCCGGATTTTCCAGGCGTTGCCCGTTTCCTGCGCCAACTGGCGGTGCCCGGAGCGTTGCACATTCACTTCAATGGTGCCGGCGGCAACGTGGGCGCGGGCAAATACAACGACGGTTCCCATGAGAATCGCCGAATCCTGGCCGAGCGCCTCGCGGACGGCATGCGACGCGCCTGGGAATCCACTCGCCGTCAACCCCTCGCGGCCGCAGCGGTCCGGTGGTCTGTGGAGCCGGTCCTCCTGCCACCGGCCACGAACTTGACGAGCGAAACTTTGCTGGCGCAATTGAAGCCCAACGACGCCACACCGCCCGACCGGGACGCCGCGTTGCGACTGGCCTGGCTGCGCCGGTGTCAGGCGGGCCACCGGATTGATGTCGGCTGTCTCGCGCTTGGCTCGGCCCGAATTCTGCACCTGCCCGGCGAATTGTTCGTCGAATACCAGCTTGCCGCCAAGTCGATGAGGCCCGGCCAGTTCGTAGCGGTGGCGGCTTACGGAGATTACGCGCCGTTCTACATCGGCACTGCCGTGGCCTACGAACAAGGCGGCTACGAAACCAGTCCCGCGGCGTCGAACGTCGCACCCGAAGTCGAGGGCGTCCTGCGGGCCGCCATGGCAAAACTGTTGACGGACAATCCGTGAAGTTTGCGAACGCAAGAGTAACCGCCGTGGAAACGAGACGGACCGGGCTGCACCCAGGAAGGTCACTTCGCGTCCTGACGTCAGCGGTGACAAGCCCTGAGAGCCGGTTTTAAATTCCAACCGATCCGTAGCAGCCGACGTAAGGAGGCTCATTTTTCCTCGGAAAACCGTGTTGCGTCCGACAAGAATGAGCCTCCTTACGTCGGCTGCTACCATTTTTAAAACAGGCTCTGAGACTTTTCGAATGCGACTTTCGCTGTTAACGTCTGCCTTTCATTGACTATGAAAACACATCCAAAGTCTCCCGTTTTTCCAAGAACGCTGATCGTTCTGCTGGCTGCGCTGATGGTGAGCGGTAGTCTGCTTCCTGGTGCCAATGCGGCCGACAAGATTCAACTGTTCAACGGCAAAGATTTCAAAGGCTGGCGTTCACCGACGGGCGAATGGACGGCCGCCCAAACCGTCGCGCTTAGCCCGGCCGATCCCGGCAAATTCGCCCTCATACCCGGCCAGGGCATCATGGTCAACGGCACGGCCGGTCGAACGGTCGATTTGATTACCGAAGGTGAATGGGGCGACCTCGAGGCGCACATCGAATTTTGCATTTCCAAGCAGTCCAATTCCGGCGTCTATTTCATGGGGCGATACGAGCTGCAAATCTACGACAGTTTCGGGGTGGCGAAGGATAAATATCCCGGCATCGAATGCGGCGGGCTGTATCCGCGCTGGATCAATAACACCGAAGTCGGAGGCCATTCGCCCCGCGTGAACGCCAGCAAACCGCCGGGGCAATGGCAGACGTTTGACGTGGTTTTTCGCGCGCCGCGTTTTGATGCCAATGGCAAGAAGCTCGAAGATGCGCGGTTCGTTAGAGTGGTTCACAACGGAAAGCTGGTGCATGAAAACGTGGCGATCACAGGCCCAACGCGCGCCGCCCATTTCAATGATGAAAAAGCCGTTGGTCCGCTGTTGTTGCAGGGCGATCATGGTCCGGTGGCGTACCGGAATTTGTGGGTAAAGCCAGTGCAGTTACCATGAGCCGACGGCCCCCAAACACCGCTAATTTTTCAATCATGAGACGTTCGTTGCGGGGACCGGCGCTGCTGGTTTGTTTTCTGGTCGGCTCCATGATGGCGCACGCGGAAGACTGGCCGTGCTGGCGCGGGACCTCGCATGGACGGCACCAGCCACGAAAAAGAGATCCCGATCCGCTGGACTGCCACGGAGAATGTGGCCTGGAAAATCGAGTTGCCGGGCACGGGCCACGCCTCGCCGGTGGTGTGGGGTGATCGGGTCTTCACCGTGACGGCCATCCTCCATCAGCAGGAGCGGGTGCTGTTGTGTCTCGACCGGAAGACCGGCAGTCTCCTTTGGGAGCGCACCGTGCTCACCGCCTCGCTGGAACGTAAGCACGCGCTGAACAGCTACGCTTCGAGCACACCCGCCACCGACGGAAAACTGGTGTACGTCACCTTCCTGGCCGGCAACAAAATGCTGGTAGCCGCGTATGATTTTCAGGGCAACCAACAGTGGATCGTGTTGCCGGGGCCGTTTGCGAGCATGCACGGTTTTTGCAGTTCGCCAGTGATTTACCGGGACCAGCTCATTGTGAACGGCGACCACGACGGCAACTCCTACTTGATCGCGCTCCGGCGGAGCGACGGCAAGACGCTGTGGAAAATCCCGCGGGAAAACCACACCCGCAGCTATTGCGTGCCGCTGATCCGCGAAATGGCCGGGCGCACGCAAATGGTGCTGTCCGGCGACAAGTGCGTGGCCAGCTACAACCCGGACACCGGCCACCGCTACTGGGTGATCGACGGGCCAACCGACCAATTCGTGGCGTCGCCCGTATTCAGCGAGCGGACAGGTTTTGTCTATATCACGGGCGGTTTTCCCGGCCATCACATTCTGGCCATTCGACCGGACGGCACGGGCAACGTCACCCGCAGCCACATTGTCTGGCGCACTGTGCAAGGCGTCGCCTATGTGCCGTCGCCGATCATTGCGGGCGACTGGTTTTTCGTGGTTTCGGATTCTGGCGTCGCCCATTGCTTTGATGCCGCGAACGGAAAGATTTTGTGGAAAGAGCGCCTGGGCGAGCAGCATGCCTCCCTCGTGTCGGCCGCCGGTAACGTTTACTTTCTCAACGATAACGGCGTGATGAACGTCATCAAGGCCGGGCCGAAATTCGAGCGTCTGGCCCAAAACGATATTGAGGAAAAGACCTTTGCCTCGCCCGCCATCAGCCGGGGGCAAATATTTTTGCGGGGAGAAAAACACCTATTCTGCATCGGCACCGGCAAGTAGGACAACCGGCCCGGCGGTCTCGAATGTCGATGGCCGCCCGCTCATGCACCGACCGCGCTGGGCGCTCACACAGCATGCCCAAGACGTTCCCTCTGCTGTTGCCTCTTGCCTCTAAGCCGTGACTATTTAGTAGGACAGGCGTCCCGCCTGTCCCGAACAAGTGCAAACCAACAACTTGGATCACGGCGCCGCGAGTATTTCCATGTCACCAAACGGTGAGGATGCCTTGGGCTATTCGAGACAGGCGAGACGCCTGTCCTACCACGCCGAACTGCCTCATCGCAGACCAGCTACTGAATTGATACGGCTAAGCAAAGCTCCGTTTGGCGCCAGGCCGTAAAAAGCCGGCCGTCTCAGGCGCGAAGAACTCACGCAGCCTGGCGTGCATCTCGACGACGAGACCGGGAGGGCTTGTGCGCGCGCCAGCACCAGTGGCGCGGCGTATGAATATCATTAGTTAACCTGGGTGCAACCCGCAGCGTAACAACAAGTCCAGCTCGAACTTGATTGACATTTGAGCGGTTTTAGCCCATACGAAGGAAGATTGTCCCGTTCGCGCGGATTGCGTTTGATGCTTGTTCTTTCAGAAATCGCGGAGTGCCGGGCAGGGTTTTCTCAGCCTGGCTTTTCGACGACGAGCATGGATGGATGATATCGCCCGATTGGGACACAGACCGATGGTCGTTTGATCGTGAGGCCTGCTGTAACCACAACCATTCCAGAGCAACGATATGAAAAAACGTCTGATCCTGGCAGCCACCCTGGCTGCGGCCGGTTTGATCCAAGCCAATGCGGCCTTGCTGGTTCGCGAATTGTTCGACGGGCTGACGCCTTCCCTCGATGGCGCCGGCGACAGTTCCACCTCCGTGGGCTTCGAGCCCAGCACCACCTGGGCCGCCAACCTAAATCGGCAACATCAATCTGGCCGACAACTTCAACGTCGATCCCAACATCACCAATGAGATGCCCGTCCTAATCAACGGCAACGGTGGCCTCTGGTGGGGTCCGCCCAGTTCCGGGCAGTGGGATGTCGGTTGGTGGGGCACCCGCCAACTCGCCGCGGGCAGCCAAATCGACTTTGCGGCCGACGGAACGTATTACATCACCTACAACATGCGTCGCCGCAATGACGACGCCATCGGTTTTGGCCTGGCCACCGGCAGCGATCCTGCCAGCCAGTTCATTTCGGTGGGCGCCACTTGGAACAACACCAGTTTTAATCCGCCCGCCAACCGTAAGTTGGTTGTCGCCGTCGGCACATTGAACGTCGGCCAGGGCCCTTACGGCGCCAATGCCTACAGTCCCACCGAGGTGAACAATGACGACCGCAACCTCATCCTGATCAAGATCACCACCAGCGCCACGGGCGACGACACGGTGCAGGCCGCCTTCTTCAATGCCACCCGCACCGGTTACCAGACACTGCCCCCGAACGAAGCGGACGTCGTTTGGGATGTGAGCTACTCCTTTGACGACGCCAACACGTACACGCACCTCCTGGCCTATGTGAACGGTCCGACCAGCAGTGGCGAATTGGACGCCTTCCGCCTGGGCACCGCCTACGGCGACGTGGTCCAAATCACACCGGTGATCACCGCCCAGCCCTCGCCCTCGCCCGCCAGCAGCGTTTTCACCGGGACTACCGTGTCGATGAGTGTAACCGCCACCGGCGGCGCGCCGTTACCGCTTTCGTATCAATGGTTCAAGGACGTTGATCCGGTTGAAAACGCCACCGAGGCGACGCTGGTTTTGTCCAATGCCGTGCCGACCGATTCCGGCGATTATTACGTGCAGGTTTCGAATGACAACGGTTCGGTCCTGAGCATCACGAACACCATCACGGTGGAGGACGCCCCACCGCTGCTGACCCAGGACATCGCGCCCGCCACCCGGTACCGCAGCGGCACCGCGGTCTTTGCGCCGATCATCGAGGGCACCGCACCGTTCCAGTTCCAATGGGAACACGACGGTACCCCCATCACGGATGCTACGAATGTGACCCTGACGCTGACCAACCTGCAAACGGCCGATGCCGGCAACTATACGCTTTACGTGACGAACCAGGTCGGTTGGACCAACTCGTCCACGGTTGGGCTTACGTTGTTAGCGGTCACGGCGGGCAGTTTCGAGGATACCATCATTACCAATCAACCGCTGGCCTACTGGCGGCTCAATGAAACGGACAGCGCGCTGACCGCCTACGATTATTTCGGCGGCAACGACGCCACCAATGACCAAGTGACCTACGTGGCCGGACCGCGCCCGCCGCTTTCGCCCGGCTTCGAGAGCGACAACAACGCCGCCAGTTACGACGGCACCAATACCAGCGCCAGCACCTCCACCTCGGCCAGCCTCATAAACGACCGCACGCAGTTCACCATCATGGGCTGGTTCAATCCATCGGTCATGCCGCAGATGTCGGGCGACAGCGCACGCGTCGGCTTGTTTGGCCAAAATGACGTGGCCGAATTTGGCTTCCATACCGCAACCGACCTCGGCATCTGGACGCCGGCGACGGGTTTGGTGGCTTTCGATCCCACCTCGCTCATCAGCGCCGGCCAATGGTATTTCCTGGCCGCGGTGGGCGATGGCACTCAACTCACGCTCTACCGAAATGGCAGTCCCATCGCAAGCGCCCTGAACACGACCAACAATTACGGCAGTTCCCCGTCGCCCTTCCGCATCGGCGCCGCCGTGCTGGACGCCACTGGCAACTACTTCTCTGGCGCCATCGACGAAGTCGCGGTCTTCGACCATGCCCTCTCGGCGGAGACCATTAACGCCATCTACGCGCAGGGCGCGGGCGAGGTGGGCGCGACGATTATCTATCAGCCGACCAGTCAAACCCGCTACGCCGGCCAGAGCGTTTCCTTCCAAGTGACGGCGGTGGGCACGCTGCCGATAAATTACCAATGGTACCACGACAACAACCCGCTCACCGACAATGGTAGTATCTCCGGTGCCAACAGCGCGACGCTCACCATTGCCAATGTGACGGGTCCGGACGCGGGCGAATATTTTGTGGGCATCGAGAACGACAGCGGCTTCGATGATTCGATTCCAGCCCTGCTTACCGTGCTGGTGCCGGCGGAGAACGGTTACGCGAGCGAAGTGCTGACGCAAGATCCGGTAGGCTTTTGGCCGTTGGATGAGGCCGTTGGCGCCACCACCGCCTACGATTATTGGGGCGGCCACAATGGCACCTACGATGCTGGCGCCGTGCCGGGCGCCCCGGGACCGCAATTCGGCGGCTTCGAAGCTGACAACACGGCCGTTCAATTGACCGGCGTGGCCGGCTCCCGCGTGGCCCTGCCGGCGCTGAACCTCTACACCAACACCGTCACCATCGCCGGTTGGATTTATCCCGATGGCGATCAAGGCGGCTGGCGCGGAATCGTGTTCAGCCGGGCGGGCAGCACGGTGGCCGGCGTGCATTACGGTGACGGCAACGAATTGCGTTTCACCTGGAACAACGCCAATGCCACCTGGGGTTGGAACTCCGAGCTGATCGTGCCAACGAACCAGTGGAGTTTCGTGGCCCTGGTCGTCACGCCCACCAACGGTACCCTCTATCTAGGCACTGATGGCATACTCCAGTCGGCGGTTCGTATCGTCGCCAACGACATCGAGGAATTCAACGGCACTACTTACATCGGCGAAGACACCTCGGCGGGCACGCGCCTGTTCAATGGCATCATCGATGACGTGGCCATTTACAACCAGGCGCTGAGCCTGGCCGCGATTGGCAACCTCTACCTGAACGGGTCCGGCGAAACCCTGGCGCTCTCGTTGACGGCGACAGAAGGCCCGGCCGTCCTGGATTCGAAACCGGTCGGTCTGCCGCACGACGGCCTTGATAACGGCACCGCCTGGCTGGATTCCGAAACCGACAACATCTCCACCACCCGCTCGGGGGTCGCGCAGTTTGTGGCCCCCGAAGGCGATCAGATCGTCCTGCCGGCTCATCCGGACTTTGATGGGGCTCAAGGCACCATCGCGTTCTGGATGCGCACCGCGGGGAACGACATGACCAGCGGCAGCGAAGGCTCCATCATCTTTGACCGTCGCACTTCGGAAGGGGATGTCATTGTCATGAAAGACGATGGCACCCTGTTTGTGCAGAACAACGGTGGCGGCAATTCGTTTGTCACGGCCAACACGGTCAATGACAACGACTGGCACCATGTCGCCTACGTGTATGATCAGTCGGCGGCCGGATCGATTTCGATCTACCTCGACGGCGTGCTGGACACGTCTCAAGGCAATTCCAGCGCCTGGATCTGGCCGGTCAAACAATCCATCGAAATCGGCCGGTCGCATGATGGTTACTGGCGCACGTACAACGGCAGCCTCGACGACTTCCGCATCTACGACCGGATGCTCGACGAATCCGAACTCACCGCCATCGTAAGCGGCGACGACGCGGAACTGGTCGCGCCGGACGCGTTGATGGTGCGTCTTAACTTCGACGCGCCGCCGCAAGGCTCCAGCCTGCTGCTCTCCTGGCCGTACGGCATCCTGGAAGAGGCGGAGGACATTCTGGGACCCTGGTATGCCAATCCCGACGCCAGCGCGCCGTGGCAAGTGCCGGCCGTCCGGCCGCTGCGAATCTTCCGCGTAATGGTTCCGTAAGGAACCCCGTCCGAAAACAATTAGTCCAGTTAGATGACCGGGAATTTCCCGGTCATCTTTTTTGTCCTGAACCTGAAGGGTGCCAACGATGGGCTGGAGTTGACAGAGCAACTCCGGGAGCAACTGGGACGCCGGGTAGGCGAACATCACGGCGGCGAAGAAAAACGGGAATCGGTTGTGCAAAGAGCCGAACCATGGCTTGAGCGGGAGGCCATCGCGGTGGTGCGGCTGGCCTTGCCCCTGCCGGATCGGATGGGGCCGGACACTTACACCGACACGGAACCGCGCGCGCCGGGATTGCCGATCATCGTGCCGACCGATTTGGGTGATTGGCCGGCGGTGTTGGAGGCGGTGCTCGGCGATCCAGATCGTTTGCAGGGCACGGACGAATCCGCCGCCTCATGCCGGTGACCCACTTAGTCAAACATGCTGGAAAATACAAAAATCCCGCGGCGGACGGCTAAGTCCACCGCGGGAGTGCTGAACGGTTTTGAGACGGTAAAGGCTTACACTTCCCAACCGCTGCGGTAATTGCGTTTAACGAATTGGGCCGCTTCGGCGATGTTCGTTGATTTCATGTTGGGGCCGTCCCATTCCATCCGCCGGCCTTCACCCACGCGCAGGGCGATGCAACCGAGCAGGATGATTTCGGTGAGATACGCCGCAATCGAGAAGTTCGAATAGGACGGTTTGCCGGTCTTGATCATGCGGAACCATTCCTGGTCATGCCCCGGTGAGCGCTCAATGGTTTGCGGCACTTCCTTGCAGGCGGGGTGATCCAAGCCGGACTTGTATTCCTGTTCGCCGTTGAGCACCACGTAGAAGCGGGCGCCGTAATCGTCGGGCGAGAAGACTTTGCCCTTGTCGCCAATAATCAGGCAGCCGCTGCCCGGCAGTTTGTCGCGCATGGTGATGATTTCCTTGGTGATGTCCGCGCTCGGACGCAAGGGCTTGATGGCATCGCCCGGGTTGCCGTCGTACCACCAGAACTTGAGCGGCGGCAGCCCTTCGCGGGCAGGGAATTCATAGCGGATGCGCGAGGTCTTCGGATATGTTTCAGGGTAGAACCGCGAATCGAGTTCGCATTCGACCACATTGGGGTAACCCAGTTTGCACGCGCGGAACGGCATATTGACGGTGTGGCAAGCCATGTCGCCCAGGGCGCCGGTGCCGTAATCGTACCAACCGCGCCATTTGAACGGATGATAAACGTCTTTCTTGAAGGGGCGTTCCGGTGCCGGCCCCAGCCACAGGTTCCAGTCCAGGGAGGACGGCACTGGGTCCGAACCTTCGGGACGATTGAGTCCCTGGGGCCATATTGGCCGGTTGGACCAGACGTGAATTTCTTTGGGGTTGCCGATCACGCCGGCCTGGATGACTTCCACGGCCCGCCGGAGACCGCTTTCGGCACTGCCCTGGTTGCCCATTTGGGTGGCCAGATTCTTCTCCTTCGCCAGTTCCCGCATCGTGCGCGCTTCATAGACCGTCTGGGTCAGCGGTTTCTGGCAATAGATGTGTTTGCCCAACCGCATGGCGCGGATGCCCGCCGGGCCGTGACAATGGTCCGGCGTGGAAACGGTGACGGCATCGATGGACTTGTCCATTTCCTCGAGCAGCTTGCGGAAATCGCGATAAAGCTTGGGCTTGGGTTCTTCCTTGCCGGCTTTGCGGGCTCGGTCCTGAAGGCTGCGCAGTTTGCCGTTGAGACTGTTTTCATCGACATCGCACAGGGCGACGATGTTGCCGCCCATGTTGTACGCGCTGTCGGTGTCACTGCTCCCTTTGCCGTTGACGCCAATGCAGGCGACGTTGATTTTTCCATTGAGGTTTTGGCCACGCAACAAGGACGGCCCCGTCATGACCGTGGCGCCGATTGCCAGCGTGGATTGGGTGAGAAATCTCCGACGAGAGATGTTGCTTGAATTTGCACTAAATATATTTGGTGTAGGCATAGAAGAAATGACTACACCGGGAGCCGGTTTATTCACAAGGAGAAAGTAGGTCTGAAGTGTTAGTGGCCCGGACGATAGACGCCAAGGAGGTGGGGGTTTGGGGGAACCCCGCTGAAGAAACGTGCTACCGTCCGAACCGGCGCCAATGTGCCAGCAGACGTCCCGGGTTGTCAACTCAAAGAAAGAAAAAGAATTGGAAAAACTAAATTGCTTCGAAATCGAATAGGTTCAGAAACTGCTTTGCATGATTAAGCTGCAGTGACAATGGCTCGCAACCGGGTGATGGGCAGCCACTTTATGGACCGGAGTGGCAGTGGCGTCACTTCGAGCTGATACGGTTTTGCCGCCTGCGCGGTGGGCGGAGTTTATTACTTTGACCCCCTCCGCAACTTTTTATAGGTTCCGTTGTTACGTTAAAAGACAATGATGAAGAGTAAGACCGCATGGGATTTGTCTCGTTAAAAAACTTGCTGGCTTCGGCCGTGTTGGCCTCGCCGGAAAAACTCGATGACTGGCACAAAGCCTGGCAAGTCGCTGTGGCGGGTGGTTCGCAGGAATCACTGCTGGAGTTCGTCTGCCGGGAATCCGGTAGTTCCGAAGTGACTTTTTTGCAGAGCCTGTCGCGGGTGTTGAATTGGCCCTTTCTGGATCTGCGCACACTGGACATTCCCACGGAAGCCCGGAACAAGCTATCGACCAAGGTTGCCTTTCAATACCTGGCTTTTCCCACCGATTTCCGGAACGGCACGCTCCAGATTGTCGTCGCCAATCCGTTCGATGCCGGAATGCTCAATGCCGTGCAATTCGACGCCCGGTTGCCGGTCCAGTTCGCCCTGGCCACCCGCGCCGAGATCGAGAAAGCCCTCAAGAAATACTATGGCGTGGGCGCCGAAACCCTCGACGAACTCCAAAAGGACGATGATCCCATCGAGTTGCTGGTGGCCGAGGACAAGGAAATTACCGAGTCCGACCAGGAGGCGAGCGTCATCAAGTTTGTCAACCAGATCGTCTGGGAAGCCTATAAAGACCGCGCCACGGACATTCATTTCGAGCCCGCCGAAGATGAATTGCGCATCCGCTACCGGATTGACGGCATCCTGCACCAGACGCCCATGCCGCCGCAGTTGAAGCGCTACCAGGCAGCGATCATTTCGCGCATCAAAGTGATGTCCGGGATGAACATCTCCGAAAAGCGCCTGCCGCAGGATGGCCGCATCAATGTGCGGATCAAAGGCGAGGAAATCGACATCCGGGTATCCACCGTGCCGACGGTCTATGGTGAAAGTGTTTCCCTCCGCCTGCTCACCCGCGGCAAAATATTCCTAACGCTGGACAAATTGGGCTTCTCCCCCGAGGAGGAGAAGATGATCCGGGACATCATTATTAAGCCGCACGGGATCATGCTGGTGACCGGACCCACTGGTTCGGGCAAGTCCACTTCCCTTTACGCATTTCTCAGCACCATCAACTCGGTCCAGAAACGCATCATCACCATCGAGGAACCGGTCGAGTACGAGTTGAAGGGCATCAACCAAATTGCCGTGCGCTCGGACATCGGGCTCACGTTTGCCATGGGCTTGCGCCATATTCTCCGCCAGGATCCCAACGTGATCATGGTCGGGGAAATTCGCGATCTCGAAACCGCCGAAATCGCCATCCGCGCCGCCCTGACCGGTCACTTGGTCTTCAGCACCCTGCACACCAACGATGCCCCCAGTGCGTTCACGCGGTTGATCGACATGGGCATCGAACCGTTCCTCGTTGCGTCGTCGGTGGAAGCGGTCATGGCGCAACGCCTGGTGCGCACAATCTGTCCGGGCTGCAAAGAAGAACGGAAGGTGGATCCCACCTATCTCAAACGCATTGGCTTCCCGCCGGAGGAAATCCCCACGGCCAAGTTCTGGCAAGGCACCGGCTGCGAGGAGTGCCGGCAATTGGGCTACCAGGGGCGCCTGGGAATTTACGAAATTTTAATCATGTCCGAAGCAATCCGCTCGCACATTTTGCACCGGGTGGCCGCCTCGACCATTGCGCAAACGGCCATCGCGGAAGGCATGCGCACGCTGCGCGTGGATGGCTGGCGCAAAGTCAAGGCCAGCCTGAGCACCATTGAGGAAGTGCTGCGGGTCACCCAAACGGAAGAACATTTGAAGTCATTGATGGAGGATTCGCAAACCGTCATGATGACGAGGACTTAAGATGGCTCGATGGCAATCGTGTAACGTGCTGCAAGTGGGCAAGGAGGGCCGGAACGTCTGGCAGTTCTCGGCGGCCAGCAGCAAATTCAACCTGCTGCGCAGCGAATCCAAACTGCCCAGCGAACCCTTGCCGGCTAAAATTGTCGCCAAGGACTGGCAAACCCTCTTTCAACCCAAACTCAATGTCGCCTGGCTGCCCGCCGACCATGTGTTCCTGCGGGCGATACAACTGCCCCCGAGCGACTTGGCCGAAACGCGCGCCATGGTCGAGTTGCAGCTCGAGAAAATCTCCCCGCTGCCCGTGGCGCAAATCGAGTGGTGTTTCGAGGTCCTGCCCCAAGCCACCGACGAAATGCAGACGGTGGTCGTCATCGTGGTTCCCCGGAGCATGGTGGACGATTTTCTGGGCAAGATCGAAACCCAGGGCTACCACCCCGACCGCTTGGAACTGCCGCTGCTCGACCAGGTCCGCGCCACGGAAATCACCGAGGACGGCGTTTGGATCTATCCGGGCTTGGGTCTCGCCAAGGACCATTTCCTGATCGCTTGGTGGTACGGCAACGTCCTGCGCCACATCTCGCTGGTGTACTTTCCCGATCCCGAGGTGCGGGGTGCTTTGTTGCGGGAAAACCTGTCCCAAACCGCCTGGGCCGGCGAATTGGAAGGCTGGCTCAACGAGCCGCCGCGGCTTCATATAATGACCGATCCCGCCGCGACCGAGCCGTGGCTGTTGGAATTCATCCAAGCCGAAACGGCCGCCGTGGTGCCACCGGGACCAGCGGTGGATTTGGCTGCCCGCACGGCGCGCCGGGTAACGCGCAATGACGCCCACACCAATCTGCTGCCGCCCGAATACACCACCCGTTACAAGCAGCAGTTCGTCGATCGGATATGGATGCGCAGCCTGGGCGCGTTGCTGGCGTTGTATTTGTTGGGCCTCGGGATTTATTTCGGCTGGGTGGAGGCGACGCGTTGGCGCCTCGAAGGCGTGCGCGAACAGGTCGCCCAGCTTAGCGGTTCCTACACCAATGCCCAGCGGGTCAAGGAAACCGTGCGGGTATTGCAGGACCAGGTGGAACTCCAATTTGCGGCCCTGGAGAGCTGGAAAGCCGTGGCGCTGAATCTGCCCACGGAATTGACCTTGGATTCGCTGAATTTCGACCGCGGCCAAAAACTGGTCATCACCGGCAGCGCGGGTGACGCTGATGTCAGTAAAGTCATGGATTTCAATGAAACATTACGCAACGTGGAAACCGAGAGCAAACTGGACGCTGGTAAAGGGGAACCCCTGTTCGCCGAGGTGGAGGCGCCCACCATGCGCGATTACCCGGGCAATCGCAAACGGTGGCAGTTCACTTGCGTCTTGAAGAACACCGTATCTCGATGACGAGCTTGTTTGACAAACTGAATTTGCGCCCGGGCGAACGCCGGTTGGTGGTGATCGCCGGCGGGGTGGTTTTCGTCTTCCTGAACCTGCTGCTGGTATTTCCGCACTTCGGCGATCTGGGCCGCGTGCAACAACAACTGAAGGACGCCGGCGGAACTTTGCAGACGTTCCAGATGGCAATTGCCCAGGAGCCGGAATATGCCAAGAAGCGAGAGACGCTGGGCAAACTGGGGGCCGAAGTGGCCGAGGCGGGGCGAGCGTTACAGTTGCAACGGGACGTTTCCTCACAGGCCCTCCTGTGTGGGGTGCCGGTCCAAAGCTACGATAAGCCCCGCACCCAGTCCTCCGCCAAAACCAATGCTTTCTTTGACGAAGAAGTGCTCAATATCCGGGTCAATGCCGGCGAGAAAGAGCTGGTCTGTTTCCTCAACAACCTGGCCGAAAAGAGTTCCTTGATCCGCGTGCTTAGCATGTCCCTCCAACCCGATGCCCGACGTTACAAGCTGCAAGGGAACATCACGCTGGTCGCCAGTTACCAGAAAGAAGCTCCGCGCGGCGCGGGAATCGGCTCTCCTCCCGCTCCAGTCAAAAAAGCGGCTCCGCCGGCGCCATCCAACTCATCGCGCCCGGCCAGCGCCCCGGCTCGCCCCGCTCCGGCTCGATCACGGCCCACTTCCCCCGTCCCTGCCAAACGCTCGACGCCCGCCAAACCGGTCGTTGCTCCCAAACAACCCACCCCTTCCAAGCCCCCCACCCTGCCGCCACGTATGAATTCCGTGCCCGTCCGCTCAGGATCGCCTCCGTCACCGGCTTCCGGCGCCTCCCGAAAGTGAACCGTGAATATTGAGTCCCCCATCGCGAACCTGTCCACCGACCGCTGCGTCCGCTTGGATACGGTAGTCGCCGGACGACCGCCGCGGGCGCTCCCTCGTTTGCTCAACGTACCCACCCAATCATCAAATTGAATCTTGCCGTGAAAACTGTTCTCCAAATCGTATTGACCATTGGCTGCGCCTGGGCGGTCTGGGCGCAAGCGCCGCAACCGAGTCCCACGGCTTCCCCCGCCGAAGCGCTGCCGAACCAGCAGGCGAGAATTCGCCAAGCAATGGACCGGGCGTACGCCCGCATGGATGGACTGCCCCAGCCGGACCTTGCCGGAATCACCCAACCGGAGACCACGGTCACCACGGTGCCGGATCCCTTGGGCACCATCATCGTCGAGGCGGGTTTGGCCACGAATCATTCCTCGCTGCCGGATCGTTTCCTCCGAGTCGAACCGCGCGCCGCCATGGCTCCGGTGCCATTGCGCACCAGCAACGCGCCGACCGCCAGCGCCGCCCCACCGACGATCCCGCCTGCGGTGGCTCCGAAATTACCCACCCCTTCCGCCCGGCCGGGTCTGCCGACGCCCACCACCAATCCGGCGGCGCCCAATCCCGTGCGCAACCCGCCGGTACGACGACCCGGACCCACGGCCATCCCGGTGCCCCCCGCTCCGGGAGCCACCGCCGCTATTCCGCCAGTACCCGGTGCCCGGCCGCCCGGCGTGCCCGCCGGACTTCCTCCGTCCTTGCGGACCAATCTGCCGTCGGCAACAGCGACCGCCAAACCGGACGAGGGCGGAGCCGAAGGGGAAGCGGCCGAGAACCAGATCATTCCCGCCGGCCAGATCAAGTTTGAAGAACTTGACTTGAGCCAGGTGCTCGTCGTGTATCAGGATCTGACCGGACGGACCATTCTGCGGCCGTCCTCGTTACCGCAGCAGCCCATCACCCTATATACGCAAACCGACTTGACCCGCAAAGAAGCCATCCAGGCTTTGGATAGTATCCTGGCCCTGAATGGGGTTACCATGGTGCCCATGGGCGACAAGTTTGTGCAGGCGCTGCCCACCGCCGAAGCTCCCCAGGCCGGTATGACCTTCTACGACGCCGATCCGGAGGATTTGCCGGAAGGCAAGCAATACATCTGCTACGTCGCCAAATTGAAATACACGGATCCTGGCGACATTGTCGATGCCCTCAAGCCCTTTGCGTCCAAGGCGCCCGACAGCATCATGGCGATCAAGAGCACGCAAACGTTGGTCCTGCGCGACTACGCCATCAACATCAAACGCATGGTGGAACTGATCCGGGAAATTGACGTGTACATCCCGCGCGACGTTAGACCGGTGGTTATCCCCATCAAATACGCCTTGGCCGCGGACATCGCCCAAGTGTTGAGCAGCCTCACGGAGGGCGGCGGCGCCGTGACTTCCGTTGGCGGTCAAAGCGTCAGCTCGCAACGGTTCAGCACGCCGGGCGGGGGCGGGGGCGGCGGACTGCCCGGCTACAGCGCCGGCGGCAGCGGCTACGGTTCCTCTTACGGCGGCTCGAGCAGCCGTTACGGCAGCAGCTATGGGGGCGGGTATAGCGGAGGGGTTTATCCTCGTTCGGAAGCCGTTGTCCCGTTGTCCGGTGCCGACAATGCCTCACTGGATGTGGTCACCCCGAAAGCCTCCTTCCAGCAGCGTCTCCAGCAAATCGTCAACAAGGCCACCGACGAGGATATTGTGGTGCTGGGCAAAACGAAAATCATTGCCGACGAACGCACCAATTCGCTGTTGATTTTCGCCTCGGAGGAGGACATCGAAATGATCCAGGAAATTGTCTCCAAGCTCGACGTGGTGCTCGCCCAGGTGCTCATCGAAGCGGTGGTCCTGGAAGTCTCCCTCAACGACACCTTCAGTTTCGGCGTGAGCGCCTTGCAGCGGCCGGAAGTCGCCGGCAAGTGGGCGGGCGTCGGCGGCTACAACAGCGGACAAAACGCGGCCGAGCCCTGGTCCTGGCTGGGCCGGACCGGCTCAAGCAGCAACGGGGTGCCCTCGATCCCCGGTTTGCAGAGCGGATTTTCCTACTTCGCGGCGTACCGCAACGACCTCGACCTGGCCATTCAGGCGATTGCCAGCGTGGGCGATGTCAAGGTTCTGTCCCGCCCGCGGGTGCAAACCTCGCACGCCGTGCCGTGCCGCATCTTCGTCGGTGAGACGCGGCCTTATGTCACCGGCCGGCTACGGCGGCTACGGCGGCATCCCAATCGCAGATCGCCCAATTGCGCATCGGCATCGAGCTGAACGTGCTACCGTTGATCAACCCGGACGGCCTGGTGGTCATGGACATCGACCAGCGCGTCGATAATGTCGGTGAGCCGGTCAAGATCGACGGCAATGACGTGCCCACGACCGTCGAGCGATCGGCCAATGCCAAGGTGTCGGTGCGCGACGGCGAGACAGTGATTCTGGGCGGCTTCATGCGCACCGAAAAGCGCAGCTCGAATTCCGGCGTGCCGTTCCTCAAGGACATCCCGCTGCTGGGCTCGCTCTTCCGCAGCACCACCAAGTCCGGCAACCGGGTCGAGTTGATGATTCTCATCCGGCCCAAAGTGCTGAACACCCCGGAGGACGCCGCCTTGGTGGCCATGGAAGAAAAAGCCAAATTGCCGGGCATCAGCAAAGCGGAGCGCGACTTTACCGACGATGCGCGGAAGAACCAACAGAAGTCGGCGAAGGAATTATACAAACGCGAAGGCTTCTGAGCTGGTGCCAGCTCGGCCAGACTTGGACAATCATGAAGGTGCGACTACAACAACTGGCCCGTGTGTGTCTTATTGCTGGAGTATTTCCGGCTTGGATTGAATTGTCCTGCCCCGCATACGCCGATGGCGTCGTGACCAACATGACCCAAACCGCGCTCCTCAATGCGATGACCAATGGCGGCACGGTCACGTTCACCAACAGCGGCACCATCACGCTTTCGCAAACCATCACAGTCCGCACCAACACGGTTCTGAACGGGGCTGGCTACGAGGTAATCCTCAGCGGTGGTTATGACAACGACCCGGAATCGACCAATGGCGTCCGTCTCTTCACCGTCAATCCGGGAATTCAGTTCACCCTTCAAGATCTGACGTTGGCCGATGGCCGCAGCACCGCGGGCGGCGCCATTTACAACCAAGGGCTGCTCGGGCTGGAGGATTGCGTATTGACCAACAATATCGCCCTGGGCGCGGATGGTACCGCGGGAATCGACGGCACCGACGGCGAATTGCAGGGCAAACCGGGCGGCTCAGGAGGAGGCGGGGCGCCTGCGTCGGGCGGCGTTCTGTTCAATGCCGCGACGACGACTGCGGCCCGATGCCTCTTTGTCGGCAACAGTGCGACCGGCGGTGCGGGCGGCGGAGGAGGCAACGGTGGGGATGGCAGTGTTTTCGGCGGCAATGGCGGCGCCGGCGGCAGCGGGGCAATCGGGAAGGGCGGCGTCATCTATAACCAGAGCAAGCTGTCCGTCACCGAATCTACTTTTAAACTGAATCGTGCGGTCGGGGGCGCGGGTGGTGCGGGTGGCACGAACGGCGTGGGCAGCAACCCCAGTTTCCTCGGCCAGGGAGGCGCTGGAGCTGTCGGTGCCGGGGCAGCGATTTACAGCCTGGGTGAATGCGAGGTCACCGCCTCCACGCTTACCGACAACCACGTCCAAAGCGGCGACTCGGGTGATGGTGGCGGCGTGGCTGGCACCGGCGGCGCCGGTCCGGCCGGCGCGGATGCGTTTGGGGGCGGGATTGCCAACTATGGCCTGAACCGCGTGCTGAATTGCACCTTTTACACGAACAGCGTAGCGGGAGGCAATGGCGGCAACGGCGGTTACGGATCGCAACAAGGTGGCAACGGCGGCAACGGTGGTAGTGCCTGGGGCGGCAACTACTACAATCAAGGCCAGGCGCTGATCACTAATTGCACTTTTTCCTCCGGCAATACCATTCCCGGCACCAACGGTTTGGCCGGCGGCGGGGGATCTCTTCCGGGGCAAAACGGTGCCTACGGCGCTTGGCGCGGCGACAACATCGGCAATGCGGGCAGTGCCGTGATCCTGAAAAACACGATCGTTGCCTACTGGGTCAGCAGCGGAAATTTCTATGGGCCGGTAACCGACGCCGGTTATAATATCAATTCCGATATCACCCCGCCCTTTACGGGTCCGGGCAGCAGCTACAGCATTGACCCCCTGCTTTACACTTTGGATGATTACGGCGGACCTACGGAAACCATGGAACCGCAGGATGGCAGTCCGGCCATCGACAGTGGCGATCCCAACTTTTGTCTGCCGACCGATCAACGCGGCGTGACCCGACCGTATCCGTTCGGAGGGCGGTGCGACATCGGCGCCTTCGAATACGGCGCAAGTGCGTTGCCCCCGGTTATCACACTGGACGCCACCAACCAGACTGTGCTCCGGAGCAGTAACGCCACGTTTTATGTGACTGCGGAAAGCGATGTTCCGGTGACCTACCGTTGGTATTTCCAAGCGACCAATATCGTTCAGACGGTGACGAACGAGCAAACCGGAACCACCACCAACAGTCTTACGCGCAGCAACGTGCAACTCGCCCAAGAGGGCGAATACCAAGTGGTCGTGGGCAACCAGTTCGGCGCTGCGACCAGTGAAGTGGCCACGTTGACCGTTCAAGTGCCCCTCAAGATTTTGACCAACCCGGTCAGCCAGTCCGTCACCCAGGGCAGCACGGTGGTGTTTAGTGTGGTGGTTGAGAGTTCCGCCAACCTGACGTATGAATGGCAACGCAATGGAGTGACTTTGCCGGGAGCCACCTCCAGTAATTTGACCCTGGTCGAGGTAAGCGCGAGCGACGCCGGCGGCTATCGGGTGGTCATTTCCAGCAGTGACAGCGAGCGAGCCACCAGCCAGGAAGCCACCTTGACCGTGACGGTCCCGCAACCACCGGTGATTACTGTGCAACCGACCAACCGCATGGTCTATCCTGGCGCGACGGCGGAGTTCGTTGTCGCCGCGGCCGGTGATGCTCCGCTCCGTTATCAATGGTACTTCGAGGGCTTGATCGTGCCTGAGCAAACCAACACTTCCCTCACCCTCATCAACGCGCAGAAGATCAACGCCGGAATGTACACCGTCGTGATCACCAACAGCCTGGGAGCGGTGACCAGCGCGCCGGTGAGCTTGATCATCCTCGAAGCGCCCGTGATCACCGTGCCGCCGACCAACCTTTCAGTCATCCAGGGTGAAACCGCAACGTTCCAGATCGAAGCCACCGGATCACCCGACCCCGGATTCCAGTGGTATTTCGGCGGTACCGCCATGGCGGGCGCCACCGGCAATACGCTGGTCATTGCCAATGCGCAAACGACCAACGCGGGCAGCTATCGCGTCACCGTATCCAACGCCGCCGGTTCGGTGGACAGTGCCAGTGTGCAATTGACCGTCCACCTGCCGCCGACCATCACCCAGGATCCGCTCAGCCAACTCGTGTTCGAAGGCGAACCGGTTATGTTCTCGGTCACTGCCACCGGCGACACGCCCTTTACATACCAGTGGTTCTTCAAAGGCAATCTCATTTCCGGAGCCACCGGCGACACCTACTTGATTCCGGTCGCGTATGAAACCAACGAGGGAGCCTACCGCGTGGAAGTGTCCAATGCTTACGGTTCGGATACCAGTTTGTCGGCCAGCCTGACCGTGAACTCGCCGCTGCGCATCACCGATCAGCCGCCAAGCCAGATCCTCGCGCGCGCCGGCCGGGCCGTATTCTCCGTCGGCGTCAAAGCCACCGGAATTCTGAGTTACCAGTGGATGCACAACGGCGCCAATCTGCCCGGTGCCAACCTCAGCTCGCTAAGCATTAACAATCTCAAATTAACGGACGCTGGCGAATACGAGGTCGTTACCTGGAATGATCTCGGGGAGCGCGAAACCAGCGATCCGGCGGTGCTAAGCGTTTTTACGCCGTTGAGCAACGTGGAAGTCGATCAAGGCGATACCGCCACGTTCAACCTGACCGTTAGCAGTCCCGCGCCGTTGACCTATCAATGGAGCACCGACGGCATGGCCATTGCCGGAGCCACCAACAGCACGTATTCAGTGACGAACGCTCAGCCGGAAGCTGCCGGACTTTATCGCGTCACGCTCACCGATGAATCGGGAGCAACGAACAGCACCGCCGCCACTCTCAGTGTCCGGTTCAGCCCGGGCATCACGAACCAACCGCTGAACCTGGTATCCGTCGCCGGGCGCGATGCTCGCTTGGATGTGGAAGTCGTGGGTTACCCAACGCCCGACGTGCAATGGCGGTTCGGGAACGCAGACATCCCGGACGCCACCGGTAGCGAGTTGCTCCTCCCCAATGTGCAAACGACCAATGTCGGCGCCTACTCGGTGGTGGTGTCGAACAGTGTGGGAGCAACCACCAACCTGGTGGCCGCCCTCATGGTGATTTCCCACTCCCCGAATGCTTTTGGCCTTTCTTTCCTGAGCACCAACGGCGTCCCATACGCTCTGGATTACGCCGATGGAATTCCTCCAACAAGTTGGACCTCCGTAGTGACCAACGCTGCCAGCGGTGGCGTTACCACGCTCACCGATCCCGCGCCCACTGCGGATGCACGTTTCTACCGAGTGCGCGTGCTCCCAACCCCGTAGGACCGGCGTCCCGCCGGTCCCGAATGACCCAAGGCCTTCCAATACTTTGCTGAACGTTCGCTGACTGGCGGCAGGTTGCCGATCATTCGAGACAGCCGAGACGGCTGTCCCAAGGGGTCTCCGAACATCGCGCAGCGTTTGGTGCGCGGAGCTTGCTCCCGCTTTCGCCTGACGTGGGGCGATCAAGATCAATCCCGCCCGCTTGAGGGACTGATAGCCCATCTTCGTGCAAAAGCGCCGGCAAGCCGGACGCACTCCAAACGCTGGCGCGAAGGATTGCACCTCGTTCCAAAGTGCAACTGCAACGGGGCCGGTCGATCGTATTGATAACGCAGTTTCTTCACGCGCAAGACCGGCTTTTTTCGAACAATGCCAACCACCCTCCCAACAATTCCTTCTTGCTGAATGCAGGCATTCGTTTCAGCCTTGTTCCGTTAACTGTATGAAAAGCAATCGTATCATCCAATTCGTTCCCGCGTCAGTGGCTGCTGCCGCTGCTCATCTCCCTTGCCGTTGCTGGCCAACCGCGTCTCCACGCGGCCAGCGTCTGGCTGGATCAGCTCGAGGTCGGTAAAACCTCGCAAGGCTGGGGCGATCCCCACAAAAACCGTTCGGTGGATAATCACCCCTTGACCATCGCCGGCCAGCCATTTGAACGCGGCCTGGGCACGCACGCGGAGAGTGCTCTCTACCTCGATCTCAAAGGCGACGCGGAACGATTCTCCGCACGCGTGGGCGTGGACGACGAAGCGAAGAACCCGGAATCCAGCGTCGAGTTCTCCGTGGTCGGCGACGGCAAGACCCTGTGGAAAAGCGGAGTGATGAAAGCCGGTCAACCCGCCCAACAAGTTGAAGTAAATCTCCAGGGAGTCAAAACGCTTGTGTTGCTGGTTGGCGACGCGGGCAACGGCATCAACTTCGACCACGCCGATTGGGTGGAGGCCAAATTCGACTACCGCGGCGCACCACCGGTAACCGTCGATGCGCCGCGCGAAGAGGCGGTGATACTCACGCCTCCCGCCCCGGCTACGCCGCGCATCAACGGCGCGAAAGTGTTCGGCGTTCGGCCGAACCATCCGTTTCTTTTCACCATCGCGGCCACCGGCAACCGGCCCATGTCCTTCGCGGCGGAAGGTCTGCCGGCCGGTCTGCAACTCGATCCCGCCACCGGCCACATCACGGGCGTTCTGACCACCAAAGGCGAACACCTCGTGACCCTGCGCGCTCGCAACCAACTCGGTTCGGCCGAACGCAAGCTGCGGATCGTGTGCGGCGACCAAATCGCGCTCACCCCGCCGATGGGCTGGAACAGTTGGAACTGCTTTGCCGGCGCGGTGGACGACGCCAAAGTGCGGGCCGCCGCCGACGCGATGGTGACCAGCGGCTTGATCAATCACGGCTGGACTTACATCAACATTGACGATTGTTGGGAAGATGGCCGCGCGCCGGACGGCAAAATACTTTCCAACGAGAAATTCCCGGACATGAAGGCGCTGGCCGACTACGTCCATGCCAAGGGGCTGAAGATCGGGCTCTATTCCTCGCCGGGTCCGAAGACCTGCGCTGGTTTCGAGGGCAGTTGGAAACATGAAGATCTCGACGCCCAACGCTACGCCGAGTGGGGCTTTGATTACTTGAAATACGACTGGTGTTCCTACAGCCAGGTGCAGGACAAATCGCTTCCCGAGCGGCCGCGCTTGATGAAGCCCTACCAGGTGATGCGCGCCGCGCTCGACCAGGTGGACCGCGACATTGTCTTCAGCCTCTGCCAATACGGCATGGGCAACGTGTGGGAATGGGGCGCCCAGGTCGGCGGCAATTGCTGGCGCACCACCGGCGACATCACCGACACCTGGGGCAGCATGTCGGGCATCGGCTTCGGTCAGGCCGGCCACGAGCAATACGCCGGGCCGGGCCATTGGAATGATCCGGACATGCTGGTCGTGGGGCGGTTGGGCTGGGGGCGATTGCGTCCCACGCGGCTCACGCCCAACGAGCAATACACCCACATCAGCCTCTGGTGCCTGCTCACGTCGCCGTTGCTCATCGGCTGCGACATGTCGCAACTGGACGAGTTCACGCTGAGCCTGCTCACCAACGACGAAGTGCTGGAGGTAAATCAGGATCCACTCGGTCGCCAGGCGGGTCGCGTCGCTAAGACCGGCGGGCTGGAAGTTTGGGCCAAGGACATGGAAGACGGCTCCAAGGCCGTTGGCTTGTTCAATCGCGGTGAAGGCGAAGCCCAGGCGACCGCCCGCTGGTCGGACTTGGGCTTGACCGGCTCGCATCGCGTCCGCGACCTTTGGCGACAGCAGGATCTCGGCAAGTTCTCCGATCAGTTCCAAACCACGGTGCCGCGGCACGGCGTGGTGCTGGTGAGAATTTGGTAGGTACGAACAAGCAATCGAGATCGGCGAATCGACTTGATGGCAAATGAAGACATCGCCGTTGGGCGCAGTCCAACTAAACCAATGACTGACACCGAAATTACTACCACTATGAAAATATCACTCTCACGAACCGGCCATCTCACCACCTGGGCAGCGGCCATTCTCCTGACGTTTTCCGCCAGCTTCGCGGCTCGCGCGGCCGATGACCTGCCCTCCATTTTCAACGGCCGCGACTTGACCGGCTGGAAGGTGCCCAATCCAAACCCGTATTGGAAAGTCGTGGACGGCGTCTTGATCGGCGAGAACGCGCCCAACTTGAAGGGCAGCATGCTTTACACGAAGCAATCGTACCAAGACGTGGTCGTCGAGGCCGACGTGCGTTGGAGCGGCGAGATCGACAGTGGCATCATGGTCCGCAAGCCGGAACTGCAATTGCAATTCGGCGTCTCGCGCAGCCTCAAGCAAGACATGACCTGCTGCTTCTATACCGGCGGCAAGGATATGTATCCCGAGTCCGGCCGGACCAAAGACCGCGCGCAACTGCTCAAATCCGGCGATTGGAACACGATCCGGCTTCAGGCCAAAGGTGATACCTTCACCGTGTGGCTGAATGGTCGGCAAGTGGTCGAATATCAAAATCCCAAATATTCCCGCCCCGGCCCGATCGGCCTGCAGATTCATCCCGGACTCAAAATGAAAGTCGAGTTTCGGAACCTCAAAGCCAAGGCCTTGGAGTAGGCCCCAGGGGCAAGCCTTCGCCCCATTGTTTTCCGCCGCGTCAGGGCCAGTATCCCCAGGCTCCGCCGGGATGCGTTTCGGGGACTTGGGGAGGGCGGCCACTCGCTGCGCCCAGAATGGGCGAGAGCTTGGAAAGGGGCACCACCGATTGACCGGAATCCGCGCCCCATTTCCAGGCATCACGACCGCTTTCAACGAATTGGACGCCATGAGATTGTTCTGACAAATTGACGCTGTGGTCAACCAACCGTCATCGCCGCGCGGTCGCGGCGCCGCCAGCAATCCGGCCAACCGATTCGAACGCATCTCGCTGGAACGGGACGCCGATTGGGATCCGGAGCAAGACCCGGCACCGAAGACCCAGTTCCTGCGGGACTGCTCCCAATCGATCATCACGTACAACGACAGCCCCGACATTCCCTTCGCAGCCAGCATTAATCCGTATCGGGGCTGCGAGCATGGTTGCAGTTATTGCTACGCCAGAATCACCCACGAGTATCTGGGCTTTTCCGCGGGCCTGGACTTCGAAACTCAAATCGTGGTCAAGACCGACGCGCCGGAGTTGCTGCGCCGCGAATTGGCGTCGCCCCGTTGGAAGCCTCAGCCGCTCGCGCTCAGCGGCGTCACCGATCCTTACCAACCCGTCGAGCGGCGCCTGCAATTGACACGGCAATGCCTGCAAGTGCTGGCTGAGTTCCGAAATCCGGTGAGCATTGTCACCAAGAATTATTTAGTAACGCGCGACATTGACCTGCTGCGCGAACTGGCGGCTCACCGCGCGGTATCGGTCACTCTTTCCGTTAACTCCCTCCAACCGGAACTGACCCGGCGATTGGAGCCGCGCGCGTCGTTGCCCGGTCATCGTCTCCGCGCCGTCGAGGAATTGACGCGAGCAGGCATTCCGGCGGGTATCTTGATTGCGCCAATTATTCCGGGTTTGAACGACCATGAAGTTTTGTCCGTTTTGAACGCCGCCAAGGAGGCCGGAGCGCAGTGGGCGAGCAAGGAAGTGTTGCGGCTGCCGCTTACCGTCGCCACCGTGTTTCAAGAGTGGTTGGAACAGCATGCGCCCGAGAAGCAGGACAAAATCCTGGGACGCATTCGGTCCCTGCGCAACGGCAAACTGAATGATCCGCGCTTCGGCTTTCGCATGAGCGGGCAAGGCCACTATGCCGAGGAGATCACGCGAATGTTCCAGGTTGGATGCCGACGGGCGGGCTTCAACAACAGCCGCTGGGAGTTATCGACTACTGCTTTTCGACGGCCGAACCGGCAACAACTGGAATTGGAATTGGATTCGCCGCACAGTGACAAAATAGACAAACAAACGGAGCAATGATCCTGGCCAACAAATACACGAAGCTGAAAGAAACCTTCTCTCCCCCGCTATCGGTCTGTTCGGCTTTGATCAGGAATGTCTCGTTTCTTTGGGCTCGTCACCAAACCTGCACGCTGTCGGCGATAAATATCTTTTCCAGCAAATCCTGATAATCCGGCTCGGGCCGCGTCAAATCCACCACCTCAATCCGGCAATCGGGCAGCGCCTGCTCCGCGGCGATGAGTTGTTGCGACCATTCATCGGTTGGGTGGGTCAGAATGTGGAGGATGGCACGCATGATTAGAAACGAAGCAAGCACCGGCACTGCGCGGCCAAGGCTCCCAGTTGCGAGGCGTCAATTTCCTGGAACGGAATTTCGGCCCGCGCCGTGGGCAGCGTCGGCACGGCGTCGCGCCCAACATAGAGCGAGCAATTGTGCCGCGCCAACATCGGCAGACACTGAGTCACTTGGTCTCCATCCATCAAGTCGTCGGGAAACTCACCTAACATCTGGACGGCTGCCCCTTGCAGGCATACCTGAACGTCCAAGCGCCCCCAGACGCTGATCCCCGCCGCGATACGCACCGCTTCGGCGGCGCGGGGACTGGTCCGCGGATCGCTGGCGATGACGATTAAGACGCTCGGATTCATTGGTCGGCCACGCTCCTGGTTGCTCAGTTGAAACTCACGAACCGATCCGTGCCGGCCATCAAATCACTCACGATGGACAAGCCGGAAAAGACCGCGTCATCGCTGACCGGAAGGTGCCGTCGCTGGGCCGCATAAGCGCACGCATAAAGATTGAGTCCCCGCGCCTTCATTGCCTGCAATCGCCGATCGGCCACCCCCATCACGGCCTCATCGATGCAATAGAGGTAAACCGTCACGCCGTTGGCCAGCGCCTGTTCGGCCAACTGCAAACCGTGCTGGAAGCCGGGAGCGTCCGGTCGCGTGGAAAGGAGGATGCCCAATTTTTTGGCGCGCAAGGTCATGCTGGCAAGGCAGGAAGCCCGGATGATTATGTCGCCAACACCGCCCGCACCAAATCGGCCAGCGTTTCCGGCTGGTAGGGTTTGGCCAGGAAGCGATCAATGGTCACCGGCGCGTTCAGCACGATTTCCGGTCCCACCGTGCCGCTGACGAGGAGGGTTTTGACCGTCGGATCAACCTGCTTGCAACTGGCGAGGAAATCGCAACCGTTTACGCGGCCCATGGCGTAGTCGGTGATGATTAAAACCGGTTTGGCCCGCGCCCGCACAAACGATTTGAGGGCCAACTCCGGATTCTGAAATTTCTTGAGGAGGTAACCGTTGCCTTTCAGAGCCATTTCCGCCAAGTCCAACAGCAGCGGCTCATCGTCCACCAAGTAAATCAAGGTGGTTGCTTTTTGCCGGTGTCCGTCGCCGGCCTGGATGGGCTGTTTCATTTGTTCGCCGTCCTGCGTTTAGAATTAGTTAACACCCGCCTCCCAATACTTTGCAAGTGAAGTTTTTACAACCCCCTTCGTCTGCGAGGGTTCGGATGGCTGACACCGCCGGTTGAAGTTCATCCCCCATCCATTTACCCGTTGCGGGCGCATCGCCTTGCCCTTACCATGCGCTCGTTTAGAGTGCGCCGGCCAACTCCGTGCGAAGCACCCATGAAAGCAACGAGAGCAAAAAAGCCAGTTAAACCAGCCCCCCGGCCCACCGGGAGGAAAGCGGCTGAGCCAGCAATGCGCAAGGCAACCAAGGGCAAAACACCCAAGGCCAAATCCACCGGCGCCAAGCTGGCCCAAGCGAAATCGATCCCAGCGAAAGGTGCCAAAGCCAAACCAACCAAAGCGAAGCAGGTGCGGGTTACCAAGTCCCCAAGTCGCCCCGCCAAAAGCCGCCTCACCAAAGCCAGTGCGACCCAATCCAGTCCGGCCCGACCAAAAACCATTTCCGCAAAGCCTCGCCTGAAAATCCCCCCCATCCTGCTGGAAGACGATCCCGAGACAACCGAACCGACCGTGAGCAAAACGGCGGCGCGAGCATTAAAAACTACGGCTCCCGCTCCAAAGCCGCCCGTCAGTGGCCCAGGCCAGCGTTATGCCCTGCGGCCCATCGCTCCAAGGGAAGCTGGCTCGAGTCCCGTTGAGGAACGGGAACTGCCGGAAGCCTACGGCACCCAAGAATTGTTGCTCACCGCTCGCGATCCGCATTGGCTCTATGCGCACTGGGACTTGACGCACGCGCAGCAGGAGCAGTACCGCCAACGGGCCGAGAGCGGCCAATTGGTGCTGCGCGTCTATCGTGACCAAGTCGCCGGAACGCCCGTCGAGGAAACGCCCCTTGCTCCCGATTCCCGGAGTTGGTTTGTCCACGTTGGGCAGGGCGGCACCCGCTTCCAAGCCGAATTGGGTTATTACGATCCCGGCCACCGATGGGAATCCATTTCGACCTCCCGAGAAACGCTGACTCCGCCCGATGCCATGTCGGATGATTTGTCGTTTGCGGTGGAAACCATCCCGCCCGATCTGCCGTTCGCCCAACTGCTGGAATTGATCAAGCAGGCCGCCGGCACCCAAGCGCCGCTCGCGGAAGCCCTCCAGGAATTGCGCGCCACCGGCCATCCGGGTTTGCCGGCACGCGAGCAGATTTCCGCCAAGCACTGGACTCCGAAACACGAGGATGCTCTCGCCCGCATGGTCAACATGGACGCGGTCCGCCACGTGTGGATCGGGTCGTTGGAAATCACTGAAATGCTCCGCCGGCAATTGCGACACGAATGGGCGTCGGGCGTGGGACCGCCTTCCGCGTGGCCGGCCGCCGGAGTGCCCTTCGCGCCCGCGGGAGTGGGGAGCGCCCCGGTTTCCGGTATCTCCAGCCAGGGGGCCGGGCCGGAAGCGGAGCGCGCTTTTTGGTTCAACATCAATGCCGAACTGATCATTTACGGCGCCACCGAACCGGGGGCCGAGGTCACGCTGGAAGGCCGGCCAATTCGATTGCGCGACGATGGCACCTTCAGTTTTCGCTTTGCCCTGCCGGATGGAAGTTATGGTCTGGAAGCGGTCGCCACGGCGGCCGACGGCACGGATCAGCGTTCGGCCAAATTGGACTTTCGGCGCCGCACGCGGTATCGCGGAACTGTGGGCCAGCATCCGCAGGAACCGCACCTGAAACCGCCGCGCCCCGAGAACCTCTCGTGAGGCACTGCGCGGCCGGTTGCCCTTAAGAAGGATTCACTTGAGAAGCCAATTCCGAGTCTTATACGCTGGCGGTAATCCATTTTTTGCTCCGTCATGAAAGGCTATCTTTCGCTCGTGTTGCACGCCCACCTGCCCTTCGTGCGGCATCCCGAACACGACCGTTTCCTCGAAGAGAACTGGCTTTACGAAGCCATCACCGAGACTGTACCTGCCCTTGCTCCAAATGCTGGGAGGCTGGCGGCGCGACGAATTGGACTGGCGGCTGACCTTGACGCTCTCACCGACGCTCTGCGCCATGTTGCTCGATCCGTTGCTGCAAGCGCGCTATGTCCGGCATCTGGACGGATTGGTCGAGTTGGCCGACAAGGAAGTTCACCGCACGGCCTGGGACTCGGCCTGTCATCCACTGGCCCAAATGTATTTCGAGCGGTTCAAATCGCTGCGCCAAACGTATCAGGCCTGCCAACAGAACCTGGTCGCGGCGTTCGGCCGATTCCAGGACGCCGGCCAACTGGAGATCATCACCTCCGCCGCCACGCATGCCTTGCTGCCGCTGCTGGCCGATCATCGTCCGTCGCTCCGCGCCCAAATCCTCGTGGCGCGCGATCCTTACCGGGCGTGCTTTGGCCGCGATCCGCGCGGCATCTGGCTGCCGGAGTGCGCCTACCTTGAGGGGCTTGAACCGATCTTGCAGGAAGCGGAGATTCGCTGGTTCATCCTCGATACCCACGGCCTTCTTCATGCCCGTCCCCGGCCGCGTTTTGGCGTCTATGCGCCGCTGTTTACGCCCAATGGACTCGCCGCGTTTGGACGGGACTTGGAGTCTGCCAAACAAGTTTGGAGCAAGCACGAAGGGTATCCCGGTGATACCCGCTACCGTGATTTCTACCGCGACATCGGGTTCGATCTGGATTTCGATTATGTGCGACCGCACCTGCCCACCGGCAATCAACGCAGTTTCACCGGGATCAAGTATTACAGCATCACCGGCCCGGCACCGGACAAGCAGATTTACGATCGGAAGGCTGCCCTGTACGTGGCGGCGGAACACGCCCAACATTTTCTCCAGGCCCGCCTCAAACAGGTCAATGAACTGGCCTCGATCATGGAACGTCCGCCGGTGATTGTGGCGCCGTACGACGCGGAACTGTTTGGGCATTGGTGGTATGAAGGGCCGGAATTCCTGGATTACTTGGTGCGCAAGCTGTTGTTCGAGCAAAGCACCGTCGCGCTCATCACGCCGAGCGACTACCTGCGGCAATATCCCACCAATCAAGTTGGCCAGCCCAGCGCTTCAAGTTGGGGCGAGGAAGGCTACTGGAGGGTTTGGCTGAACGAAACCAACGAATGGATTTACCCGCACTTGCACGTCGCCCAGGAACGGATGACCCAACTGGCCCGCCAATTCCCGAACGCCACGGGCTGGATCGAGCGCGCGCTCAAACAAGCCGCGCGGGAATTGCTGCTGGCGCAGTCCAGCGACTGGCCGTTCATCCTGCGCACCGGCACCAGCCCTGATTACGCCCGGAAGCGGGTCAAAGATCATTTGCTCCGGTTTATTGCGCTGCACGAGCAATTGACCACCACGCGCATCGACGAACATTGGCTGGCGCAGATTGAAGCCACGGACAACCTGTTCCCGGAAGTGAATTACCACTACTGGGCCTGAACCGCTGAACGGACCTCGAAATTTGGACCAGCGTCTCTATCGCGGCTTGCGCGTCACCTTCATCGGGTTGGCGGCGAACACGGCTCTGGCAGGCAGCAAACTGACGGCGGGGCTCCTCGGACATTCCCATGCGCTGGTCGCCGATGCTGTGGAATCACTGTCGGACATTATCAGCTCGGTGATTGTTTGGCGGGGCCTGGTGGTGGCCTCCGAGCCACCAGACATGGATCATCCTGTACGGGCACGGCAAAGCCGAACCCATTGCGGCTGCCTTGGTGGCCACCATGCTGTTGCTGGCCGCCGTGTGGATTACGGTTGAGGCCATCCATGAAATCATTAATCCCCAAATCGGACCGGCGCCCTTCACGTTGGCCGTCCTGTTTGCGGTAGTGGCCATCAAAGAAGCGTTGTTCCGCTTCGCCTTGCGGGAAGCCAACTCGGTGGAAAGTTCCGTAGTGCGCAGCGATGCCTGGCACCATCGCAGTGACGCCATCACCTCCATCGCCGCGGCCATCGGCATTTCCGTGGCGTTGATCGGCGGACCTGGATTCGAAATTGCCGACGACATTGCTGCCATTGTCGCGGCCGTCATTATTGCCTGGAACGGCTGGCGCCTGCTGCGGCCCGCCCTGAATGAACTCATGGACACCGCGCCCGATCCCGGTCTGATCAAGAAGATCCGCGCCGTTGCCGGTCAGGTGGAGGGGGTGGCGAGGATTGAAAAATGCCGCGTGCGCAAAATGGGATTCCAATTTTACGTGGACATGCACGTGGAAGTGGACCCCGAGATCTCCGTCAAGAAAGCCCACGCGATTGCCCATGCGGTCAAGGACCAGGTGTGTGTCGAAATCCCCGCCGTGTTCGACGTGCTGGTCCACATTGAACCGTATCTTCAGTGACCTGCTCTCAATGACCAATAACCAATGGCCAATGACCAGAGAAGGTCCAAATCCGAAGATTCCACAGTCACCATAGCCGCCGATGTGAGAAGGCGGACCTGATGCCACTTCCTTTGCTCCGCCTCCTCACGTTGGCGGCTACGGCCTGTTGCACGAGTCTTCATCGTTTGGGCCGCCCCCGTTTACATGACCCCAGGATCCAATTTTGGCTCTTTACCATTACAAACAATTTGGGCGCATCCTCGAATTCGTTAACGGGAAGCAAGACTTGTTTGCGAGGCAGCCTTTAAACCAAGACTGAAGCGGACTATGATTAAACCGCATTGACGCATGGCGAAAGCACGACCTCAGAAAAAGCCCAACGGCAACGGCTCCGCCCTCGAACTTTGAAGCCCAGCTCTGGGCCGCCGCCGACAAGATGCGCGGGCACATGGACGCCTCGGAATACAAGCACGTCTGCCTCGGCCTCATCTTCCTGAAATACATCTCCGACGCCTTCGAGGAAAAACGCGAGCAACTGCTGTTCGGCTTCTCCGATCCCAAGAGCGAATGGTTCATCAAGGACGAACCGCAACGCGCCGACGCCGCCGAGAACCGCGACGAATATCTGGCCGCGAATGTCTTCTGGCTGCCGCCCGAAGCCCGCTGGCACACCATCAAGGCCAAAGCCAAGTCGCCGGAGATTGGCAAGGTCATTGACGACGCGATGGGCGCGATTGAGCGCGAGAATCCCACGCTCAAAGGCGTGCTGCCGCGCGATTACGCCCGGCCCAGCCTCGACAAAGTCCGGCTCGGCGGACTCGTGGACATCATCAGCAACATCGGCTTCAACGAATCGGCGGCGAAGTCCAAGGACGTGCTCGGGCGCGTCTATGAATACTTTCTCGGCAAATTCGCCAGCGCGGAAGGCAAGGGCGGCGGCGAGTTCTACACCCCGCAATGCGTCGTGCAGGTGCTCGTCGCCATGCTTGAACCCTACAAAGGCCGCGTGTTCTGGGTTCTGCTGGAATGAACGGTTACCACGCCATAGCCAAAGCCAAAGGGCCGGGAGTTGTTGTTGGTCGTAGCGGCGCATCATTCGGGCAAGTTCACTATTGCCCGACTGATTACTGGCCGCACAACACCGCGCTTTACGTCACAGACTTTCGCGGCAACGACACGCGGTTCACCTATTATTTTCTGAAGTCTATTGATTTCAGCCGATACAACTCGGGCAGCGCACAGGCATCACTAAATCGGAATTTCATTTACCATATTCCCATTTGCATTCCCGAGCCAAACGAACAGCGTGCAATTGCCGCGGTGTTGGGCACTCTGGACGACAAGATTGATTTGAACCGGCGGATGAACGAGACGCTGGAGGCGCTGGCCCAGAGCCTGTTCAAATCCTGGTTCGTGGATCGGGCCACCCTGCCTGCGTCCCGCAGACAGGCAGGCCAATCCGCCCTCCCCAAAGGCTGGCGCGCGGGAACGCTCGGTGAAGTCGCCGAGAATCCGCGTCGCGGAATCCAGCCGGACCAAATTAAAACCGATATGGCATACATCGGACTTGAACACATGCCGCGTCGTTGCATTGCGCTTTCCGATTGGGGGCACACCGAAGAGTTGGAGAGTGGCAAATTCGAGTTCAAGCGCGGCGAAATCCTTTTCGGCAAACTGCGGCCTTACTTTCACAAAATCGGTGTCGCCCCGCTGGATGGCGTTTGCTCAACAGATATTTTGGTCATCACGCCAAAAGAACCTGCATGGTTCGGCTTTGTGCTTGGCCACGTTTCCAGCGTCGAGCTTGTGAACCACACAAACGCAGCTTCAACCAGAACGAAGATGCCACGGGCAAATTGGAATGACATTTCCCGTTACGAAGTTGCGCTGCCACCGAAACAGCTTGCCGCCGAGTTCACTGAGAAGATTCATCCGCTCGTCGAACGAATCATTGCGAACCTCCACGAATCCCGCACCCTCGCCGCGCTGCGCGACGCGCTGATGCCGAAGCTGCTGTCGGGCGAGTTGCGCGTGCCCGCCGCCGCCAAACTTGTGGAGGCAACCACCTGACTATGGAAGTCCTGGAGCTCACAGCCACGCAATTCATCAAGGCGATGTCCACAGGGCGGAATCATCCGCTGTTGCTGGGTTGCGAGAACGCGGGCGGTGACACGTTTGAGGTGGTGGTGAAGTTTCGCGGGCGCGAGATGACCGGGACGGCGCAAACCGCCGAATTGCTCACCGCGCAATTGGCAGACAACCTTGGACTGCAAGTCCCGCAAGCAGCGGTCGTGGACGTGCCGGTTGGTTTTGAAGCTGTCATAGCCGAACGCGAACTGGTGAAATTGGTTAAAGGCAGTCCCGGCTTGAATTTTGGTTCGGTTCACCTTGGCGCGGGATTTACGACGTGGCCGCCCGGCCGCAACCCGGTCGGCGCGCAACGGGATCAAGCGGCGGATATTTTTGCCTTCGACACGTTGATCCAGAATGCGGACCGGCGGGCGGTGAATCCCAACCTTTGGGCGCGTTCGGACCGGCTCGGCGTTTACGACCATGAGCAGGCGTTCTCATTCTTGTCCGTGCCGATTATCGGTGGAGCGCCAAAGCCCTGGGCCGCAGCCAGTCAGGGGAATGGTTTCCGGTTTCTGGAACAGCACGTTTTCTATGGCAGACTTGCGCGGCGGGCGGCTGAATCTTGGCCCATTCAAGGAAAAGCTCGGCGCACTGTCTGACAAGCGGATTCAAGGCTATCTTGACGCTGTTCCGGCGGAGTGGCTGGGACAGAGCGACTTTGGCGAGCAGGTCGCCGCGTATCTCCGAGAGGCTCGCCAGCACCGGGACAATTTGGTAAATTACGTAAAACACATACTGCGATGAAACCAACCTACAGCACCATCACACTGCGTTATCTGCACGACGTTGTGACCGGCGAATTCGCCAACATCGGGGTTGTGCTCTATTCGCCCGAGCAACGGTATCTGGAAGCCCGCTTCACCACGTCCTACGGACGGTTGAACGCGATCTTTTTGAAGATTGACCATCTGCACTACCGGGCCTTGATGCGTTACATGGCGAACCGGTTCGACGAAATCGCCGCCGAAATCCGCGACGGTCTCGAAGTTCCACCGGTGACTGCGCTCAAGGAAATCGTCCGGCAAGTGCTGCCACCGGACGACAGTTCGCTGCAATGGTCGGAACAGGGCGGCGGTTTCACGGAGGACGTGGCGAAGACAATGGACGAATTGTTCAAGCGGTTGGTGGAGCGATACGTCGCCGGCGCGGAACAGGTGAGCCGGAGCGACGAGGAAATTGCAAAGCCGTTCAAAGCGAGGCTGGGCAAGACGGCGGAAAAGCTGGCGGAAAAGAAAATCGAGACGAAGGACTACCAATACGATTTTCGCTTCGCGTGGAAGAATGACGTCTGGCATCTCTACGAGCCGGTTTCGTTTGACCTCGTTGATCCGGGCAGCATCCGTGAGAAGGCGAATAAATGGCTTGGCCGCGGAGTTGCGCTGCATGATGCACGGGAGAAATTCAAGATTCACTTCCTGCTGGGCGAGCCGCGCCAGGATGAGACCAAGAAGGCGTTTGAAAACGCGTTTCATCTGTTGAGCAAGATTCCGGGGCATAAACAACTTGTCCGCGAGAATGAACTGGAACACTTCGCGGAGCACGTTGCCGAAGAAATCGGCAACCACGAGTTGTCGGAGATGGTGTTGCACGACAAACCAAAGAAGAAATGAGCAAAGGGATCACGGAGTCGGTCGTTGAAGAATGCTCGCTCGACAGGCTTCGTGAGCTTGGTTGCGAGGTTTTATCTGGCCTCACCATCGCGCCGGGTGAATCAGCGGCGGAGCGGGCGGATTACCAGCAGGTTTTTCTTTTCGACCGGCTGCAAACCAAGCTGGAGGATTTGAATTCCAAGATTCCGCCGGAGGGGTTGCAGGAAACGTTGCGCAAACTGCGTTTGGTCAATTATCCCACGCTCATCGAGAACAATCGCGCGTTTCCGATGGCCACGAAGCGCGGCTCGGCACGGTCACGTCTGATTGGGAGCGGTTCATGACGTGGCGCACCATTACGGGAAAGGAGCTTGTCCCGCCCGGTTCGTTGCAACTGGAAACGCTGCTCAAAGGCGTGTTCGACAATCACCGCTTGTTGGACTTAATCCGCAATTTCATCGTATTCGAGGACGACGGCGAAAAGGTCGTGAAGAAGCTGGCGGGCTATCATCAGTTCCACGCCGTCAATAAAGCGGTGGAAACGACCTTGCGGGCGGCGGGTGTTTCCTCTGAATCCAGTAGGAGACGACGTGAGGAGACTCGAACTTCAAAATCGGAAATTAGTCAGAGCCTCGTCACCTCGTCTCCTACCTCGGAAAATATTGGCGACCGTCGCGCAGGCGTCATCTGGCATACGCAAGGGAGCGGTAAAAGTCTTTCGATGGTGTTCTACGCCGGAAAGATCGTGCAACACCCGGCGATGGAGAATCCTACCGTTGTCGTGTTGACCGACCGTAACGATTTGGACGACCAGCTTTTCGACACATTCTCGTTTTGCAAAGAGTTGCTGCGCCAGACGCCGGTGCAGGCCAAAGACCGCGACGATTTACGCAGCTTGCTCAAGCGTGGCGCATTGGGAGGCGCGTTACGCCGTGATGGAACTTGCGCCTTCGCCCTTGGTCATTCTCTGGGGCTTGGTCCTTGGTTGTCAGTCATTTTGCCAGTTCATTTTCGGCTTTGCGTTCTGTCAGGCTTCCCCGTTTAATCGGCGCCCATGAAAATTGTTTTGGCGTATTCGGGCGGACTGGACACCTCGGTGCTGCTGTCGTGGATCAAGGAAAAGTACCACGCGGAGATGATCGCCTTCTGCGCGAACATCGGCCAGGAGGAGGAACTGAACGGGCTCGAGAAGAAAGCGCGCCAAGACCGGCGCGTCGAAGATTTACATTGATGATCTGCAGGAGGAATTTGCGCGCGACTTCATTTATCCGATGCTCCAGGCGGGCGCGATTTACGAAGGCCAGTATTTCCTCGGCACCAGCATCGCCCGTCCGCTGATCGCCAAAGGCATGGTCGACATCGCCAAGAAGGAAAAGGCGCAAGCCATTGCCCATGGCGCCACCGGCAAGGGCAACGACCAGGTGCGCTTCGAACTGACCGCCGCCGCGCTGGCGCCGCAACTCGAGGTCATCGCCCCGTGGCGGGACGACCGCTTTCCGGAGCAATTTCCCGGGCGCGCCGAAATGATCGCGTATTGCGAGCAGAAAAGCATCCCCGTGCAGGCCAGCGCCAAGAAGCCGTATTCGATGGACCGGAACCTCCTGCACATTTCCTACGAAGCCGGCATCCTGGAAGATCCGTGGATGGACGTGTCCAGCGACCCAAGAACAACGCGGCATGTTCACCACGCTGTCAGTGTTTCGCCCGAAGACGCGCCGAACAAACCGGAGTTCGTCACGCTCGATTTCGTGAAAGGCAATTGCGTGGCGGTGAACGGCAAGAAGCTGACGCCGCTGGGAGTGATGAAAGCGTTGAACAAGCTCGGCGGCAAACACGGCGTCGGCCGGGTGGACATGGTGGAGAACCGTTTCGTGGGCATGAAATCGCGGGGCGTGTACGAAACGCCCGGCGGCGCGATCCTGCACTTTGCGCCATCGGCAGATGGAATCACTGACGATGGACCGCGAAGTGATGCACCTGCGCGATTCGCTCATCCCGCGCTATGCCGAGCTGGTGTATTACGGTTTCTGGTTTGCGCCCGAGCGGCTCGCCCTCCAGGCGCTCGTTACCGAGAGCCAGAAGAACGTCACCGGCACCGTGCGCGTGAAGCTTTACAAAGGCAACATCATTGCCGCCGGGCGCAAGTCGCCGGTCAGCCTGTACAACCCGCACATCGCGACGATGGAAGCCGACCCGACCCAAGCCTACAACCAGGACGACGCCACCGGCTTCATTCGCTTGAATGCGCTTCGACTGAAAGTGGCGGCGCGGGTTAAGAAGAAATGACCGTTGGCTAACAGCGCGGGACGGTAATGCCAAAGAGGCTCCAACCTCCCCCGCAACACCCCGGCAACACGATAACAAATCCAAACTCATATCACGCTTATGGCTGAACCTGTTGTATTTCAAAAATCCCCGATCGTGCAGAACGTAGTTCCGGGCATCTATTGGTGGTGTGCCTGCGGTCGCTCCCAAGGCCAACCATTTTGCGACGGCTCGCATAAAGGCACCGGTCTGGCGCCCACGAAAGTTGAGGTCACCGAGGAAAAATCCGTGGCTTGGTGCGCTTGCAAGCATTCCGCCAACGCTCCGTTATGCGACGGCACACACGGGAAACTGGCGTGAGAGTGGAGGGATGCTGAATGCCGGATGCCAGATGGCGGTGGCATCTACTCACTCCCCCGTTCCCGCTGTGGCCGCGGCAAACACATCGTAGGGCGCGTCGTATTGCGCCAGGTAATAGAGGGAATACGATCGTTCAAAAGCCAGCACGGGTAGCAGCAGCACCGTACCGACATAGGGAATTGCCAGCAAGCAGCCGGCCGTGCAGCACGTTGCCAGCACGATCACCAAAATCAGCATGGCGATGACGATTTTAATGACCATCACGAATACGATGTAGAGGGCGAAGTTGGCCTTGTTCACCGCCAGCAGTCCCAGAAATTCCCGCCAACCCTCCAGGCAATTACCTCGCCGCAGGAACATGATGGGCACCACGAAATCCTCGGTGAATTTGAAGGCCACCGCAAAGGTTACTCCCAGCCCCACGGCAGCGATGAAAGCAGTGAGCGCCCCGGAGACCAATAACAGCCGGGCCTGCCCCTGCGACATCATGGCGATAACCAATCCGCCGATCACAAGCAACAACGGCGCCAACACCAGGAAGGTCAGGAGCCCGAGCCCGATGCGGAAGAGAAACAGACTGTTTCCCTGGGCGGCAAACCGTTGCCAGGGCAGCACGACTTCCGCGGTGTTCGCGATGACACAGTGCAGAAACATGAACCGGCCGCGGCTGCTGAGCCACATCACCAACAGCCAGATCAATACCCCCACCAACGCCACACCCACGGCGAGCGGCACCAGCCAGTCCAGGTTGTTCAAGACATAATCTTTCAGCTCGTGGAACTGGCGCGAAGCGTTTCGCGGGCTCGAACGCATTTTCGAACCGAAACCTCCCCCACCACCACTGCCTCCGCCTTGTCCCAAATACGCCAGCCAGGCACAGAAACCCATCACCAACCACTTCGTGAAATCGAACGGCTGGAACAGCATCCACTTGGCCCGTTGGATGGCTGGCGTTACCGGTGCGGTTACACTGGCTTGGAAATTGGGCGTGATCATGGTCATGCACTAAATTCCGAGTTCACTTGCAGCGGGAATTACCATATCGCCAGCCAGTCGGCGTGGGCAATCCTTACTTTGCGGCGCGAACAACGACCCGTGGTGCGGCGGAGTCGAGTCGCAATCCAACTCCGGTGGGGCAAGACTCCGCCGAGCCCTGGTTTCTCAGGTGTGGATTCGGAAGCCGGCAGCCCATCAAATAAAAACCTTGGGCCTTCGGAACGCCAAAGCCCCCCACAATTTCGTTAGATGAAAACTGAGATTGCCGCGGAGAACTCAGGGCTCGACAGAGTCTCGCCCTACCAAGCCGGCACCGCCACCTGAAGGCGGGACTTAAAACGCCCCATCAAACGCCGCGCTATTTCTCGATGGCGAGCAATTCGACGTCAAAAATCAACGTGGCATTGGGACCGATTTTGCCCCCGGCGCCGCGTTCGCCGTAGGCGAGTTTGGCAGGAATAAACAACTGCCACTTGTCACCCACCTTCATCAGTTGCAGGGCCTCGGTCCAGCCGGGAATAACCTGGTTGACGCCGAAGGTGACGGGCTCCCCACGGTCCACCGAACTGTCGAAGACCGTGCCGTCAATCAGGGTGCCATGATAATGCACTTTGACCTTGTCCGTGGCTTGCGGGGATTCCCCTTTACCGGATTTGATCACCTTGTATTGCAGGCCGCTGGCGGTGGTTTTGACACCGGCTTTTTTGGCGTTGGCCGCCAGAAAGGCTTCCCCTTCCTGGACATTCTTTTCGCCATCGACTTTTTGTTTGGCTTCCATTTTCGCCATAAACTCCTTCCGGAAATTCATCATGGTTTCCTTCATTTCAGCTTCGGTCAACGCCGTCTTCCCGGTCAGCGAGTCGGTAATGCCGGCGGCCAATGCTTTGGGATCCACCTCGATACCCTGGCGTTTGAAGTTCGCGCCAATGTCGGCGCCGATGCTGTAACTGACCCGTTGCTTGGTATCTTTGAGATTCACGGTGTCCGCGGCGCCCGCGGCCACAACCGATACCCCAAGCGTCAGAGCGAGGATGCTGTATGATTTCATTTAAATTGCGTTTATTGCTATCGATCTATGTTCGTATGACAGTGATGGTCCAAATTAGCAGTCGGCAAAAGCAGGTCAAGGAACGATTCTCTCGGTACTCACTCCGGCAGCGCCGAAGCGAACAGGTAACTGCCGGACTCGACGGTGAACACCACTGTCTTCGGCACCAATCGCGCAAATGTCACCCCTGGCGCCGTCGCCGCCGGTCGGCCGCCCTCCGTCACCAAGTCCGCGGACGAACCGGGGACGAAAACCGTCGCCCGAGTATTCGCCGGAATCGAAATCCGTAGCTCAAATTTCCCGCCGGTAATTCGCCAGTCCGAGACGATACGTCCGCGAATCGAATCATAACTGGCCCGCGTCCACGTGACGTTACCGACCGGTTGCGGGTGAATGATGATTTGCTTGAAACCAGGTCCGGCCGGGTCGCCTTGAATGCCGGCCAGGTCGTGATAAAACCATTCCATGATGTGGCCCAACATGAAATGGTTTTGCGAAGAGCCGCGTCCGGCATCCCAGGCTTCGGTCAGACTGGTGGCGCCCTGTTTCAATTGGTAACCGTAGCCCGGCGTCGCGGACTGGTTGTTGAGGTAAAAGATTACGTCGGACCGACCGCCGTCCGCCAGCGCACGCAACAGATAGCGATACCCCACGTCGCCCGGCGTCAGCACATTACCGCGGCGCCGGACATCCTGGACCACGGCCTCCACCAAGCCAGCGCGGGCCGTGGGGTCCGCCAATCCCATCACCAGCGGCATCGAATTGGCGCATTGCGAGCCGGTGGCGTATTGGCCGGTGGTCGGATTGAACAAGGCCCGGTTGAAGGCCGCGCGGATGTTGTTTGCCAGTTGGTCGTATTTGTGGGCGTCGTCAGGTTGGCCCAGGAGTCGGGCAGTTTGTGCCAGGATATGCGTGTCTTCGTAGTAGAACGCGGTGGCGGTCAACTCGCACGGCGTCAACTGCGCGGGGCCGGGCGGCTTCGGGCCGCGGTCGTACCAGTCGCCCAAGCCATGGGAAACGATATGGTTTTTAGCGTGGCTGCCCAGGTAGGCAACGTAGCGTTGCATGCCAGGGTAATGCGCGCGCAGCAAATCCAGGTCGCCCGTCCATTCATATTGCTGCCAGGGCACGATGACATACGCGCTGCCCCATTCAGGCGAATCGCGGAACCCGCCGGAGAACACCGTGTATTCCGGCGCGATGTCCGGTACCAGGCCGTTGTCCAACTGGGAATCAGCCATGTCATTCATGCCTTTGGTGAAGATCTGGGCCAAGTCGAATTCATAACGCAGCGACGGTCCATTCAAATGATATTGCTCCAACCAGCCCAAACGTTCGCGGTGCGGACAATCGGTAATGACGTGCTGGAGATTGCTGCGTTGCGCCCAGCGCACCAGTTGGCGGATGCGATTGAACAACTCATTGGAGCAGGCAAACTCACCCACCGGCGACGAGGAGGAATGCACGACCACCCCCTCCAACGATTCCACCTTCGGCCGCTCGCCCTTCCCACTGGCGGCCGTACACGCGACCTGCAGATAGCGGCTGCCGTGATACCAGAACTTGGGAAACCAGGATTCAGTTCCCTTTCCGGACAACGTGTATTTCCAGTAGGCCTCCCCGCCGCCGCATGAGCCCCGGTCCACCGAACCATCCTCCCGCAGCAGTTCCGCCGGAGTGATCTTTACGACCGAACCCGCTGGGCCCCGAACTTGGAAGCGCGGCATAATGGAGGCATTTTGACCAAGATCATAAACGCGTAGGCCCGGGCTGAGATCCGTCACGCTCACCGGCTTCAGCACTTCGATGGCCCGAATGGGTGGCGCCGCGCAGGACAATCCCCGCAATTGGCCGCCTGGACCCGGCACCACCACGGCGCGGTCCCAGTTCGCATCAGCGAATCCTGGCTGGTTCCAACCGGCCGGCTTGAGGCGGGCGTCATAGTCCTCGCCACCGAAAATGCACGAGAACGTGATTGGCCCCGGAGCCACGCGCCATTGCGGGTCAGTGCCGATGAGCTGCATGGTTCCGTCGGCATACTCCAACCGCAACTGCGCCATCAGCTTGAGCGGCCCGAACGAACCTTTGAACTTGGTGTACCGGCCGCCGGTGACATGGTACATCCCGTTTCCCAGCAACAGGCCCAGGGCATTCGTGCCTTCGTGCAGCAGCGGCGTCAAATCGTGCGTGTCATAGAGACAGGTCCGGTCATACTTCGTCCAACCGGGCGCCAGTAAATCCGCGCCCACTTTGCGGCCGTTGAGTGTCAATTCGTATTGGCCAAGCCCGCAGAGGTGCATCACCGCACGGACGAGCCGCGGCTTGATGGCGACCTCCCGGCGCAGCAGCAAGGTCGCCAGTGCGTTGTGGTTCGTTTCGAGAGCTGCGGCACTGATCCATTGCGCCTGCCAATCCGCGCGGTCCAGCACCCCCATGGTCCAAGTGGCGGGCTCAGTCCAGTTCAACGCTTCGCCGTCTTTGTCCCATACCCGGACTTTCCAAAAAACCTGCTGTGACATGTCCGGAGCGGTTTGCCCGCGTAATGGATCTGGATGGTTGCCTCGGAACTGACCTTGCCGCTGTCCCACAGATCGCCTTCTTCCAGGCGCAATCGTTCAGGCGATGAAGCCACCAGGATGCGATAAGCCGTTTGCCGCTGGCCGCGGGTGCGGCTCGCGAGTTTCCAGAAAAGCCGCGGCGCCGGCAGATCAACGCCGAGCGGATTTTGCGCGTATTCGCATTCGAGTGAGGTCGGGACCAGGTCGCCGGCCAAGCACGATCCAACTGTCGTGATTGCCACTGCCAGGCAGGAAAGAACGTTCTTCAAGAGTGTCATTGCGTGAGGCGGTGATGCCTGCGACCAAGCCGAGTCGCAAGCAAAATCCCCACGCCAAGTTTGGAGTCGGCTTCAGCCGGCAAGGCGTTCGCGCTAAATCGTGGTAGGTTGGTGCCGCGCGCAGAAAATCTCGTCGCCACTTGCAACAGCAGAGCTCCAACCCAAAGCAGCGCGAATATCGACTCCGACCGTCAGAACTGCAAGTAGGCCGCCTGACTCACCGCAAAGACACGAAGGGCGCAAAGATTCCGAACCAGATTCTTTGCGCTCTCCGTGTCTTTGCGGTGAAATGAACCGTCCAAAATCTTCGCGTTCTCGGTGCCTAATCAACCGCCGTTGTATGATTCATCAGAACCGGGGGCCTAACCGTTGGGTGCCCGCTCTTGGATGCATGCTTTGACCGGCTAAAGCCGGGACTCCGAACCGAAGAGGTTCTGCCTATTACTGCCTGGGCGTGACGATGCGATAGAACCGTCCGCCATCGGCCGCTACGTTGGGATCCAGGAAGTCCACCGACGGCGGAGTCGCTGCGGGTTCGATGTCGGTCAATTTCAGCCAAGGCCCTTCCGTCAAGCTGGTCCGGTACCTGGATCGTGTACCCGACATTGGGCGCCGCTTCGAATTGAATGCGCGCTCCCCCGCTGTCACCCACCAAACTCACCCGCAGAACGCTGGCGTTGCTGCCCGGGTCGGTGCCGCTAACAAATTCCTGCCAGTTGGTGCGCCCGTCCTGGTCCGGGTCGAGATCGCGGTCCGACGCATCGCAAGGATTCAAGCCGTGCGCCAGTTCCCAGGTGTCGCTCATGCCGTCACCATCGCTGTCCCCGTCGAGCAGGGTCAACGTGGCGGCGTCACTCGGCGTCGCGCCAAAGAGATTGCTGACCACCACCGAGTAACGGCCCTCATCGGCCAGGCCCGGCTGAACGATCACCAGGCTGGCATTGGTTTCATTGGCCAGGCGATTGGTCGCATTGAACCACCATTGGTAGCTCAAGGGCGCCCCGCTGGCTTCGACCGTGAACACCGCATTCGAGCAGACATGCACCGCTTGATCCGCCGGTTGCGTGACAATGGTCGGAGCCACGGGCAGCGTCAGATACGCCACGTGGCTCGTGGCGCTGGCGGCCGGATTGCTCGCCACAAACGTGTACGCGCCGGCGTCGCTGGCCTGCACGCTGTTGAGGCTGTAACTGGTGCCGGTGGCGCCGGCGATCGGAGCGTCATTGTGCCACCATTGGAACGTCAACGGCGCTTCGCCGCTCGCGCCGGCATGGAAGGTAACCGGGGCACCCAGCGCGGCCGATTGATTGGTCGGCTGCAGCGTAATGGCCGGGCCGTCAATGACGGTCACATAGGCATAGGCACTGGCAGTTTGGTAGGTCTGAACACTGTTGCTGATGCCCACGCGATATTTATTCTCGTGTAAGGCCTTCTGCGCGTTGGTAATCACCAGCACGCTCGTGCTGACGTACGCCGAGTTCGTCTCGGCATAGGTGTACCCGCCTCCGGATTCGAAGTTATAATACCCGTTCCCGAGGCGCCAATAATAGCCGATCGGCAACGTGCCCCGAACCGTCAGACTGATGGTGAAGGTGCTGCCCGAGGCCACGACCTGATTGGTCGGAAAGGGGCCTTCCACAACGGCCGGCGGCAGGAGCAAGACCACCAGCGCGGGATGGCTCTCGCGCGATCCCACCGCGTCGGTAACCACCACCGTGTAGATCCCGTCATTCACGTCGAGTTGGAGATCCGTCACGGTTAGCGAGGCGCTGGTCGCGCCGGGAACGTCGATCCCATTGCGCCGCCATTGGTAGCTCAGAGAACCCGTGCCCGAGGCGACGACGGAGAGCATCGCCGTGCCGCCAGCATCCACGGTTTGGCTTTCCGGGTGGACGATAATTTTGGGCAATGAGAGCACGGTGAGCGCGGCGTTGCTGCTGACCACGGCGCCACCCGCACCCAGAATCACCACCGAATACAAGCCCTCATCCGCGGGCTGCACAGGCTCAATCGAATACGTTGTGTTGGTGGCATCCGCAATATTGTGGCCTTCGAAACGCCACTGGTACGTAACGGCACTGCTGTCTTCCACCTCGACACTAAACGTGGCGCTCGTTTGCTCCACCGCTGCTTGGTCCGTGGGCTGGATTGTGATCACCGGCAGCGTGCCGCCGACAAAGGTCCGGCCGGGACGCGGTCCCACCGCCACCCAATTCACTGGATCATTGCCGTACGCAGCCACGTCCACACGTTGCAGCGAGGGTCCGTAACCGTCGGCGCCGCCCGGCCACGGGTCGGCGTCTTCGTAGGAAACCTTGTCCGCTATCGCCCAAGCCGGCAGACTGGTCGGCAACCGGATTGCCGTTCGCAATTCCACGCTTTCCCCGGAGTTGTCGAGCTTGCCGCTGTAGGGTCCCAGGATGCAAACGTTGGCGGGTACGGAATAGCGGACGCGGAAATCGGCCAGCAATGCCGGGTCAGTCGCCGGATTGAAACTGACCACCAACAAGTATTCGCCGGCCGCCAGAGTCAGATCGGGTGGCAAGGCGAAATCCACACCGCCCGTGACCCGCCACGTGTAAACCGGCGCAGCCGGTTCAAACAACGGCACCGGATTCGGGGAAGTGTTCAACAGTTCGAGGTATTCATCCCGGCTGTTGTCGTTCATGCCCAGGTCGGGTGGACGATACATGATCTCGCTGATCACCACCGGGCCAATCCGCGGTTCGGCATTCGTGGCATCCAGCGTCACGGCGGTTTGCGCCACCAGATGGTCCGCGCCGGTGCTAATCACGTACCGGCCAAAGCTCACGTCAGCTTCCGCCGGTCCAAAGTCCCAGCCTTGGACGTAGCCGGTGAAATCCCCATTGGCGTCCGCGCTGAACAAGCGAATTTCGCTGCCGGCGCTGCTCAACTGTATAGCATTCATTCCCAATGCGGTCGGGCCGAAATCATCTTCATTGAATACCACAAAACCGCCCACGGGAATGATGGTGTTCGCCGGCAAACGGAACTTCCAGGGATTGCGAAAATCATCCGTCAGCCACCAGTTACCAACATCAGCCGGACTGTCGCTCAAGTTGGCGAGTTCAACGCTGACCTTGCCGCCCGCCGCCGGCCGGGTGAGCACTTCGTTGATGACGACGAAGGGGATTCCCGGTGACGGAGGATTGGCCGCGCCGGGCGAACCGCCCAGGTTGCTGCCCGACTGCCAACTGGACTTGCTGCCCCAAGTCGAAGCTGGCGCGTTCTCATCCACGGCCACCAACGAGAAACCAAATCCGTCCGTGATGGGATACCACCCGTCCGCGTAGGAGAAATCCAGGATGGCCCGCCCCGCCGCGTCCTGGAGCCGGAGATGCTCGCCGGCATTGTTCAGGTTGCCGCTATAATAACCGGCCACACGACTCACGGGTCCGTAGCGCAGGTTGAAGGCGGCCAGATTCTTCACCACCAGGATACGTTCGCCGGGCGCCAAGCTGCCGCTGGGGAAGGTGAAGGTGATCCCGTCAACGAATTGGATGCCGGCCAGGTTGATGGTGATCGCGCCGACGTTGCGCAGTTCGATGAATTCGAAGTCGTCGGCGTTGCTGAATCCCGCCGCCGCCTCGGTTGCGCTCACCGGGGCCGGGTGGTACATCAATTCGGTGATGCGCAACGGCACGATGCCGGGGATGGCAAAATCGGCTTCCACCAGGGCGCTCCAGGTTGAACCGTTGAGCACCCGGGCTTTCACGCGCGTGCTGGCGTTCAACGCAATCGGGCTGCTGTACGCTGCGGCCGTGGGATTGACGGTTCCGCCCACCTGGCGCGGGTCCGTGCCGTCGAGCGTGTAGTAAATAGCGCCGCTCGCGTTGGGATTGGTCATGGTCAAGTTGAAGCCTTCGGCAATGTCGCCGCCAAGCTGACTGAATTCCGGCGCACTAATGGCGGGATACAGGTTATCGACTTTGAGCTGCTGGAGCACCGTGGCCGTGCGGTTGGGGAACCAGGAGTTGACGATGGTGTTAATGCGATTGGTCCAATCGGTCGCGGAATATTTGACGTGGGCGTTATTCGCGTCGCCCCAGCGGGCTTCGTAGGCGCGGATGGCTTGGTTGATCTGGTCCGCCCAGCGCAAGAAGCGATTCGTGCATGCTTCCGGAGTGAGCACACCGCCATTGAAGAAATGGCGTTGCACGTGGTCGGCAAAAAGGAGGCGGTACTCGGGATTGAGCATCAATTCTTCGTGCAGGTACTGCGGGTTGGAATAGGTGAAATTGCGGACATTCGATCCCGCAATGTCCTTCCACGGTCCGGTGCGGTCCACCTGACTGCTGGGGGCGCCCAGGGTGTGCTCGCAATCACTGTTGAAGAACAAGAAACCCTGGTCGGGATTATTGCGGTTCTTCATACCAAACCAATTGTTTGGTTCGGTATTTCCCAGGAAAGACGACAGCGTGGCATCGCCGTCGCCCGTGTAAAAAATCCCCAGCATGTAATTGATCAGGTTATCGGCATCGACCATCACGGGCAGCGCGGGATTGCGGGTGCCGTCCGGATTGCGGCCCAGCATGCGGAAATAATTGGCATTGCCGCTGTCGTCGAGCATGTCTAGCCCCATGGTAAACAAATTGGTCCAGGTACCGAAGTTGCCATCCGTGGCTTCGGTCACGAAATTGCCGATGTGATTGGCACATTTCACCACGTCATAATCATCCTTGTTACCGCCGAGGTAGGTGGCGCCGTAGGAAGCCTCCGGTCGCTCATCGGTCATATAGATACCCCAATACTGTCCATTCAGATAAAGGTGATAGTAGCGTGAGCGACGGTAGGGTTGGCCCATCTTGCCCAGGGTTTCGCGGCAAAACACTTCGCGGACCAGCGTATCGTTTTGACCGTTGCTCAAGCTGGTTTCCCGCGGCCAGGCGTAATTTTGGCTGGTGCGCAAATCAAACGTGTCAAAGGTGTCGGCGCCCTCGTTTTCGAAGAGTGGGTAGTGCAGTTTGGCCGCTCCGTAATCGCGCCGGAAAAAGACGCGCAGGGAATGTTTCACGAAGTCGGTGTTGCGGCTGTAGCCACCCCGAATGCGCAGCCCGCAGTTCTCCTGGAACTGGCCTTGCGGGGTGCCGTGCGGATCGATCAACTCAATCGAACTGGGCCGTTCCCAGTCTTCGCCGTGCCCATCCGCGTTGGCGTAGATGCCCGTCACCGGATCAAAAAGGTTCTCCACCTCGGTGACGATCGACATGGTCGGGATTTGCGTCAGTGCCTCGTGCCATTCGGCCAGGGAGTATTTGGACACGACGGTTGGGTCCATGCCGTAATCGACGCGGTTCCGGCCCCATGACGCGGGGAAATTGGGCGGAGCCGCCCCGGTGGGCGCCTGGTGAATGACATCGTCCAGAAAGATGTAAGTCTCCGTGTCAATATCTGTTGGCTTGAGATCCGGCTTGAACGCGCGGGCGCGGACGATGGTGGTGTTCGTGATGGTCAACGGTTCGGTATAAAGCAGGCCCCGGCTGGCGCTGGGCTCACTGCCGTCCAAGGAATAATAGATCTGTGCATCGGGCGTCGCGGAAGTGATCTCCAATGTAAACGGTGCATCGAAGAATCCGCGGTCCACGCTGAACTGGGTGTCCGCCACGTCGCCAAAGTAATAGTCCGTTTCGTTGCGGGTACCGGGTGTGGCGTCCACCAGATAGGCATACGGACTCTCTTCAATCTGCGCGCCGGTCAATTCCGGTTGGAGTAGAAAATTGCCGTCACTGACGCTCGAGTTCATCGCCTGAATTGCCAGCACGTTGACGCCGGCCATTAGTTGCGGCAGGTAGTCAGTCAACGAAATCGTTTCCGGTAGGATGCCGCTGGCGAGGTCGCGATCAACGGTGGCAGCCGAATTCCAGGCGGGCGTGGCGGGCGCGTTACGTTCGGCGATTTTCACCCCATTAAGATAGGCAATAAATCCGTCGTCGTAGCGCAACCGCAACGTGAGTTCATCCAGCACCGACGGATCATCCACCGTAAAGGGTAGGCGCACAAACGCCGAAGCATTGTTGCCGAGCATTTGGTTCTCGAGGTCGGTGCGGATAAACGGACGATAGCCGTTCACATCCAAACCCAGCACGATCACTTCGCCCAGGGCTAAGACACCGGCTTCGTCAGTATTACCCTGGCCACCAGTGCCGGAAAGATCGGGGTCCGGGGTCCGCCGGATGCGCACGTATTGGCCGAGCACCGGCGCGGGAGGAACAACATCGAGATGGTCTGGGCCGTTCGGAAAACTGTAACCGGCATTCTCCGGATTCAACAAGGGTGAAGTATAAACCGCGGTCGAACCGTCGGTGTCGAGAATTTGCACGGTGAGGTCGCGCAATCGCGATCCGCAGCAGTCATCACGGTTGTGAATCGTCACGGAATTGACCACGGAGCGGCGCCCCAGATTGAGGGTCCAAGTGGGATTGGAGTCCGCGCTGGCGGTATGCGTGAAATCACCGAGGTTGCCATTGATGGCGAGGTCCGGAGTGTAAGTGCTCAAAGTGGACGATTGGGACGCGGTGGGCGCCGGACTGCCGGTGCGGGCCAGATTCACTTCAGTAGCCGTGGGCACGCCATGGACCTCAACTTCCGCCAACGACAACACGGCAACTTCGTCAGCACCGCCCTGGCCACCACTGCCGGAAAGGTCCGGGTCCGGCGCGCGCAACACCCGTATCACCTGGCCCAACACCGGGCCGCCCGCCAGCGCGGTCAAATCGACTTCAATCGAAGCCGGGCCAGCCGGATAGGTGTAACCCACATTCTCCGCGTTGAGCAGGGAAGAGTTGTAGTTGGTGGCGTTGCCGTCCGCCGAAAGAATTTGCACGGTGATATCGCGCAACCGGGACTGGCAGCAACTCGTGCGATTGCGCAATACGACACGATACACGGCGGTTTCACTGGCCAGTGTAACCTGCCAAAATGGCGAAGTGTCAGCGGACAGGGTGTGGGTGAAATTTGCCGTGCTGCCATCGGTGGCCAGGTTGGCGGTGTTACCGCCGGAGGTGGTGCTTTGCACGGCTGTGCCACCGGGAGCGACGTTTACGGGCGTGGCCGTTGGTTGATCGGTATCGAAGCCAATAGCCGCCGGGGCGCTGCCATTAATCCAATTGCCGTCGGGTTGGAAATCGACCGCGCTCCAATTCGCCGGTAATTCGCCGGCATTGGCCGGCACCAGAATCTGCGGCACCGAGCTGGCGATAAGTGCGATGGACACGGGTTGTTGGGCCACGCCGTAGGCCACGTCCTCGCGTTGTGGTGGATACTCCGGATTGAACACGCTGGCCAGCGTGTGCCCATCCGGCAACACCAGCGCCAGAAACTCGCCATCAGTATTCAATTGAAAACTCGTGTGCAACTGGCCGCCCGGATTGGAGCGGTTCTTGCCGGATGCGAACACCACCAAATAGCCGTCCGGCGACAGGCTGACCGCCGGGAAGGCCCACTTGGTCAGCAGGCCCGGATCATCGCTCAGGTAATAGCCTTCCAGCTCGACGACCGTGGCCGTGGGATTATGGAGTTCAATCCAATCCGAAAAGTCGCCGTCCTCGTCCGCAAGGATCCCATTGTTATTGGCCATGAATTCCGAAATGACGATAGTATCCGCCGCGAACAACGGAAGCACAGCGGGGCTACATAGGAAGAGAATCACCAGGGAGGAAATGATACGACGTTTCATAGATTGAACTTCACTTTCGCCAATAAAACGGGTTACGAGGTAATGCGTATCATAAATTACCCCGAATGTCCCGCATTTTTTTGGAGCTACAGCCCCGAGCCGTGCGTCTTGATTGTGTTGGTAGCGCAGGGCTCCCTTGCTTGCGCTACGTGGACGAAATCAGCTTCATGGGGTCTCCGGAACCACTGATCGGTCAATGGCGCTGAAAAGTTCCTTCAGCGAGTCTGGAGTTGCGGGGCCAGCCCTTCGGGCTACGATGCGTCCCTGACGATCCAGCACGAAGACATTCGCCTGACCTTTGGCACAATCGAGTTGTTCGGCGACTTCCCCCTTCCAATCCAACATCACTGGGTAGCGCTGGCTCTGCTTGAACGACTTCACCACCCGGCCATGAAACAGGCCCGGCACTCCTCGGAGGTCGGCCACGCCCACAATGTCAATTCGCAGGTTGTAGCGCTGCTTGAGCGGATGCACCCACTCTTCGATGTGACGGGAACCCTTCTTGTCGGCCACCGTCAGCACGGTAATTTTCGCCAGTGGCAGCGTGAACCGGTGAACATGATCGTATTGGTCAGCCAGGGCGAACGGAGCGACTTTGGTCGGGTGCGCCGCCGTCGTGTCGGCCGGAGGTGGTTTGGCTTGGCCGGCAAAGGCTGCGCATCCGAGAAAGTGCAGTAAGCACATCCCAGTCATCGAAGCTGAACGAAGTTTTAGCAAGCGTAAAAGGTAATTCATGGAACAAGGTGTAATCAGGCTTTTCGTGGTTTCGGAATGGACTTTGTCAGGTGAACAACCGGCAACGAGGGACAGTAATCGCGCCCCTTCCAAGTGGCCGGTTTCCCGGCCAGCCAGCGGATGAAGGCGGTCCACTGAATGATCAGCAAGGCCAGAATGGCGAAGGGATGCAGCAGTGCGCTGCCAATGGGTTGTTTGAATTTCGGCACGGCGATCAGACGAGGCAACAGCGAACTCAGGGCCGCCGTGACCGCCATGAGCAACGCTACCGGTGATAGAAACGGCGCCATCCCCAGCAATGAAAACGGCAACACTTGTCCTCCCAGCAGCAGTAAGGTCATCGGAGCAATTGTCGCTGGTGCGGCCAGCCCTTCGGTGGCGTTCTTGGCCAAACCTTGCCAGACCTCGGCATTGCGGCGATACATCCGGCAGCCGGCCAGAGGAGTGGCATCGAACAAGTCGGTGCGAAAACCGGCGCGACGAAACGCCTTCGGCAACTTTAACCCGTCGTGCAACGTCCCGCGCACCGTCGAGTGACCTCCACAGTGGCGATAGGCTTCGGCCCGGGCCAGGAAGAGTTGGCCACAGCCGGTCCCGAAGCCGGTGGATTTGGACCAGCGCATGAAATGCATCGGCAGGTACCCGAGCAAAAGAAAGTGAATCAGAGGCAGCAGCAAGCGTTCAGAAAATGTTCCCAGTTCCTGGCGCGGCACGCCGCTGACCAGGTCGGCCCGGCCAGTATTCATGAACGAACTCATGCGTGCCAGGGCATCGGGAGCCAGGCGCACATCAGCGTCGATAAACAGGAATAGACCGTGCCGCGCATGTTTCGCCAATTGCCAGCAGGCGTGCGGTTTGCCGCACCAGCCAGCGGGCAACTCCGGAGCCGGAACGAGCAACACCCGCTCATCGCGCGCGGCAATCTCAGCGACAATTGACGCGGTTAGATCGGTCGAATGATCATCCATCACGATGACCTCGAACTCGACGCCGCGATTGGCAAGCACCGCCGCCAGCGTGGCGCGAATATTCGTTTCTTCATTGCGCGCGGGAATGAGCACGGAAATGGATTGCGGCACGATGACCGGCGCGCTGGTTTCGGATACATGAAAGCGCGGTTTCAAAATCGCGTTTGGCAGCAATACTCCAACGCCGCCGGCCGGTTGGCGATAGGCCAGCAGATTCACGAGGAACAGCAGGCAGGGAATCCCCGCCAAAACCAGGGCAATCAAAGAGAGCGTGTTGAGATTCATTTGGCGCCGTGTTCATTGGCGAATGTTTCTCCGCGCAATCGTGCGCGCAGCTTGCGCCACCCATCGTAAAGAAGGCCCACCCCGGCTCGTCCGCGCAGTATCGTCGTAAATTCCTCCGGAATGCGGCGTTGCGATGCCCGCGCCAGCCGATCCAGCGTGGCTGATAATTTCTGCTCAAAGAGCGCGGTCCAGTATTTGGCATCCGCGCGTCGGATATGGGAGGCTTCGACGAGCACCGGTTCGCCAAAAGCAGCCAAGACTTCGGGAGTGCGCTCTTCCCAAAAGGGATACTCGATGGCCAACGGGACGAAGAGCGCGCGATTCACCCGCTGCGCCAGTTGTCCAAGCCCCGGCTTGAAGCGGATCGGTCGGTCGCGCGGATCGCCGAATTGGCCCTGCGGGGTGATCCAGAGCGACGCACTCGGCCAGCGAAGAATCTTTAGACTGGTTCGCAGGAACGTGGCCGCCCCGCGGACGGAGTTCTGTTCAACGCCGAAGAAGCCCAACCGGGCCAACATTCGATACTTTTCCAGAGACTCAGCCGCCATGGGGGCGAACAGGTTGCGCCGGGGAAAGAACGTTTGCCCGAGCACCAGGCCCACCAGCGGATCCCACCAGGAGGCATGATTCGCATACACCACCAGCGGCGCGTCGTCCTCCGCGGGCGGTTGCCCCGCACGACAAAGCCGAAGCGCGTGAAAATGCTTTTTGATGTAAGCGCGGGCATAAAGGGCAAAGCCCTTGAATAACCAGGGGGAAACTGAAGGCACAGCCAAGGTCGCGCTCGAACGTCCTATGGGCCTGGTCGTAGCAAATGGGACCAGTGGCCGCGCGCGCAACGCTCCGGCTGTGCCCGAATTGATCTGGAGTTGCGAAGGGGGCATCGCTAGAGATTTTATGCAGCCACCATTTCAGTGGTTCGGGGCGACGATTGTCGTGACGGCGTGGCCACCCCATCCTGATCCAACGCGTCGGCAGCGATCCAACCCGACATCATCACCATCGGCATGCCGGGGCCGGGATGGGCCGAACCGCCGGCCAGATACAATCCCCGCAGATCGGGACTGCGATTGGCCGGTTTGAAGGCGCCCAGGAAACGCCCGTGACTCGCCAAGCCATAGATCGCGCCATTCAACACGTGGTAGCGCTCGTGAATGTCCTGCGGCGTCAACACCTTTTCGGTAACGATGCGCTGCTCGATATCCCGTAAACCGGCGGTCCGTTTAAGTTTTTCCAAAATGGTGCGGCGGTAGGCCGGCAGCATTCGCGGCCATTCGTGGTGCGGCCGCAAATACGGGGTGTGGACCAGCACATACAAAGCTTCGCCTCCGGGCGGCGCCACCTCGGGTTCGGTCTGCGCCGGCGCGCACACATAACAGGTGGGATCGGGCGCCGGTTCGCCGCGGCGATAGATGTAATCAAACTCTTCCTCCGGCGATTGGGAGAACACAAAATTGTGGTGCCGCAATTGTTCATACCGACGGTTCAATCCCAAGTACAACACCACCCCGGAACAGGCGGGTTCGTACGGACGACGGTTGAGGAAACGCTGCGCAACGTCTCCCGTCAGCAGTTCGCGATGGGTGCGCACCGAGTCGCTATTCGAAACCACCGCCGCAAGTGGAATGGTTTCTCCGTTGGCCGTTTCCACTCCGCTCACCCGCCCATTGGCGGTTAGAATGCGCGCGATGGGCGTCCGGGTGCGGATATGCACACCGAGGTTGACCGCCAGTTTGCCAAGCGCGTCGGGCACAGCCCGAGTGCCGCCCCGCGGATACCAAACGCCTTCCGCCGTCTGCATATCGGCAATGCCACAGAGAACCGCCGGCGAAGCGTCCGGAGCAGAACCAACGTACTGGGTAAAATGATCGAGCATCTGCGCGACGCGGGCGTCGGGAATGAAGGAACGGATCGTGCCGGCAACCGTGCCGCCCATGCGCATGGTCAACACATCCCGCAACGTGCCGGCCCGAAACGTGGCCCGGGCGTTGTACATGTCCCGCAGGCCACCAATCGAACGATAGAAGAAATAGCGATTCGAGAGGTCGTGCAGTTTTTTGGCCAGCGCCATGAACCGGGTGTAACGGGCACTTAAGGATTTGCCCGGCGAAAATGCATCGAGCGCGGTACCCATCTCGCGAACGTCCGCCACCAGGTCCAGGGTGGAGCCGTCCTCGAAAAAGCTGCGCCACTGCGGATCAAGCGGAATCAGTTCGAGGTAGTCGCGCATGGATTCGTTGGCTTCCGCAAAAATGCGTCGCAACACTGACGGTAGCGTTAGAATGGTCGGTCCCATGTCGAAGCGGAATCCGTCCGCTTCCCACAAAGCGGCTTTGCCGCCGAGCCAGGAATTCATTTCAAACAGGACCACTTCGTGACCCCGGGCCGCCAAAGTGCAGGCGGCCGCTAATCCGCCGAGCCCACCGCCGATGACCCCGATCTTTTGTGAAAGTTCTGCCGTCATAATGTTGTTTTTCGTTCAGGAAGTTCTGTGGTTTTTGTTGCTAAGGCGCCGCAATAAGTTGAGAAGTGCGCGCACCCGTTTCCGGGGACTACCGCCGTGAGCCAAGGTGAGATAATCAGCAAAGACAACTTCATCGCCCGGAGCCGGTTTCGCAAAGTGCGGCCGCCAGGAACCGCGCCGGATCGTGATGACTTTGGGCGTCGTCATTTCCAAAAGCCCTTCGGCGCCGCGGGTCACGCCAAAGCCACTATGCTTACGTCCCCCAAAGGGCACTCGAGGATCGGCCGTGGGCACGATCACATCGTTCACCACCACCACGCCCGCGTGCATTTGCCCCGCCAACTCGGCGGCAGATCTTTTGTCCTCACTGAAAATTGTAGCTCCCAAGGCATACGGACAGTCATTAGCCATCGCCACCGCCTCGGTATCATTGGTGGTCGATACCAATGCCAGCACCGGAGCCAACACATCCTCCCGGAGAAGTTGCATCCCGGGTTGGGCGCCCGCCAGAACCTGCGGACCGATCGCCGAACCGTCGTCGCCAATCGTCCCGCTCACGAGATGAGCGCCTTCGGCCAAGGCCGCCCGCAACAGGGAAACGAGCCGCTGGGCCATCGGACAAGGAATTGGAATCGGAGCTTCGTCCGCGAGCAATTGAGCGAGCCGCCCTTCCAGTTCCGTGGCCCGCGAGGTATGCACGAAAACGCGTCGCGGGGCCACACAGGTGGCGCCCGCATTCAGTCGCAGGCCAAAAGCCAAACCTTGCGCCACCAGGTCGAGATTGGCGTCGCGGCGCACGAGGACGGAATCACAGCCCGAAAGTTCCAAAGTGGAAGGCACGACATGTTCGGCGAGCATTGCTTGAATCGCCCGGCCGGTGGCAGCCGAGCCCGTAACAAACACTTTGGCCACGCCGGCTTCGACCGCGCAACGCACCGAGTCCGGGTGTTCGGGCAGCACGCGGCACAATCGACCATCGATTCCCGCGGCGTTCACGAGTTGCGCCAATGCATTCGCTGCCGCCATGCCCTGATGCCCCGGTTTGATCAGGATGGCATTGCCGGCAGCGAGAGCCTGCAAGGTCACAACGCCGGGAATGAAAAGCGGATAATTGAACGGTGCCACCTTGAGCAGCACGCCCAAGGCTTCCCGCTGAACCTCGGACCAAACTCCGGTCAACCACAGCGGACGATGACGTTGGCCAATTCGACGAGGCGCCAGGATGGCTGCCGCTTCACGCTCCAAAAACCGACAGGCTTCCACCAAGGGAATGACTTCCGCGGTGAGGGTCTCTGCCAGCGGACGGTGGCGCGGACCACCGATCACCGCCGCCAATTCGCTCGCACGTTCCACCAGCAAATGACGCAACCGCCGAAGCAATTTGAGGCGCTGTTTCAAAGAAGTATCTGCCCATTGAACTTGAGCAAGACGGGCATCACGAGTCGCGGTTTTCACGCGCGCCTCCAAATCCATCGCACGCGAAGCTAACGCCTGAGCTTCGAGTGGATTGGAGCCAATGGAATGCACTTTACTCATCAGGCTGGTTGGAGAGTGGTGGACTGGGCTTCCAGCCGGACGGGAGCCACGGTCGGCGTGACGCCCAAATCGTCCAGCAAAAGCCGGCTGGTAATGCGAGCGGATTCAAAAATCACCGGCAATCCACTCCCCGGGTGGGTGCCGCCGCCAACGAGATAAACTCCGTCGAGATCCTCGAACCGATTGCGCGGTCGAAGGTGCAGCATCTGGTCCAGTGAGTGCGCCAGGTTGAACGTGGCGCCTCGATAAATTTCGTAACGCTGGTCCCAATCGGCGGGGGTAATGATCCGTTCGTAGCGGATGCGGGCTTCAACGTCCGTAAAACCGGCTTGGGCGATTTTTTCGAGCAGCACTCCGCGAAAGCGTTCACGTTCGCGGGACCAGTCCACGTGGGGATGTTGGTGAGTCACGGGAGCGAGCAAATACAGCGCGCTGTGGTTCCGGGGCGCCAGCGTGGAATCGGTCACGCTCGCATTTTGCACGTAGAAGGACGGATCAGATGACAGCACGTGCTGGTTCTCAATTTCGTCCAGGTTGCGGGCATAATCCTTGGATATGAAGATCGAATGATGGGGCAATTCGTAGCGGCCTTCGATCCCGAGATACATCATGAACGTCGAGCACGAGAATTTCTTTTTGGTGATTTTCTCGTCGGTCCACCGGCGGCGCAATTCGTTGGGCACCATCCGCACCATGGCCCGGGCAAAGTCGGCATTCACAATTACCGCGTCGGCCCGATGCACACCGGCGCGGGTGCGGACGCCCGTGGCTTTGCGCCCGGCGAACAACATTTCCTCCACTGGTTCATCCAAGCGAAACTCGACCCCCAGGCTGGAGGCCACTTCGGCCAGGGCCTGGGAAATGGCTCCGCAACCGCCGACCGGATGAAACACGCCGTATTCATATTCCAGAAAGGAAAGAATCGAAAAGAGGCTCGGGCACCGGAACGGCGACATGCCCAGGTATTTGGACTGAAAGGAAAAAGCCAGGCGAATGCGCGGATCCTTGAAGAACCGCTTCAGGTAGTCGTCCATCGACTGGTGTGGCCGCACCACCGGCAGAAGTTCCAGCATCCGGCGGTTGAGCACATCCTTCCAACCGAGGAACGGGGTCTCGAGACACGGCCGCATCTTTTCCAACTTGGTGCGGTTTTCGAGGATGAACCGCCGAAACGACGGCGCATCAACTGGAGCGAGGGCGGCGATGGATCGCTCCATCTGCTCGATTTGGGGGGTACAGATCGAGTTGACCGCCCTCGCCAAAAATCAGCCGGTATTGTGGGTCGAGGCGCTTCAGTTCCACGTGCTCTGACAGCGCGGTGCCCGCCGCCTTGAAGATGTCCTCAAGCACGCGCGGATAAAGAAAGAAGGTCGGGCCCAAATCGAATTTGTAACCGTGAGCTTCAATGGTGGACGTTCGCCCACCCACTTGGGGCAGTCGTTCGATGACTTTGACTTTAGCTCCCGCCGCGGCGAGTAAAACTGCCGAAGCCAGTCCGCCGGGACCGGCGCCAATGATGATGATTTCTTTGGTCATAATGGGATGCGGTTTTTCAAAGGAACCTGTGTTCGCGTTTATGGCCGAGTCAGTTTCAAGCGGCGACCTCAACGGTGTCCTGTTGATTAACGTCCAGATCCTCAAAGCCCCGGCGCAATTTGCGCAACGCCTCGTTTTGGAGTTGGCGAATGCGTTCGCGGGTCAGGCCGAATTTCTTGCCGATTTCCTCCAACGTCCTCTCCGCGGCTCCGTCCAAACCAAATCGCATTCGCAGAATGGTGGCCTCCCGCGGCTCCAGGGTTTGGATGAGCGATGCCACCAGTTGCAGGTTATTCTTGTCCTCCAGATCAGCACTCGGCATGACCGCGCGCTCGTCCTCCACGATTTCGATCAACCGGCTCGTGTCGTCGTCTCCAATGGCGGCGTCAAGGGAGGCCGGGGGCAACGAAGCAACGTTCAATTCGGTTACTCGACGAGTGGATATTCCCAATTCCTGAGCCAGTTCTTCGTCGCTGGGATCGCGCCCCAGTTCTTCGCTAAGCCGCACGGCGGTATGACGTAGGCGATATAGAGTATCCACGGCATTGACCGGCAGGCGAATGGTCTTGGCTTGGCCGGCCAGGCCCCGTCGGATGGCCTGCTTGATCCACAGCGAGGCGTAGGTGGAAAACTTGGCACCTTTGGCGGGATCAAACCGCTCGGCGGCTTTCATCAACCCGATGTTGCCTTCGTTGATCAGATCGAGCAGCGGCAGTCCGCAATGTTCATAGTCGCGCGCGATGTGAACCACCAGGCGAAGGTTCGCTTTGATCATCTGGTCACGCGCTTTCGCGTCGCCCCGTTTGATGCGCCGGCCCAAGGCATTTTCCTGTGCCAGGGTGAGCAAATCCACTTGGCCGATTTCTCGCAGATAGAGACTCAGCGCTGTCGTGGCTTCCGCTTCCGGAGAAATCTCTGTTGATACGGAGCTAGACCCCCGCTGAACGGCGGTCTTGGTCAGAGGCAAGCCGCTGTCCAAAGATTTTGCGGGTGTCGAGTTTGTCGCGCTCCGCTTGCGTTGCCGACTCAAGCTCGTCTTCAATTGCGCTTGGTTTTTCCAGTTGGTTAATTTCGTTCGCATGTTGTTTTGTCTTTCAGTTCCGATGATCCGCTCAGGACCGCGCCTTCATGTCTTATATTTGTCTCATATTTGTTTGTTTGTCAATATTTTGTATAACTTTTAAGCTTCCGAGGCTAGATTTCAACGTATTAATTGCGTATTGTGTTGTTAGTAAATAAATTGTGAAAAATCTAAAATCCTGATAAACCCATGATCATTCACCATTTTCTTAATTATTTGCCATTTGTTTATGCTTTGTCTAAAGTCATAAACTTAGATGGGATATTTACATTCGATGAAGGTTGTGGCGCGACGGACGGGACTGAGCCCACATTTGATTCGTATGTGGGAACGGCGTTACGGAGCGGTGAAGCCCGAGCGGAGTGAAACCAAACGCCGACTCTACAGCGAGGCCGAGATAGCCCGCCTACAATTGCTTCACGAGGCGACACAGGCGGGCCATCACATCGGTCAAATCGCCCGGTTGTCGCACTCGGAATTGAGCGAGTTGCTGAAGGCGGAGCGGCAAGTCAATCGCCAGCCCTCCGCCCCGCCTGCCCCGGGCAAATCCATCAAGCCGGATTATGTCGCCGAAGGACTGGCGGCCATCAAGCGACTCGACGGACAGGGGCTTGAAAACGTGCTGAGCCGGGGCGCCTCGGAACTGGGTCAGCTCGGTTTGTTGCAGCAAGTCATGGTGCCCTTGATTCAGCAAATTGGCGATTGCTGGCAGGGCGGGACGCTCAAGGTGGCCCACGAGCATATTGCCACCGCGGTCATTCGAACCTTTCTGGGGAGTTTTGCGCGCGCCTACACGCTGCCGGAAAGCTCGCCGCGATTGCTGGTGACTACTCCACCCGGACAGTTGCACGAACTGGGCGCTGTCATGGTGGCGGTCACCGCCAGCAATCTAGGATGGCGGGTGACTTATCTGGGACCATGCTTGCCGGCCGAGGAGATTGCGGGCGCCGCCCTGCAAAACCGCGCGCGCGCCGTGGCGCTGAGCCTGGTCTATCCCGAAGACGATCCGTATCTCGAAGCCGAGCTCAAGCGATTGCGCCAGTTGTTGCCGGGCGAAGCAATTATTCTCATCGGAGGACGGGCCGCCGCCGCCTACCAGAAGACTCTCGACGATATTGGCGCGATTTACCTGCACGACCTTGCCGCTCTACAAACGCGACTGGATGCTATGCGAAAAGGAACAAGCCAACCATCAGTACAAGCAGAAACAAGTTGACCTTCAGAGGATGTCTCTTTGGTTAACGCAATCGTAGGCTACCAGTGTAAACACCTTCTCTTCGTCACAATGTTCTTCTCCACCTTGGCCTGTTGCCGATGATCGGCGTCAATATCCGAGCAACCGCGATGGATGATTGACGTCCTCGCCCAAATCGAAGCGCGGGAAAGCTTTCAAGGAGAACGTCACCGCCACCGTGAAATCGGTCGGGCCGTTACGATTGTCCCGCACCCGCAAGGTGAGCGCGCCAGTCCAACTGCGGAAATCCCGGTAGAGCGTGTATTGTTGTTCTTCCAAAACCTTGTCGCGCGCCTCGTAACGCCAATAGGCCCGCGTGCCCCAGTTCTCGTTGAGCCGATAATAGAGCGTGCTGGAAAAGAGGTTGTTGCCCGTGCCCAGACCGGTGGCCAGGTCCGTCTCGAGATACCGATGGCTGAAGTTCACGCTCCAGTGGGAGTTCGGAGCCAGCGTCAGACCGTGATTGGCCTCCCGGACGCGGGGATTGTCCAAACCAATCCGCAAATCGGAGCTAAGCGTCACCCAGGAAAACGGCTGTAAATCCATCTGGGAATACAGGTCGGAAAACGTGCTTTGGTCCGCGCGCGGTTTGAGCCGCCAATCCGTGACCACCGCCCAGTGCAGGAAGTCTTCGATGCGTCCCTGGCGTTTGGTTTGGAGCAGATTGCGCAATGACAATCGCAGCACATTCTGGCTGTCAATCGAGTCGATGGCGTTGTAGGCGGGATACATGATCGGCAACAGCCGCGTGGTGGGCAATTCAAATTGAAACTGCGGCAATTCGTCCGGCGTCCGATTGGGCCGGGGCACGTAGGCATAATTGATCCCCGGTTCGATGATGTGCCGCAATCCGTCCAGTTGCCAAAACCGGCTGCGCACGTCGGGCCAGACCCGCGAGGCCTTGAAGGTCATTTCCACGCCGGTGTTGAACACGCCCCGGTCACGCTCGGACAACGCTCGCCCGTAAGGATCTGATTCCCCGTAGTGCGTGAACCGGCCGCCCACGCGCGGGGTGACGTTCAGCCAGCCAAAGAAGGTGTGCGGCAGCAATACTTGATGGAACGTGTCCGCCCGCAGTGCCGAATAATTGTTGGTCTCGTTCTCGGCAAACTTGCGCCGGTACCAGCCGAGTGAGCTTTCGCTGTCGTAGTACAACGGGGTCCGGCCAAGCTGCTGCCGCAGTCCCGACAAGCGGAGATCCGGCAATTGCTCGACCGTTTCAAAGAACCGGTTGACGCGTGGTTGCGCCAGGAGGTTCAGGGTGAAATTCGTCCATTGCTGGTTCACCTCGAGATAGGTGCTGGGTTGAGGATTCTCCTGATATTCGCTTTCGAAGAAGTCCCGGACAATCATCGGATCGCTCTGCCAGCGCACCATCGCCTTGGCGGTCAGGTTCGAATTGATCGCCACCTGATGGGAAAACCAAACCCGCTGACGGTCCTCCTTGATGGGCCGGTCCGTGGTGGTCATACCGGGCTCCAGATCGTGGAGGTAATAGTATTTGAACTGTCCCTCGCCAAACCGCGGCAGGTGCCAGTTGAAATCCGGCCCCACCCCCACGCCGCGCTTCCATCGCCCGTCGAGATGCATCGCTCCGTCCAAACGTTCGCTCCAATACCAGTTGTACGCCGAAAGCAGGTACGCGCCATCCCGACTGCGGTAGCCGGGCACCAGCGTCCAATAGTTCGGATGGCGAACCAGGCTCCGGCGGTAATACGGAAACCAAAACACCGGGACTTTGCCCAAATACAATACCGCGTTTCGGGCCATGATGTATTCGCCGGGAACGACCACGATTGACTTGGCCCGGATACTATAACCGGGTTTGGCAACGTCATCGGTGGTGAGCATCCCGTTGGCGGCGGCGTAAATCCCGGCCTTGGTGTCGCCGACCACTGCCTCGGCCCCCACGAAGAATGGCGGCTGCCCGGTTTTAAAATTCCGCGCAATTACCTTGCCGGTGATGAAATTGTATTGGAGGCTTTTCCCGAGCCAAACGACGCCCTGCCGTTCCAAGCGCACGTCACCCTCGGCGGTGATCTCGCCGGTGCGTTGGTTCAAGGTAGCATTGCGGGCGGTAAGCAATGAATCAGCATACTTCACCGAAATCCCGTTGGTCGTGGTGACCAGGCCGGTTTCGAAATTCATATTCACCCCTTGCTCGGCGTGAATCTCCCAGCGCGGACTCTCCTGGGCGCCCGCCAACGCTGCCCATCCCAGGCAGAACAACAACAATACGATGGCGTGACGCTTGTGCATTGAACGCGCTCAGCTAAGCAAAAGGCCCGGTGACTGCCAAGCGAGTTCTGGTTCAGCCTGGTAATACCTGAGTTTCCAGCAGCCCAAAGCTCGCGTTAACGCCTCGCCTCACAAGCCGACTTGAAAGTCCGCGATACAGCCAGTAACGCCAGTTTTGCAGCCGGCGACGTGGAAAGCTTTCCTTCAACCATTTTGCGCTTGTCGCTGCGGGTCGGCACGGCAATCGTTGGTTCATGCGACAAAGCAAAGTGACCGCCGAAGCCCTCCGCGCCATGAAACCGCGCGGCGAGAAGATCGCGGCTCTGACTGCCTACGATTATCCGATGACAAAGCTCCTGGACGAAACGGGTGTGCCGTTTTTGCTGGTCGGCGACTCGCTAGGCATGGTGGTGCTGGGGTATCCGGACACCACCCTTGTGACCATGGATGAAATGGAGCATCACGTCCGCGCCGCCGCTCGCGCCCAACCGCGGGCGCTGCTGGGCGCGGACCTGCCCTTTCACAGTTGCGACACTGTGGAAGCCGCCCTGGCCAATGCGCGCCGATTGGTCGCGGCCGGAGCCGAAGTGGTCAAAGCCGAAGGCGGCCGCGGCATCATCGAACAAGTGCGGGGGATTGTCGCGACCGGCATTCCGTATATCGGCCACTTGGGCATGCTCCCCCAAAGCGTACGAGCGGAAGGCGGTTATCACGTCAAAGGTAAGACCGAAGAACAGCGCCAAGCCTTGTTGGCCGATGCCCGGGCGTTGGTGGAAGCCGGTGCCACGGCGCTGGTGCTGGAATTGGTCACGCCACCGGTCGCGGCGGAGATCACGCGGGAGATCCCCATCCCGACGATTGGCATCGGGTCCGGGCCGGATTGCGACGGACAAATTCTGGTTTCGCACGATCTATTGGGCACCTTTCCCTGGTTCACCCCCAAATTCGTCAAACCCCATCTCAACGCCGCCGAGCAAATGCGCGCGGCGGTTGGCGAATGGATGCAGTCCATCGCCTCAACTCGGCGGCCATGAAGCAATTCAGTCACCTCGATTCGCGCGGTGAAGCCCGCATGGTGGACGTTTCAGCCAAACCCGTCCAAAAGCGCGAAGCCGTTGCCGGTGGCGAAATCCGTCTGCAAAAGGCCACGCTCCAATTGATCCAAGCCAACCGCATTGCCAAAGGCAACGTGCTGGCCACGGCGCGCGTGGCCGGTATTCAGGCGGCCAAACGGACTGGCGAATTGATCCCGCTTTGCCATCCGTTACCCATCACCCATTGCGAAGTAAATTTTGACACCCCCAAGACTCAGGACCGGATTTGCATCACCGCCTCCGCCAAAATTGCCGCGCAAACCGGGGTCGAGATGGAAGCCCTGACTGCTGTCACGGTGGCGGCCCTGACGATTTACGACATGTGCAAAGCAGTGGACCCACGCATGCGCATCACGAGTGTTCGGCTGGTGTCGAAGACAAAAACGTGAACCGAACGTGCGCTTTGAACGGCAACTGATCCATCCGTTTGAGTGCAGTCCCAAGGAACTGGGGAGCACAGGCGCCTCGCCTTTGGATCGGTACGCCCCGCGCCGACCATCCGCCGGAGCGGAGCGATTGGGATGGCGAAAGCCGCGCCCCATCCGGGTCAACGGCGAGGGCGCCGTTGACTGCGCCCGAGGCGGGCGCGCTCCCCGGAATGCCCGAATCATTGCGTTTTACCGATTGAACAACGGAATCTGCAACTTAGGATGCCCCATGCGAATCAACGTCGGCCTTATCACAATTTCCGACCGCGCGTTCCGCGGCGAATACTCCGACTTGAGCGGACCCGCGCTCCGGCAGGCAGCGGCAGGCTATGGTTGGAACATCCTCGCGGAAGCTACAGTGCCCGATGACAAAAATGATATTCAGCGGGCAGTGCAAATTCAGGCTGCACGAGACTGTCACTTGATTCTGACCACCGGTGGCACGGGCATCACGTCGCGGGATGTTACCCCGGAAGCGGTTCGGGAGATCGCGGTGCGGGACTTGCCGGGCTTTGGCGAAGTCATGCGCGCCGAATCGCTGAAGATCACTCCGCACGCGATTCTGTCGCGCAATCTGGCCGTGGTGGTGGATCGGGCTTTGTTAATTTGCCTTCCGGGGAAACCAAATGCCGCCGTCGAGTGTTTAAGTTTTGTGTCCGAAGCGATTCCTCACGCGGTAGAGCTGCTGCAGGAAACGCCCGCACACTGATGATTTTGCGACTCTGGCGATGAATGCCTTGATGCTAACGTTATTGCTCTGGTTGGTCCTGCTGCTGCCGGCGACCGGCTGCGTTTCCAAGTCCGAAGCTCGGATGCAAGCCCGGATGGCCTTCCTGGCGGGACAACAACAAGCCTGGCGGCAACAACAAATGAGCCGGCAGAATGACGGCAAAAACGGGACCAAATTTGTCGTGGTGAACGGTCCCGTCCATAAACCCCATGTGCCATGGACCGAACATCTCACCCTGTCCCAAGCCCTGGTGCTGGCCGAATACGATGGGCTGGGCGATCCGCGGGTCATTTTGGTCAACCATCGGGGCCAAGTGACCACGGTTGATCCGTCTCAATTGCTGGCCCGGAAGGTCGATCCCACGCTGGAGCCAGGCGACATCGTGGATCTTGTGCAGTGAGTTGTTGCTTGGATGAGCATCCACCTCACTGCGCCCCTCCCGCTTTCCAATCTCCGATCCGGTCAAGAATATCAGTAAGTTTTTGATTGCGTGGAGCGACGCCATCTGAAATTTTGGGTTCACACTTATAGATGTCGTATGAATCCGAAAAGTGTTTTTGTCTTACCAAGACGTACCGGGGCAAAGAGGCCGGAGCAAAGCAAATTCAAGGATGATCCCGATGACAACTCGGCATCAGGCATGCCCGAATTGATTTTCGGATGCCGCCGCAACGTTGAGAAAAATCTTCCCGCTCGGCAGCGGCAAGGATGCGCCGGGAAGGCCGGCTCGCGATGGCCATGCCGTATCGGCAGAGGCTTTCGGGGGCTTGAGGCGGACATGCCAAAAAACAGTGCCGGTAGTGGCTCACCGCTTTTTTTGGCTCTCAGTTTAGCCTTGGGCCGCATTTATGCTTATTAGCATTTTTATGAAGCGAGCTGTGTTCATAGAGCGCGATGGAATCCTGAACCAAGTGCGTACCGGGCCGCGACACCAGATTACTCCGTTGACGTTGGAGGAGTGCAAGGTGAACAAGGCGGCCGTGGCCCCATTGAAGACGCTGAAAGATGCCGGTTTTGTGTTGATCGCCACCACGAATCAACCCGGCCTTTCACGGGGATATCAATCACGGCGCGAGTTGGACCGGATGCACGACCTGCTCCGGCGCACCTTCCCCCTGGACGACATCATGGTCTGCCCGCACGATGAAACCGACCATTGCCCGTGTCGCAAGCCGCGCCCGGGTCTGCTGATCGAGGCCGCCTTCAAATGGCACCTGAACCTCGACCATTCGTTTATCATCAGCGACAAGTGGCAGGACTCGGAAGCTGCGCGCACGGCGGGATGTACTTTCCTTGTTGGTGGAATCCCCGTGGGTGGGTCAGGTTCACCACGATTTTGTCCTCCCGGATCTCGCGGCCATCGCCGCCAAGATCCTTCACCTCAAACAGCAATTGGCTTTCGCCTGACCGTTACGGCAGCCGAGGAGATTGCGTCGCCGGGGTTGTCGGTTGCTCTGGCACCACCGCTTTCGGGGGCGGCGGAATATCGAACGAATTGATCCGCCGAACCCCTCCGCTCACAAAGATCTTTCCTTCCTCATTGTTCTTCAAAACGGGACGGGTCGCGCCATATTCGTGCGTCTGACGTAGCAACACCGTTCCCTGGGGACTGATCCGGTAGTAGAGGAATGCCCGCGCTCCCGTTTGGAAAAGAACGTGCAAATTGCTCTCTTTGTCCACCTGCGCTTCCGGTCGGCTGAAGGAAACCAATTGTCCCAACGCCAGCATCCGAAACACTTTTTGATCCAGCGGATCCGTCAGGCGCAGATACAGCATGAGCCGCTTGAAGTTGTTGGCCTGAATGAGCGCGTAGCGGCGGGTTTCCGGGATGCCCTCGGTGGTCGGCACCCCAAATTCCTGTTGCCAGATACGCGCGCCCCGCGTGATGTCGAATGATTTGGGTTTGCTGCCGATTTCCTGGCCCCATTGCTTGAGTTTCACCATGGCCGTCACGTAGTAACGCCCCGGTTCACTCAAACTGAAATACGGCATCAAATCCAGCCGCCGCTTGACCTCATAGGAAGATTCCAAGGTAAACTTGCCCTTCACCGGAACCTTGCCGAGTTGGCGCACGAAGAATCCGTCTTTCCGTTCGATGGAAAACGTCAGCCAGCCTTCCTGCCCCAAGTGCAAGTCCTGGCCGGACCGGTTCGCAATCCGCACTTCCACCGGCAACGATTCATCCTGGAGATATTGCTCGTGGTCCAGAACCACCGCCACGTCCACCTGGGCCGCGGCGATGCCGGCGGACAACAGAAACAGGCCAGGCTCAAGCCCCGAGTCAACGGTACAAAACTCATTGGACCACTCTAGGGGCGGTTCCCTGGAGTTCAAGGCAAAACCCGGTGATTGAAATCCGAATGCCGAGATCCGAAAGAAGCCCGAAGCCCGAAATCTCAAATTGATCCGGCCGGAGGGAATTCGGGCGGCGCACCATTGAAACGGAAACGCCTTCGGTTTCAGGCTTCGGACTTCCGATTTCGGATTGCTCTCGGAATTCAGCCTTCGGTCTTCGGCGTTTAGGGCGGTTCCACCAATCCCCAGGCCATTCGAATCGGTTGATCGCGTTTGCGGTTGCATTGCCGTCGTTCTTTCCTAAGCTTCCCACAGACCTCAGATGTGAGGTTTCGGACGCACAAGGATCTTCTTGTGTCGCGCAATAAATCAATGGTTATGAAAACTCGCGTTCGTTTTGCCCCCAGCCCCACCGGCTACCTGCACATCGGTGGCGCCCGCACGGCGTTGTTCAACTGGCTTTACGCCCGGCACACCGGGGGCGACTTTGTCCTGCGCATTGAGGACACGGACGCGGCCCGCAACACTCAGGAGGCCGTCGATGTGGTGCTGAACAGCCTGCGCTGGCTGGGCTTGGTGTGGGACGAAGGCCCCTTGACCTCCGAAGCCACGGGGCCGTTCAAGGGTGACTGTGGCCCGTATTTCCAGAGCCAGCGTCGCAAGGATTACGAACGTCGAGTGGAAGCCCTGCTCTCCCACGGCCTGGCCTACGAACACGACGGCGCCATCAAGTTCAAGATGCAACGCGAGCCGGTCCTCATCGATGACCTCGTGGTGGGCGAAGTGCGGCGGGAGTTGACCGACCGGGAAGCGCAGGATCCGGATTTTGTCATTGTCCGTTCCGACGGTAAACCGGTGTTTCACCTCACCAATGTCGTGGACGATCTGGACATGGGCATCACGCACGTTATCCGGGGCGAGGACCATCTTAGCAACACCTCCAAGCACATTGCGCTGTTCCAGGCCTTCGACGTGCCGCCGCCGCGTTACGCGCACATTCCGCTGATCCTCAACCAGGACGGCACCAAGATGAGCAAGCGCGACGTGGGCGCCTCATTGACGACTTACCTGGATGAGGGCTTCGTCCCGGAAGCCGTGCTCAATTATTTGTGCCTGCTGGGCTGGTCCCCCAAAGAAAACCGCGAAATCATGCCCCTCACCGAAATCGTCGAGCGATTCGACCTGCCGCAGGTACTCCGGCACAACGCGCGGTTCGACATGGAGAAGCTCAAGTGGATGAACTTCGAGTATTCCCGGACCATCAGTCCCGACCGGTTCCATGAACTGGCGGTACACGCTTTGGCGCGGGCCGGCATCGATACCAACCATTTCCCGCTGGAATATGTCAAAGCAGCCTTGGACACTTGCGTGGGCAAGGTGAAGCTGTTCAGCGAAATCAACGGGTATGCGGGATTCTATTTCAAAGAAGATGTGAGCTACGATCCCGAAGCGGCTCGCAAGGATTTTGTGCCGGAGAACAAGCCGCGGATTCAACGGCTGCGGGAAGAGTTCGCCCGGTTGACGAGTTTCGATGCCGACACCATCGGCAACACCCTTCCCGCCACCGCCAAGGAACTCGGCGTCAAGACCGGCATCCTCGTGCATCCCACGCGATTGGCCTGCACCGGCCAACCGGTTGGTCCCAGTCTGTATCACTTGCTGGCCGTGCTGGGCAAAGAGCGGGTTTTGCAGCGCTTGGACAAGGCGCTGGCGTTGATGGGGTAAGAACTCGCCGAAATGAATTCGTCCGTTTGCCGTTGGGAAGGGGATCGCGCCCGCCCCGGGCGCAGAGGTTGGCACCTCGCCAACCGCTTTCGATCACTTCAGTCGCTCACTATTCAGTGATTTCTCCCTCGCCGGCCCAGCCCGCAAGGGCGCCGGTTAGCAGCGCCCGCAGTTACGGTTTAGGCGCTTTCGCACCGTTGCGGCTCTGTTCGGCGCCGCTTGAAACCGAGCTGTTACCGTGAGGAAGCGTCCCCGGCTCGGGGAGAGAATTCGGGGCCCACATTTCGCCATTGCGCAGTTGACGCACCGGGCCAAAGCAGTCTAGTTTTCCACAAAAGAGAAACCGCGATTATCGCAAAATTAACCAACGATTATGAAAACCATCTCAGCAGTTGCTCTCAGCGCCCTTGGACTGTTCACCGTCGCGACGTTCGCCATGGCGGCGGAACTCGGCGATCCGGCGCCGCCGCTGCAAATTTCCGAATGGGTCAAGGGTGGCCCCGTCAAGCTGGCGGACGGCAAAGGAAAGACCATTTACGTCATTGAATTCTGGGCCACGTGGTGTCCGCCCTGCCGGGCCAGCATCCCCCATCTCACGGAGCTGCAAAAGAAATTCAAAGACAAAGGCGTGGTCTTCGTGGGCATCAGCAACGAGAAACTGGCCACCGTGAAAAAGTTCGTCAAACAGATGGGGGACAAGATGGACTACGTGGTGGCGATCGACCAGGACGACAAGAACGTCGGCGGGCTACATGAAGGCCTTCAATCAAAACGGCATTCCGCACGCGTTCATCGTGGACAAACAGGGTCGCATTGTCTGGCACGGTCATCCCATGGCCGACCTCGAGTCAACACTCGATCAGATGTTGGCGGGAAAGTATGACCTCGCCGTTGCGAAGAAGCGCAACCGTGCCCAGGAGCTGTATGAGCAGTATTTCGAACTGGCCGCTAAAGGGGGCGATCAAGAGAAGCTCGAGGAATTAGGGAAGGAATTGTCAAAGCTCGACGCCGAGATCGGCGGCATCACCCCCGGAAAGAAATTCGACCCGGAACAAGTGCGGCAACAGGCGCGGTTCCAAAACGCGTTGCGGGAATACCAGATGGCAATGGCGCAGGGCAAAAGCGAGGAGGAAATCGCGGACCTCGAAAAGCAGGTCAAGCAACACGCCCCGACCGGATTTGACTTCGACGACTTCAAGCACAATTTCACCCTCCAGCGCGCGTTCATGAATTACTATCGCGCCGCCACGGCGGAAGGCGATGCGGATCAACTGGAGAAACTGGGCCGGCAACTCGAAGCCGAACACTCCAAGAATGCCATGATGCTTAACGACATTGCTTGGAATCTGTTGACTGACGAAAAAATCAAGCACCGCGATCTGAAGCTGGCCATGCACTTCGCCAAAGCCGCGTACGATGCCTCCGAAGGCAAGGATGCCAATATTGTGGACACCTACGCGCGGGCGCTGTTTGACACCGGCAAAGTCAAAGAAGCCATCCGCTACCAGAAGGAAGCCGTTAAGCTTTGTGAAAACGAAGACCAGGTCGCCAACCTCAAGAAGACCCTCCAGCAATACCAAGAAAAGGCCGACTGACCTCGCAAACAGAACACGACGATTGCCCCCATCGTCCTCTTGCCAACCCGGCGCGGCGCCTCAGGAGGGCGCCGGTATGCCGCTATGGTGAGCCAAGAAAGTTTACGGTGCTCACCCGCGGCGGCGCCAAGATTGGTTTCATAACCACCACTGTTCCGCTGCTTCCGTTAGCACTACAGCGACAGTTTCGGCGAATCGCGGCAGGAGCGCGGCGTTTACGCCGCCTCACCATCCTATCCCGCAAGCCGCTGGCCTTTGGTGCTTGAAGCGGCCTAAAGGCCGCGCGCCTATCTGTGGAAGTGTCGCTGTAGTGTTAGGCGGAACCGCCAGCCGGCAAAAACTCCGCTTGTCAGTGCCCTGGCGCCGTCCTAGATTGCGCCCATGGCGAGTCGAAACCCAATTGCTGTCTGCCGGCGCCAGGACATGTCCAAACTGGCGGCAGGGCGGTTTCCTATCTTGAGCGAATTTTTTTGCTGCCGCCATCCGATGGCGAGTGCGACGCAGCCTCGCAAGCGCGGCGACCTGGTTTTGCTTTCCCCCAACCCGAATCCCTATGCTGGAACTTGTTCAATTTCCCTGGAGTCCGTATTGCCTCGTTCAAAAGCGCATTCTCGAGTATAGCGGCGTCCCTTTCAAAACAACCAACATCCCGCCTGCAGACCGCTCCCTGGTCTGGCGCAAGACCCGGCAACGGTATTATCAAGTGCCGATCCTGCAAGACCAGCGCTCGGTGATTTTTGAAACCAATGACAACTCCCAAGTCATCGCCAAATATCTCGAAAGCAAACTCCAGTTGGGCTTGTTTCCCTCGGCCTGCGACGGTCTGCAAAAGATTGTGTGGCGTTACATTGAGAACGAAATCGAAGCGGTTACCTTCAAGCTCAACGATGCTTATTACACCGAGTTCGTTCCGGCCGAAGAACAGTTGTGCTATCTGCGGTTCAAGGAACGCAAATTCGGACGCGGGTGCCTCAAGCTCTGGTTGCAGCAGCAAAAGGCCCTGTTGGCGGAACTAGCCGAGAAACTCATTCCCTTCGAACAAATGCTGCGCAACCAGGCCTTCCTGCTCGACGCGAAACCGCGGTTTGTGGACTTTGATCTCTGGGGCATGCTGGGCAATTTTCTTTATTCCGGGCATTACAAACTGCCGAAGTCGCTGCCGCGGTTGAAGCGATGGCACGGCCGCATGAACACGGTGAAGTTCGCCAACCTCTGACCCTCGAATACCGCAGGCGATGAAGTACTTCGACAAATCCTGGAGCCCGCCTGGCAGCTCGCCAACCGCGAAGCGCTTCGGGGATTGCCGATCCGAGACGTAATCGAGTGAAAAACTACATACTGGACACCAACGTTCTGCTGCACGATCCCAATTCGCTGCTGAACTTCGACGACAACAACGTCCTGATCCCCATCGAAATCATCGAAGAAATCGACCGGTTCAAACGCGAGACCACCGAACGCGGCGTGAACGCCCGCGCCGTCTCCCGCTTGCTGGATGGATTGCGCAGCCGTGGCCGGCTCAGCGAAGGCGTGGCCCTGGCCAACGGCGGACGCCTGCAAATCATCTTTCAGCCCGCCGATGAAAAAAGCCCGAGTGGCTTCCCGGCCAACGGGGTGGACAACCGCTTGCTGGCCATCTCCCTGGCCATTCACAACGCGCATCCCAAAGTACGCACGGTGCTCGTCACCAAAGACATCAACTTGCGCTTGAAGGCTGACGCCGCGGGGCTGCCGGCGGAAGACTACGAAGCCGACCGGGTGATGATTCAGGATCTTTATACGGGCACCTACGATTTGGAACTGAGCCCGGAGCGAATGGCATCCTTCCGCAGCAAACGGGAACTGCAACTCAACGGTGAAGCGCCGCGCTGTCCGAACGAATACTGCACCCTGACCGAAGCCGGCAGCGAGCGGCGACCGTTGCTGGCCAAAGTCAATATCGCGGCCGAAAAGCTGGTTCCCATTCACGAAACCCGCCAGGCGGTCTGGGGCATTAAGCCGCGCAATCGGGAACAGCACTTCGCCTTCGACGCGCTGCTCAACGATGAGGTCAAACTCGTCACTCTGATGGGCAAAGCCGGCACCGGCAAAACGCTGCTGGCCCTGGCCGCCGGCCTGCAACGCACCGTCAGCGACCGGGAATACCGCCGACTGGTCGTGGCCCGTCCCACCATCTCCATGGGCAAGGAACTGGGCTTCTTGCCGGGGTCGCTCGAGGAAAAACTGAGCCCGTGGATGCAACCGATTCACGACGCGCTGGAATTGTTGAGTGACCTCAACATGGGCCAGGAAAACCGCCGCGCGTTCGACCTGATGCGCTCGGGCATCATTGTCGTCGAGGCCCTGAGCTACATTCGCGGACGCAGCATTGCCCACCAGTTCATGATTGTCGATGAAGCCCAGAACCTGACGCCCCTCGAGGTCAAAACCATCATCACCCGCGTCGGCCACGGCACCAAGATCGTGTTCACGGGCGATCCCTACCAAATCGATAATCCGTACGTGGACTCCTCGTCCAATGGATTCAATTACATCGTTAGCAAGTTCCGCAACCAGGCTGTGGCCGCGCACATCGAATTGCAGAAAGGCGAACGTTCTGAACTGGCGGAACTGGCGGCGAATCTATTGTAAAATCCCCTAAACCACGAACCGAGAGGCTACGGATTGGCGTCGGCCCGACCCTGACTTATGCTTCGGTGTGAAGCTAGTGAGTCATCGAGTTGTCGGCGCGGTTTATGGGCTGATCATTCTCTTCTGCACCACGTTTCTCGTCATGCAGGCGGTTCGGCACAGCCCGTGGTACAAGCAGCGGATGTATCAACGGTTGCTGACCGGCAATGAAGATCAGCAACTGTACGCCGCCAGTGCCCTGGCTCAACTCGGCGCGGAAAACCAGTTGCTCAAAGCGCTCAATGCCCATGACCGCCAAGCCCGCACCATGGCCCAACGGGGTCTGGAATACCTGTGGTTCCATGCCGCCGGTCCCCAGGCCTACCGACTCTTGAAAACCGCTTATGCGGCCGCCGAAGCCCAAGATTATGCACAAGCGTTGTCCGTTCTGGATGAACTGACCACGAAATATCCCCGGTTTGCGGAAGGCTGGAATCGGCGGGGCGCGGTCTATTGGGAAATCGGCGAATACGCGAAATCGCAAGCAAACTGCGAACGAGCCCTGGCATTGAATCCCCATCACTACGGTGCCTGGCAAGGAATCGGGTTGTGCCAATTGCAGCGCGGCGACGTTGCCGCGGCCTGTAAGAGTCTGCGCGCCGCATTGAAAATTCTCCCCCACGACGACGCCACTCGCCAATCCCTCGAACGTTGTGAAGCGCTCCTGCGCCCGACACCCGGCAACTCGCAGACCCGGTCCGAAGGCGACCTGATCTGAGTGCGCTGGCATCCTGCACGCCTTCACCTTCGGACATCGGATTTCGGCCTCGGTCCGAAATTCGGCAGCTCAGAGGCGACAAGGCTTTTTGCAGCGTTAGGAGTGATAGACCGATTCCTTCCCCTCACCCCGGCCCTCTCCCTTGGGGAGAGGGAGAATCGCACTCCGCTGGATTGGAATGTTGGGGCGGCTCGGTTTGGCCTCCGGTTTCTCTGCGACCGGACATAACGCGGAGATTGGATTTCCCGCTCACGAACGTCTCGCAACGACCGACTGCTGTTCCCTCTCCCTGGGAGAGGGTTAGGGTGAGGGGCGAGATGCAGTGCAGAAGTGCTACCGGACTTCAGACGGTCCATCTAAATCTCGTGAACGTTCCGGTCCCGCATCCATAGGCCCAACGGCATGCGCTCTTGCGCGCGCAGTTGCCGCATTGACTCAGCCGTCATTCCCCCTATGCTTCTGGTCACCGAACAAAAGATGCATTTCACCTGCAAAGTAAAATTAGTAATTGCCGCACTGGGATTGTGTCTCATGGCGGGAACGGTCCTGGCCGCGGCCGAAATTGACTTGTTGAATGTCTCGTACGATCCAACCCGGGAACTATTCAAAGATTACAACCGGCTGTTTATCGAACACTACTACCAACAAACCGGCCGCCGGGTCCGGGTCACCCAGTCACACGGCGGCTCGGGCAAACAAGCGCGGTCGGTCATCGATGGTCTGCGGGCGCACGTGGTGACGCTGGCGCTGGCTTACGATGTGCAGGCCATCGCAGAGCACCACCTGATCGGGCCTAACTGGCAATCGCGATTGCCGCACGATTCGGCGCCGTACACCTCGACCGTCGTTTTTCTGGTCCGCCAGGGAAATCCCAAATCCATCAACGACTGGGGCGACCTGGGGCGACCTGGCGTCAGTGTGATTACGCCCAATCCCAAAACCTCGGGTGGCGCCCGATGGAACTTTCTGGCGGCTTGGGCGTATGCCACCAAAATTTTGCAACGCAGCGACGACGCGGCCATCGCCTTCATGAGGCAACTCTATCAAAACGTCCCCGTGCTCGACACCGGCGCGCGCGGCGCCACCACGACGTTTGTCCAGCGCGGCCTTGGCGATGTGTTGCTCGCGTGGGAAAGCGAAGCAGCATTGGCCGTCCAGGAATACGGGACGAACCGGTTCGAGACGATCTATCCGCCCGCTTCCATCCTGGTGCAACCCAGCGTGGCCGTGGTGGACCGCAATGTGGACCGTCGGAGCGCTGCGCCGGATGCGCGCGCAACCGCGGAAGCGTACCTCCATTACTTGTATTCGGAACCCGCCCAGGAATTGATCGCCCGCCACGGCTATCGCCCGGTAAACGCCGCCATCCTGGCCAAACACATCAACCGCTTTCCACGGCTGCGACTCTTTACGATCAAGGACGTCGCTGCGGATTGGTCAGCCGCACAAAAACGCTTCTTTGGCGAAGATGGCGTGTTCGATACGTTGCAACGTCGTTGAGATCGGCTTTCGATGGTGCAAAGAAAATTCAATGTGTTGCCGGGTTTCGGCTTGACGATGGGTTTCACACTGCTCCTGTTGAGTCTGGTTGTGCTGATTCCCATCGCCGCGCTTTTCTTACGGGCACTGGATTTGTCCTGGCCGGAGCTGTGGCACTATGCGACCTCACCGCGCGCGCTGGCATGCTATCGATTGACGTTCGGCGCTTCGCTGACGGCGGCACTCGTCAACGCGGTTTTTGGCACGCTGTTGGCCTGGGTACTGGTGCGGTATGAATTTCCCGGCAAAGGCTTTCTTGACGCGCTTATTGACATCCCCTTTGCGTTGCCGACCGCGGTGGCCGGCCTGACGTTGGCCAATCTGTTTGCGGATAACGGCTGGCTGGGTCAATGGCTGGCACCCCTGGGAATTCATGGCGCTTACACGGTGCTGGGCGTGGTAATCGCTTTGACGTTCGTCGGGCAACCGTTTGTCGTGCGCACGCTGCAACCGGTCATGCAAAACCTTGACCGCGAATTGGAGGAAGCTGCCGCCACGCTCGGTGCCGGTCGTTGCCGGACACTTTGTCATGTCATTGCCCCCAGCTTGCTGCCGGCGCTGCTGACCGGCTTTGCGCTGGCGTTCGCCCGGGCCATTGGCGAATACGGGTCCGTCGTGTTCATCTCCGGCAATCTGCCGTACCGGACGGAGATTGCGCCGGTGCTGATCGTCATGCGGCTCGACGAATACAATTACGGCGGCGCCGCCACGCTGGCGGTGGTACTGCTCATGGTCTCGTTCAGCCTGCTGGTGGTCATCAATCTCCTCGAACGCTGGGCCGGCCGTTTCCAATCCTAAAGCGATGCACCCCCAAACCACTTCAAGCTCCTCCGCCAACGGCATCGTCAAAACCGCCGGTACCGACGAACCGGCCCTGGTGAAGTGGCTGCTCATCGGCGTTTCGTTGGCGTTCCTGCTGGTGTTCCTGATTTTGCCGCTGGCGAATGTGTTCTATCAGGCCCTGGCCAAGGGGTGGCAGTTTTATGCGAACTCGCTGAACGAATCCAATACCCTTTCGGCGATTTGGCTCACGCTGCTCGTCGCTGCCATCATTGTGCCGGTTAATGTGATATTCGGTTTGGCTGCCGCCTGGGCCATTGCCAAGTTCGACTTTCGCGGCAAGGCAGTTTTGCTGACCGTGATTGACCTGCCGTTTTCGGTGTCGCCGGTGGTGGCGGGCTTGATGTATGTGTTGCTCTTTGGCCTGCAAGGTTATCTCGGTCCCTGGCTCGATGCGCATGATATTCAAATCATCTTTGCCTTGCCGGGCATTGTGTTGACGACGCTGTTTGTCACCCTGCCCTTCATTGCGCGCGAACTGGTGCCGGTCATGCAGGCCACCGGTTCCGAGCAGGAGCAAGCCGCCCTAACCCTCGGTGCCAGTGGTTGGAAAACCTTCTGGCATGTCACGCTGCCGTCGGTGAAATGGGGGCTGCTCTACGGCATCATTCTCTGCAACGCACGGGCGATGGGCGAGTTCGGTGCGGTCTCGGTGGTGTCCGGCCATATTGCCGGCAAGACCGAGACCATGCCGTTGGTCGTGGAGAAGTTGTATCAGGGCTTCAACAGCACCGCCGCGTTCGCCGTAGCCAGCCTGCTCGCCGTGCTGGCGCTGGCCACGTTGGTGATCAAATCATTCTTGGAATGGAAAACCCGGCGTGATTACGAATTGGCCCAGCGCGTGCCGGGCGAACCAGAGCCCGCGGCGTTGTCCCTGCCGGTGACGCCCCTGGCCGGCCAGGAAACGCAATCGAAATAGGCAGTGCAGTTTGAAATGAATCAGCATCCGAAATGAGCATCGCCCTCAAAAACCTGTCCAAACGCTTCGGCGACGTGGGCGCCGTGGACCAAGTGAGCTTCGAAGTGAACGACGGCGAACTGGTCGCCCTGTTGGGCCCCAGCGGCGGCGGTAAGACCACCGTCCTGCGGATGATCGCCGGACTGGAACTGCCCACCGCCGGCGACATTTTCATTCGCGGGCAGCGCGTCAACGACATTCCGGTGCAACGGCGGAACATTGGTTTCGTGTTTCAGAACTACGCGTTGTTCAAAAACATGACCGTATTCAAGAACATTGCGTTCGGATTGAAAATCAAGAAATGGAAGCGCGCCGACATCGAAACTCGGGTAATGGAACTGCTCGCGCTGCTGGAATTGCAGGGCCTGCAACACCGCTATCCGCACCAGTTGTCCGGCGGTCAGCGTCAGCGGGTGGCCATCGCGCGCGCGCTGGCGCCCAAGCCCAACGTATTGCTTTTGGACGAACCCTTCGGGGCCGTGGATGCCAAAATCCGCCAGGAACTCCGGGAATGGCTCGTGCATTTGCACCATGATCTCCAGTTGACCACCATCTTCGTCACGCACGACCAGGAGGAGGCCATGGAAGTCTCGGACCGCATCGCCATTTTCTCCCGCGGCCACCTCGAACAAATCGGATCGCCTCGCAACGTCTATGAACAGCCGGTCAACGAATTCGTGGCCCGGTTCATCGGCGTGTTGAACGTGCTCGACCTCGAAGTGCAGGGGAGCCTCGCGCGAATCAACGAGCTGGAATTCCCCAGTCACGGCCACCAGGAGGGAACGCGCATGCGGATTGGCTTTCGCCCGTACGCGGTGCAAATCTCCTCGGATCCCAAAGCGCACCGTTACCGGGCGCTGCTGAAACACACCTATTTCCTGGGCGTCATGTTGCGGGTGGAATTGGAACTGCCCAGCGGCCTGACCGTTCGCGCCCGCATGAGCAAGGAGGAATACGCGCACCAGGGACTTGCCGATGGACGCGAGGTTTCTTTTCAAATCCGCCAATACCGAGTTCTGGCCGGCGAAGGCAGTGCCCTCACTCCGGAAGTGGCCACCACGTATGATCTGCCGGTGATGCTGGGCGAAGGGATTTGAGCGGGCGAGGGCGATGTTCTGTCGCAATTAGAGAAACCAAACAAATCGTCATCCGAACCAGGATGTTCCTGGCGGGGTCATGGCTGGGTCAATCCTCGCAGTTGGAAACAACGGTAGGAAGATTGTTGACCAGCCGACGGGAGGACTCGACAGTCTATTTTCCTGTCAGCAATTCTTCTCTCGGTCCAAGTCATAAGAGCCTGGATGCGCCAGGCAGAGACATCGCTCGCTTCCACCGGCCTTGTGCGCTGGCAAGTTTTCAGAGTTTTGCACTGCCCCACAACTTTTTCTGCGAGATGGGAGCATTTGTCCACCCGGCTCGTCTAACCCCATTGTGAAGTCTGCACTGCAAAACTTGACGTTGCCGCCCCCGCGGTGGACAACCTGGCCTATGAAATCGCGAACTGCTTTGTTGCTTATGAAAACCTCCCTGTATTGCTGTTTGTTGACCACGCTCGTCTGGCTGGCCCCCCAAGCCCAGGCGCGCGTCAAACTGGTGGCCCTGCCCGAACGGGCCCGCGTCGTCGTTGCGCTCGATAATCCCCGCGCCACGCTGGTCGAAGAGGAACGGCTCATTACCCTCCAAAAAGGTGTCAACCAGGTGGACTTTTCCTGGAAGGGAGTCAATATCGACGCCAGTTCCATCCAGGTGCGACCGTTGAACAATCCCGGCAAGGTCGAGATCCTGAACACCAGTTATCCGCCGAACGAGAATGACTTGATTTGGGCCATCAGCTCCGACGCCGCCCGCGAGGAACGGTTCCGCATCTCCTATTTGCTGGCGGGATTGGACCGCGACGTGGTCTATAAAGCGGTGGCGGCGCCGGATGAAAAGTCCCTGACCCTGCGCGATTACCTGCGGCTACGCAATAACTCCGGCGAGGATCTGGCGGACGCAGAATTCACGATTGGTTACGGACCGAAGTTCAAGAAGACCATTCAGTTCCAAGAAGTGCTGGAGATGCTTTCCGAACGCCTTGAGGACGTGCCCGTCAAAAAGATTCTCACGTGGGACGCCGCCAGTCTGCCGTGGGATCCCGAGCACGAGAACCAAACTGTGGGCATCCCCTTGTCGTATGTGATCCAAAACGACAAAGCCTCCAAACTGGGCGACCACACGTTGTTGCCGGGCAAGGTCCGCATCTTCATCAAGACCAAGGAACAGCCCGAGAAGGAAGGGGAAAAGGCCGGCGAGGGCGTGGCGTTCACCGGTGAGGATTGGGCGCAATTGACGCCGGTTGATCGCGAGATGAAGCTTTACATCGGGCAAAGCCGCGAGGTGAAAGTCACCCAACGGCAAATGAAGAATGACCGGACCCACATCCGCCGCAACAACAGCAACCGCGATGTGTTGTGGGACACAGACGAAGTGTTCAAGCTGGAGATCGAGAACTTCAAGAAGACGCCGGTGGACTTGGTGGTGGTGGAACATGTGCCCGGTTATTGGAAGATGATCGAGAACAGCCATCCGCAGGAATTCAAGAAGAAGGACGCGTTCACGTTCGAATACAATTTGAAGCTGCCGGCCGAGAGCAACGGCAAGAAAAAGACCGTCGTGACCTTCAACCTGAACCGGTTGAACGTGCAGGGCAACGAACCGAAAAGCTACTAACCAACCTCGAGGGTAGAGCTTATGAACGCACCCCAATCGCCTGGCCGCGGTTATTTGCCATTTGCCTTATGCCATGGGCTCTTCGCCGCCTTGTTGTTCAGCGGCGCGGCCGCTTCCCACGCCCGGATCAACCTCGTCACCCTGCCCGAGCGCGCCTCGGTCCAACTGACCATTTACAATTCCGCCGACCTGACGTTGGTGAAAGAAACCCGGTTCCTGACGTTTCGGCAGGGGTTGAACCATCTCGAATTCTCCTGGGCCAACACCCTGATTGATCCCACCAGCGTCGAGTTTCGGGCGCTGTCCCACGCGGATCAAGTCGATGTATTGGACATCAGTTTTCCACCGCGGATCAACAACACCCTCGAATGGCGGATCCAGAGTGAGTTTGCCGGGGAAGTGCAGGTGGAAATCCGTTATTTTACCAGCGGCATTAGTTGGTCCGCGGATTATGTGGCCGAAGCGCTCAAGAATGAAAAGGCGATGACGCTGGCCGGCGCGGTGCGGGTGAACAACCAGAGCGGGGAAGACTACGACAATGCGCAAGTGCGGCTGGTGGTGGGCGTGATCCGGTTGGTCGAACCCATCGCCGACCTCGCCAAGCAGGGACGTCCAGGGCCGCTGCCACCCAAGGTGGTAACGGCTCCCGCCCCCGCCGCGGCGCCGGCGCGCGAACGACTAGTAGAACTTCGCAAGAGTCTATCGGAATTGGACCGGCTTGCGCCCGCCAAGCCGAAGGAAATCGTCAAGGAAGACCTCTCCGAATACTTCCTGTACACGGTGGAAGGCCGCGACACCATTCCCAACGGCTGGGCCAAACGGCTACCTTCCTTCAAAACCGCAGAGGTGCCGATTACCAGCTACTACAAATTCGAGAAGGAACGTTGGGGTGACCAGGTCATACGCTATTACCGCTTCACCAATTCGGTGGCCAGCAAGCTCGGGAAGGAGCCACTGCCCGATGGCGCCGTGAAAGCGTTTCGGTTCATCACCGATGACCGGCTCTACTCGTTCGTTGGCAGCACCAGTGTGAAATACATTCCCATCGACGAATTCGTGGAAATGGAATTGGGCAACGATCAGGAAGTGCTGGTCAAGCCCACAATGATGAACTGGGTGAAGACCGACTTGGCCTTTGACAACAACGGCAACGTGAAGGGCTGGACGACCGAAGAAACCTGGCAGTTCGAAATCCAAAACTCGAAGGACATCCCCATCGTGCTGGACATCCGCCGCAATTTTCCGGGCGACTGGGACCTGAAGACCGAAGCCAAATACGAAAAAGTCGATGCCGACACGGTGAAGTTCCTCCGGCCGCTCAAACCGCATGAGAAACAACAGTTCACGTGCGAACTGACTACCCGCCACGGAACAAACGTCCGCCGCTGACCAATGCACAACTTAGCCGCCACGATTCAGTTCGAAAGGGGAGCGCGCCCGCCTCGGGCGCCGTGGTTGGCGCCTCGCCAACCACTTTCGAACACGCGAGTGGCTCGCGAATTAGTGACTGCTCAGTCACCGGACCAACCGGCGAGGGCGCCGGTTGGCTGCGCCCGAGGCGGGCGCGCTCCCGAAATGCAATTACATAGTTATGGCTTAGCCGCCACGGCAAAGGGACAGTTAATTCCTCTTACATCAGGTAACCCATGACCACCAACCGCCCAACGCAAAAACGTTCGGCTCCGTTAATCCGCCTTGGCCTCTATTCCCTAGCCCTATTCACAGCCGCCACCGGTTACGGGCGCATCAACCTTGTTACCCTACCCGCCCGCGATTCAGTTCAACTCACCATTTACAACTCGGTGGACCTGACGCTGGTGAAAGAGACACGCGTCTTGACGTTCCGCCGGGGATTGAATCACCTCGAATTCTCCTGGGCCAATACGTTGATTGATCCAACCAGCGTGGAATTCCAAGCCCTAACCCATGCGGAGGCGGTGGACGTGCTGGACGTGAGCTTTCCCCCTCGCGTTAGCAATACGCTGGAATGGCGCATCCAAAGTGAAGTCGCCGGTGAGGTGGAAGTGGAGATTCGTTACTTCACCAGCGGCATCAGTTGGTCGGCCGACTACGTGGCCGAAGCCGCCAAGCCGGAGAATCAGATGACGTTGGCCGGCAATGTGCGCGTCGACAACCACAGTGGTGAAGACTACGAGAATGCCCAAGTACGACTGGTGGTCGGGGTAATCCGGCTGGTAGAGCAAATCGTTGATCTGGCCCGACAGGGGGAGAAGAAGGATGTGGGTGCGGTAACCAGAGCGCTGGCAGTCAATGGCGAACTCCGTTACGGATCCTTTTACGCGTTCAAGAGCGGCGTGGCCAAAGGTGAGCAACTCGCGCGCAAAAAAGAAATCGTCAAGGAAGGCCTCTCCGAATACTTTCTGTACACCGTGGAAGGACGCGACACCATTCCCAACGGCTGGGCCAAACGGTTGCCTTCGTTCAAAGCCGCCGATGTGCCGATTACCAGCTACTACAAATTCGAGAAGGAACGTTGGGGCGACCAGGTCATGCGCTATTACCGCTTCACCAATTCAGTCGCCAGCAAACTCGGCAAGGAACCGCTACCCGACGGTGCCGTGAAGGCGTTTCGGTTCGTCACCGACGACCAACTCTATTCGTTCGTCGGCAGCACCAGCGTGAAATACATTCCCATCGGCGAGTTCGTGGAAATGGAATTGGGCAACGATCAGGCAGTGTTGGTCAAACCCACGCTGATGGCGTGGGCGAAGACTGACATCGCCTATGACACCGACGGCAACGTCAAAGGCTGGACCACTGAGGAAACGTGGCAGTTCGAAATCCAGAATTCGAAGGACATTCCCATCGTGCTGGACATCCGGCGCAATTTTCCGGGCGACTGGGATCTGAAGACTGAAGCCAAATACGAAAAGGTCGATGCCGACACGGTAAAGTTCCTCCGGCCGCTCAAACCGCATGAGAAGCAACTGTTCACTTACGAACTGACCACCCGGCACGGCACCAATGTCCGTCGCTGACTGCCGCATATCGATGCCGCTGTGGTGAAGTAGCAGCAAGGTCTGAAGTCCAAGTTCCTGCGGCAGCTCACAGCTTGGCCAATCTTCTACGAATCGGAACATCTTCAGATTTCGAATTTCCTCTTTGTTCTGCTTCAAGTAGGCTGCCGTCTGTATCCGGCCATCGAAGGACCGGTTGCGATGTAACAATGCCGCATCAGTATCCGAACCAACGAAATCTATGCGTCCGAAGTCAGGTTCCAATTCCCAAGCGCCAGCCGCGCGCATAAAAGCAGCGAGCGCGGCGGTCCCGAGTGCCACCAAACGGCGTTCCCGCCGATTGTCTCGGCCAAGTCCCCAATCCAGCCGAGCACTATTTCCCCGTCGTGAAGAGAGGTCGGCGAGGCAGCGCACTCCCATCGATTCACCAGCCTGCGATCCATCGCTCTGGCCGCTGAACCGACGGATTACGTTTCTCAATCACGGATCCTTTGGCAGTTGTCCCAAGGCAATTCTCAAGCAGCAGGACGAATTGCGCCGCCGCATGGAACGTCAGCCGGTGCGGTTCTTTGTGCGGGAGCTGGAGGGATTGTTGGACGCAGCGCGTCTTGAACTGGCGCAATTCCTCGGCGCCGATGCTGACAGCTTGGTTTTCGTGCCCAATGCCACCACCGGGGTCAACACAGTGCTCCGCTCACTGCGGTTTAAGCGCGGCGACGAATTGCTCGTGACCACGCACGAATACAACGCCTGCCGGAATGCGTTGGACTTCGTGGCCAAACGGGCGGGCGTCCGGGTCGTGGAAGCGCAGGTACGCTTTCCGCTGCCATCGCCGGAGGTGGTTTTGGAAACGGTGTTGCGCGCGGTCACCCGGCGCACGCGACTGGCGTTGGTCGATCACGTGACCAGTCAAACGGGGTTGGTGTTTCCCGTTCACCGATTGGTGCGGGAATTGGAAGCCCGTGGCATCGAGACGCTGGTCGATGGCGCGCACGCCCCCGGCATGGTGCCGCTCAACTTGCAGCAACTCGGCGCCACGTACTACACGGGGAATTGCCACAAGTGGTTGTGCGCGCCCAAAGGGGCAGCCTTTCTGCACGTACGCGAGGATCGGCAAGCTCAAATCCGTCCGCTCACCATCAGTCACGGGGCCAATTCGCCGCGCGCCGACCGGTCACGTTTTCTGATCGAGTTTGGCTGGCTGGGCACCGTGGATCCTTCGGCGTGGCTTTGCGTACCCGATGCGATTCGTTACCTCGGTTCGCGGTTGCCCGGTGGTTGGCCCGCCGTAATGCGACACAACCGGGCGTTGGCCTTGGCTGGACGAAAAGTCCTTTGCCGAACCCTCGGCATTCCCGCGCCCTGTCCGAACTCCATGATCGGTGCGCTGGCGGCCCTGCCGATACCCGACGCCTCAACCGGACAACCGATGAAGTCGCCGTTGTATTTGGATCCGCTGCAGGACACGTTGCTGGAACGATACGGTATCGAAGTGCCCCTCATTCCCTGGCCGGCACCGCCCAAGCGGTTGCTGCGCATTTCCGCGCAACTCTACAATGCGCTGCCGCAGTATGAGCAATTGGCGGAGGCATTGCGTGAAATCTTGCCCCGCGCAGGCTAGCAGGATTTCACACCGGAGCGCGGCTGGGTCCGCAGGACCAGCCACAGCAGTGCCGAATGAGACATCGCTTGGGAACTTCCCGAAGCCAAGCTTGCCGCGGAGCCGCTGCGGCTGGCACAGCGGCGTTCCTGATTGGAGTGGCGCTGGGCAGACTGCAAATCTGCGCTACCGGGCTGGCACCATTCCGATACTCTAGCGCGAGGCATTGGCCTCTGGACGGTTAGCCGTATTCCTGCGGAAAAACTGCGAACGAACTCGAACCAATGGCAAGTGTCCCAGCGCCTTGCTGCCATAATGTGTTCGTATGGCTTTGTTTGATCCCGCTAAAAATGCCTCATCGAGGTCGAAATTTTGAAAGATCAGGCAGTTTCTCCCGTATATAAAGGGTACGCAGGAGAATTGTTATGGGAAGTGGGTTGGAACGGATTGAGGATTGGCAACCTATCGGCAGGGAAGAGGGCTATTGCGGCGACGCTTTGGCCACGATATGCAACGCCACCCCCGGCCGCCTTCATCGGCCTCATGGGCTGATGCGCGGGCCGGCATTCGAAGACGGGTTCACCAACCTGAGCGGAGCCAAGGCGGTGCGGCGCTTGCCCATTCAATGGGTGGCCGTCGCCGGTGAGACGTGGACATTTGCGGTAGGGGCCAAGCAGCACCGCAAGACAACCTCGACCGCTGCGGGGCAGCTTGCGAAGCTGCACCAGCAACTTTTGGCAGTTGCTGATTGAAAAGGTGGAGTATTTCCAGATCGCGCCGCAGTTGGACCGGTTGCCAGAGTCGGCGGCCGTTGGCGGCTCCAAACGCAAGACGATGTTAGCCAGTCAGGGTAACACCAGCAGCCCAATTGGGAGAAGCTTTCTGCCTGCTTCGCCCCCCATTCGCACCGAAAAACCGAAGATGCAACTGGCCCAGGCAGGACGCGCGGAAAGCGGGCTGGTCTTGGACTATCAGACCATGGGCAGTTCAAGTAATTTTACTTTCCAAGCCGGACTCACCTATTACGCCAGCGGCAGCAGTCAATTTAAGCGGAACCACCACAATTCAAGGCGGAACGGTCGTGAAGCTGAGCAATTGCACCATCACCTTTCAGGGTCCGATTGACTGCCGCACCAGCGCGTATCTCCCGGCCATCTTTACGGCCAAGGACGACGACACCGTCGGCGAAACAATTAGCGGTTCCAGTGGTTCACCAGCCAACTGGTATGGCTACCCTTTCTACCTGACGGGCGCTTCGGATTACAAGCTGCATCACCTTCATTGTCGGTATATGACGAGGGCGTTCCAGGTGAGTAGCGCGGTTGCGAGCTTCGAGTTGTCGCATGCGCAGACCGAAGACAGTTACATTGGAATTCTAACTGAAAAACCCCTAATCCTGCGCAATGTGTTGTTCTACAAAGTGCGCCTGTGGGCAATTCAAATGGGCGTCGGCGGGCTGACCCATGTGGCCGAACAGAGTACTTTTCATAATATGAACGTGTTGCGCATAGGCTCCGGCACCTTGAACCTGACCAACTGTCTCTTGATCTCGGTGACCAACGGTTTGGTTTACTCCGGTAGCAACGTGGCGACGAACCTGGACGACACGGGCATCTTTCAAACCGTGGGCGCGGGTGCGCACTATCTGGCGGCAGACAGTGAGTATCGGGACGCCGGCACCACCAACATCAACGCTGATCTGTTGGCCGACCTCAAAAAGATGACGACGTATCCGCCGACGGAATTCACCAACAGCCTCATCTCCGAATCGGTAACTTGGAGCCCCCAAGCGCTCCGCGATACCGACATCCCGGATTTGGGTTACCATTACCCGCCGCTGGATTACCTGCTGGCAGATGTCACGGTGACCAATGCCACCGTGCTCGTGACCAACGGAGCCGTCATCGGCGTTGATGCCGCGGCGACCAATTGGGGCCTGTGCTTGGACAGCGAGGCCCTGGTGCTCAGTGAAGGGACACCATCGGCCCTCAACGGGTTTGTCCGGACTCATTGCGTCCAGGAATTGCCGTTGGGCAACAGTACCAACGGCGCTCCCATGTTCGCCGATGTTTACCCGGCCCCCGCCGTTGCTCCCGTTGCAAAGTTCCGGTTTACCGATTTTCCGATGCTCTGCGGGACCTACCTGTTCAATCAAAATCCTGACGAGGGTTATGTCGATCCGATGATCTTCCGGGATTCGCAAATCCGGGGCGGCTATTTCCAGACGTCGCCGGGCGCGTCGAACGTCACAATGGCGGTGACGAATACGCTGCTGGAACGGGTTAGCACGACGCAAAACTCCAGTTACCCAACGGTATTGGAGTTGCGCAACTGTCTGTTCGAGGAAGGCGTGCTGGTGCTCACAAATGCCGCCGGCAGTTCGTGGACCGCCACTGACAACTTGTTCGACAAAACCAGCGTAACGAACGGCGGCGGGACCACCTTGTCCAGTAGTTACAATGGTTACGTGACCAACTACACGCAACTGGATCCCTCCAGCACCAATGACGTCGTTTTAACCAACAGCGCGCTGGATTTCGTGGTGGGCCCCTTGGGCGACTACTACTACCCAACGAATGGTGGATTGCTGAGCACCTTGATCAACGTCGGCAGCATGAACGCGACCAATGCGGGCTTGTACCACTACACCACGACGACCAACCAAGTCATGGAAACCAACTCGGTGGTGGACATTGGCTACCACTACGTGGCGGTGGATGGCAGCGGCGAACCGCTGGATAGCGACGGCGATGGCCTGAGCGATGGGGACGAGGTCTATGTGTATGGCACCGATCCCAATGACACGGATAGCGACGATGACGGGGTCAGTGATTATGTCGAAGTGCTCCAAGGACGCAACCCGCTGATTTGGGGGTCGGCCGAGGATACCAATGGGACGGTCAAACTAACCGTGTTCACCCCGCTGCAATAAAACAAGGAGATCTCCAAATGAAAACACACGAATCTACTACTCGAACCGAGCCTTTCAGCCTCGCCAGCAAATCGCTTATGCAACCTCCTTCCGGCAATTACCCGTCGTTAGTGGCCCACTTGCTTGGCCGGCGAACTTGCGGACTGCTGTGTTTGCTGATCGGGCTACTCTGTTGCGCCAGCCGACTGGCGGCCGATACGGTCAGTTTTTCGGCTAGGGCTGGTACCACTAATTTTTCTGTCACCTTGAATAGCGTCACAATTTCTGGGAGCGATCCTGATAACACCGATTGTTACGATCTGGTGCAGAGCGATGCCGGCAACGTAGACTTAACCGTCAATCAGACCTACACGTTGATAGCGGACTCGGAATGCGACTGCTTTCATGATCTGCAAATCACTTTCACGCTTACCAACAGCTCCTGTTATGAACTACGCATTAACGGCATTAAGACAACATATATCGAAAGTGGCGAGCCGGGCAGTTGGACCGTGCAACTGCGTTCGGTTGTCGCCTCGAGCATCGACTTCAGTCAATACCCCCTGCCGCCGGACGGACAATCGACCACCTTGGCATCGCTGTCGAACCCGAGTGCTGTGCCCGAGGCGGTCTGGTCGATTGCATCAACCAATACGCTGGGCTGTACGCTGACCAATTGGGTTATTGGTGACGAAACGAATGCCCTGATCACCGCGGGTACCAACGAAGGGGCGATCCTGATTCGAGCGGTGGGCACCAATGGTTGCATGGTCGAGACCAATCTGGTCGTGGCCTGGTGCGACTCCTGCGGCGGGGGCAGCGGCTCGTGTGCCCCGGCTGCGGTGACCCCTTCGATTGTGGAACAAACCGGCAACCTCAAGGTGCGGATGGGCATGGGCCAGCTTGCCGGCGGCGTGGGCGCGGGCGCCTTGGTGATCAACGAAACCGGTCCCAGTTATGCGCTCTACACCCCGGCCACCTTGCAGTATCCGTACGATTGGAAAGCAACGACGCGAATTACCGACGGGCAGGGCCTGCGGCAGGTCTATACTCCGCGACCTGCTGGCCGACGTGCTGGTGGACTCGACCAACCAGTATCGGGTGGTGTATTACCGGGCGAGCGAGGTCACCGGCTTCTCCAACGGGCTCTACCAGACCACCGGCAATGCCTTTGCCACCAACACCGTGTCCAATCCCGGGAGCGCCGGGGAAACCAACCAGGTGCGCATCACCGCGTCCCACGACGGGGACTCGACGGTGTATGATTTTGAGTATGTGGACGGGGCCTGGCAGTTGACGCAGGGCGACGGGATGCGCCACGAACGGGCCACGACCGCGACCACCAACGACACCCGGACGGTGACCAAGACCGTGTGGGAAGGGGAGGACGACCCGGTGCAGGTGGGGGTGCAGCAGTATGAAACCTTCGACTGGGGCGAGGGGTTGGTGGCCGAAGTGACGGGGAGCGGGACCGCGGCGCAGACCAACACCTACGCGTATTACGACGATGGGACCCTGCAAGAAAGTCGTGCGCGCCGACGGTTCCTGGGAATGGTATGTGTATGATGCGCAGCAGCGACCGCTCCAAGTCTTTTCCGGCTTTAAGAACCAGGAGCCGACCACCAACGCCAGTCTGTGCCGGTTGGTGGAAAACACGTACACCAATGATGTCGTGTCCGGCTCCGGGGACGAAGGTGACCTGCAACCGCTGACGCCCCGGCGGACCGTGGAATACCTGTTGGGCGAAGAGGTTTCGCGGCGCTACACGGTGGTCAAACCGTGGGAGCGGCGGGAAATCCAGTGTCAGACGGCGGGGGCGGCCTGGAATGATGAGGACAATCTGGTCACGACCTACAAATATTACAGCAGCGGGGACTTTATGGGGCAGCTTGCAAAGAGCCAAGGGGACTACAACCGCATTACATTGAGATGTGCAGGATGTTTATTACTCTATGGACGAGTAATGGCTACAATGACCAATATTGTTGTGTCCTGGAATCCGCTTGATTATATGACCATCGAATAGGCGTAAGACCAATATCATGGTAACGGGTCCCACGGGGAACTCGTGAACGACCGCGACGGTCATCGATTGGTGGCTGGCAACGGGCTACGTGACCAACCGCCATGAAGTCTACAGTGACTTTGATGCGGACCATCGCGCCCGGCGGACGGATTACCTGGACGGCACCTTTACGCAAAGCGCCTACGGGTGTTGTGGGCTGACCGTATTCACTAACCGGGAGGGCACTGTGACGACGTACGGCTACGATCCGCTCAAGCGCCTGACCACCACCACGGCCAACGGGACCACCACCAGTAACGCTTTGGACGCCGCGGGGCGCGTGCTGGCGACGGTCCGCTATGGCTCGGATGACTCGGCGATCACCCTCAGCAGTGTCTACCTACGATGACGCCGGGCAACGGATCAGCAGTACCGACGCCCTTGGCAACACCACGACCTTCACGAACTATGTCGATGCCAACGGCTACCGCGTGCGGCAACGCACCTATCCGGATCAAAGCACACGGTTGGAGCGGTATTTTGCCAGGACGGGGCCTCTGCCGAGGTGGCCGGCACGGCGGCGTTCCCGTGTCCTACGATTACGGCATCGAATTGGCCGGCACCAACGGGGCTGGGACCAACATTACCTCTGCGTACGTCAAGGAAATCAATGGAGCGGCCAGTGAGTGGATCAAAACCTACACAGACATGGCTGGGCGCCAGTATAAGACAGTTTATGCGGCGGCGACCACTCCTTACCCGTTCCGCCAGTCATTTTATGACAATATGGGTTTAAGTGGAAAGAATTGGAGCCCGACGGCCAAGTGACGCTTCATCAGGAGGAGTTTTGGACCGTTTGGCACGATTGACGCCTTGGATGTGGACCATGACGAAACCATTGGTGGGGCTTGCTTCCGGACCGTATCAACGATACACTCGGCTGGTATGTACTACGATTCCCCATTGGCCTGGGCTGCCCGTGTCGATCACACCGAAACCTACATTTACCCCTATGTCACCAATGGCACCTCAGTGCTGACGTCGGTGCATGAGACAGTCCCCAATGGCCTGTATTCCTGGACCAGCAGCTTTGGTCGCACCAACCGGACCTGGACCGCCTACGCCGGTGACGGCCACCGCTACGTCACCAACACCACCTTTGACGGCTCCTACACCATCAGTTACTACCTGCACGGACTGGTCCAGTTGGTGACCCAGTACGATGCCGACGACAACCAGCTTGGGGCCACCACCTACGGCTACGACGCCCAGGGACGCCAAACCACCATCGCCGACGCCCGTAACGGCAACACCACCCTGCTCTATAACGACGCCGGCCTGGTGGTCACCAACATCTCGCCGGTGCCGGGCACCGGCCAAAGCGCGCAGGTCACTTCCTTCCTCTACACCAACGTGGCCGGGGTCAACCGCCTCTGGAAACAAGTGCTGCCCGACGGCGGGGTGGTTGAAAACCTCTACTACCCCAACGGCCTGTTGCAACGGACCTGGGGCCGCCGCCAGTTCCCGGTCGAATACGCCTACGACCACCAGGGCCGGATGACCAACATGACGACCTGGAAAGATTACGCCGGAAGCAGCGGGGCCGCCACCACCACCTGGGAATACGACGCTTACCGGGGCTTTTTGCAGCACAAGGAATATGCCGATGGCCAGGGCCCCAGCTACACCTACACCGCGGGCGGGCGGTTGGCCACACGCACCTGGGCGCGCGATGACTTGACCACCACCTACACGTATGACACCGGCGGCACACTGACCAACGTGGCGTACTCGGACAGCACCTCGCCCATTACCTACGTGCCCGACCGCCAGGGCCGGCCGGTGAGCATTGTGCAGGGGGACACGACGATCACCCGCGTGTACAACGACGTCGGGGACCTGCTCAGCGAATCCTACACGGGCGGGCCGCTGGACGGCCTGGGCGTGACCAACAGTTACGACGGCTGGCACCGCCGCAGCGGTTTGACCCTCAACGCGCAACCCTCAACCCTCAGCCAATCCTTCAGCTACGACGCGGCTTCCCGGCTGCGGGTGGTGTCGGACGGGACGGTCAGCGCCGGGTATTCTTATCTTGCCAACTCGCCGCTGGTGGAGCAGGTTTACTTCACAAACGGCAGCACGCGGGTCATGACCACGACGAAGAGCTATGATTACCTGAACCGGTTGACGAAGATTGAGAGCCTCGACACGCAACCGGCCACGCTGAGTTCGTTCAGCTACGCCCTGAACGCCGCCAACCAGCGCACCAGCGTGACCAACGCCGACGGCAGCTTCTGGATTTACACCTACGATAATCTCGGACAGGTGACCTCCGGCAAGAAGTATTGGAGCGACGGGACGGCCGTGGCGGGCCAGCAGTTCGAGTATGGCTTTGACGACATCGGCAACCGGACCACGACCGAGCGCAACGGGCGTGAGGCCGAGTATTCGGCCAATAACCTGAACCAATACACCGAGCGCACGGTGCCGGGCTACGTGGACATCCTGGGCACGGCGACCAACACCGCGACGGTGACGGCCAACCTGAGTCCCAGCGAACGCTACGGGGACTACTTCCGGGTGGAAGTGCCGGTGGACAACGCGAGCGGCCCGGTGTGGGCGAGCATCGAGACGCTGGGCGTGCTCCAGGGCACCAGTTCGAACAACGTGGACGTGATCGCCACGAACACGGGCAACGCGCTCGTGGCCCAGGCGGTGGAGAACCTGTACTACGACGCGGATGGCAACCTGACGGGCGACAGCCTGTGGACCAACACCTGGAATGCGGAGAATCGGCTGGTGGCAATCGAGAGTGCCAATGGAGTTCCAACCGAAGGCAAGAAACGCGAGACTTGGACTTACCTGCCCGATGGCCGGTGGATGGAACGGGTAGTATCGACTTGGAACGGCAGCGCATACGCGCCATCGTGCGACCAACCGGTTTGTGTGGGACGGACAAGTGTTGTTGGCCGATTCTCGATCACACCAACGGGTTGGTGGCCGGGTTCCTCCGCGGCTTGGACTTGAGCGGGACGCTGCAAGGAGCGGGTGGCGTTGGCGGGTTGCTGGCGATCAAGACCGCGACCAACGGCACGCACTTCTATTGCCACGACGGCAACGGGAACGTGATGGCGTTGGTGGATGTGGATGACGGGGAGGTGTCGGCGCTTTACGAATACGATCCGTTCGGCAATGAACTGCGGGCCACGGGGCCGATGGCGGAAGAGAATCCGATGCGCTTCAGCGCTCAATATGCGGATGAGGTCACTGGGGACTTGAAGTACCTCTTCCGGGAATATCGACCAGGTATGGGGCGTTGGCTCAGCTTGGATCTGCTCGGAGAATTTGGTGGGAGCAACTTGTATCGTCATACAGCCAACGATCCTCTTCTATTTATTGATATATTGGGAAGTGTTCCTGTTGAAGGATCCAGCTCGATACTTCCAAACAATAATGAACGGAACAGTGGGTATTCATTTGTTAGCACTTTCGTGGGTTACTTAGAGCCGATACAGGGTGTTTTTGATGATGGTATTAGTACCTATAAAGAGTTTCTATACAGATTTCAAAAAACATGCTAAACATCGAGTGAGTTTTACCTATGATACTAGGCGGCCTGGAATTAACATTGGCATTTTTAGAACTAGATACGGTGGGGTGCTCAAAGTTAGTTCCGACGGTTGCTGTGTTAAAGTAAAAGGCGGACCAACATTTGCAATTGCAGCAAAAGGCCCAACGTTAGTTTCAATAGCTGGAGGGGTAACAATAACAGGAACAGCAGATTATGAGTACTGCTGGCCCACTGAGAAAGAAACGTGGACAGGCTCTATTGGAGGAACAGGATGGATCGGGCTGAGAGTCGGCCTAAATGTACTGGTGGTAAATGCTTTTGCCGAAGGTGGTGCTTATGCAAGTTATTCTTACGATTTTGGGCAGGGCACGGATAAGTTTGGCGTAGGAGGTTACGTGAGAGCCGTGTTCGAATATGGTTTGATCTGGAAAAATAGACGGCAATACAAATACACGTTCGGAGCGCCAGATGTCAACTTCTAGCACAACAATCATGGTTACTGCAACAAGAGTCTCGTCACCTGATAGAGCATATCTTGTCGAGACTAAATTCTTGGACGGCGTGGAAATATGGCTAAAAAATAAGCTGCAGGCGGTTGCAGTTAATAGACATGGACAGGCCGTTGCTACCTCGCGCTTTGAGAAAGGTCGCTTGTTCGGCATTGCCAGGTACATTTTTCTCGACAATGATGAGAAGATTCTATTCTTTATTAAGCAGCACAGAATTCTGTTTAAGCCCGAAGTTTATTTCCCTGCTATTCAATCGTTTAAATTGTCATTCGGTAGAAAATTGAGTATTCCTGAAGTTGGGACTGAAATAGAATGCGACAACTTTGGTTTTAAAGTGAGAGCATCAGCGCTGCCGTCAACGTTAGCCGTGATATGCTTGGGGTATTTCTGTTGGTTACGATTTGTTCGCTGGTCTGAAATGGATTAACAACAGGCTTTGAGAAGAACCGCACGAGCCAACCAAGGCGGGGGACGTGCCAAGAGAATAAACGCCGGAACAGCTTCTCGGCTACGAATGCTCCTCGAAATGGAGCAAAGCTCGCCTACCTCTCACTGAACAGCCAAACGCCTTGCCCGCCTCGTGGCGCTGTCCCGGTCAACACAAGAACGTGGTTTCGCGAGTCTGTTTCAACTCAGCACGCCCGGTTCGCTTTCGGCTATGGCTGCGACCAATCCGGCTATGTCGAATGATTCCTGCCAGGCATACGGTTCTCAGTCAATCCCGGCCCAATGCGAGCATCCGCTTCAATGCTCTGCTTCCAACAATCGTAAGCGTTAACGGAGGTGCGTGGGGGGCACTAGGCGGTGGCGGCGCACGGTGGCCAAGGGGCAGCCCGGCCGGTGCGAACGGATCGCGCAGCGGGGGCTATGAACTGCCGAGCACCAAGCTATGGGGTGGCTGCCGGCTGGACGGGCTTCCAACGGCTGGGCGTTAACTCCTTCACCTCGGCCGCATTCATTGAGGGCAGGCGCCGCAGCCCGTCGGTCAGGTACTCCTGGGGATTGATGTCTCGCCGCCGGCAGCTCTGGATGATGGTGTAAATGACCGCACTGCGCCAACCGGCGTCCGGATGCCCAATGAATAGCCACCGGCGGCGGCCGACCGCCGAAGGCCTCACGTCGTTTTCGACGAGATTGTTATCCATTTCGAACCGCCCGTCGCGCAGATATATCGTGTTGCTTCGGCAAGTGTGTGTGACGGCGTTTCGGCCGCCGCGGTAGTCTTCGCGCCAGATTATGACAGCGAAGACGACCACCAAATCGGATCCCACATTTGCCGCCGCGATTGAGCGGGTTCAACCAGCCCTGACCGCTTGGCGCCAGAGGCGTAAACATCGGGAACCAATCCCGGAACCACTCTGGCGAGCGATGGTGAGGTTGGCGCGACGTTATGGACTGAGCCGGGTCGCCCAGGTTCTGAGGGTCAATTACACCGCCCTCAAGCACCGGCTGGTGGCCACTGCGGCTGCGCAAGCTCCTCGTTCTGACGCGATCGCTGCGGAGTTTGTCGAGGTGCCGATGACGGCCTGCCCTAACTCGCAGTGGGTCATGGAACTGGAGGATCGCCAGGGTGCGAAACTGACCCTGCGGCTGGCGCAAACTGACAGCGCCGCCGCTCTGGCCTTGGCCCAAGGGCTCTGGAGGCAGCGTGCATGATTCAGCTCACGCCGCAGATGCGCTTGTTGCTGGCGGTGGAGCCGGTAGATTTTCGCAAAGGCATTGACGGGCTGGTGCAGGTTTGCCGGCAGAGGCTTAACCTGGACCCGATGGCCGGCGCGCTCTTCGTGTTCTCCAACCGTCGTCGTCGCGCCCTGAAGATCCTCGTGTATGACGGCCAAGGTTTTTGGCTCTGCCAGAAACGGCTTTCGCAGGGACGCTTCGCCTGGTGGCCCAGCGGGGGCCAGCAGCCCACCTTGGGTTTGGAGGTGCATCAACTCCAGTTACTGATCTGGAACGGCCACCCCAACCACGCCCAAGCCGCTCCGAGGTGGCGGCCGATTGCCCCGGCAGCTTAAGTGAGCGCCCCGGGCTGGAGCGAAAAAAACATCACCCTTGGGCTTGCGTTCCATGTTTGATCGCCTAAACTGGCGCTCGTGCAGAACGAGTTTGTTTACCGGGGCCGCAAGGTTAGCGCCCAGGAAATTGAATTTATCCGGCAGTTGATCGCCGCTCATCCCGGTTTAAGTCGGCGGCGGCTCTCGGCCGAGCTCTGTGCGGCCTGGAACTGGAGGCAGCCCAACGGCCGTCCGCGCGACATGGTCGCCCGGAGCCTGATGCTGGGGTTGCACCGAGCGGGTCACATTCGACTGCCGGCGCAGCGGTTTTGCCCACCCAACAATGCCACGCAGCACCGAGCCCCCACGCGCCCAGCGGAGCGGGTGAGCGCACCGTTGGCGTGTTCTTTGGCGCAGTTGGGGGCGTTGGAGATCCGCCAGGTGCGACGCACGGCGGCCGAAAAACTCTTCGGCAGCCTCCTGGAGGCCCACCATTACTTAGGTTATACCCGGCCGGTCGGCGAGCATCTGAAATACCTGATTTACGCCCAGGGACAACCCGTGGCTGCTTTGGCCTGGTCTTCGGCTCCCCGTCATCTGGGAGCGCGCGACCGCTTCATCGGTTGGTCGGCCCCGCAACGCCGAGCCCAGATTCACCTGTTGGCCTACAATACCCGCTTTCTCATCCTGCCCTGGGTGAAGGTGCCCTGCTTGGCCAGCCATGTATTGGCCCGGCTGGCGGGGCGGATTGCCGCCGACTGGCAAGCGCTCTATGAGCATCCGGTTTACTTGCTGGAGACGTTTATCGACCCGGAACGCTTCGCCGGCACCTGCTATCGGGCCGCCCACTGGCTCTATCTGGGGTTGACCACCGGGCGGGGCAAAGACGATCAGACCAAGCGGCCCAATCGCTCGCTCAAGCAGTTGTGGGCTTATCCGCTGCGGCCGGACTTTCGCCGCCAACTTTGCGGAGCGGGCTGTGGCTAAGAACCGTGCTCCGGAGATCATCACGCTGAGCCCCACGCAACTGGAAGAGTTGCTGGCCAAGTTGGCGGGGCTGTTGCCGGCGGAGATGTACCAGTTGGTCGCGAAGTCCTTGCGCACCCTCCACTGGGTCATGGGAGTCATCGAGGCCAAGCAGACCAGCCTGAGCCGGCTCCAGCGACTGATCTTCGGTGCGGAAACCGAAAAGACCCAGCAACTCTTTCCGCCGCCGCCTGCCAGTTCCCACCCCCCCGCAACGGCAGCCGCACCTCGGCCCAAGCGCCACGGCCACGGCCGCACGGCCGCGGCAGGCTACCCCGGAGCTAAACGGGTGCGGGTGCCCCCTCCGCAACTCCGCCCGGGCGATGCTTGTCCCGGCTGCAAAAAAGGCAAACTCTCCGCGCTCAAACAGCTCGGACAACTGGTGCGCATTACCGCCCAACCGTTGTTTGCCGCGACCCGGTTCGAACTGGAGAAGCTACGCTGCAGCCTCTGCGGCCAGCTCTTCACCGCCCCGGCCCCCAAGGAAGCGGGGCTGAGCAAATATGATCCGCAGGTCGGCTCCATGCTGGGGTATTTGCGCTTTGGCACGGGCGTGCCCCACTACCGGTTGGACCGAATGCAGGCCGACCTGGGCGTGCGTCTGCCGGCCTCGACGCAATGGGAACTCATGGCCCAAGCCGGCCAAGCGCTCGAACCGGTGCATGAGGCTTTGATCACGCTGGCCGCTCAAGGCAAGGTGATCCACAACGACGACACCACCCTGCGGGTGCAAAGCCTGACCCGGGATGCTGACCCGGCCGCTGAGAGGCCAGAGCGCACCGGGATCTTCACCACCGGCCTCATCTCCCAGGTCGCGGACCACACGATCGCGCTGTTTGTGACCGGACATCGTCACGCCGGCGAAAACCTGGACCAGTTGCTCGCTCGCCGCGCCGCCCACTCCTCACCCCCCATCCAGATGTGCGACGCGCTCTCGCGCAACCCCTCCAAGGAGTTCCAGAGCCTCCTCGCCCACTGTTTGAGCCATGGCCGACGGCAGTTTGTCGACCTCGCCCAAAACTTCCCGCAGGAATGCCAGCACGTGTTGGAACGTCTGGGCGAGGTTTACCAACACGAGGCGCAGGCCAAGAAAGCCGGGCTCTCGCCCGAGGCCCGGCTTCGGTTCCACCAGGAGCACAGTCAGAAAATCATGGACGAACTCCATCAGTGGATGCGCCAACGGTTGGAGCAGAAATTGGTGGAACCTAACTCCGGACTGGGTCAGGCGTTCGGCTACATGCTCAGACACTGGGAGCCTTTGACCCTATTCCTGCGCCAAGCCGGGGCGCCCCTGGATAACAATATCTGCGAACGCGCGCTCAAAATGGCCATTCTCCACCGGAAAAACTCGATGGGCTACAAGACTCAGAACGGCGCCCGATTGGGCGATAGGTTCATGAGCTTGATCCACACCTGCCGACTATGCGCCGCCAATCCACTGGATTATCTCAACGCCCTCCAACGCCACGCCAAAGAAGCGCTGGAGCATCCGACCCGGTGGCTCCCCTGGAATTACGAGCAGGCGCTGTCTCCCCCCGATACCGGCTGAGGCAGCCTGCGTGAGATCGCGATAGGGCCGCCCGGCGGCCGGATGCCGCGCTGAGGGCTCGCCGGGAGGTTTTTACGGCCCCCGCATGCTTGCCGAAGCAACACGCCGCAGCCCGTCGGTCAGGTACTCCTGGGGATTGATGTCTCGCCGCCGGCAGCTCTGGATGATGGTGTAAATGACCGCACTGCGCCAACCGGCGTCCGGATGCCCAATGAATAGCCACCGGCGGCGGCCGAGCGCCGAAGGCCTCACGTCGTTTTCGACGAGATTGTTATCCATTTCGAACCGCCCGTCGCGCAGATATCCGACCATCGCGGTATACTCCTTGAGGAAGTAACGGGCCGCCTTGCCCAGCGTGCTGGCCGGCAATACCCGTGGATCTTTGCGCAACTGTTCGGCGCGGTGCTTCATCTCTCGCCAGATGGCCGGCGTGCGAGCCAAGCGGACGCGGCGCCGTTCCTCAAACGAGGCCTCTCGCAGGGAGTCTTCAATGCGATAGAGCTCCCGAATCTTCAGGATAAACCAGAGCCCGTCTTGGAGTGATTCCTGGAGCGCTTTGTAGAAACGGCGCCGCGCATGTCCCAGGCAACCGATGCGTTTCAGGCGCCCGCCACTCCCTCGCCGCAGCGACTCGTAGACGGTGTAGCCGTCGCTTTGGATGGTGCCCTCAAATCCCTCGAGCCGGGCGGCGGGTCCATCCCGCCCCCGGCCGCCGCAGAACTCCAAGCGCACGTCCCCCTGCGGCGCTGAGTAAAACCAAAGATAGCCGGTGGCCGCTTTGCCGCGCACTTCCGGATCGAGCACTTTGACGGGCGTCTCGTCGACTTGCAGGTAGTTCCCCGACTTGAGTTCCTCCCAGATCGCCCAGTAAATCGCCAGGAGCAAATGCGCGATCTTTTCGACCCACTGCACCATTTGCTGGCGCGAGATCACCACGCCCAATCGCTCCCGAAAATTCCGTTCCAACGTGTAGTAGGCGATGTGGTCGTCAAAGCGACTGAGCAACAGAAACACCGCCAGGCCCAGCCCGAGCTTGCTTTGCGGCAGCAAGCGCGGCGGCAGGGGCGCCACGGTCACGCCCGAGCAGCAGTCCTTCCCGCACTCGCCGTATTTGGGCCGGACGGTTTCTTTGATGATCAACTTGGCCGGCTCGAATTCATATTCGGTGGTGACCTCCTGGCCGATGCGCGGTCGGGGTTGGCCGGTGGTGGGGCAGAACTTGTCCTGGGGCTCCAAAACCTCGGTTCGCTTTTCCAGTTGGACCGGCGGCAGATGGCGGCGCTTCCGGCGGTTCTTTTTGCGCTGCCGCTGTTCGTCCCGCTCCTGCTTCTGCTCCGCCTCCACCACCTCCTGGCTCAGCGGCTCCGGACCCTGGGCCTGCGCTTGGAGGTCGTTGGCCAGCTTGTGCAGTTGCGCTTCCTGCTCGGCGTTTGAGTTTCTCGGCTTTCGAACCAAAGAGCTGTTGCTTCAGATCGGCGATGATCGCCTGGGCCTCCGCCAGCTTCCGCTGGTGCGCCTCCAGTTCCTGGCGGGTCTGCCGCAACTGCTCGTCGCGTTGCTGCAGGGCCTGCTGCGCGGCGGCCAGGGCCTGCTCGGTCCGCTGCCGTTGACGACGCAGGGCCTCCTGCTCTTTCATGCGCAGAGGACCTCCCGGAAATGGGCTTGCAGCGGATACACGTAAACCGCTTTAACCGGCGCCTGGATCGTGCGTTCGCGGTCTTGGCGGGTGCGCCCCTTGGTCCAACCCACCCGGCGCCAATTGGCGGCTTGGTAGACCGTGCCGCGGAAACGGCTCGCTTGGACGAAGGTCTCCAGGAGTGCCACCGAATGTCCATACTTGCGCTGCCAATCGGCTTGGATCCGTCGGCTGATCCGACTTAAGAACCAACTGCCCAATCCCGGCGCCTGGAGCCAGGGCACGATGAGCAGGCGCGTGTTATTGGCGATGAGCGCCAGATGGCGTTCGCTTTGTTCGACCCTCCAGCCGATGAACCGGTCCCGGTCCTGGCACTTCCAAGCCGGCGCGCCGAACACCGCCCAGGCCAGCGGCCGATCGGCTCGGTCTTTGAGGCAGTATTGCAGATTTTCGCCCACGGTGCCCCCGTGGCCCAGATAATGAAACTCTCGAAGAGCCCGGTCCAGGAGTCGGCGTCCGGCAGGCTCTCGGCTGACTTCCTCCACGCTCAGCGGGGCCAAATCGGT
>CAWBHS010000088.1:0-319579 GCA_963788655.1 uncultured Verrucomicrobiae bacterium | reverse complement strand
CTCCACGAGACGAGCGGCGAAGGCGAGGATCTCGGCGGTGTTCCGGTAGTTGACGTTGAACACGACGCCGCGCCCGGCCACCGAGACCCCGGTCTCGGCGAGGGTGTAGCCACCGGGGTAGATGGACTGCTGGCCGTCGCCGATCAGCGTGAAGGCGTCGGGTGCGTCCCGACCAGCCCGAACAGCAGCCTGACCATCGCGCACGAGAGGTCCTGCGCCTCGTCCACGATGACGGCCGTGTAGGGCGGGTCGAGCGGCGCGCCTCCACCTCGGCGGCCGCCAGGAGCACCACGTCCTCGAAGTCGCAGATCCCCGCGGCGCTAGTCCGTCGCTGTACGCGGTGTAAAGGTCCCACACGGCGCGGCGCTGGTCCACGGTGAGCCGATACCGCCGTCCCATTCGCGCGAGGTCCGCGTACTGCTCGAATCGGGTCAGCCCGCGCCCCTTGATGACGTAGGCGATCTCTTCTCTCCAGTACCGCTTGTCGAGCGAGGTCCGGCCGAGCGGCCCCGGCTGGCCGACCTCCGCCCAGGCTCGCTCGAACTCAGCGGCCGCCTTCCGGCTCCAGCGTGACCGTGACGCCGCGATCCTTCAGTAGCCGCAGGGCGAAGGCGTACACCCCCGTGAAGTCGACCCTCTCGACGACCTCGGGGGCGAGCCGGCCAGCAGGCTCGCCATGACGCCCGGAAGGGTCCGCACGAACGTTGTGAAGAGGACGCGCCCCTCGGGCTTCCGCGCCAGGTAGGCCGCGCGATGAAGCCCGACCACCGTCTTGCCCGAGCCCACCGGACCCCGGATGCGCGCCGGCCCGTTGAAGGAGCGTCGGACGAGCTTGGCCTGATCCGGGTGGAGGAACGTCATCCACTCCTCGACGGGCGCGGCCATGATGCCCGCGTACAGGGCCTTCGCGATCTCCTCCTCGGTTGGGAGATCCTCCTCGGTGAGCGGTTCGGGCGCGGGGGCGACGGGTTCGCGCACCGCAGTGTTGACGGGCGCCGCCGCGCCCACCTGAGGAAAGAACTCGACCGCGCGGACGAGCACGCGATCGACGGCCGCGTCCGTGAGCCGCGCGCCGCGCATGAGGATGTGGCGCGCGAGGTCCTTCTCCCCCAGCACCCACACCGCGCCCAGCCGCGCCTCGATGCCCTGCCCGCCCGCGAGCGCGATCACCGTGCGGACCTCGCCCGGCGCCAGGCCCACCTCGGCGAACGCCTCCTCCGACGCGGCGCCAAGGTCCGCGAGCGACTCCAGCTCCTCCGTGACGTCGGCCTCCCCGCGGTAGATGCGGTCGCGGACGATCGTCACGTCCTTCCACGCCTTGGTGTCCACAATGAACACCCCTCCCGGCCCGACGACGACCATGTCTACCTGCGCGTGGCGGCTACCGGGCCAGCCTCGATCGGCCAGGAGGTGGTGCCCCAGCGCGGTAAGCGGCGTGAGGAGAGTCGCGGTTCGACGCTCCGTCATGGAGGCGAGGTCGTAGCGGGCGGCTGTGTCGCGGGCCTCGGCCGCGGCGGCCTCATGGGCCGCAGCGAGCGCCAACTGCCGCGCCGCCTCCTCGCGTGCCGAATCCCCTGCCGCCATGGCGCCCAACCTCCGTGGTCAGGCTATCGGCGCGTCGGCGGCTGCGCTTGATGGGACTGCGTCCACCTGCTCCGCGCCGCGGGACCTCGCCTCAGTAGGCTTGCCACATGTCCGCCGTCGACCGGTCGTTTCACGAGGGGCCGGAGCTCGAGGAGATGGCCCGGCACTCGCTAAGTAGGTCGCTCGCTCGAATCCAGGAATTGGAGCCGACGCTGCAGGCCCAGGCGCCGCTCGTGCAGCCCGACTCAGTCCTCGCCGCCGACGACCGCGCCATGGCTCCGCTGCACGTGTCCGCCACCGCAAGGACGCCCCTGATCATTGCGCTCGATCACCTCATCCTGCACGGCGCCGCGCTTCGGGAGCTCTCCCGAGTCCAACCCACCGCGTCATACTCCTTGCTCAGGCCCGCCATCGAGGGTGCGGCGTGGAGCATCTGGATGCTGTCCCCAGCCAGTCGCGACGAGCGCGTCGTGAGGGCCCTCCAGTATGTCCTGCTGGACCAGTCCGGAGGCCGACGCCTCGTTGTCGCCGGGGGCCACACGCCTGAGCACACCGCCGACGAACTCAAGGATGAACTTGCGGAGATTGCGGCCAAGCGACCTGCCGTTGCGAGGGCCGCGTGGACGGCGGTCCCGACGGCGGGGTCGGTGATCGAGTTCGCGAGCGGCGAGGTGGGCGAGTTGGGCGCGGGCGGCCTCACCTTCTGGACGGCGCTTAGCGGCCTTGCCCACGGCCGGCCCCACGGCATCATGACCCTCACTCAACGCGACCAACTCGCCGTGGACGCGGGCGGCTCCGTGGAGCTGCGCATCTCTCCCTCGCAGTCGATCCTCGCCTCGGGGACTGCGGTCGCGCTCGCTTACGTCGAGACCGCCCTGGACCTGTACGCGAAGCTGTGCGCCGGCCCGGGCGGACCCTCGCCGGACGCGGTCGCGCCATGACCGTCCTCGGAGTAGACGCCTACAAGCGCGGCTGGGTCGCGGTCGCGCTCGGTCGCCGCAAGTTCCACGGCGTCATTCGTCGCGCCCGACATCGCCGCCCTCGAAGCCGAGGCCCAGAAGCGCTGGTGCGTAGACCTCATCATCGTCGACGTCCCCATCGGCATCCCCGACGTCGGCCCGCGCCAGGCCGACCTCCTCGCCCGCGCCTTCGTCGGACGCCCGAGCGTCGAGCGTCTTCGCCACCCCCAACCGCGCCGCCCTCGCCGAGACCGACCGCGCGTCGGCCGATGCCGCCTCCCGCAGCGTCGGCGGCCAGGGCGTGTCCGCGCAGGCGTTCGCGATCCGCGACCGGATCCTCGAGGTGAACGACTACCTCCCGCGCGCGGGGGCCCTCCTCCTGGAGGGACACCCGGAGGTCTCGTTCCGGGCCATGGCCGCGGCCGTGGGCGACGACGCCCCGCTGAGGCACGGCAAGGCGTCGGCGGCGGGGCTCATGCTCCGCGCGGACCTGCTCGCGGCGGCGGGCATCGAGATCCCGCGCTCGGCGTACCGCGCCGTGGACACGGCCGCGCTCGACGACGTCTACGACGCCGCGGCCATGGCGTGGACGGCGCGGCGGTTTGCGCGGGGCGAGGCGGTGGCGATGCCCGCCGGCGGCGAGGTGTTCTGCGACGGGGTTGCTAGCGCTATTTGGTACTAGCGGGCGTCTGTGCTTCCCGTCTCCACCCAAGAAAGCGCGAAGCCTGGCAAGTCGTCCGTCCGGACGCCAGCCAGGCTCACTTCGGCGCGCTATTGCACGCCGCACTCCAAGTGTCACACCGAAGCGCTGGGAGCGTCAACGGCGATTTACGCCTGTGGAGACACATGCCTCTCCACAGGTTCGCGAGCCATGCAGCGCACCTCGTCTCCGCCTGTCACCGTGGCACCGTGCCCGCAACTGTCTTCATCGACGAGAACCTCGCGCGCGGTTTTCTGCTCGTCGGCGTCGTCGTCGGCACCAGCGAGGTCGGGAAAGCCCGGGCGACCATGCGAGCGCAACTGCCGCGAGGCGCTCGACGCGTCCACTTCGTGAAGGAGAACGACGCGCGGCGCCGCCACATCCTTGATGCGATCGCCGAGCTCCGCTTGCCGTGCGTGCTCATCGAAGCAAGCGACGTTCGACGCATCGTCGACGCCCGAAGTTCCGCCGTGGAGGCGCTCGTCCGGTGGGCCGTGGAAGCCGACGTGACGAGGCTCGTGTTCGAGCGCGACGACAACTCCGTCGCGCTTGACCAGCGGGTCATCGCGCCGGCTCTCGCGACGGCGGGCATCGCGATCCCGCGCTCGGCGCACGACGCGGTGGGCACGGTCGCGCTCCGTCTACGACGCGGCGGCCCTGGCGTGGACGGCGGGGCGTTTTGCTCGAGGCGAGGCGGGGTCGCTGCCGGACGGGGGCGAGGGGGCGAACGTCGGGGCGTCGCGCACCGCCCACCGCGACCCCCAGAACGCTAGGTTGAGGAGCCACGGACGCCTTCGATGCCCGCAAAGACAGGAGAAAGACCCCCATGGCGAAGAATTCTCAACGGTTCCAGTTTGACGGCGGCGCCGGCACCTACCTCGGCACCAGAATCCTCGCGTCACTCATCATCATTTTCACACTGGGCATCTGCTACCCGTATGCCCTCGTCCTTATGGAGCGTTGGCGCGCGAAGCACACCTACATCGACGGCCAGCAGCTGGTCTTCACGGGAACAGGCATCGGGCTGTTCGGGCTGTGGATCAAGTGGTTCCTCTTGATAATCATTACGGTGGGCATCTACTCGTTCTGGGTTGCGCCCCGAATCGTTAAGTGGAAGATCGAGCACACCGACTTCCTCGCCTAAGAACTACGCGTCCCGCAACCAAACCGCGACACCGATCGCCTAGCGGGCGCGCGACGGCTGCGACGGGATTTCCGGCGCGATCTAACACCAACTCCGGCGCGCCTAGAAATCCCCGAGCTGCGCCTTCGCGGAGAGCACCCCGTCCGAGACGAACACCCTCCAGATCTCCCCCGCGCCCTCCATCACCCAACCCGCGGGAATCGTCACCGTATTGCCCGTGACCCCTTCCGCCACGGTGTCCCAGTCCGGAGGGTCATCGCGATAGGCGACCTGAACGACGGCGGTGAGCGGGTCACCGTCTAGGTCGACGGCGTTCCATGACACCACGTAGTCACCGTTCGCCTCGCGCGTCGCGGACAGGTTGTCGACGGTCGGCACATGGGCAGACGCCTCGAGGGTCTTGATCACGGTTCCGCCCCGGAGCACGTCGATTCGTGTGTAGTTCGCGTCGCCGATAGGGACCCACACCGCGATCGTTTCATCCAAGGTGAGCGGAAACTCCGTCACCTTCGCGTCGCCATCCCAGACCACGATCGCGTCGTCCCCCGGGGGCCAGGGCAAGGGGTACGCCGTGATGACGTAGACGGGTCCTAGCGTGAGCTCCGCGTCCGCGCCGGAGCCCGTCAGCGAGCCCGCGATGAGCAGCGCGCGGACGTCCTGGTCGAACGCGTCCTCCGCTGGCGCCGGGCTATCCGAAGCGTCGCGCGAATCCACAGGTGCGCCTCCTCCGCAGCCCACGAGGGCCGCCGCTACTCCGATGCCAAGGAACGCCCGCCACGCAAATCTGACCCGACGTCTCATGCGACAACCCTGCCCTATCGACGAAACAAAGGCGAGTCGAGCGGCTTGCGGTCGCGGGGGACGACGCCGAGGCGTGACTCTCCCTGCGGCCCGGGCGATCGAGCTGGGGTCGTCAGTCCGGAGACTCGCCCTTCGCCTTCTTCGCAGCCCTCGCGTCGCGCACGCGCTTCACACGCTCCCCGACCGCACCGGCACCCCCAACCGCAGCCCCCTTCACCGCAGATCCGGCCCGCTTCCCCGCCGCCCCCGCGGTCTTCGCCGCGGTGAGAGCCCGCGCCTCGATGCGCACGCCGTCGGCGTCCGCCTCGCCCGCGCGGAACAGCCCCACGACGTCGATCGCCTTGTCCCAGACGGCCTCGCCAAAGCCCGCCACAGTGGACGCCGCCGCCTGCATCGCCTTCACGGCGCGCGACTGCGACAACGACAGAGAGGTCCGGCTTGGAGAAGTCCTGGAGCGCCTCCGGGAACGCGGTCGGCGCCACGGGGAAGGCGAGGCGCGCGGACTTGACCACCGAGCGCCCGAACGAGAAGCTCCCGACCCCGCCCACCACGGCGCCGATGCCGAACGGGATGACCTTGCCGAGCGTCCCGGCCCCGAACTTCGCGCTCTGCTTCAGCGCCTGCTTCGCGATCACCGTCGCCACGGGCGCGAGCGCCGAGTCCGGAAGCTGCTGGGTGAGCACCTCTCCCCAGCCCTTCGGGAGCGCCTTCCCCGCGACGACGTCGGCGGCCTTGCGCGCACGTGTGACGCTTCCCGCCCCCGCGGCCTGGAGCACGGCCTTCGCCACCTTGCTCTGGGACTTCTCGCCGAGCAGCATCCCGAAGACCAGGGGCCGGGCCCGCTCGGCGTCGTGCACCTCGATCCCGTGGAGCTCGGTCGCGGCGAGCACGTAGAGGGCGCTGATCTCGTAGAAGAACAGCAGGTCCGTCACGCCGAGGGTGAGGGCAATTCCCGTGCCGACGACGGGGATGGCGGCCGACGCGCCGACCCCGGCGCTCGTCATGGTCACGGCGGCGACGTAGCGCTTGTCGAGCTCCTTGAGGATCTCCGCGGCGCGTGGCGTCCGGCTTGTCCCGGCGAAGCGACTTCAGGAACTCCAGCACCACCGGCCGCTGCACCGAGATGGCCTGATAGACCCTCGCCTGAAAGTCGGCGGACGTGGCGGCCTCCCGCGCCTTGCCCACCACAAGGTCGGCCACCTGCTTGCCGTCGGACGACGCTGGGGTGGGCTGGGTGGTCATGGGCTCTCCTGTCGGGTCGCTACCTACGACACTACCCACGGCCGGCGCCTCGGCGGCGAGGAGATCACCGTCGCGTCTCGCCGCGATCACGATCCGGCAACCCACCGAGCGCGGCCACCGCACCGTCGCTAGTATCGGGCCAGGAGGCCGCGATGGGGCGAGCACCACGAATCGGGCGAACGGAGCGCCGTAAGGGCTTCGCACGCCTGCTCGGCGCCGTCGCGATCGTGCTCGCCGCCTCCGTCGCCTCGGGCGCGGCACCGTCGGCCCCGGCCGAACCGTACCCTCCCGAGCCCCCGTATAGCGCTATAGCCGTGGGAACGGCCTTCGCCGTCGCCGCGTGGTGGATCGCCTTCGAGGTAGCCCTGTTCGGATCGCTCACGCGGGCGGACGAACCGACCGGGCCGCGCGGCCAGGCACGCGCGACACTGCGCTGGGCCGCCTCCGGAATCCTCCTCGCGATGGGCCTCGCCGCGTTCGGCTACCTCAGCGTCAGCCTGGTGCAGTACGTCGACTACAAACGTGAAATCGCCGTCAACCCTCCGATGGACGGCACGATCCTCGAGGTGGTCCCCGTCGCCGTCACCTTCATCGTCATCGTCCTGGTCCTGCCCGGAAGCCTCCTATCTTTGGCCGCACGGGCCGCCGCCCCGCTTCGACCCCGATCCGACACGTGGCGCACCTGGCTCGGGGCCGGCGTCTCGGCCACCATCGCGATGACCGTGGCACTCGTCACCGGGTGGACGGCGCCCCACTCGTGGATCGTGGGCGTCGCCACAGGAGCGACCCTGCTCGCCACGCTCGTGCCTGCCGTCGTCCTCAGCCGCCGCGCCGAGGACAGGCGCCACGAGGCCATCGCCGCCCGGTGGCACGACCCGTGGCGCCGGGAAGAGCCCTAGCAGGACCCCGGCTCGTAACTGACGCTGGTAAACACAACGCTTGCGATAATCGGCGGAGGGATGACGCGTCCTTTCGAACGGGGCGGGTCACGCGGTGAAGTGAAGTCACGGACGGACGTACCCTCGCGTTCGACCCGAACGGATAGTCACCCGCCACGCGCCGTGCCAGAGTATTGCCATGACCGATCCCCATACCTTCATGCTCCCGGGCGAGTTATCGCACCTCGCCGACGCTGTCCGCACCTTCAGCGAGGAACGAGACTGGGCGAAGTTCCACGACCCCAAGTCGCTCGCGCTCGCCGTCGCCGGCGAGGCCGGCCAGCTCGCGGAGCTCTTCCGGTGGATCCCCGAGGCCGAGGCGACGGAGTCGTTCTCGCACGGCGAGCGGCAGCTCCGCGCGGGCGAGGAGATCGCCGACGTGCTCGTCTACCTGGTGCGCCTCGCGGACGTGCTCGGGATTGACCTGCCGCACGCGGTCAACACCAACTTCACCGCGACCATCGCCCGTTTCCCCAAGGACAGGGTGCACGGCAAGGCTCCCAACACCGCCTAGGGACGCGCGTCTAGGGCGCGTCTACGGCCAGTCGGCGTGCTCCGACTCCAGCGTGCCGTCAATCACTACCCACACGTGCGAACCCGGATAGCCCAGGAAGCACCCCAGGTCCCTCTCGCCGTCGGCCGTCGGGAAGTTGTAGGTGCTCTGGGACCACGTGGCAATGTCGCCGTGGTCCGTCACGCACTGCGTGTCGTGCGGACCCGGGTCAAAGTTGGTCCACGTCACGTGCACCACGTGGCACACCGAGTGGGTGCACTCCGGCGCGATGGGGCCTTGCGTGACGACGATGCTCGGCGAGCCGTCGTCGGGCACGGGGTTGGCGGGATTGGTCGGATTGGCCGGGTCGGTGGACCCGCCCGTGGGCGCGTCGGACGGTGCGGGCGTCGGTTCCGGGGCGGCGACCGTCACGGTGACGTGAGCGGGCGGCGCCGAGCAACCGGCGAGCGACGCGAGCGCGAGGAGCGCGGCCGCAGCGCTGGCGGCCACGCGGGATGCGGACGATAGCGAAGTCTTCACTCCTCCAGCATGGCCCGATGCCCTCGCGAACGCGAGCGCAAGCGCCGCTAGTCCTCGGCGATCACCACCACGCGATCCTTCGCCTCGAACGTCACGCGCTCGCTCTTCACCGGGTTGAGTACCACCAGCGGGTCACCCCCCGGAACGTGCCGCAGGTACCCGAACGCGGTCTCGCCGCGCGCCCGCGCCCCGGCGAGCACCGTGTAGAAGTCCACCTCGACGCCCGCCTTCACGTACGCGGAGGCCGGCCTGAGGTACACCTCCGCACCCTCCGACGCGAACAGCGTGCCGAACACGTCCTCGAGCGCGGGGTGCTGCGACACCTGCGCGAGCATCAGGCTGACCAGCAGGTCGCTCACGATGAAGTCGTCGATCTTCGTGACCTCCGCGAGCCTGCGCGTCTTCTCCTCCAGCATCTCGGACACCACGTTGAACTCCACGCCGTCGCGCGTCATCATGTCCCGCAGGTGCAGCAGGGTGACGAGCGTGCGCGTGTCCGCCTGCCGCGCATTGAGATCGTCCGAGTACGCCATCACGATCACGTGGTCGTACGCGGCGGGCTTCAGCCCCTCGAGCGTCGCCCGGTCCGTCGCGTCCGCGCTGATCGTCGTCACGGCGAGGTTTCGATACGTGCCGACGCCCTTCACGGGGAAGTCCGACGCGATGGTGAGGGTCGAGCCCTTGGCCGCGTAGGCGTCCAGCTCGCGTAGCACGTAGGAGATGGACGAGTTGGCGCCGATGATGAGGGTCCGTTCCGGCTTCTTCACGACCTTGGTGGCGCGCGACAACGCCGCCGTATCCGGCACGCCCGGCGCGCCGACGCTCACGAGCGAATCGTCCTCCGCAAGGACGATGAGCTTCACGCCCTCGCCAATCACGGCGTCGGTCGGCGGGTTGAGAACCGGCCCGTCCTCACCCTCGAGGCCAATGACGGCCGTCGTCGGGTACGCGAGCTGCGCGTCGAAGTAGGTGGACCCCACCAGCGAGGGCTCGTCGATGAAGTACATCTCCGAACCGCCGAAGCTCAGCATCTCCGAGTACACCGCGCTGAGCCCCGGCTGACGCGCCGTCTGCGCCGTGATCTGCCCCACCTTCTCCGAGCCGAGGATCCACCGCGCATCCTTGTCGCCCGCCAGCTGCGCGACGTCAAGGTTGCGGGAGTTGCGAATCTGCCCGGTGATGTGGATCGGCTTGTCCGGACGCAGCGGGTGGCGCGTCAGAGCCAGCGCGACCTTCATCACGCGCGCGTCCGAGTCCGGGTACTGCTCGGCGGCGAGGATGATGATGCTCTTCGCCTCGTACGGGCGGCCAATCAGCAGGTCGTCCTGGTCGAGCGGATCGCCGCTACGCGTGATGATCCGCGCGCGACGCGCCCCGGCAACCTTCTCGCGAATCTCGTCGTCCATCTCCTCCTTGTCCCTGTCGGCAAGGATGACGATGCGCGACTTTCGGTCCGACGCGTTGGCCTCGGTCAGGCTCTCGAGGATCGCGATGATCTTGGGGTTCCAGCCGACGATGAGGGTGTGGCCGGTCTCGATGACGGGGGTGCGGCCCTTGCGCAGCTCGCCGAGCTTCGCGTCGAACGCCCCGTTCACGATGCCGATGAGGTTGGCGACAATCAGTACACCGATGACGGTGACGAACAGCATGACGATGCGAAACGTCCAATGCGAGCCGGCGACAACGTCGTTCGCGCTCATGGTTTGGACGAACGTCTGCCAGAGGGTTTCGGCGACGCTCGTGCGCTCCCCGCCGTCGCCCTCGTTGAGGAAGAAGACGATCGCCGCGTTGAGGAGAATGAAGCCCGTCGTGAAGAACGCGAGGAACCAGAGCATGGACGCCACGCCCTTGCTCATGACGTTGTCGAACCAATACCGGAACCTCAGAACCCACGACGGTCTTTTCACAGCGACTCCCTCCAAAGGCGTGAATGATGGGGAAAGAGTAGCGAAGTCCAACCGGCGGCGCCTTAACGATTTTCCGACACGATTCGGCGCCGCATTCGCGCGCCGACTCCAGTAGCGTCGAACGCAGGAGGCGACCATGAAAGTGGCGGCGAAGGCGGCGACCATCGCGGGGGTTGTCGCCGTGCTGCCGCTCACCGCGAGCGACTACGGCCCCCAACCGATCCACTGGGACGAGCCCGCCAACTACACGTTCGAGGCCACCTACCAGTGGGGCGATCACGGGGACACGGTCCGCATCGTCGTCATCGATCACCAGGTCGCGGTCGTCGGTACTCACGACTGGTACGTCGGCTACTGGTCCCCGGAGTCGCTCGAGTCCGGCCAGACGCTTGCGGAGATCCTCAGCCGGTACAACCAGACCGAAGCCAAGGACCCTGCCTGCTCGTACCTCGCGCTCGATCCCGCGACGGGCGTCCCGACGATCGTCGATATCGACTTCTGCTCGTCCGTCGTGGATGGCGGCCAGGATTTCACCATCGTGAGTTTCAACGGCAAGCCTCTCGCGACGCCCGACGGCCCCCACGTCCGTTCGTCAGACCTCATCCCCGCCACGTGGGAGGAACCCGCCGACTACACGTATACGTACCATCTGCAGGCTGGCCGGTTGCAGACTCAGTTGACGGTAACCGTGCGCGACCACGAGGTCGTCGCCGTGCAGTGGCCGCGGTACGACCGTCCGTTCACCCTCGCGGACGTGGTCGCGGACTACAACGCCGCGATCAGGGAAGATCGCACGTGCTCGTACATCGTCCTCGACCCCGACACGGGAGTGCCGGTGCGGGTCTCGATCGACTACTGCTACGGGTATGTCGACGGCGGGCAGAGCTACGACATCACGAACGTCGAAACCGAGGGGTCGGGAGACCCGTCCGGAGTAGCCGCTAGCGTGGCCCCATGGCCCCCGCCTCGCGAACCGTAGAGCAAAAACTCGTCCTACTCATAGCGATCATCGCGTCGTTCGTCCCGTTCCTCGACGGCACCGTCGTCAACGTGGCCCTCCCCGCCATCCTCAAGGAGTTCGGCGGAGGGATCGCGCTCCAGCAGTGGGTCGCGGATTCCTACCTCATCACGCTCGGCGCGTTCATCCTGGTCGCCGGCTCGCTGACGGACCTATTCGGCCGCATCCGCATCGCGCGCATCGGCATCGTCGGGTTCGGCGCGACGAGCCTCGCCGTCGCCCTCGCCCCCACCGGGGGCTTCCTCATCGTCGCCCGCCTGCTTCAGGGCGCGACGGGAGCGCTGCTCGTGCCCGCGTCGCTCGCGCTCATCATGTCGAACTTCGACGGACCCGCCCGCGCCCGGGCCATCGGCGTGTGGACCGGAGCCACCATGCCCGCCATGATCGTCGGACCCGTGCTGGGCGGGGCGGCCGTGGACTACGCCTCCTGGAGGTGGGCGTTCCTCATCAACGTCATCCCCGTCGCCGTAGTGGTGTGGCTGCTCGCGCGACTCACGCAGCGCGACTCCCGCGTCGCAGGGACCACCGTGGACTACCTGGGCGCGGCGCTGTGCGCCGTCGCGCTCGCGGGCATCGCGTACGTGCTTATCGAGGAGCCGACGCGCGGACTCGCCGATCCTGCCATCTGGGTCACGGGCGTCGTCGCCGTCGTCGCCTTCGCGGCCTTCCTGGTGCGCCAGGCGAGGGCCCGCCATCCGATGATGCCGCTCGGCCTCTTCCGCATTCGCAACTTCGCGTGGGGCAACGCCGCGACGTTCTTCGTGTACGCGGCGATCGCGGGCATCTCCTTCGCGGTGTCCGTCTACCTCCAGGAGCGCGCGGGCTACAGCGCCGTCGCGTCGGGGCTCGCGCCGCTCCCCGTCGTCGTGATCATGCTGCTGCTCAGCCCGCGCATCGGATCCCTGGCGCACACCTGGGGGCCGCGGCTTTTCATGACCGTCGGCCCGCTCGTCACCGCGGCAGGGACCGCGATCATCCTCACCGTCTCCAGCGACCTGAACTACTGGACGCAAATCTTCCCCGGCGTCGTGCTCCAGGGCGTCGGCCTTTCCCTCACCGTCTCCCCGCTCACCCAGGCGGTCCTCGGCGCCGTCGACACGTCGCGCTCGGGCATCGCCTCGGCCATCAACAACGCGATCTCCCGCATCGCGGGACTCGTGTTCCTCGCGCTGATCGGCGTGATCGCAGGCGGCGCTTTGGACCTGCCGGGCCTCCACCGGGTGGTCGCCGCGCTCGTGGCGCTATTCGCGGCCGGCGGGCTGGTGTCGCTCGTCGGGATACGCAACCCAGAATCCGCCGCTCGCCGCGACGAATCCGTCGCGCTCCCCTAGCCTGTCACCGGGGCGCAGCGGCCTCATTTCCTGCCACGAGGGGTTGGTCATGTCATTCGGTCAAGCGCTTACGTCGGTCTTCGTCAAGGTGGGCGTCTTCTCCGGTCGCGCACGCCGTAGCGAGTACTGGTGGTTCATACTCGCGTACGCGCTCACCAGCAGCGTCCTCTACTACGCCGATCTCCTCGCCAGAACACAGGGCCACGGGTCCTTCACCCGGTACGTCACCATCGCCTTCGCGGTCGTCGTTTTCGTATTCTCGGTCGCCGTTCTCGTGCGTCGCCTGCACGACGTCAACCGGTCGGGAGGGTACTTCTGGCTCACCCTCATTCCGGTGATCGGACAGATCGTCCTCATCGTCTACCTCGCGCAGGAGGGAACGCGCGGCCCTAACCGCTACGGCCCGGATCCCCGGGCGTAGCGCAACTGGTCAGTCGCCAAACACCTCGCGATACAGATCCGCGCCGTAACTGGTGCTCAGCGGCTCGCCGAGCGTGAAGCGGAAGGGGCGCGTGCCGTCGTCCTCCCGCTCGGCGCGCAGGAACACCGCGTCGTCCGCCTCGTCGCGGAACCACCCGCGCGCGAGCTCGTACAGGTGCGTCACGTACGCGACGCGGACGCCTCGCTCGCGGAGCGCGCGGACAATCTGTCGCGCAATCTCCGAGCCCTCGAGCTCGTTGGTCGACGAAAACGACTCGTTACACAGCAGCAGCGACCCCGGGGTGAGGGCGTCCACGCGGGCCACCATGCGGAACAGCTCGTCGTCGAGGCGGCCCCGCTCAAGCGACTCGTCCTCCGCGCGCGGGAAGTGCGTGAGGATCTGGGGAGCAACGCGGGACGCGAACTCGCGCGCGCCCACCACCGTGCCGGCCTGCATCATCACCTGGGCCTGCCCGATGCTCCGCAACAGCGTGGACTTGCCCCCGCCGTTCGCCCCGGTGATGGCGATGAGCGTCGCCCCGGTCGCGTCGACGTCGTGGCCGACGACCGGGCGTTCGGTCGCGAGCGCGAGCGCCACGTCCCGAAGGTCGCGACACACGAAGGCGCGGGCGGCCCTCCCCCGGGGCGGCGTCGGCGATACGCGAGGGACGACGGTGGGATGGCCGGCCGCGGCGAGGTCGTCGGCGAGGTTGAGGGACGCGACGTAGAACCCGAGTTCGCGGGCGAGCGAGTCGAGGAACCCGATCACCTGATCCGAGGCGCGCGACGCGGCCTCGACCACCGGCGCGAGCCCCCTGACCCTCAGCTCCGACAGCTCCCTCCTGCTCTGCTCGTCGTTGCTGGAGATCCGGTAGGTCTGGCCGCGCCGACGCCCGCCGAACAGGCCGCGCGGTCCCGAGTCCGCAGCGGAACCTTGGGCGAGCGGAACGTGGTCTGTGCCGAGCGCCAGCGGCCCCACCCGCGCGGCGTAGGTCGCGCTCCGCCGGTTCCGTAGCTCGGATATTTGCCGCTCCGCGTCCCGGAAGAACTCCTCGTCGAGTCCCTCCTCGAGATCGGTAAAGAACGCGCGAAACCCGTCGGATTCGAAGTCCCGTCCAGGACCCACCGCGACCTCACGCAGCCACGTCAGCGTCGGCAGCGCGATCCGGAGCGCCTCGATGGCGCCGCGCAACACCAGTTCGGGGCTGATGCGTAGCCCGCCAATCGCCTCGCGAACCTCGGCGGAAACGGTGTGCGCGCGGGCGTACATGCGGCGCACGAGTTCCGGGTGTGCGAGGCAATCGGTGAGCACGCCCTGGCGGTAGGCGATGGCTGCGGGATCGGTGAGGGGTGCCGCGAGCGCCGCGCGGGCGGAACGCTCGAGCGTCGGGTCCTCACGCGCCATCGCCAGGACGACGAACTCCAGGCCGAGATCGTCGATCGTGTCGGCCGCGAGCGGCGGCTCCGGCGCGCGGGGGTCGAACGCGGTGTCGCGGAACATCAGCCCCACCCTCATCGGCGACCCCCCTTCCGCAGCGCCTCATACGTGAGCCCGTATCGGCCGGCAAGCGCCGCCGCGTAGGCGAGCCCCTCGGCGGGGCGCCGCTCGATGCGGAACGTGCGCCGCGTCGGGTCGTCCTTCTCCACGCCGCATACGAGGCTGACGATGGACGGGTCGAGCGTCGACAGTTCGTCGACGAAGGTCACGTACACGCACCGGGGACCGAGCCCCATGACGCGCCGGAGGATGCGCTCCCCCATGTCGCGCGCGTCGTCGAGGGTCGTGGAGGTCAGAACCTCGTTGAAGATGAGGATGCTGGTAGGACCGCACTCGGCCATCATCTCCTGGGCGCGGCGCAGGTCGTCCTCGAGTTTGCCGCGGAGGTCGGTCACCTTCTCCTCGCGCTCAAAGTGTGTGAGCACGCGATCGGGCATGGTTATGGACGCGGAGGTGCCCGGCACCAAGAGCCCGAGCGCGCCCAGCACGTGCGCCTGGCCCACCATGCGGGCGAAGGTCGTCTTCCCGCCCTGGTTCGGCCCGGTCACGACGGCGATTCGCTCGGGTCCCGCGAGGTCGAGGTCGTTCACGACGACGGGGGTCCCCTCCTCGACGAGTCGTCTCGCGACGGCGACGTCGAAGGCCGCGCGAAGGCGGAGGTCGGCGCGCTTCTTCACCGTAGGAAGGCAGAATTCCAAGCCCGCTGCTCGGAGCGGCCGAATGAATTCGAGGTACTCCGTGTAGAACCGGACCTCGCGCTCGAACCGTACAACGGCGTCGGGGACGAAGCTCGCGAACTGCTTCGCGAACGCGTCGAGCGCGGCAAATGGCTCCGGATGAAGGCGGGCGACGCGCTCGATGACCTCGCGGTCGAGCTGCACCATCTCCTCTTCTGGTTCGACCCCGCCGTCGACGGACGGGGCGTCTCCGTCGCGGAAGCGGGCGAAGGTGCGCTCGATCTCCTCCTGGAGCGTCGGCCCCGTGAGAGAGGCGTACACCGTGAGCGACGCGTCGCCAATGCGCACCCCGTATTCGACGCCAGAGACCGTCTCGATCACGCGCGCGGCCGCCTCCCTCAGCTCGGCGAACGCCGGGCTCTCCGCGTATTCGCTCGCATACGCGAGCCACGACCTCAGGCCGAGCGAGGCAGGGCCGGCCGCGGCGAGCGCTTCCCTCATACGTTCGATGGCCTCGCAATACCGGCTCGCGGCTGCGGCGAGGCGGGCGTGTTGCGCGTGCACGACAGGAAGGGTCTCGCGCGCGGCGAGCACGGCTCGTACGTTGCGCATGTCGAGGGCGAAGGTGTCGATCGCCTCGCGCAGGCGGGGGGAACCGTCGAGGTCCGCGAACACTCCCTGGCGGTAGGCGACCGTCTCGCTCGTGAGCGGGATGCGGCGAAACAATGCGGCGACGTCAGCCGAGACTCGAGTGGGCGCCACGCGCTCGATGACCCCCTCGAGGGCGAGGTCGGTGAGGGTGCGTGCGGGACATTCGCGGCCGTGGTCGGCCTCGGAAAGCCACACAATGCTCGAGAAGGGGGGCGGCGCGGGACGCGCGGGCCGCGATGCGGCGGCGGCCTTGCCCACGACGCCCTCCCCTCTCGATCAGTAACCGGGTGTTATCGGCGCCGTTCAACCGCGGCGACGAACGCGAGGAGCACGCCCACCACCAGCACGATGAGGCGAACGGAGAAGTCGAGGTTGCCGTCGCGGAGCAGATCCACAACCTGAATGAGGGCGATTGTCCCGGCAACCATCGCGGCGTAGCCGGTACCGATCCGGTTCCCGGCTGCCGAGAAGATGATCACCGCGATACCTGCAGCGAGAAGGACGAGCGCGGTGGTGTCTTTCCACGCCGCCGATGTGAACGTAATGGTGTTTCCCGATAGGAAGACCGTGACGGCGATGAGAATGCCGCCAACGATTCCGAGTGTGGAATTCCTGGTCATAACTTCCTCCCGTGATCCGCGCCATTGCGCGATCGCTATTGAGAATACTCAAAGGTACGTCGGCGACAACAGGTGCTATACCCCGTGGGGTATGCTAGCGTCGTCGCCAACGCCCTACTCCTGCCGTGAATGGAGATCGAAATATGTGCAGTCCCGCTACCTGCCGCGCCTGCGGCAAGCCCAGCTACACCGGCTGCGGTCAGCACGTCGAGCGAGTCCTGGGACACGTCCCGGTGCACCAGCGCTGCAGGTGCTCGGCCGAGCAGAAGCAGGCGGCCCTTCCGCCCTCGCTGCTCGCGACCCTGTTCCGCCGCTAGTCCGCGTGAGCGCCGCGGCCCCTGCCGCGGCCGCCACCGCGGCCCTCGCCGCGCTCGCCGTCCATACCTCTGCCGCGGCCGCCGCCCGGTCCGAATCCGCTACGCATCCGGTGCCCGCCGCCCCGCGCGTCGGGGTCGGTACCCATCTCGATGAGGTTCGCGCGAATCCGCGCGACCATTCTCTCGAAGGCCTCGATGTCCTCGGGCGCGATGCCCGCGATCAGCTTGTCCGCCTCGGAGTCGGCGCGCTCGCGCTGCCCACCCCTCATGGCCTCGCCCGCCTCGCTCAGGGCGACGATGATGCGCCGCCCGTCGTCGGGATCCGCGGTACGGGTAATGAGGCCGTCGGCCTCCATCTGCTCGAGACGACGCGTGAGGGTCGAGCCCGCGACACCGACGCTGCGCGCCATGTCCGCCTGGGTCTGCGGCCCCGCGTTGTGCAGGTGACGAAGCACCCACCACGCGCTCATGCCGCCCGGCACGTCGCCGATCGTCTTCTCTAGGTGGCGCCGCATCGACTGAGCCGTGCGCGCCATGGTGCGGACGAGGTTCTCCTCGCCGCCGTGAGGGCCGTGGCCCTCGATGTTGTCTTCGGTCCGCATGGGGACCTCCTTCTATTACTCGGCCAACCGTTCGTTAGCCAACTAACAATATAGCGCGAAGACGACGCCGTGTCTAGTCACGAGAAACGGGACAGCGAGGGGTCAGGCGTGCGCGTCGGCGCGTTCCGCCGCGACAACGACGGACGTGGTCGCGACTGCGGCCAGACTCACAGCCACGAGCGTGGCGATCAGTGTGACGATGGTGCCTTTCATGGGCACTCCCCTCCGGTAGTACTTATCCAACGCCTACCGAAGGTGTTTTATCGCGCCACAACACCGGAGTTTCGCGAATCGTAACCGCTACGTCATTGATTCGTGATCTTGGGCTGGCCGGCACCGGACACGCGCTCGAGCGGCTCCCCGAAAAGGGTGACCGCTCGGTCGCCGAGCGGCTCGTCCAACCTCACCCACGCCCAGCCGAACGCCGTCGTGGCCTCGTCCCGCGACCACGGCAACGGATTCTTGACCCACACGCCCAGGTCCACCGTCGTCGCGTCCTCGCTCAGGATCTTCGTCGGCACGATCTCGGCGCCCTGGTTGAACGAGATCGCCACGAACACGACGTTCGGATCGTCGCCCACCCCGTACCCCGTCGCATCGGCGGGCCTCGGCCGAATCTCGTTGTACGCCAACACCGCGACCGCGGCAATCACCGCGACGACGGCCACGAGCACGATCCAACCCACCACGTTCCAACGCTTGCTCTCCATAGGCGAAACGCTACGCGCACCCATCCGCCCGCGCGCGGTCGAACGAATAGTCATCATGCTTACCCTCGCTCTGGCCGGGATCGTCGCCGGCCTCATCACCGCCATCTCGCCGTGCGTCCTTCCCGTACTGCCCGCGATCCTCGCGAGCGCCGTGCCGACAGCACCCCGAATCCCCATGGCGGTCGGCGTCGGCGGCGGCGCCGCTCCCGCAGTGCCAGCGGACGCCCTGCCCGCCGGAAAGGCTGCCTCGCTTCGCCGCCCCATCCTCGTGGTCGCCGGCCTCATCACCTCCTTCGCGGTGTTCACCCTGGTGGGCGTCTCACTCCTCAGCGCCCTTCACCTCCGCCAGGACGTGCTGCGGTGGACCGGGATCGTCGTGCTGATCATCGTGGGCCTTGGCCTCCTGATCCCCGGCATCGGGCACATCATCGAGCGTCCCTTCCAGTCAACGCGGCTACCCCGTCTCAAGCAGGGCGGAAGCGGGTTCGTCACGGGACTGGCCCTCGGGCTCGTCTTCGTCCCGTGCGCCGGGCCCATCCTCACCGCCATCACCACGCTCGCCACGTCGGCAGGGCTCAGCGTCGGCCTCGTGATCCTCACCCTCGCGTTCAGCCTCGGCGTCGCGATCCCGCTGCTCGCGTTCGCCGTCGCGGGCGAGTCGATCGTGCGCCGCGTCAAGGCGGTCCGCAACAACCTCGGCCTGTTCCGCAGGATCTCCGGCGCCATCCTGGTCGCCACCGCCGTCCTCATCGCGACCAACGTGTTCGAGCCGCTGCAGCGCATCGTGCCGCCCGTCCTTGGCGACGCGCAGAACGCCATCGAGAACAACCAGACCGTCCAGAACCAGCTCGACGCCCTCGCCGGACGCGAACCCGCCGGCCCCGCCGTCGGCGATGCGATGTCCTTCGACCAGTGCGCGGACGCCCCGCTCGACACGCTCCACAACTGCGGACCGGCCGCCGACATCAGCGGCATCGAATCGTGGATCAACACCCCCGGCGACGCGCCCATCAGCCTCGAGGATCTGCGGGGCAAGGTCGTGCTCGTCGACTTCTGGACGTACTCGTGCATCAACTGCCAGCGCACGCTGCCGTACATCACCGCCTGGTACGACAAGTACAAGGACGACGGGTTCGTCGTGATCGGCGTGCACTCGCCCGAGTTCGCCTTCGAGCACGTCCGCTCCAACGTGGAGGACGCAACGCAGCGCTTCAACATCCACTACCCCGTCGCGCTCGACAACGACTTCACCACGTGGCGTGCGTGGCACCAGCGGTACTGGCCCGCGCACTACCTGATCGACAAAGACGGCATGGTGCGGCAGGTCCACTACGGCGAGGGCGCCTACAAGGAGACGGAGAAGCTGATCCAGCAGCTCCTCGACGCCCCCGTGACGTCCACCGTCGCGATCGACCCGGCCAACCTCACCTCCGGGCGCTCACCGGAGACCTACGTCGGCTACAGCCGCCTGAATGCGCTGGCGAACAACGAGGGCACCCGGGACGCGGCGTACACCTACACGCTCGTCACGGCGCCCGCACAAAACGAGTTCTCGCTCGGCGGCACGTGGACGGTGGGCTCCGAATCGGCGGTCGCGGGTGCAGACGCGCGGCTGCGCTACCACTTCTATGCGGCAAACGTGTACCTGGTCCTGGGAGGCGAAGGCACCGTCACGGTGACGAGAGAAGGTGATCCGGGATGGAGCAACGTCGTGAACGTCTCCGGCGCGCCGACGCTGTACACGCTGTACAGCGGCGACCCGATCGAGGACCAGCTGACCCTGACGTTCTCTCCTGGCGTGGAGGCGTTTGCCTTCACGTTCGGATAGACCCCACGAGTGGCCGCCACACGGCGGTGAAGCACAACCGAGAGGAAGACCATGAAGATCTCCCGCACCGCAGCGGCGACCGTCACAGCCCTCGCAACGGCAGCCGTCCTCGCCGGCTGCGGCCGTACAGGAACTGCGGACGACGCGAAGATGACGCCCACCCCGGCCATGTCGGAGGACACCATGATGCACGACGACACCATGACGCCCACCCCGGCCATGTCGGCCGACTCCATGATGCACGACGACACCATGACGCCCACCCCGGCTATGACGGACGACTCGATGATGGGCGACGACTCCATGATGGAAGACAACTAGCCGTCCCGGCGTTACTACGAATGACGGAGGGAGGCGGAGTGGGCTCAACCCGACGTCTGCGCTCGGTTTCGACCGCGTCAGACGAGCAGCCCACTGACGCGTGGGAGGCGATCGGCGCCAATCCCCCGGCGACGAGACGTTCCGCGTCACCCGCCTCTCTTCCGTCCTTCGACACCCCGCTCGGCGACCTCCTTCACGAGGTCGCGCGCGGATCGACCGCGGCATACGAACGCCTCTACGACGCCGTGGCCGACCAGGTCTACGCCCTCGCCTTAAGGGTGGTGCGCGACCCTGCCCTCGCCGAGGACGCCGCCCAGGAGGCGCTACTCGAGGTATGGAGCGCCGCCCCCCGCTACGAGTCTCAGCGCGGATCCGCGCGGGCATGGATCCTCACCATCGCGCACCGTCGCGCCGTGGACCGCGTACGGCGCGAGGAGGCACACTCCGCCCGCGCCCACGCGGCGCACGCGGCAACCCCGACCGTCGCCCCAGCCGAAGACGGACCAGGGCACGTCATCGACATGCTTCAAGGCGAATGGGAGGCGGCCCGCGTGCGCCGCGCCCTCGCCGCCCTCAGCGACCTCCAGCGCCAGGCGCTCTCCCTCGCCTACTGGCGCGGGCTCACGCACCGCGAGGTTGCGGGCGAGCTGGGCATTCCCCTGGGAACCGCGAAGGCTCGCCTACGCGACGGCATCCTGAAGATGCGCGAGCTTCTGGAGGTGGCGCCATGACGCTCCACGACCTCGCCGCCGCCTACGCGATCGACGCCCTCGACCCGGACGAGCGCGCCGCCTTCGCCACCCACCTCGACGGCTGCTCCGCCTGCCGCGACCAGGTCGCCTCGCTCCGCGAGACCGCGTCACTCCTCGGCGCCTCCGGGGCCCTCTCCGGCGTCGGCGATACCGGGCGCGCGCCCGCCACCATGCGCGCCACCGTTCTCGCTACCGCCGCCCGTACGCCGCAGCAGAAGGCCCCTCGCCGCGCTCCCGTCGCCGACGCCGACGAACCGCGCACCTCCCGTCGTTGGACGCCCGGCGTGGCCTGGCTTGGAGCGGCAGCGGCCGCCGTCCTCGTCGTCGCCCTCGGCATCGGCATCGGCGGATTCCTCACCGGCAAATCCGACAACGGCACCCTCGCCGCGCACGAGCAGGCGATGCGGATCATCTCCGCAGAGGACGCCCACACCATGACCGTCCCCCTCGGCCAGTCGTCCTTCATCATGAGCCAGACCTACGGCGGCGCCGTGCTCATGGGAGACGAGGCCCCCATGCCCTCGCCAGGGAAGGAGTACCAGGTGTGGATGTCCCACGCCGACGGCACCTCCGAGGCCGGCCCCGCCTTCATGCCCGAGCACGACGGCACCTACATGGTGCTGATGAAGGGCGACATGAACGGCGTGACCGACATCTACGTGACGATGGAACCACCGGGTGGTTCAACAGCCCCAACAGGGCCCATGGTGGCCGAAGCGCACATTGGTTTGTAACCCCACCAGTCCGTGACGAACGCCACATCCTTCCCCGTGCGCGACGGCGTCAAGAGGATTAGCCTGAGGTAAGCGCAACAGCACAAAGTTGTGCGGCCCCGGGTAGAAGTGATGGGGGTCGAAAGAAGCGATATGTCGTCATAGCGCGGAGGCCCTAGCCCCTCCCCCCTCTGGCGCCGAGAATGTCCCTCGTGTATTCGGGGGTACAGGCGAAGCCCCGATCCGACCCTCAGCCGATCGGGGTTTCGTCTTGTCCGGGGTAAGCGAATTGTGACCGTAGACGCCGAACCGTGTCCGCCGCGACAGCAAGGGCGACGCGTCGCCCACGACGAGCGCCGTCACTTCCGGGCTTCTATCGAACGGGCCGGCGGGACCTCCGATAGTGTGAACCAGAACCTTGCGGACGCGTCACCGTACCCGTGAGGATCCGCGAATTGGAGCGCAACGTGAAACGAATTCGACCCCGATTGTTCGCCATTGCGGTCGTGACGGCACTCGTCGCGGCTATTTCGACAGCGTCGGCGTCGGCGGAGTCGACTACCAGGACGATCGGCGACTTCACCTACCGGTACGACCCAGCCAACGTTGCGGCTGGCGCCCAGATCACGGACTTCGTCGGAACCAGCACGACCCCTGTCATCCCCTCCACCGTCACCATCAACTCCACTGAGTACGATGTCACGGTCATCGGCTCCGATTCGTTCAACAGCTGTTCCCTCACCTCGGTCACGATTCCCGACTCCGTCACCAAGATCGGTCGACGCGCGTTCTACCTCAACTCCCTGACCTCGGTCACGATCCCCGACTCCGTCACGACGATTGACAACTTAGCCTTCAAGAGCAACGCGCTTGCTTCAGTCGTCATCCCCGATTCCGTCACCGTCATCGGCGATTCCGCCTTCGCCAATAACTCCCTCACTTCGGTCACCATCCCCGGATCCGTTAACGTCATCGGCGACTACGCCTTCAATGGGAACTCTCTCACGGCAGTCGTCATCCCCGAGTCCGTCACCATCGTTCACAAGGCCACGTTCGCCTATAACTCCCTTACCTCGGTGACGATTCCCGACTCCGTCACCACCATCCGTAGCGGGGCGTTCTCCCACAATTCCCTCACCTCGGTCACCATCCCCGACTCCGTCAGCACCATCGAAGTCAGGGCGTTCTCCGGCAACTCCCTTACGTCGGTCGTCATCCCCGACTCGGTCACGTCCCTCAGCGGGTTCAGCGACAATTCGCTCACGTCGGTCATCATCCCCGGCTCCGTTACCAAGATCGGCGAAAGCGCGTTCTCCGACAACCTCCTCACCTCGGTGACGATCCCCGACTCCGTGATCAGCATCGGTCAGTCCGCCTTCGAAGGGAACTCTCTCACCTCGGTCACCCTCGGAGACTCCGTCGCCGTCATCAAGCCCGAGGCATTCGCCCACAACTCCCTCACGTCGGTGACCATCCCCGACTCCGTCACCTCCCTCGGCGGATTCGACAACAACCTCCTCACCTCGGTCACCATCCCCGACTCCGTCACGCTCATCGACAGCCAGGCGTTCTACGGGAACTCGCTCACGTCGGTCACCATCCCCGACTCAGTGACCCATATCGAGTCCTGGGCGTTCCGCGACAACGCCCTCACGTCGGTCACCATCCCCGACTCCGTGATCTACATCCTCGACGCGGCCTTCGACGGCAATCCTCTCCAAACGGTCACCATGGAAGGCCCCGAACCGAAGACGAATGACGCGTCGCAGAACCCCTTCGGTCCCGGCGGTGACTCGCCCATCGTGTTCATCTCCCCGCAGAACGACAACACCGGCTACAGCATGCCCACGTGGGTGTTCGGCAACGCGAGTTACAGGACCCTGTACATCGGCGAGGAACTCCCGACAACGCCGGGAACTGCCACGCCGGGAACTGCCACGCCGGTTCCGACCGTGACGATTGACCCAAGCCCACAGCCGTCGACCTCCACCGGCATACAACCCACAACCGGGACCTCCCCCTCGGCTTCCGTGAATTCTTCACCGAGCGCTTCCGACTCCGGTGATTCTGGAAACGTCAGCTTGCTCTACTTGGCGATCGCAGGCGTCGTTGTCCTGGCCGGAGCCGGAGGTTACGGCGTGCGCTGGTGGCGCAGGCGCGCTACCGGAACTCTCCAGACGTCTTCATCCTCCGAACGGACTTCGGATGAAACGACCGACGATCCCACAGGCGACCCGAAGGAACACCCGACCGACGCCGAGACGTAGCGCATCCGTCGATTCCTTCGATTGCGCGACGGTCTGGAAGAATGACCGCCATGACGCGCATCCCAGAGAAAGCAACGGTCGACGGCCTCGACGACCGCTGGAACGCCACCTGGGAGGCACGCTGGCACCTACCGCTTTGACCCCGAGCAACCCCGCGAGAACAACTTCTCCATCGACACGCCTCCCCCCACCGTCTCCGGGTCCCTCCACGTCGGCCACGTCTTCAGCTACACCCACACGGACCTCATCGCCCGGTACCGGCGCATGCGCGGCATGAACGTCTTCTACCCGATGGGCTGGGACGACAACGGCCTGCCCACCGAGCGACGCGTGCAGAACTACTTCGGCGTGAGGTGCGACCCGTCGCTTCCCTACGTCGAGGGATTCGAGCCCCCGCATTCGGGAGGGGAAGGGAAATCCACCAAGGCCGCAGACCAGATGCCGATCTCACGGCGCAACTTCGTGGAGCTCTGCGAGCGCCTTACCGAGGAGGACGAGAAGCAGTTCGAGTCGCTCTGGCGCCACCTGGGGCTGAGCGTCGACTGGTCGCGCACCTATCAGACCATCTCCCCCGAGGCGCAGGGCGTCGCGCAGCAGGCGTTCCTCAGGAACCTCGCGCGCGGCGAGGCGTATCAGGCCGAGGCGCCGACGCTGTGGGACGTGACGTTCCGCACCGCCGTCGCGCAGGCTGAACTTGGAGGACCGGGACATGCCTGGCGCGTACCATCGGCTCGCGTTCCCGCGCGCCGACGGCTCAGGCGACGTCTTCATCGAGACCACCCGACCCGAGCTACTCCCCGCGTGCGTCGCCCTCGTCGCGCACCCCGACGACGAGCGGTACAAGCCGCTCTTCGGCACGCACCGTGCGCACGCCGCTATTCGAGGTTGAGGTGCCGGTGGTGGCGCACTACCTCGCCGCGCCCAGACAAGGGCTCCGGCATCGCGATGATCTGCACCTTCGGCGACACCACCGACGTGACATGGTGGCGCGAGCTCCAACTGCGAGACGCGCCCGATGCTCGGCTGGGACGGGCGCGTGCTGGCCGAGCCGCCCACGGGCATCGAGACCGAGGCCGGCCTCGCCGCGTACGCCGAACTCGCGGGACTGACCGTGTTCAGCGCCCAGAAGCGCATCGTCGAGCTGCTGCGCGAGTCTGGCGCGATGACCGAGGAACCCAAGCCCGTCACGCACCCCGTGAAGTTCTTCGAGAAGGGCGACAAGCCCGCTCGAGATCATCACGACCCGCCAGTGGTACATCGCGAACGGCGGCAAGGACACGGCGCTTAACGCGACGCTCGTGCAGCGAGGCGCCGAACTCGCATTCGAGCCGGGCTTCATGCGCGTGCGCTACGAGAACTGGGTCAACGGGCCTCCAAGGCGACTGGCTCATCTCGCGCCAGCGCTTCTTCGGCGTTCCCATCCCCGTGTGGTACCCGCTCGACGTCAGCTGGCAACCCCGTGTGGGACTCCCCCATCCTCCCGGGCGAGGACTGCGCTGCCCGTCGACCCGTCGTCCGATGCTGCGCCCGGCTTCGACGAGTCGAAGCGCGGCGTGCCCGGCGGCTTCATCGGCGAGAAGGACATCATGGACACGTGGGCGACGTCGTCGCTCACCCCGCAGATCGCGTGCGGGTGGCGCACCGACCCCGCCCTTTTCGCCGCGACCTTCCCCATGGACCTGCGCCCCCAGGGCCAGGACATCATTCGTACGTGGCTGTTCTCCACCGTCGTCCGTTCGCACCTGGAGCACGACTCGCTGCCGTGGAAGCACGCGGCGATCTCCGGCTGGATCCTCGACCCCGACCGCAAGAAGATGTCCAAGTCCAAGGGCAACGTCGTCACCCCGCTGGGGCTGCTCCAGGAGCACGGGCCCGACGCCGTGCGGTACTGGGCGGCGTCGGCGCGGCTTGGCATGGACGCGGCGTTCGACACGGGCCAGATGAAGATCGGGCGACGCCTCGCGACCAAGGTGCTGAACGCCTCGAAGTTCGTGCTCGGCGTGACCGGGATCGAGGGCGCGGCCAACGAGTCTCTCGCCGCGGGGCTGAAGGCGGCCGCTCACGTGACGAGCGCCGACGTGACCGAGGACCTCGACCGGGCGCTGCTGAACGCGCTGGCCGACGTCGTGGACGTGCGCGACCGCCGCCTACGAGGCGTACGACCACACGCGCGCGCTCGAGGCGGTGGAGCGGTTCTTCTGGACGTTCACCGACGACTACCTCGAGCTGATCAAGGACCGCGCCTACGCGGGGTCCGCGCCCGGCACGCCGGTGGACCCGTACGCAGAGGCGTCTCCCGAGGCCCGCGTCGGCCCGCGCGGCGCTCACCGTCGCCCTCGAGACGTTCCTGCTGCTGTTCGCGCCGGTGCTGCCGTTCGCGACCGAGGAGGTCTGGTCGTGGTGGCGCGAGGGTTCCGTGCACCGCTCGACGTGGCCGGAGGCCGGACCGCTCCGCGCGGCGGCCGCCGGGAGCGATTCCGAGGTGGTCGCGGGCGGCGCTGCGCTGCTCGAGGCCGCGGGCGGCGCGCTGGCGGCGCTACGCAAGATCAAGTCCGAGGCGAAGGTGTCCCAGCGGACGGAGATCGCGTCGGTCGAACTGCTCGTGCCCGAGGCGCAGGTCGCGTTCGTCGCGGCCGCCGAGCGGGACCTCACGGCCGCGGGCCGCGTGCGCGACCTCGCGATCGTGCCGGTGCCCGACGGCGGCGACGGCGTCATCACGACGCGCGGCGCGGAGCTCATCCCCGCCGAGGGCTAGGCGACCGTAGCGGTCGTCGGGGCGCAGGCGAACAGGAGGACCGCGAGCGCCGGCACGAGGTACCCCACGTAGAGCAGCACGCGCGCGCTCCGGGCGTTGGTCGCCGTCCCCGCCCGAGCGGCGCGGAGCGCAAGGTGGCCGAACAATATCCCGACGGGCCACAGAACAAGCGTGACCAGGCAGGCCCAGCCCGCCCACGCCATCCAATTCCTGGTTGTCCGCGAGGCCGGAGCCGACGCGTCGGTCGCGTCCGCGGCGCTCGGCAGGGGACTCTCGCCGTACAACTCCACGAGGAACGGCGGGAGAAGGTCGGCGACATCGCTGATGAGGTCGAGGCGCGCGCGAGCGCCCAAGACGCCCTCGATCGCCGGACGCCAGCAGAAGACGCGGTTCCCGCAGACGGTAACGGAGGCGTCGCCGACGTCGGCGCGAAGGAGCCGTTCCATCATGCGCGGTTGCAGGACGGCATGCGCGTAGGCCGGATTGGAGGCGATGACGTCGAAGGCTTGGTTGAAGTCGTCCGACTCGACGTCGACGACGTTGCCGCCCCCCGTGGGCACGATGGAGTCTCGACGGCGCGACAGGAACTCCACGCGCGGAAGGTATTCGTCGATCTCGACGAGCTCCACCCGGAACTCCGCGACCATGCTCGCCTTCGCCCCCGGATACAGCAGGACGCTCTCGGCCCGGCGACCTCGCCACCATCCGTTCGCCGACATCTGCGATTCGCCGAAGAGGCCGCCCTCGACGTTGAGCGGGAAGGCGTCCACGTTCGTGTGCAGCGCGGCCGAACCGAGCTCGAAGCCCAGCTGCTTCGCGAGCTCGCTTCCGTGCCGCGTTCGCCGGGAGAAGTACGCCCCGATACCGATCATCGCGGCGACGATGACGAGGAACGGGACCAGATGGATGATGCCGTTGAGAATGCCGAGGGAGGTGTCAGATAACTCGTGCCATTCCGGCGTCGGCGTCACGTGTGCTCTCCCTCGATGCTCGGGTGAGCCCACGCTAGCGAATGGGCGGTGACGTGTCTCGCGGGCGGCGGGCGGGCGGCTCCGGGCCGCCCGCCCTACCTCGCGCCTAGTTGGGACGATGCGCCATTAGCGTCCGCCAGCCAAAGGCAACTGCGGCAGCAATCGACGCAACCAGGACGTTCTGGTGACCTACTCCCCGCACCTAGACGATAACGATATCGAAATCGATATCGAAGTCAAGGCCGAATCCGAGAATTCGAGGGGAACTATGCCCGTTTTCCACAGCATTGGGCGTTCGCCGAGCGCCATAATGCCGCCATCGCTACCGTCGGCGGCATGAACGTGCGACAGATAGCCGCTGTGGCGGCGAGCGTTGCGGCCGTCGCGGTGTTTGCGGGATGCACCGACGGCGGGATCGTGACCGAGACTCCGACCCCTACCCTGCCCACCCTGACAGCGACGACGTCCCCCTCGCCGTCGGTGTCGCTCGGACCCCTGACCGACGAGGAGCTCCTCGCGATGATGCCCCCCGACGCCGCGTTTGGCGACGTGCGCGGGGCGATTGCGACGGCGCAGTTCTTCCTTGAGCAATTCTCCATAATGTTCCAAACCGGGGACGTTCGGGTGATCGAAGCACTCTCAGCACCCGAATGCGTGTTCTGCGGGTCCTCGCTCGAAGACGCTCGAGAGGAAATCGCCATCGGCGACTATGAAACGGGTGGCGACCTCATATACGACTCGACGGACGTCCGCGCGAACTACTACGAGAAGGACGGATACACCTACGTCGACATGTCGTTCACGCAGTCTCCGTTCGTTCTTCACCACGCCGATGGAAGCGCAGATGAGGCGAGCGAAGTCCTCACCGGGCGCGCGTATTTCCGTCTCGGAATGGACGGGGCAAAGTGGCTAGTCGTTGGCGTTGAGGTCGAACGTGATTCGTAAACGACTGGGAACTGCAGCACTAGCGAGTGCCTTCGCGTTTGGCCTCGTCGCGCAATCAGCGTTGGTTGCCTACGGTACCGAGTTCGGAGGAGGCACCGAAACGGACCACGTATCCGTAACGGCGGCGGACGCCGCAGCGCAGGGCGCTCCGACGGCGGGGTCGTCGCAGGAGGGTCGCGTCGAGGAGTGGATGCGCGCCCCGTTCTGCCTCTACTACGACCTCGAGGAGCGAACCACGCCCACGTGCCTGTACCCGACGCTACCCATCGTCGAATACTGCCCCGACGGCACCCAGGCCCTGGACCCGTGGTGGATGCGCTATCGCCGAGCCAACGGCGAGTGGACCGCGTGGGTGTCGCGCTCCGGCTACCAGTGCACGGCGGATCTGTTCGCCGCGGCGCTCGCGAACGCATGGGCCGAGATGCCGATCGCCCCGAACACCATCACCATCCAACCCGACACCGGCTGGGTCCTCACCACCGTGCCCACCGTCGTCTACGTCGACCAGAACCCCCGCACCCGCGCCGTCACGCTACTGGGCACCCCCGTGACCATCCGCGCCCGTGCCTCCGCGTACACGTGGACGTGGGGCGATGGTGCACAGTCCGTCACCACCAAGCCGGGCGCCCCCTACCCGAACGCCACCGTCACCCACACCTACATGTACGCCGAACAGGACGTCACGATCCGCCTCACCACGTCCTGGCGCGGCGAGTACACCACCAACGGCGGCGCCACCTGGCACAACGCCCCCGGCACCGCGCACACCACGTCCACGCCCATCACCGTCCACGTGTACAACCCCCACACCCACCGCGTCGACTGCGACCTCAACGGCAACTGCATCACCGGCGCCGACGGCCCAGCCGACGGGACGTGACCCCCGCGCGACGCACGGTCGAAACGTCCCTGCAGGCAGAAATGGTCGAGAATCCGGCGATTTCCGACCGTAAACGCCTGCAGGGACGTTTCCGCCGCCCGGCGACGTCCACCATCGACCGCAATTGCCTGCAGGGACGCCCGGCACCCCGCACCACGCGCGCGAACACGCACACCACACCGCTCGCCGCGCACCTAGCCCGCGAGCCGCGCGCATTCCTCCGCGCCGAACTTCTCGGGATGTTCAGCCAGGCGCAACTGAAAACCGCGATCGCGCACGGAGACGCCGTGCGCCTCGCGCCGGCGGTCTACGCCGGAGCTCGACATGCCCACGACTTTCGCGTCCGCTGCGAGGCCGCCCTCCTGTGGTCCGCAGGCCGATGCGTGCTCGGAGGCTCGTCCGCCGCGTTCCTGCACGGGCTCACCGAGAATGCCCCCACCAGCGTCACCCTCGTCGCGCCCCGAGACGTGCACCTCCGGCCGCCCGGCTGGATCGCACTGATCCAGCCATCCGTCACCCTCACCCGCACCACCGCACGCGGATTCCCGACAGTCACCATCGCCGATGCGCTGATCCACGTATGGGGCACGAGCCCACGGGACGAGGCGACGGCCCGCATCGTCGACGCCGTACGCGACCGAAGAGTCGCCTCTGCGGATCTCGCGCGCCGCGCCGCCGAATACCCGCGGATCCGCGACCGCCGCGCCTTCGACCGCCTGATCGCGGACCTCTCGCGAGGCGCAGAAAGCTACTTGGAGCACGTCGCGATGACGCAGGTATTCAACACCCGCGAGTTCGCCTCCTTCGCGCGACAGGTGCCGGTGCGCGCGGGCGGGCGACGCTTCGTGCTCGACATGTACGCCGACGACGCTCAACTCGCGGTCGAGCTGGACGGCAGGCGTTACCACTCCGACGACGCGTCCCGACGGCGCGATCTTGCGCGCGACACCGAACTTGCGGGCGTCGGCATCACCACCATTCGCCTGACGTTCGAGGACATCCTCGAACGCCCCGAGTGGTGTCGTGCGCGAATCCGGAAGGCCCTGGCGGCACGTCGCCGCGCGGCGCGAGAGCGCGCCCGTCGCGCCGCGTGACGGCCGCGGAGCACACGTCAGTCCCTGCGCCCCACGCCGCGCGCGGTCGACGCGTCCCTGCAGGCAGAAATGGTCGAGAATCCGGCGATTTGCGACCGTAAACGCCTGCAGGGACGCTCTCACCCCGCACCCAAGCAGAATCGCGACCGCGAACGCCTGCAGGGGCGCCCGGGGCCGCGATTCGGCAACCGTTGAGTGACCAGCTAGTGGTGCGTGGCGCGCGCCAGCCTCCACATCGTCCAGTTGATGCGCGTGAAGCGGATGAGCTGCCGCACCAGCCCGCGACGCCGACGGAGCTCGCCGCGCGTGGGTAGCGGTGCCTGCGCGATCCGCTCGTTCGTGTTGTCCATGTCGCTCCCTCCTTCGGGATCGGTCACTCGGGGATGAAGGTCCAGCCGGCCTTGGCCTTGGCCTTGTAGATGAACAGGGTGTGCAGTATCCGCTTCACCCAGTGCCCCGCGAGGCCGAGCTCGCCGAACGTCTGCTTGAGGTTGCGGCCCGTCTCGGGATACTTCTCCCAGTCGGGAACCACGGGACTCATCGTCATCGCGGCGGCCGTCCCCGACCGCAGCCCCGTTCCGGCCGACGCGACGCACGCCGCCGCCATCTCGGCCATCGACGCGCTGTGGGTGGGCTGGTCCGCACCCTTCACGATCATGTCGGCCACGCTCATGGCGACGACCTTGCCCATGGTCCCGGACGGCATTCCGGTTCGCGGCGGGCTCGGGGCAACGGCGAGGCCGTCGGGCGTCGCGCGCGGCTTGGAGATGGCGTGGGGTGGCGCGAACGCGATGCCGACGGCGAACACGTTCGGGTAGGTCGGGTTCTGGTAGGTGCGGGGCCAGTCCTTGGCGCTCCACTCCTCGTAGGGCTTCTTGGTGTAGTCGGCGTCCACCTTGAGGAACCCGCTCGGGCGCGAACACCGTGTCGGTGATGTCCGCGCCCGCGCGGTCGAACGCCTTCCAGTCCGCCCCACGGAACGGCGGGAGCAGCATGGCGAAGTCGTACTCGAGCGTGTTGTGCGTGCCGTCGAGCTGGTCGTAGTGGATCACGCCCGGGTCGATCGTCGTGACGGCCGCACCGGTGATGGCCTTGACGTCGCGTTCGCGGAACAGGCTCTCGGTCCAGAGCTGACTCGAGGTGCGGTAGCCGTTCTGCTCGAACTGCATGCCCCCCACCCCGAAGTCGCCGAGCTCGTTCTCGTTCGTGAGGTACACGAGCTCGACCTGGTCGCGCACTCCCGCGGCCCGCAGCTCGTGCTCGACGTTGAACGTGTACTCGAACGCCGCCCCCTCGCACGTGCAGGTCCCATGGCCGACGCCGATGACGACGCGCTTGTTCGCCCCGTCGCGCAGTTGCGAGATGAGTTCGTCAAGTTTCGCCGAGGCGTCGGTGGCGTGGGACGGCGTGCAGACGGACAGCGTGTGGCCGTCGTCGGGGCCGAGCCCCGGAGTGGCCGCGAAGTTGAGCTTGGGGCCGGTCGCGTTGATCAGGTAGTCGTACCGGAGCTTCTCGGTCTCCCCCGCATGCTCGGCGGAGGTGTGCTCCACCTCGACGGCGGGCTGGGCGTCGTCGGCGTCGCCCTCGGGCCAGAGCGCGAAGGCCTTGGCCTGCACGAACGTGATGCCCTTCTTCTTGTAGATGGGAGCGAGCGGGAAGACGACGTCGTCGGTCTTCATCTTGCCGACGCCCACCCAGATGTTGGAGGGAATCCAGTTGTACTGGGAGTTGGGGCTGACGACCACGACCTCGTGCGCGCGCGGGAGGCGCTTGCGGAGGTACAGGGCGGCGGTGTGGCCGGAGACGCCGGCTCCTAGAACGACAACGCGGGCCAAGGAGATCACCTTCTCTCGCTCAAAGGGTGCCGCATCGGCGCGGTTCCCCCGGAATGAACATACCCCCTAGGGTATGTATTCCCAGCTCGATCCTCCTACGCCGTCTTCGCTTGCGGCTCCGCCTCGGGGGTAGCGTCTCCCGCGCTCGGCTCGACCTTCGGGGCGCGCGCCGTAATGGCCGGCGCCACGCGGTCGAGCACGGTCTCGCGGGTGATCGTCACGGACCCGACATCGTCTCGTCCGGGAACGTCGAACATCGTCTCCTGGAGGACCTCCTCCAGGATCGCGCGCAACCCGCGCGCGCCGGTCCCGCGCAGCAGCGCCTGTTCGGCGATCGCGCGGATCGCCTCCTCGTCGAACTCGAGCCCCACGCCGTCGATCTCGAACATCCGCTGGTACTGCTTGACCAGCGCGTTCTTCGGCTCGGTCAGGATCTTGACCATCGCCTCGACGTCGAGCGGGGCGACGGTCGCGACAACGGGCATGCGCCCGATGAACTCGGGGATCAGCCCAAACTTGTGGAGGTCCTGCGGCTGCACCTCGGCGTATAGGTCGGAGTTGTCCGCCTCGCGCAACTGCGAGCCGAACCCGATCCCCTTGCGCCCCACCCTGTGGCTGATGATCTCCTCGAGGCCGGCGAACGCCCCGCCGAGGAAGAACAGCACGTTGGTGGTGTCGATCTGGATGAACTCCTGGTGCGGGTGCTTGCGCCCACCCTGCGGGGGCACCGACGCCGTGGTCCCCTCGAGGATCTTCAGCAGCGCTTGCTGAACGCCCTCGCCGCTCACGTCGCGCGTGATCGACGGGTTCTCGGCCTTGCGGGCCACCTTGTCGATCTCGTCGATGTAGATGATGCCGCGCTGCGCCTTCTCGACGTCGTAGTCCGCGGCCTGGAGAAGCTTGAGGAGGATGTTCTCCACGTCCTCGCCCACGTAGCCCGCCTCCGTCAGCGCCGTCGCGTCGGCGATGGCGAACGGGACGTTGAGCATCTTCGCGAGCGTCTGCGCCAGGTACGTCTTGCCGCACCCCGTCGGCCCAATGAACAGGACGTTCGATTTCGCGATGTCCACCTGCTCGTCGGCCGCACCGTCGGCGGAGCCCTTGGGCTTCACCTCGGCGGCGCGCACGCGCTTGTAGTGGTTGTACACCGCGACGCTGAGCGCCCGCTTGGCGCTGTCCTGCCCCACGATGTACTCCTCGAGGAACGCGTAGATCTCACGCGGCTTGGGCAGCTCGGTGAGCTCCTGCTCCACCTGCTCCTGGAACTCTTCCTCGATGATCTCGTTGCACAGCTCGATGCACTCGTCGCAGATGTACACGCCGGGGCCGGCGATGAGCTTCTTCACCTGCTTCTGGGTCTTGCCGCAGAAGGAACACTTGAGCAGGTCGCCGCTGTCCGTTGGCCGGGGCATGGCACCCTCCTTCCGCTCGCGGTTCAGGCGCGCGCACGCACCCAGAGACGTGCACCAGCACGCCCCTTCAGGCTACCTACGCCCATAGGGGCTTGACGAGCGACGCGCCGCCGCGACGTAGCGGCCGACGGCGGGGTCGGCTACGGGGTGACGACGGGTTCGGAGCCCTTGCGGCTATCGAGCACCTGGTCGACGAAGCCGTACTCCTTGGCCTGCTTGGCGCTCAGGAACGTGTCGCGCTCGATGTCCTCGCGGATCTTCTCCGCCTTCTGGCCGGTGTGGTGAGCGAGCGTCTCCTCGAGCCACTCGCGCATCCGCACCATCTCCTCGGCGTAGATCTCGATGTCCGAGGCCTGCGCCCGCTCGCCGCCCTCGATGCGCGGCTGGTGAATCATCACCCGCGCGTTCGGGAGGGCGAGGCGCTTGCCCGGCGTCCCGGCGGCGAGCAGGACGGCCGCGGCGGACGCGGCCTGTCCAAGGCACACCGTCTGGATCTCAGGCTTGATGTACTGCATGGTGTCGTAGATCGCGGTGAGCGCGGTCTGCGAGCCACCGGGCGAGTTGATGTACAGCGTGATGTCGCGGTCCGGGTCCTGAGACTCGAGCACGAGCAGCTGGGCCATGATGTCGTCAGCGGAGGCGTCGTCGATCTGAACACCCAGGAAGATGATGCGGTCCTCGAAGAGCTTCGAGTAGGGGTTCTGGGTCTTGTAGCCGTACGCCGTCCGCTCCTCGAACGACGGCAGGATGTACCGACCGGTGATCTCGTGGGTCACGACTTGCCTCCCGACGCGTCGGCGCGAGGGCCGGCTTCGCTCTCGTGTGTCACAACCTTGTCGATGAACCCGTACTTCAGGGCCTCGTCCGACGTGAACCAGCGGTCGCGGTCGGCGTCCTTGTTGATCTGCTCGATCGACTTTCCGGTCTGCTCGGCCGTGAGTTCGGCGAGTTGGGTCTTCATGTGCAAGATGAGCTCCGCGTGGATGCGGACGTCCGTCGTCGTCCCGCCGATGCCGCCGGAGGGCTGGTGCATCATGACGCGGGCGTGGGGCGTCGCGAACCGCTTGCCCTTGGCGCCGGACGAAAGCAGGAACTGTCCCATCGACGCGGCCATGCCGACGGCGACCGTCGAGACGTCCGGCTTGATGTACTGCATCGTGTCGTAGATCGCCATGCCAGCGGTGATGGAGCCACCGGGCGAGTTGATGTACAGGTAGATGTCCTTGTCGGGGTCCTCTGCGGCCAGGAGCATCATCTGGGCGCAGATGGCGTTCGCGTTGTCGTCGCGCACCTCGGAGCCCAGCCAGATGATCCGCTCGCGAAGCAAACGGTTGAAGATTGAGTCCTGAAGACCCATCCCGATTCCGTCGGGTCCGGCCATATGCGGCTCGTTCACTGCGTCCCTCCTACCTGCGTCCGTCTCCGCGCCGTGCCGACGCTGAGCGAGTATGTCTCGACACTAACGCCCACCGCCCGGTCGCCATGCCCGAATCCACGGCTTTTCGCTACGGGGGAACGGCGTCGTTTTTCGCCGCGCGCCTCCCCGCCGGCCGACGCTAGAGTCGGCGCAGGAAGGAAACCTCTATGAGCACGCCTGAGCCCCCGGATCCGTTCATCTCCACGAAGCGATTCGGTGGGCACCACTCTCCGATACAGCCGCCGCCCCCTCCACCCGTCCCGATGGCCCCGCCGCCCCCTCCCTACGGGTACGGCACGGCCGCCAAGACGAAGTCGTGGATGAACGTTGTGTCGCTCGTCGCCGTCGGCGTCAGCCTCTTCATGCCCGTGGTGGCGAACATCGCGGGAATCGTCTTCGGGCATATGGGCATTCGGGCCGCCGACCGGGGCGAGGCGGACTACCGAGGCGTCGGGCTCGCGGGGCTCATCCTCAACTACGTTATCGGTGCGTTGATGATCCTCGGAGTCATTGCCTACATAGCCTTCATCGTCTGGGCGATGTCGACCTGGGGCTCGGGGCCGTACTACTCGTCGACGCCGTAGGGCGGCGTTCCTAGGATCGACCCTCGCGCGCCTTCGCGTGCTCCGCCTCGCGCGCAGCGTCGGTCTCGTCGTCACCGATCACGGGCGTGAGGTCAATGACCGTGCCCTTGTCATCCGTGACGGTCGCCTTGCGTAGGGCGATGGCGGAAGCCTTCGACCGGACGACGTCGGCGACGGCGCCGGGGATGCGGTTCGCGCGTTGCATCTGGTCGATGAACGCCTCGGGGTCCATGCCGTACTGGCGCGACATGGACACCAGGTAGTCGATGACCTCGTATTCGGCGGCCACGATCTCCAGGTCTTCGGCGAGCTGGTCGAGGAGGATCTGCGAGCGCAGCGCCTCGGTCGCCTCCTTGGTGACCTCAGCGCGGTGCTCGTCGTCTTCGAGGCGGCCCTCGTTCTCCAGGTGATCGTGCACCTCGCGCTCGACGATTCCGCCGGGAAGCTCGAAGTCCGTCGCCTCCTCCAGCTTCTTCAGCAGCGCCGCGCGCGCGCCCACCGCGAGGTTGTTCAGCTGGATCCGCGCGGCCTGCGAGCGCAGGTCCTCGCGCAGCTCGGCCAACGTGTCGAACTCGGAAGCCAGCTGGGCAAACTCGTCGTCGGCCTCCGGAAGCTCGCGCTCCTTGACCGCCGTCACCTTGACGCGGATCAGCGCGGTCTCGCCCGCGTGGTCGCCCGCGGCGAGCGGGCCTTCATACGACGTCTCCTCGCCCGCGCTGAGTCCGTCGACGACGGCGTCGAGCCCCTCGAGCATGGAGCCCGAGCCCACCTCGTAGGACGTGCCCTGGACGGCGTCGACCTCGGTGTCGCCGATCGTCGCTGTGAGATCGAGCGTCACGAAGTCGCCGGTGGCGGCGGGGCGATCCACGCCAACGAGCGTGCCGAAGCGCGCGCGCAGGTTGTCGAGGCGGGCGTCGATGTCCGCCTCGCTGACCTCGAGTGCACCGATCTTCAGCGTGAGCGTCGCGGGGTCGGGAAGAGTGAATTCGGGGCGCACGGCGACGGTCGCGGCGAACTCGAGACCGTCCTCACCCTCGCCGGGCGCGCGCGTCAGTTCGATGTCGGGCTGGCCCATCGGATGCAGCGAGTGTTCCTCGATCGCGGCCGTGTACCACTCGGGCAGGCCGTCGTTGATGGCGTGCTCAATCGCCGCGCCCTTGCCGATGCGCTGCTCCAGGATCTTGGCAGGGACCTTGCCCTTGCGGAAGCCCGGGATCGTCACGCCCTCACCCAAGTGCTCGTAGGCGTGCGCGAGCATCGGCGCGAACTCCTCGTCCGAAACTGCGATCACGATCTTCACCGTGGTGGGATCGATGTTTTCAACGGTGCTGGTCACTGCGGACTCCTGTGGACTGGCGTGCGGCTGAGCGCGGGACCCCGCGAGTCTACCGGGTACGCGCGCTCGGCCTCACCCCCGGCTTGGGGTTACCGTAGGACCGAATACCGCCGCACCGGCGGGCGCGACACGGGAGGGCGAGCGATGGCACGGACCTCGACGCGCGGCACGGGCCAGGGACTCGAGGTCACGGGTTTCACGCGGCGCTTCGGAACGACGCTGGCGGTTGACGGGCTCGACTTGACGGTGGGGCGCGGCGAGATCGTCGGCCTGGTGGGGCGCAACGGCGCCGGCAAGACGACCACGATGCGCGCGGTCATGGGCATCCTGACCCCTGACGCGGGGACGCTGACCTGGGACGGCGAGCCGCTGAAGTCGGCCGATCGGGACCGATTCGGCTACATGCCGGAGGAGCGCGGCCTCTACCCGCAAATGCACCTTCTCGAGCAGGTCGCCTACTTCGGAACGCTACGCGGGATGTCCCGTTCGGACGCCCGCACCAAGGCGCGGGAGTGGCTATCCCGCCTCGGCCTGTCCGACCGCGAGGGCGACAAGGTCACCGCACTGTCCCACGGTAATCAGCAGCGCGCTCAACTCGCGGTGACTCTCGTGCACGATCCAGACCTGCTGGTCCTCGACGAGCCGTTCTCTGGCCTCGATCCCGCCGGCGTCGACGAACTGGGACGCACCCTCGCCGCGCGCGCCGAGGCTGGCACGGCCGTGTTGTTCTCCAGCCACCAACTCGACCTGGTCGAGCGCATGTGTCACCGCGTCGTCATCGTCGACGCCGGACACGTCCTCGCGGCAGGGACCCTCGACGAACTACGGGAAGGCTTCCCGCGCCGGCTGCGCGTCGAGGTCGATGCGAAGCCGGGCTGGGAAACCACGGTGCGCGGCGCGAGCGTCGTCTCGCGGGACGACGACGGCGTCGTCTTCGTCCTCGACGAAGGCACGGTTCCGCAATCCGTGCTAGACGTCGCGATGAAGGCCGGAGCGCTCCAGCACTTTGGCTTCGAGGACGAGAGTCTGTCCGAGATGTACTTGGAGATGGTGAACGCATGAACGCGCTCCGCCCCCTGTGGCTCGTTGCTCGCCGCGAGATCGAAGAGCGATTCCACGGCCGCGCCATGTGGGTCGTGACGGCGATCATGGTGACGGCGGTCGTCGCGCTCACCGTCATCCCGGCGTCGATGTCGTCCGGCCCTCACACCGCGACCCTCGGACTCGTGGGAACGGAGGCGAACTCTCTCGCGCCGAACTTCGCCACCGCGGGCACCGCGGTCAAGGTGGATATCTCCACTACGACGATCGCGGATGACGCCGCCGCCCGCCGTGCGGTCGAGGCCGGAACGATCGACGCGGCCGTCTCCTTTGACGGCACCTCCGCCACCGTCATCGTTCAAAAGGATCTCGCCAGCGACGTCCAGAGCGCGATCGAGACGACGCTCAACCAGGCGCATCTCAAGGACTCCCTCGACGCGGCCGGGATCCCCCTATCGACGGTCACCGACGCGCTCACGCCCGTCCCGCTGACGGTAGACGCCATCGCTCCGCCGCCCGCCGTGGACGAGAGCAAGGCGATCGCGGCGATCGTGACGGGAGCCCTGCTCTACATGGTGCTCCTCACGTACGGGTCCGCGATCGCGACCGGCGTCGCTCAGGAGAAGTCGTCCCGCACGGCGGAAGTGCTGCTGTCCGCTGTCCGGTCGCGCGACCTGCTCGCGGGCAAGATCGTCGGCATCGGCATCGTCGGTCTCACGCAGCTCACCATCGTTATCGCCGCGGGACTCGCCGCAAACGAAGTCGTGGGGTCGAGCCCTATCTCGCAACGGGCGTGGAGTCTGATGCCCGCGAGCCTGATTTGGTTCGTGCTCGGGTACGGGCTGTACTCGCTCGGGTTCGCAGCTGCGGGGGCGCTCGTGTCGCGCCAGGAGGATCTCCAGTTCGCGATGGCGCCGCTCATCCCGCCGCTGGTCGCGGCGTTCATCATCGTCGAGATCGCGATCGGGGATCCGGGCAACGCCTGGGTGCGGTGGCTGTCGATGTTCCCGGCCTTCACGCCCGTCGTCATGCCCGTACGCATCGCGGTCGAGGATGTTCCGTTCTGGGAGATAGCCGTCTCCGTCGCGCTCACGTTGGCAGCGATCTGGTGGATCATGCGCGTCGCGAGTCGCATCTACGCGAACGCGTATCTGCAGGGCGGCGGTCGTATCAGTTGGGGTGCCGCCCTGCGGACACACGGTACTAGAGCGGCCCAAAGCCGCTCGAAGGCCTAGACGCTCGCGCGGACCTTCTTGCCGGACAGCGGCATCTTGAACAGCGGCGCGAAGACGCAGACGTCGAAGGCGCCGACGGCGACGAAGAACGCGCCAGGGGCGAGCAGCCAGAGCCAGCCACCTCCGAGGACGATGCCGAGGACGATCAGGACGACGCCGATTGCGGCGCGGGCTACGCGCCCTGCGGTGGAGCTCATGAAGCGTACGAAAGACATGGGTGTCTCCTTTCGCTCGCCACTATACCCCTTGGGGTATCCAGAGGGGCGGGTCGCGTGTTCGCCCTCAGCGAGGTCTCCTCGGGGTGTTCGCTCCGCTACCGACTGCTCGTCGGGGTGATCGCTCCGTCGGGGTGTTCGCCGCCTACGGCGGCTCCAACCCCTCCCTCGTTCGGTCGCCTCGCGCGCGAGCGCGCGGGCTCCCTCTCTCGGTCGGGGTGACAGGATTCGAACCTGCGGCCTTCCGCTCCCAAAGCGGATGCGCTACCAAGCTGCGCTACACCCCGGCGCCTTTCAGGCATCGCCACTGTAGTACGGGCGACGCGACCGCTTAAGCCCCTACAATGGGCCGTGCGCTTCGCGGGCGTAGCTCAATGGTAGAGCCTCAGTCTTCCAAACTGATGGTGCGGGTTCGATTCCCGTCGCCCGCTCCAAATATCGGGGTAGTCCCCTATGGCAGGACTGTGGCGATTCGCCTACGGTGATCACGTGGCCATCATCAGCACCCATTCCCTCACCCGTACGTTCGGCCCCGTCGTCGCACTCTCCGACCTCACCGTCGACCTTCCTACGGGGGTCGTCGGTCTCGTCGGCGCGAACGGCGCGGGCAAATCGACGCTCATCAAGATCCTCCTCGGGCTCTTACGCCCCACCTCCGGAACGGCAAGCATCCTCGGACTTGACTGCCTCACGGACGGCCTGAAGATTCGCGAGACCGTCGGGTACATGCCCGAAAGCGAATGCCTGCCGCTCGATGTCTCCGCGACGGAATTCCTCGTTCACATGGCGCGCATGTCCGGACTCCCCTCCCACGTCGCCCGCGAGCGCGCCGCCGATACTCTTCGCCACGTCGGCCTCTACGAGGAGCGCTACCGGCCCATCGGCGGGTACTCCACGGGCATGAAGCAGCGCGTCAAGCTCGCGCAGGCCCTCGTCCACGATCCCAAGCTCGTGTTCCTCGACGAACCCACCAACGGCCTCGACCCCGCCGGTCGCGACGAGATGCTCGGCCTCATCGCCCGAGTGAGCCGCGACTTCGGAATCTCCGTGGTGGTCACCTCCCACCTGCTCGGCGAGCTCGAACGCATCGCCGACCACCTGGTCGTCATCGAGGCGGGGGTACTCAGCCGCTCCACGGCCACGGCCGACGCGACGCAACTGAGCGGCTCTGTCCTCGTGGAGGTGACGGACCGCGCGCCCGAGGTCATCGCCCTCCTGTCCAAGCGGGGGGCACAAGTCGCGCAGAGCCCTCGCCCCGGCACCTTCGCGATCGAGATGACGGACGAGGCCGTTCCGTCGTTGATCGTCGCGACCGTCGCAGAGATGGGGGTTGGGCTCGTTCGACTCCAGCCTCGACGCCACCATCTTTCGGAGATATTCGCATCCGAGACCGCCCCGACCGGAGAGGAGGCTGCCCATGTCTAACGACACGACGCCGAGCGTGAACGCCGAAGGCAGCGTCATCCACGACATCGGCTTCCGCCACTACGACGGTCCGCGGCTCGGACGCGGGTGGGCGTTCCGCTCCCTCATGATCGAGACCCTGCGCGGCGCGTACGGCCTTGGGCGGCCCCCGAAGGTCAAGGCGATGCCATGGATCCTGACCGGGATCATGGCGCTCGTCGCCCTCATCCTCGTGGCGATCACCATCGTCACGAAGGCCCCCGAGCCCCTCCTGCCGTACACGCAGCTCGCCATCTCGGAGTGGTTGCTCGTCGCGCTCTTCGTCGCGGGCAGGGCTCCCTACGCGATCTCCCGCGACATGCGCGACGGGGTGATGCCCCTGTACCTCTCGCGGCCGATCGTCCGAAGCGACTACGCGCTCGCCAAGTTCCTCGGGCTTACCTCGGCGGTCTTCCTCTTCATCGCCGGTCCCCTCGTCCTCATGCTGGCGGGATCGCTGCTTGCGAAGATGCCCCCGTGGCACGAGATCTGGACGTGGCTCGGCGCCTTGCTGATGGCCGCGCTGCTGTCCATCGTGCTCACGGCGATCTCGATGGCGTTCGCGGCGTACACCCGGCGCAGGGGCTTCGGCGTCGCCGCGATCATGGCAAGTTTGGTCCTAGCGTTCGGGTTCACGAGCATCCTCATCAATGTCATGTCGATTCAAGGCCATGCTGCGGGGGGCGCCTACTTCGCGATCCTCAACCCGTTCCTGCTGATCGATGGTCTCGGCGCCTCGTGGCTTGGCGTCACGTCCTTCCTTCAAGACGTACGACCCGAGGGCCTCGGCGGCGGCACGATCTTCACGCTCGCCCTCGTCGCCATCGTCGCCGCCGCGCTCGGCATACTCATGCGGCGCCTCAGGAAGGAAGGTAGCGCGTGAGCACCCTGGAACTCACCGGCGTATCCCGCTGGTTCGGCAACGTCGTCGCCGTCAACGACGTCACCATGGCGATCGGCCCCGGCGTCACCGGCCTGCTCGGACCCAACGGCGCAGGAAAGACCACGCTCCTGTCGATGATGAGCGGCTTCCTCCCGCCGTCGTCCGGGACGGTGACGCTCGACGGCGCGCCGATCTGGCGCCACCCGGAGATGTACCGCCGCATCGGTCTCGTCCCCGAGGCCGAGGCGATGTTCGACACCATGACCGGGTGGGACTTCGTTCTCGCGAACGCGCAGCTACACCGGCTGCCCGACCCCGCTGGAGCGGCGCGCGCCGCCATCGAGTCCGTCGACATGATGGACGCGCGCGACCGCGAGGTTGGCAAGTACTCCAAGGGCATGAAGCAGCGGATCAAGATGGCAACGGCCCTGGTACACGACCCCGAGGTGCTCCTACTCGACGAGCCCTTCAACGGCATGGACCCGCGCCAGCGCATGCACCTTCTCGACCTCCTGCAGCGACTGGGCTCCAACGGACGCACGGTGCTGTTCAGCAGCCACATCCTCGAGGAGGTGGAGGACATCGCGGGGACCATTCAGGTGGTCGTCGCTGGCCGCCAAGCCGCCTCCGGCGACTTCCGCAGCATCCGCCGCCTCATGACGGAGCGCCCTCACCAGTACGCGATCGTCTCCGGGGACAACCGCGCGCTCGCCGCGGCGATCATCGCGGACGGCTCGGCCGACGCCGTCAGCCTTACTAAGGACGGCCTGCACGTCCAGGCGTCCGACTTCGGACGCTTCGTCCACGCACTCCCGCGTCTCGCCCAGGCGGCGGCAATCCCGTTGCACGAGGTAACCCCCGCGGATGAGTCGCTCGAAAGCGTCTTCGCCTACCTGGTGTCGCGGTGACCGCGGCGGAAATGGACAACCGATGAACCTCGTCGTGATGCGCCTCGCGTTCCGCGCGATCCTCGGACGCAAGCGCTCGTTCCTGCTTATCGGGATCGCGGCGCTACTCCTCGCCGTTGCCGGCCTGGTGCGCTGGGGTTCCGGCGCCGACGTCAGCACGTCCGCCGCAACCATCCAGAACTTCGGCCTCGGCACGCTCATCCCCGTGATGTGCCTGCTGGTCGGCACAGGCGTGATCGCCCCGGAGATCGAGGACGGCTCCATCGTCTACCTCCTCGCGAAGCCGCTACCCCGCCGCACCATTGCGCTGTCGAAGCTCGTCGTGGCCCTCGTCACCGCCGTCGTCTTCAGCGTCGTCGCCGTGGTGGCAGGCGCGGAGATCGCGGGAGACCAGGGCTTCGAGCTCGCCCGCGCACTCGCGGTCGCGACCGCGCTCGCCGCCATCGCCTACACCGCCGTGTTCTTCGCGATGTCGATCCTCACCAAGAACCCCGTCATCGTCGGCCTCATCTACGCCCTGCTCTGGGAGGGTGTGCTCGCCGGATACATCCCCGGAGTCAAGGACATCAGCATCCGCCAGTGGGCGCTCGCCCCCGCGGAGAAGATGCTCGAGGCGTATCCCGATTGGAACGTCACGAGCGACCTGGGCATGACGGCCGCGCTCATCCTCCTCACCCTGACGACGGCGGGCGCGATCTACGCCGCCATCCGGCGCCTCAAGACGCTACCGATCCGCGTCAGCGAGTAGCTCGCCTACGAGGCGGAATGGGGACGCCCGCGACGGCGTTCCATTGTGCAACGTGCCGGACGTCAAGGAGAACTGATATGAGGGCCACATGGAACGGCGCGGTCATCGCGCAGTCCGACCAGACCGTCGTCGTGGAAGACAGCCATTACTTCCCGCCGGACTCGGTCAACACGGAGTACCTCAAGCGCAGCGACCTCGCGACCACGTGCCCGTGGAAGGGCCGCACCGAGTACTTCGACGTCGTCGTCGACGGCCAGGTCAACCCCGACGCAGCATGGTCGGTACCCGCGCCCAAACCCGCGGCGCGCGAGATCGCTCGATACGTCGCGTTCTGGCGTGGCGTCACGATCGAGCCGTAAGCCAGCTACGTACGCAGCGCCGCCCGCAGGTCGTCGATGTCGCGCTCAACGATGTCCTTGGCCATGCGCATCGCCCCGCCCGAGATGAGTCCGCGCAGGCGCTTGTTGAGCCCGACCGCCTCGGCTTCGACGATCTCGATCTCGAGCCGGACGCCCATCGCCGACGGTTTCACCCGATAGATGAAGTCAATCGTCTCGCCTTCGAGCGCGGTCTCTAGCGTGAAACCGACGCCAGGGGTCACCTTGGAGACGACGACGTCGCACGTGAACGTGGCGTTGAGTACCTTGCGTGTCTCGCGCCAGGTGGCGCCTTCGACGATTTCCGTCTTCGGTTCCGCCTCGAGATGGACGAGCGAGGACAGGATATGGGAGCGTCGCTTGAGGTCGGAGATGCCGTCAAGTACCGCGGCGGGCTCCGCGACGAGTTCCTTGTACATCAGCGAACTGGCCATGGCCAACTCCTTTCCGCGTCGTTGCGGATATTCCGAGCCTAGTCGCGACGTGGGCGCCGCGCACGCATTCGAGACGAACGCCACCACCACTGTCTCGATTGCGTCACGGGCGGAGCGGCGTTACCCTGGCACCACCCGGAAGAGGAGGGCAGGACATGAGCGACACCACGCTCCGCGTCACGTGCGTGACGACGTCGTCCCTTGCCCCCATGATGGGTTCTATGGCTCCCCGCATGTGCACCTGCGCCTGTGGCGAGGGCTGCTGCCGCTGTCTGTAGAGCGCTGGCACCCGCACCCGCGGAACGCGGCAGACCTCTGCCACGCCAGTGCTCGCCCCGGCGCCCCCGCCGTCTCGCGGGATGACGCATCCGCGCTGTCGCGCGATCCACGAACCGACGAATACGGGACGGCCTCGCCCGCCCCGCCTGAACGAAGGAACTGACATGGGAAAGATTTACGACGACGCGACGAAGCTCGTGGGGAACACCCCGCTCGTGCGCATCAACAAGCTGACGAAGGGCGCGGGTGCGACCGTGCTCGCCAAGCTCGAGTTCTACAACCCCGCGAACTCGGTCAAGGACCGCATCGGCGTCGCGATCATCGACGCCGCGGAGAAGGACGGATCGCTCAAGCCCGGCGGGACCATCGTCGAGGCGACGAGCGGGAACACGGGAATCGCGCTCGCGTTCGTGGGCGCTGCTCGCGGCTACAACGTCGTCCTCACGATGCCGGACACGATGTCCAAGGAGCGTCGCGCTCTTCTCCGGGCGTTCGGCGCCGAGCTGATCCTGACGCCGGGCGCGGCGGGCATGAAGGGAGCGGTCGACGAGTCGGAAAAGATCGCGAAGGAGCGTCCGGGTGCGATTCTCGCGCGCCAGTTCGCGAACGAGGCCAACCCGGAGATTCACCGGACGACGACGGCCGTCGAGATCTGGGACGACACGGACGGCGAGGTGGACATCGTCGTCGCGGGCATCGGCACCGGAGGGACGATTACCGGCGTGGGCGAGGCGCTCAAGAAGAAGAAGCCGTCGATCCAGATCGTCGCCGTCGAGCCGGCAGAATCGCCGATCCTCACCGGTGGCGAGCCCGGCCCGCACAAGATCCAGGGCATCGGCGCGAACTTCATTCCCGAGATCCTCAACACGGAGATCTACGACGAGGTCATCGACGTCGATTCGGAAACGGCGATCGAGACGGCCCGTGCCGCCGCGAAGGAGGAGGGCCTGCTCGTTGGCATCTCGTCTGGTGCTGCGCTGAGTGCCGCAGCGATCGTCGCGAAGCGTCCCGAGAACAAGGGCAAGACGATCGTCGTCATCATCCCCTCGTTCGGGGAGCGGTACCTGTCGTCCGTGTTGTACGCGGATCTGATGGACTGATTCGACGTCCTTCCGCGGGGGCACGGAAGGAACGGGGTGGTCCGGGCGTTACACTCGCCCGGGCCGCCCATCATCGGCTGGAGGAGGCTTTCCATGACGAAGCAGGCATCACGCCGACGCGTGGGCCTCGTGACGAGGATGCGCGAGGACGTTCGCGCGGCGCACGATCGGGACCCCGCCGCGCGCTCCACGTTCGTCATCGTCTGGTCCTATCAGGGCGTGCACGCGGTCTGGTATCACCGCGCGGCGCACTGGATGTGGACCCACCACCTTCGCGTTCCCGCCCGGCTCCTGTCGCAGCACGCGCGCTCGCGCACGGGCATCGAGATTCACCCCGGCGCCCAGATCGGGCGTCGCGTATTCATTGACCACGGCATGGGCGTCGTCATCGGCGAGACCGCCGTCGTCGGAGACGACGTGTTGCTCTTCCACGGCGTCACCCTCGGCGGGACGAGCATGTCGCCGGGCAAGCGTCACCCGACCGTTGGAGACCGCGTCGTCGTCGGCGCGGGGGCGAAGGTCCTCGGACCCGTCGTCATCGGCTCGAACGCGCGCATCGGCGCGAACGCCGTCGTCGTCAAGGACGTCCCCGAATGCGCCACTGCGGTCGGAATTCCCGCCGTGATCCGCGAGCACCCCGGCGTCGTCGAGGCAGGCACGGCGGCGTCGTCCGTTGACTCCGGGGCTTCTCTCGCGACGGAGCGACGCACCACGCCCGTGAACGTCAACCAGGATCGCGAACCCGCGATGTACTACATCTAGTCGCGACCTCTGGCTAGGCCCGCGCGGAGGTTCGACGCCGTCGCGTCGTCCCGCCCTCCGGAGGGGTCGGCGGCAGGGCGAGCGTCGCAGCGAGGCCAAGCGCGATGACGACCGCGGCGCTACCCGTCGTGATCTTGGACGCGGTGATGAGCGCGTCACGCGCGACGACGCCGGACGCCTGGGTGGACGCATTCGCCTCGAGCGCGGGGATGACCGCGCCGGCGGAGTGCCGGACCGAATCGGCAACCTGAGCGCTCTGCGCCGCGGTGACCCCGCTGTCCTCGAGATTCGTGCGCGTTTGGTGCCCGAGCGTCGTCACCAACAGCGTGCCGAGTATGGCGACGCCCAGCGCGGAGCCGAGCTGACGGAAGGTGCTCTGGAGTCCGGACGCCTGCCCGGATTCGGCCACGGGGATCTCGGCGAGGATCACGCTCGTGAGCTGAGCCGTCGCCATCCCCACTCCCAGGCCGTAGAGGAACAGCCACCCCGCGATCGCCCAGCCGCTCACGTGCGCGTTGATGGACAAGGACAGGCCCGCGACGGCCACGGCCTCGGAGGCGAGGCCCGTTCGGACGACGGCCCGCCCACCCCAGCGGCGCGTCAGTTGTGGCGTCGCCCCGGAGACGAGGAAGGTTCCGACGGCCAGGGCGACGATGAGCCAACCGGTGCCAAGCGCGGAGTAGCCGAGGGCGTTCTGAAGCAGGAGCGGAAGGGTGAAGAGGAGCCCGAGCTCGCCGAGCGCCACCACGAGCGCCGCGAGCGAGCCGTAGCGGAAGGAACGGACGCGCAGCAACCCAAGATCGACGAGGGTCACCGCGCCGGAGCGGGCTCGCCTGATCTGCGTGAGCACGAATATCGCCATGACGATGACGCCGCCGAGGAACGCGACGGGAACGGGCGACAGAGCGCCGGAGCCCTGGAGCCACCAGCCGTACCGGACGCCCTCGATAAGGGCGTAGACGATGGAGCCCATCCCGACGAGCGACAGGATCACACCCACGCCGTCGAGTTTGCGCGACCCCGTCTCGTCTCGCGTCTCCGGAACCGCGTACAGCGTGAGCGCGATGACGACCAGGCCCACGGGGATGTTGATCCAGAAGGCCCATCGCCACGACACGTCCGTGGTGAGCCAGCCCCCGACGAGGGGTCCCACGGCCGCCATTCCGCCGATGGTCGAACCCCACACGGCGAACGCGATGGCTCGCTGTCGTCCGACGAACACGGCGTTGAGGGTCGACAACGTGGTCGGGAGGATGAGGGCCGCGCCGATCCCCTGCCCCAGGCGCGCCCCGATCAGCGCTCCCCCGTGGCTCACGGTGCCAGCCACCACGCTCGCGATCAGGAAGAGGGTCATGCCCGTGAAGAGAAGCCTCCGGCGTCCCCAGATGTCGCCCACGCGACCGGCGGTGAGGAGCAGCGCCGCGAACATCAGCGCGTAGACGGCGTTCATCCACTCCGCCTCAGACGCGGTGAGGCCGATGTCGCGAATGATGACGGGTAGCGCGACGTTGACGACCGTCGCGTCCATGATGATGAGGGAAACGGCGAGGGCGACAGCGCCAAGGGCCCACCAACGGCGATCCTTTTTCGCGGTGGTGGCGTCCGGCGCAGGCGAGGTATTCTTATCGACAGTCATGTCGGTATCTTACCGACACCAGTGTCGTCAAGCAAAACGGGAGGGCCGATGCCGAAGATCGACGCCCCCACCGTCGCCGAGCACCGCGACCAGCGCCGGGCCGCGCTCGTGCGCGCGGGCCGCGAGATCCTCGCCGAGCAAGGCGCCGACGCCGTGACGCCCGCGGCGGTCGGGGCCGTGGCAGGCATCGCCCGCTCCAGCGTGTATCAATACTTCGACTCGTCGGACGCGCTTCTCGCCGCCATCATCGAGGACAGCTTCCCGGAGGCGACGGTGGCTCTCCGCGCCGCCGTCGACGCGGCCCCCACGCCCGCCGTGAAGATCACGGCATACGTCTCGACCGCGCTCGACCTCGCCACTCAACCTGAGCACCGGTCCTTCGACGCGGCCGCGACGGCCGAACTTCCCGCCGTGCTCCGGGCGCGGGTCGACGCCCTCCACCGCGAGCAATACGCGCCCCTGATCGATGCCCTGAACGAGGCTGGAACGACGGACGCTGTGCTCGCCGCCCAGCTCGTCGGAGGCCTGCTCACAGCCTCGGTCCGCGCCGTCTCCGCAGGGTCCGATATCGAGCGGGTGCGCGCCGCGCTGCTCGCCACCCTCGAGACCGGCATCCTCGGCGACGCCCGCTAGAGCCAACCTCGCGGGGGAAGGATCGCTCCGGCGATAGCGTTGAGGCGATATGGACTCGTTTGTGAACGTCGGCGGCTCCGACGACGCGTGCCCCGCGCCGACGCCCGGCCAGGCGCCCGACGACCCAACCCTCGCGGGAATCCTCGCGCGGACCCGAACCGTCGCCGTCGTCGGCCTGTCGCCCCGGCCGGACCGCACGTCACACGCCATCGGCGCGTGGCTCCAGAAGAACACGCCGTACGAGCTGTACTGGGTGAATCCGAGAGCGGCGGGCGAAGACGTCCTGGGTCAACCCGTGTACGCCTCGCTCGCCGACCTGCCCGTGGTTCCCGACCTCGTGGACGTGTTCCGCCGCTCGGAGGACGTCCCACCCGTCGTCGAGGACGCCATCGCCGTCGGGGCTACGACCGTGTTCATGCAGCTCGGCATCGTCAACGAGGAGGCCGCGGCCGCCGCCAGGGACGCCGGCCTCGACGTGATCCAGAATCGGTGCCTCAAGGTCGAGTACGGGCGCCTGCGCGGCCTGATCGACGCCCACGAATGACCGACGCGAACCTGGACTGATCGAGGGGCGGTCGGGTTATCCTCGTCGCATGGCTCCTCGCGCCATTCTGTTAGCGGCCGTCGCCGCGCTCTCCCTCTCCGCCTGCTCGGCGGGACCGGGCACCGTTCCGAGCGACGGCGTGCCGTCGGCGAGTGCGAGCGCGACTGCCCCGCCCTTGCCCGACCTCGGGGGCGACCTCGTGTGGTTCGCGCCCCTCCCGCCCCTGAGCACGGGCCCCGGCAGGCCCTTCACGGGTTCCGACGACTTCATGGACCTGTTCTCCCCGACGGCCGATTGGCCTGAGGCGGCCGCGGGCATCCAGGTCTTCAAGCTCTACGGCGAGTGGGTGGGGTCCACCTCCGAGGCCAACCTTCGGACCGCGGTCCAGGCGATCCGCGACCACGGCTTCGCCCTCGCCGTGGAGATGGGCCCCCTCGACGCGACAGCCGAGTGCGGGGCGGACACGGAGGGATTCGCCGGGAGCTCGGACGCCCGCGCCATCTCCCAGCGCATCCTTAAGGCCGGGGGCCAGATCGACCTCGTCGCGATGGACGAACCGTTCTACTACGGCTCCGTCTACGACGGACCCAACGCCTGCCACTGGGACGCCCCCACGATCGCGGGTAAGGTCGCAGCCTTCGTCGACATCATGCGCGGCTACTTTCCCCAGGTGCTCGTCGGGGACACCGAGCCGACTCCGCCACCGACAACGGTCGACACCTACACGCACTGGATCGATGCGTTCAGGGAAACCAACGGATATAGCCTCGCGTTTCTGCACCTCGATATCGACTGGAACCGCGACGCGTGGGCGTCCGACGCCGCCCTCATCGCGACACACGGCGACGGCGTCGGCGTCCCCGTCGGAGTGATCTTCGCCGGCAACGGAACCGACCCGACGGACGCGCAGTGGGTGGCCACTACTGGCGAGCGCGTCAAGGCCTACCTGGCTACGGCGGGCGGACCTCCCCGCCACGTGCTGTTTCAGTCGTGGGTGGATCGTCCCGACCACGTCCTACCCGAGTCGGATGCCTCGACCTTCACGGGACTCGTTCGCCAGTACCTTGCGGATCCGGGCGGACTGGGTTTCACCGACGAGATGAGGGCGGCGAATCTCGCGCTCGGCGCGACCGTCCAGGCATCTGCCGCGGAGCCGGGGTCACCCCCCGAGCAGGCGATCGACGGCGATTGGGGGACGCTGTGGAACTCCGGGGCCGACCCGGTGCAGTGGATCGAGGTCACCCTTGCGGAACCGTCGACCGTCAGGTCCATCACCCTGGTCCCCGCCCAGTACCCCGCGGGTCCGACGATCCACCGCGTCTCCGTGTTCGCCGACGGCGCGTGGGACGACGTGACCACCTTCGACGGCGACACCACCGACGGCACCCCGCTGGACTTTACGTTCGAGCACCCGCGCGCGGGAGTGGAGCGCGTGCGCGTGACCACGGACTCCAGCCCGGGCTGGGTTGCCTGGTACGAAATCGAGATCGCGGGCTAGGGCGGCACCGCGATCGTTGCGTATTCGTGGCCTAGCGTCGTGGCGACCCATTTCACTCCCGTGCCATGATCGTGACCGTGCCTACACCAACCGGATACCGCCTCACGGACCTCCCGCGCGAACGCGGCGACGAGATGATCGACGTCACCCAATGGGGGTTCGTTTTCGCCGTCAGGCCCAACGAGCGTCATCACGTGCTCAGCCACTTCCCGTTTGAACGGGGCCGCGCCGTCGGGATCGCCGATGCGCAGCTCGGCCCGGTCGGCTCCGCCGTGGCGGTTCACTCCTCGTTCCCGTTTCAGATGCGGGTTCCGGGCGGCGGAACCATACCGACCGCCGGACTCACCTGGGTAGCCGTTCACCAGGGCCACCGTCGCCGCGGGCTTCTCACCGCGATGATCGACGACCACTTCGCGCGATCGCGCGCACGAGGCGAGGCCGTGAGCGCGCTGTACGCGGCGGAACCCGAGATCTACCAGCGCTTCGGGTACGGACGCGCCTCGCACGACCTACGCGTGAAGCTCGAGCGCGGCGTCGCGCTCCGCGAGGTACCAGGAAGCGAGGACCTGACCGTCACGCTCGACACCTCCTCGCTTGCCAAGCATGGGCCCATCGTCCGCGCGTTCCAGGCGTCGTACGCTCGCCCAGGAACCATGACGGTGATCCCGGACGAACTCCTCGCCAATATCCTGGACGACCCCGAGTCGGACCGGGAAGGCGCGGAGGCGCGACGCTTCGCCGCGGTCCGCGACGGCGACCAGGTGGTGGCGTGGGCCACGTTCCGGCGCAAGGGCACGTGGGAGGACTTCCGGCCCGACGGCATCGCCTCCGTTGACGCCTGGGGTGCTGCGACCCCCGCGGCGTCTCGACGCCTGTGGTCCGTCCTCACCGACCTCGACCTCATGGTCGCGACCAAGGCCTGGGCGATCGCCGTCGACGATCCCCTGGTTCACCTACTCGTCAACGAGCGCGCGGCGAACCCGCTCGTCACCGACAACGTCTGGGTACGCATCCTCGACGTCAAGGCCGCGCTGGAGGGACGCGGGTACGAGGCCGACGCCGACGTCGTCCTCTCGATCACCGACCTCCAGGTTCAGGAGAATGCTGGCCTGTGGCGGGTACGCATCGACGGCGGCGTCGCGACGGTCGAGCAGGCGCCAGGGGCGACCGCCGACCTCACCGTGTGCATCCAGGAGCTCGGGGCCGCCTACCTGGGCGGCGTGCGAATCGAGGCGCTCGTCGCCGCAGGACTCGTCACCGAACACTCGCCGGACGCCGCACTCGCACTGGGGCGGGCGATGGCTTCGCCCATCGCTCCCGTCTGCGGGTTCATGTTCTGACCGCTACGGGGCGATGATCGAACGCGTCAGCGCCACGCCGACGGTCGGCAGCGGGTTCGTGAGCGCGTCCACCTCGACGAGCGGAACCGTGGTCTTCGACGCCGTGTCGTAGGTCCACAGGCTCCCCTGCGAGGAGAACAGCCCGACGGTCCCTGACGACCCCCAGCAGTACTCGGCCTGCTGGTGCGGGTGGAGCCATACCGGCTCGAGGTTCGCGCCTCCCGCGATACCCACCGCCCGACCGAGCGCGTGGACCGTCACGGCCTCAGCGCCTCCGACGACGCACGTGTTCACGACCGTCGTCGGGGAGCCGACGCCGGAATCGGCGAGCGCGCTGGAGAACCCTGCCACCTCGTCGGCGCTGGCAACGGGGACGGCCGGGCCGCCCGCGCTATCGATCTCCCATACCGAGCTTCCCGCTGCCGAAGTGCATTCCGCCGTGACGGTCGCGCCGCGACCGTTCGCAAGGGGGCGGCAACTATCGACGCCCGCCGGAAGCTGAAGCGCCACGGGCTGGCTCCCGGGCGCGGCCGTCGCCGTGAAGGTTCCATCGCTCATCGAATACGTCACCGTCGTCGAGCCCACGTTCGTCGCCCACGACCCCAGCGACGCCGGGATGAAGGACGCGTCGTTCACCGGTGACCCGTCGTCGGCATAAACGCCGTCCAGCTGCGCTCCGGAGCAGGCTCCGCGGATCTGCCAGTTGCCATCCGTTCGTGGCTCCACACGGACGTCCGCCGGCCCGACCCCGCACGGCGTCCACGTCGGAGCCTGACGGCCGGAAACGAGGTCGAAGACGCCGAGTTCCGAGCCATTGAACCGCATGAAGACCTTGTCCTGCTCCACGTTCCACGCGAGAACGTCGGCGCCGCGAATCTGCGAGAAGTAGGCGACCTGATAGCGATCGCCAGCGGGCGAGATCAGGTACATCAGGCGCGGGCCGACGACGGGGTTGTGAAGTTTGTCGTACGCGCCGGTATCGAAGAACGTCAGCACCCACCCGCTGCCGACGCTCGCCAGGGTGGCGTCGTCGATCGCATGCGCGTCGGGGATGCCGGGGCCGGTCGTGACGCTACGCGACGCGACGGTCGAATTGGACGTCGCATTCGGCGAGGCGCCGCTCGTCGTGGTGCCGGGGGCCGAACACCCGGCGAGGGCGAGGGCTACCGTCGCTCCCACCAGAACTGCAAGCCGTGACCGTTGCTTCATCGTGTCGCCTCCCACCACGCTCGCGCGATCGTCGGCCGTCGACGCCGCACTCACCCAGTGAAACGGGAACCATCAGACGCGCCGGTTTATGCCCGGCCGTCCTCGTAGGCGGCGAGCTGATCGATGCGCCGCTGGTGTCGTTCCTCGCCGCTGAACGGCGTCGCGATAAACGCGTCGATGATCTCGGTCGCCTCGACAAGGCCGTGTTGGCGCGAGCCGAGCGCCACCACGTTCGCGTTGTTGTGCGCGCGGCCGAGCTCGGCGGTTTCGACACTCCACGCGAGAGCCGCGCGCACCCCCGTGACCTTGTTCGCTGCGATCTGTTCACCGTTCCCTGAGCCGCCCAGGACGATGCCCAGCGACTCGGGGTCGGAGACGACGGCCTCGCCTGCGCTGAAGCAGAAAGCGGGGTAGTCGTCCTGATCGTCGAACTCGAAGGCTCCGTGGTCGGTGACCTCGTGGCCCTCGCCCTCGAGGTGCGTCATGAGGAGCTGCTTGAGCTCGTATCCGGCGTGATCGGCGGCAATGTGGAGGCGCATGGCCACATTCTGCCAGGACTCGCGCCCCGGGGGCGAAGGGCACTCCGCTCGCCTAGGCTGGGCCCATGACTGCCGCCCCCGACGCTTCGACGCACTCCGGAATCGATCCGGCCACGTTCTCTGACACCATTCGCCCCGCAGACGACTTCTTCCGGTTCGTCAACGGACCGTGGCTGGAGACGCATGTGATCCCCGATGATCGCTCCGGGGACGGGCACTTCTACCGCCTCCGCGACGTGTCCGAGGAACGCGTGCGCGACATCATCGTCGACGCCCCAGCCGATTCGAGGATCGGGGCGCTTTACCAGAGCTTCATGGACGAGGAGGCGTGCACAGCCCTCGGTACGTCGCCGCTCGCCCCCGACCTCGCCCTCATCAACGACGCCACGACGCCGGATAGCCTCGCGGCCGCGCTCGGCACCCTCGCGCGATCGGGGGTAACCGGCGTCGTCGCCCGCGAGGTGTGGGCGGACCCCGGCGACCCCGACCGCATGGTCCTGTGGATGGGACAGGACGGCATCGGCCTGCCCGACGAGGCGTACTACCGCGAGGATCAGCACCAGGAGGTGCGGGACAAGTACGTCGCGCACGTCGACCGGATGGCCTCCCTCACCGCTGACGTCCTCGGCGACGCGTCGTTCACCGGAGCGGACGTCCTGGCCTTCGAGACGGCGATGGCGTCGCACCACTGGGACATCGTCAAGTCCCGGGAGGCAGACCTGACGTACAACCCGACGACGCTCGACGCTCTCGCAACGAGCGTCCCCGGCTTTCCGTGGACGACCTGGGCGGACGCCCTGCTCATCCCGGCGGGCGGGCGCGACAAGCTCGTCGTCCAGCAGCCCTCGTTCATGGAGGCGCTCGGGACGCTGTGGCCGGGCGGCTCCGCCGAGCTCGGCCTCGACGAGTGGAAGGCGTGGCTGCGCTGGCGCGTCGTCTCCTCGCGGTCGCCGTACCTGACACCCGAGATCTCCCGCGCGAACTTCGACTTCTACGGCACGGCCCTGACGGGAGCGCCCCAGCAGCGGGAACGCTGGAAGCGAGGGGTTGCCCTCGTGGACGGCGTGCTCGGCGAGGACGTGGGCCGCGTGTACGTGGAGCGGCACTTCCCGCCGAGCCACAAGGCGCGGATGGACGAGCTGGTCGGGAACCTCGTGGCCGCCTACCGCGAATCCATCACGAACCTCGAGTGGATGACCGAGGCGACCCGCCAGCGGGCGCTCGACAAGCTCGACCAGTTCACGCCGAAGGTGGGCTACCCCGACACGTGGCGTGACTACTCCGGGCTCGACCTCGACCCGAGCGACCTTCTCGCCAACGTCCGCGCGGCGTCCGCCTTCGAAGAGGACTACGACTGGGGGCGCCTCATGCGCCCTACCGACCGCGACGAGTGGTTCACCAACCCTCAGACGGTCAACGCGTTTTACAACCCGACCGGAAACGAGATCGTCTTTCCCGCCGCGATCCTTCAGCCGCCCTTCTTCGACGCCGAGGCCGACGACGCCGCGAACTACGGCGCCATTGGCAGCGTGATCGGCCACGAGATCGGGCACGGCTTCGACGATCAGGGGTCGAAGTTCGACGGCAAGGGCCGCCTCGACGACTGGTGGACGGAGGAGGATCGCACGGCGTTCGCGGAGCGCACCAAGGCCCTCATCGCGCAGTTCGACTCCTACTCCCCCGCCCAGCTCGGACCGGAGCACCATGTCAACGGGGCGCTGACCATCGGGGAAAACATCGGCGACCTCGCGGGCGTGGAGATTGGCCTCAAGGCGTACGCGATCTCGCGCGGCGGCAGCCTGGATGGCGCTCCCGAGCTCGACGGGTATACCGCCATCCAGCGCTACTTCATTGGATACGCCGTCACCGAGCAAACGAAGCGACGCGACGAGGCGCTCATCACGCAAATCAACTCGGACCCGCATTCGCCGGAGGAGTTCCGCATTAACGGTGTCGTGCGCAACATGGACGCCTGGTACGAGGCGTTCGAGGTTGGGCCCGACGACGCGCTCTGGCTTGCTCCTGAGGAGCGGGTGTCGATCTGGTAAGTGGCGCCCGCGCTAGACGTGCGCGGCCACGTCCCACTTGGCGATCTCGGGGCGATCGGGGTCCGTGTTATCGATGACGATGAGGGCGGCATCCAGCGGGTGCGCCTCCATGCGATAGAGGGCCTGCCCCGGCATGTACCGCAACCGGTACTTCATCTCGGCTTCCTCTGGCCCACCGAACAGGTCCGCGTCGCGCTCGACCGCCCGCTGCACCGCGAGGTCTTCCGGCACGTCGATATAGACACCGAGATTCCACCAGCGCCGAAGCTCGGGGCGCAGAAGGAACACGCCGTCGACGATCAGCGTCGCGGACGGGGGTACGTGCTCGTACTCCTCCTCGACGTCCTGATCCGTGCGGTAGTCGAACACGCGGGTTCGCACGAGCCCGTTGCCAGACAAGAACGGCGCGAGGAGCTCGTCCTCGAGCGCCTCGAGGTTGAACGAGTCCCGGTAGTACCCCTCGGGAGAATCGATCCCCCGCGCCATCCGAACCTCGCGGCGGCGGTGGAACCCGTCGATCGATGCCCGTACGACGGGACCGGGAAGCGCGGCTGCGACGCGGTTCGCCATCGTCGTTTTCCCCGAGCCGTCGGGCCCGTCGAACGCGACAAGAACGCGACGATTTTCCGCCATGTCGGCGATGGTCGCGGTCAGCTGCCCAAGGACTGTCACCTTCGCAAGATAGCGACGCGAACGGGTACGGGGTAGGAAAATGCCGCGTCTTGTGAGCAATGCGACACCAGGACCGCAGTAATCGCCATTTCGGCGGGGCATTAGGCTGACTTCCGAACCTCGACGCCCACGAAGGAGAAGAACCGTGAAGAGAACCACGCCAACGATTGCGCTACTCGCCTTGGCGGGAACTCTGAGCCTCACGGCGTGCAGCACGGACCCCTTCTCCGACCCGTGCAGCCTCCTGTCGCGTTCCATCGTCGCGGACACGACCGGCGTCGCCATGCAGCGCGCCGATTTCGACGACGACCTGTCGAACGATTCGCAAGCCGTGTGCGCCTGGCGGCCCGTCGGCGGCGGGTATCCGATCGTGCAGGTGTTCGTCAGCAACGGCGGAGCCCAGGTCGCGACCCAGCGCTCGGATATCGAGTCCCAACTCGGATCGAGCACCGACATCACGATCCCGGGAGCGACAGACGCCTACCTTGCTGGCCACGGCGAACTCGTCGGGATGGTCATCGACGACCGCTTCATCCAGATCGCCGTGATCGACACCTCCGGCGCCGACCTCACGGACATCGCGATCGCATTGGCCACGAAGGCAGCAGAGCGCGCCTAGCCGACGGAGTCGCGTTGCTGACGGGCGAGCCGGGCGTACAGCCCATTCGCGCCCAGGAGTTCCTCGTGCGTTCCTGACTCCACGACGCGACCCGCCTCGACAACGTGAATGACGTCGGCGTCGTCCACCGTAGAAAGCCGGTGCGCCACGGTGATGGTGGTCCGTCCGCGCGACGCGCGGTCCAGCGCCGCCTGCACCACCTGCTCCGAGACGGTGTCGAGAGCCGAGGTCGCCTCGTCAAGAAGGAGGACGGGAGGGTCCTTGAGGAGGACGCGCGCGATCGCAATGCGCTGCTTCTCTCCCCCGCTCAGGCGATAGCCGCGTTCTCCCACGATGGTGTCGTAGCCGCGCTCGAAGCTCATGATCTGGTCGTGGATGTTCGCGTCGCGGCAGGCCGCCTCCAGCTCCGCGTCCGCGGCGTCCGGCTTCGCGTAGCGCAGGTTCTCCGCAATCGAGGCGTGAAACAGGTACGTCTCCTGGCTGACGATCCCGATGTGGTCGATCACGGACTCGTGCGTGAGGGTGCGGACGTCCGCGCCCGAGAATAGGACGCGCCCCGAGGAGGCCTCGTACATACGCGGGGCCAGATACAGCATGCTCGTCTTTCCCGCACCGCTGGGGCCGACGATCGCGACGTGCTGGCCCGGCTCGGCGACGAACGACACCCGGTCGAGCGTCGGGCGCGACTCGGGCGAGGCGTCGGGGTAGCGGAAGGTGACGGCGTCGAACTCAACGCGCCCGACGGGGCCGGGGGCGTCCGCGACGGCGATCGCATCCTCGGCGTCCCGGACGCTCGGCTCGAGGTCGAGGTATTCGAAGATGCGAGCGAAGAGCGCGCGCGACGTCTGGATGTCGAGCGCCACGCGCATCAATCCCATGAGAGGGAACAGCAGGCGTCCCTGGATCGCGGTGAACGCCACGATCGTGCCCGCCGTGATCGCGGGTGCCGCTCCGCCGGATCCGCGAGCCGCCAGCAGACCGGCCGCGAGGTAGATCGCCGCGGGCACGCTCGCGATGATCACGTGCACGACGCCGAAGAACCACTGCCCGCTCATCGCCTGGCGCACCTGGAGCGAAATCTGGTTGCGGTTCTCGGCCGAGTAACGCTCGGTCTCGAAGCGCTGACGGTTGAAGGATTTGCTCAGGAGTATCCCGGACACGCTGAGCGTCTCTTGCGTGATCGACGTGAGCTCCGAGAGGGACTCCTGTGTGGCCGACGCTATCCGCGCCCTGACCTGTCCGACACGCCGTTGGACCACGACGAGCGCGGGTAGCAGCACCACGGCGATGAGCGTCAGGCGCCAGTCGAGCAGGAGCATCGCGACGAGCGAGGCCGCCACCGTGACGGTGTTCCCGACGATCGACGTGACGGTGTTGGTCAGCACGCCGGAGACGCCGCCGACGTCGTTCTGGAGGCGCGACTGAATCACCCCGGTCTTGGTGCGGGTGAAGAACGCGAGATCCATCGCCTGCAGCCGGGTGAACAACAGCACGCGCAGGTCGCCCGAGACGCGGTTGCCGACGTTTGAGGTCAGCCACGTCTGCCAGATGCCGAGCCCGGCGTTCGCGATGTAGAGGCCCACCATGATGCCGACGAGCTCGGCGAGCAGCGTGACGTGGGGTCCCGTGCCGTCCGCGGGGAACAGGGCGCGGTCAAACACCCGCTTGACGATCAGCGGCGGGATAACGGCGACGGCGGAGGTGACGACGACGAGGGCGCCCGTCGCGACGATACGCGAGCGGTACGGCGCGAAGAGGCTGCCGACGCGGCGCCACAGGTGCGCGATGGGCGGTGCCTCCGCGTTGATGGCCTTCTGGCCTTCGATGTCGAGCCGGGACACGCCCCCGCGCCCACCGCTACCGCCTCCGCGTACTGTCATGTGCCGAGCCTAGGCGGCTCCCGCTCAAGCGGACACCGCACGCCTGAGCATCGCCTATCTGAGAAAACTCTCAGATAGGTATACCCCGCCGGGCATAGCGTAGTTGAGGACGCCTAGACCCCAAGGGATGAGGCCGACGCCCAGAAGGAGTGGGTACTCATGCATCTCGCACTTGCCATGGCGGAAGGCTCGGGTCGATATTTCGACGTCGGCTCCTTCCACATCTCCGTGGCCAACGTCATCATCGTTCTCATCGGAGTCGCGATATTCGTCGCGGCTCTCGTCCTGCCGTTCCCCGGGGGGCGCGACGGAACCAAGCGCGGAGGCAAGAAATGACCGCCGCGCCAGCCAAGACCTCCTCGACCACGTCTTCCGCGCCGGAGACTCCCCGGAATCCTGAGGCCAACTGGACCGTCGTCCTGCGCGACAGGATTACCGGACTCGTGCCCAAGGGCCAGTGGCTCCCCGACCGCCAGCCGGCGTACATGCAGTCGTGGATCTACGTCTTCGGAATGGCGACTCTCGCCTCGCTCGTCGTCATCGTCGCCTCTGGCATCGCCCTTTCCATAGGCGGGAGCGTCTGGTGGCACACGTCGGCGCTCGGGCACTACGTCAACTCGGTTCACCTGTGGAGCGTCGAGATCTTCTTCGTGGTCCTCGTCATCCACCTGTGGGGAAAGTTCTGGATGGCGGCCTGGCGGGGCAAGCGGGCGACCACCTGGATGACAGGGATGATCGCGTTCCTCCTTTCCGTGGGGACGGCGTTCACCGGGTACCTGTCGACCACGAACTTCGAGTCTCAGTGGATCGCCGCGCAGGCGAAGGACGGGATTAACTCGATCGGCGTCGGGGGCTTCTTCAACGTGCTGGATCCGGCGCGAATGCTCCTGTGGCACATCGTCGTCTTGCCCTTCGGGCTCGCCATCCTCATCGGCTGGCACATCCTGCTCGTGCGACGCCGGGGCATCGTTCCCCCCATCGGAGTGACGGAGGCGGAGAAATGAGCGCCAGGAAGCCCACCCCCGATTCGCACGACTTCCCGACGCGGCGATACGACCTCGTCAAGGAGGGCGTGATCGCGTTCGCGGTGATCCTCATCCTCGCCCTGGGACTCGCGGCGGTTTTCTCGTCGCCGGACGAGAAGGCGATCACCATGAAGGCCTGGGCGACCGCCGCCCCGAACGACGTGGTGACCACCGCGGTCGCGGAGCTCGCCGGAACGTCCGAGAGCGCGGGGTACGGCCCGCCGTACAACTCGAATTCCTCGGGCCAGTTCTTCGGTCCCATCCCGTCCCAGCGATGGGGCGGAGTGACCGTGCCGATCAATTCGGCCAACGATCTGGTCATCACGCCGCTCGAGAGCGTCATGGGCGACTCGGCCCTTACCGTCGGCGCTCGCGGCAGTGGAAGGCCGCGTCCGCCGACCAACAAACGGCGTGGGCCACCGCCTACGCCGACGCGATCGATGCCGCGGGCGGAGATCCTGCGAGCGCAGGGAGCGGCGACTACGGCCCGGTTCCCGAGCTCGGCTCCGCCTTCCTTGACCCTCGCGAAGTCGGGGGGTCTCGAACAACTGCTCTCCGGAACGTTCTACGGCGGCAACGACACCAAGGCGCTGCTCCTGCTATCTGACGGCACCTACCTCGAGGATCAGGCCGTGGCCAGAAGCCTCGGCGGCGACCAGTTCGGGATGATCAACTCCTCGGGCAACTACCCGGGACAGCCGTGGCTAGCCCCCGTGTCGTTCTGGTACCAGGTGGAGCCGTTCAAGTCCTCGGACAACGCCGACGCGCTGATCTTCATCATGATGGGACTCGTCGTGGTGGTGGTGATCTTCGTGCCGTTCATCCCGGGTCTCCGGGCCATTCCAGAGAAGATCCCCGTCTACAAGCTGGTGTGGCGCACCTACTACCGCAGGAACAAGGAGTGAGACTCTTCTATCTCGCTACGGCGGGCGTCCGGGTTCCCCGACCCGGGCGCCCGCTCTTCTATCGCCTGACGCGGCCCCTAGGCTGGTGCATGGCGGAGAGGAGTTGAGAGCATGGCGGGCTACGAGGTTATTGACGTGGGATCGATCGATCAGTGGGGCGAGTTCTACGGCGGCTTCCGTCCGGAGTCCTCGCTGAAGGGGCGTCGGGTAGTCGAGAAGGAACTCCCCCTCACGTACATGGGAATCACGGTGAATTCGCGCCTGCCTGGCGAGGGCGCCGACTACCGCCACGCGCATTCGGTGCTCGAGGAGCTGTACGTCTTCCTCGACGGCGACGGCGCGATGCTGCTCGGGGACGAGGTGTTCCGCGTGGGGCCGGGTTCCGCGATTCGCGTGGGTCAAGGCGTCATGCGCAGTTGGTACTGCCTACCCGAGAGTCCCGCCCCGCTCGCCTGGATCTGCATCCGCGCGGGGCGCGGGACGATCGAGGCCATCCCGTCTGACGCGATGCCGCTGCGCGACATCCCCCTTCCGTGGTCTCCCGGGGAGCCGCCGCTCACGATCCACCCGGTTGACGCTCCGCTCCCCGAGGGATGCCAGCGCGTCGAGGCGGGACCACGGAGCGCATGGGGCGACACCTTCGGCGGCCACTCCGAGGCCACGTCGGCCCCCGGACGGCGCGTGCTGGACAAGGAGATGCCGCTCGAGTTCATCGGCGTGACGGTGAACTCCCGCGAACCCGGCGAGGGCGCGCACTACTGGCACTCGCACGCCACCATCGAGGAGCTCTATCTGTTTCTCGAGGGAGAGGGCGTCATGGCGCTCGACGACGAGATCGTTCCCGTGCGCGCGGGGAGCGCGGTGCGCGTCGATCAGGGCGTACGGCGGAGTTGGTGTGCGGGCGCGGAGAGCCCCGGGCCCATGCGGTGGCTCGGCATCCGCGCGGGCGGCGCGCCGCTCAGTGAGCTTCACGACGCGACGCTGTACCCGGAGATCCCGCTGCCGTGGGGCTAGCGCCCTTCTACTTCGACGACGGACGCGACGCGCTCCAGAGCCTCGGAGAGAATTTCGGGGTGCGTCGCGAAGTTGAGTCGCGCGTGACCGGCGCCGCCCGTGCCGAACGTCGGACCAGAGTTGAGCGCGACCCTGCCGCGCTCCAGTAGAACCGCGGCCGGGTCGTCGCCCAGGTCGTTGCCGCCGGCGTCGGCGATGCCGCGGAAGTCGAGCCAGGCGAGATACGTCCCCTCCGCGTGATGCGCCGACACCCCCGGAAGGTCCGAGGCAATGACCCTCTCCAGCTCGTCCCGGTTTGCCTCGAGCCCGCCCAGAAGGTCGTCGAGCCACGCGTCGCCCGAGGCATAGGCCGCCGCCTGGGCGATCGCTCCGAAGTGCGTCGGCCACGGATGCACCGCAGCACGGAAGCGTGCGAGCCACTCGCGCGAGCCCTCCCCCGCGACGGCGAGGGCCGCGGGGATCGCGGCGAGGTTGAACGCCTTGGACGCCGCGTGGAGCGCGATAGCCGAATCGGAAACGGCGAGGTACGGGGTGAACTCCGCGTCGGAGTACACGAGCGGGGCGTGGATTTCGTCCGAGACGACGGCTACGCCGTAGGCGTCCGCGAGCACCGCGACGGCCGCGAGCTCCTCCCGCGTGTGGACCGTGCCGCCGGGATTATGCGGGCTGCACAGGAGGAAACCAGCACGCCGACGCACGCCTCCCGGCGTCGCTGGCGCGGTAGCCGCGGCGAACGCCTCGCCGAGTGCGTCGAGGTCGAGCCGCATGTCGGCGCCGAGCGGGGCCTCGCGTAGCGTGCGCCCCGCCGCCTCAAGGTGGCTGAAGAACGGCGGGTACACGGGCGGGTTGACCACGACCTCGCCGCCCGGATCGGTCGCGAGCACGAGCGCGTGCGTGTACCCCTCGATGACGGACGAGACGGGCGCGATGAGCCCCGGGTCGACGCCCCAACCCCACCGACGCTCCGCGAACGCGGCGAACGCCTCGGGGTACGGGGCCGAGCCGACGTAGCCCGTGTCGCCGTCGCGCACCGCGCGTTCGAGCGCCTCGCGTACCGGCGGAGCAAGGGCAACGTCCATCTCGGCTACCCACAGCGGCAGAACGTCCGGGTCGTAGCGGGTCCACTTGATGGAGGTTCGCCTACGGAGGTCGTCGAGGGTGAGCTGCTCGAAGGGATTCACGGAATCGAGCCTAAGCCGTCGTTAGCGTTCGCGGTCGACGCGTCCCGCGTCCCACACGGGTTCGGCGCTTTCTACGACCCGTCCGTCCTCCCCGAACACGAGGAATCTCTCGAAGGAGCGGGCGAACCAGCGGTCGTGTGTCACGGCGATGACCGCGCCCTCGAACGCCGCGATGGCAACCTCGAGGGACTCCGCCGACTCGAGGTCGAGGTTGTCGGTTGGCTCGTCGAGCAGCAGCAGAGTGGCGCCTGCGAGCTCGATGAGCAGCACCTGAAAGCGCGCCTGCTGACCGCCGGAGAGCGTGTCGAACGCCTGCTCCGCCGACGCGCCGAGGCCGTAGCGGTCGAGGACGCCCGTCGCGGCCGTGCGGGCAAGGCCGGCGCGGTGATCGTCACCTCGATGAAGGATGTCGAGCAGCGCCTTGCCCTGCCACTCGGGGTGCGCGTGGGTTTGAGCGAACCAGCCGGGACGCACCCGCGAGCCGAGCGCGACCCTGCCCGTATGAGCGACGGGATCCGGGACCATGTCCGTGACGGGGCGGTGTTCGTCGTCAGGGTCCGAGCCACCCGCCGCGAGAAGGCGCAGGAAGTGCGACTTGCCCGAGCCGTTGCTCCCGAGCAGCGCGACGCGGTCGCCGAACCATATCTCCGAGTCGAACGGCTTCATGAGCCCCGTGAGCTCGAGCGCCTTCACGGTCACCGCGCGCTTGGCGGTGCGGCCGCCCTTCAGCCGAATGGTGACGTTCTCGGCGAGCGGCACGGGCTCGGGCTTGCCCGCCTCCTCGAACTTCCGAAGCTTGGTCTGCGCCGCCTGGTACCGCGACGCGAGGTCGGGCGAGATCGCCGCGCGCTGACGCATCGTCCGTACCTCCTCGATGATGTCCGCGTGAACCTCGTCCCACCGCCGGAGCTCCTCCGCCATGCGAGCGTTGCGCGCCTCGCGCGCGTCCCGGTAGGTGCCCCACGGGCCAGCGTGGGTCCAGACCGTGTTGCCGTTGGCGTTGCGCTCGATAGTCACGACGGCGGTCGCGACGCGGCTCAGCACCTCGCGGTCGTGGGACACGAGCAGGATGGACTTGCGCGATGCGATCAACTGCTCCTCGAGCCACCGCTTGCTGGGAACGTCGAGGTAGTTGTCCGGCTCGTCGAGGATGAGCACCTCCTGCTCCCCCCGCAGGAGCGCTTCCAGGGCGAGGCGCTTCTGTTCCCCACCGGAGAGCGTCGTGACGGGCCGCGCGCCCGCTCGATCGAACGGAACCCCCAGCGCCGCGACCGTGCACACGTCCCAAAGGTTCTCTAGGTCGTACCCTCCCGCGTCGCCCCACGCGATCACCGCGTCGGCGTAGGCCATCTGGTCGCGTTCGGATCGCGTCTCGTGCATCGCGGTCTCGGTGACCTTGACGCGCTCCGCGAGGCCCTGGTGGCGATCCGGCGCGAGGGCGAGCAACAGATCCGCGACGGTCGAATCGTCGCGGATCGAGCCGATGAATTGGCGCATGACGCCGAGGCTCCCTGTCACGGCGACGGTTCCCTCGTGCGGGGCGACGTCTCCTGTGACGATGCGGGTCAGCGTGGTCTTTCCCGTGCCATTAGGGCCGACGAGCGCGACGCGCTGGCCCACGCCCACCTTGAAAGACACGTCGCGGAGGAGGCGACGGCCGTCGCCGAGCACGTACCCGACGCCGGAGACTTGGAGATGGCCCACCGGGCGAGCCTAGCGAGAATCCGCGGAAACAGAATTCGACGCATATGCGTTCCATTGAAGGAAGGTTTTTGTCGTTGGGCCAAAAGGAGGAATTGCCATGATATCCGCACGCGTTCCTAGTTCACGGAGAGTTATCCGGGGAACCTTCGCCGCCGCGAGCGTACTCGCGCTCGGCCTCTCCCTCACCGCTTGCAGCACGACGAACGCGTCCAGCACGCCGACGTCCTCCAACGTTGCCGCCGCGGCGAACAGCAAACTTCCCGACCCCTGCTTGATGCTGAACGAACGGCTTATCAAGGCTGCCGCGAACGTCTCGCTTCAGCCGGGGAAAGAGAACGCCAAGCTTTCCAACGCTAACCAACGCATATGCGATTGGCTGCCCTCGAGCGGCGCGTCCCCGTACGTTCAGGTTCTTGTCACGGCTGGGGCAAACACGGTCACCACCCAGCGGTCATCCGCCGAAAGCTCGATGGGGGCGGCGACGGACGTCACGGTCACGGGCGGCGACAGCGCCTACACGGTGGCGAACGGCAGCATCCTTGGCATGGCGGTCGCCGACTACTTCATCCAGGTCACCTACTTCTCGGGCGACACGGCGGACGTCTCGTCGATAACGACCAGTCTCGCGAAGGACGTCGCCGAGTCAATCTAGACCCGCCCTACGGCGGGGACACGCGACCCGATCCCGCGTGGAACTAGGCCATGGAGATTTCGGCCGAGATATGCGCGGGCGCGGGTCGTTGGGCGGATAACACACCCCCGTAATAGTCGAGCTTTCGATCGAGGAACGCGAGTCGCTCCACGTCGGCCGCCATCCGGGCCTTGAGCGTGTCGCGATACAGCGACAGCACCGCGACCCGTTCGGCGATGGTGTGGTCGCCCGCGCGGGTGAGAGCGACGAAGGACTTCATCTCGCGAATCGGCATTCCCGTCCCGCGTAGCAGGGTCAGGAACTCCACCCAACGAAGATCGTCCTCCGAATAGCGCCGATGCCCGTTGGCGGCCTTCGCGACGGGCTCGAGGAGTCCTTCGCGTTCGTAATAGCGCAGGGTGTGCCGCGTGACATTCATGAGTTCGGCGACTTGATCGATGGCGTAGTCCGTCATGACACGCACGCTACGCCGATCGCGGCTTGACTTCGAGCGCACTCTAACTTCTACCGTCGGTATCGAGGGCGCGCACCCGCCCCGCGACGCCGAAGAAAGAGGCCGCACGTGACCACCTCCGCCACCACCCCCGTACGGCGCTTCGGCGCCACCGACGCCCACCTCGCCCCGCTGGCGCTCGGCGCGATGCATATGGGCACCCTGACGGACGAGGCAACGTCCCGCCGCATACTGGACCACTTCGTCGGCGAGGTCGCCCCGCGCTTCGCCGCACCCTACGGCACCCCAACACGCGCGATGATCGACACGGCCGACTGCTACTGCTGGTGGAACGACGAGGGCTCCGATGGCGGCCACAGCGAGCGCGTGCTGAGCCGGTGGATGTCGGATTCCGGTTTGCGCGAGAGCGTGTATCTCGCGACCAAAGGCACGGCCCGCGTCACGCATCAGGAGGAGATCTTCGGCGACTCGGGCAGACCCGATTGGGACATCGCGCGGCGCTATTTCGTCGGCGCGTCCGCCCCCGTATTGCGGGAGTCGCTGGCCGGCTCTCTCGATCGGCTCGGAATCGACAGCGTCGACCTCTACTACGTCCACGTTGACGACCCCTCGACGCCGCTCGAGGAGACTCTCGCCGCGCTCGCTGACTTCGTCGCCGACGGCCGGATCGGCGGCTACGGATGGTCCAACGTTCGCACCGAGCGGCTCGCGCGGATTCGCGCGATCTGCGACGCGAACGGATGGCCCGGTCCCGCCGCGCTTCAGCAACAGCACTCCTACCTGCGGCCCCGCCCGGGTCTCGAGAACAACTCGATCGTCGACGAGGAGCAGATGGCCTACCTGCGCGCGCACGCCGACCTGCCCCTCGTCGCCTATTCGCCCATCCTTAAGGGCGCGTTCAGCGACGCGAGCAAGCGTGCGGGCTTCTGGGCGCTGGAGCCGTATAGGGGGGCCGATACCGACGCGCGCTTCGACGCGGTCGACGCTGTGGCGAAAGTAACCGGCGCGACGAGTAGCCAGGTCGTGCTGGCGTGGCTAATGGCGCAGAACGACCCGAAGGTGTTGCCTCTCGTGGGGCCGCGCACGTGGGAGCAATACTCGGAACTGATCGAGGCGCTCGACCTCACCCTCACCGACGAGCAACTCTCCCTCCTCAACGAGGCGGGCGCATAGCGACATCATCGGGCGCTGACACAATGGGTGCGTGACGGACGCCGCGCTTCCCGGGATTGCGTTCTTTGAGCCGCGCATTCCCTCCAACACGGGCAACGCCATTCGGCTCTCCGCGATCACCGGCGCGACCCTCCACCTCGTCGAACCGCTGGGCTTCGACTTGACGGAGCCCCGCCTCAGGCGCGCGGGCCTCGACTACCACGACCTCGCCACCGTCGTCGTGCACGCGAGTCTCGAGGCGATGCTCGCCGCGCTCCCCAAATCCCGCGTCTTCGCCTTCACCTCCCGGGCCGCGACACGCTTCACCGACATCGCCTACGAGCCGTCGGACGTGCTGCTCTTCGGCCCGGAGCCGACGGGTCTCCCCGACGAGGTCCTTGCTCACGCGCGCGTCACGGCCCACGTTGGCATCCCGATGCTGCAGGGTAGGCGTTCGCTGAACCTTTCGAACGCGGCTGCGGTCGCGGTCTTCGAGGCGTGGCGCCAGCTGGGATTCACCGGGACGACCGCGTAAGGTTTTCTCTCAACGAGACCGTGCGCCCGTCCGCACCCAACCAAGGAGTTTCCGTGAGCGACCTCGACCAGCTGTTCAAGCAGATCCCCATCGACGACATCGCGAAGAAGCTCGGCGTCGACGCGGGCACCGCCCAGCAGGGCGTGGCAGCTGCGCTTCCCGCGCTGTTGCACGGACTCGACGCGAACGCCAAGGACGAGGCGGGCGCCGCCTCCATCCTCAAGGCCCTGGAGTCCAAGGACACGAGCCTGATCGACGGCGGCATCTCGCTGGCCGACGTGGACACCAAGGACGGCAAGAAGATCGTCAAGCACATCTTCGGCGACTCGACGAAGGACGTCACCGCCAAGCTCGGTGGAATCACCTCGGGCGGCAAGAGCCTGATCACCAAGCTTCTCCCCATCCTCGCTCCGATCGTCCTCGCGTTCCTCGCGAGCAAGATCGGCGGCTCGAGTAGTTCGAACAAGAAGGTAACGAAGAAGTCCTCGTCCGGCGGCGGCCTTACCGACATCCTGGGCAGCGTGCTCGGTGGCGCGTCCGGCGGCTCCGGCGGAGGCGGAATCGGAGACATCCTGGGCAGCGTGCTCGGTGGCGCGATGGGCGGCTCCAGCGGCGGTAGCGGGGGCGGCATCGGGGACATCCTGGGCGGCCTACTCGGCGGCGGCAGCAAGTAGTCCTTCGCTACTCGTCGTTCCCCAAAGGAAGAGGATCACGCGTATGCCCGACCTCGGCGCTCTACCCCCGCCGGTTCCCAACTCGGCCGTGTACCCGTCAGGTAAACCCGTGGTGCCGTCGTCGAACTGGAAGGCCGTCGTCGGGCTCATCATCGCTGGGATCAGCATGTGTCTGCCGCTGGTGTTCCCCATCGTCTCAATAGCGATGCCGGTGGCCACCATCCTCCTGGCGCTATGGGTCCTGGCGGACATTCGCCGAGGAATGCGTTCCAGTCGAACGCTGGCGATCACGACGCTCGTCCTTGGGATCGCCTCGATACTCGTGAACGCCGTGGCATTCGCTCTGGTGTATGGGTTCTTTCACTACCTCGAGGTCAACAACTTCGGGTAGGAGGACGCTCCTGGCGCTGGGCGTCCGGCCGTAACCGAGGCGTCGGACTTGTTCTAGTTCTCATAGAACATGTATTATGGAGTCATGCTCTTCCGACTCGACCCTTCGGCCTCCGAAAGCCTCGCCGCGCAGTTGGCCGGCCAGATCCGTTCGGCCGCTGCTCGCGGAGAACTCGCGCCGGGAACCCGCCTTCCTGCGGCGCGCGAACTCGCCGAATCGCTCGGCGTCAACGTCCACACGGTCCTCAAGGCGTACCAGGACGTCCGTGACGAGGGGCTCCTGGAACTCCGTCGCGGCCGCGGGGCCGTGATGACCGACGCATCGCGCGACGTCCGCCGCCTGCGCGAGTCCATCGACGCCACCATCGCGGTCGCGCACGAGCTCGGCGTCTCCCCCACCACCACGCTTGCCCTAGTCAAGGAGGCATTGCAGTGACTCCCACACTCACCCCGACCGCCACCCGGACCGTCCCATTTCGCGGGCGCACGACGGTGCTCACGCTGGCGGCGCCCGGCGCGATCATCGCCATGGCGCTCGCGTTCGCGTTCGCGTGGCGAGCAAGCCTTCCGGACCCCATCGCGATTCACTGGGGATCGAATGGCCCGAACGGCTTCGGCTCCTTCACCCCGAATGTGTTATGGCCGGAAGCGGCGGCCGCCGGATCCGCGATTCTCCTGTGGGCGATCGGATTCTTCGCGGGTTACCAAACCATCATGCGGCGATTCGTCGCGGGCATGGCGGTCTGGATGGCGACGCTGTTCTCCGGAATCAACCTGTCGATCCTTAGCCTCCAGCGGGGTATCGCCGACGCGCACGACGCGGGCTCCATCACCGGGCCGATGACCCTGGTCTTCGCTGCGGCGACGGCGGGCGCGATCGTCGCGGCCGTTCTTAGCCCAGCGGATCCTCCCCTGCCCACGACCGCCCCCCTGTCTCCGTCGGCGCCTCGTCTCGCCCTCCGTCCAGGAGAGCACGCGACGTGGATCCGGGACGTCACGGCGCGCGCCTACGGATCGGCGATCGCGGCGGTCGTTCTCCTCGCGGCGCTGACGGGCGTGCTGACGCGCGAGTGGGCGGTTGCGGCGCTTATGGGGGTCGCCTTCGGCTTCCTTCTCGTGATGTTCCTTCACTGGACCGTGACCGTCGACGCCACTGGCCTGACCGTGCGGCCCCTCATCGGACGCCCGCGCATCCGCGTTCCGCTCAACGAGGTCGAGTCCGCCGAGGCCGTGACCGTACGACCGATCGCCGAGTTCGGGGGCTTCGGTATCCGCGGCGGCAAGGGTGGCCGGATCGGCGTGATCGTCCGCAAGGGCGAGGGACTTCAGGTTCACCGTACGGGCGAGCGTGTGTTCGTCGTCACGGTGGACGACGCCGCGACGGGTGCCGCACTCCTGAATAGTCTGGCGGCGCGGGACCGGCGCTAGCAGGTCCCCGATGAGCCGAGGGGTACGGCGCATACCGTCCCCTGGCGCGGCCCCTCGCCCGCGTCGTTGAACGCCGCGACGACGAAGTATCCCGGGAGGCCGTCTACCGCTTCGACGTACTCGACCTCATCCGCCGCGGGCATCCAGACCTGAAAGGACTCATACGTTCCCGGCCAGTTGACCGTCGTCTTTGCCGTCGCGACCGTGTAGGTGACCGCGAGCTTCATGGGATCTCCCGGCGCGGAGGCGCGATACACGTGGTATCCCGTCGCGCCCGGCGAGACGCCCCACCGGAGCACGATCTCCCCCGAGCCGCCGCCCGGCGAGGCCTTGAGGCTCGAGACGGCGACGGGGGGCGTAGTCGGCGAGGCCGTCGTCGTCGTGGTCGTTGTGGTCGTTGTTGTTGTCGTTGTCGTCGCCGCCGTCGTCGTCGTCGTGGCCGGAGCGGAAGGTGATGCCGAGACGGACGCGGTCGGCGACGGGCTTCGCATGGGGGTCTCGGTAGGCGAGGCCGAGGGTTCGAGCGTCTGCGACGTGCTGACCGTTGTCCCAGCGCCGGGTTGAAGGAGCGCCGTCCGCCACCCGTAGTCGACGGCGAACACCGCGGCGCCCAGGATCGGAAGAATCGCGACGGCCAGTAGAGCGCCGCGCGCAACCTTGCGGCGGCGCACGTGGATCGCGAGACCGTCGACCACCGCCTCCGAGTAGGGGAATTCCGTGGCGGCTATAGACGCCTCCCGATCGACGGCGTCACGGAGTATCGACCTCAGGTCGTCGTTCATCGTTTGCTCCTCGTCCTCGTCGCCGTCACCGTGACGTCGAGAGCCGTCGGTCCAGCGTCGTCGGGGTCCGCGTTCGTACCGAGCGTGGCGTTGAGATGATGAATGCCGTCGCTGAGGTACCGCTTCACGGCACCCTCGCTCACCCCGAGGGCGGCGGCGATGTCGGTGACCCGTAGATCGTCGTAGAACCGCATGACGACGCACGTGCGTTGGCGCGCGGGGAGCCCGCCTAACGCCGCGCGAACGTCGAGCCTGCCTGCGGCGTCGTCGTCAGGCGCGACCTCGTCCGCGACGACCCGACGCGCCGCGCGTAGCCAGCTCCGTCGCGAGCGCATCCGGTCGATGAAGGCATTCGCAATCGCGCGGCGAACGTAGGCGTCCGCGGCGTTGAGGCTCGGAAACGAACGCGGTCGCGCAAAGGTCCGGACGATCGCATCGTGGACGAGGTCCTCCGCTTGGCTGCGGTCGCCCGCAAGGAGCGTGGCATACCCGATCAGGGCCGGCCTGCGCTCGCGGACGAGGTCTTCAAGGAGACTTCGCCACGCTGCCATCGCGAGACCCCCTTCTGGCGCCCACCTGATCGTCCCACTAGATGAACGGAATCGGCAGGCAGAAGGTTGTGCGGACTCGCGGGACGGTCGAATGCGCGCCCGTACTAGGGTGGGCCCAGCGCGTCAGTCCACGCGCCAGGGGGTCGAATGAGCGCCAAGTTCGAGGAACTCGACTTCAGCCGCACCCCCATCGGCGAGGTGAGTCTGCGTCGGCGCAAGGACCCCGCGACCGGTCACGACCTGTACGAGGTTAAGCTCGGCGACGAGTTCTTGATGTCTAGCGCCTTCACTGCGGCGGAGATCGAGCTCGCCCGGATAGCGCTTGAACGCCTGCCCGGAACGGATCTCGATATCGCCGTCGGGGGGCTCGGCCTCGGGTACACGGCGATGCGAGTGCTCGCCGACGCGCGCGTGCGCGAGCTCGTGGTGGTGGAGCTTCTCGCTCCGGTCATCAGCTGGCACCGCCAGGGGCTCGTCCCCGTGGGTCCGACCCTCACGTCGGACGAGCGATGCCGCCTGGTGCAGGGCGACTTCTTCGCGATGTCCGACGGCGCGGGATTCGATCCCCAGCAGCCCAACCGCCCGTTCGACGCCGTGGTGCTCGACATCGACCACTCGCCCCAGCATCTTCTCGCCGACGGCAGCGCGGGTTTCTATGGGGTGGAGGGAACGCGCCGTCTCGCCGCGCACCTCGCCGAGGGTGGCGTCTACGCGCTGTGGTCGAACGATCCTCCCGAACAGGCGTACCTCGACGTGCTCGCGGAGGTTTTCGTCGACGTCGCCGCCGAGGTGGTCAGTTTCCCCAACCCGATTCAGGGCGGCGAATCCACCAACACGGTGTACGTCGCGACGAAGGCCTAGGCAACGGGTGTTTCGGCCGGCGTCTAGGCGGCGAGGTCGTAGCGTTGGCGTCCGCCGAGCCGGGGTGTGCGGGTGGGGTCGATCGAGCGTGGCGGGATGAAGTGCACCACCTGACCGTGTGCCACCCCGTCGCGCGCCGCGCCGTCCCCCACTTTGATGTCCCAGCCGTCGCGATGCAACCGATGGTGACATCGCGTGCACAGGAGTACCCCGTTGTTCAGGTCGGTGGGGCCGGCATCTCGGTCCCACCAGCGAATGTGGTGGGCTTCGCACCAGGACGGTGGGGCGTTGCACCACGCGCATCCGCCGTCGCGTTCCACTAATGCGAGGCGTTGCGCGGGGGTAAACAGGCGTCTCGATCGGCCCCAGTCGAGCACTTCTGACCCACCACCGAGCACGGCGGGCACAATTTCCGCGTCCGCGGCGGCTTGGCGTAATGCTCCCGCGCTCACGGGTTGAGCCGTACCGTCGATCTCGCACATGCCCGCCCCGGATTCCAGCTCTGCCCGGGTCATGCGCACGACAACCGTGGTTTTCACACCGCTCGTGGCCTGCGTGCAGTCCAAAGCGTGGCGGCACAGGTCGCTGAGGATGTCGGCACGCATCTGCCACGCGGTTCGTGTGTCCGACTCCGGGTCGTCGCGGCGTTGCTGCATGGCGAACCGCACGCCCGCATCCAACACGGCCCGCACCGGGGCAGCGGCCAGTGGGGTGAGCCGGGCCGTGAGGGTGACCATGCCGTCCGCGTCATCGCGCAGGGTCGCGGTGCGGGCTTCGTGTTGACGTTCCTCGCGTTCCGCCCATAACCCCGGGTCCGCGAACGCTTGCGCCTGCCATGCGAGTTTGCGGACCTGGTGCAGCGGGAGCCCGGGCGCTTTCGCCAACGCCCTCGCAAACAGGTCACGGGTTCGCTCAACATCGGGAAGCCCGGTGAGCGCGTCCGACATCAGCGCCGCGACCTCCACACTCACGCGCCCCGCGCGGACCGCTGAGGCAAGGTCGCGTCGAAACTCGGCAAGCGGGGTCGCTCCCGGCGTGCCCGCGGCACCCTCGGCGGAAACGGGCGCCTCCGCCAACAATCCACCCGCCACGACAAGCCTGCGTGCCTCCGCGACGCTCCCACCCGTCGTGCGCGCCACCAGCTCCCCAGCGGAGCGAAAGCCCTGCCTAGCCGCAAGCCCGGCCCCAGCGTCGTCCGACTCGGAGCGTCGGTGAATCTCGGCAGCAACCTCGGCCATCAACACATCCGCATCCCGGCGCACCTGAGCCACCTGACTCGACAGCTCCAGCAGTGCGGAAGCTGGGAGCCCGGCCACGTCCACACCCTCACGCGCGCACACGGCCGCGGCGGCCTGGCGCAACGCCTGGGTGTTGAACAAACCGGTGCTGAACGTCATGACACCAGTCAAACAGGAGGGTCTGACACGAATATCCCAAATACCCGAATTCGTGGACTGGGGCGCCGAGACGCGACCTGGGGACATCTACCCGACACCACGCCGACCAGCGTCGCGCAACTGGGGTTAGCGATCCGCGTCAGGCGCGCGATACGGCGGGCGACCGACTCATCGCGGCAAACGGAACCACGCAGTCCGTCGTCGCCCGCTCCGACGCGAAGAACTGTCTAGGCCTCACCATCTCCTATGCGTCCACGTTCATGGTCTTACCGCTTGCGGTCTTGGCCATCGTCGCCACCCGCTAGACCGGCCCGCCTGGGGCTCCGCCAACTTGCCCGCGCCATCCGCGCCCGATACGCTCCGATCACGGCTCACCGGGTTGCCGCCGGGGGCTACAACCGCAGCAAAGGAGCAGCGATGAGCGACGACCAGGTCATGTACACGTTGAACCCCGACGAGGAAATTACCAGCTGGTACAACATCGTCGCCGACCTGCCGACGCCGCCTCCGCCGCCGCTGCACCCCGGCACCCACGGGCCCATCGGCCCGGAGGACCTCTCGGCCCTGTTCCCGATGGAACTGATCATGCAGGAGGTCTCGCAGGAGCGGTATATCCCGATCCCCGAGCCGGTGCTTGAGGTCTATCGCCAGTACCGCCCGTCGCCGCTGTACCGCGCGCGGCGCTGGGAGAAGTTGCTCGGCACCCCCGCGCGCATCTACGTCAAGTACGAAGGCGTCTCCCCTGCGGGATCCCACAAGACCAACACCGCGGTCCCGCAGGTGTACTACAACACCATCAACGGCACCACGCGCATCACCACCGAGACGGGCGCAGGCCAGTGGGGAACCGCCCTCGCGTACGCGTGCTCCCTGTTCGGCGCCGAGTGTGAGGTGTGGCAGGTGGGCGTCAGCTACGACGGCAAGCCGCAGCGCCGCACCCTCATCGAGGTGTTCGGCGGCAAGGTGTTCCGCTCGCCGTCGCAGATGACCGATGCCGGTCGCGCGTTCGCGGAGGGCCACCCCGGCTCGCTCGGCATCGCGATCTCCGAGGCCGTCGAGGTGGCGGCCAAGGACCCCGAGGCCAAGTACGCGCTGGGCTCCGTGCTCAACCACGTGCTCCTTCACCAGACCGTCATCGGCCAGGAGGCGCTCCTCCAGCTCGCCAAGGCGGGCGAGGGTGCGCCCGACGTCGTGGTCGGGTGTGTGGGCGGCGGCTCGAACTTCGCTGGCCTCATCTTCCCGTTCCTGCGGGAGAACCTGACGAAGGGCACGAAGACCCGTCTGCTCGCGGTCGAGCCGACGTCGTGCCCCACCATCACGCGCGGCGAGTACCGCTACGACTTCGGAGACACCGCCGGACTGACGCCGCTCATGAAGATGTACACGCTGGGACACGACTTCGTGCCCTCCTCCATTCACGCGGGCGGGCTCCGGTACCACGGCATGGCGCCGCTCCTGTCTCACACCATCCACGAGGGTTTGGTCGACGCCGTGGCGCTTCACCAGCTGGAGTGCTTCGAGGCGGGCATCGAGTTCGCTCGCACGCAGGGCATCGTCGCTGCCCCCGAGTCGTCGCACGCCCTGGCTCAGGCCCGCCGCGAGGCGCTGGAGGCCAAGGAGTCGGGCGAGGAGAAGGTGATCGTCATCGGGCTCTCGGGCCACGGCCTGCTCGAGCTCGGCGCCTACGAACAGTTCCTCGCGGGCAAGCTGGCGGACGACGCGCTCAGCGAGTCCGCGCTCGCCGAGTCGCTCGCGGGGGTTCCGGAGATCTAGGACCGGGCCCGGGCGAGAAGCCGCGAGGACGAGCGTCCGACCTGGCGCCCACCCGCCGCTACGGCGGCCGCTGCCGCGGTCGCCGCGACGACGACGTAGACGAACCTACGCCGATGGTGCGCCCACATCTGTGGGGAGACGCCGTGGGCGACGTCATCGAAGACGCCGTGCGCTCCGTGGTCCCCGGGGACGGGTCGGTAGAGGTTGTCGCCCAACATTGGCGCCGTGATGTCCTGGGATTGCTGACCGCCGTACCCCGTGCGCGCGAGGTACCAGTCGAGTAGGCGGCTCGAGACGCGATTGCCGAGAATCGTCCCGACGGTCGATACCGCCACCCAGGTGCGCTTCCGCGGGCGCGTTGCCACGTCGGCGACGGCCCGGGCTCCGACCTCGGGCTGAAAAATGGGCTTCACCGGTTGCGGGTGCCCGGGAAGATGGCTCTTGACCCAGGAGAACTGGATGGTATTCAGGGCGGGCATATCCACCTCGGACACGCGCACCTTACTCGAATGGTGCGCGAGTTCTGTCACCACCGACTCCGTAAATCCCTTAATGGCGTGCTTGGAGCCGCAGTACGCGGACTGAAGAGGGATGCCGCGGTGAGCGAGAGCCGATCCCACTTGAATCACCTGGCCGCGGTTACGCGGGACCATGCGACGGAGCGCCGCACGCGTCCCGTTGACGAACCCCAAGTAGTTCACCTCGGTTGCCCTCACGAAGTCCTGAGGGTCGACGTCGAGGAACTCGCCGAAGACCCCCGTCATGGCGTTGTTGACCCACAGGTCGATAGGACCCAGTTCCTTCTCTATCGCGGAGGCGGCGGCGTCGACGGCGTCGGCGTCCGCGACGTCGGCGGTCACGGAGAATCCCCGCCGCCCGCGCCCCTCGACATCCGCGACGGCGCCCGCGAGTCCGTCCTCGTTGCGGGCGATCACGGCCACGTCCCACCCCCGCTGGGCCAGTTCGCGCACCACGGCGCGTCCGAGTCCCGCCGAGCCTCCTGTGACAACGGCGACGGTTGGTTTGATGCGTTTCATGGGTGCTCCTTCCTGCCAGCGGCGCTGGCGGCGGGTGTTTCATTCGGGTGTGTCGCGGTGGACTCGGGGATCGCAACCCACCGTGCCACGCGCCACTCGTCCCGAATCGTCTCTACTTACTACAACGTCTGAACGCTGGCATTGTTTCGAGACGGAGACGGACGGCGCGGCCTGGGGCACCCGGGCACAGCGCCACCACGCTCGCGCGGCGTCAGTCCTTGGTGGTGTTGGTGTATTTAGCTCGTACGGCCGGCGTGTTGTCGTTGCGCCCCGTCACGTTCCGCGAGCGGCTGACGATCGAGCGTGTGTACGCGTCGTCGGACTGAAGGTTGGTCGCGTCGAACTTCACGACGCGCTCCGGCATGTAGCGCGCCTTCGCGTTGCGGTACTTGGCCTGGATGCTCTGGTAGACGACGAATCCCGTGGCGGGACCGACGGCGAAGAGCACGGCGATAACGCCGCCGGAGTCGCCCGAGCTGCTCACGAGAACCTCCTCAACGTGCGCGACGCGCGCGCGCGGTACGTGACGGCGGCCATGCTAGGACGCCAACAATGCCATGAAGCCCAGCGGCCAGGTGACCACCGAGATGGCGATGGCGACCCCCCACGCGACGAGCGCGGCCTTGCCGTGGTTGATCGGGACGCTGCCCATGGTCGCGCCGGTCCGGCCGTTCACCGCGATGTAGTGCGAGATGGCAACGCCCTTGCGGTTCTCGACATAGCCGTAGAGCCACACGGGCAGGAGTACCGACGTCCACCGGCTGCCCTTGACGTGGATCTGCTCGGCATCCCAGCGGACTCCGCGGGTATAGCCCGCGATCGATTCCTGGACGGCCCCCCTGCTGATGGTCATGAAGTGGTTCGACGCGTAGAGCTCGGCCTGCGTCGACGTCCATGTCGCGGCGTTCCGACGTGTACGGTGTCGCCCAGGAAGTTCGCGTTGAACCGCACGATGTTCTTCACGTCGAACGGCAGGATCGCGTTGATGATGTTGTTGGTGCTGATCGCGGACTTGATGTTCACCTTGTCCGACGCGGTTTCCACGACGACGTCGTCCACCGTGAGGTCCAGCGTGCGCACCACGGAGTAGACGTTCGCCTTGTACTCGGTGGTCTTGTTCACGCGCCGCGTGCCCGTGAGAACCTCGCCGACGCCGTCGAGCCGCGCGGAGACGTTGCCGTCAACCGTCATGTACGGCAGGTAGACCCCCATGACGTTCTCCAGCCGGAAATCGGCGCTGAACGCGGGAAGCGCGAAGGACTTACGCTCCTGCACGAACGCCGCGATGGACGCCATCGCCTGCTCGCGCGTGATGTAGAAGGGGAGGATCCCGTCGGGGACCGCGCCGTTGGGGATCTTGTTGTTCAGCGACAGGTCGTGCTTGCACCAGTGACACCGCGCCTGAAGGTTGTGATCGGTGTCGATCACCACCTCCGCGCCGCACCCCGAGCACTTGAGCGTGACGAGCGCGCCGTCGTCGGAGATGTCGGCCGCCGCGGTCGAGATCGTGGTGCCCGTGAGTTCCGCGATGCCGTCGCTCAGCCCCATCGCCTCGTCGAGCGTCTTCTCCGACCACTCGTGACGGCAGAACGCAGCACACGAACATGCCGTTCTTGGCGAGCTGAGTCTCGCTCGCGCCGCACTTCGGGCAACGGACGACGCCGTCGCCAGCACCCTCGGGGGTCGCGAGGACCTTGACGTCGGGTTCGTCTGGTTGCAGCGGCAAGGTCGCGGCTTGCGTCTCTGCCGGGGGTGGCTCCGGCGTCGCGGCGCCCTCAGCGGCGTTGTCGGCGGTCATGCCCGTTACCTAGAGCCCGAGGATCTTCTTCTTGAGGCCGTCGTAGTCGTCCTGGGTGATGAGGCCGTCGTCGAGCATCTTCTTGTACTGGGCGAGCTGCTCGGCCGGGTCGGCAGGAGCCGTGGAACCCGCGCCTCCCGCCGGGCGTCGGCGGGACTGAGACTGCCGATGGCGCCCATGCCCATGCCCATCATGGCGAGGCCGGTGCCCCCTCCGCCGCTTTCTCCCGCAGCCTCGACGCCGCGCGCCACCGACTGCTTGAGGAACGTGTCCGCGCGGCCGCCGCTCAGCGCGTCGGCCTTCCTGACGTCGGACAGGAGCGCCTCGGTGTCCTCGTCGTATTCGATCGCGATGATCGTGGCCTGGGTGATGGTGAGGCCGCGGCCCGAGGTCCACTGGTAGTTCTTCTCCACCTCGCTCGAGAGCGACTGGGCGAAGCCGACGGAGTCGCCCTGGATCTTGGTGATCCGGTGCTCCTTGTCGGAGTCGTTGACGTAGCGCGAGAAGGCGCCTGCGAGCGAGCCGACCACCTCGTTGAAGAGCTGCTCCGAGACGGGGTTGGTCGTCTCGGTGATGTCGAACTGAGGCGCGTTCGCGGAGATGTACGTCGCGGGGACGAGGGTCTTGACGAACAGGATCGGGTCGACCACCTTGAGCACGTAGGTTCCGCGCGTCAGGGCGCCCGCCTGGGCGTTGATGTAGGAGTCGTCCCAGTAGATCGCGCTCTGGGTGCCGAACTTGTTGTTCGGGATCTCCTTGAGGTTCACGTAGAACGCGAGCTGCTGCGTGCCCGGGCTGGCCGCCGAACTTGAAGCGCTCCCACGAGGTCTTGAACGTCGAGCTGAAGATGCCGCCGCCGGAGAAGACCGACTTGGAGTTCTGGTCCTCGCTGTCCCAGCTTGTACGCGCCGGGCTCGCCGATGACGGCCGTGACGGCGCCGTCCTGGAAGGTCAGGAGGCCGTAGCCCTCGGGCACCACGACGACGGAGCCGTTCGTGATGATGTTCTCGGATGCGCGGGTGTTCTGGCCGCGCCCGGCGTTGGTGCGCTGCGTAATGGCGGGGAACACCACGGCCGTGTCCGAGATTCCGCTGGGCGGGACAAGGAAGTCAAGCAACTGGTCGCCGAAACTCGACCGGAGCGAGTCAATCGCTCCGCCGATCGCAATCGAAATGAACCCCATCGTCCGCATCCCGTCTGGTCTGGTGGAGTGCCGTCGCACGGCCTCCGGTATCTGTTACGGGGTGCGCCCCGCTGGAGCGAACATATCAGTTTGCTTGCGCGGCGTCTCGTCGGAATCTCGCCGCGGATGGGCCGTTCCGGGCATTACGGGAAATTAGGCTGCGGGCTTCTCGCCGAAGGGGACGTGGGTCGTCTCCGCCGTTGCCCCCAGGGCCTTGATGCGGCGCTCGACGTCGCGAAGGAGCGAATCGTCGGGGTCAAACCACGACGCCACGGGTAGCGGCCTCTCGTCGCCGTTGAGAAATACCCACTGAACGTACCCGGGCCGCCGCCTGCGTCCCCGGGGATCGTGGGCTTCTTCGACCACGATGTCTAGGGCGTCGCCGGGCCGAACCGGCAGCCCGCCTCGCGTCTGGCTGGAGCGACTGGATCGCAGCTCGAAACCACCCTCGACTTCGTGAGCGGTGACGAGCGGCATCTCGCCACTCATGGTCGCCGTCACCCTCGCGCGTTCCTTCAGGAAGCTTCGGGCGAGGATCGCGTCAACCGCCGCGAACGCGGCGACAACCACGATTGTGGCGACGAGTTCGAATCCCCGGGCCAGGGCGATGGCCAAGATGACGATCGGGTAGACGACCATCAGGATCGTCGAGTTTCTCAGGCTACGAACGTACTTCTCGTATCCGGGGAGGGCGGGAAGATTCGACGGTCTGACGAGGATGGGGCGGGGTTCCATGCGCTCACCCTAGCGGTGCGCGCTAGTGCCGGACGGAGCGCGCCGAGGCGGTGATGTGACGCATCACGGAACGCAGCCAGCGCCACGCGAGCCTCGTGCCGTCGAGCGCGAGCCCGCGACCGCGAGGGAATGACCCGGGGACGAGCCAGGCGAGCACGAACGCGACGACCGTGAAGACCGGGACGACGAGCACCCACAGAAACGCGAAGGGTCCACCGAGGCCCTGGTCGCCGATGATGGCGCCGACGTATAAGCCGATGAGCACCAGGACGAACGAGATGACGTTACCGACGGCGTGCGCGAGGAGCGTCGCGAGCGCACCGAAGCGGCTGATGAAGTGATCGGCGAGGGCCCCGCCGCCCAGGTACCACAGCGTCGGGACGATGCTCAGGAGGCCGAAGATCGCCCAGAAGGACAAGGAGACGTCGGCGGGGGCGGTGGCGACGAGTATCGCCGCGGCCGCGGCGAGAGGTACGTACGAGACGAGCCCGCGCGCGAGCGTCACGCGCTTGCTTCGCCGCCAACCTCCGGGGTACGCCACGAGGGTCGAGCATACGCGGGCCGAGACGGCGCCGACTCAGCCCGCGTAGTCCTCCCGCACGAACGCGGGAATCAGGTCGAGGAAGTTCGAGCAGAGGCTGAGCATGGAGTCCACCTCGTACTCGGAGCGTGGACCCTCGGCGAAGTGCACCAGGTACCCCTTCTCCAAGAAGAACGGCTCCCCCACGAAGTCCGCCTGCATGAGCCGTTCGATCATGGTCGGGGTGAGCAGCGCGTGGGCCGCGCGCTCGTCGTCCGTTTGGACGCGCCACATGCGGTTGAAGGCGTCCGACTCGACGTCAAGGTCGTCGCCGCCCAGCACCTTGGCCGCCTTCTGGGTGATGCCCTCGGGGATGAACTCTGTTGTCGGGATGGTCCAGCCGAGCCTCAACGCGACCACCGAGAAGAAGTACGTGCGTGCCACCTCGCCGTTACCGCCGGGGTCGTAACCGATGTTCTTGTCGATGTAGACGTATTCGAACGAGACCCAGGGGTACGTCCCCATGGTCCCGGACAGCAGGTCGCGCGCCTTGCGGTTCACGCCGGCGTTGAACGGTCGGGGCGAGAAGGTGGACGCCCACGGGCGCGCGTCGGGCCGGTACGTCCAGCCGCGCTGCGCCGCGTACGCCGCGAGCTGCGCGCGGCGCTTCTTCCATGCGGGCTTCGCGAGCGCGCGCACCCCCATGATGATCCCCACGATGAGGAGGACGGTCATGAAGGCGCCGAAGAGTTGCCGCCCCGGCGAGACGGCGCTCGTGTACGCCGCGACCCGTCCTCCCGGGACGACGACGCTCGCATCGATCATGGGCGACCCTCCTAGCGGGGAGTACTCGAACGGTACTTCAGCTCGACGCCGTGCGCCTCGAGCGCAGCCCGCAGCTCCGCGATGGCGACGGCGCTCACGCGGTAGTAGGTGCAGAAACTCAGACCCTTCCCGTCGGGGTACGAGTCGAGCCAGGCAAGCTTGGACTCGAGTTTCCACCGGTTCAGGGCACCCGCCTCGGCCTTCGACGCCGCGCGCGCACGTTGTGTGGCGTAGATCGTGACGCCCGCCTTGAGGGGAATTGACGCCCTCAAGAACGGCCAGCCCCAGCGCACCAGGCGGACGCGCCGTGCGCTCACGCTGAGGTAGACCGGAGAGCCGACTCGGGCGGCGATGAGGGCTCGTCCCGCGGCCACCGCCAAACCTGACGATCCAGGCGACCGCGCCGAACACGATGCCGAGGAAGCCGACGACCTCAAGCATGGAGGAGTCGTTCGACAGCCAGCGGGGCACGGTCAGGATGGCGACCTCGAGACCGATCCCCGTCACTCCGAGAATCGCCACGACGCGCCGGATGCTCGCCCACGCGATCGCGTCGCCGTCGCGACGGCCGAGCAGCAGGGTAGCGCCCTGGGTTCCTGTAGACGCTCAGGTCCGGCGCAACGCTCAGTACCGCCGACGCCTCGCGTCGCTGCGCGGCGTCCTCAGCCGCGCCAATCCGCTCCTCCTCGTCGAAACGCCTGTCCCACTCGGGGTCGGACTCGGGGTCGGACTCGGCGCTGGACTCGGGGACGGTGGCCACACGGAGAATCTAGCGGTTCTCGCGCGACGGGGACCTAGGGCGTCGGCGGCCTACGGCGTCGGCGTGCGGGCGTCGTAGTCGCGGAAGCTCGTGCCTCGACCCCCGCCCGCGCGCGCCCCGAACCGGAGCCGCGTGAGCACGGCGATCGCGAGGGCGATCACGAGACCGCCGAACAGGGGCGGGCACCACAGCGCGACGGCCGTGGCGAAGACGCCCGCGTACATGTCGCCGACGCGGGGACCTCCCGTGACCACGACGATGAACACGCCCTGGATGCGTCCGCGCATCTGGTCGGGCACGGCCTGGATCAGAATGACGGAGCGGAAGATGGCGCTCACCTCGTCGGAGGCGCCCATGCCCGCCATCGCGATGCCGAGCGCGATGAGCGACGCCCAGTGGACCCCTTCCCAACCGGGCGCGGCTACGTGGTCGCCTCGGCTGATCACGAGCGTGATCGCGCCGAAGGCCAGCGCGAATAGCCCGAACGCGGTGATCGCCCGCCCGATCGCGACGCCCTGCCGGTTGACCCGCGCCACGGGCCCGGAGAACACGCTGGTGAGGATGGTCCCGACGGCGCCCGCGGCCGTCAGCGCGCCGACCGTCAGCGCCCCGCCGCCCACCACGAGCGCGCCGATCGCGGGGAACAGAACGTAGGGGCGCCCGAAGGTCATGGCGACGATGTCGACGATGAAGCTCATGCGGATGTTTGGCGCGCGGCGAAGGAACGCGAGCCCCTCGCGCAGCACCGCCCACCCCGCGACGACGGGTTCGCCCAGACGCGGCAGCGCGGGCAGCATCCACACGCCAAGGAACCCGGCGGTGAACAAGACGGCGTCGGCGGCGAACGTCCACGGCAGCCCGACGGTCGCGGCGAGCACTCCCGCGAGCGCGGGGCCGACGGTGAGCATCAGCCCGAACGAGATCCCGTCGAGCGCTCGGGCGCGGGAGATCATGTCGAGGGGCAGGATGCGGCCGACGAGGGCGGAGCGCGTCGCGCCCGAGACGGTGGCGGCGACGGCGCTGAGGGTGGTGACGACGTAGAAGGGCCAGAGGGGCGCTCGGGCATCGGGGGCAAGGACGGCGTCCCATGCGGATAGTGCGACGAGCCCGAGCGTGGAGAACCAGCTGACGAGCGACGACGCGATAAGGACGCGGCGGCGGTCGAAGACGTCGGCGATCATCCCGCCCCAGAGACCCGCGACGATCATCGGAACGAGCGCGATGCCGCCCACCAGGCCGACGGCGAATGTGGAGGAGGTCATCGCGTAGATCTGGAGCCCGACGGCGACGATCGTCATCTGCGCGCCGATGCCCGAGATGGCCCCGCCGAACCACAACCGCGCGAACGCGGGGCTGGCCCTTAGCGGCGCGACGTCGACGAGACGACGCTTCTTGCCGGGGATCGCTGGCGGCGGATCGGGATTGACCACCATCCGAGAATAGGGCGCGTTCCGGGCGATGCTTTCCCCACCCGGCGCGCCCCACTCGGCGCGCCCCACTCGGCGCGCCCCACCCGGCGCGCCAACAGACCCTCCCCACTCCAATTCGTCAACATGTTGACCATTGCGAGGAGGGGAGGTGTTTCCGGGACCTGCCGGTCATCCGGACGTTGGCGCGGCGCCGTCGATCGACTCCCTGCCCGGGACCGGGCATCAGCCCCGTTCCCCTGCCCCAGCGTCGTCCCCAGGCGCCCGCGCGGGCATCGTCCTCCACAACCGAGGAGGTCGTCGGACGCCCCCTGCCGCGACTCGTCAACATGTTGACCATGATCGACGAGTGGACTAGGTACGACCCGTGGGCGTCCACCCTGGAGCTTCCGCTCGTTCCACGGGGCGGTCCGGCGCCGTTGATCGACGCTCTGCTCGGGACCGCGCGCAAGGTCGCCTACGCGTGCGACGTCTGGGCGAACGACGCGCGTATGACCGCCGTTCAGGCCGGGCTCGCCGCGCACGTGGCGCGAGCCCCCTACGGCCTCCCGGTCAGCTCGCTCGCCGAATCCCTGGGCGTGACCAAGCAAGCCGTGACCGGCCTGGTCGACCGCATGGAGTACTCAGGACTCGTCATGCGTACGCGTCACGAACTGGACGGACGATGCACCACCATCGTGCTCACCGAACGGGGCGCTCGCGAAGTGGCGCGGGTCGCGCGACGCCTAGCCGGTATCGATCGCGACATCCGATTGACGCTGAAGGCGGACAGGTGCGAGCGGCTCGAGGAGGCCTTAGGGCTGATCGCCTCCGTCGCCTGCTGAGAGTTCGATCGCGGCCTGCGCGACGAGCGCGTGAAGGAATGCCTGAGGGAGATTGCCGCGCATCTGGCGTTCCTGAGGGTTCCATTCCTCAGAGAACAGCCCCGACGGGCCGACGCACCCGCGGACGCGTTCGAACCAGCGCACGGCCTCCTCGCGCCTGCCGAGCCGCAGCAGCGCGAGCGACATCGACGCCTCGCACAGGAGGAACGCACCCTCGGCGAGCGCAGGTCCTGGTCCCCGTGCTTGAAGCGATAGATGTGGCCGTCGCGCTCCAGGTCGCGCAACACCGCGTCGACGGTGGCGACGTTCACGGGATCGTGCGGATCGAGTCCGCCGCGGAAGGCGGGGATCACCAAGGCGGCATCGACGGCGTCGTCGTCCTGGGCCCTCTTCCAGCGGCCGTCGGCCGTCACGCACGTCGCCAGGAGCCGCTCCTCGATGGTGTCCGCGAGCGCGCGCCACGTCGTCGCCAAGCGCCCTTAGGCGCGACGTCGCTCAGCGCGCGCAGCCCGCCCACGCACGCGAGGCGGGAGTGCGTCCACCAGCGGTTCTCGATCTCCCAAATCCCGGCGTCGGGCTCGTCCCAACGCTTCGCGATCGCGTCGGCTGCGATGCCGGCCGCCTCCCATCCGAACTCGTCGAGCCTGCCGAGCCGCGCCGCGGAGGCGAACAGCGACAGCGCCTCGCCGAAGATGTCGAGCTGGAACTGCTCGTTCACGTGGTTGCCCGCGATCGGCGGTGCGCTGGGGTATCCGGGGAGGGGCAGCGGACGCTCGGACGGCACGGGCTCGCCCGCGACGGTGTAGGCGGGGCGCAGGTTGGCGCCGTCCGCGACGAGTCGCGCTCCGATGAAGCCGACGGCCCCGTCGAGCAGCGGGTAGCCTCCCGTGCGGTCCCCGCCGAGTTCCGCGTCGGCGTGGCCCGCGAAGCATTGGTCGCGGATCCACGCGTAGCGGTAGTCGTAGTTGGCGTGAGCCTCGAGTCGCTCCGGAAGGCTCGTCGTAGCCGCCGCGACCATGCCGCCGTGCCTGCTCGTCAGCCCGGTGGCGACCGCGTAGAACTGGGCGACGTCTACGTCGGACGCCGTGCCGTGAATCTCGGGGACGGCGCGCCTCCACGCCTCGCGCGTGCTCGCCCACAGGGCGTCGGCGTCCAGAGGCTCGTCCTCGTCCGCCGCACGGAGAACTCGGCCACGACGTCGTGCTCCTCGCCCGCCTCGAGGTGCAGCGAACCCACCAGGCCGTCCTCGGGACTGAAGGTGGCGTCGGCGAGGCCGGCCACCCGCACGTGGACGTCCCCCGTGGTCCAACTCCACACGCCGTCGCTCAGGGTGGCAGGCGTGACGCCGGCGAAGCCGAAGCCCGCGCGGGGCGATACGGCGACGTCGACATCGTGCGCGTGCTCGCGGGACGCGATGTGGCGCAGCACGACGGCCCTGTGGTCGTCGCCGGGGTACGCCAGGGCGTCGTCGCACTCGACGGCCCCCTGGGACGTGGTCCACACGTGCCGCCAGATGAGCGTGCCCTCGTCGTAGTACCCGCCCGAGATCCGGTGCGCGGCCTGCGGGGTGACGGAAAAGTGACCCGCCCCGCCCAGAAGGCCGGAGAAGACGGCCTCGGAGTCCCAGCGGGGAACGGACATCCAGACGATCGCGCCGTCGGGGTCAATGATCATGCCGCGTTCGCCGTCACCGGCGAAGGCGTAGTCACGCAGCGGGTGGGCGGTTGCATCGTGTTCGTCGGCGAAGCCCATGGCTCGCGTCTCCTTTCGAGATCCCCCTAGGTGAACACCGCTCGCGTGCTAGTCATGCCCACGAGGCACTGCGCGTGGCGCTAGGCTGTCGTCTCCGGAATCCATGAAAGAGGTACGCATGACCAGGACACGCTCGCGCTCCGCCATCATTCTCACGACGGTCGTCCTCGCGACGATGCTGGCTGCGTGCTCGACGCCCGCGTCCAGTTCAGCGACGAGGGAGACCAGGGAGCACGGGTCGTCCACGGAGACCGTCACCCCCACCGAGACGACGACCACGACGACCACGACGACCACGTCGGAAGCGGCGCCGTCGCGTGAGCAGGCGGCCCTCGACAAGCTGGTGGCCTCCTACCAGCCCAGGATTCCTGCCTCCATCGCCTCGTTCGAGGGCGAGTACATCGACATCCGCGTCGAGAGCGTGCCGCCGCTCACGCTCGAGTACGTCTACGTCTACGCGCACAACCTCGACCCAGAATTGGCCGCCCCCGAGTTCGAGAAGTACCTCGATGTCCTTCAGAAGTCGTGCGACACCGATGTGTTCCCCGCGATGCGCAAGGCAGGCGTCATCTCCGACCCGAAGGTGCGCTACACGTACGAGAATCCCGACGGAACGCTCGTCTGGTCGCACACGTTCAGTCCGTCCTAGTCGCGTCGGGCACCCGCACCCAGGCGGGGAACTTCGGCTCTCGTCGGTCGCCAGACGACGAGCCTAGGAGCCTGCGAGCCAGCCACGGCACCACGTAGACCATCCAGTAGCGGACCTCGCCAAGAGCCCTGCGTAGCCGTCCGACGCGGGGGGCGTCGTCGGCCGTTGCACGACGGGCGCGGGGGTGGGCACCCCGAGCGCGGTGAGCACGCGGCTGGCGACGCGTTGGTGCCCTGCCGCGTTCAGGTGCAGTCGGTCAGGGGACCAGTACGGCGCCCTGCGGGATTCGGGGTCGCGGAAGTTGTCGACGAAGGTGACGCCTTCGCGTCCGTCGAGCAGGCGTTCCACGATCTCGGTGAGGCGGGTGCCCAGCTCCCGCATGCGCCGACCGTTGGGAAGGCGGTCGGAGGGGTCGGGGCCGCTCAGCATGACGACGTGCACGCCGGCGGCCGCGCAGGAGTCGAGCACGCGCGTGATCAGGTCGCGCATGCGATCGTCGGAGTAGCCGGGGCGCAGCATGTCGTTGCCGCCGCCGTTGAAGGTCAGGTGGGTGGGCGGCGGGTCGAGGGCGAGCGCGGCGTCGAGCTGCTCGGTCGCGATGCGCTGGATGAGCCGCCCGCGGACGGCGAGGTTGGCGTACCAGACCTCCTCGTCGGGGTGCGCTGCCGCGAGTCCCATGGCGACGCGGTCCGCCCAGCCTCGTAGCGTGCCGTCTGGCCGCTTATCGACTAACCCCTCGGTGAAACTGTCTCCGATCGACACGATGCGCATGGTTTCCATCATGCTCCCGACGCGACGCGGGACAGGACCGTGTTCGCCACGATTGGTCAACGTGTTGACCAATCGTGGCGCACGGACGTCTTTCGCGTCCGCGTCCGCGGGACCCTCGTGCCGCGCCGGTAGGGTCGGTGCCATGACGTCCGCGCCGTTCAAGGAGAAGTACGGTCCGTACGCGCTGGTCGCGGGCGGCTCCGTCGGGCTTGGCGCCGCCTTCGCCGAGGCGATCGCGAGCCGGGGCGTCAACCTGGTCCTGATCGCCAGGAACGAGGAGCGGCTCCGGGCCACGGCGGCCCGGCTGGCCGAGGCGCATGGAGTCGACGTCGTCGCCATCGCGGCGGACATGGCGGACTGGGACGCGGTGAAGAAGCGCGTGGACGCCCTTACGGTGGACATCGGCCTGCTGGTCTACGACGCCGCGTACGCACCCATCGGCCTGTTCGAGGACGCGACCGAGGAGGACCTGGCGCTCGCCGCGGCCGTCAACGTCCGCGCGCCCCTCCTGCTCACCAAGCTGCTCACCGCGCCGATGATCGAGCGCGGGCGCGGCGGCGTCATCCTGATGTCCTCGCTCGCGGGAGGTCAGGGCAGCCCGAAGCTCGCCACCTACGCCGCCACCAAGTCGTTCAACGTGATCCTGGCCGAGGGCCTGTGGAAGGAGCTGAGGCCGCGCGGCGTGGACGTGCTCGCGTGCGCGGCAGGCGCCATCCTGACCCCCGGCTACCAGGCCGCCGAGAAAACCAAGCCCGCACCCGGAACCCTGCCAGCCAGCGTCGTCGCCGAGACCGCGCTCAAGGCGCTGGGGCGCGGCCCCGTCGTCGTCCCCGGAGCCACCAACAAGGTCGGCCGCTTTGTCTTGACGCGCCTGTTGAGCAGGAAGGCCGCGATCGGCATGATGGCGAAGAACACCGGAGGTTTGTCATGAGGCTGTTCCTGGGCTTGGTCACGCCGCTCATCGCGTACCTCGGCGTCACCGCGCTGCACGTCGTGATCCCGGCAAGGCGGACGCCGGGGTACGTGACGAACGAGGCGACGGGCGAGGTGATGAAGTACCGCACCAACGGGCGCTTCGTGCTGGGCGCGAGCGTCGTCATCTGGTTCCTGCTCGGATACTTCGACGTCGTTCCGTACGTCTGGCTGTACGAGACCCGCTGGCTCGGCCTGATCGGCGCGTGCGTGATCGGGCTGGCGTACTCGTTCTGGGTGGTGCTGCGCTACCCGCCGACGGGCCGCTCGTTCATCGCCGACCTGTGGTTCGGCAGGGCGAAGGATCCGCAGCTGAGGGACGGGTTCATCGACGCGAAGATCTGGTTCTACCTGGTGGGCGCCGTCATGCTCCAGCTGAACGTCCTCTCGTTCGCGGCGTATCACGTGGCGACGGTCGAGAACATCAACTACGGCTTCCTGCTGGGCTGCGCCATGCTGACGTGGTTCTGCACGGAGTACCTGACGTTTGAGCGCGTCCACCTGTGGACCTACGACTTCATCGCCGAGCGGGTGGGATTCAAGCTGGGGTTCGGGTGCCTCGCGTTCTACCCCTACTTCTATACGGTCTCGCTGTGGTTCACCGCGCACCTTCCGAACCCCGGCCGTCCCGTGTGGCTGACCGCCTCGTTCGGCGCGCTGTTCCTGATCGGCTGGGTGTTCACGCGCGGCGCAAACATGCAGAAGTACACGTTCAAGACCGAGCCCGAGCGGCGCTTCCTCGGCATGGAGCCCCGGACCCTGAGCGACGGCGAGCACACCCTGCTCGCGAGCGGCTTCTGGGGCGTCAGCCGCCACGTCAACTACCTGGGCGAGATCATCCAGGCGGTGGCGATCGCGCTGGCCGCCGGCTACTTCGGGAATCTGGATGGTGTGGCTGTACCCGGCCTACTACGTCGCGCTGATGCTCACGCGCCAGGCCGACGACGACAAGGTCTGCCACGCGAAGTACGGCGCGCTGTGGGAGGAGTACACGGCGAAGGTGCCGTACAAGATCGTGCCGCGCGTGTACTGAGTGCGAGTGGGGCGACGACGAGGACGGAAGACGTCCGGGCGTGGACCAGGCGCGGTGCGGGTTGGTTGCCGTGGCCTACGCCGCGAGCTCGAAGCGTTCTCGCCCGCCCTTTCGGGGTGCGCGCGCGGGGTCCACGGACGGCGGCGGGATGAAGTTCACCACCTGATCCCGTACCTCGATGTCCCAGCCGTCCCGATGAACTCGATGGTGGCAGCGGGCGCACATCAGCACGGCGTTCGCCATGTCCGTAGGCCCGGCGTCTCTCTCCCACCAGCGAATGTGGTGCGCTTCGCACCAGGAGGGTGGTGCGTTGCACCAGGCGCACCCACCGTCGCGTTCCACGAGCGCCAGGCGCTGAGCCGGAGTGAACAGGCGGCGAGATCGGCCCCAGTCGAGCACCTCTGACTTGCCGCCAAGAACCGCGGGTATCACCTCAGCGTCCGCCGCGGCGCGACGCAACGCACCTACGCTGATGGGCTGGGGCATCCCGTCGATCTCCCCCGCGCCGGATCCCGATTCGAGGTCGGCGCGGGTCATGCGGACCACGACCGTGGTCTTCACCCCGCTGGTGGCCTCCGTACAGTCGAGGGCATGTCGACACAGGTCGGTGAGAACGTCGGCCCGCATCTGCCACGCAGTACGGGTGTCTGAGTCCGGGTTATCGCGCCGTGCCCGCATGGCCCAACGGACCCCGGCATCCAACACCGCTCGCACGGAGGCGGCTGCGAGCGGGGTAAGGCGTGCCTCGAGGGTGACCATGCCGTCCGCGTCGTCCCGAATGGCGAGTGCGCGGGCCTCGTGTTGACGGTCCTCCCGCTCCTCCCACGCCTTCGGGTCCGCGAACGCCTGAGCCTGCCACACTAGTTTGCGAATCTGATGCAACGGCAACCCCGGAGCCTTCCCCAACGCCTTCGAGAACAGGTCCCGCGTCCGTTCCCCATCAGGAAGGCCCGCCATCGCTCCCGTGAACAGTGCCGCCGCATCAACACCGACCCGCCCGTCCCGCACCATTCCCGCAAGATCCGAGCGAAACTCCGTCATCGGAGATTGCTCGACCACCGCCGATTCGGCGTCGGCGAGAAGCTCCCCCGCGCCCATGAGCCTTCGCGCGTCCGCCACACTCCCACCCGTCACCTGCGCCACCAACTGCCCCGCCGACCGAAACCCCTGCCTGGCGGCAAGCCCCGCCCCCGCGTCGTCCGCCTCCGACCGTCGGCGAATCTCCGCAGCCACCTGCGCCATCAGCACATCCGCATCACGCCGCAACCGAGCGACGTCCCCCGACAGTTCGAGCAACTCTGGGGCCGGAAGCCCGGCGACGTCGACACCCTCACGGGCGCACACGACCGCGGCGGCCGTGCGCAACGAGTGAGTCATGAACGTCATGACACCCATTCCAGCACCACCCACTGACACGCTTGTCGGGATTGCCCCACTTTGTGCACGGGGACGCGACCACCATGCCCTGTGGACACCAGTTCGCGATGGGCGCCACGGAGGTCGCGGCAGAATTCACCATCGTTGGCGGTTGGTGTAGCCCGCACACCGCCTACGGCTAGGTCGAGCACCCTGCGATCGCGGCCAGGCTCACCTCCACGTGGAGTTGGGCGTGCGGCGAATAGACTGCGGCAATGGAGAACCTTCTCCGCTGCGATTGCGGGCACGAGTTTGAGCCTGACAGCGACGCCAGAGCTCTACTGGCGCGCGTGCTATCGGGTGACATGGAGTTGGCAATGATCGAGTGCCCCTCCTGCCCTCGCGCTGTACTGGTGGAGTCGCCGACGAGGGACCATACTTCCGACCAGAACTGGCGATGCCCGGTGGAGACATGCTACGGCTGGGTCTGTGAAGTTGAGGACGCTGACGCAACGTTCTTCGGTTGCGGCGAATGTGGCAACGTTTGGGCTGACCGCACCTCACTGTCTGAGGCGATCACCGCGATCGTGAAGAAACGGAAGTATCGTCGAAAGGCGTATCAGAAAGTTGGCGATGGTTGGATTTCGGCCCAGCCAGGCCAAGAGCCTCCCGACTATGACGAGCTGATCCGGAAGGAATGGAACTAGCCCCGCCCGGCGGAACGCGCCCAGGTTGACGCCGCGCGGCGCTGTCTTCAAACCCGGGGTCGTCCGGGCCGACGACGACTAGGTCTGCCACGCCAAGTACGGGGAGCTGTGGGATCAGTACACCGCGAAGGTGCCGTACAAGATCGTGCCGCGCGTGTACTGAGCCCGCTCGGCATCAGCCTTGCGACCCGTAATGTTGGGCGTCGACCGCCTCCGCACGGGCAAGGATCATCGGCCACAGCATGCCAACGATGAGCACCACTCTTACGAGGTTGTCGAAGAGCCCGACGGTAAGGGCCCACTCCGGCGCCCTCCCGAAGATCCCGGCGCCTACGAACAAGACCACGCCGATCGCAAGGGCACCAAAAGCCAGGATCGCGAGCGCGAGCGAAACACCTGATGGCACGCGACCGACAGCGGCAGCCATCAAGGTGATACCCGCGAGCAACTCGAAGGCGACACTGCACGCCGCCCATGCGATCACGGAGACCTCGCCAATGGCCTCGTCGCGGTAGTCCAACCAGAACCACGCGATCGCCACGATTGCCGCGGCCCGCACGAACGCGAATGTGGCGAGCACGCGCAACCACCTTGGGGCGTGTGCCCGCAAGGACATGGCCCGCCGACGCTTGGCCTCGCTTCGCGCGGCGCCCGCAGAACTCACGTCGCGAGAATCGGCCATGTTTGCCCCTCCGGCACCGCGTTCGCAGTGGTCTCAGCTGCGGAAGCCGCGAGCGCTGCTTCGGCATTGTTGATCAGATCGGCGATCGACTTGACGAGCAGGAATCCACTCACGAACGCAAATCGACGCTACACCGGGGGCTCCGCAATCGCACCTCCTCTGGGAGCGATACACGGCGAAGGTGAAGTACCGGATCGTCCCGCGCGTGCACTGACGCGGGCCGCGTCGCACCCTTCTGGAACACTGGCCGCATGGCCTACGACCACGCCCTCGCGGACGAGATCCGCGCCGCCCTCCCCCGCGACGTCTCGGTGGTGGAGAAGGCAATGTTCGGCGGGCTCGCGTTCCTGGTGGACGGCAACATGACCGTGGCCGCGAGCGGTCGCGGCGGGCTGCTCGTCCGTACCGACCCCACGGGCGTGGGTGCACTGCTCGGCCCCGGCGTCGAGGAGATGGTGATGCAGGGACGCCCGATGCGCGGGTGGCTCTTCGTGGAGGGCCCGGCGCTCGACGACGAGGCGGCCGTCGTTGCTTGGGTGGACCGCGGCGTCGCGTTCGCGCGCACGCTGCCCGCGAAGTAGGCGCGATCCTGAGGATCACGTCGGGGCGTATCCGATAGCCCCCCTAGCCAGGGGAGGGCCCTGTTCTGCTGAACCAAATCCATCGAGTTGCACGTTGACGCCGAATGGGCTGGCCTTGCCCCGGGAAAGGTTCCGGCTGACTTCCCGTGGCCGAACCTTGGAGACTCCCCGACGTGACGCCACCACCGTCGCCGAGCGTCTCCGTATCGCCGACGCCGTGGCCCTGTGGATGGACGCCAATGCCAACCAGCCGACGGACCGCTTGCCCAACTAGCGTGGACTCGGGAGCTCTGTCCCAGCCCGATGCGGCACCCTGCCCTGGGTTTCACACACGAAGTGCCCGTGCGGGATCGAGGTGTATGTAGGCGTTTTCTTCTATGCGCCCAACGACGCGAGAGTTTCGGAAACGCGCTCAATGTAGCTCTGCGCTTCCCGCTGTTCGGCAAGGAGGGCGTCCGCGTTCTCGGAAAGCGCCGCCTCTTGGAAGCGCGATTCTGCGGTATAGAGCGCGACATCGAACCCACTCTGTTCCCGGCAGGTAGCGTCGTCGATCGCCATCTCAATCTCGGCAACGGACGCGACGGTATCTGGCTCGCCAACGCGCCATTCAGCGGCGAGAGATTCACCGGGCATCCCTAGCGGGCTTTCGGGGAGGTCATCGATCCCCGCAGGTGCCATGCACGTACGCCACTGCTGAATAGCGCTGACGACCTCTTCGCTTTCCAGCGCGCGGGCCAGCGCATCGTTCGCGAGGTACGTGCCGAGCTGCTCGTAGTTCTGGGGAAGCGGCAACGTGGTGCGGGCATCTTCCGTGATGCATGAGTCCAGGGCGGTCTGCTTCTCGGCGGAAAGGACTTGCGAGCCGAGCGCCTGCTCGGCCTTAACGACGTTCTCTGGAAGCCAGTCGGGTTGGTGGTACCCGTACGTCTTTGCTATATCGACATTGAAGATCCTGCGCCCACTCGCGGACTGAGTCGCGGGGGGTGCGAGCGAGTCGACGTCGCGCCGCGGAACGGACCACTCGTATCCGTGGGAGTTCATGCACTGCTCAGCGAGCAGGTTCTCCGCGTAGTTGCCGAGGTCCCACTCGAATGGCGAAATGATGTAATCGTCCAGGGGCAGCCGGTACGTGGCCAATCCCTCAGGGGCGCTCGACGGTCCGGTGTCGCTCGGCGCAAGGCCCGAGTCCGTGCAACCAGCGAGCAACGCCGTCACTGCGAGTGCCATCACACCAACACCGACCTTGCGGCTCAAGTGCAGGTCGAATACTCGCGGGACGATGCGGGGCGCCATACGTGTCTCCTAGGTGCTCGGGTTCGGGTGGCCGCACGGGCCATCGCCCATGCTAAGGCAAGCACTCTCAATTCGCATGTTGAACGCAAGACGCCGTAAAAGATGCGAGTCGGGCATACCGCTGCTACTTTCCGAAAACGCGTATTTCTGTCGCCGACTCGCGTCATCTGGAGATCACCGCGACCGTTCTGGGGGTGTCCCGAGGGCGAGTGTCACAGCTCGTTGCGTAGGCCGTCCGCGGCGCCCCGGTCGTCGTCTCGGTAGAGCAGCGAGAACCCGACCTCGAGCACCGTTCTCAGGCCACTGGCGGCGGTCGAGGAACGTACCCGGTCCGCCATCTCCTCGGCGAGCGGGTGCAGGCTCGCGAGCGGCTCCCCCAGGTACTTGGCGCGCGCCACGTTCCAGAGATTCTCGAGCTGCTCCGCGATGAGCGCCACCATCGCGATGTTCTCCTCGGCGTCGACGTAGGTGATGACGCGAGTCCACCGCCGCCCGTCGTCCGCGTCGAGCGGCTGGAGCGTGAGCAGCGACATGCCTCCGCCGCGCTGACGGGGGAACGGGCGGCCGTCGATCTCGTCCGGGAAGGCCCGCTTGCCTGGCACGGCCGCGATCCCGTGCTTGATCGCGTTGTACATGCCAGCCTCGTCCAGAAGCACGTCGGACGCGTATCGGAGGAGCGCGCCTAGGCCAGGCCCCGCTCCGGCGTCCGGGGCCGAGGCCGGGTCCCCATCGGGCGCGCCGTAGAACACGGCGACCACGTCGTCGGGTCGCTCGCCCGCGGCGAGCGCGTCGCCTAGCTCGCTCACCGCCGCCTTGGATTCGGAGAAGTTCCGGAGTCTCGACAGCTCGAGCCACGGGCAGTCCGGTGCGCCGCGATGCGCCAGGAACTGGCGGACGAGGGCCTCGGCCGCGTGGTGAAGGAGGTTGACGGACTCGACGGTTCGCACGTCCCGGTTGACCATGCTGCGAAGCGTCGCGAGTCGGGCCCGAATGTACGCGTGCGGTCCGCTCCCGGTCCGGTAGAAGGCCCGGTTGAGGTCGTCCCACTGGCCCTCGAGGATTCCTTCGTCTTCGCGCTTCGCCATGCGGATGACGCTACCCGGTGCGGCGGGCGGGCGGTTCCTCCATAGTAGAGGGGCCGAGCCGTGGGCCCGGTTTGACCAGCACAGGAAGAGGACACCAGCGTGGTCCGAGGGCAGCAGCGGGATACGAACACCTTCCTGGGCAAGGTTGAGGCGTGGAACCGGTTCTGGTTCGAGTGGAAGATGGACACGCTGAAGCCTCGTGTGATTTTCTCGGCCGTCTTCTTCGGCCTCGTGGTGATCTTCTTGCTGTGGATCAGGTTCTATGAACTCAATCACTGGAAAGAGATAGCAATCGCCGACGCCCAGGAGTGTTTCGACGAGCGCAAGGACGAGATCCTCGCGTACATCGCCGACGTGCCCGACGCCGATGAAGCCGCCCGTCTGATGGCGCGATACGACGACCTCGCCCAGGGTTTGACCCACGGTCTTGTCGATACGTACTGCCTCGACGTCGTCCACTTGGACACTGACGCCGAGTTCGCTGGCTATGCCCCTGGCGAGTATCCGGACGACCTCCCGTGGCCGAATCTTTTCGGCGATCTCCAACCGACGTCCTCGCCATCGCCCTCGCCCTCGCCGAGCGTCTCCGTTTCGCCGACGCCGTAGCCCTAGCCTCCGCACGCCTAGGTCGCCAGTAGCTCCTCGGCGTAGCGCCCGAACTCCGCCATCGCGGCGCGGTACCCGTACGGCCCGTACGACACGCGCGTCACGCCCATGCGCTCCAGTTCGGAGGGCGGGGGCGCGCCCCTCGCCCCGAAGATGTTGACCTTGCCCACCCCGATCGCCTCCACGAGCCGGCGGATGGTCGGGGCGTCGTACACCCCGAGGACGAACGCGCACGTCGCGCCCGCGTCGAGGTACGCGCGCGAGCGGACGACGGCCTGGTCGAATTTCTCGTCCTCGCTTAGCCCCGTGTCGAGGAGGTAGGCGTCGGTGCGGGCGTTGACGACGAACGGCACCCCGGCGGCTGCTCCCGCCTCGACGGCCGCCGCGATGGCCTCGACCGACGCGTCGAGCGGGCGCATGGCGTCTTCTATATTCGCGCCCACGACGCCGACGCGGATCGCCTCCGTCACGGTCGCGGCGACGTCCCCGTAGCCGGTCACGAGGTCGGCGGTGACGGGCAGCTCGACGGCTTCGCAGATGCGCGCGAGGTTCGCGAGCACCAGGTCAAGCGGCATCTCCTCCCCGTCGGGGAAGCCCGCGGCGTCGGACACGGCGGCACTCGTGGTGCCGACGGCGCGGCACCCGGGCAGCGCGGCGACGACTCGGGCGGACGCGACGTCCCACGCGTTGACGAGCACGAGGATCTCGGGCGCCTCGTGCAGGGCGCGTAGGGCGAGCGCCTTGTCGCGTTGGTTCATGGCACCACGCTAGTGCCGCGCGGCGCCGCGGTGGTGGGACTTCGCTACCGCCCGCAGTCTTCGACCGCGGCTCGGCTCACGTCCACGTGGAGCTGGGCGTGCCCCGCGTACTCGTGGGCGGCGTCGAGCGAGCCGGGCCAACGTCGTCCAAGGCGAGCGTGAGCGTCGCCCAGCCGACGATGCGCTGCGGGTGGCTCGCCAGCGTCGGCATCGTGTTGTTGGTGGGCGTCCACGCGTCGTAGGCGGCCTGCGCCGTGGCCCACCGCGCGTCGGGATCGGCCCACGAACCGCCGAGCACGTCGGCCTCGACGCACGGGTTCCCCGCCGCGTCCTGCGCGATGCCGTTATAGACCAGCCCCGGAAGCAAGCCGATGTCCTGCCGTTGACCTCGCGCGGTGCCGTCGCCGTCCGCGTTCCCGAAGAGCGGATTGTCCGGCCCGACGACGAGGTTGAGCGCCAGCTCCGCCGCCGCCTTGGCCTCGGGCAGGGTCTCGGCGTCGTACCACTCGGCAACGGCGTGCTCGATCAAGTCGAGCCTCTGGATGATGGCGACCTCGGCGGTGCCCAGCTCATCGGTTCCGGGTGGGGCGGTTGAGCATACCGCGAGAACCAGCGGCAGCGTGACGGCCAGGGCGAGGACGCGGCGGCTCATCGCACGAGCCTACGCGGACGACGCCTCTCACCACCGGAAGGACGCCTGGACGCGATAGGGGCGCGACTCAGGTGGGGTTGCCGACCTGTCTCGCTTCCCAGGAGCGTCGAGCGTCCGCCTCCAATCCAGGGCTCGGGGCGGACGATCCTCGCGCCTCGCGATCGCCCAGCCCTGCGAACATTAGGGCAACGTCCCGCTCAACTTCATCCCGCTGCAGATGCTCGACCTATGGGAGCACTCGTTCTACCTGCAGTACGAGAACGTCGCGGGCGACTACGTCAAGGCGTGGTGCAACATCGTTGACTGGGCGAATGTCCAGAAGCGGTTCTCCGGCGCCAGTGCTCGTCCGAGCGTCGCTTCGGGCGAACCCTCTCCCCCGTCCTTCGCTTCGTCTGCGGTGGGGTGACCTCACACCAGGCGGGCGGGACGTTGCACCAGGCGCATCGGCCGTCGCGTCCCACGAACGCCAGGCGCTGTTCGGAGGTGAACAAGCAACGAGACCCCCCCCCCCGATCCAGCCCCTCGGACGCCCCGACGACCACACGAAAACTGCCCGGAAGACCGAGGACCGCTCAACTTGCACCGATACGCGAATGGGCGTACTTTTCCCAAATAGGGGGTTCTCGGGAATTGCGGCGATCGAACGTACACGGCCCGGTTCGCGATCGCGGACGTCGTGGACCTTCTCGCACATCTCGAAATGCAGAGTTGTTGCCGGATTGTCGCGATCATTCAGGGGCGTTCGCGACGATGACGGCCCGCTTGGCATCGGGTTCCCGACCGAGTGCCGAAGTTCTTCGGCGGAAGACGGCTCACTGCCGCCTGGCCAACAATAAGGAGGAGGTTCAGATCATGTCAACGAAGAAGTTCCGCGTTCGACTCGCCGCAATCGCCATGAGTCTAGGCCTCGTGGTGGCCGTCAGCGCACCAGCATCCGCCGCCACGAAGTCAGGCCATGTCACGTGCGGATACGTGTACGCAGCGTCGCTGTATGGGAAAGCTTCACTGCCCGCGTCATACTACATCGGCCATATATCGAGTTACGTCCCTGTCTACCCTGGCGGCGCCTACACCATTTTCTACGCCCATTCCGGTGAAACGTCGGCCTATTGGGGCGTTTCCGCCTCGACTATCTATTACGCCTACGCCACCTGCGACTAGCTCTCTTGCTGCTGGGGCGGCGCGGATAGAATTCCGAGCCGTCCCAGCCCATGGCGTAGGACGGGCCGACCAGTATCGCCAGATCAAGGAGTAGATGTGGACTCGTCACCAACCCCGAACGGCTGGACTGTGCCGCTCGTCAACTTGTCATGGGCGAGAAGGAACGCGGCCCGGTTGCTCGTGGCCCTCAGCGCCGTCGCGGTCCTGTCGGCGTGTTCGGGTGGCGGAACCAAGGTGCCAGCGGCGCCGACGATCGATGCGTCGACTGCCGCGGAACTCCGCGCCAAGGCGTTGAGTGACGCAGCTGCGGCCTTCGGTATCACCGACCCTCCCGAGGTGGCGGTGGTCCGGGAGACGTCTCCATTCGATCAGGTTCAGGCCTTGGTGGACTGCATGAAGCAGGCGGGCTACAACGCATCGGCGCATATTGGGGCTGTCATGGTCGACGCGGGTACGGGTTCCGACAGCCCCTCGGACTTGTGGCGGAAGCAAGAGCAGTTGGCGATGTACGTGTGTACGGCGCAATACCCGCTTGATGCGATCTATTTCGCCCCGCTGACGCCCGAGCAGAAGGAAGCGGAAGCGGACTACTACCTCGACGAACTCCCCGCATGTCTTGAGGGCTTGAAGAATACCTGACTAGTTGAGCAAAGGTGGAAGGAATCTATTGCTTAGCATTGGTTCCCCAACTCAGACCCGACCCTGCAGCCGTCAAGTTAGTGCTGCACGGCACCCAATCACCCAGGTTGGTCGAGCTCTCCAGGCGATAATGCCGGCCGGGGACGGTATCCCAAGTTAAGGTTATCCATTGATTGCTTACGGTGATGACGGTCAATTCGTAGGGATTGTCGAATGGATTGCGGAACTTCATCAACACCGGCAAATGATCGGAAGCCGTTTGGCTGTCATCAATTTGCAACCCATCCGGCAACGGATTTAGCAAGTCGGTGCGGAAGACCTGACTGCTGAGTAGGTTCGATACCAACATCCCCCCGGGAAGAATGTAATCATATCGCGCAAACAGACTGCGGCTGGAAATCGTGCGATCATCGTTGTTGAATGGGCTGCGTGGCGTCGTCAACTCCAGGCCGGTGGCGGCGTTGGCCAAGCGGGCGAGCGGGGCGAGACTTCCCGTGGGAGGACGGAGCACGTCTTCATTCAGATCCCCGGTCAACACATACGGATCCGCCGCGTTTCCCGGTAGGAACGTCGTAACCAGGAAATTGGAAATTGCACTGGCCTCTGCGGCGCGCCGGGCGAAATCCGTCTCATCTTGCCCGGCTTTCAGATGGGTGGTGAACACGTGCAACAGTTGGTCGAATCCCGGCACACTAACCGTGGCTTCAAACAAGTCGCGCGTGAATCTCGCCGGCTCGTTGGTGTATCCGAAGGGCACCAGGCTCGCACCGTCCAGCCATTTTTGCGAACGCACGATGGGGAATCGGCTCGCGATGGCGCTGCGGATGTAGCCGTCCGTGCCCGAGTTGGTGGCCAGATAATATCCCGGCAAATAGGCCGTCACGAAATTCGCCATTTGCCAGGTGTTGGGGTACGGAATCTCGTTGAAGGTAATCACATCCGGACCGAGGTAGTGCAACTGCCGGCCAATCGCCTGGACCTGTGCGCTGTTCGTGCTCCAATCGCTGGTGCCGTTGCCCGCAACATTATACGTCACCACGGATACGGCGGGAGCCGGCTCGGGTGCGGGAGGTACGTCGGTTAAGACATCCGCAAACGTGGTGCCAACGCGCAAGTCATCAATAGACACTTCCCCTGCCCCGCTGGCCTGGCGAAAAGCCCAGGCGACCAGGGTGATAGGATCTCCCGCATCGGTGCTGGTGACGTGTGGATCGGATTCGGTTGCCGGATTCAACCACAAGCGGGCGGTGGCGTGCTGATTGTCCAGGCGGCAAACCAATCGGTAATCAAGATTCAAACTCAAGTCGGTCGCCAGGGACGCGGAGACAGAGGAACTCCCGAAGGAAATCCCGAGCCGATAACCACCTGCCGACGCCCCGCTGGTAAAGGCCCAAATCCGGGCGCGAAAGTTCGAAGTGCCCGCGTCTTTGAAGTGGGCGAAGTAAGCACCGCCATTACTCGGGAGCGCGCGAAAGCGAAACGAAAAGCTGACATAGAAGACGTTCGTCGAATTGTCCGACATAAACGGTTCGCCCGCCAACAGCGCATGGATGTCCTCCGTTTCTGTGCCACTCAAGACAAGCCGGCCATGGGAAACTTCCACTTGTCCGGGTGTCGTGCCACTGTGGTGAATCCATCGACCGTTGCTGACATCAAGTATTGGACCATCCGGGTAGGCAAACGAGTCCTCCAACAGCACGGCCCCACGGGTTGAGGCCGGCACGAAGAACACGATCATGGCCAGCAGAACAGCCATGTCGGCACAACTTGGAGCGCGGCCGAGACAGCGGCAAAGCGTCCGGTTCAACAAGGGGCAAATCACGAAAGGACAATGGCAGAAAGGCGATGAAATGCAAAGGCAGGCTGGGGATTTCGCGCTTCAAGGAGCAGGTTACCGAGGGGGCGAGCGCGCGTAGCAACAGACGTAAGTCTGCTCTGACTTTCTTGGAGAAGGAAAGAGTGAGCGGACTCACGTCCGCTGCTACGATGCATGAATTGTCGCGGCAGTTGGAGCAACGATCGCCGGCCGAACACGCCCCCCCGCCGCACAACTTACCAGCCCCTTCAACGGTTCCATCCTTAAACATCTTTGGCTGCGGTGCGCATTCGTTCCACTGTGTTCAAGTCTGCTGGACAAACAAGCGGTCCGACTATAACCTTACTCCTAATGACCGTGCGGCCTGCGAAATTCGACGATTGGCATGAAGGACAAGCCCCGACCATGAACTGCACATGAGCGAACCCGCCAACAAACCACGCATGTACAAAATCCTCGCGGCCGTATTTGCTTTCGCGGGGCTCGTTTGGATCGTGGGCGGCCTGGCCAGCGGCCGCTATTTTGTTTATCCGTTTTTTGGTCTGATGAACTGGGCCGTGGCCTACTTCTGTTACGTCATGGCCCAGAACGCCTGACGCAGTTATCCCAAAAACGCCGCGTGCAAAAGCCGCGTGGCTTCCTCGCCCTTTTCGGCTTTCACCACCACCGAGATCTTGATCTCGCTGGTCGAAATCATTTCAATGTTCACCCCGGCAGTGGCGAGCGATTCGAACATCTTGGCCGCCACGCCGGAATGGCTGCGCATGCCAACGCCGACGATGGACACTTTGCAAATCTCCTCATTCGCGATCACTTGCTGATAACCAATATCCGCCTTGATACTGGCCAGCACGTTTTGGGCCTTGAGCAAGTCGGGCTTGTCAATGGTGAAAGAAATATCCGTCGCGCCGCTGGCACCGTGACTGGCCGTTTGCACGATCATATCCACGTTGATGTTACCGTCGGCGACCGCTTTAAAAATCCGCGCCGCCGCGCCGGGCTTATCCGGCACGTGCGCCAGGGTGATCTTGGCCTGGTTCTTGTCGAGCGACACGCCGCGAATGACGACGCTTTCCATGCTTTGAGTTTCTTCTTTCACAATCGTACCTGGGTTGTCATTTAAACTGGAGCGCACTTCAAAGACCACCTTGAACTTCTTGGCGAATTCGACGGAGCGCAATTGCATCACCTTGGCCCCGGCGCCGGCCAACTCGAGCATTTCGTCGTAGGAAATCTCGCCCAGTTTGCGCGCGTCGGGCACCACCCGCGGATCGGCGGTATAGACGCCGTCCACGTCGGTATAGATCTGGCACAGATCGGCCTTGAGTGCCGCTGCCATGGCAATCGCCGAAAGGTCCGAGCCGCCCCGACCCAGGGTAGTAATCTGGCCTTCGGGAGTCTGCCCCTGGAACCCGGCCACGATGACGACGTTGCCATCATCGAGGAACTGATGCGCCTGTTTGGGGCTGATGTTTTGAATCTTCGCTTTGGTGTGTACCCCGTCGGTGACGATCCCCGCTTGCGCGCCCGTCAACGAAACGGCCGGGACGTCGAGCGTGTGCAGGGCCATGGCGGTCAGGGCGATCGTGGTCTGCTCCCCGGTGGCCAGGAGCATGTCCATTTCGCGTTCGGTGGGCAGCGGCATGATCTCTTTGGCCAGGCGGATCAAATTATCCGTCACCCCGCTCATCGCGGAGACGACGACCACCACCTGATGCTCTTTGGCCCGGTATTTGGCAATGCGGGCGGCGACGTTTTTGATGCGGTCGGTCGTGCCCACCGAAGTGCCGCCAAATTTCTGAACGATTAAAGCCATGTTTCGTGCGAATGCGATAACTGTTCCGGCTCGGATTCAAATGCCGGAAAGCCGCAACAGTAATGATTTTGTTCGATTTGGAAAGGATGATTTTGGCCGGAGCGATGATCGGAATGTTACAGCGTCGCACTTGAGGAACACGGCTGAATGGCCGAAGAAGGAGAAACCAACTTTGTGAAAATCATCCCCGCGGAATCAAGGTGTTCCCAATGTAGGACAGCCATTCTGGATCTCCCGAAGCTTCAAAGACCGCTCATCGGAAATTGCAGGTTCACTGGGGGAATCAGCGTGCCTGGGACATTCGGGACATTCGGGACGCACGGTCCTACCCATGTTTGCGCTCGCGAGGTTTTCCGGCACGCAGGACGCGCAGGGTGAAGCCGCGGCCGTTTTCAAACGGCTCCACCCGCGCCGTCACTTCCAGCACTGGATAGCGAACCGTCGCCAGGCCGTAGCTCTTATAGGTCTGCGCGAAGAGTTCCGTCTCAATCATCCCGGTCCAGTCCGCCAGGGTGAGAAATTTCATCGGTTCGCCGGTCACCTGGTGGTGTACACGGTCCTCAATCACCAACCCGCACGTTACTACTTCCTCGCCCACAAATTCCCGCAGGCAGTTGACCGGACAATACGTTTCCCAAGCAATGTGCTCGTAGAGTTCGAGGGGATGTCCGCTCGCCGGGAACCCCAACAGTTCGTCTTCCCATTCCAATCGCTGGCGGCGCGTGGGTTCATTCAACGGCACTTCGGGCAACCGTTCCACCCCCACCGGCGGCAACAGCCAGCCTTGTCCCGGCTCGCGGCTTTCGCCAAAGGAATGGAGCAAAAAACGGAAGTCCCAATACTGTCGCGTGCGGCTCTGACCAAACCCGTCCAACGCGCCCACGCGAATCAACCCTTCCATTTCTTCCGGCAATGGAGTTACCCGTCGGTAAAAATCGGCGAGCGACGCATACGCACTCCGTTGCCGCTCGGCCAGAATTCGCTCCTTCGTCGCTTCGGTCAGTCCTTTCACATAACTGACCGGCACGCGAATTTTGACCGGCGGTGATGCCTCACTGTTCGCCATGCCCGTCGCACCTGGACCGGACGCTAATTCCGGTTTGAAGCCGGGTCCTGGTTCGTTGACCCACGGCGGCAGCAGGCCCATGCCCAGCCGGTGGCATTCCAGCACATAGACCAACGGACGATAAAATCCTTTGCCGTTGGTCAGCACCGCCGCCATGAATTCCGCGGGAAAATACCGTTTGAGCCACGCCGATTGATACGCTTCCACGCCGTAGGCCGTGCTGTGGGCTTTGCAAAAAGTGTAGCCCAGGAATCCCGAAACCAGTTCCCAGACGCGCTGGATTTCCGCGTCGGTTCGATGCCGCGCCCGCGCGCACGCCACAAAATCCCGGGCCACTTCCGCCACCACGTCGAGTTTTTCCTTGCCCAACGCGCGGCGCAACACGTCCGCGCGGCCGGCGGGCAACCCGGCAAACGCTTCGCAGATTTGCAGCAATTGTTCCTCGTAAATCAGCAACCCGTAACTGTCCCGCAAACAGGCCTCCAGCGAGGGATGCGGATAGGTGATGGGCGACAATCCTTGATACCGTCGGGTGAACTCGCGCTTGCGGTCTTCATTCGCCGCGCCGGGGCGGATGACGCTCACGATGGCAATGAGCGTGTCGATGTCATGCACCTGGCACATGCGACACAGGCTGATCATGGCCGGTGACTCGATATGATGCACGGCCCGCGCATTGCCGCCGGCGATCATTTCCCAGACGGCGGGATCTTCCAGCGGCAACGCGGCGGGCTGAAGGGAAAATAAACCGTAGCCGCCGACGTGAGGAGGCTCATTTTTATCGTGAGCGACGCGGCCCTTCGAAGAAATTTGAGCCTCCTCACGTCGGCTGCTACGAGGCAATTGAGTTTCAACCCGGCAGCGCGTTACATCCACCTTGACGCCGCGCGCAGCCAGCATTTCCTTTACATCGCGCATCGCGGACAAGCCGCCTTGCGCCAGGATGTCCATCTTCACCAAGCCAATGGCTTCCACAGCATCCATATCGAAGTGCGTGGTGGAATAGCCTTTGCTCGATACAAACGTCGGCGTCAACTCGTGCATGGGTTGGCGCGAAAGCACCAGGCCGCACGGGTGCATTTTCGGGTAACGTGGGAACCCGTCCAAAAACTCCGCCATGAGCAGTGCGCTGCGATACGGTTCTTCGTCCACCGGCAAGTCCCGGCAATCCGGACTGGCCCGAAGGGTGGCGGCCAAGCAATTCAAGGCTGAAGGCTGAAGGCTGAAGGCTGAAGTGGAATCAGCGGGGGCGGTGCGTTCAAGCTTCGGTTCTGCATTTTGCCCTGTTCCTTCGGGCTTCGGGAAGCTCCAAGGGAACCGGTCGGTAAACCGGCGCACTTCGCGCTCTGCCACGCCCAGCACCTTGGCGACTTCCGCAAACGCGCTGCGGGCCTTGAACGTGCTGAAGCCGCCCACCACCGCGCAGTAGTCCGGACCGTGTTTGGCGAACACCAAATCCACCACGTCATCCTTGCGGTCGTGCGGAAAATCCACGTCGATGTCCGGCAGTTTGTTCAACGCCATCCGTTCCTTGTTCAGGAACCGGCGGAAGTACAGGCCAAACCGAATCGGGCAAACGTCGCTGATCCCGAGGCAATAGCACACCAGCGAGTCCGCCGCACTCCCACGCGTGATCCATTCGATGCCGTGCTCCCGACACGTCTGCAAAATATCCCAGACCATCAGGAAATATTCCTCGTATCCGACATCGGCAATGATGGCGAGTTCCTGTTCGACTTGCGGTTGCAAACGGGAAACTTGCGCAGCCGGATAGCGTCGCGCCAGTCCCTCCATTACCAGCTTCCGCAAAAATGCGGCTGACGTGAAACCGTCCGGCGGCGCGAACGGCGGAAACTGCGGCAAACCGAATGGCAGCTCGAATGTGCAACGCTCGACAAGTTCCTGGCTGGGCGCGAGCAGTTCCGGGTGTTCCCGAAAAAGCTCGCGTAACTCGGCCGGGGAATGGAAGCGCAAGTCGCTGGTGAAATCCTTTCCCGGATGCTCCTGCCGCAGCAAGGTCAACGTGCGAATACTTTGCATCACGTCGTATTTCCAGCGATCCGCCGGCGTGGCGTAATGGACCGGCAGACAGGCAACAGCCGGCAACCGCGGGTCGGCCGCCAAACCGCGTAATTCCGCCGGCGAACCCACATCGCGGTAGCAACGGCCAGGAAAAAACTCCGCCACCCGCGGATCGGCGCTGACCGCCAGCAAACCTTCCGTGCCCGCGTTCGCGAGCAGGCGATTGAAATCGTGTGCGCCAGTTTGAACATTCCCGTTTGGAGTCCCGCCTTCAGGCGGCACGGTGCCCAAACCGCCTGAAGGCGGGACTCCGAGCTTGCCCCGTCCGCCTTGAGATGATTTCCCCAAACGATTCTGCGGCGCTGTCGCCTTCACACCGATTTGCGAAAGCAGTCGGCACAGGTTCGTGTAACCGCGGGCGTTCTGGACATACAACCGCAACGGCCGGCCCGCCCACAAAATCTCCGTGCCCAGAATGGGTTTGATCCCGGCGCGGCGGGCTTCCTGCACGAATTCCACTGCGCCGTGCAGATTGCCCTGGTCGCACAACGCGATGGCCGGCAGTTCATGGCGCTTGGCCAATTCGACAATGGCCTTGGGTGACAACGTGGAATTGAGGAACGAATAATAACTCCGCACCGCCAATGGTACAAACGCAACCGCGGACGTTTTTGACGAAGAAGAACGCCCCGGCCCAGCCACCGCTGGCACATCCAAAGCGTTTCCTTGAACCGGCGGCGGCGTGAGCCGGCTCCGACTTTCCTCCCGCAAAACCAGCGCCGATTCGCGCCCGCTGTTCCGGGGCTTATAGACGACCGTAACTTGGTAACGCTGGACGGCCTTGGGTTTAGCCGGACTGCGCCTCGTCTCGTTCGCCGCCAGCATCAGGTCGTGTCCGCGCAGAATCACCTTTTGACCGTGGGTGTGGCGCAGCTCATCAATCGTCGCCGCCAATCGCCGACGGGCTTCGTGCTGGCGGGCCTCGGCTTCCAGGGGCAGTTCCGTGCGGAAGAAACCGGTGTAAACGTTGGCCAATTTGAGCGACACCATCCGTAAGCTCACCCGGCGTTCCCAGGCACGGCGGAGCAGCGCTTGGAGGCGGGAGTAAATATCCGTTTCGAGATCGGTGGGTTCGCGCAAACTCTCGCTGGCCTGATGTTCGTCCATGTCGTTGTAGCGCACCTTGACCGTGAGCGTGCGAATGGCTTTGCCGTCCGCACGCACCTTGGCCATGAGATGGTCGGCCATCCGCCGCAGTGTGGCTTCGATGAATTCCTCATTCGTCTGGTCCTGCGCGAAGGTTTCCTGTTGGCCATACGACTTGGCGGGTTCGCTCACCGGCACGACGGGCCGTTCGTCAATGGCGTTGGCGAAATTCTTCAACTGCGGCGCGGTGTTACCCACCAGCAAGCTCAACAAGTCGGTGGGCGTAGCGGCAATTTGCCGGACATACGCCAAGCCGGCGGTGTTCAGACGCGCGGCGGTTTGCGGGCCAACGCCCGGCAACCAGACATTAGGCAACGGGTGCAGGAAGGTAACTTCCCGGCCGGTCGGCACGTAAAAGAAGGCGGCCGGTTTGTTGAGCTTCGAGGCAATCTGACTGACGAGTTTGTTGCTGCCGATGCCTTCGCTCACGGTGATTTTGAGCGCCTGCCGAATGGCGTGGCGGATGGTTTGCGCAATCGTGACCGGTGATTTGCGCGTCCCGCTCAGGTCGAAGTAGCCTTCATCAATCGACCCAATCTCCACGTCCGGCGTAAAATCGTAGGCATAAGAAAACATCCAGCGGGAAAACCGCTCATATTTCTCGAAGTCGCCGGGCAGCAGGATGAGCTGGGGACAAAGCTTCCGCGCGCGCACGGTGGGCATGGGCGTGTAGATGCCGAACCGGCGCGCTTCGTACGAAGCCGCCGCGATGATCCCGCGCTTCTCGCCACCCACCGCCACCGGCTTGCCGCGCAAACGCGGGTCCGCCGCCTGCTCCACGGAAGCGAAGAAGGCATCCGCATCAAGATGGACGATGGATCGAAGCATTTGACCTCAGAATGGCCGGGGAATTAAGTGCGGGTAATTTGCGGTAGCCTCCGAAAAACGCGAAGCGTTTGGAGTGCGCCCGACTTGCCGGCGCTTTCGGACGAAAAAGTGATGGCCAAGGTGTTGCATGCACGTTCGCCGTCGTAACCCCGCCGCCAACGAAAGCGGGAGCAAGCTCCACGCACTCCAAACGCTGGCGCGCGGTTCGTGAGGTCCACAGAAATGTCGTGCCAGCTTGTGAAGTGCGGCAGTCCTCTGCCGCTTTCGGACGAACTGCCAACCATCAAAAGCGGCAGAGGACTGCCGCACTCCATGACGCTGTCGCGCCTAACGAAAGCTCCGTTTAGGTCATGACGGTCATACGCAAGTTGGGTAATGTGCCATTTCATTTTTCCCTTCGGATCAAGGCCACCATCACCCCTTGCACCACCAGTTCCTCGGCGGGAATCAGTTTCGGATAGCGCGGGTTCTCGGCGCGAAGGAACGGTTTGCCCTTTTCCAACATAAACGTTTTGAGCGTGCTTTCGTTGTCGATGAGCGCCGCCACCACATCGCCGTTGCGCGGGGTCTTACCGTGTTCGAGCACGACGTAATCGCCATCCACAATGTGCCGGCCAATCATGGAATCGCCGCGCACCTGGAGCGCAAACGTGCGGGCCGTAGGCCGGACGCCAAGGCTTTCCACGTCGGCGGAAAGGCAGCCTTCGGGCTGCTGCTGGCGCCGGTCATCGGGAAAACCGGCAGGGATCAAGCCGTAGAGCGGGATATCCACCACGGGACGCCGCAACGCTTGCAGCGGCGACACCACCCGCAAGGAGCGGGCCTGGCGTGGACGGTGCGCCAACGCCCCCTTGCGCCGCAACGCGCTGACGTGGTCGGCCGCCGCTTTCATGCTGTTGAAGCCGAAGTGCCGCGCAATTTCCCGGAGACTGGGACTTTGCCCGTGTTGGTGAACGGTTTCCCGGATAAAATTCAGGACCTCTTGCTGGCGTGGGGTCAGAGTGTCGGCCATAAGCTGTTCATTTCATTGAGATCGCGCCACCGCGTAACATACTGATGAGAGCTTGGGATGGACTACGCATGGTGACATTCAATCGGCTCCTTCTCCCTCACCCGCTCCCCAAGGCGAGGGAACCGATGGAGGTGCCGCTCCGGAAACCAAGGGACATCGTGTTTTCAGAAAACCGGTCATCGATTCTCCCTCTCCCTGGGGGAGAGGGCCGGGGTGAGGGGAAACAAAACCATCGGTTAATCCCAAGTGTATTCCATCCAGTCAACTGCACAGTAAGCGCACCAAACCGCTGTTCCACCCGCAGCCTGCCGAATAGTTGATCGGCTTGGCCGCGCGGTGTTTTTCCCTGTTTTTCGCTGCCGGCGAGATCGGGTTACATTCATACTATTCATTTGAGTAGTATTGCCATTTTATACATTTTGTCAACGTTAGCCTTGACTAAGAAGTGTGGCGCCGAATACAAATATCCCTAATGGAACCACTTGTTTAAAACGGCCTCCCAGGATTTGAAAACCAACGCGACATCCGCCTCTCGCTGCCCGACCGCGGGGAAATCCAAAAAACGGATTCTCCTGGTGGATGATCATCCCATTTTGCGGCAGGGCCTTATGAAATTGGTGGATGCCACGCCCGACTTGAGCGTGTGCGGCGAGGCGGAAACGGCGCGCGAAGCGCTCAGCGTCATCGAACGGGTCAAACCGGATCTGGTGCTGCTCGATCTGAGTCTCCCGGAAAAGAGCGGTTTGGAACTGCTCAAGGACTTGCGCGCGCTGCACCCGCATCTGCCGGTACTGGTGCTGTCGATGCACGACGAAGCGATTTTCGCCGAACGCGCCCTTCGTTCCGGAGCGCGGGGTTATATTCGCAAGCAGGAGAAAGGGCCCCAGTTATTGGAGGCCATCCGGTATGTGCTCAGCGGCCATGTCTATGTGAGCGACCAACTGGTGGACCGGCTCTTCAATTCCCTTTCCGGGCGGCGACCAGACGGCCAGCAGAACCCGGGTATGCAAATCACCGACCGCGAATTGGAAGTACTGATGCTAATCGGTCGCGCCCGGGAAAGCCGCGACATTGCCCAGCAATTGGGCCTGAGCTTGAAGACGGTGGAAACCCACCGGGCCAACATCAAACGCAAGCTCAAACTGAAGACCGCCTCGGAATTGGTGCGTTACGCCGTGCTCTGGACGGAATCCACCGACCACAACTGCCGCCTCTGAATCTGGGGGCTCACCATTACCGCAACTAAGAAATTTCCATACGCGTCCTCGTCAGTCTGCCTAATCAAATCTGGCGTCCACCCCGATTGTCGCAGCTTTTGTAGGCTTGCTAAAGTCGCTGGCGTATGAAACGACGATCTTCAGATTTGGCGGGTGCGCAGTCAGCCAACAACCCTGGAAACGGTTGGCGGGTGACTGCCCAAAGCGAAGATACAGCGAACGGATGGCGGCTAAAAGCCTTGCTGGGGTGCCGTCTGCCGAAGTCTCCGTTTCTGCTACGAGCGTCACGACGACAAGGTGGGGCCGGATTGACTCCCCACGCGACCGGGACCAATCCGGTGGTGATGGCCGGCACGACCCCATTCACTGACGAGGTTCAGGAATAACCAAATCACTTGTTGCCAGCCGCAATGCCAACTGCCGACAGAACCAGAGAAATACGCCTCAGCCACCAGGGAACGATTATGACTTCAAATGGATTCAGGCAAGCAACTGGCGCGGCGGCGGGGTTGCCACTTTGTCCACGTCGTAAACAGTCCTCCGGGCTCACGTGGAAACTGCCAGTGTCGTTCGCCCCCTCCGCCTTTTGGGATCTCCCCTTGCTGTTCATTCAGGACAGCCTCCGGACCTCTGCGGCCAGTGAAACCATCAGACCAACAACAAACATGACGCGGACGGCTCGAAGTTCCATCGCCCAATCCAATTCCAGGGTGATGGGACCCCAGTCCAACCGCGTCACCACCAATTCCTATAACATGAAAACAAGTAACGGACGAAAGACCAACTCGAGAGAAATCAATGCCATTGCCCGCGTCGAACGAGCCTCCAATTCTCGTTTCCTGCAGCCACGGCAAATTAATGGCGCCGCGTTCAGCCATTCCCACTGGTTGTCGTACCTGCAAAAGCGTCACGAACGAAACGTACACTAATCCTTCGGTGCTTGGGCCGAGGCCTTATGGCGAACCGTGGGCCAGGCGGGTTGCGGAAGAAGTTGTTACGCCATGAGGCGAGGCGCCCGGCGTAGCACCGAATTGAAATCTGCGCTTCACCTGACGGCTTCAACCGGCACGCCCGGTTAAACAAACGCCAGCAAGAAGCAGAGCTGCGGAACGGTTCGCTGGAAGATTTGCGCCAATCCAGTTGGGGAGAGACCCGGGCGTTGAGTTGGTGTTTCCAACGTTCGGGTTTTCTCAACATCGCGGCCCAATGAATCGGGCACTTGCGCGGGGCCGCCGGCACGTCAGCCGGTGCGAGCTGATTCGAATGTGCGGGTGCGCCGACATTCTTGTTGACGCATAGTTTGGGTGAAGTTCGAGCTGACAAGACTGTCGGCGTTGTTGTTATCTGCCACCGGAACCTATCCGCGGGCAGGCCAGCGTACCCAAGATGGACAGCCGATAGATCGCTGTTACAGTAATTCGAGAGTCGCGACTGTAAACGACCACCCGGCCGCCTCAGGATAGGGGCGACGCGGCGGAGATTCGACTGCCGGCGGCGTGGTAGTGTTGATGCTCTCGAATTGGAAACAAAAACCATGTCTCGTACGGTGGACGACGAATCAATGGCCACCGAGTCGAGGCCTAAGCTGGAAAGGAAGAACCTTATGGCAAAACCTGAAGAGAACGAAAAACTGCTCAGCGAACTCAGAACCCTGATGCATGATGCTAAAGATTTGCTCGACGCCACCACCGATCAAACGGACGCCAAAATCGGTGAGATCCGCACGCGGATGACCGCCACCCTGGACTCCGCGCAAGTGACGTACCGGAAGTTCCAAAGCCGGTTGTCCGATGCAACGCGCGTGGCTGACGATACCATCCGCAAGCATACCTACGAATCGATTGGCACTGCTTTGGGCATCGGACTGGTAATCGGCGTGCTGTTGGGGCGGGCATAAACGGTTCGCACTTCACGCGAGAGCGGGAGCAAACTCGACGTATCTTCAAGCGCGGCGCGACATTCGGCACGGCCAGCGGCCATGTCGCGTCAGCGTTTGGACGGCTCTTGGTTTGCCGTCGCCTTCTGAGGGATCAGATCTGTCAGTTTCTGCGCAGAGCGAGCCGCGAGGCGACGTGCCGTTGGCCATTCAACACTTTCTCGATTTCTGTCCGCGGAAAAGACGGTTGGCGACTTGCACCTTTTCCAAAGGCAAGCAAGGTTGAACGGTGCAAAGGTCACGAGAAAAATCCACTGATCCAGCAACGCTCAAGGTGATTCGCCCACAAGATTTCGACGCCGTGATCTTCGATCTCGACGGCGTGATCACCCAAACGGCCCGGGTCCATGCCGCCGTCTGGAAGCAATTGTTTGACGACTACCGCGCCGAGCGTTTGCGCAAGAACCAACCCGCTTTTGCCCCGTTTGAAATCGACAAGGATTACCCGGAACACCTCGATGGCCGGCCGCGGTATGACGGGATTGATAGTTTCCTCAAGTCGCAGCAGATCGAGCTGCCTTACGGTCAACCAAACGATTCGCCGGAACAGGAAACGGTCTGCGGCTTGGGCAACCGCAAGAACCGCCTGTTCCAGGAGCAGTTGCGCCGCCAGGGCGTGAAAGTCTATGAATCGACGGTGGCCCTCGTGCGGACGTTGCGGGGCCGGGGCCGCAAAGTAGCCGTCATCTCCGCCAGCAAAAACTGCGGGGCCGTCCTGCAAACCGCCAAACTCCAGTCCCTGTTTGACGCCCAAGTCGATGGCGTGGAGGCGGCGCGGCTGCACCTGAACGGCAAGCCGGCCCCCGACATATTTCTCGAAGCGGCCCGGCGCCTCGGGGTGGAACCGCGCCGAACTGTGATCGTGGAAGACGCCATCGCCGGTGTTAAAGCCGGACGGCAAGGCGGCTTTGGACGCGTGATCGGCGTGGACCGACAGCACGCGCCTCAACGGCTGAAAGCCAATGGCGCAGACATCGTGGTGTCTGATCTGGCCGACGTAACGGTGGACGCCAAGGCGTCCGGAGCCCCAAGGATGACCTCTGAACTTCCGTCGGCACTAGCTGAGGTGCAACAGCTTGTCGGTGATGGCCACCAACGGATGGTGGTGTTCCTCGATTATGACGGCACGTTGACGCCAATAGTGGCCCGCCCGGAAGACGCGGTATTGAGTGAGCCGATGCGCGTCGTCGTTCAGCAACTGGCACGACAAGCCACGGTCGCGGTCGTCAGCGGACGCGGATTGGCCGATGTGCGGGAACGGGTCGGCCTCGAGGAGATCATCTACGCCGGCAGCCATGGATTTGAGATTGCCGGTCCGCTGGGATTGCACCGGGAAAATGACGCGGCGCAAGCCTGCCTGCCCGCCTTGGACCAGGCGGAAGCGGTCTTACGCCGGCATCTCGACGGTATTCCGGGCGCCCAAGTCGAACGGAAGAAGTTCTCGTTGGCGGTTCACTATCGCAACGTCACGGATGAACAGGTGGACGCCGTGGCACGGCAGGTGGCCCAAGTCGCCGCCCAACATGAGCACCTCCGGCGGGCGAGCGGCAAGAAGGTTTATGAGCTGCAACCGCAAATCGACTGGCACAAGGGCAAGGCCGTGCGGTGGTTGTTGAAAACGCTCAAGCTCGATACTTCCGAAGTGCTGCCCTTTTACCTGGGCGATGATTTGACCGACGAAGACGCATTCGCAGTTTTGGAAGACTGCGGCGTGGGAATTGTCGTGCGCGATGCAGCGCGGCTCACTGGCGCGCGTTATGCGCTGGACAGCACCGAGGAGGTCAGACGATTTTTGGAACAGCTCACCAGCCGGGGACGGAGGAACGCGTCATGAACGATTGGCAATTGGTTTACGATGGCTTTGACCCGCCGAGGGAAGGCCTGCGCGAAGCCCTGTGTACGCTCGGCAACGGCTATTTCGCCACCCGGGGCGCGGCGCCGGAGAGCGGCGCCGACGACGTGCATTATCCGGGAACCTATCTTGCCGGCGGCTACAACCGGCTCGCGACCGAAGTGGAAGGCCGAACCGTTGAGAACGAAGATTTGGTGAACCTGCCGAACTGGCTTCCATTAAATTTTCGAATCAACCACGGGGAGTGGTTTGACCTGCGCCAGGTGGAAATACTTGCCTATTGCCAGGAACTGGATTTGCACGAAGGCGTGCTCTTCCGGACCATCCGTTTTCGCGATGCCGAAGGCCGCTGCACCGCCGTGGCCAGCCGCCGTCTGGTGAGCATGGCCGATCCGCACCTGGCCGCCATGGAAACCAAGTGGATGCCGGAGAACTGGTCTGGCCGCATGGAGTTCCGCTCAGCGCTGGATGGCCGGGTGGTCAACTCCGGCGTGGCGCGCTATCGCCATTTGAACGGGCGGCATCTCGTCCCCCTTGCGGGCGGCGGTTCGGACGAGGAAACCATTCACCTGAAAGTCCAGACGAGCCAGTCGGAACTGCGGGTCGCCCTGGCGGCCCGGCTGCGGGTGTTTAATAAAAGCCAGCAACTCATGGTAAAGACGCACGTGACCGCCGAGCCGGGTTACGTGGCGCAGGACTTCACTGTGGACATCCATGAGGGCGAAGAAATCCGCATCGAAAAAATTGTGGCACTCTTCACCGCGCGCGATTGGGCCATCTCCGAGTGCGGCCTGGCGGCGCGGCAGGCGGTGGCGGAAGCGGCGTCGTTCGACGATGTATTCGAGCGGCATCTCCAGGCCTGGAAACGACTGTGGAACCGGTTCGACATCCAACTCGAATTCACCGATCCCGCCGCCAAGGAAAACGCCGACACGGCGCTCATCTTGCGGCTGCATATCTTCCATCTACTCCAAACAACCTCGCCCCACACGCTCGAACTCGATGTCGGCGTACCCTCGCGCGGCTGGCACGGAGAAGCCTACCGGGGCCATGTTTTTTGGGACGAGCTATTCATCTTCCCCCTGTTGAATCTGCGGATTCCCGACATTACCCGCGCGCTGCTGAAATATCGGCATCGCCGCCTGGGTGCGGCGCGACGGGCGGCGGACCAGGCGGGATACGCCGGGGCCATGTACCCCTGGCAAAGCGGCAGCGATGGGCGCGAAGAAACCCAGGTGGTTCATTTGAATCCGCAATCGGGCCGTTGGCTGCCGGACCATTCACTCCTCCAGCGGCACGTTAATGCGGCGATTGTCTATAACCTGTGGCAATTTTATCAAGTCACGGGTGACCTCGAATTCCTTTGTTTCCACGGCGCGGAAATGATTTTCGAAATCGCCCGGTTCTGGGCCAATCGCACCAGCTTCAACCACGACTTAAAACGCTACGAGATTCTGGGCGTGATGGGGCCGGACGAGTACCACGACGCATATCCCGGTTTGGACAAACCCGGCCTGAACAACAACGCGTACACGAACGTGATGGCGGTGTGGGTGCTGTGCCGCGCCTTGGAACTGGCCGAATTGCTGCCGCAAGAACACGGTTCCCAAATACGCGAGAAACTGGCCTTGAAATCGGAGGAACTCAACCGGTGGGAGGACATCACCCGCCATATGCGGATCGTCTTTCACGGCGATGGCATGATCAGCCAGTTTGAAGGTTATGCGGAACTCGAGGAATTTGACTGGGACACGTACCGACCAAAGCATGGTCCGGTCATGCGCCTGGACCGCATTCTCGAAGCCGAAGGCGACACCCCCAACCGTTACCAGGCCTCCAAACAGGCGGACGTGCTGATGTTGTTTTATTTGTTCTCGGCCGAGGAACTCCGGCAGTTGTTCGAGCGGCTGGGATACGAGTTCGACGCGGAAATGATTCCGCGCCATGTCGAGTATTACATGCAGCGCACTTCCCATGGTTCGACCTTGAGCCAGGTGGTCAATTCCTGGGTGCTGGCGCGGTCGGACCGTGAGCGTTCCTGGAAGCTCTTCACCCGCGCGCTACAGAGTGACTTCGCCGACATCCAGGGCGGGACCACCCCGGAGGGGATTCATTTGGGCGCCATGGCCGGCACGGTGGACTTGGTGCAGCGGGCGTATGCCGGCATTGAAACGCGGCAGGACGTACTGTGGCTCAACCCCAGCCTGCCCCGTGAGTTGGCGAGCCTGCGGCTCAACATCCGCTACCGCCAGGCATCGCTCGCCTTGCACGTGACGCAGGAGTGGTTGACGGTTCAAGTGGCGCATTGCGAGGGCGCCCCCGTCCGCCTCGGCTTCGGGGAACGAGTGATGGAACTGAAGGAACACGAAGAAGTGGAACTGAACCTAACGGCCCTCCGTCCGAGTGCCGCACCAGCCGCCCATTAATCAGCGTTTGTGCTTATGAAGATTGCCCTTGCCGCGGATCATGCCGGTTACGAAATGAAGGAACAACTCAAGGAGTTGTTACTGGAGCTGGGCCATGAACTTTTGGACCTCGGCACGCACGGAACCGCCCCGGTGGATTATCCCGACTTCGCGGAAGCCGTCGGCCTCGCGCTGGCCGAAGGACGAGCCGAACGGGGCGTTCTGCTGTGCGGCAGCGGCGTGGGGGCGTCCGTGGCAGCGAACAAAATTCCGGGAGTGCGGGCGGGCTTGTGTCACGACCATTACTCCGCGCACCAAGGGGTCGAACACGACAATATGAATGTGCTCGTGCTGGGAGGGCGGGTCATCGGCGAAGCGGTGGCGGTGGAGTTGGTGAGCACGTTTCTCGAAGCCAAATTTTCCAACGAAGAGCGGCATCGGCGGCGCCTGGCAAAAGTGCAGGCCCTCGAAAGCCGCTACACCCGAAGGTTGAGCAGCGAAATGCCCCCCTCCCCCGCGACTTCACCAAAACGTTAAACTCCCTAAACCTTATGCCCGTCACCCTCACAGAACTCCACCACGGCAAAGTCTTCGAGCTCCACTTGCGCGGCACACTCACCGCCGACGATTTCCACCATTTCGTGCCGGCCTTTGAGCGCCTGCTGGAGCAACACGGCAAAATCTCCGTGCTCCTCGACATGCAGGACTTCCACGGGTGGGACACCTCCGGTTTATGGCAGGAAATCAAGTTCGACGTGAAACACTTCGCCCACATCGACCGGCTGGCCATGATCGGCGATCGGCAATGGGAACGGTGGCTGGCCCAGTTCTGCCGGCCGTTCACAACCGCCACAGTTCGTTACTTTGAGCAAAAGGATGCCGATCTGGCGCGCGTTTGGATCGACCAGACAGTCTGAAATGACGCGCGAAGTTAGTCGTCTATTCCAACGTCCTACCTCATTCGGCTCTGCCGGCGGGAGGCCGGCAGCATGTTGCCGAATTACGGTAGGCTCGTAGAGCCCATCAGGTAGCGGTCGCATTCGCGAGCGGCGCCGCGGCCTTCGTTGAAGGCCCAGACGACCAGGCTCTGGCCGCGACGGCAATCGCCGGCGGCGAAGACGCCTGGGAGATTCGTGGTGTACTGCTGGAAGTCCGCCTTGATGTTGCTGCGGGCGTCGCGTTCGAGGCCGAGTTGCTCGAGCAACGGTTGTTCGGGACCCAGAAAGCCCATGGCCAGCAAGCACCAGCTGCGCCGGAATTTCTTTTTCCGTGCCGGGCACTTCCTGCGGCATGAAACTGCCGCCTTCGTTCTTCTTCCACTCGATCTGCACGGTGAGAGCGCCTTGAACGTGTCCCTTGGTCGTCGCCGTCGAATTTCTTGACCGTCGTCAGGTAAATCCGCGGGTCGCTCGCCGAACTTGGCGGCGGCTTCTTCCTGGCCGTAATCCATGCGGTAAATCTTGGGCCATTCGGGCCAGGGATTGTCCGGAGCGCGTTCGGTCGGCGGCTTCGGCAGGATTTCCAACTGCACCAGGCTGCGGCAGCCGTGGCGCATGGAGGTGCCGACGCAGTCGGTGCCGGTATCGCCGCCGCCGATGACGATGACGTCCTTGCCGGCGGCATTGATGATAGTCCTTGCCGGGCTTGCCATCGAGCACGGCCTTGGTATTGGCGGTGAGAAACTCCATCGCGAAATGGATGCCTTTGAGGTCGCGGCCTTCGATGGGCAGATCGCGCGGTTTGGTGGCGCCGGTGCAAAGGACGGTGGCATCGAACTCCTTCAGCAATTTGTCCGCCGGATAGTTGCTCGCCCACCTCGGTGTTGGGGACGAAGTTGACGCCTTCTTGGGTCATCTGTTCCAGGCGGCGCTCGACGACCTTCTTCTTGTCGAGCTTCATGTTGGGGATGCCATACATGAGCAAGCCGCCGATGCGGTCGGCGCGTTCGAAGACGGTGACCCGGTGACCGGCACGGTTGAGTTGAGCCGCGGCGCACAGTCCGGCCGGACCGGAGCCCACCACGGCGACTTTCTTGCCGGTGCGAGCATCGGGCGCTTGCGGGGACGACCCAGCCCTTGTTCCCAGCCTTGGTCAATGATGGTGCACTCGATTTCTTGATGGTGACCGGCGGTGGCGATCAATGCCGAGCGTCGCAGGAACCTTCGCACGGCGCCGGGCAGACGCGGCCGGTGAACTCGGGAAAGTTGTTGGTTTTGTGCAGCCGGTCGAGCGCCTCCCGCCACAGCCCGCGATAGACCAGGTCATTCCATTCGGGAATCAGGTTGTTGATCGGGCAGCCGGAGGCCATGCCGCTGATCAAGCTTGCCGGTGTGGCAGAAAGGAATGCCGCAATCCATGCAACGCGCGCCTGCTGCTTGAGCTCGGCCTCCTCCATGTGCAGGTGGAATTCGTTCCAGTCGTGCAGACGTTCGAGCGCAGGCCGGTCCAGGGGCAGTTCGCGGAGATATTCGATGAATCCTGTCGGTTTTCCCATCGTGTTATGTTCGTTCAATACCATCAGTCGCCGTCGGCGAACAAGGTGAAATATGATTTGAGTCGATTCATCGCGGGGCAGACGCCGATCAGCTTCCGCCGATGCGGGCCAGGTTTCTGGCGTTTTCTTCAAAAGCGGCCATCATGGCTTCGTCGCCGCTCAGGCCCTGTGCAGTGACCGTCTTGATGGCCTTGAGCATGCGCTTGTAGTCCTTGGGCATGACCTTGACGAATTTGCGGCACGTACTCGTTCCCAGGAGGACAGCACCTGCCACGCCCGCTGGCTCTTGGTGTGGTCGGCATGCCGCTGGATCATCTCGCGGATTTCTTCGATTTCAGTCGGCGTCTTCGAGCTTCTCCAGTCCGACCATTTGCGGATTGCAACGGCGTGGAAAAATTGCCGTGTTCGTCCAGGACATAGGCAACGCCGCCGCTCATGCCGGCGGCAAAGTTGCGTCCGGTCGCGCCGAGGACGACCACCCGTCCGCCGGTCATGTATTCGCAGCCGTGGTCGCCCACGGATTCCACGACCGCGTTGACCCCGCTGTTGCGCACGCAGAACCGTTCGCCGGCCATGCCGCGAATGTAAGCTTCACCGCCGGTGGCGCCGTAAAAGGCCACGTTGCCGATGATGATGTTTTCCTCCGGCACAAACGTCGAGCCCTCGGGCGGATAAACGATGATCTTGCCGCCGGACAGACCCTTGCCGATATAATCGTTCGCGTCGCCTTCCAGCAGGAAGGTCATCCCCTTGCGGCATGAACGCGCCGAAGCTCTGCCCGGCGGTGCCCTTGAAAGCGAATTCGGATGGTGTCTTCGGGCAAGGCCGTCCAAGCCGTAGCGACGGGTGATTTCGCTGCCGATGATGGTGCCGACCACGCGGTTGACGTTGCGGATGGGCAACGTAGCCCGGACGCTTTCTTTGCGTTCGAGCGCCGGTTCGCACAGTTTGAGCAGCAGCCGATTGTCCAGCGCTTTGTCGAGACCGTGGTCCTGGGGAATCTGGCAATAACGTCCGATGTCTTGCGGCACGTCCGGCGCGATATAGGATATTGGTGAAATCCAGGCCTTTGGCCTTCCAATGCTCGATGGCCTTTTTGACTTCCAGCCAGTCAATGCGGCCGACCATTTCGTTGAAACTGCGGAAGCCGAGTTCGCGCCATGATTTCGCGAGCTTCCTGGGCGATGAAGCGCATGAAGTTCACCACGTGATCCGGATTGCCGGTAAAGAACTTGCGCAGCCGCGGATCCTGGGTGGCGACGCCCACCGGGCAGGTGTTGAGGTGGCAGACGCGCATCATGATGCAACCCAGCGCAACGAGCGGGGCGGTGGCAAAACCGAATTCCTCGGCGCCCAGCAGCGCGGCGATGACCACGTCGCGGCCGGTCATCAGTTTGCCGTCGGTTTCCACGACAATGCGGCTGCGGAGATTGTTCAGGACCAGCGTCTGATGCGTTTCGGCCAGGCCCAGTTCCCAGGGCAGGCCCGCGTGCTTGATGCTGGTTTGCGGCGAGGCGCCGGTGCCGCCGTCGTAACCGCTGATCAACACCACGTCCGCATGGGCCTTGGCCACGCCCGCGGCGATGGTGCCCACGCCCACTTCGGCCACCAGCTTCACGCTGATGCGCGCCCGTGAATTGGCGTTCTTGAGGTCGTGAATCAGTTCCGCCAGATCTTCGATCGAATAAATGTCATGGTGCGGCGGCGGCGAAATCAATCCGACCCCCGGCGTGGAGTAACGCACCTTGGCCATCCACGGATAGACTTTCGCGCCGGGCAGTTGGCCGCCTTCGCCTGGCTTGGCGCCCTGGGCCATTTTGATTTGGATTTCCTTAGCATTGACCAGGTATTGGCTGGTAACGCCAAAGCGGCCCGAGGCCACCTGTTTGATGGCGCTGTTCTTGAGTCGCCGTTGGCGTCCGGAATGTAGCGGGCCGGATCTTCGCCGCCTTCGCCGGTGTTGCTCTTGCCGCCGAGGCGGTTCATGGCAATGGCCAGCGCTTCGTGCGCTTCCTTGCTGATCGAGCCGTAGCTCATGGCGCCGGTCTTGAATCGTTTCACGATTTCCTCGACCGGTTCCACTTCGTCCAGCGGGATCGCCTGCGGGCCAACTTGAAATCAAGCAATCCGCGCAGCGTGCATGAGCTGCCGGGCTTGTTCGTTGACCATGCTGGAATATTCCTTGAACAACGCGTAAGCTGCCCGTGCGGCAGGCGATCTGCAGCTTGTGAATGGATCGCGGATTGAACAGATGGTATTCGCCGTCGCTGCGCCATTGGTACTTGCCCCCCGGCATCGAGCGCGTTGCCCGTTGACCGCCATGGGCGGGAAGGCCTTCTGGTGACGCATCGCCGCTTCCTGGGCGATCACCTCGAGGCCGATGCCGCTCGACGCGCGACGGCGTCCAGGTGAAATACTTGTCGATGACCGGCTGGCTCAAGCCGACGGCTTCGAAAATCTGCGCGCCCAAGTAGCTTTGGATCGTGGAGATGCCCATCTTCGACATGACTTTGACCACGCCTTTGACGGCGGCCTTGACGTATTTCTTGCAAGCGGTCGCGTGGTCCAATCCGTCCAGCACGCCCTGGCGAATCATGTCGTCCAGCGTCTCGAACGCGAGATAGGGATTGATGGCGCCGCAGCCGTAACCAATGAGCAGCGAGAAATGATGCACTTCGCGCGGTTCGCCGGATTCCAGCACCAGGCCGACGCGCGTGCGGGTGCCTTCGCGGATGAGGTGATGGTGCAAGCCGGCCACCGCCAGCAGCGCCGGAATGGGCGCCCGTTCAGCGTTCACGCCCGGTCCGACAGAATGAGAATGTTGATGCCCTCCGTCATCGCCTGGCTGGCCTTTTGGCACAATTCATCCATGGCCGCCTCCAGGCCCAGCGCCGCCCAGTTTGGGATCGAACAGAATGGGCAGCGTCATCGACCGGAATTGGCCTTCCGCCACGAAGCGCAGTTTGGCCAATTCCTCGTTGGTCAGGATGGGCGTCTTCAACTCGATCAGGTGACAGCTCTCCGGCTGCGGATCGAGCAAATTGCGCTCGGAACCGATGGTGGTCTCCGTCGAGGTGATGATTTCCTCGCGAATGCAGTCAATCGGCGGATTGGTGACCTGCGCGAACAGTTGTTTGAAATAGTTGTACAGCAACTGCGGCTTGTTCGGAGAGCACCGCCAGCGGCGTGTCAGTGCCCATCGAGCCCAACGCTTCCACCGCGTTGCGGGCCATCGGCGCCATGAGAATGCGCAGGTCTTCGAACGTGTAACCGAAGGCCTTCTGGCGCTGCAGCACCGTCTTGTGGTCCGGTTCCGGCACTTCGGACGGCTCGGGCAATTGCTCCAGTTTGACGAGATATTGGTCGAGCCATTTCCGGTAAGGCTGGGCCGCGGCCATCCCCTGCTTGATTTCTTCGTCCGCGACAATCCGCCCTTGCTCGGTGTCGATCAGGAACATGCGACCCGGTTGGAGGCGGCCCTTCTGCAAGACCCGTTCGGGCGGCACATCCAGCACGCCCACTTCCGACGCCATGATGACCAAGTCGTCCTTGGTGACGTAATAACGCGAGGGACGCAGCCCGTTGCGGTCCAACACCGCGCCAATCTGCACCCCGTCGGTGAACGCGATCGAGGCCGGGCCGTCCCAGGGTTCCATCAGACAGCTATGGTATTCGTAAAATGCCTTGAGATCGTCTGCTCATGCTCTCGTGGTTGATCCACGGCTCGGGGATCATCATCATGATCGCGTGCGCCAGGGACCGCCCGCTGAGGACCAGCATTTCGAGGCAGTTGTCGAACATGGCCGAGTCGCTGCCGTCGGTGCTGACAATGGGCAGGATCTTGCTGATGTCGTCGCCAACAGGTCTCATGGGCGAACATCGACTGCCGGGCGTGCATCCAATTGATATTGCCGCGCAGGGTGTTGATTTCCCCGTTGTGGGCCAGGTAGCGATAGGGGTGGGACCGCGCCCAACTGGGAAACGTGTTGGTGCTGAAGCGCGAATGGACCAAGCCCAGGGCGCTTTCCATGGCGGTATCCTGCAGATCGGGGAAATAGTCCTCCAACTGATCCGGCATGAGCATGCCCTTATAAACCAGCGTGCGGGCGGACAGACTGCAAATATAGAAACCTCTCCAGCGGTGCGCCGTCTCCGTAGCGGATCGCGTTTTCCGCCCGGCGGCGGATGATGTAGAGCTTCCGTTCGAATTCCAGGATGGATTTCAAGGTCGGATTGCGTCCGATAAAAACCTGGCGGACGACCGGTTCACTGGCTTTTGCCGTGTTGCCCAAACTGCTATTGTTGGTGGGCACGGAACGCCACCCCAGCACCGTTTGGCCTTCCGCCTCGATAATTTCGTTGAACTGCCGTTCGCACTCCAACCGCTGGGACTGGTCCGCCGGCAGGAAGATGTTACCCGCGCCATAATGGCCGGGTTCGGGCAGCGAGAAACCGGCATCGGCGCTCGCTTGCTGGAAGAAGCGATGCGGAATCTGCAACAGCAGGCCAGCCCCATCTCCAGTATTGGCTTCGCAACCGCAAGCACCGCGGTGCCGCAAATTGAGATTCACATTCAGCGCCTGCCGAATAATGTCGTGCGACGCCTTGCCCTTGATGTTCACCACGAACCCGACCCCACAGGCGTCATGCTCGAACTGGGGGTCATAAAGGCCCTGTTTCGGCGGTGGACCATCAGGTCGCCGTACGAGCGGGAGGGTTGGACTGCAATCATTCATGTCAAAATTCGGTTCTAACTACCATCATCTCTAGCATCTTCAATCCCTTTTTTCTATTTTTGTCATCCGCAAGGCAGAACCTGCAAAGTCGAAGGATGGTCGGGATGCCGAGGAAGGAATCCGGGCGCAATAATCTGCCGCGAAATGCTGCCAAAAATCCAGCCGCCGTTCAAGTCTGGTTCCCGGCAAACGCAGCTTCACTTCGTGCGGGGGCGTCAGCCGGTCAGGGTCGGCCAAGCTCTCAGCGAAAGCAGGGTCGGCTTGGGGTTCCAAACGCTAAACCACGCTGGACGCCACCGACAACTTGCTCCCGCCAACCCATCCCTACGTTGGCGGGAAAGGGTTGGCGTAAACCACGTCACCCTTGATGATTTGTCCGGCCCAGCAATGGCAGCGGTGTTCAGCCCGCCAAAACCTGGCACGCCTTTTCGGCGTTGGAAACGCGCAAGACCAGCAGCCCCTGCTCGGCGTTCGGCGGGGTAGCGCAATAACAGTATTCAATATTGACCTTGGCTTTGGCCAGTTTTTGGGAAATCGCCGCCAGCGAACCCGGCTTGTTATCACCATCCACCAGCACCACGTCGGTTTCCACGACCAGCGTGCCGCGTTCCTCGAAGAGCAAGAGGGCCTTGCGCGGGTCGCTCACCAGCAGGCGGATGACCGTGTGATCAATCGTGTCACTGGTGGTCAGGGCGTAAATGTTGATCTGGGCTTCCGCCAGCGCATCGCAGACGCGCGCCAGCATGCCGGGGCGGTTGTCGAGAAACAGGGCCAATTGTGTTGCGATTTCCATAATGACGTTCGGTTGTTGCTTCGTTCAATCTGGCCGTAACAGTGGAAGAAAACCGAGCCGACTGCAATGGGCAATCTGCGGGAATGGGCATTTCGCCTTTTCCCTTGGGCGAGCTGGGACGCGGTGGTAGTTTGCGCGCGTGGTCAAATCCGCTAGCAAAATGCGCCGCTGGTTCGGCGCGGTATGTCTGGCCATGGCGGCAGGCCTGCTGATCGGAGGCCAGACGCTGCTTAAAGCGCGTCTGGAAGGTGATCGGTTTGTTTGCTACTGGCTGCTTTGCCTGGGCTTCACTGTGGCGGCCATCGTGGTTGCCTGGTGGGATGTGCGCGCAGTCCGCCGTCGGGCTCAACAGGAACATCGCACGCTAGTGGAGCAAACCATGCAGGAGGTAATAAACCAGGTGCAGGAACAGCCGGACTGTCCTCCGGATCAGAAATCTCCGGCCAAGTAATCCCGAAACGTCGGGGCATCGCTCGATCCCTCAATTATTGTATTGAAATTTCCTCGAATTTTTGGCAGCGTTCGGGGGTCGATTCGGTTTATGCAAGCTGCGGCAAGTCCAACCATTCCGGAGACCCTGCCCGAAAACCAACGGGCGGCATTGGTCAGTTTGTTGGGAGATGATGATCCAGCAGTTTACCGGGTAATTCGGAACAAAATTCTCTCTTTCGGCCCGTGGGCCTGTGAATGGCTGCGCCCTTTTTCCTTAAGTTCGGATCCGGTGCTGCGCCGGCGCGTGCAGGAAATCATCAATCACTTGGCCCGAAACACGGGTGATGATCGGTTCCTGGATTATTGCCTGCACCAGGGGGAAGAACTCAATCTCGAGGAAGCCGTTTTTCTTCTCGCGCAGACGCAATACCCGGAGGTCAGCGTCGAAGCCTACCTCGCCATGTTGGACTCCTGGGCGAGTGATCTGCGAGTGCGCTTGAACTTTCGGGCGCCGGCGGAAGTTGTTCTCGGCACGCTGAATCAGTTCCTGTTCGCCCATTTGGAATTCACAGGGACTCCTGATTACGGCGACAACCCGGAGAACTGTTACCTGAATCGGGTCATTGATCGCCGGACCGGAAATCCCATCAGCCTGTGTACCGTTTATCTTTTACTGGCCAGACGCCTGGGACTGCCCGTGGCAGGGGTGGGGTTGCCGGGACATTTTATTTGCCGTTACCAATCGACAACCCGGCAACTTTACGTCGATGTCTTTCGCCGCGGCAAATTCTTGAGCAAAGCCGACTGCATCAAGTACCTCCTGCAAACCAATCATGGACTTCAGGAAGGCTATCTGGCTCCGGTCACCAGTCGGCGCATGCTATTGCGGATGTGCTCCAACCTCCACCAAACGTATTCGTTGTTGGAAATGAGCGAGGAAGTCACCCGCTTACAGCGTTACTTGGTGGCGCTGGCGAAATGAGGTAAACGGCCTCGGCAGCACTGCCTCATGCTCCCGGATCAGCTCGGAGCGGCCTATTCAATCTCCGAACCCTGCCGGCCCCAAGCTGCTTCCCGTCTGAAGGTTTTGCGCTTCGATCCCTTTGGTTTTCGGATTTCAAGTTTCTCGTTCGCTTTGGCATTCGTAGAATTGCGGAAGGCCGACCAGGGGTGTAATTCAGTGATTCCCCTACCCGCCCACGCGTAGGTTTGCAGCGTTGTATTCCTTTGAACCTGAACGACCTTGGGTCACGCGGATGGTTGAAGGCAATTCGTGAACGACCAAAAGCAATAATAATAAAACGCCTTCAACCTCGTTCACGCCGCAATGAAAATAAGAGGCGAAATATGAATATGAAGACGAACAACAAGAGTGGATTCACCCTGGTGGAAATCATGATCGTCGTGGCGATCATTGGCTTGGTGGCGGCGATTGCCGTGCCCAACTTTGTGCGGGCGCGCACGCTTAGCCGCAAGAACACTTGCATCGCCAATCTACGGCAGATCGAGAATGCCAAACTGGTCTGGGCCAACGAAGAGAAGAAAAGCGGTCATGACATCCCCCAAAAGGACGACCTGTTTGGCACCGCCAAGTACCCTGCGTTCGGTACCGCTTTGTCCAGCCGGCGGCGTTTATGTCCTGACGGAAGTGGACACGCCCACTAAATGCACACTCGCTGAAGAAGAAGGACACGCGTTGTAAGTCCCCTTCACCCGCACCACACCAAGTCATTTACCCATATCAACCGGCTTGAGGAAGACCCCTCAAGCCGTTTTGCTTGGAGACGCCCCGGTCGATGAACTTCGATTCAAATCCGGCCCGCCGTCACCATTCGGGCGAAATTCTCAAACGACCGGTCGGTACGTGCGCTCGGCCTCGGCCGGAAAACAACACGCCGGCAATTCCCGGTTCCGCAAGTGATAGCTGATGCAATCGCAGCAAATCCCTTTGCGGGGACAAGGTTCATAGCTGCAATTACAGGTTCCTCGGTTACGAGCTTGTTGGCAATCCATACCGGGCGCATTGAACAACGTTGGCCCATTGGCCGCAAGTCCGGCTTCGGTTGGCGTCGCCAGGAAATTGGGCGGACGGTGCTTCGCTACGCGGCGCAGGCCAGCCCCTGGACGACCATGTCATTGATGATTTGGTTCCAAACCGGGAGGCGATCCTGGCAACCGATCCACGCCAGATAATTCTCATCCGGACGGTTGAAGGTCACCGATGAAGCTGAGCCTGAACGCTGGTGTTCGTTGGAGTTGGCCACGTGGACGGCGGTCAATGGGCAAAACTTCCGATTGATGTTCCGCGAAGGATGATGGTGTAAGGCCACGGCTTCGACAATCGGCACCGGCAATCCCCACAATCCCAATAGATAGGCACCCACGTCAGCATGGGTGGCGCCGAATACCGCCAACTCCGCTTCGGTTTCCGCAATGTGCTTTTCGTTTACCATCTGGATGACTTGGCGGAAATCGGGCGCCATATTCGCCACCAGCATCAATTTGCCAATGTCGTGCAACAACCCCGAAATAAAGGACTCATCCACCATCGTGCGATCGGTGCCCTGGGACTCCGCAATTTTGCGTGCGTAAAGACCGGTGAGCAGACAATGGTTCCAAAGCCGTTCGAAGCAAAACTCCGCCAGCTTGGCTTGATCAAAACAGGAAAACGCGTGCAGTGACAACGCCAACGAACGCACGGTTCCCACCCCCAGTAACTGGACGGCTTCCGCCGGATTGGAAATTTCCCGCCGTACTCCGAAGAACGCGGAGTTGACCAGTTGCAACAATTTGGCAGTCATCCCCGGGTCCATGGCCACGATTTCACCGATGCGCTCGATGGAGGAAACCGGCGATTGCACTTCTTCCAGCACCCGGAAATACAACGATGGCAAACTGGGCACCACGTCCATCTTGGCAACCAGCGACTTGAGGTGCTCGTTTTTCAAGAAAACATCCAGGGCGCAGACCCGTTGCAGCACGGCCCCCAGGGTCATCACGTCACAAGGCTTCATCAGGTATTGATGCGCCGCTCCGACACATTTGGCCACCGCCTCCTGCTCGGCGTAGCCCGAGAGAATCAGGCGGGCGGTCTGGGGATACCGCTGCATGACTTCCGTCAGGAATTGCGCGCCGTTCATTCCCGGCATCCGCATGTCCGACACCACGACCGCAAATGGAACTTGTTCCATCAGGACCAGGGCCTCGGCCCCGCTCGTAGCGCAATGTACCTCCCAAGTGTCGGCCATGCTCCGAAACATGCACTGAAACAATTCAAGAATCGTCGGTTCGTCATCGACGAACAGAAGTTTTTTGGGCTTGGGTTCAACGTTCATCATTATTCCAAATTCATCACCACATCACGCCGACAACTGCCCCGGGAATTCCCGGTTGGGATCGCCAGAATCTACTGGTGCGGCAGAAAAGTCCCACCGTCCGCCAGCCATTAGGCCCGTTCCCCCCTTTAGGATAGCCGGAACAGCTAGCAGTCGGGCCAAATCGTCCATTCCCAATGGCCCAAGCTTTTGCGCGCAATTTTAGTGCCAGGAGCAGAGCAAAGTCCGTTCGACAGAGTGTAAGAAGCGGCCCAAGGCTGTTTTCTGTGGTTGCTATTTTTGGCTGTTTTTGTTAAGAGCCATCTGTTTCCGTATAAAACCAATCAGGTTCCTTGTTCATGGAAGTCAGAGGCACCAATCCTGGAAATTCTAATGAACATTAAATTGTTGTATCCGGTTGCCGCCCACGTTTCCAAACGGACACTCGCGTTTTGGATCTCGCTCGTCGTCTTGTTACTGGGATCGCCCCCCACGGTCAGAGGTCAACTCGACTTGATCCTCACCTGCCACCCCGCCAAGACTGTCGAGTGCGGTGAGGATTGGAGTTTCGAACCGCCCACCGCGAGCGGCGAGTGTGTGTACGACGCACTGGTCTATGACAATTCCATCCACGATCTTGAGTTGCGATTCAACTCCGGCCTCAGCGAAGTGGGCGACGAGATTGTGTTGGAAGGCAGCGCGCGCGAGGCCAGCCGGTTCGTGTTCGAGTATTGGGGAACCAACCGAAATCAAGCGGAGTTTGCAGGCGCCGTCCAAGCGCGCGTGCGTTTTTACGCGAACGACGGCCCGGCCTTCAATGGCTATCCAACCCCCGCAACGGTGCTTTACGACAGTGGCGCCTTCAGTGTGGCGACTACTCTGCGGGCCACGCTGATCATCGAGGACTTCACCGCCGATGCCGCCGTGCCCCTGACCCAAGCACTGCCCGAATCATTCACTTGGACGGTCCAGTTTACTGGCCTTGCGCCGGATGACGCGGCGGGTGTGGATTTATTTTCGCCGCCGGTGGTAGGGCAAGCCTTTCCCGATTTCTGGGAGCGAACCGACCTCGGATGGATTCTGAAAACAAACGCGGAGGCGGCCGTAGACTTTGCCGCGCGACTCGAGGCCGCCTCAGGAAAGGTCACCGTAGCCGTGGTCAATACTGTCACCAATTTCAGTTGCGGTGAAACGTTGACCGCCACGCGCACCTGGCAGGCTACCGACACGTGCGGCCATCTGGCCGAGTGCAGTCAAAGCGTGACCGTGGTGGACACTATCGCGCCTTCGCTTTCGTGCGCCCCGGACCAAACGGTTCCACCGGGCGTCGAGTGGAGCTTTCAAGCACCTGTGGCCAGCGATCTTTGTGGGGCGGTCAGCGTCGTCATTTTGAGCACGGTGACAAACATTCAGGTGACGGGCATTTCCTTCAGCCGAACCTGGCGCGCCACCGACGCGTGCGGCAATGCCAACACGTGCAGCCAAGTGGTCACAATGCCGGGACTTACCGTTCCCGCCATTGCCGTTCCCCCGGCGGATCAGCTTGTGGAAGTGGGCGGCACCGCTTGGTTTACCGTCACGGCGACCGGCACCGCACCGCGGTATTATCAATGGTTTTTCAATGGCACCGAACCCATTGCCGCCGCCACCAACGCAACCTTGACGCTCGCCAACTTGCAACCAGAGCAAGCCGGCAGCTACCATGTGCTGGTCCGCAATGCCGGCGGCAGCACGGTCAGCGCCCCCGCGATTCTGCGGCTGCTGACGTTGCCGGAAGCGGTGGACGCGCTGGAACTGGTTTTTCAACCGGGTGGAAATGCCGCATGGATACCGCAAACGAACGTCACCCACGATGGCATGGACGCTGCCCGGAGCGGGGTGATCACCGACAACCAAAACACCCGGCTCGAGACGTACGTCGAAGGACCGGGCACGGTGAGCTATTGGTGGAAGGTTTCCTCGGAACCCGATAACGACCAATTACGGTTTTATGTGGGGGCGGAAGAACAAACCCGGATCACCGGGGAAGTCGATTGGCAGTTTCGATCTTACCCAGTGCCCGCCGGCCAGACTCTTTTGAAGTGGCGTTACTCGAAGAATGGCAGCCGGGCCAGTGGCCAGGATGCCGGCTGGGTGGATCAGGTGACTTACGTGCCCGATTGCCCAATGATCATCCGGCAACCGGTCAGCCGAACGGTGGACGTGGGTGCCACCGTTACGCTCGAAGTGGCCGCCGTTGCGGCTCCGCCCTTGAGTTACCAATGGTTGCTCAACGGCCTCACGTTGAGCAACGATGATCGGCTTAGCGGCGTGACGTCCAATCGGTTAACCATCAGCAATGTCCTGCCCGCCGACGTCGGCGATTACACCGTCGTGGTGAGCAATGCGTGCAGCGCTGTCGCCAGTTCACCGGCCCTGCTGACGGTGGTGGTGCCAGCGCCCCGGCGAGTGCGCGTCAGTTGTTCGAGCGAGCAACCGCTAACCGCCTCCGTTTGGCTCGAGGCCACTGGCGACGAAAACGCCCTTGGGTTCAGTTTGAACTACGATCCGACCCTGCTGCGCGACCCGGCAGTGGCCTTGGGCAACGACGCCGCCGGTGCCAGTCTGCTGACCAACAACGAGCAATCTTCCGCCGGCCACCTGGGCCTTGTGCTGGCATTGCCGGCGGGAAGTGTGTTTGCCGTCGGGACCAATGAGCTGATGATCATCACGTTCGCCCTGGTCGATTCCGTCACCAACAACGTCGCTGTGCCCCTCCTCCTGACGAGCGAACCGGTGGCACTTGAAACGGTCGATATGGAAGCCAACTCATTGCTCACCGCGTATGAAGACGGATGCGTCACCATTCGTTTTGAAGGTTACGAAGCGGATGTAGCCCCACGCCCCAACGGCAATAATGATGGCACTGTCACGGTGGCGGATTGGGTGCAAATGGGCCGGTTCGTGGCGGCGATGGACACCCCCGCGCCCGGCAGTGAGTTTCAGCGCTCCGATTGCGCACCGCGGGCAACCTTGGGCAACGGCGCGCTCTCCGTAGCCGACTGGGTGCAAGCCGGTCGTTATGCCGCCGCGCTCGATCCCGTAACGCCGGCGGGCGGACCGGAAGCACCCGCGCTACCCGCCAGCCCCACGCCTGGTTTTGTTGGCACGGTCGCAAGCAGCATCGCAACCGGCGGGCGGAGTGTCCGCGTCCTGGATCAAACAATTGCTTCTGGCACCACGGATGACGTCACGGTAATTCTAACCGCCAACGGGGACGAAAACGGTCTGGCGTTCACGCTCACATTTGATCCGGCGGTTCTCCAGTTTCGTGAAGCGCAACCGGGCGAATCGCTGGCACCGGGCACGTTGTTGGTCAACACCAATGCAGCGGCACTGGGCTCAGTCGCGCTGGCGGCGGTTCTTCCGGCGGGAATGGCGTGGCCACCCGGCGATCAGGCAATTGCGCACTTGAGGTTTTTCGTTACCAGGCAAGCGACTCCTGATTCGCGGCTGGCGCTGGGATTTGCCGACGTCCCGGTGGCACGGGAAATCGTCAATGCCCACGCGGAACCGCTGGGTGCGAAGTATCATGAAGGACTGGTTACCGTAACCGCTTCGCCCCTGGCAGGCAGTCTGAGATTGCACCAACTGCGGTCGCTGCCCGACGGAGCAATCCAGTTGCTCATCGGGCGCGCCGACGACACGCCGTTGGACGCCGTCGCCGCCGATGGAATTGCGGTCTATACCACCACCAACCTGGCGCTGCCGAGTTCCGACTGGACACCGGTGGACACGCCGCCGGTGCTGACCAATGGTTGGCTGCAAATCGAGGACCGCGCATTGCCACCGGCACCGATGCGCTTCTACCGGGCCGTCGAAAAACCATAAAGCAACCAAGCCACTTCCACGTTGTGACAGCCGGGAGGATTGCCTCACTCGATGGGCATTACCTCTGCGTTAAGCCGTATCTAGGCAGTGACTGTGGCTGCGTTCGTGAGAACGCGGCTGACTTTAAAGAGAAACACAGCACCCACGGCAGCGTCCCACCGGTCACCGGAATGTAACTGGATTGCCTTCGCTTGAATCAGGCGTTGCTCCGCGCCAGTCGGCCGCGTTATCACGAACGCAGCCACTCCAACTGAATCGTTCCAGCTCAACTGCCCGGCTGGATATACTCCGATTACGTCGGCTTTGCCGGTCAGCGTAACAAGTATTGTTGGGTCACATTCGTGACGCGCCCGAATTGGTCATAGAACACGTCAAGCTCCCAACTGCGGCTGACCCAGATGTCGGGTGAGTTTTCCAATTGGGGGGTATTGGGTTGTCCCAATAGCGAATACACGTTTTCTTTGGGCATGCCGTTGACCACCCCACGCCAGGATTTGGGAGTCCGGTGTTCGTAAGTCGTGCAGCCCAGCATCGTGACTGCCGCCAGGATGCAGCAGGCCAAGCCACCATGCTTCACTAATATGCTCCTCGCGGTTGTCATCATTTGCCGCGCATGATGAATTGTTCCCTGATTCAAGGTCAAGCTTTGTGTCGGAAACCTGATGGCGGTATCGCTTACAAAACGAGGCAGACCGCACGCACCCCACGACCAGGTGGAAATCCGCACCCGAAACCGTGAACGTGCCATCGCCATGTTCAGAGTTGAACCAGCCCTTGGAACCTGCCATGCTGACCATCACAAAAGCGACTCCAATACAAATGGCCGCATGAATATCAAACTCAACCCCTTCATCGCGCACACAATGCTCTTGCTGGCCTTTGCGCTGGGTGCTTCGCGGGCCCAAGCTGCGGCTCCACGTCCGAACGCGCCGTCTCCTGCAACTCAGCCCACCTTGCGGGCGAAGGCCCTGGCCGGCCCGTTACACGACGCGCCGGAGATCGTTTTTTGCACACGCCTCCGGTACGACGATCCGCACTGGTATGCCAACATCGGCTACTACTGCGACGACGAACACCACAAGGCCTACCCGGGCAACGGCAAGCCGGATGTCGGCCAATTGCTCAAGCTGAATTTGCGCACTGGTAAGTTGATGGTGTTGCTCGACGCCCAAGGCGGCTCGGTTCGTGATCCGCAAGTCCACTATGACGCGCAAAAGATCCTGTTCTCCTACCGTCCGTCGGGAACCGAGTTTTTCCACCTTTATGAAATCAACGTGGACGGCTCGGGCTTGCAGCAACTCACGTTTGACCCGTTCGACGATTACGAACCTGTCTATCTGCCGGATGGGGGCATGGCGTTTGTCTCGACCCGTTGCAAGCGTTGGGTGAATTGCTGGATGACCCAGGTGGGCGTCATTTACCGTTGCGATGCGGACGGGCGGAACATTGAACTCATTTCCGCCAATACCGAACACGACAACACGCCGTGGGTGCTGCCGGATGGGCGCATTCTTTATACCCGCTGGGAATATGTGGATCGCAGCCAGGTCGAGTTTCACCACCTCTGGGCGATGAATCCCGACGGTACCGGCGCCACGGTATTTTACGGCAACATGCGGCCCCACACGGTGATGATCGACGCCAAACCCATTCCCGGCACACGCGACATCCTGGCCAGTTTTTCGCCCGGCCACGGCGTCAATGAACATGCCGGCATCGCCACGATTGTCTCATCGGATCGAGGACCGGATAGTCCCGCTGCCGCGCGGGCATTGCATCGCGGCGGGTTGATCAAAGATCCGTATCCGCTCTCCCAAAATCTGTTTCTGATGGCGCGCAACAATCAAGTGCTGTTGATGGACGCCGACGGTCGATCCGAGGTCCTATACGTTCACCGAGGTGAAGGTGGCGTTCACGAACCGCGTCCCATCGTGGCTCGGGAACGCGAACGCGTCATCGAACCACGAAACGATCCCCAGCAACCGGCGGGACAGATGGTCTTGGCCGACGTTTACACGGGGCGAAATCTTCCCGGCGTCAAGCGTGGTGACATCAAGAAACTGCTGGTGTTGGAGTCGCTGCCGAAGCAGGTCAATTTCAGCGGTGGTCCGGACTTGGTTTCGTGGTTGGGCACCTTCACTCTGGAACGGGTGCTGGGCACCGTGCCGGTCGAGGCGGATGGATCGGCTAACTTCGTAGTGCCGGCGTATCGGCAGGTGTTTTTTGTGGCGCTGGACGAAAACGATCTGTCGGTGAAACGCATGCAAAGCTTTTGCAACGTGGCGCCCGGCGAAGTCATCAGTTGCGTGGGTTGTCATGAGAATCGTACGTTGACGCCCGAGAACAAAGGCCGGCTCACGTTAGCGGCATTGCGGCGCCCGCCCAGCAAGATTGCTGCTTTCCACGGCTACCCGGATGTCCTGGATTTTCCCCGCGACGTGCAGCCGATCCTGGATCGCCATTGTGTGCGCTGCCACAATTACGACCGGCGCGAGGGGCAAGTGATTCTGACGGGCGACCTGGGTTCGCAATGGTCGCACAGTTACTTCACCCTGCTGGCCCGGCGGTTGGTGGCCGATGGCCGCAATGGATTGGGCAACCAGCCGCCGCGCTCGATCGGCAGTTCCGCCAGCCCGTTGCTGCAACTGGCGGCCGGCGGGCATTACGACGCCAAAGTCTCCACCCACGAATGGCGAACGCTGTGGCTGTGGATTGAGAGCGGCGCGCCGTTTGCCGGCACTTACGCGGCGCTACGCAATGAAAAAGATCAACAACTGGCCGGGCAGGCACTCGGGACCGTCTATCGGGAAACCGGCGAAATCCTGCAACGACGGTGTGCGTCCTGTCATCAAGTCGGCCAGTTCGAGGGACGCAACGTGCGGCCCCTGCCGTTCAACTACGAAGTCCGGCGTAGCCACCGCGAGCTCGTGGGCCATCCCACGGCCGATTGGGAGCGGTTGGTCACCACCAACGATCCCATCGCCCGCTTCGATGCCAGCGTTCTCTTGAACTTCACTCGCCCGGAAAAGTCCTCATTATTGCTCGGACCATTGGCGAAGTCCGCCGGCGGATTTGAAAGCTGCGGCATTATTTTCAAGGACACCAACGATCCCGATTACCAGCGCATGCTGGCGGCGATGCAGCATGGCAAGGCAGTATTCGACGTGAAACCGCGCTTCCCGTTGCCCGGCTTCAAACCCAATCACCAATACGTGCGCGAGCTGAAACGGTTTGGGATTCTGCCGGACACCTTTGATCTGGCCCGCCAACCGATTGACGTGTATGCCCTCGACCAACAGTATTGGCGCTCCCTGTGGTATCAGCCGAAGGCCGGGCAATAACCGATGTTCGCGACCTGGTATTTCGCCGAATAGGAAAGCTATGAATCGAAGAAATCATCTGGCCATGATCACACTGCTGCTTGCTGCGAACTTCATCGCGCTGCGGGTGGCGAAAGCGGTCACCTTCGAGAAGCGCGTGTTGACCGACAATTACTTCTGCGACGGCATCAACACCGGCGACTTCAACCGCGATGGCAAGCCGGACATTGTGGCCGGACCCTTCTGGTACGAGGGGCCGAAGTTCACGACGCAGCACGAGTTCTATCCGGCCAAGGCGTTTCCCACCAAACCGGCGCCTACGGATTCGATGTTCAGCTATGTCTGGGATTTCAATAGCGACGGCTGGCCGGACATCCTCGTGCTCGGACGCGTGCATCTGCACCCGGCGTTTTGGTATGAGAATCCACAGGGCTCACCGGGAGGCTGGAAGAAGCATTTCGTCTTCGAGCGTGTGCAGGGTGAATCACCACCATTCCTGGACGTGGACGGTGACGGCAAACCAGAGTTGGTGGCGCATTGGCTGGACCAATGGGGACTTATTCAGCCCGACTGGTCCGCGCCGGAAAAACCTTGGACCTTCAAGCCCATCACGCCGACGGGCAAATGGAACAAGTTTTATCACGGTACGGGCCTCGGTGATGTCAACGGCGACGGGCGTCTCGACCTCATTCTCAATGAGGGCTGGTGGGAACAGCCCGCCGATGGCAGCACCCCGTGGCCAGCCCATCGGTTCGTGTTTTCAAAGGGCAAAGGCGGAGCGCAAATATACGCTTACGACGTCAACGGCGACGGCTTGTCCGACATCATCACCGCGCTGGATGCGCACGGCTGGGGCTTGGCGTGGTTTGAGCAGGTAAGGGCGAACGGCCGCATCACGTTCAAGGAGCACCCGTTCATGGGCGACCGCAGTGAGGAGGCGCAATACGGCGTGTGCTTCTCGCAACCGCACGCGCTGACCATGGCCGACTTCGATGGGGACGGCTTGCTGGACCTTGTCGTCGGGAAACGAATGTGGGCCCACCCGCCGCCGAAGGATATTGAGCCGGACGCTCCGCCGGTATTGTATTGGTTTCAGCTCCAACGTGATGACAAAGGCGGCGCGACGTTCGTACCGCATTTCATTGATGATCGCTCCGGCGTCGGCACGCAGGTCACCGCAGCCGATGTGAACGGCGATGGCCGACCCGACATTCTTACCGTATCGAAGTTGGGAACGTTTTTATTCCTTAACCAAGACTGGTGACTATGACAGTATCTTGTCGGTGACCGGGTTAAACGCTATCCTTAATCCATGAGCACGCTTACAGAAGTGGAAGCGGCGGTGCCGCAGTTGTCGGTAAAAGAATTGATCCAACTGGAACAGTTCGTAAGGCAAACCCGCCTCGTGAAGATCCAGCAAACCGGGTCAAGTGCGCTTGAATTGCCGCCACTTGATTTAGGCCGGATGCTGACGCCGCTAGGGGACCGGGAAGCCTGGCACGAAGAAATGCGGGAGGCGGAGTGACACACGGGCTGGATACCTGCTTTCTTGTGGCCGTAGAAGATTCTTGTCACCCGGATCATGTTGCCACCCGCTCGGTGGCGGAATCATTGCGCAGCAAGGTAGCCATCTGGTTAATGGTTTAATTCTATGAGCAACGACTCGACTTGGAAGCGACCTCAAAGTGTCCGTCAAACGAACCCTGTAAGCGCGATGTATCCGCAAAACAACGCCATCTTTGGCTACGAAATCCCGGGCAGTTCAGTCGCGGCGTCCGTGCGTTTCAAGGAGTCGAGGCGTACCATGCTGGGCTGCGGGCTCGCCGCGTTCACCACTGTTTTCCAGTTGTTTACTGGTGCTGCACCCGCCGCACAATCGAGTAGCGCTACCAACGCCGCTGCCGGCAAGGTCACCGCGCATTCCCGCGGTCTGCATGGCTACATTGGTTTCAGCGCGACCCGCCCGCCCGCGCGGTCCGATTACAGCGCCGGAATGGGGTTTTACTCGGCGGTCTGGCCGCTGATTGACCAGCCGCTGGCCAATTTTCAAATCGGTCTGGCCGGCTGCTGGATCACGCCGAACAACTCGGACAACAAGGACCAGCCGCTCGCTCCCGAAGGCACCCTGGCCCGTAAGTGGAAGGAACGAGGTCCCACCTGGGACAGCGTCTTTCAAACTGTCGAAGGTGGCTTGGGCTACTGGGCGGGCAACCACTTCCGCTACGGTCCGCCGAAGTTCAGCATGAACGCCACCCCGCAGTGTTACGACTACGAGGTCGGATCGCCGGGATGGTCGTTCTTTTACAGCAACGAGGCGCTGCCGGACAATCGGCTGGGCATCGCCCAACTGAGCAACCGGTTGCTGATTCCTCCGGATGCCCTGCCGTTCCAGGGAAATCCGAACGGCCAGTTCCTGGGTTACACTTGGATGGCCTTGCCCTTCACCGAGCCCACCACGGGCGACCCGCCCACCGGCGACCAGAGTTGGACCTGCTTCTTGAGCGCAGCCAACTTCAAGGGGCCGATTGCTTATTATATTCCGGAGACGTGGAGCAAGATCGGCAAGCTGTTCAATTATCCCTTCTATCTACGGACGCGGGCTCGATGCCCGTCCCGGCAACATGGGCGGCGGCGCCATGGAGATCAACACCGTGCCCGCGCTTCGACGCGCAGGATGCGAAGGGAGTCGTTTACTCGAAGATCCCCAAGCTGCAATTCCCGGTGGACAACGAGGGCAAAGCCATCCTGGTGCAGGATGTCACCTACTACTCGAAGGCGGCCCTCTCCGAGGCGTTCAAAGCCTGGCGCAATGGCGGCGCGGCTTGCTCCGGACGATTCGATGCGAAGGGGGCCTGGAAATCCAAATTGACCACGCGCACTACGCGCTACGATCAAGCCGGCCAGAAAATCACCGGCGTCGAGCACGTCTTTGACACCAAAATATTCGATGGCAACGTGTGGGGCCTGCAGTGGTTCAACAGCGACGTCAGTCCGAAAGGCCTGCTTCCCGCAGTACTACAAACAGGTCGGCGAGGAACGCGTCGCGGTGGCCGCCGCGGACGTGCCCGCGGAAACGCGGTTGCGGCAGCAGGAGTTCAAACTGGCGCAATCCGGCGCACCTTACACCTCACCAAACGCCGGTGCCTGGAGCCAGCCCGGCCCAAAACGCGGACCGTTCACGGTCAAACTCACCGACGGTTCGGTGGTGACCTATTATTGGTACCGATTCACGGATCAACCTTCTTTTCAGCAATACCACTGGAGCGCGGAAAAGAAGGCGAAGTTGCAAGCCTTCGTGGAGAAGCTCCACGCGAACTGGCCGATTGACCGCGATTACATGGCACCACCCAGCCACGGCGAATTGGTGACGCTGGATTCAGCTTTGCTCGTAACTCCACCGCCGGGGTTGGAAGTGGGGTATGTGCCGATTGTAACCGGTCAAAAGGCGCAGTGAGCAGTCGATCCCTGCACCATTCGAAATGAAAACCGTGCCGACTATGGCACGCTGCAGATGCCGCACCAGTAGCCAAAACCAGCCCGCCGCCCAAGCGTTCTCCCAGGATGGTTAGATCAAGATCCCGTTGCGGGCCCTGGCGGTTGCGTGATCGGCACCTTGATGATGGGGTATTGCGGGTGATTCGATTTGACGCTGAACTCAACCTTCTCCCCGGGCGGGACGGTGAATCCGGTCGGGAACGTAATCTCAGCATAATAGTAGCGGCCCGGCTGGCTGGCCTGGACGGACACATCCACGCCTTTGGCATTCACCGCCGCCTCGGACAGCGCCAAGGTGTTGGTGCCGTTGTTACGAATCCAAACCAGCAGCGTCAACTTGTTCGTCAACGGGCCGGCCGGCAGCGTGACCACGGAGGGCATGGCTGTCAGCACCGGCTGCACATTCGCCCAGGCCGTGATGGTGATGAGGTTCATCTGCGTGGCGGAGGTCTGGAGCGTGACTTGGCCGTTCACGCTGTTGGTCGGCCACGGCGGCACGGTTTTGATCAGCACTGAGTAGGCCTTGCCCGGTTGGTTGGTGGTAAGCTCGGCGGCAAACGCGCTCGATTTACACTGCAAATTGGAAAGGGTGAGCGGTTCCTCCAGGTTATTGATAATGCGCACGGTAGTCGCGTTCGATGGCGATTCAGCGCTCAGGTTTAGGATGGCGGATTGCGGGATGACGTCGATCGGACGCCAGACCGTGCCTTTGATGTGGAGCGTCTCGGTTGGCTGGGCTGGATCGTTGCAAGTCACGCTGATTGATTTGCCAATCTGGCCGGTAAAGTTGCCACTGTTGAACTGGATGGGGATCGTGCCGGTCTGGCCCGGTTCGACTTGGCGCGACCATTCGCCAGCGGTGGTGCAGCCGCAGGAAGGATGGACGTCCTTGATCTCCAGCACACCATTCCCCGTATTGGTGAAGACGAAACTATATTTGACCGTCGCCCCGCCATCGATCTTGCCAAAGTCGTGAGTCGTCGTGGCGAATTGAAGGTGCGGGATGCCGCCATTGGCGTTCAGAGCCGTAGTGAGCGGAACGGACGGCGGCGATGCGGCGAGCGAGGTTGGTGGCTCCCGCTCCCACGGGTGGATTGGTCTCCGAGGTGGCTGTGTCGGTTGTCGCCGGGCGGTGCATGCTCGTGCTTATGGCATACAAGCCAAGCCCCGCAAGGATGACGATTGCGGCGCCGATGAGCACTCTCTTGGGTAGGTTCTTCTTCGGTGTCACCAAGTTGTTGGTGTCAGGCTTAGGTCGAGGGGACGTTTGGGGAGTGGGGGCTGCTTTCCGATCCTTTGCGCGATGCAATCGCTTTTTGAGTTGCACCTGATGTCGTTTACGCTTCGAACTCATAATACGTTCTTTATCGTGCTAAAACCGATTGAAATTAAGCGAAGCCCGAATCTCGCACAAACCAAATATGAGGCCACCGAAAACCAAGGGGGCTTATTTTCCGCTTTCGCTCTTGGCCACTTTCGAGGCACCATCCGGGCAAGTCCTGACGCTCATGAAACGCATTGCCCGAATTGACATCCTTGCCGTCCTTGCCACCATCAGCCTGTTCGTCACCCCATACGCCGGGCGGGCTGAGGCCAAACCGAACCAGCCGCTCCGGCAGGTAATCATCGTTTTTAAAACACATTTCGACATCGGTTACACCGACTTGGCCAGCAATGTTGTCCGCCGTTATCGGACGACCATGATCGATGACGCGCTACGCGTGGTGGAACAAAACCGTGATTTGCCGCCGGAACAGCAGTTTGTTTGGACCGTGCCCGGCTGGCCAATGAGCCAGATCACGGAAGACTGGCCGGGGCAGACGCCGGAACGGAAGCAGCGGATTCTGGCGGCGCTAAAGGCAGGACGCTTTGTCGTCCATGCGCTGCCGTTTACCACGCACACGGAATTGCTCGAGCCGGAGGATTTGGTGCGCGGACTGGACTTTGCGTCGCAGGTGTCGCGCGCGGTCGGCCTTGCGTTGCCGCGCGACGCGAAGATGACGGATGTGCCCTGCCACTCCTGGATCTTGCCCACGTTGCTCAAACACGCCGGGGTGGACTTTCTGCACCTGGGCTGCAACGCCGCCAGTTCGTCGCCGCGAGTGCCCCGCTTGTTCTGGTGGGAAGGCCCTGGCGGGTCGCGGTTGCTGACCATGTATATCGCCGAAGGTTATGGCACCGGTTTGCTGCCACCGGCCGACTGGCCGTACCAAACCTGGCTGGCACTCATTCACACCGGGGACAATCACGGTCCGCCTCGCCCCGAGGAGGTAAAGAAGCTGCTTGATGAGGCCAAACAGAAGCTTCCTGGCGCCACGGTGCGGATTGGCCGGCTCGCGGACTTTGCCGACGCCATTCTCGGAGAAAATGCCGACCTCCCCGTGGTGCGGGGCGATATGCCGGACACGTGGATTCACGGACCGCTCTGCGACCCCGCCGGCGCCCGTATCGCGCGAAACGTCCGTCCGCTGATCACGGTTGCGGAAGCGTTAAATACTCTGCTGCCCACCTGGGGAATACCGGCGTCCAACGATGCGGACACCATTGCCCGGGCCTACGAGAAGAGCCTGCTCTACGGGGAACATACTTGGGGTGGGGCGCTGTATTGGGTCACGAAATATTCGGGAGGCGCGAAATGGGGCTACGGCGATACCTGGAAAGCTGATCACGCGGCCAAGCGGTTTCAGCGGCTGGAAGATTCGTGGGCCGAACACACCGCCTACATCGAGGCAGCGCGGGATTTGATCACGCCGTTGCTTCAGCGCGAAATGTCGGCGCTGGCTCACGGCACGAACCACAACAGCGTAAATCCTTCCCACCGCATCGTGGTTTACAACCCGCTGCCGTGGCCACGAGACGGTTTGGTGCAGGTGGCTCACTCCAATATCGATTTAAAGACCCTACCGGCAGTAGTGAGCGACCAGCAGCTTGGTTCCGAGTCGCCGGTGGTCCGCACCGACGATGGCTTCCAATTTATTGCCAAGCGGATTCCGGCAATGGCGTATGCAATCTATTCGCCCGCCAAGGCGCACGAATCCGCGCCATCCCGCATCGATGCCAAGTCCGCCACCATGGAGACACCGGTTTTCAAAGCGGTGCTGGATTCGGCTCACGGAGCGATTCGCTCGCTGGTGGACAAACGCTCCGGTCGGGAATTGGTGGACACTTCAGCAGCCCATGGGTTCGGCCAATACCTGTATGAGCGCTTTGATTCCAATCAAGTGGCCGGTTTCGTCAAAGCGTACGTCAAGATCAACACGGACTGGGCCATCAACGAATTGGGCAAGCCCAACCTGCCCCCCGCCAGCGAGGCGCCCTATCGCGCCGTGTCACCGCAGAACTGCCAGGTCGCCTACACCACAACGCCGTTCTCGGTCACGGCCAGTCTGAACTCCACCGCGAGCGCCGAATTGCCTTATCCCGTCACGACGCGCCTCACCCTTTATTCGGATCAGCCCTACGCTGACCTGGAAGTCACGCTGCACCACAAGCCCGCTGATCCCTGGCCGGAAGCCGGGTGGATTTGTCTGCCCTTCAAAATCGAGGCACCGCAGTTTCGCCTGGGACGATTGGGATCGATCATTGATCCGGTCAAGGATGTCGCGCGCGGCGCGAACCGGCATCTGTTCGGCATTAACACCGGCGTGGCACTCTTCGGCCCGGATGGCGCCGGCGTCGGTCTATGTTCGTTGGACAGTCCATTGGTGAGTCTCGACACCCCGGGGTGCTGGAAGTATTCGCTGGAGTTCGTGCCCCGCTGGCCGGCGGTCTATGTGAACCTGTTCAACAACCAGTGGACGACGAATTTCCGGTTGTGGAACGAAGGCACGTGGACGTTCCGAGTGCGGATTTGGGCATACCAGCATTATGCCGCCGAGCGTTGCCTGATCACGCCGTCGCTGGAAGCGAGGTTTCCGTTGCAAGCGGTGATGGCCGAGGGCGCCGCTGAGGCGCTGCCGGAAAAACCCACTGGTTTGAGCCTCTCGCGCAAAGGAGTCATGGTCACCGCCTTTGGCCCTAATCCGGATGGGGCGGGCACGGTGTTGCGCTTGTGGGAACTGGCGGGGCAATCCGGCCGCGTCGAGGTGCAACTCCCGGCAGGATTGAACGTGCGCACGGTGCAACCGGTGAACTTGCGCGGCCAGCCCGCCGGGCCGACCCGCCCGCTGGCACGCGCCGCTTTCGAGACCGACCTTCACGCCTTTGCTCCGGTCAGCTTTGTGTTACAGTAATGGATTCAGAATCGCCAAAACCATTCCCGGTCGAGCCGGAAGTGTTGACCACTTGCCAGGCCACCCCCAACGGCGGAACGATTCTCGAGGTGCAATTGAATCGGCCCGCCAAACGGAATGCACTCAACCTCCGGGCACTGGAACAACTGTTGTGCGCGGTCAATAATCCCGAGGTGTCACAGATCGTGTTCACAGGGAGCGGCCCGGCGTTTTGCAGCGGGCTGGACTTGGCAGAGTGCCGGCGGGTGGCGACCTGGCCGGTGCGTTCGCGGCACCTGGAGTTGCTGGAATTGGTGTATGCGCGGTTGCTGATGACTCGCGCCCACACGATCGCCTTTGTGCAAGGCTACGTCGTCGGCGGAGGAGTGGGCTTGGCGGCCTGTGCTGACCGGTTGATTGCTTCGCACACGGCCCGGTTCCGCATCCCGCGCGGAGAATTGGCCAAGCTGGCGCACATCGTTCATCCCCTCACCGCGGCGCGACAAGCCGCCGCCCATCGGGTCGAATGTTGGTTGGCCGGCGAAATCAGCGCCCTTCAGGCCCGGGCGTGCGGTCTGGTGGATGAGGTGCTGGCGCCGGATGAGTTTGCCCGGCAGATCGAGGAAGCCCGGCAGGTCATTGCCCGGTCGCCCGCGGAGACGATGACGTGGCGTTCACCACAGGTCTGCCAGCGGGTGTTGACGGAAATCCAGGAAATCCTTGAACAACACCGGGCGTGAGTGGGAACTGAACGTGCCGGTTCGCGGAATAAGAAAGTAGCCAGTGCCTCCTGTCTCGACCGTCGTGCTGATAGCAGTTTGCTTGGACAGCCGAAACGCTGGAGTCGCCGGCTCGCGGCGCGGCTTCTATTCAGTAGGACAGGCGTCCCGCCTGTCTCGAACGACTGCCAACCATCGATTTGCACCGCAGCGTAGGAAGTCTCTTCCGGTCGCCAACAGGGGCGGATGGGCTTGGCTATTCGAGACAGGCGAGACGCCTGTCCTACCGCGCCGAAGCGCGTCATCGCTGCTCCAGCTACTGAATGGATACGGCAAAGGTGAGGCCGTGAAACATCCCGGTTACCGGCGCTGGTTGTAATCGAATCCCGGCAATCCGGTGTCAAAACCTCGCGGCGTATTCCAGGGACGCGACGAGACATTTTCGGAATCCGCGGACTTGCAGCCGACGGGTCCCAATCCCATGGCCAACACCGCCAACATCAGCAAGGTGTATTTAATTAACCGCTTCATGTTAATTGAGAACGTCGTCCCCCTCCCGAATCTGGCCAAAACTCCAACCGGGCATCACGTTGGCAATACTGCGGTCGGCGCTGACCCGCGCAATTTTCAGCTTGGCCACCAGCTTGCCTTTACGGCTGACCAATAGCACACCGTTTTCTTCAACCTTATCCTCGGAGCCCACATTCAGGACCACAAATCGCCATTTCGGATCCACCACCATCACTTGGCCCCTGATTCCAGGTGGCAGGGGAATCTCGAAGTCTTCCCCCCGGCCTTGTTCATAGATCTTGATCTTGCCCAAAGCCCGGGTGAGTTCTTCATTGATGATTCGTTTTTCCTCCGTCAGCGCTTCAATTTCGACCCTGAGTTTCTTTTCGGCTTCAATCAACGCTTTGACGGTTTCCACCGGAATGCCCAAGGCATCCCAGGCACTCAATTGCTGTTGGGTGGAGCGCAACTCCCGGCGCGTGTCCTCCAGGTTTTTTTGGAGCCCGTTGGCGCGGGTCCGCTCGCTGTTCAGTTGGTTTTTGGTGGAAGCCAGTTGGGTTTGGGTGTCATCGAGATTCTTCTTCGTATTGTGCAGTTCACCTTCCGTATCGGCCAACTGTTTCTTCGTCTTCCGCAAACTTGACTCGGCCACTTCCGCTCGTTGGGTCTGGCGGTTGCGCTCGTCGATGATGCCCTGAATGTGGGGACGCACCTTGAACTGGGTGATTGCAATCGTCCCAATCCCAGCCAATATCGTTAGAATTAAGAATATCCTAAGTAACATTTTACAGACAATTCAGGGTCATTTTTTGCGAGAGGCTAATCGGCGGCCAACAACCTGTCAACGTTGGCTTTTAGAAAGGTTGCCGGCCGATGCTCCGCAGATTGGCCACCGATCGGCCGTTGATTTGCCCGGCTCAGACCGCCCGGCTGGCCAGTGGCGTCGAACCTTGCGGTGGCCAGGTCCCATCGCCGGAAGTCTGAGGAACTGCGGCGTGCCGGACGCCGCAAACTCCTGACTTGTGTTTGGTCCGTAATTTGTTTAGTTGTCACCGCAAATTTAGTCCGAATGAGTCACAAGACATTGGTCATCGTCCCAACTTATAACGAACGAGAGAACCTTCCCTCGCTGGTCGAATGCATCCTGGGATTGCCCGTCGATCTCGACCTGTTGATCGTCGATGACAACTCACCGGACGGTACGGGTAAACTGGCAGACAGCATTTCCGCCCGCAACCCCAAAGTACACGTATTGCACCGGGAGGAAAAGGACGGGCTGGGGCGCGCGTATTGCGCCGGCTTCAAATGGGCCTTGGCGCACGAATACGAATTCATCTTTGAAATGGACGGCGATTTTTCGCACGATCCCCACGCCATTCCGAGTTTTCTCGATGCCGCCCGGGACGCCGACCTGGTCCTGGGCTCCCGCTATCGCAATGGCATCCGGGTCATCAACTGGCCCCTGAAGCGCCTGATGCTCAGCCTCAGCGCCGCCCGCTATGTTCGGGTGGTGACCGGTATGCCCATCTCCGACCCGACCGGCGGTTTCAAGTGTTTTCGCCGGCGCGCCCTGGCCTCGCTCGACCTGGATGCCGTCCATTCCAATGGGTACAGTTTCCAGATCGAGATTACGCACAAGCTCTGGCGGCGGGGTATGCGGATTGCCGAAGTGCCCATCGTTTTCACGGACCGCTTCCAGGGCAGTTCGAAGATGTCCAGCAAGATCGTCCGTGAAGCGCTCTTGATGGTTTGGCGCCTATTGTTGCAAAACAAATTGCGGCGATCCCCGCGGACTCCTGCTCCCACGGTATCGAACCAACAGCCGGAAGAAAATTAATAATCCAGTGCTCCATCCCCTAAATTCTTTAGTGTCATGAGTTCCACTCCCCTGCAAGATCGCCTGGCCGTTTGTAGTTGGTCGCTGCAACCCGCGTCTCCGGATCAACTCTTCGAGCAGTTGCGCGAAATCGGCATTCACCGCATTCAATGTGCGCTCGATCCGCTCCGGGAATCTCCCGCCGTCTGGGGCAACCTGGCCCGGCAGTGCGAACAGAACCAGGTGACCCTCGTCTCCGGCATGTTCGGCACGGTGGGCGAAGACTATTCCACGTTGGATTCCATCCGGCGCACCGGAGGCTTGGTGCCCGATGCCACTTGGGATCAGAATTGGACCAATATCGAGGCCGTCGTGCAAATCGCTCACCAACTCAGCCTGCGACTGGTCAGCTTCCACGCCGGATTTCTCCCGCATGAAGAAAGCGATCCGGATTTCAAGAAGCTGCAGGACCGCATCCGGATTGTGGCGGACGCGTTTGCAGTGAAGAACATCGATTTGGCCTTCGAAACCGGCCAGGAGACCGCGGAGACATTGCGTAGTTTCCTCGAAAAACTGGGACGTCCGAATGTCGGCGTGAATTTCGATCCCGCCAACATGCTCCTGTATGACAAGGGCAATCCCATCGAAGCCTTGCGAACTTTGGGACCCTGGATTCGCCAGGTCCACCTCAAAGACGCCACCAAGACCAAGCAACCCGGCACGTGGGGCGAGGAAGTTGTGGTCGGCTCGGGGGAGGTGGATTGGAAGGCATTCTTCGCCGCTCTGGAAGAAGTCCAGTTCACTGGGAACTGCTGCATCGAACGCGAAGCCGGCACCCAACGCGTGCCAGACATTCGTGCGGCCCAAGAATTCGTCCAAGCTCTTCAGTCCTCGTAACCATCCTGCTCTCCCGTCCAAACACCATCTTAAATTCTATGGCAAAACCCGCTTCCCGCGCCTCCTCTCGCAAAGTCAACGTCGCCGTGGTTGGCCTCGGATTCATGGGCGTGACCCATCTCCGCGCCTACCAGAAAATCAAGACCGCCCGCCTCGTCGCCGTGTGCGATTCGGTCCGCTCTCCCGTTAATGGCATCCTGCCGGGAATCACCGGCAACCTGGCCGGCTACGACGCCGTTGATCTTGGAAAGAACATCCGGGTCTATCAAGCCATTGAAGACCTATTGGCTGACGCCGACGTCGAGCTGGTTGACCTCTGTGTGCCCACGCCGTTGCACGTGCCGCAAAGCATTGCTGCCCTCAAAGCCGGCAAACATGTGGTATGCGAAAAGCCGCTGGCCCGCACTGCGAAACTCGCGCGCCAAATCGTCGCGGCCGCCCAATCGGCCAAAGGCTATTTGCTGCCGGCGATGTGTCTGCGGTTCTGGCCGCAATGGATCTGGGTCAAAGAAGCCATCGACAAAAACAAATTCGGCAAGGTGCTGGCCGCCCGGTTCCGTCGGGTGTCCGAACCACCGGGTTGGAGCCGGGACAGTTATTTCAAAGGCAACCAATCGGGCGGGGCGCTCCTGGACATGCACATTCATGACACGGACTTCATCCAATTCCTGTTCGGTCGTCCGACCAGCGTGTCTTCCAGCGGGATCAGCCGGTTCAGCGGGGCCATCGACCACGTGGTTACCCAATACCAGGTTCCGAACGGGGCCGTCGTGTATGCCGAAGGCACCTGGCTGATGACGCCAGGCCATGGCTTCAACATGGCTTACACGGTAAGTTTTGAACGAGCCACCGTGGATTACGACCTGTCCCGCGGCGCCGAAGCCCTGCGGTTATTTGAAGAAGGCAAAGCCCCACGCGTCATCAAATGTCCCGGTCCCGATGGGTACGTGGGCGAGTTGCGCCACATTATCGAAGCCATCCAGACCGGCAAACCGCCGACGGTCGTCACCCCCAAGGATGCCTTGAGCGCGGTGGAAATTTGCGAAGCCGAAGAAAAGTCCATTCGCCTTGGACGGCCAGTTCGTCTATAATGCATGCCAATGAACTCGATTAACCTGAATACAGTCAGACAGGCGACGACTGCCTTAGCCATGGCCGTCGTAGTTTTGGCCATTACCAGCACCAACGCTGCGGCCCCCAAACAGTCCCTCAAAGTGGGCGATAAAGCCCCGCTGGTCAAAGGCCAGGACCAGGACGGCAAGTCATGGAAGTTGGCCGATTTCATCGGCAAAAAGATTGTGTTGTTGTATTTCTATCCCAAAGACGACACCCCGGGCTGTACCAAAGAAGCTTGCGGCTTGCGGGACCGGATGGCTGATTTGAAGCAACAAGAAGTTGAGGTTGTGGGAGTTAGCTTCGATGATCCGGCCAGCCACCGGGCTTTTCGCGAAAAGCACAAATTGAATTTCACCCTCCTGGCCGATACCAACGGCAAGATTGCCAACTCGTACGGCGCCCGGATGAACGGTCGAGACATGGCGCGCCGGGTAAGCTTTCTGATCGGATTGGACGGAAAAATCGCGCACATTACCGACAATCCCAGCGCCGATGTCCATCTGGCGGAAATGAAGGAGGCCGTCGCCCGATTGCGGAAACGCTGATTTCAGCGACCACTGCTTCTCGACCGGCCGGTATTTTCCGGCCTTTTTCGCGTCCATACGGGACGCCGAACTGCTGCCACCAGACCCAATAGTTGCCGGGTGGGGTAACATGGTTTATACTTATGCCGTATCACGGAGTAAATGAACCTATGGAGCAAGGCGTGCCAGACTCTTCGGGAACGTTGGGTGAAGACTTTCACCGAGCGTTCGAGAGTGCTCTGGTGCAGGCGCGCAAACGGCTCGGTCAGGTCCACCGGCTGTGGATCAATGGCAAGTCACTCAAGTCCAAAAGCGGCACCTTTCAAAGTTTTCTTCCCGCCGATTCCCGAATTTTGGCGGGTAAGTTTCAAAAGGCCACCCGCGATCAAGTTCATAAGGCCATCGCCACCGCCCAGGCTTCCAGTCGTTTCTGGCGCGAATTTGGGTGGCAAGAACGGATTGCTTACCTCCGCAAGGCTGCCGAATTAATCGCCGGCCACCAACATGAACTCGCCGCGCTCATCAGCCTGGAAGTGGGTAAGAACCGAATCGACGCGTTCGCCGAGGTCACCCAGGCCGTTCAGGCCATGGTCTATTATTGCAATCAGACCGAACGGCACCAGGGTTTCGCCTATCGTTTGAACGGCTCGCCTGGAAACGAACACCAATGTGCGTTGCGGCCGCACGGCGTCTGGGCTTTGATTTCTTCGTTTAATTTCCCCCTGTCGATTCCGGCCGGTACCGCGATTGCCGCGCTGGCCGGCGGCAATACCATGGTCTTTAAACCTTCCAGCCGCGCCGCCCTGGTGGGATCGCGGTTCAACACCTTGCTTCACGACGCGGGGCTGCCGGTGGGCGTCTTCAATCTGATTACCGGACCGGGGAGCGAATTGGTGAAGCCGCTATTGGCGAGTCCAGACGTTGCCGGACTGGCTTTCAGCGGCACGACGGAAGTGGGTATGAGTTTGCTGCGCCAGTTTGCCGGACCATACCCCCGCCCCTGCCTGGCAGCGATGGGAAGCAACAATCCGGTGATCGTCATGCCGACCGCGGACGTGGCAGCGGTGGTCGAGGGGGTGGTTCAATCAGCCTTTGGCTGGCAATGGGCAGCACTGCGCCGGCTGTTCCCGTATTTACGTGCATCGCAAAATCAGCAAACGAGTCATCGAGGGCTTGCTGCAAACAATCGCGAGGTTAAAAATCGGCGATCCCCTGGCACGCGATACGGCGATGGGTCCGCTGATCAACGAGAGCGCCGTGGCCAAGTACCAAACAAGCCGTGGCGTTGGGTCGGAAGGAAGGCCGCTTGCGGGTCGGCGGGAAAGTGCTTCGCACGCGCGAGTTAGCCCATGGCTATTTTGTCGAGCCTGCCCTCATTGACCGCCTACCCGCGCAATCGCGTTTCTTCCAGAGCGAATGGCTGGTGCCGGTGCTGGGCGTAGCGGAAGTCCAATCGCTGGACGAGGCCATCACGCTGGCGAACCAAAGCAGTTACGGCATGGCGGCCGGTATTTTTACCCAGGTGCAGGCCGAACAAATTGAGTTCTTCAACCGCATCGAAGCCGCTTCGACTTACTGTAACCAGCGCGAGGGCGCCACGACGGGAGGCTGGCCGGGCATACAGACCGTGGGGGGGTGGAAAGCTTCCGGATCGGCCTGTCGCAACGCAGTGGGCCCATTTTATGTTCCCCAATTCCTCCGGGAACAGTGCCAGACGGTGGCGTCGTAGGCGGGCACCTATTCCGTGGCGTTGAGTTTTACTGCGCCGGTGTCAGTGTCAGTGTCTTCGTCGAGTTCGATGATGGTGGTGTCGCCCAAGGAGAGACTCGGATTGGTCACGGCTTTCCAGAAACTGGTGGTGTCCTCCTCTTGCAGCAGCAAACGATACTCGGAAAACTCGTTGGATTCCACCAGCCCATCCACTTCCATCCGCCGCAAAAGGGGCCGGGCCCAATGGCGATCTTCGAGGTAACGCTTGCGCTGCCCGATACTGCGTGAGATTTCGTTTACCGACACAAAATTGCGGCGGAACTTTCTCAGGAACTCAACTATTTCGATTTCGTCAGGACTCATACAAACGTCACCTTCTTATCGACATTTGACGGCAATTGTTAATCTGTTTGCGAAAGTCCGCAAAACCTCCGCTTGCGACCCAATGGCACACTTGGTAATTTTAGCCTTTGGCTGTGGCGGAAAACCAGCCGTTCGGAAACAAAACCGCATGAGTATCAACAACCAATTTGCCGAATTTGCCGACCGCGTACGCGGATTCATTCAAGCCAGCGTAGCCGGAAGGACGTCCGGCAAATTACCATTTCTTTCAGACAGCGAGGCTCAATTCAATCAATTGGCGTTGGATTTGTTCGCATTGCAGTATGAACACAATCCCGCTTTCCACAAATTCTGCGAAGCCCGGAATGCTACTCCCCCAGAGGTCACTCATTGGCGGCTAATTCCCGCCGTGCCCGTGGTGGCTTTCAAGGAACTTGAACTGACCACTCTGCCCGCCGGAGAACGAACCGCGGTTTTTCATTCCAGCGGCACCACCGGGCATCGGCCCAGCCGCCACTTTCATGATCCGGAATCGTTAGCGCTCTATGAAATGTCACTGCTGGCTTGGTTCAAGGTGAATCTCGGAATCGCCACCGTGGCGGCCCCCGGCTCTTCCGGGGCCGTTTGGAAAGAACCGGAACCAGCCATGATTCTCTTGACGCCTTCTCCGGAGCTCGCGCCCCATTCCTCGCTGGTTCACATGCTGGATACCATTCGCCGCGAACGCCTCCTGCCCTTGACGACTTTTGTTGGTTGCCTGGACGAAGCCGGAGCATGGGCCTTGGATTTCGAGCAAACCGTGCCGGCCCTTGATCGCACCCGCCGCGAACACCGGCCAGTAGTCATCATCGGCACCGCCTTCAATTTTGTGCATTTGCTCGATCACCTTGCCGCGATGGGGAAGGATTATCACTTGCCGACTGGTTCGCGAGTGATGGAAACCGGCGGCTACAAGGGACGCTCGCGCATACTCTCGCAACTCGAATTGCACACGTTCATCACCCGGCAACTGGGCATACCGGCCAGCCACATCGTTTGCGAATACGGGATGTGCGAGCTCAGTTCGCAGGCTTACGATCACGCCATCGCTTCGACCGGCCAATCCGCACCGTCGCTTAAACACCCGTCCGGCCTGACCCGTCGATTCCAATTTCCACCGTGGGCGCGGGGGCAACTCATTTCCCCGGAAACCGGGAGCGAAGTCGCCGACGGCGAAACCGGTTTGATTCGGGTCGTTGATCTAGCCAATGTCCGTTCCATCTTGGCCGTGCAAACGGAGGATTTGGGCCGGCGTTGCGGCAGCGGCTTTGAATTGCTTGGGCGAGCGACCACCGTCGAGCCCCGCGGATGTTCGCTCATGGCAACCGAGCTTCAGCGATGACGTTGCCCAATTATTTTTTCGCTGATCTGCCCCCGGAAGCCGAGTTGTCACCGGCCATGGTGCGCGAGGCCTGTTTTGCCTTGAAGCAGAACCGGGCGAATTATCTGGCCCCGCGTTCGACGGCAAGCGTGATTAAGGTGTTGGCGACGGTTGCGGAAAACTGGTTGGACCCGGACTATCCCTTCCGTCAAATGGCCTTGGAGCAAGGCCCCGCAGCCACCGGCTTCTCGCGCGCCACGTTGGTCAATGGATTGGAATCCTTTTTCGCCCGACTGACTCGTAAGCAACTGACCGCGCTCGTTATCCAGGACCTCGGTCAGGTTCAGCGCCTGGACGAACCGGTTGCCAGCGCCGAAGAAGCTCAATTGGGCCAAGCCGCCATGGCTTGCGGGCCGGAACTACTGGCCCACATCACCGCGGGAAACCTACCCAATCCGGCGCTGATGAGCATCGTCTTGGGACTGCTCGTGCGCTCCGCCCAATTCGTCAAGTGCGCCCGCGGCACTTCGCTGCTGCCGCGGCTCTTTGCCCATTCGCTCTACGACGCCGAACCCAAGCTGGCCGCCTGTCTGGAAATCGCGGAATGGCCGGGCGGCACCACTGCCCTGGAAGAGGTGCTATTTCGGGAATCAAACTGCGTCACCGCCACTGGCAGCGACGAAGCCCTGGACGCTATTCGGCGTCGGCTGCCGCCGCGGGTTCGTTTCCTCGGCTACGGCCATCGGGTGAGCTTTGGTTACATCACCAAAGAAATGCTCTCTCGTTTCAACGCCAAGAAACTGGCGCAAGCCGCCGCACGCGACATCGCTGCCTGGAACCAGCTTGGTTGCCTGTCGCCGCAGGTTGTTTATGTGGAAACCGGAGGCAGCACCTTCCCAGATGCCTTTGCGGAATTACTGGCCCAAGCGATGGACCATCAGGAAACCGTCGAGCCGCGGGGGACCGTTCCGGTGGAGGTGGCAACTGAAATTGCCAGTCTGCGTTCCTTCTTCGAAATCCGCGCATTGGACTCGACCAAAACCCGCCTCTGGGCCAGCCCAGAATCAACAGCGTGGACTGTGATTTATGAGGAGGACTCGCGCTTTCATCCCTCCTGTCTATATCGCTGCGCATTTGTGAAGGCGACCGAGGACTTGACGGAAGTCCTCCATCAAGCCGAGCCGGTGCGGGGCAAAGTCTCGACCGTCGGTCTGGCGGCCAGCGGAACGGAAGCCCCCGACTTGGTCCGGCAATTGGCCCATTGGGGCGTGACGCGCGTCTGTCCGCTCGGTGAAATGCAAAACCCGCCGCTGACTTGGCGTCATGACGGCCGGCCCGCGCTTGGCGATCTGATCACTTGGACCCATTGGGAACGATGAAGCAAACCGCGACCCCGAACCCTGAAATTTATGCGTGTTGAATTACGAAAGACCTTTCAATTTGAAGCCGCCCATTTGTTGCCGCACCTACCCAAAGCACACAAGTGTCACCGGCTTCACGGCCACAGCTTCCAGGTGGAAATCGTGGTCGAAGGCGAGTGCGATGCCCAGCTTGGTTGGCTGATTGATTACGCGGATATTTCCGCCGCGTTCAAGCCAATCTGGAAACGGCTCGATCATTATTACCTCAATGAAATTCGTGGCCTCGAAAATCCCACCAGCGAAAACATCGCCGTCTGGATTTGGAAGCGTCTCAAACCCAAGCTACCGTTGCTGACCGAAGTCGCCGTGGCGGAGACGTGCCAATCGCGCTGCGTTTACCGCGGACAATGAACGCGTTGTCCAGTAGGACAGCCGTCCCGGCTGTCCCGAATGGTTATTGGCTTTCCCTCTCGCCCCGCACACACAACAAGTGAATGGCGACCAACAATCGTCGGGCCAATAGCGATGATTATATGCGTCCTGAGTGATTGTTGTGGAAAGGCGTAGAATGAGTCGCGCCAGCGCTTGGACTGCGACCGGCTTGCCGGCGCTTTCGGATGGGTTGCGATGATCGCATTTTGAAACCGGCTGCCTGGTGGTCTTGGCGCATCCTGCAAGCAAAGCGGGAGCAAGCTCCGCGCACTCCAGACACTGGCGTGATGTCGCGAGACGCCAAGAGGCAGAGCTGCAATTGCATACGATTGAGCGACATCTGGAATAATTCGGGACAGGAGGTACGCGCTGTACTGCTCTTCCAACCTTGCACACCTCACGCTTTCACGCTGCGCACGGCAATGCGGCCGGCCAAGCGTGATTGGATCTTCTTCAACTCAGCCCGCAGCCGCCGAGAAATCTCCCGGGCGGACGCAACCCCGTGCTGGTTTCCGGCCAGGACGATGCGGTTTTCAAAGTCGTCCAATCGGACAATGTGCGCAGCCGCAAACGGGCGAGTCACCAGGGAAACGACCGCGTCCCACGAGAGTCCTTTCGGCCGAAGCAAATTGAACACGACCACTGCATTCGAGTGTGTTCTTCGCCGGACCAAATGGGGCAAGGTTTGCCAAACCATTTCCGGCTGCACGACCTCCCGATGCTGCGCAATGGACAAGTCCTCCACAATTGCGTGGAAACGCCTGCGACTGGAACGTAGCCAGGCAACGGCGTCTTCCTGGTAAAACGCCACTGAGCCGCACCAGGACTGGCAAAGCTGCTTGAAGAGGCCGTAGCTCCGATTGCTAATATCGATTGCGTCCAACGCATGGCGCCCCCCCATGGCTCGCAACGGTCCCACCATGCCGCCGCCTTCAAATCCCAAAAGGGCAACCCTCGGTCCCTGGGCGAACGCCTGTACCGCCGCTGCCAGCACGTCAACGATGCTGTGCGTGGGACCGGGGTGGGCCAGCACTTCACTGAGCACGGCGTCATGTTGAACAATGCGCACGCCCCGGCGTGTGGGGACAAGGCGAATCATGCGGCCACGCCCGCTGCCGCTGGTGTCCTGTCCACGAACCTGACGGACCACAAGAGCACACCATTTCTCTCGATCAACCATGCCTCAGTTGTATTCATGATGGCCGAGATGCTGGAGCGGCTTGGCGTATCGTTGCAAGACTTCAGTGTCACTGGGCGGACTTTGAATTGGAGATTAGAAGTCTCAAACTTGAAACCTTCCGCACGCTCAATCGAGCACATAGCTTTGGGCGACTTGCCTGAATGCGTTCACCTGCGCATCGGCCCAAGCCGGGGGTTGGTGGAGTTCCGCAGCCATCAACTCGGCCACTTTGGGTGCCGCCTCGACGCTGGCACGCGCGTCCAGCAACAGCGACCGGGTGCGCCGCGCCAGCACGTCTTCCACGGTGAGCGCCATTTCCTGGCGAACCGCCCAGATGACTTCAACCGCGCAATAGGGCAAACGCGGATGAACGGGTTCGCCCAGTTCCGGCCGGGCTTGCACCAGCGCGCGCAACGTCGCCCAGTCAGCACCGTAGGCTTGCCAGTGGTCGGGTTCAGCAACCGGTTCTTTCTCCACAGGACTGATCCATCCGTGCAAATGCAGGTCGTTCGTGCGGCAGGCTTGTTCCGAAAGCCCACCCACAGTGGCGGCCTGGTTGATGGTGTCCTCGGCCATCTTTCGGTAGGTGGTCCATTTGCCGCCGGTGATCGTCACCAAGCCCGACGGAGAAATCCAAACACTATGGTCGCGTGGCAAGGCCGCCGTTTCCTTGGCGCCGCCGGTCGTGTGCAACGGGCGCAATCCCGTGAAAACGCTCAGAGACGTCGCAGGCTGTCGGGGGCTTGGTAAGATAGCGTCCAGCGTGGCTCAAGAGGAACTTGATTTCCTCGGGCAACGGTCGGGGCTCCAATTCGGGCCGGGTGATGGGCGTGTCGGTTGTGCCGACCAACGCCCGGTCCAACCACGGCACTACGAAAACTACCCGACCGTCGTCGGTGCGAGGGACCATGATCGCGCTGTCACCAGGAAGAAACGAGCGATCCAACACGAGATGGACGCCCTGGCTGGGGGCAATGAGATCGTCGGCAGCCGGGTCGTCCAAGCGCCGAACCGCATCAGCAAACACGCCGGTAGCATTGATGACCACTTGGGCATTGAGCGCCAAGTCCTGACTGGCTTCCAAGTCGCGGACCACGACCCCATGCGCCAGACCATTTTGCTTTTGCAGGGCGATGACCGGCGCGTAATTGGCCACCACCGCGCCGAGGTCCACCGCGGTTTGCGCCAGGCACACTGCCAAACGCGCGTCATCGAACTGGCCGTCGTGGTAAATGGTGCCGCCGCGCAAGCCCTCCGGTTGAAGGGTGGGCAAATGCTTTAGCGTTTCCTCGCGCGATAAATGTTTTGACGGTCCCAGTCCGAGCTTGCCCGCCAGCAGATCGTAAAGCTTCAAGCCCACCCCGTAGAACGGTGCCTCCCACCATTCGTAGTTCGGCACGATGAACGCCATGTTGTGGACCAGGTGCGGCGCGTTTTGGGTGAGCAAGCCGCGTTCGCGCAAGGCCTCGAGCACCAGTCCCACGTTGCCTTGCCGCAAATAGCGCACGCCGCCATGGATCAGCTTGGTGCTGCGGCTCGAGGTGCCTTTGGCGAAGTCGTGCTGTTCAAGCAACAGCGTCCGGTAGCCGCGCGCCGCCGCATCCACGGCACATCCCAAACCGGTGGCGCCGCCGCCAATGATGATCACGTCCCAAGGCTCGGCCGAGGCACGCATGGTTTCGATCATTTCAGAGCGGTTCATTTCGCACTAATTATGCGGACGGGAAACCGCACCGTAGGACAGCCGTCTCGGCTGTCCCGAACCAATCAGACCCGCTTCCCATGCAATGGGATCTTGCGCCGAGTTTCGAACGCCATCTGGACTATTCGGGACCGGCGGGACGCCTATCCTACGATTTGCAGAGGTCCATTCAAGGTTCACGGTTCAATGGTTGGCGTCCCAGCCTTTCGCCCGTTCGAGAGCCTTCCACCAGCCGGCCTGGCGACGTTCGCGTTCCGCCGGTTCCATCTGCGGTTCGAAGCGCCGGTCGATTTCCCAATGAGCGGCGATGGCGTCGAGATCCTTCCAATAACCCACCGCCAAACCGGCCAGATAGGCAGCCCCGAGCGCGGTGGTCTCGGAAACCTTCGGTCGCACCACGGGCACGCCCAAGATGTCGGCTTGAAACTGCATCAGCAGATTGTTGACCGAGGCCCCGCCGTCCACCCGCATTTCCCCGAGCGCTTTGCCCGCATCCGCATCCATTGCGTGCAGCACGTCTGCTGATTGAAACGCGATGCTCTCCAACGCGGCGCGCGCCAGATGGGCAGCCGTAGTCCCGCGGGTCAATCCCACAATCGTGCCGCGCGCATACGGGTCCCAATGCGGCGCCCCCAATCCAGCGAAAGCCGGCACCATATACACGCCTTCCGTATCGGGCGCTTGTGCGGCCAGAGCTTCAACGTCACTGGAAGACCGGATCAAGCCCAGGCCATCGCGGAGCCATTGCACCACCGCGCCAGCGATGAACACGCTTCCTTCCAACGCATATTCAGTCTGGTCACCAAGCCGCCAAGCAATGGTGGTGACGAGTTTGTTTTTCGACGCTATGGGTTGAGCGCCGGTAGGCATCAGTAGAAAACAACCGGTGCCGTATGTGTTTTTCACCATGCCAGGCCGCGTGCAGACCTGGCCGAACAGCGCCGCTTGCTGGTCGCCCGCAATGCCGGCGATGGGAATGCCGGCCAGCTCGCCCGTAGCCTCGGCGTACACTTCGCTCGAAGCGCGCACTTCCGGTAGCAGCCCGCGCGGGATGTTGAAAAGCCGAAGCAGTTCGTCGTCCCAAGCGAGCGTGTGCAAATTATAGAGCATGGTGCGCGACGCGTTCGTGACATCGGTCAGGTGGACCTTGCCGCCGGTCAGTTTCCACACCAGCCACGAATCCATCGTGCCGAACGCCAATTCGCCAGCTTCGGCCTTGGCGCGGGCGCCAGGAACATTTTCGAGCATCCAATGGAGTTTGCTTGCGGAAAAATAGGCGTCCACGACCAGGCCGGTTTTGCTCTGGATCATGGACTCGGCGCCGTCGGCCTGGAGTCGTTCGCAAAACGGCGCGGTGCGACGGTCCTGCCAAACGATGGCGTTGCCGATCGGCGCGCCAGATTGGCGGTCCCACACCAAAGTGGTTTCCCGCTGGTTGGTAATGCCGATGGCGGCGATGTCACCGGGCTTCAAGCCGGCTTGATGCATGGCTTGCGCGGCGACCTCCATTTGTCCCGACCATACTTCATTCGCGTCATGCTCCACCCAGCCCGGGCGGGGATAGATTTGCCGGAACTCCTGTTGCGCCGCCGCGCGAATGGAACCGGTTTCATCGAAGACAATGGCGCGGGAACTGGTCGTTCCCTGGTCGAGGGCGAGAATATATTTCATTTAGGCTCCGGCCTGAATTGCCGCGATTTGATCGGTCATCCGCTGCACTTGTTTTCGTGTGGCACAAATCGAGTATTCGAGGGCAAACGACCGGCTTGCCCCGCCCTCCAGTCGTGGCACCCGACCGTGGGCGCGTTCGACGCGACGCGTATTGGGAAAGCTGGTGCCCGGTTCGATACCGGTGACGTAACCTTCCTCGACGGCAGCGGTGCTTTTCCACAAGGAAACACACGGCAGTTGCTTCACCGAATAACGCATCGCCAACGCCCGGTCGGCCGCGGCGTTTTGGAGCATCAGGATGGTTTCGTCCCGCTCGTTCGCGGCGGGCGTCAGACAATAGACTTGTTCGACAAATCCCGGCGTCGGTCCCGCGTATTCGGCATACCGCTCAACGCCTTGGGCGGCGGTCTCATTGAACGGAGTGACTTCCTTGATGGCACCGACAAACCTGGCCCCTTCTTCGAGCAGCGGCGGACCAAAGTTGACGTGGTACAGGAGCTGAAATTCCTGCGGTTGAGCGCCGCGATTGGTGATGGTGTCTTCGAGGCGGAACGAGGCGGAGCCTGGTTCAGTGGACAGTTCGGTCCAGAGCTCGAGCTTCGGTCCATAAAACATTCGTTCATCGACCCGACCGCGGACGCGGATGGTGTGCGGCGGCTTCCGGTCAATGGCGACTTCCACGTGGGATGCTGGGATGTTGGCAACTTTGCCGTGCAGCCAGAGATCCATTTCACTCAGCGCACCGGTGTTGGTAATGAATTGATCCCGGCCCGGCCCACCGCAATTCTCCAGCCCGCAGCGCACCAGCCATTCGTTGAAACCGTCCAGCCAGCCGAGGCCACCGCGCGTCGGCAGATTGACGAACTGCGGATGCACGACTTCCTTGATCGGCGAATCCCAACCCAACCGGACGTCGCCCATTCTCACCTCGCGCACGCCCATGCCGCGCGTGGGGATAAGCGTGATCTGCAACTTGCCGTTATCAATGATAACCAGTTCCACCCCTTCCTGTTTGCCGCCGTGCAGGGTCAGTTTCTTGACCGAAAATGGTCGCAGCGGTTTGAGCCGCAATTTGCTGGAGGTGATTTGCCATTGCTCGAAGCGCGTATTGTGCTCGGAACTGAGCAAGGTTTCGGTGAAGGTTGCCGGTGCTTGTCGTGTTGTCTTCTTCATAACCATGCTGCGGAACGGGTTCAGGACCGCCGCTGATATTGGCGATGACTGTCGCAATGGCAAAGGAAATACCGAAAACCGAAATCGACCTTCGATCCGTTTTGGACGAAGGCGCCTGTGGCGGTGAATGCGCAGGGAATGCTCGAATTGATCGACGGTCCCCCTGGCTGTTCCCTCTCCTTGGGGAGAGGGTTAGGGTGAGGGGCAAACTTCGCCTTCGGATTTCGCCCCTATTCCGCGCGCGGCTTGAGAATGCAATTGCTCAGGTTACCATCGCCGGTTTCCCGCATCTGCTCGATCAAGGAATTCTGCGACAGTTGATGGGCGCTGCCGTCCATCAGAACCATGTTGCCGGCATGCTGGTGAACCTTGCCGTCCCAATAGATTTTGGTGTTGGGATTCAGCCAGGTAATCACCCGGTCCAAAATCCCGCTGACCTGGCAGATTTGCTCCTCGGTTCCCCGCACATTACGGTCTCCGGCCACGTGCGCGAACACGCGGCTCTGTTCCGCTTCCGGCGCGACGAAATAGCTCAGCGCTCGATCTTTCAGTCCACCAAAGCCGTCATTCGCATCGTCGGAAAAATCGAGCGCTTCTTCGGCATCACGATCGCTGGGACAGCGCAAAATTCGCGGACTGACAAATTCATTTCGGACCAATTGGTAATGTCGCCAAGCCTCGGAAACACCACGGGTGCCTCCTTGGGTCTCGGAAATCTGCCAAGGAAAACGGTCACCATTGTCGTCCGCCCACATCCGAAACCCGATCCCCACTTGCTTGAGATTGTTAATGCAGGAAATGCGCATGGCTTTGCCCTTGGCGCGGGAAAGCGCCGGCAACAGCAATCCCGCCAGGATGGAGATGATCGCGATCACGACCAACAGCTCAATAAGCGTAAATGCGCGGCGGCGGGCGCTTGGAATCCAGATGCTCATGGCTGTAAAAGTAGCCGATTTAGCCACATTCCACAAGCGGACGAAGGCTGGCGGCTGGGGCGGGACGTCGGCTTCAACTGTTGCCCAACGGTACCGTCGCCTCTTCTTCCGGGGCGGGTAACGGGGACGCCTCCGTCTTGACCACCGCCCGGCGGAGAAGCTGGCCCTGGAAAGTGTAACCGGTGGCCAGGGTTTCGGTGACGTGGGACCCGTCCGGCGGGCTGGCCTGAGGATCGGTCAATTGATGGCTTTCGCGGTTGAACGGTTCCTGCGTTTGGGCCTCGAAAGGAATCAGCCCCAAGCGGCGCACCATGTCCCGACAGGCCATCTGGTAATTCGTCAGTTGATTGACCAAATTCTCCTGTCCCGATCCCAACCCGGCGCGATAGAGAGCAAAAACGTGATCGAGCAATCCGACCAGCACCTGCAACCATTCCTCCTGACCCCGGCGCAGCTTGTCCACTTCCAACCGCAAATGCCCCTTTTCCCGGTCATTCGCCTTGGCCATGAATTCGCCGAACGCCCGGGCTTCTTCGGTCATCTTTTCACCGATGCTGCGGGCTTCCTCGACCGTGCGGCCGGCATGCTCCTGGACGACCTGCCATTGGGCCGTGGCAAAACTGATCTGGTTCGCCAGCGTGCGCACGCTGTTGATCTGCTCGACGGCCGTCGTGAGGGCGTCGGCTTCGGCGAACTTCAACGTGGCCTGGTATTGGACCAGGAACGGCGTCACCGCCAACCACGCCCCAATCGCCACGCAAGCCGTCAGACAAAACAACGCCCACATTTCGAGGGGCGGCGCGTAATGGTTCACGATCCACACGGCGACGCCCACCAGGAGCAGATCACCGGCAATAAATGGCCACTTCGCTATTCGGGGCACTTCGCTACCAGTCATAATCTGCTTATGTTTGGTCAGTTTTGCGCCAGAATGCAAGCAGTCTCCCAAACCGCTTCCCATCCGTGCCCGGGTAGGACAGCCGTCCCGGCTGTCGCGAACGTCCAGCAATGTCCTCGGATTGCTGAACGTTTGATATGCAAACGGACGCGGTGGCCAAGTCCGAGACAGGCGAGACGCCTGTCCTACCAGCGCGCGGCGCACGCGCCCACGTAAGACAACCGTCGCGGCTGTTCCCGTAGGTCATATTCCATTTCGCTTTCAAGTTAAGCCGAATGCGGAATTGAACTGGAGCGCGGGCATTCCTGCCCGCTCGGCGGGGATTGGGTTGCGCAAGCGGACCGGAATGTCCGCGCTCCGGTGGTAGTCTCATCTTAAACGCGAGATGGAGTTAGCCATCCGGAAAATCTTGACCAAACGCGGACTAACCAACGACGGTTGGCAACATCAATGAACGGTCGCAGCGCAACACCACAATCCGAAATCAAGGCGCGCCACTACGCCACCCACGAGCCCGTCCGACTTCGCTGGCAGAACGGCGCCATCACGGCCCTGGAACCGTATTCCGGCAAAGTTCCGGCTCACCGCTGGGTCGCGCCGCCGCTGCTCGATTTGCAGATCAATGGTTTCGCCGGAGTGGATTTTCAGCAGGATGCGATCACACAAAAACAGCTTTTGTTGGCGGCGCGCCGGCTCCAATCCACTGGTTGCGCGCAATTTTTCCTTACCCTGATGACCGACGCCTGGCCGCGCATGACGGCCAGGCTCGAACGCCTGCGCCGGTTGCGCGCACGTTCCGCCGAATTGCGGCATGCCATCGCCGGCTGGCATTTGGAAGGACCGTTTCTTTCGGCGGAACCGGGTTATTGCGGCGCCCACGATGCCGCCGCCATGATTCCGGTCACGCCCAAACACATTCGCGAAATCCGGAATCTCACCGGCAGTGATCCGGTGCTATTAACTCTTTCGCCCGCCAGCGCGGACGCCATTGCCGCGATTCGCCTGGCCGTTCAGTTGGGCATGAAAGTTAGTTTGGGCCATACCAACGTTTCCCAAGCCTGGCTCAAGAAAGCCGTCCAAGCGGGCGCGACGGCGTTTACCCATTTGGGCAACGCCTGCCCACCGATGCTGAATCGCAGCGACAACATCATCTGGCGCGTACTGGATACGCCCGGATTGATTGTGAGTCTGATCCCCGACCGGATTCACGTGTCGCCGCCGTTGTTTCGGCTGATTCATCGCGTACTGGGGCCGGACTCGGTCTATTACATTTCCGATGCCATGGCGGCGGCGGGACTGCCGGCCGGCACCTACACGCTGGGACGTTTAGAATTGGAAGTCGGCCAGGACAAAGCGGTGCGGCTGCCCGGCACGGGCAATCTCGCTGGCTCCGCGGTTTCGCCCCTGGATGCGGTCCTGCGTGCCACCGAAATGTTGCGGTGCGACTGGCAGGATACCTGGCGGCGTTTTAGCGAGACGCCGGCAAAGCTGATGGGTTTTCCGCCTCCTTTAAGCGTGGGTGCCCCGGCGGATTTCTGCGTGCTTGAGTTTACCAAGTATAAACGGTTGAAGACACTTCAGGTGTTCGTGCGGGGAAAACCAGCCAAGTCGTGACGATGCAGCAACTGGAGCCGTCACGAGAGAATTCGACAACGTAGGACAGGCCTCTCGCCGGTCTCGAACAGCTCAGGGCTTTCCTTACTGTTTGCTGACGCCGAAAAAGTCTGGGGGTTGCGACCCAAGTCCACGTCTTGGTGCCGTTCAAGACACGCGGGACGCCTATCCGAATGAATTGCGGCTGGCGGCAGGGATCCAAGCCCGCGCCAACTGAATGGGCACCGCCTATTCAGTTGGTGGTTCGGCTGGCGGGGGTGACAAACGCTCGATCTCTTTCTCGCACTTCTTCACCACGGACTTGTTGCCCTCCTCGCGCGCCAACGGTAACAGCTTTTGATAGAGGTCCAATTGGCCGGGGTAATCCGGATAGTCCTTGAGCAGTTGCTGGTAGCGTTCAATTGCTTGTTTCCGCTTGCCATCAAGGGTGAGCCGTTCGGTTTGCCGGAGCAACAGACGCAGTTTTTGCAGGCGTGTCGGCTTCAATTTTAGGGCCTTGTCGAAAGCGCTGAGACTTTCCGAACGATCGTCACCCAGCCAAAAAAGATCGCCCAGTTTTTCTTCGAGCAAAGCGCTTTTGGCCGTGAACTTTGAAGCTTTGAGTGCCTCAATGGCGCCGCCCAACGTGCCGCCTTTGGCCAGACCAATATTGAGGCGCATCAATACGAACCAATCGATCAATTTGCTTCCGCGACGTTCCAGTTCCGCCGCATATTGTTCGGGCCGTCGGCCAAACGGACGATAGAGCGGATCACCCACCGCGAGGTTTTGCCAGGAGACACAATTCTGCGCCGCCCACGCGGCTTCGCCGAAACTGAAGCCGAAGAAGGTGAAGCGCCCAAAGAAGATTCCCATGTTTGGCGTGGCCGCCAGATACGGCTCATACACGCTGCCCATCGTGGCGGTCGCGCCTTTGGCCAGCAATGGCCCGACCCAATTGTGCGTGGCCGAGCGAATGGTGGCCGCACTGAACGAGTGCAAATGATACGCGAACGCACCAGGCATAAACTCGACTCCGTCCCAGCTAAACGGTCCCTCGGCCTGGCCGGCATACCAACCCGCATAAAAGGCCGTTTGGCACAATGGAAACGTGGCGGGGAACGTGCCTTTGTTGGTATCGAGGACGGTTTCAAAACCCAGGTTTCGGCACAGCTTGGCCGCTTCGAAAATCCATTGATCCCCACTCAAGTAATTGCTGTTGCCCTGGCTCCACCCCAGGTCGAAATAAGCCCGCCCCCAGAGGCCGTCCTTTTCCGCGGCCAGCGCCTTGTCCACCAGGCCGCGGGCAATTTCCGGGGTCGGTCCGTCGAGCCGCGTTACCAGCAAGATTCCGTTGGTTGGATTCAGCCACGCGGCGTTGGTCGTGCCGTAAAGCAGATTCCTTCGGGGACCGGCGCAGATGAACTTGGATTCAACCACCGGCAAACAAGCCAATTCGCTATCCACCGAAGCCTCGTTGCGTCGGAGTTCAGGCTGCAATTTCTCAGCTTCGGGCTCAACCAGTGCGGGATCACTTTGGATTTTGATCGGCACTCCGTAGCACAGCGCGAGGTAACGTATCTTCGCGCTGGTCACCTGTCGTAGGCCACCGTTGGTCTTCGTGAACGTGAACAAGTTGCCAGCTTCCAACTTCTTCGAGAGCGGGATTTGCAGCTCCGCCGTGTACGCCGGCCGCGAAATGGTTTCCGATTGGGGCAACGCAAATCCCATCACCTGGCTGGCGGGCACTTGGCGGCGTTTAGCGTAGTATTCCGCCACCTCGCGCGATTCGGGCATGGTGGTGTTGTAAACCACCACCACTTCGTCGCCGGGATTGTCGGCGGCTTGGGTCGGAACGGAGAACGCCCAACAGATAGCGCAGATGATCAGCCAGAGCAGCGAGAGTCCAATCCGGTAGGGCGAGACTCCGTCGAGCCCTGACTTCCCCGGAGGGCGTCCGCCGATCAACGGTCGTCTCAGGGGAGAGGTTTGGTGTTCGAGACGCCCGAGGCTTTCCACGTTTCCGGTTGTGGATAATTGAACGCGATGCGGGAATGTCAGGGCTCGACGGAGTCTCGCCCTACCCGCAACAAGAATTCGGCGAAATAATCGTGGGGTGCTTTGCTTCATAGAGCGATGTCTTCCGGGATACTGACGCGTAACCCATCATACGCCAGCCAAATACCCGGCGGCAATTCGGCTTGCGACCGGTCATGGTCGTAATCGTGCGTCAAATGCGTGAAGTAAGTTCGGGCCGCTCCAATCTGACGAGCGGTGGCAATGGCTTCGTCGCGGTTCATGTGGGTCGGGTGCGGGTCCCGCCGCAACGCATCCAATACCGCCACCTCCACCCCCTGCACCTCGCGGATGACTTCCGGCGGCACCTCCTTGCAATCGTTCAAGTACGCCAGCCGTTTGACTCCATTCTGGCTGAAAAGAAAACCGCGTGATCGCATTTTGCCGTGCGGCAATTCGAAGGGCGTGATGTGCAAATCGCCCACGACAAACGGGCCTTCAATGACATGGGGGTCCGGAATGAAATATCCCCTGGGCCACGGGCCATTATGAAAGGCGTAGGCATACACCCGCTGAATGATCTCCATGTGTTCGGCGCCCGCATAGACCGGTAGCGCTTTGCCACCGCGCAGATCACAAAACCGCCGGCAATCGTCCAAGCCCATCACGTGATCGGCGTGCGCGTGGGTGATAATCACCGCATCCAGCCACCGGATGTTTTCCCGCAGACACTGAATGCGGAATTCCGGCGTCGTATCCACCACGAATTTGACCTGCGGCGTTTCGACGTAAATGGAAGGGCGCGTGCGATGGTTTTTCGGGTTGGCCAGGAATTCAGCCGGATACTCCTTGCCAATGATGGGCACCCCCTGCGAGGTGCCCGAGCCGAGAAAAACAAATGAAAACGACATTACGTGGTGGGGCAACTAACGGCTGGAAGATTGGGGCTGCAAAGACAGTTTTGGTCTTCGGGGAAGCCACCAGCCGACTCGCCGCCAGGTCTTGGAGTGCGGCAGTCCTCTACCGCTTTCGGATGCCCCCAATGATCGAAAAGCGGCAGAGGACTGCCGCACTCCAAAACGCTGCCGCGCAAAACGAAATCCCCGCCAGGCTCAGGACGGCAATGCACATTTCGACCAGCGTAGCGACCGCTCACGAATCCGCCTAGTGGTTGGTTAATACCCCCATCGCCAGTTCGCCAGTTTGCCCACTGCTCGAAACCTGTACACTCGTCACTGCCCTTTATTTCCCGCAATTGATGTCGGTTCATGCTCAAGAATTTCTTTGCGCGAACCTAGCACAAACGCCAAATTCAGCGCGAACGTTTTCTACCATGCTGACGACGCTGCGGATCAAGAACCTCGCCCTGGTGGCCGACCTGACGCTGGAGCTTCAGCCCGGCCTCAACGTCATCACTGGCGAAACTGGCGCCGGCAAGTCCATCCTCATCGGCGCCCTCACGCTGGTGCTGGGTGAACGCGCCGACCGCACCCTGATTCGCAGCGGCGCGGACGCTTGCTCCGTTGAAGCGGTGTTTCGATGTCAGCCGTCTCCGCGCCCCGCTGCCGGCGTTCCTCGAAGAGAACGGCCTGGAACCGTGCGAAGCAGGCCAACTCGTTCTTAAACGCTCCTTTACCGCTGCCGGCTCGAATCGCCAATTCATCAACGGTTCGCCGACCACCCTCACCATTCTGGCCAGTGTCGGGGAATGGCTCGTGGACATTCATGGCCCGCACGATCATCAGTCACTGCTGCATGCCGCCCGACAACTCACCATCCTGGATGCCTTTGGCAACTTGCACGGATCGCGCGAAGCCTTTGCGGCGCGAGTTCGCCGGCGCACCGCCCTCGAGGCTGATAAGGCCGCGCTGGTCGTGGACGAGCAGACTTACGCCCAACAACTCGATTTACTGCGGTTTCAAGTCAATGAAATCAGTGCCGCTCGCTTGCATCCCGAAGAGGAAGCGGAGTTGGAACAGAACCATCAGCGCGCCAGCAACGCCGCCAAACTCCTCGAACTCGGTCAGGCCGCAGTCAACCTGCTGGGCGAGAGCGAGGCCTCGGTGATGACCCAAACGGGCGCGCTGGGCCGTATTCTCCAGGAGTTGCACCGAATTGATTCGGGGGCGGCGACGCTCGTGGCTGCCCAGGAGCAGGCGGCGACCGGTTTGCGGGAATTGCAGAATGAACTCGCCCATTACGTGGACCGTCTCGAACTCGACCCCGCCCGCCTGCACGAACTCGAAGAGCGGCTGAACCTGATGCATTCCCTGAAACGCAAGTATGGCTCAACGCTGGCCGAGGTGATCGCGTTTGGCGAGCAAGCGCAACGCAAGCTGCACAGTCTGCAAGAGCGCGAAGCGGAACTGGCCCGGATCAACAGTGAACTCGAAAAGCTGGACCAGGAACTGTGGCGCTGCGGCAAGGAACTCTCGGCCCAACGCCGCAAGTTGATTCCGCGGCTCAGCAAAGCCGTCGAGAAACAACTGCAAGCCCTGGGCTTCAATCAATGCCAGTTCGATGTCACCCTCACCACGGCAACGTCAAATTCTCCTTCGCCCGTGTCCATCTCGACCAGCGGTTTGGATGCTGTCGAGTTCCAGTTCGCGCCCAATCCGGGTGAACCCGCCCACCCGTTACGCGCCATTGCGTCCTCGGGCGAAATGGCGCGGGTGATGTTGGGTCTCAAGACCGTGCTGGCGGCCGAGGACGAAATTCCGGTGCTGATTTTCGACGAAGTGGACGCCAACGTCGGCGGCGAAACTGCGAATGCGGTCGGCGAAAAAATGCGTCAGATTGCCGACCGCCGACAGGTTATTTGCATTACGCATCTACCCCAAGTCGCCGCCCACGGCACGGCCCATTACGTGGTGACCAAACAAGTCAAAGAGGGCCGGACCATTTCCGAAATCGAGTTGCTGGAGCGAAAAGATCGCGTCACAGAACTGGCGCGCATGCTGGGGGGACAGAGCGACGCCGCCCGCCGTCACGCCGCCACGCTCCTTCGCTGAACGGCTGCCTCCAGGTTGGCCGTGCCATCGGTCGCTGACTTCAAATCGTCATTCCGTGCGGCACGAAGCCATTCTTCGGAATGACCACGATCCCGTCGCGAATGTAGTAATGCTGGTGGTCCACGTTTTCCGGTTTGCCGGCGGGCGAGATCACCACGTTGTCGCCGATGCGGGCGTTTTTATCGATGATGGCGTTCTCGATGCGGGCGTTTTGGCCGATGCCAATGCGCGGTTTGCCCACCATCTCGTTTTCGAGAATCGAGGATTGCGATTCGTAGTAATCGTTGCCCAGTACAACGCAACGGTTCAAATCGCTGTGGGTGCCCACGATGCTGCGAATGCCGACCACGGAATTCCGGATTTGCGCCTGGGTAATAATACACCCATCCGAGATGACCGCGTGCTCGATGTGAGCCCCGTTGAATTTCGAGGCGGGCAGGAAGCGGGGACGCGTAAAAATCGGCGCGCCCATGTCGAAGAAGTTGAACCGCGGCAATTCGGCCACGATTTCCAGGTTCGCTTCGAAAAATGAACGGATGGTTCCCACGTCCTCCCAATACCCTTGAAACACATAGGAGAACACGCGGCTGTTGGCAATGGCCATGGGAATGACGTGTTTGCCAAAGTCGGCCAGATCATTGTCCAGCAGGCGAATCAAGGCGTCGCGGTTGAAGACATAGATGCCCATGCTGGCCAGGAAAAACTCGTCGTCGCCTTCGATGTCCAGCTTGGGATACCAGGCCTTGTCCAGCCGCAGCGTGTCCTGGATCTGCGGATCCTTGGGCTTCTCCACAAACCGGGTGATGCGGCGGTCCTCGGCCATTTCCATGATTCCGAAGCCCGGCACATCCTTGCGCAGAACCGGCAGCGTGGCCACCGTCACGTCGGCGTAGGTTTCGATGTGCTGCGCGATAATGCGGCGCAGGTCCATGCGGTACAGTTGGTCGCCGCTGAGGATGACGATATATTCGAAATCATGATTCAAGAAGTGGACCAGGTTCTTCCGCACAGCATCCGCGGTGCCCTGGTACCACGTCGAGTCGGTGAGCGTCATTTGCGCGGCCAGAATCTCGACGAACCCGACCATGAACTGGTCAAACTTGTACGTCTGCGAAATATGGCGGTGCAATGAGGTGGAATTGAACTGAGTGAGCAGGTAAATGCGGCGCATGCCGGAATTGATGCAATTGGAAATCGGGATGTCCACCAGGCGGTATTTTCCGGCCAGCGGCACTGCCGGTTTGGCCCGGTCCCGCGTCAGGGGAAACAACCGCGTGCCCACACCTCCCCCCATAATCACGGCCAACACGTTGCTGGTGTTGGGTGTCAATCGCTTGCTTTGCGCCATAAATTGCCTTTGTCGTGAATATTGATTTGCTGGTTTATACCCTGCTATGGGAAATGAGTGCAAGCGGCATCCGTTAAGCTATTCGCTCCAAACATAATGTGCGGCATTGTAGGTTACGTCGGTAAAAAACAGGCGGCCCCCATCATTCTCGAAGGGTTGCGCCGGCTCGAATATCGCGGTTACGACAGCGCGGGCATTTCTGTCTTGCGCGGGACGGAACTGCAAACGCGCAAGCAACAAGGCCGAATTGATGATGGCCTGGCGGTGCTGCTCCGCGACCAACCCCTGGTGGGCGGCACCGGCGTGGGCCACACCCGCTGGGCCACCCACGGTGTTCCTTCGGACAACAATTCTCATCCGCACTACGACCAGCGGGGGCGAATCGCCGTGGTTCACAACGGCGTCATCGAGAATTTCGAACGGCTCAAGGATGGGCTCAAGGATCACACCTTCAGTTCGACGACCGACTCCGAGGTGCTGGCTCACTTGATCGGAGTACACTACGAAAAGGTCTGCGTCGAACGCCAAGGCGGAGGTGGAATTCCCAATCCCCATGAAAACCATCCGCTGACCGTCGCCGTCACGAACGCCCTGCGCGAAGTCATTGGCACCTTCGGCATGGCGGTCGTCTGCGTCGATGATCCCAACGTGATGGTCGGTGCCCGGCGCGGATCACCCTTGATTGTCGGCATTGGCCAGGGGGAAAACTTTCTGGCCAGCGACGCCACGCGCCGTCGCCTCGCACACCCGGGAAGTCATTTACCTGAACGACTACGACGTGGTGACTTTGACCGCAGATCAATTCCAGGTGGCCAACCTGGGTTCGGACCCAGCGCAGGTGCAGATCAGCCAGCTCGAGTTCAGCGCCGAGGCGGCTGAGCGCGGTGCCTTTCCCGCATTTCATGCTCAAGGAAATCTTCGAGCAACCGCGCACCATGGAGAATGCCTTGCGCGGCCGCACTGGACCACGACGAAGCCACCGCCAAGTTCGGCGGTCTGAACATGACGCTGGCCGAACTGCGCGACGTGGACCATATCATCATTCCCGCCTGCGGCACCAGTTGGCACGCGGCCCTGGTCGGGGAATATCTGTTTGAAGAGTTCGCCCACATTCCCACCGAGGTCGAATACGCCAGCGAATTCCGTTACCGCAACGCGCCGCTGGAGAAACACACGCTCGTCCTGGTCATCACCCAATCCGGCGAAACGGCCGACACCCTGGCCGGCTTGCGCGAATCCAAACGGCGCGGCCACAAAGTGCTGGCCATCTGCAACGTGGTGGGCAGCACCATCGCCCGCGAAGCCGACGGCGGCATCTACCTGCACGCCGGACCGGAGATCGGCGTGGCCTCCACCAAGGCTTTTACCTCGCAGGTCGCCGTGCTGACGCTCCTGGCCCTGCTCATGGGCCGCATCCGCATGTTGTCCGCTGCGTCGGGGCATTGAAAATTATGCGCGCGCTGGAAGCGATCCCCCAACAGATGGAAGCCGTCCTTGCCCAGAACGATGTCATCCGCCAAATCGCCCTCAAGTACGCCGCCGCTGAAGACTTCCTATTCCTGGGCCGCCAATACAATTTCCCCGTGGCGCTGGAAGGCGCGTTGAAGCTCAAGGAAATTTCCTACATCCACGCCGAAGGCTATCCGGCCGCCGAAATGAAACACGGGCCCATTGCCCTCGATGGACGAGAAGACTCCGAGCGTATTTGTGATACCGGAAGATTCGCTTTACGACAAGACCTTCAGCAACCTCGAAGAAATCAAGGCGCGGCAAGGCCCGATCATCGCGTTGACCACCGAAGGCAACACCAAGCTCGAACAAAAAGCAGACGACGTAATCTGCCTGCCGCCCACGCTGGAACCGCTCTTTCCATTGCTGGCCGTCATCCCCCTCCAACTCCTCGCCTACCACATCGCCGTCGCCCGGGGTTGCGACGTGGACAAACCCCGCAACCTGGCCAAGAGCGTGACAGTGGAGTAGGCGAAGCCCTCCGGGCCCGGTTGTTGTTGAAGAAAAAAGATAACCGAAACGAAAATACATCGGCGAAATGGAAAATATTAAGCCGAAATCGCAGTCCGCCGCTACGACGCGTATCGTGAGACACGCTAACTCCCCTTATTAGTGGGCGTGCGAGACCGAGCTTTCAGCTTCCGATCGGCAACATCCCGCGCCCCCTAAAAGACGGCATCAGGAGTCTCCCGCTGGCCGGAACGAGAGTCTTGCGAAGCTTCATCAACTGTCGGGCCTGGCAACGGGAATTAGTGTACGCCACATGCCCTTAAAGGATGCCACAATTCTCTCCGTAGTTGAGCATTGCCCACTCGCCTTATTTCCGCTGGTCTTCTACGGCTTCAAAGTTGAACATGAACCGGACAATCTCTTCGATTTTTTTCCGACTGGGGCCGTTTAGACCGTTCCCATATCGGAAGTCGTAGTGCTGACAATAATCAGCCGCCAGCTTGTAGCCACGCGCGGGGGAATCCGTGTGCCAGAGGTAAATTTCCAGACCCTGTTCCACAAGGAGCAGGTTCCAATTCTTGATGATCCGTACCGGTCCCCATTGGTGTTTCTTGTGTTCATTCTGAAATTGGCGAAGCCGACGGCGTAACAGTTGCGCTGCTTCCCGGTTCACTCTTGGGACATAGGGATTTGCGTTACCCAGCAACGCCCGTCCTTCCTGGAACAATTCGCCCGCCAGGCCGCCCGTTTTGCCTTTCCGCGAATTTGCACGCGCTGCCACCCAGATGGCGAAGCCAGCCAGTCGAGCGGGACGGTCAAACCACTTTTTCAAGATCGTTAACCGAGTAAGGTTGGCATGACCCTGCGCGGAGATTTCGTCCGTTATCTTCAGCAGTCTTTCTGGAATGTCAGTGCGCATGACTCACGTGCGGCGAGGATCATGGTCGGTATGGGTATCAACGGTTCCGGTCCTTCCAGTCGTCCATGCGATCCAAGGCCTCAAACTCGCTGATCGTGCCCGTTTCCACCAGCACGTTCAGGGCGCTGAAGACCGTGGATCGGGAATGTGTCCGTTGCGCCAGGGACAACAGTTCGTCGGTGGTCGCGTCGTCCGGCGCGACACCGCGTCCGCAATAATATTCCTTGAGAAACTCCGCAGCCTCGCGTGCTTCGACGGATTGGTTTTTGCCTAATGCCTGCCGGGCCAAGCGCTCCACTTCAGGCAGATCAACTACGCGACCAAGGCGGGCCAGGATTTCAAACGCCATCGCGCGTCGCCGACCGCCAAACGAATCACGGGAACGTCTGAACTGGAGACATTCCAAGCCATAGTCATGCAATGCCTGGAGAACCCCGAGGACCGGTTGGCAGTCTGCGGGCGCCTGGAAGGCCACATCAAAACCGCGCAAACGTGAAATTCCAGCGTCTTCGAGCACGTTGGAGCAATTCCCGGTCAGGTAAATCAAATCGTCCATCAGCCGTTCTTCGGCGACCTGACGGCCCAGGGCATCCGAGCTGCGCAATGCCCGCCCGAAATCAAGTAACTGACGCACTTTCTCCACATCCCGCCCGAGGTCCTCGGAAAACCGCGATAGGCACCAACCGGCGGACCTCAAGGTGCGTCCGTCATCGTCCGGATGATCGAGCGCACGCCACAAGTCCTTCATTAACAGTTCAAATTTTTTTCGCATACTGAGAGGTGACCTTGCCAAACCAAGTCCGGCCAGGGACGTCCGAGAATAGCCCACGGTTTCAACCGTGGGTCAAGATTGCAAACGGGACGAGTCCCGGAGGGCGAACGAATATGGTAAATGCGCCGGAGGGGGATTCTTTCGTCCCTGACGGGACTCGCGCCCATTTGCGCCGCAAACCCAGCGATGAATCGCTGGGCTATTCTCGAACGTCCCTGCGGGACATTCGTTTTGGATTCGGCATGAATTCGTTCCAACAGTTTTTCCGCCGACTCATCATTGGGGTCTTGCGGGACCAGTTGGCCGCGGTAGGCCCGCGCGAGGAGCGAGGGCGTTAGCTTAGCCACCTGGGCCTGGGCATTCTGAAACCGCGCCTCGATTTGGTCCGCCAGTGCAAACAACGCTTCCACCCGGCGCACGATTTCCTGTTGTTCGGCAAGCGGAGGAAGCTGGAACCGTAACGCCCGAATTTCCTGGCTGTTGATGTTGTTCACGCCGCTCGTTGAACGCGCCTCCAATTCGATTTGAAGTCGAACGAGGATTTCGCAGCAATTGCATGGTGCCGTTGACCGCATCGAAGTGATTGACGGTGTCCCGCCACACGCTCATTTCCTGGGCCGTGTAACCCCGGTGGCATTCGTCGGCGATGATCAAATCAAAGGCGTGGATGAGGATGTCGAGTTTGTCGGTTGCCCCCTCATCCTGACCCTCCCCCCGATGGGGGCGAGGGAACTGTCTTCGTAGTCGGCGTCACCGCTTGTCTGCGGGAAGCATCCCTCGGCACCGAATAGGTTCCGGGCCATGCGCTGGATGGTGGACACGTAAACGAAGGTGTGACTCAGCTTGGGCTGGGTCAGATATTCGTTGGGCAACACCTTGGGATCAAACAGCATGTCATCGCCAAAATCCTCTTTCTGAAACCGCTGTCCTGTTGGTGTCCTCCCACGAATGATCCTGACAGGCTGCTTTGACGACGCGGTCGTAATCTCATCCGGGGCGAAGCGCACAAGGAATGAGAAACGTGAACGACTGTCCATTCAAATGGAAGAGAGTCAAAAATGCCGGACACGATAGAATTGCTGCGATGAATCAAGTTGCAAGTTCGTGAAACTCAAAGTGAGACCATTCCCTGGAAAGAGCGTCATCGGTATCCAAGCGTCATGAAATAATGCGCCCATCCTCTCAGGAAGGTAAACTCTTCCACAAATTGTGCGGGTAGAGAAACTGAAAAAAGTCCGATCGAAATCGCTGAAAGACTGTTCAATGTGAACTGTAGTGGACGGCGGTAAGGTATCAATTATAGCAAGGCTGTGACGAGTACCTATGGCTACACGAACGACGTTGGATAATCCGGGTGGAACTAAATTTGACAATCCGACGGCTGGGTTGGTCAACATGCCCCAACCGACAAGGGAACCGTCTTTGCGTAACGCGATACTTGAAACTGTGCTGGCGCTTAGGGAAATAGCATCTGTCAGAGTTTCCGGTATACTTCCTTGGCCAAATGTATTGTCACCAAGAGCAAGGACCTCACCATTGTGGCGCAGAACCAGACCACGAATGTAGCTCGGGGCAACCGGGGCCAACTGAAGCTGTTCGTTGTTTGGAGCCATTGGTGGCGGAAATTGAAAGCTGCCTCCGGACGCAAGGAGGACAAAGTCTGAAATTCCCGGATAGATTTGAGTTTCGGTATTTTCAAGCGGATTCCAGGAGAACAAAGTGCCGTTGGATTTCAGCAGTAAACCGTCTTTGCCAATTGCGACATTGTCGCTCGAACCAATAATCACGTAGCTCGGCCACGGTCCCCAGGCCGCAACAGCACCGCCAGAGAGAAGACCGATGTTGAAAGAGTGGCCAACCGCAACGCTTATTAAGTTTGAAAGGCTGGTTGGAGGAGGATACGGACCGGTTTCGGGGGCTCCCCACCCAATTACAGTCCCATCTTGACGCAAAGCCAGACTGTAGTATTCCCCGGCATCAATGGAAATCACATTGCTGAGCCCGGCTGGCACGTCGATTTGCCCAGCGTTGTTTGCCCCCCAAGCTAAAACGATACCGTCAGATCTAAGTGCGAGACTGTGGTAGGCGCCAACAGCGATAGCGACAACACTTGTTGCACTTGCAGGAATATTGATTTGACCTTCAGCGTTTTCACCCCAGCCAATCACGCGCGCGGCAGAATTTGATCCAGCAGGTGCTTCCGTGGGAAATACTGGACCGCTCCCGCAAGCAACCGGCACCGTTGCGCAAATTAGACACAATGCCAATATCTTCATTCTAAAAGCCCTCGTGGTTGGATCAATCCACCACTCTAATCATGTAGTCTGAAAGGATAAACTGGGCGGCTGCTTTCGTCGAGCAAATTAAAGGGGCCGGCGCAGCCTCCCGGGTAGCAGTTACTCTTGGCGCACGGCGCCAATACAAAGCATGCGCCCAATTGCGCCAACTGGACCAGTTGAACACGCGATTCTTAACCTCGATCGCAATCAGCGGAATGCATACGAAACCGACATTGTCCCGTGCCCGCCGCCAGTGAAGCGAAAATGGCTGTTACGGGCTTAATTGCATGCCACGCTGGACCCTGGCCGCCTCAAGAGGCATTTGTGGCAAACCTTAATTCCATTTTTACTCTCGGCAATCAGACAATGAGAGATGTTCGACTCGCTCCGCACCCTCGGGGAAACTTGCAGCTTGATGGCAATTCCCGTTCCCCAGTTTAAACCACGGGATACCCGCTTGAACTCCGCGTGCAATAGTACAAGGTGTGTCCTGGCGATTACTTATGACATCGAGCAAATCAACAACCACCGAGTCACGCAAAACGCCTTCTCCGGCCGAGGAGCACACGGCAGAACACCTTTTTGCTGAAATCGCCGAAAGCGAGACTTTTAAGAAAGCCAAGCGGATTGCCATTGCAGTGGTGGGCGGCGGGGTATTGCTCGTGGGATTGGCGTTGCTGGTTTTGCCCGGACCGGCGTTTATCGTCATCCCCGCCGGACTGGCCATTCTGGCGATTGAATTTACCTGGGCCAGACGCTGGCTGGAACGGGCCAAAAGAAAACTGCGAGGCCAGGGCAGTGCCCGGAAGAACTCGGCCAATGGAGACGAACAGGAAAAGCATTGAACTTTGAGTAAATTGGGCTCAAACCGAAGGTCATGAAGAAACGTACCGGAAAATCTCAGGTCACCACCCCGACGGCGGAAGAACTCACCAATGCCGCCGTGGGCGCCGTCGTAGGCGGTATTATCGGTGGACCAGTGGGCGCAGTAGCGGGTGCGGCAGTGGGCGCATTGGTGGAAAAAGGACCAGCCAAAGGACAGCGTCGTCCCCAGAACCAACCGACTGCCAAACGGGCTCACACCAAGACCTCCCCCCGATCTCGTGCGCGCACTGCTGGCACTGTCAAATCAGGCCAGCCCAAGCAACGTGTCGCCCAGCGTCGCGCCCAGTCGTCCAAGCGTGCTTCTCCATCGTCCCAACGCGCGTCGGCCCGGAAACGTCCTGACTGAGTGGCTCACGGCGGCAGCTTCAGATCGATCAACGCCAAACCGAGTTCCGGGTCCAACTTGCGGTGCAAGTGTTTGGGGGATTCGGTGAGCACTACCTCCAACGTGGGCCGCACCCGGGCTGAAAGGAGATGCCCTCCATAGGCGGAGCCATCGGACTTGCCAACCACGACGTGGGCATGCACCACCGGTTCAGCGTCCCGCAACGCAATGTCGCCAATCAGCGACAATACTTCGACTTGTTCTTGCACCGGGATCTTTTGGTAGTCTTTCTTTTCCAGGTTGAAATATCCCAGCGTCACCTCGGAAAAGGCGCCAATCGCAGTGAACTGGCTTGCGCTCAGTTTAAAATCGTTCGCGGCGCGCATGAGTCCCTCGACTACTTCGTCGCCGGCATCAAAGACGATGACCAGCGTATGGGGTGTTTCGTTAACAACTTTCGTTTTCATATATCCTAATCCGCGTGGCATGGTTACCGGCCGAACCAAGCTCCCAGGCGCAGCGCCATGCCCAGCATGGTGCCTACCGTTTCAGCCGGGTGTTCGCCAATATTCGGCAGATTCCGGGTCATGGTTCAAACCAGCGGAGCGGTGAGGGTGGCTATAGTTCCTCGTCCGGGGCTGGATCGCAGGCTGAACTGTGCCCCGATTTGCTCACAGCGCCGGCTGATATTCAGCAGACCAAATCCACCTTTGGCGGTCGGACAGACATGCGCCCTACCCGGATCAAAGCCCCGGCCATTGTCCTTTACCCGGACCACAAACTGAGCGCCATTCTCGCTCAGGGTGACGGTCGCCTGGCGCGCGCCGGAATACTTGCGAATGTTGGTCAGGAGCTCACGCACCGCCGTATAGAACACGTTACGGGATTCGGCCGACAAATGGTCCCCCTCGGATTGCTGGTCGGCCATAATCCGCACGCTGAGTCCATAGGTCTGTTGAAACACTTTTGCCAGTGCGCGAATGGCGGCGGTCAACCCGAATTCGTGCAGCACCAGCGGACTGGTTCCGCTGACCAAGGTATGCGTTTCATCAATGGTTTGATCCAACAAATCCCGAATATTGGCCAATTCGGAGGCCTGGGGGATGTGGGATAGGGTGTGAGATAGCATGTCCAACTTTATCCGGCACAGGGAGAGCACCTGCCCCACCCCGTCGTGCAATACTTCCGCCAGGTATTGACGTTCGCACTCCTCAGTTGTGGCCATCTGGGGCATAGGGTGCCTTTAGAAATCCACTGAGGTGACGCCTTCGCGCACCGCGTATTTGGTCAACTCGGCCACGCTGTGCAACCGCAATTTTTGCATAACATTGCGCCGATGCGTCTCAATGGTTTTTACGCTGACGTGCAGGGTATAGGCCATTTCCTTGGCGGTGTTGCCTTCCGAAAGCAACTGGAGCAACTCGCGTTCGCGGGCGGTAAGACCCGCCAAACGAGCCACCCCCGATCCGTTCGCAGCAGGCTGGCGCACGTGCTCATCCACAATGCTTCCGGCAATGTCGGGGCTTAGAAAGGTTTTGCCCTGAACCACCAGTCGTATGGCCTGCACCAACTCTTGGGCAGCCGAACGTTTCAACAAATAAGCCGAGGCGCCGGCCTGCAGCATGCCGTTAATGAAGTCCCGACTGGCGCTCGCCGAAAGGCCCACAATTTTGGTTTGCGCATGGGTCCGGAGAATCTGGCGGGTAGCTTCAATGCCGTTCAACTCCGGCAAGGTCACGTCCATTACCACCACATGAGGCGCCGTTAGTTCCACAGCCTCGCTGGCCTGGTAACCGGTGCCCGCCTGCCCCACAACCATGATGTCGTGCTCCTTTTCAAGCACGGATTTCAGCCCTTCGCGCACCATCGCATGATCATCCACTAGTAAAACCCGTATGTTCATCATCGTGTTATTCCGTTGGGTTTCCTAATATCTCGAGTTCGGTCCGCGTGCAATGGCATCCGCTACTGCACTCCCCTAAGCATTATTCCTAGGCGTTCCGCGAAAAATTGGAAGCCTCCCCAATTCGGCTCAGGAAATACTCCGCCTCATATCAGCTTTTGCCTGAAAGAAAACGACCGGGTTGAATGTTATTCTCTCGAGTAATGAATAGCGGTCCAAGACCTCGCAAATGAAGTCCACGAAACCCGGAGCACACCCGAAGCCTGCGATGCCTTGATGAGATTAATCCGCTGCCAGCGCATCGGTGAACCGGAAGCGATCGGCCGGGCCGTGGTGGCTTGCCTCCGAGGCTTCCGATTCTGTGCATGGGACAATACTCTATTTGGAGGGGGCGTAACTTTGAATCCCGGATTCGAGACGGGGGATGAATTGTTCTGACCTGTGCCTCAGATATTTAATCGCCGTGTCAACACCGTCGCAAGGGCGAGCATTGCAGGAGGGATTCTGCTGCTCAGTGCCGGGGGGTGGTGCTTGTACGCCGTCTATTGGTCGCCTTACACGACTCGAGTTGACGCGCCGCGGGAGCAACCGGTGCCGTTCAGTCACAAGCATCATGTGTACGGTTTGGGGATTGACTGTCGTTATTGCCATACTTCGGTCGAGAACTCGGCCTTTGCCGGCATTCCGCCCACGGAAACGTGCATGACCTGCCATTCACAACTTTGGACCGACGCGCCGCTGCTGGCGCCCGTGCGGGCAAGCCTGGCGAACCATCAGCGCCTGCGGTGGAATCGGGTCCATGATCTGCCGGACTTCGTCTTCTTCAATCACAGCATTCACGTGAGCAAAGGCATCGGGTGCGCGACGTGCCACGGTCCGGTGGAGCAAATGCCGCTGACCTGGCAGCAAAATACGCTGTACATGAAATGGTGCCTGGACTGCCACAATAGCCCGCAGAAATTCATTCGCCCCAAAAGCGAAGTCTTCAATATGGGGTGGCGTTCCCCAACCAATCAGCTCGCGTTGGGAGAAGCGCTCGTCAACCAATACCAGGTGAACACCACCCAACTGACCGATTGCAGCATGTGCCACCGATGAAAGCACGGAACCCAATCACTGAATTAGCGAGAGCCGAGCTCGATTTGTCGGTCCTTCGTGGGCGACTGAACTCTGAGCGGGGACCGCGCTATTGGCGCAGCCTGGAGGAGATCGCGCACACCCGGGAGTTTGTTGAGTTTGTGCATCGCGAATTCCCGGAGCGCGCCTCCGAATGGCTGAATGGCGTAAGCCGGCGCAACTTTTTGAAACTGATGGGCGCCAGCCTGGCGCTGGCGGGCATGACCGCTTGCACCAAGCAGCCGACGGAAAAGATTGTCCCCTACATTAAACAACCCGAAGCCATCATCCCCGGCAAACCGTTGTTTTTTGCCACCGCCGTGACCCTGGGCGGCTTCGCCTCGGGATTGCTCGTCGAAAGCCACGAAGGACATCCCACCAAGATTGAAGGGAATCCCGAGCACCCGATGAGCCTGGGTGCCTCCAATGTTTTCCAGCAAGCCTCGTTGCTTGACCTGTATGATCCCGACCGCTCGCAAGCCGTTCTCAACGGCGGCGAAATCAGCAGTTGGGCCGCGTTCCTGTCCGCCCTGCACGATGCATTGCAAAGTCAACGCAATACCCGGGGGGCCGGTTTGAGGATCCTGACTGAAACGGTGATCTCTCCGACCCTGCACGCCCAGATTCAGGAAATCATGACGCAATTTCCCGAAGCGCGCTGGCATCAGTATGAACCGATTAATCGCGACAATGTTCACGAAGGAACTCGCTTGGCGTTCGGGGAGCCGGTTGCAGCGCACTATCATTTCGATCGAGCTCGGGTGGTGCTGGCCCTGGATTCAGACTTCATGTTTTCCCATCCCGCTGGCTTGCGTTACACCCGCGACTTTATCGATCGCCGCCGGGTCAGCAGCGGTCGATTGGACATGAATCGCCTCTATGTGGTGGAGAGCACCCCCTCCGTGACAGGCTCCAATGCCGATCATCGGCTCGCATTAGGATCCCGCGAGATTGCTGCTCTGGCCTTGGAGGTCGGGCGGCAGTTAGGGGCTTTGCCGGGAGCCACGATTGATCCCGGACTTTCGGTTCACGGGACGTGGCTTTCAGCGCTCGTGGCCGACCTGCAGCAACATCGCGGCAACGGTATCGTGCTTGCCGGTGAGAATCAGCCCTCCGTTGTTCACGCCGCGGTGCATGCGATCAATCATATCCTCGGCAACGTCGGCAAGACCATCCACTACTCGGCATCGGCTGAACCTCGACCGGCGAGCCAACTCGACTCGTTACGTGAACTGGTGGCGGACCTCAAGAGCGGCACCGTAAATCTGCTGGTCATGCTGGGAGGGAATCCGGTCTTCACGGCGCCGGCGGATTTAGAATTTCACCGGCACCTGTCGAAGGCTCAATTACGCGTTCATCTCAGCCCCGACGTTAATGAAACGTCGGTCCTCTGCCAATGGCACATTCCGCAAAATCACTACCTGGAATCCTGGGGCGATGCGCGCGCTTACGATGGAACGGTTTCCCTCGTTCAACCGCTCATCCTGCCACTTTATGCCGGCAAATCGGCGCATGAAGTGTTGGATGCGTTCGTGCGCCAACCGGTGCGAGGCGATTACGATATCGTGCGCGAGTATTGGCGCGCGCACCACCCCTGGCCGGACTTTGAGAAAGGCTGGCGCCGGGCGCTGCACGACGGGTTGATCGCGGGAACGACTCTGCCGAAAAAGACGCCACAACTGGACCGCAATGCAATTACGAATGCGTTGAGCCAAAGTGAGCGCGGCCAATCCACGAGCGCCGATGGCACGTCGGCACTCGAATTGGTATTCCGTCCCGACCCAACGATCTGGGATGGCCGGTTCGCGAACAATGGCTGGCTCCAGGAGCTCGCCAAACCCGTGACCAAACTGACGTGGGATAACGCCGCCTTGATCAGCCCCGCCACCGCCCAGCAACATTCGCTGGCGAACGGTGATATCGTCGAGTTGGCAACCGGTCAGCGCACCCTGCGTTTGCCGGTATGGATCACTCCCGGCCAGGCGGAGGGCACCGTCGCGGTCTATCTCGGCTATGGGCGCAGCCAGGTCGGGCATACGGGCCGCGCGACCGGATTCAATGCGTTTGTTTTGCGCACGTCGGATACGCTCTGGTCGAATCCGGCAGTTCAACTGACCCGAACCGGTAAACACTATCCGCTCGTCACGACACAAACCCACCATGCCATTGACTCGGAGGAACGCCAGATTTACCGCGAGGCAACCCTGGCCACGTTTCTGGAGCATCCCGAGTTAATCCAGCAGAGCACGGAACTTCCGGACCCCAAAACGGAGACTTTGTTCAACCCGGAGGAGCATCGTTATGACGGGTATCACTGGGGCATGTCCATCGACCTGACCGCGTGCATTGGCTGCAATGCCTGCGTGCTGGCCTGCCAGTCGGAGAACAACATCCCCATCGTTGGGAAGCAACAAGTCGCTGTGCGCCGGGAGATGCAATGGATTCGCCTGGATACCTATTTCAGTGGCGACCTCGATCATCCGCAAATGAGCCATCAACCGGTGCCGTGCATGCAATGTGAGAACGCTCCCTGCGAACTGGTTTGCCCCGTCGGAGCCACCTTGCACGACAAGGAAGGCTTGAATCTGCAGGTCTATAACCGCTGCATCGGCACGCGTTATTGTTCGAACAACTGCCCCTACAAAGTCCGCCGGTTCAATTTTCTGCAATACGCGGATTATCACACGCCCAGTCTCAAACCCATGCGCAATCCGGATGTGACGGTTCGTTGGCGCGGGGTGATGGAGAAATGCACCTACTGCATCCAGCGCATCAGTGCGGCGCGCATCACCGCCAAGGAACAGGACCGTCCCATTCGCGACGGCGAAATCCGGACCGCCTGCCAGCAGGCCTGTCCTGCCCAAGCCATTGTGTTTGGTGACATTCACAATCCGGACAGCCAGGTGTCCAAACTGAAACGGCTGCCGCTGGATTACAGCATGCTGGGCCAATTGAATACCCGGCCGCGAACCACCTATCTGGCCAAGCTGCGCAATCCTAATCCCGCATTGGCCGCAGGGGAAAAATCCGCGGGAGGTTCAGCATGACGAAGCCGACTGCACAAATGTCCGGTCCGTGGTTGGGATCGCGGGTCACCAGTCTCAATGAGTCCGTAGCCGCCGAGGTAACAAGGCTCAAATCTCACCGCTTCCCGGTTGGTGGATTTCGGAATGTCGGAGCCTCGTTACCTCGGCGGCTACGATTGGCATACATTCTTGACCAGCTTATCGACCGAGGAATTGGGGTGCTCCCCATGGATTGTTTGGTATTCCCCCTAACCATTCAGCGAAGGAAATGACGCCAAAGAATCTCAATCCCCAATCCGCTGATTCCACTTCACCCCTGGGTTATCCCGCGGAGTTGGTCCGCCCAGGAGAAACCTATGAGTCGGTTACGGACACCATCGGTTCGATTGTGCTCACCCGGAAACATCCGCGGAGCTGGCTGGTCGGGTTTGGCATCGCCTTTATTCTCCTGATGCTCTTCTTCGCGGCCATCTCCTGGCTGTTCTACAAAGGCGTCGGGATCTGGGGGATCAATATTCCGGTGGCCTGGGGTTTTGCCATTGTCAATTTCGTCTGGTGGATCGGCATTGGCCATGCCGGCACGTTCATCTCGGCTATTCTCCTGTTGCTGCACCAGAAGTGGCGCACGTCCATCAATCGATTCACCGAAGCAATGACGCTGTTTGCGGTGGCGTGCGCCGGCATGTTTCCGTTGCTGCATCTGGGCCGGCCCTGGGTGTTCTTCTGGATTCTGCCCTATCCCGACACGATGGGACTGTGGCCGCAATTCCGCAGTCCGCTCGTGTGGGATGTGTTCGCGGTCAGCACCTACTTCACCGTGTCGCTGATCTTCTGGTATGCGGGCTTGATTCCGGACGTGGCCACGCTGCGCGACCGGGCCGCCGACCCGCGGCAAGCAGCTCATCTACGGCGTGCTGGCCCTGGGGTGGCGCGGTTCCGCCCGGCACTGGCAACGCCATCAAATGGCCTATCTGCTCCTCGCCGGCCTGGCGACGCCGCTGGTGTTGTCGGTGCATAGCGTGGTGAGTTTCGACTTTTCCGTGGCCATGCTGCCCGGATGGCATTCCACCATTTTCCCGCCTTACTTTGTCGCCGGGGCGATCTATTCCGGCTTCGCCATGGTGCTGAACATCGTCATCCCGGTCCGCAAATTCTATCACCTCGAAAGCGTCATCACGATGCGCCACATGAACAACGTGGCGAACGTGATGCTCGCTACCGGCATGATGGTCACCTACGGCTACATCATGGAGGCGTTCATGGCGTGGTACAGCGGCGATATCTTCGAGCAATACATGATGGCCAATCGCGCGTTGGGTCCGTACGGCTGGGTCTTCTGGGCGCTGATGCTGTTCAACGTGCTCATCCCGCAAGCTGCTGTGGTCGAAGCGGGTGCGCACCAATCTGGTGTCGCTATTCTTCGTGGCGCTGTCCGTTAACGTGGGCATGTGGGTGGAGCGGTTCGTCATCGTGATCACCAGCCTGCACCGCGATTTCGTGCCCTCGAGCTGGGGCATGTTCTATCCGACGTTTGGGACTGGGCGACGTTGTTTGGCAGCGTCGGTTTGTTCCTCACGCTACTGTTCCTGTTCATTCGGTTCCTGCCCATGATTTCCATTACCGAAGTCCGTGAATTGGTCGCCGAAAAGAAGGAGGAGGAGACATGACCCGGCAACCGAAATTGTATGGCTTGATGGCGGAGTTTGCGGACCATACGCAAGTGGTCCAGGCAGCGAAGCGGGCCTACGAACAAGGCTATCGCTGCATGGACGCCTACTCTCCGTTCCCGGTTGAAGGACTGGCCGGAAGCGCTGGGTCACAAGTGGACCGCGGTCCCGTTCATCGTGCTGATCGGCGGCATTTGCGGCGGGCTGGGCGGGTATTTCATGGAGTGGTACTCGATGGCCGTCGATTATCCGATCAACATTGCCGGCCGGCCGTTCAATAGCTGGCCCGCTTTCATCCCGATCACTTTTGAACTGACCATTCTGGCGGCCGCGCTGGCGGCCATCATTGGCATGCTGGCGCTGAACCGCCTGCCGCAACCGCATCATCCCGTGTTCAATGTGCCTGGTTTTGAGCGCGCCTCGACGGACCGTTTCTTCTCTCTGCATTGAAGCACGTGATCCGAAATTCAGTGAAGTAGCCACGCGGGAGTTTCTTGAGACCTTGCATCCGGAATTGGGTGAAGGAGGTGGCGGAGTCGTGAAAGCCGAAGTCCGAGATCCGAAGTTCGCCGTAGAATCCGAGGGTCGAAACTCGAATGCCGCTTGGCCACGAACGCTGCCGTGGCTGGCAGATTTGGGATTCGACTTTTCGGATGCTTTCGGATTTCGGCAGTTGGATTTCGAATCTCCATCACGCGCTGGCTCTTGTTTGGCTCGGCGCCATTATCTGCGTCACCGGCTGCCGGCCGGACATGTTCGATCAGCCGAAATCCAAGCCGCTCGGGGCACGATTGATTTCTTCGAGGATGGCGCCGTATCGCAACCGCTGCCGCCGCACACGGTGGCGCCCGGGGTCAGTTGCGGAACGACGAAGCTCTATACACGGGAATGATCGGCACGAATTTGATCACGGAATTTCCCATCCCGATCACGCGCGCGGTGCTGGAGCGTGGGCAGGAACGTTTCAACATTTACTGTTCGGTGTGTCACGGCCGCACGGGCGAAGGCAATGGCATGATTGTGCAGCGGGGATTTCCTCCGCCGCCGTCGTATCACATCGATCGATTGCGCAAGGCGCCAGTCGGCCATTTGTTTGACGTGATGACCCGTGGCTACGGCGTGATGTATTCCTATGCCTCACGGGTGGAACCCAGCGATCGATGGGCCATCGCCGCCTATATCCGCGCGCTGCAATTGAGCCGGCATGCGACCCTCGATGATGTGCCCGCTGACGAACGCGCGAAACTGGAGAACGGACCGCCATGAACTCGCAAATCCATGCCCAGGTGAATCGACTTCAACGTGCCGGCTTCTTTACCGGATGTCTCGGGCTGGCCTGCTGTGGCCTGGGCCTGGCGCTGAATCCCCGGCAGTTCTTCATTTCCTATCTGTTTGGTTACACCTTCTGGCTGGGCTTGTCGCTCGGTTGTCTGGGGGTGGCGATGATTCACCACCTCACTGGCGGCCGCTGGGGATTCGTAACGCGGCGATTCCTGGAGGCGGGCTTCATGACCTTGCCGGTGATGGCGGTCTTGTTTGTTCCCTTGTGTTTCGGTCTCCGTGAACTCTACCCGTGGGCGCAGCCCACGCTGGTCGCAGCGAGTGAGACCTTGCAGAAAAAACAGGGATATCTGAACGCGCCCTGGTTTATGGCCCGCGCTGTCTGCTACTTCCTGGTGTGGATGGTGCTGGCGTTCTGGTTGCGTAAATGGTCGCGGCAACAGGACGCCACTTCCGACCTAGCCCCGACCATTCGTATGCGCACGTTGAGTGGCCCGGGCATGGTCATTTATCCGCTGACCGCGACGTTCGCCTGGGTGGATTGGGTCATGTCCGCCGAGCCCCAATGGTATTCGACCATCTTTCTGGTAATCGTGCTGATCGGGCAGGTTCTGTCCGCGTTTGCGTTGGTGACGCTCGTGCTCGCCTGGTTTCGAGTCCATTCTCCCTTTCGGGAAGTGGTGACGCGGACGCATTTTCACAACCTCGGCAACTTGCTGCTGGCGTTCGTTATTTTCTGGACCTACGTGAGGTTCTCCCAATTGCTCGTGATCTATTCGGGCAACCTCCCGCACGAAATTGATTGGTATCTGCACCGCATTGCCGGCGGATGGAAATGGGTCATTGGCCTGCTGGCCCTGTTCCATTTCTTCATCCCGTTCTTTCTGCTGCTCTTCCGCGCGATGAAGCAGAACATTGCCCGGCTCGTGGTCCTGGCGGCGCTGATCTTTGGCATGCACGTCGTGGAAGGATTCTGGATCATTCAGCCGAGCTTTTTTCCGCACGGGATTGCACGTCCACTGGCTGGATTTCGCCGCGGTGCTGGGATTGGGCGGACTCTGGTTCGCGCTGTTCGCCTCCCATCTGAAACGGCCGGCACTGCTCGTGCAGAACGATCCTCGCATTGAACATCCTCAACCCGCTTTGGCCCATGCAAACCCAACCTGAAGTGCCCAGCGGAATGCCTGAATCGCTCCGGCGAAAACACGAGGCGCAGAATCCGTCCATCGGCCGGATCTGGTTTGTGGGGGGACTGGTGATCCTCATGATGGTCGTGTGCATGGGTCTCGTCTGGGCGATCATCGGCAACTGGGCCCAAAACCGTCCGCTCGACCAGACCGTCCGGGCGCGAGGCACTATCACGGCGCCCTCGCTCGGGCTCTTCCAGCGTTTCCCCGGGCCGAACCTGCAGGTCAACCCGCACGACGATCTCGTTGCGCTCCAGGCGCAGGAAGCGACGGAGCTGAACACCTACGGCTGGATCGATCGTCAATCCGGGATTGTGCGCCTTCCCATTGCGCGTGCCATCGACTTGATTCTCCAGCAGGGACTGCCGGTCCGAGCGACCAACGCTCCTCCGCGCACGGGCAAGTCGAGTCTGGAACTCATTCGAGAAAGGTCACGAAACCGATGAACAGCCTAAACAAGAAAATCAATGCATGCGGACCTAAACGCTTTACCAAATGCGCCTCTCGGCCAGCCTTGAGTTTGCTGATCCCTGCGCTGGCACTGCTTCTTTTGAATGATGCCACCGCCTTCGCTGCGCAGGGCGCTCCCAGCTCCCTCTCCGACGAAAAGCTGAGCGAGATCAAATTCATCCAGAAACTGAACGGCCAAGTCTCACTGGACCTGCCGTTTCGTGACGAAGACGGAACCGTAGTCAAGCTCGGTGACTATTTTGGGCAGCGACCCGTGATTCTCGTGCTGGGTTATTACGAGTGCCCGATGCTCTGCACGCTCGTGCTGAACGGGATGGTGGAAGCGTTGCAGGACTTGAAGCTGGACATGGGCAAGCAGTTTTCCGTGGTCAATGTGAGCATTAATCCGAAGGAGACCCCGAAGCTGGCGGCCGCCAAAAAGCAGACTTATCTCAAGCGTTACGGTCGCCACGGCGCCGCGGCGGGATGGCATTTTCTCACGGGGAATGAATCCGCAATCCACCAGCTCGCGCAGGAGGTGGGTTTTGGCTACGCTTACGATCCCAGCATTCAACAGTATGCCCATCCCAGTGGGCTGATCATCCTGACACCGGACGGCAAAGTGGCGCGCTATTTGTTTGGCGTGAGTTTTTCGCCCAAGGAATTGGATGCGGCATTGCAGGATGCCACCCACCAGAAGGTCGGCTCACCAGTCGAGCAATTCATTCTGCTGTGCTTTCATTACAGTCCGCTCACCGGCAAGTATGGAAACCTCGTCATGACGATTGTGCGGATCAGTGGGGTAGCGACGCTCCTGGGGCTCGCGGGAGTGATGATCACACTGGCTCGGCGCCGGCGGAGAGAACGCAACCGTTCCCGCGACTTACCCAACTTACCGGAATGCCCCGGAGACTCGATGCGCCACGCAGCAACTGAAAGGAGTCGGATCCGGTGAAATTCCCTTTCTTCCCCGACCAGGCGTCCACCACGGCCGTGCAGGTGGATCACCTCTATTTTTTTCTGATCGCCATGAGCGGGTTCATTTTGGCGATTGTCTTTCTGCCGATGATCTATTTTCTATTCAAGTATCGGCGGGGGCATCGCGCCAATCGGGCGCCCTTGCGCGTTTCGACCACGAAGGTGGAAATCATCTGGACGGTTATTCCCTTTTTGCTAGCGATGGGCATGTTTGCCTGGGGAGCACGGGTGTATTTTGACATGGAAGTGCCCCCCGCTGATACGCTGGAGATCAATGTGGTCGGCAAACAATGGATGTGGAAGGTGCAACACCAAGAGGGAAACCGGGAGATTAATGAACTGCACATTCCGGTAGGCCGAACGGTGAAATTGACGCTGGGGTCCGAAGATGTGATCCACAGTTTCTATATCCCGGCATTCCGGATCAAGCAGGACGTGGTGCCCGGACGCTTTGTTACCGAGTGGTTCCAAGCGACGAAAGTGGGAGTTTACCATTTGTATTGCGCCGAATTCTGCGGAACGGACCACTCCAAAATGATTGGTACGGTGTATGTCCTGCCACCGGCTCAATACCAGGAATGGCTGCACCAGGGCAGTGTGGGCGACACGCTCGCGCAATCGGGGGAACGACTGTTCCGGGAACTGGGTTGCAGCGGTTGTCATGTGGGCAAAGGCACCGTGCGCGCGCCGCGGTTGGAAGGCCTATACGGCAAACTGGTGCCGCTGACCGACGGCCGCGTGGTTCGCGCGGATGACCGTTATATTCGCGATTCGATTCTGCTGCCGGCTTCCGAAGTGGCCGGTGGGTACGAACCGTTGATGCCCACTTTTCAGGGGCATATCAGTGAGGAGGAACTGTTCCAACTGATTGCCTATCTCAAAAGCATCGGGGACAAACAGCCGGAGGCGCCGCAATGAAACGTCTTAAATGAACTCGAACTCGAAACGCACTGCGGCCCTGCCCGCCGCCGCTCCCCCGGCGGAAGCGGAGGAGAACTACCTGAGCGCCGGCCACACGGTGGCTTCCTGGCTGTTGACGACCGACCACAAGCGGATTGGCATCCTGTATCTGTTCTCGATCCTGTTCTTCTTTCTGATCGCGGCGCTGGCCGCCGCGTTGATGCGCCTGGAGCTGGTCACGCCGCAGGGCGATCTCGTGTTGTCGGAGACGTATAACAAACTCTTCACCGTTCATGGCGTGCTGATGGTGTGGTTCTTCCTGATCCCCTCGATTCCGGCGGTATTGGGAAACTTTGTGATCCCGATGATGATTGGCGCCCGGGATGTCGCGTTTCCGAAACTGAATCTGTTGAGTTGGTATCTGTTTATCACCGGGGGACTGGTGGCGCTCCATGCCATCATCATTGGCGGGGTCGATACGGGTTGGACGTTCTACACGCCGTATAGCAGCGCTTACTCGAACACGCACGTGGTGGAAATGGCGGCTGGCATTTTTATCGCCGGCTTTGGTTCCATTCTAACCGGGCTCAATTTCATCATCACCATTCAAAAGATGCGCGCGCCCGGGCTCACCTGGTTTCGGTTGCCGCTCTTTCTCTGGTCGATGTATGCGACCAGCTTGATCCTGGTATTGGCCACCCCGGTCCTGGCAATCACGCTGGCCTTGATGTGTCTGGAACGGATCTGGGGCATTGGGATTTTCGATCCCAAACTGGGCGGTGATCCGGTGCTGTTCCAACACCTGTTTTGGTTCTATTCGCACCCGGCGGTCTATATCATGATTTTGCCGGGCATGGGAGTGGTCAGCGAGGTCATCACCTGCTTTTCCCGGAAGAAAGTGTTCGGCTATCACTTTATTGCCTTCTCCAGTCTGGCGATTGCCGTGATTGGTTTTCTGGTCTGGGGGCATCACATGTTTGTCAGCAGCCAGTCCATTTATGCCGGCATGGTTTTCTCCATTTTGAGTTTTATCGTGGCGGTTCCTTCGGCCATCAAGGTGTTCAACTGGACCGCGACTCTGTATCGCGGCTCGATTACCTTCGAAACGCCGATGCTGTATGTACTGGGTTTCATCGGGCTGTTCACCATCGGCGGTTTGACGGGGCTCTTTCTAGCCGCTTTGGCGGTGGATGTGCATGTCACCGACACGTATTTCGTGGTGGCGCATTTTCATTACATCATGGTGGGCGGCATGGTGACGGCCTTCATGGGCGGGCTGCATTTCTGGTGGCCGAAGATTACCGGGCGCTTGTATCCCGAACGCGCCGGCCAACTGTCGGCGCTGATCATGTTTGTCGGATTCAATCTGACGTTCTTTCCGCAGTTCCTGATGGGATATCTCGGAATGCCGCGGCGCTATCATGCGTATCCGCCGGAGTTCCAGATTTTTCATGTGCTGTCCACCGCCGGCGCTTCGATTCTCGGAGTGGCCTATTTGTTGCCGGTGATCTATCTCGTCTGGTCGCTGTTTCACGGCAAAAAGGCTGGTGCCAATCCCTGGCGAGCCACGGGTCTGGAATGGACCACCCCCTCGCCTCCGCCTAAGCACAATTTCCATGAAACACCGATCGTCGAAGAAGAAGCCTACAACTACCCGCCACTGGCGGACCGGGGGGAGGAGGTGACTGTCCATGCCTGAGCAACCCTCTGTATTGGCGGAACAATTTGAAGACGCCGAGCAACAATCCGAGGCGTCGCACCTTGGCATGTGGACCTTCCTGACAACGGAAGTGTTATTCTTTGGCGGACTGTTCATGGCGTACATCCTCTATCGGCACGTTTATCCGGACAGCTTCGCCATTGGCAGTCGCCATACCAATCTGTTTTACGGCACGCTCAATACGGCAATTCTGCTGACGAGCAGTCTGACCATGGCCTTGGCGGTTCAAGCGGCGCAAGCGAGTCAAACGCGATCAACTGGGCGATGGCTCCTGCTGACGTTGCTATTCGCGCTGGGGTTTCTCGTGGTTAAAGGATTCGAATACCACCAGGACTTCGTGGAACACCTCGTGCCAGGACCTCAATTCAACCCGGCACTCCCGCTGCACGCTCAACTCTTCTTTTGGCTGTATTGGGCCATGACGGGCTTGCACGCCATTCACGTAACCGTGGGCATCGGGCTGCTGAGCGTGATCACGGTCCTGGCCCAACGCGGACGATTTTCCGAACGCTACTACACGCCGGTGGAGATCTGTGGACTCTACTGGCATTTTGTAGATCTTGTGTGGATCTTCCTCTACCCGTTGTTATACCTGATTGACCGACACGCATGAACGCTGACCAGCCCTCCAAGCCAACGTATTTTATCATCTGGATCTGCCTACTCGTTCTATTGTTCCTGACTTGGGCGGTGGCCGAGTTTGACTTTGGGCCATGGAATATCGTCGCCGCCATGACGATTGCGGTTGCCAAAATGCTATTGGTGATCCTGTTCTTCATGCACGTGCGGTATAGCTCAAGATTGACATGGGTCTTCGTTGCCGCCGGCTTCTTCTGGTTGTTCATTATGATTACGCTGACCCTGGGAGACTACCTCACCCGAGGTGGCTTGCGGATTCCTTGAGTTGAATGTCAGGAATTAGTCCCTCACAACTCCACCTTTTCCGGAGTGCAAAGGCCTGAATTACGGTTATGGTTTTTCCATGCATGTCTGTTCATCAACGCAAATGTCGATTTTCTTATCCAAACGCAGTGGCCTTTGTTTTCGCTTCGAACTGCCTGCCGTCAACTGGCTTGCACAAACACCTCCACAACCGGAAAAGCCACCCGAGAAACCTCAGCCCATCAAGCCGCCCAATCCCCGAAAACCGATCAGGAAACCGCCCGATACGCCGGAGCCCGTGCGACCTCCTCGGCCTCCGCAACCCGTGCGCCCCCCGACTCCTCCCGAGCCCGTCCGAATCGCTCAGCGCACCGTGGACGGGGATTGGCGCAATCCAGAACTCTGGGGCCCTGCCCTTCAGGGAGCGGGTCCGGTTTCTGATGGCGCACTCGGGGACGAAGTCGGTTGCTCCGCCTCGCGGAACCAGCGGGCAATGAGGACATCCTATCAGGCAATTCGCGGGCGACATTCAGGCTTTGGCCAATAGGCAACTTCCCGTCCAGACGTAAACTGTAAAAGTGAGCGGGGTCATGATCGGACTCCGCCAGCAGGTCAAGGTGGCGCTCGTCGCCATAAACGCTGCCCCATTCGTTATGATTCGCAAATTGAAGTCTGGCAAATACCGGCTGTATTCGCGGAAAACGGATCCTCGAACCGGCAAGCACCGGAATCTGGGGACTTTCGACACGCGCCAGGCAGCCGAGCAGCACGAGCGCGAAGTGCAGTTTTTCAAACGAAATGGCTGAAGCGATTTGCCGTCGAAACCATTACTTATGTCCTGAGCTATGGAAGACAAAGTTTATAAACTCATCGAACTCTCCGGCACCTCGACGGAAAGCATCGAGGACGCGGTAAACACCGCCCTGCAACGGGCCGGCAAGACGATCGAAAACCTGACGTGGTTTCATGTTGTCGATACGCGTGGCCAGATTGCCGGAAACAAAGTCAAACAATGGCAGGTGGTCCTGAAGGTCGGCTTTGCCGTCGAGTGATTCGCAGCGGCATTGAGGGCCGTATCGACGGGGGAAGTTCTCCCGCTCACTGCGCAGCGTTGCAAAGTGCATCTCATGAATCCTGAACTCACTGCGTTCTGCACGCCGAACACTTGTTGCTCGATATTCAAAAGGTGGGTCTGTTCGCTTGGCCTGGAGACAGTTGCTGCCGAATTGCCCCATTCCTCCAGTCTGGCACGCGCCCGGCTTAAAGGTAAGACCGACAGTTAATCGAACTGGGTAGCACACATTCCTCATTATGCCCGCAACATCAAAGAAACAACAAATGGCAGCCGGCGCCGCGCTGTCGGCGAAAAAAGGGGAGCGCAGCAAGGCTTCCCTGAAAGGCGCCTCCAAGTCGATGTATGATTCCATGAGCAAAGCCCAGCTCCAAGACTTGGCTGAAACGAAGCGCACACGGCTGCCGCGCAAGAAAAACTAACCAAGACTAACTCAAGTAATTCATGAAAACATTATCAAACAAACTCGTCAGCGTCAGCGCCATGCTCGGTGTCGCCTTCAGCTTGTGTCTGGGCGGAGTGGCGGGATGCGCCAGCACGCACGCCAATCGCAGCACCGGCCAATACATCGATGACAAGGCCGTGACCGAACGCGTTAAAGACGCGCTGGAAAACAGTCCGGTGTACAAACTGGACGAAGTGGTGGTAACCACCTTCCGGGGCACCGTTCAACTCAGCGGTTTTGTTACCACCGAGAAACAAAAGGAACAGGCCGGCAAAGTTGCTCAACAGGTGCCCGGCGTTAAAAACGTCGAAAACAACATCACCGTCAAACCCAACGAACATGAAGGTTCGACGTCCGCGCAATGATCGGCCTGAGCATCGATCACCCGGAACTGATCCAGGTTCAGTGGGAGGGGATCCAGTTCCATGGGGAACACCGGCATAACCCGTCTCCAGTCTCTCGCGCGCCAACTGGAAGTGTCGCCGCTCGATGCGCTGCTGATCGCCGTCCCGGCTGCCTTCGCTATTCGCTATGTGCCGGGGTGGCAGCGACCGACGGTGTTATTCGTCGTAGCCGGATTGGGGATCATTCCCCTGGCCGGTTGGATGGGACGGGCAACTGAGCACTTGGGCGCCCACACCGGCGCGGGGGTGGGCGGTTTGTTGAACGCGACCTTCGGCAATGCTGCCGAATTGATCATTGCCCTTATGGCCTTATCCAAGGGATTGGTTACCGTGGTGAAAGCGTCCTTAACCGGTTCCATTTTGGGGAACCTTTTGCTGGTGTTGGGCGGCTCGTTTCTCGCCGGCGGTTTGCGTTATCCGCGGCAAACGTTCAATAAAGCCGGCGCCCGCATTTCCGCCACCTCCCTCAGTTTGGCGGTGGTGGCCTTAATCATCCCAACGGTCTTTCATCTGGCCGCGGACACCCGCGCCGGCGGTTGGAGCCGCCCGGCCGAACAACGGTTGTCCCTCGGCATCGCGGTGGTGATGTTCGTCACTTACGGCGTTTCGATGATCTTTTATTTGGTCACGCACCAACACCTGTTCCGTGGGGCCACCCCTCCTCCCGGCAGAAATAAGGAGACCAAGTCCCCAGCAGGTTGGTCGCTGCCCCAGGCGCTTGTGATTTTATTGGTGGCCACGGCATTGGTGTCCTGGCTCAGCCATTTTTTGGTAAGTTCCATCGAGGACGCGCGCCAGAGTTTGGGGCTGACGGAGATCTTTGTGGGCATCGTGGTGGTGGCGATTGTGGGCAATGCCGCCGAGCACGCCACCGCGGTCATGATGGCGCTCAAAAACAAGCTGGACCTCAGCCTCGGCATCGCGGTGGGTTCGAGCATGCAGGTGGCGTTGTTTGTCACGCCAATCCTCCTCTTCGCTTCCTACGCCTTTGGCCAGCCGATGGACCTCGAATTTTCGCTGCCGGAAATTGCCGCCCTCACCTTGGCGGTTTGGATCGCCGGCCAGATCAGCGGCGATGGCGAGAGCAACTGGCTCGAAGGCGTGCAATTGCTTTCGGTGTATCTGATCCTGGGCATCCTGTTCTTCTTTCTGCCGGAACCGCCTGCCGCCCGGCAGCAGCAATCCGCCGGGCCGGGTGCCGCGATGATTTCCGCAGCCAGCGAGGAAACGCCGGGCAATCCACTCGTAAGGTTTCGATGAAAAACCCACCGGACGTAACCCCAGCCAAGCCCGTAATGGCGTGCGAAGTTTGTCATCTGGTCCAATGCCAGGGACCGGCACCGCCAGGAGCGGCGTACGATTGCGTCCGTTGCGGCGCGCGGCTGGGCTGGTTCAAACCCGCGGCCCGTTCGCGAACGGCTTGGCTGGTGCTGGGCGCGTTAATCGTTTACGTGCCGGCGATGGTGTTTCCCATCGCGTCGGTCGTCTTCATGGGAAACTACAATCAATTCAATATCGTGCAGGCGGCCGGCCGGCTTTATCAGAGTCAGCAATACTTCATTGGGACCTTCTTCGTTCTGGGCGTTCTCGTTGCGCCTGCCTTGCAGTTGCTCGGCTGGGGTGTGTTGGGCTTCACCCGCCCCACGCAGTGGATTGCCGTCCGTCGCCTGGCTCATCGCGTCGTGCAATATGTGAATCTGTGGAGCTTGAACGAAATTTTTCTGGTGTCGCTGCTGGTGGGCATCGTCAAGTTTGGCGATGTCGCCGTCGTGCATACGGGCACGGGCGCGGTAGCCTTCGGGCTGTTGGTGGCGCTGTCCAAAGCCGCGGCCGGCACCTTCGAAGCTTCGGCTTTATGGGAATCCAATGAGCACCAAGAATCCTCCTGAGCATCAGCCGGCGAACCCTGCCTTGCCCACGGCCCGCGTGCGCGCGCGCCGCGGTTGGCGCTTGTTCTGGCTGGTGCCCCTGTTTGCGCTCGGAATCACGGCCTGGTTGATCTACCGGGAATATGCGGAGTTCGGCCATGAGATTACCATCCAGTTCAATGATGTGTCCGGCCTCGCCCCCGGCAAGTCTCCATTAAAGTTTCGCGGCCTCCAAGTCGGACTGGTGGAACGGATCACGTTAAGTGAACAACGCGATTCGACCCTGGTGACGGCCACCTTGAATGGTGAATATGCGGACCTGGCGAAGGCTGGGACCGAGTTTTGGATTGTGCGGCCGCATTTCTCAGGCACGGAAGTCAAGGGGCTGGGGACGATCACGTCGCAAAATTACCTCGAGGTGCAATTGGGCAAAAGCACCGAACGCTGTGATCATTTTGTCGGGCGCGAGCAGCCGCCGGTGGCGGAAGAGACCGCCGAAACGCCGCGCGGGCTACGGCTGTGCTTGCTGGCGGCGCGGCGTTCGGGTTTGCAAGCGGGATCGCGGGTTTATTATCGCGGCGTCGAAGTGGGTTCGGTGCTGGCGTATGAACTGACGAAGGATGGTTCGGCGGTGGCGTTTCAAGTGTTGATCCGGCCCGCCTTTGCTCCCCTGGTCCACGTCAACTCAAAGTTCTGGAATGTTGCCGGCCTGGATATCAACGCCGGCTTGTTTTCCGGCGTGGATATCCGCCTGCAAGATTTGAAAACCCTGATTGCCGGCGGCATTGAGTTTGCCACGCCCGCGGAACCGGCCCCGCCCGCCTCCCCCGATTATGTGTTTCGACTGTTTCCCCAAGCTCAGAAGGAATGGAAACAATGGCGGCCCGCGCCTCCCACCGGCGGAGACAAACCGGCTGCATCCAGTCCGACGGCAGCTTCAAACGCCTGGCAGAGGTTCCAACAAATCGAACGGGACTAGCCGCTAATGGACTCTTTCCATGAAATCGAAGCGACTCCGCAAAGCGGCATCGTTCGTTGCGATTTGTGCGAATTGGTGCAGACGCGGCCCGCGGTGGGAGCGAGCCAGACCGCGGTGTGCGTACGTTGCGGCGCCCGGTTGTACCGTGACGCCGGGCGGCGCTTATACTGGACGCGTTGTTTTGCGCTGGCCGCGCTGGCGTTATATGTGCCCGCCAATCTGCTCCCCATCGCGGTCGTGGATTACTTGGGGGCTCACAGCAAGATGACCATTCTCAATGGCGTGGCGCATTTGTTTTCGGCAGGAATGTATCTGGTAGGCTTGCTGGTTTGCACCACCAGTTTCCTCACCCCGCTGGCCAAGATCGTGGGGCTGCTCTTTTTGTCCTTTGCCCCTCCGGGTCGTTGGGCGCTGCGCGGGCGCCGGCGCGCCTATGACCTGATTCACGCTGTTTCGTCCTGGAACGCGATGGAGATGTTTTTGTTGGCGTCCATTTTGGCTCTCGCCAATTTCGGCGACATTGCGACCATCGTCGCCGGCGCCGGCGCGTGGGCGTTCACGGCGGTTTTTGTTCTCACCACGGCGGCCTCGGCCAGCTTCGATGCTTCGACCTTATGGCAGCGCGATGACAGTGCTTTCGGAACGGAGCACGCAAGTGCCTAGACTCACTGTTCCACAAAACTGATCTGCCCGCTTCGCTCCAGGTACGCGGCTTTGATCCGCTGGAGGTCGGTATGCCCATGCGTCGAGCGCAACGATTCCATGAGGTCAGTCTCCGTCACCGTGGTCTGGCGTAATGCGTCACGCAGAATATGTCCGTCGGCGATGAGTTGATGTTCCGTGCCTTTGATCAACTTGCCAAAGCGCGGATGCCGGAACGCCAAGTGAGCCAGCATCCAGTGGAGCAGCACCAAGGCGGTGGCCGCGGCAAGCGTCGGGAAAAACGGCGCATTGGCCGTCAACGCCCGGCTAAGAATCGAGCCGAGCATCACGGCCAGCACAATGTCGAAGATGGTCTTCTTCCCAAAGATTCGGGCGCCCCCAAACCGCACCAGCACAAAGGCAGCGCCAAAGATGACCAGCGCCCGAATAGCCATCTGCCACCACCGGATGGTGTGCGGATCGGAGCCGATGATTGTGTGTATGGAGAGCATATCAACTCACGGTTCAACCTCCGGATGTTTCCCCGGAACCACAATGGCTTGCTGCCTGAGTCTGCCAGGGGTTTTGGCGCAGAGCGCGAAGCGAAATTCCTGATGCAAGCTAACGCTTGAACCTCAACCGGGCGCGTCCGCGGGTGCTGTGTTGTTCTTCGCACGTGACCATGTAACTGGGACTCTGTATCTGAAGTCAAACGTCGGGTTGTTACGAATCACAATTGGGTGTGGCACAGCCCACGCTAGAAGAACCGCGCGGTAGGTAACCAGCCGACAGGCGGGCCCCGCTGCCAAAACGCCCGCCGGCGTGAGGCAGGAAACCGCCGGGGAACTTGGTCTGCCGGCACAACCACAACCAAACTATGACCGTGAGCACCCTCGTTCTGATCCTCCTGATCATTCTGTTGATCGGGGCGCTGCCCGCCTGGCCCTATAGCCGCTCCTGGGGTTATTGGCCGGGTGGCATGCTGGGCACCTTGTTGATCATCGTGTTGATCCTGTTCTTGCTGGGCTACCTCTGAGGATCGCCGTTGTCGGCAGCGTCCGCTTTGCCCGCCCTTTCCGCCTGGGGGCCGGATTGTCATTGTGGGAGCGCGGCGGGGTTGAAGACCAACCGGAGCAGAGGACGCCGCACTGCGGCGTACCCGCCCGCAAAGTTGGCGGGGACGAACGCATGCAACCACATTCGCACCTTCATTGCCTTGCACGTTGCACGGGATCATCGGTGCCACGCTGCAATCTGCAAAGTGCCGAGCGCGTTTCGCGAAGGCGCGACCCCGCCAAATCGGCGTGAAGTGAATCATTTCGGGAGCCCGCGCTGTGACGGTACATCGGATGCTGAAAGAGGCTCGAGGGGCGCGGCGCGTTGCGGCGGCGGGCGCCCTCAAACGAAAGGAACAACGGACTATGGCCAAAACAGTTGGCGACCACATGATCGAGCGTTTGCTCCAATGGGATATCAAACGCATCTACGGCTTCCCCGGCGACGGCATCAATGGCTTGCTCGGCGCCTTGGAGCGAGCGGCCGACCGCATGCAGTTCATCCAGGTGCGGCACGAAGAAATGTCGGCGTTCATGGCATGCGCCCACGCGAAATTCACCGGCGACGTGGGCGTGTGCATGGCTACGTCGGGGCCGGGCGCAATTCATCTCTTGAACGGGCTTTACGACGCGCAAATGGATCATCAGCCGGTCGTGGCCATTGTTGGCCAGCAGGCGCGGGCGGCCTTGGGCGGCAGCTACCAGCAGGAGGTGGATCTCATCAGCCTCTTCAAGGACGTGGCCCACGAATACGTTCACATGGCCTCCACGCCGGCGCAAATTCGGCACTTGGTCGATCGGGCTATTCGCGTCGCGCGGAGCGCGCGCGCAGTCACCTGCATCATCGTTCCCAACGACGTGCAGGAGATGGACGCCGTGGAAGAACCGCCCCGCAAACACGGCACGGTGCATTCCGGGCTGGGCTTTGCCTCGCCGCGGGTGGTGCCGCGCGACGCGGACCTGCGCCGGGCTGCCGACGTTTTGAACGCGGGGCAGCGGGTCGCCATGTTGGTCGGGGCGGGCGCGTTGCGAGCGACGGACGAAGTGCTTGAGGTGGCCGAAATCCTCGGGGCCGGCGTGGCCAAGGCGCTGTTGGGCCGAGCCGCGGTGCCGGACGACCTGCCGTTTGTCACCGGCGCGATTGGCCTGCTGGGAACCAAACCCAGTTACGACATGATGGCGCAGTGCGACACGCTTCTGATGATCGGCTCCAGTTTTCCCTACTCGGAATTTCTTCCCGCGGAAGGCCAGGCGCGCGGTGTGCAGATCGATATCGACGGCCGGATGTTGAACATTCGTTACCCGATGGAAGTGCCACTCCAGGGCGACAGTGCCGAGACGCTGCGCGCCTTGATGCCGTGGTTGAAGAAGAAGACCGACCGCAGTTGGCGCGCGAAGATCGAGCAGGGCGTGGCCGAGTCGTGGAAGGTGCTGGAAGGGCGCGCCATGAACGACGCCAACCCGCTGAATCCCCAGCGCGTCTTTTGGGAACTTTCGCCGCGGTTGCCGGACAATTGCATCATCAGTTCGGACTCCGGTTCCGCGGCCAACTGGTTTGCGCGCGATCTGAAACTCCGCCGCGGCATGATGGCTTCCCTGTCCGGCACTTTGGCGACGATGGGCCCCGGCGTGCCCTACGCGATCGCCGCCAAGTTCGCTTTTCCGGACCGGGTGGCGATTGCCCTGGTCGGCGACGGCGCCATGCAGATGAACGGCAACGCCGAACTGGTCACCCTGGCCAAGTACTGGCGTGAATGGAGCGATCCGCGACTGATCGTGCTGGTGTTGAACAACCGCGATTTGAACCAGGTCACCTGGGAGCAACGCGTGCTGGCAGGCGACCCGAAATTCGAAGGCTCGCAGAAAGTGCCGGCGTTCTCCTTTGCCGACTACGCCAACATGCTTGGCTTGCAGGGGGTCGTCGTGGACAACCCCGACGACCTGGGCCGGGTTTGGGACAAGGCGTTGAACGCCGACCGCCCGGTGGTGGTCGATGCGCACACCGATCCCGACGTGCCGCCGCTGCCGCCGCACATCACCGTGAAACAAGCCCGCAACTACGCACTGGCCGTGGCCAAGGGCGACCGGGATTGGCGGGGCATCATCCTCCAATCCTTCAAAGATCTGGCGGAACGGTTCACCCCCTCCAAAGGATGAATGCCAATCCCCTAAGCAAATCAACCTCAACCATGGATTCTTTATGAGCAAAAAACTGAACGGAAAGAAAGTGGCGATCCTCGTCACCAATGGCTTTGAACAGGAAGAACTGACCGAACCGAAAAAGGCGCTCGAAGCCGAGGGCGCGCGCGCTGATATCGTGGCGCCTTCCGGGAACCAGGTCAAAGGCTGGAAACACACCGAATGGGGCGACACGTTTCCCGTCGATATGCCCCTGGCCCAGGCCAAGGCGGACAACTACGACGCGTTGTTGCTCCCCGGTGGCGTGATGAATCCCGACCATTTGCGCCGCAATGCGCAGGCGCTGGATTTCGTGCGCGCCTTCTTCGAAGCCGGCAAACCCACGGCCGCCATCTGTCACGGCCCCTGGACCCTGATCGATGCCGGAGTGGTGCGGGGCCGGAAGCTGACGTCCTACGAATCCATTCAGACGGATTTGAAAAACGCCGGCGCCACTTGGGTGGACCAGGAAGTGGTGGTGGACCAGGGATTGGTCACCAGCCGGAAACCCGACGACCTTCCCGCCTTCAATCGCAAGATGATCGAAGAGTTCGCCGAAGGACGGCACGAACCGGTCAGCGCCGGCGCTGCGAGCCGCGCGAAAGTGGGCGTGGGCGTGGACTAGAAAGGACCGTCATTGGAAGCGCGGCTCGAACGGCTCGACGTAACCGCATATCAGGTGCCCACCGACGCGCCGGAATCGGACGGCACGCTGCAATGGGACGCCACGGGCGTGGTGGTGGTGCGGGCGCACGCCGGCCGTTGCGCGGGCCTCGGTTACACCTACGCGCACCACAGCGCCGCGGTGCTGATCCGCGACAAGCTGGGTCCTTTGGTGAGCGGCGAAGACGCCATGAACGTCTCCGGACTTTGGATGAAGATGGTGCAGGCAATTCGCAACCTCGGGCGGCCGGGGTTGGCGTCGATGGCGATTGCCGCGGTCGATGTGGCGCTCTGGGATCTCAAGGCGCGATTGCTGGACCTGCCCTTGCTCCGCTTGCTGGGCGCGGTCCGCGCGGCCATTCCGGCGTACGGCAGCGGCGGGTTCACCTCTTACTCGATCCCACAACTGCAACGCCAATTGGGCGGTTGGGCTGGAGCCGGCTTCACGCGCGTCAAGATGAAGGTCGGCCGCGAACCCGCCGCCGATCTGCCGCGCGTGCGGGCCGCCCGCGAAGCCATTGGCCCGCAGACGGAGCTGTTCGTCGATGCCAACGGTGCCTATTCGCGGAAGCAGGCGATTGCCCAGGCCGAGGCGTTCGCCGAACACCAGGTACACTGGTTCGAGGAACCGGTGAGTTCCGATGATCTCGACGGCTTGCGTTTGTTGCGCGATCGCGCGCCGGCCGGAATGGCGATTGCCGCCGGTGAATACGGCTACGACCTGCCGTATTTCCGGCAAATGCTCGCGGCGGGAGCCGTCGATGTGCTGCAGGCGGACGCCACGCGCTGCGCCGGCCTCACCGGGTTCCTGCAAGTGGGCGCGCTGGGCGCGGCCCTCCAGGTGCCACTGTCGGCGCACACCGCGCCGTCGCTGCACGCGCACCCCTGCTGCGCGCTGCCGGGCGCCGAACACGTCGAGTATTTTCATGATCACGCGCGCATTGAAGCGATGTTCTTTGACGGCGCGCTCCCCGCCACTCACGGCGAACTGCGGCCCGATCCGGCTCGCCCCGGTTTAGGTCTGGAATTGAAATCAACCGATGCCAGCAAGTATGCCCTCTGACACCCACACCCACACCGAATCTCCCCCGCCCGCGTCGCGCACCGCCTCGGCCCGCCCGCGCGACGCGGCGCAAGTCGATGCCACCGCCCTGGCCCGCGCGCTGCGCCGGCGCCTGCGGGGTGAAGTGCGCTTCGACGCCGGGTCGCGCGCGCTCTACGCCACCGACGGTTCGAACTATCGCCAGGTGCCCATCGGCGTGGTGATTCCCCGGGAGGTCGAGGACGTAATGGAAACGGTCGCGCTCTGCCGTGAGTTCGGCGCGCCGATCCTGTCCCGCGGAGGCGGCACCAGCCTGGCCGGCCAGTGCTGCAACGTGGCCGTGGTGCTGGACATGTCCAAGTACTTCAACCAGGTCCTGGAAATCGACGCCGCGCGCAAGCTGGCGCGCGTGCGGCCCGGCCTGGTATTGGACGATCTGCAAAAGGAAACCATCCGGCACCAATTACTCTTTGGCCCGGACCCCGCCACGCACAATCACTGCACCTTGGGCGGAATGATCGGCAACAATTCCTGCGGCATCCATTCGGTCATGGCCCAGTTCCGCGGGGGTGGTCCACGCACGGCGGACAACGTTCACGAGTTGGAGGTGCTCACCTACGAAGGGCACCGGATGCGCGTCGGCCGGACCAGCGAAGCGGAACTGGCGCGGCTCATCCAAGCCGGCGGGCCGCAGGGCCGAATCTACGACCAGCTTCGCTCGTTGCGGGATCGGTACGCCGGTCTGATCCGGCAACGCTTCCCGAACATTCCCCGTCGGGTTTCGGGCTACAACCTGGACGAGTTGCTGCCGGAGAAAGGCTTCCAGGTGGCGCGCGCCTTGGTGGGCAGCGAGTCCACGTGCGTCACCATTTTGGAGGCTACGATGATGCTGGTGCCGGCCCCCGCGGCGCGCTCGTTGCTGATCCTGGGTTATCCCGATGCCTACCACGCCGGCGATCACGTTCCGGAGATTATGGCGCACCAACCCATCGGCCTGGAGGGTATCGACGACAATCTGGTCAGTTACATGGAGAAACGCGGCATGCACCCGAAGGACGTGGCGATCCTGCCGCCGGGACGCGGCTGGCTGTTTGTTGAGTTCGGCGGCGAGAGCAAGGCGGACACCGACGCGCAGGCGCGGGCGTTGATGGCGAAGCTGCAAGCCAACGCCGACCGGCCCAGCATGAAGCTCTTCGAGGACGAGGCCGAGGAGCGAAAAATGTGGGAAGTGCGCGAGTCGGGTTTGGGCGCGACGGCGTTTGTGCCGAGCATGAAGGATGCGTGGCCCGGCTGGGAGGATTCGGCGGTGCCGCCCGAGCAGGTGGGCGAGTATCTTCGCCGGTTGCGCCATTTGTTTGACACCTACCAATACCATGCCGCGCTCTACGGTCATTACGGCCAGGGCTGCATTCATTGTCGCATCGACTTCGACCTTGTGACGCGCGCAGGACTGGCCAAGTATCGCGCGTTTGTAGAGGACGCGTCCAATCTGGTTTTGAGCCTGGGCGGCTCGCTCTCGGGCGAACACGGCGACGGCCAGTCGCGCGGCGAATTACTGTCCAAGATGTATGGCCCGGAGTTGGTGCGCGCCTTTCAGGAGTTCAAACACATCTGGGATCCCCAGGGCCGGATGAATCCCGGCAAAATCGTCAACGCCAATCCCATTTTGTCCAACCTTCGGCTCGGCACCGAATACCGCCCGGCGGAGCCGGCCACGCATTTCCAGTTCCCCGAAGACCAGGGCAGTTTCGCCCGCGCCACGCTGCGCTGTGTGGGCGTGGGCAAATGCCGGCGGGCCGAAGGCGGCACGATGTGTCCGAGCTACATGGTCACGCGCGAGGAACAGCACGCCACTCGCGGCCGCGCCCATCTGCTCTTCGAAATGCTCCAGGGCGACGTGCTCACCGACGGTTGGAAGAGCGACAGCGTCAAGGAGGCGCTCGACCTCTGCCTCGCGTGCAAAGGCTGCAAAGCCGACTGCCCGGTCAACGTGGACATGGCCACCTACAAGGCCGAGTTCTTGTCGCATTATTATCAAGGCCGACTGCGGCCGCGCACCGCCTACAGTTTGGGATTGATTTATTGGTGGGCGCGCCTGGCTTCGAAGATGCCGCGCTTGGTGAACTTCTTCACCCAGACTGAGCCGTTCAGTTCCGTGGGCAAGAAGCTGGCCGGCGTGGCCCCGGAACGGCACGTGCCCTTGTTCGCCACGCAGACGTTCAAGCAATGGTTCTTCCGGCGCGCGCCGCGTCACCCGAACGGTCCCCGCGTCCTGCTCTGGCCCGACACGTTCAACAACTACCTCCACCCCCACGTGGCCCAGGCCATGGTCGAAGTGCTCGAGGACGCGGGCCTGCGCGTGATCGTGCCGCGGACCCCCCTCTGCTGTGGCCGGCCGCTCTACGACTACGGCATGTTGCCGACCGCCAAACGGCTGCTCCGCCGGGTGCTCGACACGCTGCACGACGAGATCGCCGCGGGCACGCCGCTGGTCGGAATCGAGCCCAGTTGCCTGGCGGTGTTCCGGGACGAATTGACGGGGCTGTTTCCGCACGACCAGGACGCGCTTCGGCTCCGCCAACAGGCCTACACGCTGGCGGAATTTCTGGAGAACAAGCTGAAGGATTATCGTCCGCCCCGGTTTCCGCGGCGCGCGCTGGTTCACGGGCATTGCCATCACCAAGCCATCATGAAATTGGCGTGCGAAACGAAGCTGTTCGAGCAAATGGGGCTCGACTACGAGCTGCTTTCCTCCGGTTGCTGCGGCATGGCCGGCTCCTTTGGCTTCGAGGCGGACAAATATGGCGTCTCCGTCCAATGCGGCGAGCGGGTCCTGCTGCCGGCCGTGCGCGCGGCGGACGCGGAAACCCTCATCGTCGCCGACGGCTTCAGTTGCAAGGAGCAGATCAAGCAGTTGACCAGCCGGGAAGCCTTGCACGTTGCCGAGGTGCTGCAACTGGCCCTGCGCGCCGGCGGCCACTCGCGCAGTTCGGGCCGGCTCAATGAATTCAACAAGTCCGACGAACCCCGGCCCTCGGGCATCAAGGAGATCGACGAATCCCGCCAGCGTGACGACGGCGCCGCGGGCAATGGCGAGCCCGACGCCGGCAATTCGCGGCGGCGCCGGGCGCTGACCGTGGCCGCCGCCGGCGCCGGCGTGGCGGCCGTGGCGGCGGGCATCATCCTGGACCGCGACCGCAAGCAATAGCCAACCCTCCCATGACCCCTCCCATTGGACACAAACGTTGGGCCATCGCCGAAGGATACATTCCCGGCTGGAGCCACGGCCCGGAACCGCAATTCACCAGTCACGAGACAGCCTGCCTGCTGAACGCGACCGACGAGGAAGCCCACGTCCAGATCACGATTTATTTCGCGGATCGCGATCCCGCCGGGCCGTACCGCGTGACCGTTCCCGCGCGGCGAACAAAACATCTGCGCTTCAATGAACTCACCGATCCCGAGCCGGTTCCCCAGGACACCGATTACGCCAGCGTCATCGAATCCAACGTGCCGATCGTGGTCCAACACACCCGGCTCGATTCGCGCCAGGCCGAAAACGCGCTGCTCAGCACGATGGCGTTTCCGGCCGGCGATTGAGAGGATTTTAGCCATGAAGCATCGCAACCATGAACCCGAAGTCGTGGTCATCACCGGCGCCTCCGCCGGCCTGGGGCGGAACTGATTTACGAAGGCAGCCGCGTGCGCCTGACGATAGGTCATTAGTCGTTGGCAAGCTTCCGCAGCAACTCCTCCAGCACTCGGTAAAGCAGCGGTTGCTCGGGCACGTGGGCACGTCGGCCGGGGGCGGTTACCACGCCAAATCCGCGTCCGTAGGCCGGACCGTTAACGACGCAGGCGTCGGTGCGGCATTGCGCGATTTGTTGTTCGCCCTGGCGAAGTGCGGTCGAGCGGTCGCCATCAACTTCGTATTTCCAGCCCATCAGGACGGCCTGCGGAAACCAGTCGCGCAGGTGCGAAATAATTTTGATGGTGGGCACCAACTCGACCAGCAGACGCGCAATCCGCGAGGATATCTTTCCCGCCTTGACTTCAATCATCTCGCCATCGGCCGCGTGCTCCCAGACCGTGCCGACCGTGAAATCGCTGACTGCGGCCACATGGAACACCGCGTCCACGGACGTTCTGCTGAGTGCTTCCAGACGCACGCTCAAGTCTCCCGTCGAACCAAAGAGTTGGACGTGTTGGGCCGGTGATTGCCCCTTCCACGTGGCCTGTTCGCCCAACAACAGGGTGACCTCGTGACCGCGGGCAGTCAGGAAATCCGCCAGTTCGCCACCCAACCGGCCCGTGGAGAAATTCGTGAGGCGGCGCACTTGATCGAGCGGTTCATAACTGGGCCCGGCGGTAACAATGCATTTCATGCCCGGACAGCGTAGCCGACAACGCCCGGCGGAGGAAAGTCGCAAACCTGCCGCCGAGCGTCGTTGCCCTCGCCTGCGTTCCGATTGATGAATTCGAAACCTGCGGCAAAAACGCGAGGCGCCCGTGGCCCGTTGGAAACCACGTTTCCGGCTGGTGTAGATGCAGTTTTGCGTTAGATTTCCAGCCACTGCTAATCGAAATGTAATGGAACACTATTGTCTATGAACATGCGCCCGTCTGGCTTGGTTCTGTTCGCCGCTGCCGCGGTGGGCCTCGGATACTATTCAGCGCCGGCGCAAATGCCCACCGGTCCCCAGACCGGTCTCAACGCGGCAGTGCTCAAGTTGTTTGGCGAGTTCACCAGCTTTTCGGCGCAGGCTGAGGCCGTTCTGCTGGATGGCCAGCAACGGGAAACCATGCGGATTCCCATGACGTTCGCGATGCTGAAGGGCAAGGTGTGTACCGGCATCAATTTGAGCGATCTGAAGAACGGCCAGGTGGCCCCCCAGGCGTTTGCGCATTTGCAGCAACTCGGGATGGATCGAATGATCACCGTGGTGCGCCCGGACCTGAAAAGCACCCTCGTGATTTATCCCAACTTGAAGAGTTACGCGGCTATCCCGATGTCAGCCGACGAAGTCAAGGAATTGGAGGCCAAATACCAGATTTCCAAACACAAGCTGGGCCACGAAACGGTCGCCGGGCATCCCTGTGTGAAGTATCAGGTCACCATTACCAGCCCCGCCGGTGTCAAGCGGGAGGCTCTGGGATGGTACGCTTCGGATTTGAAAGGGTTTCCGGTGCAGATCCAGATGCACGAGGAGGATTCCACCGTGCGCATGATGTTCCGGAACGTGCAGTTGCGGAAGCCAGCGGCGAAGGCGTTCGAAGCGCCGAAAGGTTATGCCCGATTCGCCAGCCTCGAACAACTCATGCAGTCGGCCGTGGCGAAGAAATTTGGCGGCGCCAAATAGACGCGCGCCAATCGCCCTGTCAACCATTGGATGGCGTGGCACTCAATCCCACATTCGCAGAACGTAAGGCGGCTCTTCCAAAGCTAGGAAGAAAACCACGAATGGACCTCGAGTAGAGCGGAGGCGCGAACATGTTATTGACCCGTTTGGTTCGGCGTCGATACTTCCTCCATCGTGTGCTCGGCCATTCTTTGTTCACGACGCTGGTGAGTTTTTCCAACGTATCGGAGGTATTGATCTCGAGGATCAAGCAATCCATAAATCAAATTCCTGCTTGGGCGTGGACCGTTCACGCCGAACCATAGAAGTGAACCACTGGTTCCGGCAGTGCGCCTCAGACGAAGAAGAACGTCAGATTGCCCGTGACGTCGCAACTGCTTTAACGGGCACCTTTTGACTCCACTGACTGGTCGATGTTAGTTCTCCAGTCTTGCATAACGAATCACTTGCGGCCGCAACAGCCACAGTAAGAATGACACGATGGCAAAAGCCAGCAGAATTCCTTGAAGCTCAACCATTTGGGAAGACTCGGGGAATAGTCTCGGCGGCACCAAGTAACCCAATGCAAAAACCGGCATCATCGTAAGTGTCCCGATAAGGCACCACATCCGCCACATCCACACGACCGCACCGAACCATAGCATCCCAACGGCCGCATACGTTATGAGATAGGCTGGAGAGGCCGGCGCCATCAGCCAAAAACCGACAGCACACATGAGCAGCACTGCTGCGCTCCAGTGGAGCCGTGGAAGCACTCCAGCGATCCTCTTTTGCTGCTCGTGGGGATTCATGTCATCGAACGCCAAGGATCACCGACCGCCGCCGATAGCGGGCGCTGGCAGCGAATCCAGCGTCCAAAGAGTGCGACACGTCCGAACTGAAGCGCGGGGCGGCGGTTCGTGTGCATCCGCTTGTTCGACATTACAAATGATCGTAGCCTGGAACCAAGACTGTTTTCCATTGCGACCCAGTTTTCAAGGTGGGGAGCCTCAGTCTGACCTTTCGTCCATCTGGCCATCGACATTCAAGCGTGATGACAACGAGGTTGGTTTGAAGTTCCTCGCGCTGGGCGATTGCATGCTCAACTCCCCGATAATCAGGGATACCGTCCTCTGCCATCTGCTTGCGAAAATTGGACTCGAATGCCGCAACAGATTCTGACTTCTGCTTGTCGGTCACAGGCAGGCCGAGGTCCTCCCAAAATAGCCTGGAATCCAGCGCGAAATCCTTGGCAGCCACCATCGCCTCGATGTCTCGGGACTGGTAGGCTGAGGCCAAAGACTCAACCGCATGCTCAGGAGTATCGAATCTCGGATGCATCGTAGAGTTGGTGCTCATGGAGGACGACTGAATACTAACCTTGCTGCTTGATGAATCACAGGACACCACCAGAAGCAGGGTCGCGAATAGAACTGGCACAATGGCCTTCATGTCGAACGCGGAGAGCACCGATGAGCGGCATCCCGGTGCCTTCCAAATTCAAAACTGACGTGCTTGCCGCTCATTCGGTGACTCGATTGGTTATGCAATCATTTATCTTTTTCTTGCTTTTCTTTATCCATTGCCTCCTTCGCCCGTTTTGCGGCTTCTCCAAGCGCTTTCACGTCATTCGCGATTTTCTCGGGTGATTCCGTCTCAATTTTCTCTGCCAACCAGTGTGCAAAGCCCTCAAAGAACTTGGAAGACTCCTGTAGCTCGCGCCTGAGTTGGAACAGTTCTCGGCTGGTTATTGGCTGAACCAATCCATCTTTTGACTTTCGAAACACTTCGAAATCTCCTGGATTGTCAGTCTTCCCGTAAACTGTCATAGTAACCTGCCCATCGCCTTTGGGGTCCTCCTCAGCCAGAATTGCGTTACGTCCTACGCTATAAATGCGCATCACACCTCCGGCAACATAATCTCCTTTTGCCACCTTGTATTTTATCGTTCGCAGGATGCGATGCCTTCCACGATAAACCGTTTCGACCGAAGCTATCACTTGGCCGTTGGATTCCACATCGTGCTGTTTGGTGGTAATCTCTGGTAATGGAACCTCAGAGTCGTCGTCTCAGGTTCACCCGCAAGGCTCATGGACAATGACAGCAAAAGAATGAAAATGCTAGGCTTCATGTTCGCGCTTCTCTTTGCATAACGCAAAGCTCAGCTACTGCCGCCGGAAACGCAAGGTCGAGCGTGAACTGCGCGTCCAAATTCCCGCTCAACTTCGAGCGGAGAAGCGGGGCGGCAGTTCGTCTCCAGCGTCTTGTTGGCTGTGCTCATCAGGCTTTTCTCCATTCTCGCCAAAACTCCCACATACACCAAACCTGCCGCCAGCGCTGCAGCGATAAAGCCTCCAAAGGCCATCCAACCGATCGCAGCGCCTGCCGTAAAAGATACTAGCCGTCCGCTCTGAGTAGTAAAGCTACCCCTCGAACTCGCCAGCGCCGATGAGGAATAGTCCATATGTCACCAACCGAGAAGATCTTCCATCTGCTCTGCGAGTGCGAGTCTGACAATCGGCTGATCCCTAATGCGATCATTCCACACGCCACGCCGAGCAGCACCACATAGGCCAATCGTATTAGGATCAGACCAAAAGTATCATTCTGGTCACATGTGTTTCAGCGTATAGCAACCGGAGCCCAAATCACGGATAAGCATGTCGGAACCCCATTTATAAATTACCCCGTAACGCGGTTCCGGCGTTATGAGCGCACCATGCTTTTCCTCACTGTAGAACTTCTGGTACCTGTCAAAGGTAACCGCCTTGTAGTCCAGTTGCCACGTGCCGCTCGCGCTGACTTTCTTGCCGCCAGGAAGCGTCAATTTCTGAGAGAATGTGCCGTCAGGGAGCAGGACCAAAACTTCAGAAGCGCCATTGAGGCTTCCAGTATAAGTGCCCATGAGCTGACTTTTGGATGGAGCGCGCTCGCATCCAAGGATGAACAGACTCAGTCCCACGCACCACAGAATGAGCAGATAGTTGCGCATAAATGTCCTAGTTCAACGCTGTTTAGGCGTATCAACAGGTGGAATAACAGAATTAGGCAGAAAACTGTTGGCCTTCACAAGGGCCATCACAGCGGCGTTTGCCGGAAAAGTCAAATTCCAAATTGGGGTGGTTTGCGTCGCATTTTCAGCCGCTTCTGTCGTCGCCCCTCGCTTCGCAAGAAGGCCGGGGCTTGTTTCGTTCGTGGCAGACCTTAATTGGCATTGTGGTTTCCTCAACCCGTCGATGAATCGGGGGGCATTTTCGGTTATTCCTGCGGGACTGTAGGTCATGTCGCTGAGTTTGACTCGCGATGGGGGGGAGGTTTTGATGGGCGGCATTATGACCGAGCCCACAAGCTATCATCAGACGCCGGACGAATTTCGCCAGTGGGGCCACGCCCTGGTGGATTGGATTGCCGATTACCAGAAGCGCATCGAGTCCTTCCCCGTGTTGGCCCAGGTTCAGCCGGGGCAGATTCGTTCCCAACTGCCATCCACGCCGCCGGAACACGGTGAATCCTTCAAGGCCATTCTCCGCGACGTGGACCAGTTGATCGTTCCTGGTCTGACGCATTGGCAATCGCCGAACTTCTTCGCCTTTTTTCCCGCCAACAATTCCGGTCCGTCGATCCTTGGCGAGCTACTGTCCGCCGGGCTGGGAGTGCAAGGAATGCTGTGGGCCACCAGTCCGGCCTGCACGGAATTGGAGACGCATGTCCTGGACTGGCTGGCGGACATGCTCGGCTTGCCGGCCCAATTCAAATCGAATACTGCCGGCGGCGGCGTCATTCAGGACACCGCATCCGGCGGAGCGCTGTGCGCGTTGCTGGCGGCGCGGGAACGGGCCACCGGATTCCAAACCAACGAGCGCGGCGGCGATGGACAGCTCGTAGCCTATGCGTCCACGCAAACCCATTCCTCGATTGAGAAAGCGGTGAAGATTGCCGGACTGGGGCGTCGCAATCTCCGGTTGATCGAAGTGGATGAACGGTTCGCCCTGCGGCCCGAGGCCCTGGAACGGCAGATCGCCGAAGACCGTCAGGCCGGCCTCAGACCGTGTTTTGTTTGCGCCACCATCGGCACGACCTCGTCCAATGCGTTCGATCCGCTGCCCGCGATTGGCCGGATTTGCCGCGCGCACGGTCTCTGGTTGCACGTGGATGGCGCCATGTGCGGCACCGCGGCGCTGTGCCCGGAATTCCGGCATTTCCAGGACGGCCTGGAACTGGCGGACAGCTATTGTTTCAATCCGCACAAATGGATGTTCACCAACTTCGATTGCGACTGCTTCTACGTGGCCGACCGGGCAGTGCTTATCAAAACGCTCAGCGTGCTGCCGGAATACCTGCGCAACCAGGCCACCGAATCGGGTGCCGTGATTGATTATCGGGACTGGCACGTGCCGCTGGGCCGGCGGTTTCGGGCGTTGAAGCTTTGGTTTGTGATTCGCCATTACGGTGTCGAAGGCTTGCGTTACCACGTGCGGCGTCACGTGGAACTGGCGCAGCAGTTTGCCCGGTGGATCGAGGCGGCGGACGATTTCGAACTGACCGTGCCCGCCCCGCTGAACCTCGTCTGTTTCCGTCACCAGGGCGGCGACGAGGTCAATCGCCGGTTGCTCGAAGAACTCAATCGCAGCGGAAAACTCTATCTCACGCACACCGTGCTCGAAGGCCGTTTCGTCTTGCGCTTGTGCGTTGGGCAAACGTGGACCGAAGCGCGGCACGTCGAGGCCGCATGGCGATAAATCCAGGAAACCGCCCGCAGTATTGTCGCGTGAGCATGGTCTCTTGGAGAGCTTCAAACGCTTGATGGCTTCCCACGGGTTCGGCTTCCTTGTCCGGTCGCAAGGCGGGGAAGTCACGGCTCGACGGAGTCTCGCCCTACCAACCGCTTGGTCGCAGCGCGATTGCGTTGGATGCATTCGCGGTTCCGGCGCTTATTCGGCCAGCAGCTTTTCGACCTTGGCCGCCAGGTTCTCACGACCGTTCAAATCCCGGAGCACGCCCTTCTTGTCCACCAGCCACATCGTGGGAATGCTGCTAATATCGAAGGTCTCACCAAATTGGTGTTCGCCGGTGCCAGTCTCGAAGTATTGGGGCCAGGCCATCTGCTCCTGTTTCACCACCCGTTCCAAGGCAGCTTTTTCTTTGTCAAAGCTGATGCCGACAATCTCAAAACCCTTCGGATGAAGTTTCTCGTAAGCAGCTTTCACGTTGGGCAACTCCGCCATGCATGGCCGGCACCAGGTGGCCCAAAAATCCACCAGCACCACCTTGTTGGGCATCTTCTGCAAATCCACCTCGCGTCCGTCGATCGCCGTGTATTTCAACGCCAGCGGTTTGCCCAACCGGCCCGCCCGCCGCTGCAACTCGGCCGCGCCGGTTTTGAGTTCTTCGTCCACGTCCGCCGCCGCCACCTCGGCCGCCAGCGCGCTGGCCCTGGCGCCTTCGTTCGCTTCCAGCCACCGCTCCGCGGCAAACAGCATCAAACCCCAAATCTCAGGACGTTGGGGAAATTCCTTCTGCAACGCACGAACTCCTTGCTCCAATTCCTTCAAGGATGCCGTTTTATTCGTCTCGTTGCTGGACGCCATCACCCGCTGCAACTGCTGGACCCGTAACTCCAGGCGGTCATCCTCAGACAATGCCGGATCCTTCAAGCGGGCGGCCTCAAGTTGTTCCACACGGGCCGACACGTTGGTGTTGCCCAGTTGCACCGCAAAGTTCAGTAAACCGATTTCCTGCCGATGCGCTTCCGCCGCCTGTTCGTGCTGGGGAAAGCGCGTGTAAAAATCCTTGGCTTTGTCGGCCGCCTGCACCAATTGGTTGGCGGCTCCGCGTTTGAACGTGGCCACTTCTTCGTCCGAAGGCTTTTTTTCCTGCCAAGCCTCCGGCGGGTCGGGCGTTTTTGTGGCCTGCTGAAAATCCAGCCAGGCTTGGTCCGCTTCGCTGAGCGGCTTGGCCGGGGCAGCGGCATTGCCCCCCGGCGCGTCGATCACCAACGGCTCGCCCTCGGTGACTGCGAGCGGATCCGGTGGATTCCCGGCCGGATCGGCGTCGGCTTGCTTCCGCGTCCCGCACCCGGTCACCGCCAGGGCCAACCATCCGGTCAGGACCAGTGTCGCGCCATACTGCCAGTTCAAATTCTTCAACATCTGTCTCATACTGCGCAATTTCAATTGGCGTCAGCAAAGCAGCTTCGCAAAGGGATAGATAGTCAAAACTGAGAACCATCCATGGGCCAACGAAAAGGCCCAATGCCCAATGGCCAAATCCCAGCGAAGGACCAAGGTCCAAGCCTGAAGATGGCATCGACGCGCGCCCGTAGGACAGGCGTCCCGCCTGTCTCGAATTGCAACCAACGTTCAACAGCAAGCAACCCGTCCGCAAGCAGAAGAAGCGTATTGTATGGTTCGGGACAGCCGAGACGGCTGTCCTACGTAGCGCAAGCATCTCGCCGGCACTTCATCCTTCAACCCTTCAGCCCTACCACGCTTCAACCTGTCACCTCTCGTTTCCCTGCGATTGTCCTTGCAGCGTAGTGCGGCTTTTACTGAGATGTCTGCTTATGAACGCCCATGACATGAACCGGAGAGAGTTTGTCAAAGCCGTAACCGCAACCACGAGCAGCCTGGTGTTTGCCCCGCGGTTCCTGTCCGCCGCGACCAGCAGCCCCGCATCACCCGGCGCCACGACGCTCTCGGTGGCTGCCCTCCCCAAAGGCAGTGCGCCTCCTCCGGTTCCGTTGCCGCATTTCCCGGATCGTCTGCACGCGTTTGTCTGGCGAAACTGGCCGTTGGTTCCCGTCGAGCGAATGGCCACGTCCATCGGCGCCCGACATCCGACCTTCTCCAATTGGGCAAAGCGATGGGCCTGCCCGAACCACCGCCAATCACCTCAGACCAGCAGCGCCGGTCGTACCTCACCGTGATCAAACGCAACTGGCACCTGCTGCCGTACGAGCAGTTGTTGGCATTGCTGGATTGGACACCGGACCAGCTCGCCTACACGTTGCGCGAAGACGATTTTCTGTTCATCAAATTGGGCAACCTGAAACCCGCCTGCGAACCGCTCAAGTTTGCGCCGCCCACTACCGCCGCCCGAAATCGTGCCAAGGAAATTGCACGGCTCATTCGCGAGGAATTTCCTGACGGTCTGGATCACCACGAAGATGAATTGTTCGGCTTTGTCGCCCGCCTTTCGGCGAAGCCCGCCGCTCCGGTGCCGGTGGTTCAATCCTCACGCCTGACGCCGCGTTTCTGCTATTCCTACTTCGCGCTGTACGGCGATCCGTTGCTCGAGCCTGAAGCCGATCCGTATCCCGACGGTTACTTGGCCCGGCTCGCGACCGCCGGCGTGGACGGGGTTTGGTTACAGGCCGTGCTCTACAAACTCTTCCGGTTCCCGTGGCAACCATCCCTCAGTAACCGACACGAAGAGCGGCTAAAGAACCTGCAAACGCTCGTTGCCCGGGCGCGGCGTCACGGCATTGGCCTTTACCTGTATCTGAATGAACCGCGCTCCATGCCCCAGGCATTCTTCCAGCAACACGCCGAATTGAAGGGCGTGGGTGAAGGGGATCATGCCGCGCTCTGCACCAGTCATCCGGAGGTGCAGCAATATTTGCGGGAAGCGGTGGCAGCCATTGTTCGCGCGGTGCCCGATCTGGCCGGCTTCTTCACGATCAGCGGCTCGGAAAACCTGACCAATTGCTGGTCGCACCACCAGGGCAAAGGTTGTCCCCGGTGCGGCAAACGTCCGCCCGCCGACGTGATTGCGGAAGTCAACCGGTTGTTCTACGAGGGGATCCAACTGGGGCAAGGCAAGGCTTTGCCAGCCTCGACGGCAAACCAGCAACCAAACCGTGCTGACCGTCCAGCTCAAGTCAGCTCTGTCGCCCCGGCCCTGCCCGCCAAGGGCCCATCATTGATCGTCTGGGACTGGGGCTGGAACGACGCGTGGGCGCCGGACATCATCGCCCAACTGCCCCCAGCGGTCGCGCTAATGAGCGTTAGCGAATGGAGCCTGCCCATCGAACGCGGCGGCGTGAAAAGTGTGATCGGCGAATACTCGATCTCCACCATCGGTCCGGGGCCGCGCGCCAGGCGGCATTGGGAGTTGGCCCGCCAGCGTGGCTTGAAAACCATCGCCAAGATCCAAGCGGGGAATACTTGGGAATTATCCGCCGTGCCGTACATTCCCGCCCTCGAAAACGTGGCCCAACATGCGGCCAACTTGCGCGCGGCGAAGGTGGATGGGCTGATGCTCGGTTGGACGTTGGGCGGCTATCCGTCGCCCAATCTCGAAGTCGTGGCCGAAGTGGCGAACTCGGCCGACCTCACTCCCCTGGAAGCGATGCAACGCGTCGCGGAACGGCGTTTCGGCCAGGCTCTCGCTGCGGCTATGGTCACGGCTTGGCGGGAATTCAGCGCGGCCTTCAGCCAGTTTCCCTTTCACCCCGCGTTGGTTTATCGCGCACCGTTGCAGACGGGACCGTCCAATCTGCTCTGGGCCAAACCAACCGGCTATGCCGCGACGATGGTTGGCTTCCCCTACGACGACCTGGATGGCTGGCGCGCCGTGTATCCGCCCGACGTGTTTATTGGGCAACTCACCAAAGTCGCCGATGGCTTCGATAACGCTTTGACCAAGTTGAAGACGGTCGCGGCAGCGAACCAAACTTCACCCGCCGAACAACGATCTCTGCAAGGCGAACTGAGCGTCGCTGAAGCGGCGGCGATCCACTTTCGCAGCGCCGCCAACCAGGCCCGGTTCGTCCTGGCACGCCGCGCACTCGATGCCGCCAAAGAACCGGAAGCCGCCCGCGCGCAAATCGTCTTACTGACGACCTTGCTCAAAGAAGAACTGGCGCTGGCCCGACGGCTGGCGGCGCTCCAGAGCCGCGATTCCCGTCTCGGTTTTGAAGCCTCGAACCAGTATTACTACGTCCCGCTCGACCTTGCCGAAAAAGTGCTCAACTGCCGCGATCTGTTGGACCGTTGGTTGCCCGAAGTCAGGGCGAAATGGAAGTTGTGACTGCACCAGCCGGCGTCGAATGACCAATGTCCAATGACCAAGCACCAGAGAATGACCAGGTTCCAAAGCCCAAACAGACGTTGGGAGGTTGTTGGTGAAAACAGTGAGCGGACTCACGTCCGCTGCTACCAGCTAAGAAGTGTAGCTGCATTGTGAGCTGGTCATTGGCCATTGGTCATTCTCTGGCGCTTGGTCATTGCTCATTGGTCATTATTCTCGGCCCGCGTTTGAGCATCAGCAGCGCAATCGCCAGCACCGCCAGCGCCGGCCAGGTGACCGACCAGGGAACAAACGTCGCATCGTTGAGGTGCAGCCACCCGGCCAGCGCCGGATAGCGAGCCAGGGCCACGGCGATGCCGTTGTTCAAAGCGTGAATGGTCATGCTGCTGGCAATCGAACGTGTCCGCAACACGACATAACCGAGCAGCAGGCCCAGGAAGAACGTGGGCAACAGCCGATAGATCGAGGCATGCGCCACCGCAAACAGCAGCGAGGAAATGATCAGCGCCGGCCAATTCCCCAACCGGCGCAACGCCGATAAGATCAGGCCACGGAAGAGCAGTTCTTCGCAAATCGCCGGGGTGATGGCCACCACCAACCAGGCGATCCACACGGGCGTTTGTTCATCCCCCAGCAGCACGATTTTGCTCAATGCTTTGACCAACGATTCGGGCGGCGGCAACAAGCGGATGACAAATCCGCCGATGGCTGCCCAGGCGGAAACGCCGATCAAAAGGGCGGCCAGCCATCCGCGCCAAGAGGGCGCCCGCAACGAGAAGGTGCGCACCAGCGGGAATTTCAAATAGCTCGTCAACGCCGCCACCGGCAGCAGGAAGAAACCGTATTGCGTGACCAGCAAGCTGGTAACGAGACCACTTTGCTTCAGCAGCAGACTGGCATAGAACGTCAACACGAGGATGCCCGCAAACGAGGCCAGGGCCAGGCCCGGTGTGGGCAACGCTCCGGTCTTGCGCTCCGGACGGAACACCGCCCGCAACGAAGCTCGTCCACCGAGGAGAATTTGTTCCCGCCCGAACGCCCGCGCCGCAAACAGCATCGCCAGCATCGCGTAGGTTACTGACGACACCAGCGTGAGGAACACGGCGTCTGGTTTTGCCTCACTGAGGAACAAGGCTTTGATGAGCAGGGAAATATTGACCAGCGGTACAAAGGCAGTCCAGGAATTGAGTTCGACGCCCGGCGTCATTGCCACGACGAGCGGCATCAGCAGGAGGGTCAACGTGGCGCCGAGGAAATTGCCGGCATCCTTGGCGTCGCGGGCCAGCACCGCTACCGCGAGGAAAAACGACGTGACCATGAACGTCGCTGGCAGGAGCAGGGCAAACGCCAGCAGATAGCTCGACAGCGGCAGGGTCAACAATTCCGCCGTGGCCGACATGCGCGCTACCGTGGCGCCCAGACTGGCCATGTTGGCCAGGGCCGAAATGAGGCTGATGCACCACACGGCCAGAAATTTGCCCGCCACAATCTCCAGTGAACGGATGGGCGCGCACAGCAGCGTCTGCATCGTGGCCCGGTCCTTTTCGCCGGCGGTCAAATCGATGGCGGCGTAGAGCGCGCCGGTGGCCGAGAGCATGATCAACACGAACGGCAACAGCATGCCCAATCGCTGCCCGGCCCGGCGTTGGGTTGGCGCGAGATTGCGTGACCGGATTTCCACCGCTTGGGAAAATCCGGCGGGCAACAAATGCGCCTCCTCGCGCGCCTGCACCAGATCCTTCCGGTAAGCCATCAGTGCGTCAACCAACCGATCCCGCGCCAGGCGGGATGCCGGACGGACCGAATCGTAATAGATCGAAACCTGGCCCAATTTGTCGGAAACCAACGCTTGCTCAAAGCCGGGCCAAAGAATTAACACCGCGCCGAATTCGCGACCGGTCAGCACCGCCCGCGCCCCGTCGAGCAGCGCGCTTTCCGCTTCCTCCGGCGCGCGATCTTTGGTGTCGGCATCCGTATTGGTTTCGGACGCTGCGGTGGTTTGATTGGTGCGCTCGAGCCGCGGTGGCGGTTGGAGTTTGCCGGTTTGCAGGTCATGGCGGACCGTGGGAGGCGCGCCTTTCCAGACTGCCACCGACAACGGGTTGGCGCGTTTCAATGAGTCGAGCAAGCCGGACGGCGGCTGCCCCCAAATCGTCACTTCCGAGGCTTGTGCTTTCTCCGCCTGTGCCTGCGTTTTTTGGAGCTTGGCCAGGCTCAAGATCATCAGCGGATAGATGAGGATCGGCAAGCCGATGACCACCATCAGCGTCAACCGATCGCGCAAGGCTTCGGTGATTTCTTTGCGGAAAATGGTCCAGACAATCGGCAGGCGCATGGTAGAGCAAGGGAACGATTTAAGTCGCAGGCCGGGCGGCGGCATTGCCGGTGGACCGCACATGGTGCAAGAATGCGTCCGTCAAATTCGCGCAACCGGTTCGTGCCAGGATGTCCGTGGCGGGACCGCAATCGGTGACCCGCCCCTGGTGCAGAAAATAGATGCGGTCGCACAAGCTCTCCGCCTCGCTCATGATGTGCGTGGAAAACAGCACCGCCCGGCCAGCGGCCCGTTTGCGGCGGATGGCTTCCACGATGAATTGACCGCTGACCACGTCGAGCGCCGCGGTGGGCTCGTCGAGAATCAGCACGTCCGGATCGTGTAAAAAGGCGCGGGCAATGTTGGCGCGCTGTTTTTGTCCCGAGGACAACGTCCGGCAAGGACGATCCGCAAACGCCGCCATCTCCAATTCCTCGACCAACTGTTCGATACGACGGTTCAACTCAGCTTCGGGCAACAAATAAAGCCGGCCAAAATAACGGAGCACCTCGCGTGGGCTGAGTCGCTGGTACAATTGGGTGTCACCGGACAGAAAACCGATGTGCCGTTTCGCCTCGAGCGGGGCTTCCCGCAGATCGGCACCGTTGACGAACACCTGGCCGTCGGTGGGCTGAAGGATGCCGGCCAGCACGCGCAACGTGGTGGTCTTGCCCGCGCCATTGGGGCCCAGCAAGCCCACCACTTCGCCGGCGCACACATTCAAACTGACGTGATCCACAGCGGTTACGCTGTCGAATCGCTTGACCAGATTGTGTGCCGTGAGTGTCTCGACCATGATACCATGCGCGTCGGGAGGCGATTAGAACCGGTCGATGAAGATTGGTCACGCACAACTTTCAACCGGCGACAACCGAAAGCGGGAGCAAGCTCCACGCACTCCAAACGCTGGCGCGACGTTCGGGGGCCAAGCGCAACTGGACCCGGATGATTACCTTGGAGCGGCACCGCCCCCCTCGTGAACAACATGATCTGCTTGCTTTGCCGACGTGGACGCTCCACAAAGGCTCCCATGAAATCAGCCCGATTCAATGGCTTCACGTTGGCGGTCATGGTCACCACCTTGCTTCAAATCACACCCGTAGGCGGCGCCGAATCCGCTGCTCGCCATGTCCGGGTTGAACCGCGCGAGATTGATGACGTCTTGGGCAATCCGGGCATGGGCTGGCAAACGTTCCATCGGTTTGCCGACGAGGAGAAAGCCACGACGTTCCAGGTTTACTGGCCACCACAAGATTTCCATTCCACCTCCCGGCCGGCAACCAGGCCCCTCTTGCAGGGAAGGTTTGTGACACGCCTGACAGACTCATCGACCAACGCCGGCGTGCTACGGCCTACGGTGCTATTGGAACGTCCCCACGACGAGGCCGCCCGGCAGTTCTGGAATTCGCATCTGGCCTTTCCGGAGTATTCCTGGATGCGGGAGGTCCGCGTGTGGGATGCCGATCACCAATGGTTGTGGCCGAACTTGTCGTATTTGCTGCGGCTCCCAGGGATCGAGCGGGTCGAGCGTTACGGCGGCGTGGATCCGGGCAAAGGCGTGGACAATGATTTCGCTGCCGTGCTGATTCGGAAATACGACGCACGCGGCGAGCACGAGTCCGCAGACACCAAGCGGATGCCATTGGTCTCCGCCGAGTGGCATCCCTCAGGGATAACCGCAAAGGTCAACGGACAGACGATCGTCCGCGCCGTTCAATCGGATGAATTCACGATTCACGTCGGACCGCTGAAGGAGCAGGCGGCCGGGCAGATTTGGGTTTGGTTGATTTACGCGGATTTCTTCGGAGCCAAACCGCCGCCTGGCTGGCCGAAGACTCTTGAATTTGCCGGTGGAATCTTGGCGTTCTTTCAAGTGGACTGGGCATTGAAGCTCGATGGAAGTTGCCAGGTTGGCATCGCTCAAAAGAAACCGCCGCGAGGGACTGGCTTCGACTGGGAACGTTGGGTGACACGGACCCGAATGCTGCGCGGCACCAGAGCGACCGCCAGGCTCTCGGACTAAGACCGCCCATTTTACGCTTTGCACCCCGGCGCGGCGGTTTACCATGCGGCGCATGGACAAAGATCAAGTCGCCGAAATTTTGGGTGAGATTGGCATCCTGCTCGAACTCAAGGGCGAGAATCCGTTTAAAACTCGCGCCTACGCCAATGCCGCCCGCACGCTCGAAAGTCTGGCCGAGCCGTTGGACAAGATCGTTGCCGAAGACCGATTGGGCGAAATCAAAGGCATTGGCGAAGGCATCCAAAAGAAAATTACCGAACTGGTCCAAACCGGCAAACTGCCCTACTACGACGAACTGAAGGCCTCCGTGCCGGCGGGCTTGGTGGCGATGCTGGAAATCCCAGCGCTCGGGCCGAAGAAGGTGAAGAAGCTGAGTGACGTGCTCGAAGATCACCACCGTCGAGGAATTGGAAGCCGCCTGCCAAGCTGGCCAGGTCGCGGTGATCGAGGGCTTCGGCGAAAAGACGCAGACCAAGATTCTCGAAGGCATTGCGTTCCGGCGCCAGTATGCCTCGCGCCATCTGCTGAGCGACGCGTTGGTGGTCGCGGAACCGATTTTGGAAAGCCTGCGCGCACACCCGGACGTGATCCGTTGCAGCCCCGCCGGCAGTGTGCGCCGGCACAAGGAGATCATTGGTGACGTGGACTTCCTGGTGTCCTCGAAAAAGCCGGTCGCGGTGATTGACTACTTCACCAGCCAGCCGGGCATTTTGAGCATCAGCGCCAAAGGCGACACCAAGGCCAGCGTGATTCTCGAAGGCGGCATCCAGGCGGATTTGCGCGTGGTCAGTGACGCGGAGTTTCCGTTTGCGCTGGCGTACTTCACCGGCAGCAAGGAGCACAACATCGTGATGCGCCAGCGGGCCATCCAGCGGGGACTGCGGCTCAATGAATACGGTTTGTTCAAATCCAAGGAGGAAACCCGCGATCCCAAACTGCTGGTCCGGTGCCAGACGGAGGAAGAGATTTTCGACCAACTCGAACTGGCCTACGTCCCGCCCGAACTGCGCGAAGACCAGGGCGAGTTTGCCGCCGCCGAGCAAGGCCAGATCCCCCAACTCCTCGAATGGACGGACCTGCGCGGGGCCTTGCACAACCATTCCGACTGGAGCGATGGCCACGGCAGCCTCGCGGAGATTGCCGACTACATGGAGGACCTGGGCTTCGAGTATTGGGCGATTACCGATCACTCGAAATCCTCCTTTGTCGCCAACGGGCTGGACGCCGCCCGGTTGCGCCGGCAGCTCAAGGAAATCCAACAACTCAACAAAACGCTGGCCGCCGCCGGGAAGGACATTCGCATTCTCACGGGTTCCGAAGTGGATATTCTGACGGACGGCAAACTGGATTTTCCCGATGACCTGCTCGCCGAACTGGACGTGGTGGTGGCCAGCATTCACCAGGGCTTTTCGAAGAACGAAGCCGAGACGACCAAACGCTTGATCAAGGTCGCGGAAAATCCTTATGTCCACACGCTCGGCCATTTGACTGGCCGGCTGCTGCTCGAACGGGAACCGTATAAAGTCAACCAGCGCGCCGTCATTGACGCGTGCGCTGAAACGGGCACTTGGATCGAACTGAACTGCAATCCGCGGCGTTTCGATCTCGACTGGCGGCTTTGGCCGTACGCCAAAAGCAAGGGCGTCAAATGCGTCATCAATCCCGACGCCCACCGCAACGAACACGCCGGTTTCCTCCGTCTCGGCGCCGGCATCGCGCGCAAAGGCTGGTTGACCAAGGCCGATGTCATCAACACGCTGCCGTTGAAGAGCCTGCTGAAAGAATTGAAACGGAAACGAGAACGCCACCATGCCTGACTCGAAGATCATTTATGTTAGTAGTCCACGTTCATGTTCATGTGAAACCGGAAACGGTGGAAGCCTTCAAACAGGCCACGCTTGAAAACGCGCAAGCCAGTGTCCAGGAGCCGGGCATCGCGGGCTTCGACGTCGTGCAACAGGCCGAGGATCCCACACGGTTTGTACTGGTGGAAGCCTATCGCACGGCGGAAGCCCCGGCGCAGCACAAGGAAACCGCGCATTATGCCAAGTGGCGTGACACGGTGGCGCCAATGATGGCCGAGCCGCGCTCGAGCGTGAAATACGCCAACCTGTTCCCGAGTGACGCTGATTGGTAAAGCGCATTGGGACTCTCTGAAGACGTTGTCACAATGTTGTAGGACAGCCGTCTCGGCTGTCTTGAAGGAGCGTTCACTGTCCGTCGGACGCAGAGCATCCTCCCCAGTTTGGACGCTGGTTTGGAAGTCTGAGACAGACGGGACGCCTGTCCTACTCTCTCTCGTGCATGTAAAGCTCCTGCACGCAGGCAGGCCAGGCTGCGGGTGTTGGCGTTCAGCGTGAGTGAATTGCCGCCGGTCTTCGGGCATCGCGCCAGCGTTTGGAGTGCGTGGAGCTTGCTCCCGCTTTCGTTTGCGGTAGGGCGGGCAAAGGTTGATGCGCCGCCCGAGGGCTTTGCCGGCCCTTCTTCATACCAAAGCGCCGGCAAGCCGGACGCACTCCAAACGCGGGTGCGCCATTCAGCAAACCGTTCGCAATTTGCGCCAACAGCATCCGAGCATCTCGGTGGTTCCAAATGGCGCGAACCGTTCGCTGGACAGCGGACGTTTTTTGAGCTAGTGGGTGTCTTTGGATCATTCGGGACGGAGGGGAGACCTGCCTGACCGGTGTCGCAGGCGTTACGCTAAAGTAGGACGGCCGTCTCGGTGGTCCCGAACGTCCAATGACCGTTCCTTGGTTGTTGGACCCTCCCAGTGAAGTTGAACGTTCTTGGTGGTTCGCGACAAGCGGGAATCCATCGTTACCAACCTCAGATCGGGACGCGTTCCCCTGTGTCCCGCGGATCCTCGCAGAACGAACACCTATCCATGGCTTGGGGTGTGCTTGCATCAGTCAACTGGGTGCGTAGGGATTGAATAGCACCGCTGACTCGGACCTGTCCGTTGGATCGGTGTTCATGCTTGTTCATGTTTCGAAGTTATCTCACCGCCTGTCGAATTGATTGATAAACCGCACGCTTACAGGTGGTTCCAATTGGAACTCAAACCAGGTTGATGGGCCTTGAAACCGCCCACGCGGAGTTTGACGACATGCCACCTGACCGCCATCTGACAATGTATGAAGGAACATATTTGCCGGATAACACCGAGATGCAAATTGAAGGATTCGGCTTGGATAGTCGTGGTGCTTGCCATGCTGCCGGGCGCAATCCAAGCCGCCGTTCTCACCGTCACCAACATCAACGACTCGGGGCTGGGCAGTCTCCGTCAGGCGATCCTGGACGCGAACACCAACGCGAATCTGGACACCATCGCCTTTAATATCCCCGGAGCCGCAACGTACACCATCACGCCGCTGACGAGCCTGCCCGTCATTTATAAGCCGGTGTTCATCGATGGACGACGGCAGTTGGGCTTTACCAACGCTCCCATCGTCCAAATCGATGGCACCAAACTGGGCACCAATGGCATCGGATTGTACGTCAGCGGCAGCGGGTGTAAGATTCAAGGATTGAACATCGTCAATTGTCAGTTGGCGGGGATATTTATCACCGCGGGCGGCAGCAACACCATCCGGGGAAATTACCTGGGCATGGATTTCGCCGGGAAATTGGCGCTGCCGAACGGGTATGGAATCGTGAACACCTCGACGTGTTCCAACCTCGTGATTGGCGGCACCAGTCCCCTCGATGGCAACCTGATTTCCGGGAATACCAAGAATGGTATTCAGTTGAACGGCCAATTCGGTCACCTGATCCAAGGCAACTTCATTGGGGTGGATTGGACGGGGACCAATAGCCTGCCCAATCAGCAAAGCGGTATTTTTGTGGGGGCCTTGAATTGTCAGATTGGGGGGGAAACTCCTGACGCCGCCAATGTCGTTGCCTTTAATGGCGGCCCCGGCGTCCAGGTGGCGTTCGGCTCGGGCATCTGGATTGCTGGCAACTCGATCTTTGAGAATTCCGGATTGGGCATCGATCTGGGCGGGGCTGGAGTAACGCCGAATGATCTGAATGATACCGACATCAGCGTGAACAATCTCCAAAATTTTCCTGTGCTCACTTCCGCCGTCCAGGTGAGTCTGCAAACGGCGATTGCGGGAACCTTCAACAGCCATGGCAATGAGAACTATCGGCTGGAGTTCTTTGTCAGTCCGAGCGCGGATGGTTCCGGTTTTGGAGAAGGCAAGGTCTTCCTGGGAACCACCAACTTGACGACCGATGCCAGTGGCAATGCCAGCTTCCAGGTGACGTTCGACGGCGGGGATACCGTTGGCCAAGTCATTACGGCGACCGCCACGGATGCCGGCGGAAATACGTCGGAGTTCTCCAATGCGCAACCGGTTTCTCCCCTCGAACCACCTTCCATTATCGCGCAACCTCAACCGCAAGTTCTCCCGGTGGGGGCCACCGCCATCTTTGACGTGACCGCCATTGGCGAGGGGTCGCTGGCTTACCAGTGGTTTTTCAATGGCGCACCGCTGGCGGATGGCACCAACCACAGTCTTCAGGTTCCCAATGTCCAACCGATGGACGCCGGAGGGTATTGGGTGAGGGTGGGCAACGCCGCCGGTACCGTTACCAGCGATGCGGTCAGCCTGACGTTGCTGGCCAGTTTCAAGTGGATTGCCTCCTATAACGGTCCCGCGAACGGCAACGATGAACTCAACGATCTGGCCGTGGATCCGGCCGGCAATGTGTTTGTCACCGGGCTCTCCGAAACCACAAATTCGGCCGCGGATTATCTCACGATCAAATACACGGCTACCGGTCTGCCGCTGTGGACCAACCGCTACAATGGACCCGGCAATGGCCTGGACGCCGCCCAGTCCCTCGCCGTAGATGACGCCGGCAATGCATACATAACCGGTCAGTCTTTGGGCGGCAATTTCGATTATGCCACGCTGAAATATGCCCCCGACGGCACGCCGGACTGGACCGCCCGTTTCTCCTACAGTATTGACGACGACGCCGATGACGTGGCGGTGGATGCTGCCGGCAATGTGTATGTCACGGGCACGGCGGGAGGCGATTATCACACCGTCAAGTATGATCCCGCCGGGGCCCACCTTTGGGTGGCACATTTCAATGGCCCCGCGAGTCAGCGCGATGAAGCCCGGGCCTTGGTGGTGGATTCTGCCGGCAATGTCTATGTCGCCGGCAGTTCCACCGGGCTGACCAATGGCCTGGATTTCACCACCATCAAATACGATACCGATGGCAACCTGATTTGGGTGGCCACCTATTCCGGTCCCGCAATTCACGACAACGTCGCCGCCGCCCTGGCACTGGATGGCCAAGGCAATATCATTGTAACCGGAACGTCAGCGGGAGAAGGCACCGGGGACGACGTGATCACCGTCAAGTATGATCCCGATGGCCATCAGCTTTGGGCCCGGCGGTATGATGGAGCGACCAGCGCCGATGACGAAGGCCGCGCCGTCGCCGTCGATCGCGCGGGCAATGTTTACGTGGCCGCCCAAGTGGCGCAGTCGGTAACGGGACGGGACATCGCGGTGCTAAAGTACTTACCGGACGGCACCCTGGCCTGGGTCAATGACTCCCATCTGCCGGGCGACGACACCCCGGCAGCCATGGCCCTGGATCTCGCGGGAAATGCCTATGTCACCGGCACGGCAACCGGAAGTCCCGGCACCGATCTCGTCGCCCTGAAATGCAACGCTGCCGGCGAGATGATGTGGAAGATTATCTACGATCACGCGGGCCGGGCCGAACGTCGGCACGGCCATACGCGTTGATGCGCAAGGAAGAATCACCGTCGGCGGCACGGCACAGTCCTCCGTATCCAGCAACGATTTCATCGTGCTGCAAGCCCAGCAACCCGGCCAGCCCGCCCTGGCCACCTGGCCCGAAAACGAGATGGCGCTTGAACATCGATCCGTGATGATGGAGGTCACCGTCACCAATACCCCCCTGCCGTTTTATTTCTGGTTCCACAACGGCCAACCCATTGCCGAGGCCACCAATCGCACGCTCCGATTGGATGATCTCGGGAGCAGTCATGCCGGCACCTACTCGGTGCTCGTCAGCAACCAGGTGGGCGCGGTGTTCAGTCCGGAATTCACTTTGACGGTCTTGCCGCCGCAGCCACCACTCATTACCCACGAACCCGAGAGCCAGGAACTGCAGGTTGGCGACACGTTGGTTTTGACGACGGAATACCTGGTTTATGGCCCGCCGCTCTTCCAGTGGCGTTTGAATGGCGTGAATATTCCTGCGGCCACCAATGCGATGCTAATCATCAGCAATGTCCAGCCGCACGACGCCGGCCGTTACACCCTGGCCATCCAAAATGACCTGGGGGCGTTGGAAAGCCAGCCCGCCCTGGTCACAGTGCAGCTTGAGGCGTTGCCAATGACGGATCAGTTCGCCGACCAAACAATCTTCACGGCGCCCGCCGGTCAGGGCCGCACGACCAATGCCTCAGCCACCAGTGAACCCGGCGAACCGGAACCTCATGGACTTCCCGGCGGCAAATCCCTGTGGCTAACCTGGCAGGCCCCGGCGGATGGGATTGCCACGTTCGATACGGAGGGCAGCAGCTTTGACACGTTGCTCGCGGTTTACACGGGCGAAACGGTCACCACCCTTAACGAAGTCGCCAGCGACGAAGATCGGGGCGGATTCTTGAACAGCGCCGTCATGTTCCAGGCCCACGCAGGACAACGGTATCGGGTAGCGGTGGACGGACTGAACGGCGCGACTGGCGAGGTGGTGCTGGCCTGGCAATTTGAAGCGACGCCGGAAACGCTGCCGGAAATCGCCGTGCAACCCGTCAGCCAAACCACAACGGAAGGCAATCCGGTGGTGTTTGAATTACAACTGGTCACCGGCACAGAAACCAATGTCATTTACGAATGGTTGCTTGATGGCGCGCCCATTGAGGGAGCCACGACCAACCGGTTGACCATCACTAAAGCCAACGCGCTGAAAGTGGGTAAATACTCCGTCAAGCTAAAGAAAGGCAGTTACACCGTGGAAAGCCAGGTGGCTGACTTGCAGGTCAACCGGACGGGAGGCGAGGCGGAAGACGTGCGTTCCTATAACAAGTTGATTCATCTGATTCGTTCCGGCAAGACCCTGCACCTGGGCGGCAATGGACCGTTTGGCTTTGCCCCCAAAACCGGCAAAGCCCCGGCTGGATTTGGGGTGGCCCGCGGGTACTCGGGCACGCAAGTGTTCAGCACCGTGGGGGCGTACAAGGAACCCGGCGAACCCAACCATTGCGGGATTGTGGGCGGCGCGTCCCACTGGTTTGCCTACACTTCGGAAGCCACGGGCACCCTGTACCTGAACACGGACGGCAGTTCGTTTGATACGGTCCTGGCGGTTTATACCGGTGGCAGTACCTTCGACTCGCTGGTCCCGGTGGCCTGCGATAACGACAGTGGCCTGGATGGGCTGGATAGTGCGACGGCTTTCCGCGTTACGCCCGGCACGTTGTATTACATCGCCGTCGATGGCGTGGGCGGCAGCAGCGGTCTGGTGCAACTGCATTACAGTCTGGCCACCCCGTCGCAACTCCGGCCGATGGGGGTAACGCCTGCCGGCGAAAACCGGTTGCGCCTGACCGGCCAGGCCGATGGCCAATTCCACATTGAGTATTCCGGCGACTTGCAGCACTGGTCGCCGCTGGTCAACACCAATGCCCCCACGGGCGTGCTCGACTTGATTCATCGTGGTTCCACCAATCTCGCCCGCTGTTACTACCGGGCGATCACTTTGCCGTAGGGCGGGCGTTTGGCAGCTCGAGACGCAGGCTCAGAGCGTGTTTGAAGAGGGTAGCCGCCGACGTGAGGAGGCGGATTCGCCAGCGCCAAAGGGCGGCAAGTTCCACCTCCTCACGTCGGTGGCTACGGGATTCTGGACTTTCAAAGCCCGCTCTCAAACTGAGGCGAAGCGCCTTGTTTCGGGGGATCCGTGGTTCCACCGACCATGCCAACTTGGCGCTGCCTGGAACAGTGGGGATGATGAACGGGTCACAAACAACCGCAAGACCAACCTGCCTACGGCACTTGCATGACCCGGTAGTAGCGGTGCGGGACATTGGACGGAGGGAAGTCGTCAAAATCCCAAACGCCCGTGGGGAGCGTGTTGGTGGCCAACGGTGTCCAGTTTTTCAGATCACTTGAACGCTGAAGCGTGTACGTGCCATTGACCGCGCCCACGACGCGCAGACGGAACCATCCGTGCGCCATCATTTTGCACTGCGCCACCCGCAGGGCGCCGGCCGCATAAACGTCCACGGGGTTGCTGGTGATGAAGCCGGACACGTTTTGCACGCGCACCTGGTATTTGCCCTGCCAATCAGGCTGAAAATCGTCGATCACCACGCTCGCGCTGGTGGCGCCCGGAATGTCGATGCCGTTGAAACTCCATTGGTATTCCGGCGCCGGAGCGCCGGTGGCATTGGCCGACAAGGTCAGGCTGCTGCCCACCGCCACCGATTGGCACACCGGTTCCTCGGTCAGAACCGGCGGTAGCACGTAACCGTAATTCAGCACCACGGTGCCACTCGCGCCGTCCACCCCGTCCACCGCGATGTAATACAGTGTGCCTGCTTCCGCATCGAAGACCACCCGGCTTGTAAATCCGTCGGCACCGCTGTTGTCGTCGCAGGCCACCGGCGTCAAACTGTCGTAACTGGCGCCCGAACCGGTGTACACGGCCAGCACGGTGTCGAAGCTGCTGCCCTCGGTGTCAAACAGCACCGGCGCCGTGATCGCCGCCTGATACACAAACCACCGGGAGGCCCCGCCCGGCACCCCGCAATGATTCGGCTCGTCTTCATCCTTGTCCGCGCCGAGCGTGCTGAACACCTGGCTGCCGGTGTAACCGCGTGAGGGGGTGGTAAAATTGCTTGGCTTGGATGCGGTTTTGGAATGATCGACAAAACCACTGGGAGCGTCGAACAAAAGGGCGGAGTCGAGCGCGTCCGTCAGCTTGTTGCGTGCGCCGACCATCGTCAGACCGGCGGTGTTAATTTGCACATCGCCCGGCGCCGACACCACGGTGCGTCCCGAGGCGGCGGTAAGCCGGACGGCGTAGCCGCCGACCTTGACCACTTGGAGGTCCGGGATGCTAAGAATGCTCTGCGTGGCGCCTTCGATTGGTTGGCCTTGGAAGAACCACTGGATGGCCGTGGGTTCGAAGGCATTGAACACCACTTCCAGCGCGACGGTGGCATTCGTGTTGGCGGTCTGATCCAGCGGCGCCTGAACAATCTCCGGCAGCAACTCCGAAGTCACCACCAGGTCCCAGCCCAGGACGATGTCACCACTTTCACCCCCCACCCCGGCCACCGCAATTTCGTAGTAGGTGCCGGCCTTGGCGTTGAAGCTCACGCTGCTGCAATGGTAACCGGCCGAATCATCGTCCGCCGCCACCTTGGTCAACCCCGCCACTGCCGACCCGCGATAAACGGCCAGCACGGTGTCGAAATCACTGCCCGCGGTGCTAAAGGTGACAATACCGTTGGCCGGCGCCCACCAGGAAATCCAAACCGAGGTCGTCGCGCTCTTCTTGCCGGCGTGCTTGGGTTCCTCGCTTTCAAACGTCGCGCCGGCATTCGTCCCGCTGCCGTAGCCGGACGCAGTGTAGATGTAGCCGCGGTCGGCAAAGTTGTCCGCAAATGCCAGCTTGGGCACGAGCACTTCCAACTCCGCATGCGCGCTTTCCACCGCCCCAAAGTGATTGGCTACTACGACCGAATAGCTACCCGAGTCGCCCGGTTTCACATTGGGCAGGGCCAGCGTGGGACTGGTGGCGCCAGAAATGTTGACGCCGTTCTTGCGCCACTGGTAGGTGGGCGCGGGCACACCCGTGGCGGCAACGCTGAAGACCACGTTGCTGCCCACCGCCAGCGATTGGCTAACCGGTTGGGCAGTGATCTGCGGCGGCGCATTCAGCGCGATGAAGGCCGGCTGGCTCTCATCAAAACCGGCCGCGTTGGCGACGACCACGGCATAGGCGCCCACCTGGGCCGCCTGCACATTTCGCAGTTCCAGGGAGGCACCGTTGGCCGGAATGGCGACGCCATCGCGGGTCCAAAAATACTGGAACGGTTCGGTGCCATTGGCTTTAACCGTCAGGGTGACCGAGGAACCGGCATCCACGTTCTTGCTCTGGGGATGTTCAGTGATGGTGGGGGGAACGATGACCGTCAGTATCACCTCCGTGCTGGTGATGGTGCCGCCGACGTTGCTGATCTCCACCTTGTACTTGCCGGACTGCGCGGCGGTCACATTGGTAAGCGCCAGCACGGGGGTATCCGTGCCGCTGAGCCAGTGGTCCCCGAATCTCCAGCGATAACTCAGGTGGGTGCCGGTTGCCTGCACTTGAAAGACGGCGGGGTCGCCTTGATTGACCGTGAGGCTGGCGGGTTGCTGGGTGATCGCCGGCGGGATGATGACACTCAACGTGACCGGCGCGCTGGTCACGCCGCCCCAGATGTTGGTGACGACCACCAGGTAATTGGTTTCCAGGGCGGGCGTCACGTTGGTCAAGCTCAGGGCGGCGTTGGTGGCGCGAGCGAGCGGCGCGTCGTTCCACCACCATTGGTAGCTCATCGGCAGGCTGCCGTAGGTGTCCACGCTGAATGTCGCCGTGCTGCCGGCGCCCACGGTCTTGCTCTGCGGCTGGCGGGTGATGGTCGGCGCGGCGGCGAAGAGCGTCACGTTGGTCACGCTGTAGTCAGGGGTCAGCCGCGGAGTGTTGGCGGCGTAAGTCCCGAAGGTTCCGATCCGATCCGTGCATTTGACGATTTCCAGCCGGTCGCCCAGCGCGGGCGCGTAATTCGTCGTGAGCAGGACATTCAGCGCGCCGGCCAGCGTCGTTTTGTTCAAACCGACCAATTGGTTGAGACTGTTCCCAACGTTCGTGCCGTCAATGGCCAGGTTAAGCATGCCGGCGGGGAATTGCTGGAAGTCGCCCCCCAGGTTGAACCGCGCAAATCCGTTGGTGAGGTTGAGCACGGCGTAATTGTTCAAGACGGGCCTCCCGCCGCCGACGGTGACGATGGTCGAGTCGCCCAGCAGGTTGAAAACGCCGTAGTTCTGGATGGTCCCGCCGTTGTTTTGCAAGCCGCCGGGCGCGGCCAAGGTCACGCTGCCATTGTTGTTCAACGTGCCCTTCAAGAGCTTCGTCGCGTTGCCGGAGACGGTCAGAGTGCCGTTGGTCGTGGTGGTGAAGGTGCCTTCCAGTTGGCCGCCAGACCAGTTGGCCGCGCCGTCCGCCGTGAGCCCGTTCTTCACCAAGCCGCCCGTCCAAGTGAACGGGCCATTCACGCGCAGCGGATCCTCGATCGTCCCGCCGGAGCAGGTGAGGTTGCCGGTGATGGTGGCGCTGCCCTCGATCGTGCCGGCGGCCAGCTCGAAGGGGGCGTCGAACGTCAGGTTGCCGGCGACCTCGAGCGTGGCACCGTTCACCCGCACCGCGCCGGGACCGGTGAGGCGGGTGCCATCGGTGAAGTTGTGCGTGTTCAGGGCCAGGCTGATTTCGCCAGCTTGCACATCGAGCGTGCCGCTGTTTTGCAGCAGCACGTATTCGAGTTTCATCGACTTGGTAGAAATGGTTTTGCGGAGCGTGCCGCTATTGAGGACGGTGACCTTCGTGGTGCCGTTGGGTTTGAGCGCCTGTTCATTCTGCAGTTCCAGCACGCCGCTGTTCACGATGGGCGTGCCGCCCAACAGGAGGATGCTGGCGTTGTTCGAGATGACCATCGTGCCGGCATTCTGGAGGACGCCGGAGATGGAGCCCCGGCCGGGCGGCAGCACGTTCGCGCGCGAGGCTGCGGGAATCGTCAGCGTGCCGTCGAGGAGGCCGTCGCTCCAATTGAGGATGCCATTCTCGGTGAGGCTGCCCTCCAATTCGCCGCCGGACCAGGTGACATTGCCGTTGACCGTGAACACGCCGCCTTCCGATCCATTGGGGATGATGCCGCCCGACCAGGTCATGCCGCCATTCGCGTTGATGGTGGCCGTGCCGGTCAATTCGCCGCCGGCGAGTTCAAACGGCGCGTCCATCGTGCTGGTTCCCGCGAGCGTCAAGGTACCGCCCAACACGCGCACCGTGCCGGCGCCCATGGTACGGGCGCCGTTGGCGAAGCCATGGCTGTTCGCAGAAAACGTGAGATCGCCGCTTTCGAGGTCGAGCGTGCCGCTATTCTGGAGCAGCACGCTGCTGAAATCCATGGCGCGGGTGGAAATCGTTCGTCGCAAGGTGCCGGCATTGATCACCGTGGCATTCCCATTGCCGGACATGGCGAACGGCTTCTCGAACTGCACCTCGAGCAGGCCGTTGTTCACGAACAGGGATTTGTCGAGCACGGTCAACGAGGCATTGCCCACGGTGGTCGCCTGGCCGGCGTTGGTCAGCGTGCCGCTGAGGGTCGGGTTGCCGCCGTTGCGGATGTTCAACTGCGCGGCGGGCGCGATCAACAGACTGCCGTAAAGCGTGCCGTCCGACCAGTCGGCGGTGCCGTTCTCGGTCAACGAGCCGTACAGCGTGCCGCCCGACCAACCAAGGTTCCCGTTGAGGGTGAAGGCGCCCGAACTCGAGCCACTGGGGATGGTGCCGCCCGACATGGCCAGGTTGCCGTTGATCGTGGCTGTGCCCTGCAGAGTGCCGGCGGTAAATTCGACCGGCGTCTCGAAGGTAAGGGTGCCACCCAGGTTCATCGTCGCCCCCGCGAAGCGGGTAATGGCGGAGCCACTGATGCGGCTGCCATTGTTCAACCAGTGCGTGTTGGCCGGGAAACTGATCACGCCCGCCTGCACGTCCAGCACCCCACTGTTCTGGAGTTGAATGACGTTGAAGGCCAGCGTCGCCGTGGCGACCGTCTTGCGGAAGGTGCCGGAGTTGATGAGCACCGGATTCCCGTGGCCGTCCGTGGAAAAGCTGCCGCTGCCGCGCCAGACGAGGAATCCCTGGTTGTTGAATGTGGTGTTCTCGAGGAATTGCAGCGGCCCCTTGTCCTCGACCGCAACCAGGCCCACATTAACCAGGGTGGTATCCTTGTTCAATGTCTTGGTGGCTGTGCCGGTGATCAGGAGTTGGCGACCCGTGGGATGGGTCAGCGTGCCGCCGATGGCTCCCCCCGACCAGGTCCAGTTGCCATTGAGCGAACCGACGCCAGTCAACAGTCCCGAAGCCAACGTGAACGGGCAGGCGAGTTGGACGGTTCCCGTCAGGTTGATGGTGGCGCCGTCCACCTGGCACTGGCCATCGCCTGAAATTGAGGCACCGTCGCTGAACAGATGGCCCCCCGCCGCAAAACTCATCGTGCCCGTATTGACTTCCAGCGACCGCAAGTGCCGGAATTCGGCCGCGGCGGGGATCGTCAGCAAGCCGGCACCCAGCTTGCGAAACACGCCGGTGTTGTTGAACACCGGGCGGTTACCATTCTGGGTTTTCCACGGAGTGCCGCTCGAGGCTTCGAAGGTGCCGATATTGTTGATTTGAGCGCCGTTGTCCCCCCCCTCCCCCCTCCCCCCTCTCTCCTTCCCTCCCCCTCCTCCCCCCCCCCTTCCATTTGGACCATTTGGTTGTCCGCCAGGGTCGCGCGGCCGCGATTGTTCAAAATGCCGGTCATGAGTTTGATGGCTCCCGCGGCGATGGCCAGTTGCGCCCCCGCCGGCACAGTCAAGGTGCCGTTCAAGGTGCCGCCGGACCAGGCGCCCTGGCCGTTCGCCGTCACGTTGCCCAGGAGTTGACCGCCGGACCAGCCGAGGTTGCCGTTGATTGTGAACACGGCGGGGTTCGAACCACCGGGAATCACGCCGCCACTCCAGGTCATATCGCCGTTAATCGTGGCTGAGCCTTGCACCAGGCCCGCGGTAAACTCGAACGGCGCTTCGAACGTCAGCGTCCCGTTGAGGTTCATGGTCCCGCCGTTGACGCGCAGGATGGCGTTGCCCACGACGCGGCTGCCGGTGCTCAAGGTGTGGGTGTTGGCCGGGAAACTGATGACGCCGGCCTGGAGGTCCAGCACGCCACTATTTTGCAGTTGAATCACATCAAACGCGACTTCGGCCGTGGACATCGTTTTGCGGAACGTGCCGGAGTTGTTCAACCACTTCTTGCCGCCGTTCGGCGTGGAAGGAATTTGCCGCCTGAAGTTCCAGACACCCTTGTTCTCGATGACGATGGCGTCGTCAAACGCAGCGCGCCGCTGCCCTCCAGTATCATCGAGCCCAGATTCGGTCACGGCCACTGAATCCAATGTCTTGGTTCCGGCGCCGATGCAGGCCAAGTTCGCTGCCGCCGGAATGGTCAGGGCGCCGCCAAGGGTGCCGCCCGACCAGGTCACCGTTCCATCGAATCGTTCCGGCGGCGTCCAACAGCCTGCCGCGATCCACCGGCGCGGTGTTCGTCACGGCGCCAGACCATGTCAACTTGCGCCCGGCCAGCCGCGTCAAACCACCGCCGGTAATGACCGCGCCATTGTTGAACTGTATGGTTGCCCGCCACGAAGCTCAAGGTATTGCTCGCCACATCCAGGATGCCGCGATGATGGAAATTCACCGTCGCCCGCAATTGTGGCCGGCTTGGTCCCAGCTTGCGGAACGTGCCCGTGTTCTCGAATGTGGGAATGCCGCCGTTTTGGTGGGCGAAGGGATCATCGGACCAGGTTTCGCACAGCCCGGCATTGTTGATCACGGCACCGGAGTCCATTTGGATTTGGCTAAGCGCGAGCAGGGACAGCGTGCCGTAGTTGTTCAAGGTGCCGGTCATCAGTTTCAAGTCGCCGTCCAACACGTCAAACCCGCAGGCGGCGGGCACATTCAAGACGCCCGACAGCCAGCCGCCGGACCACGCGATGTGGTTGCCGCGGTCAACGTGCCTTTCACCTCGCCGCCGGACCACGTAAACTGATCGCTCACCGCCACCACGCCGGGCAACTGGCCGCCCGACATGGTCAGGTTGCCGGTAACATTGGCATTGCCCAACAAGTAACCGCCGCCAATTCGAAGGGGCTTCGGCGCTGAGGCGATTGTTCCACGTGACCGTTGCGCCCGTGATCCGCACGGCGCCGGGCCCGTCAGGCGGGCGCCATCGGCCAACGTATGGTTGTTGGCCGAAAAAGTGACCCGGCTGCTCTGCACGTCCAGCGTGCCGGCGTTGTTCAGCAGCAGCGCCCCAAAGTCGAGCGTGGTGGTGGAGACGGAGCGGCGCAGCGTGCCCGAGTTGTTGAAAACGGGCTTGGCCGTGCCGTTGACTTTGAAGGGCGTCTGACTCTGCACTTCAAACAGGCCGCTGTTGAGGAACGGGGTGCCGTTGACAACCTGGATCTGACCATTGTTTACCACGGTCACCGTCCCGGCGTTGTTCAGCGTGCCGGTAATCAGTTTGGTTCCGCCGGGCAGCACGGTCATGGCGTTGCCAGCCCCAATGGTCAGCGAACTGGTGAGCGTGCCGCCGCTCCACTCCATCGAGTTGTTCAGATTGAACGTGCCCTTGAGTTCCCCACCGGACCACGCGACCGGCGCATTGGCGGTGACCCCGCCGGAGAGCAAGCCGCCGGACCAGGTGAGGGGGCCGTTGATCACCAGGGTGGCCTCGAGTTCGCCACCGGAAAAGTCTAATCCACCGGAGAACGTTGCATTGCCGATCAAATAACCTCGGTTCAGACCCAACAGATCGGTATTGGTGATCTCGCCATTGACCTGCAATGTCGCGCCATCCACCCGCACGGGACCGAGGCACTGTGAACCCGACTGCAAGCTATGCGTGTTGGCCTTGAAAACGATCCCGGCGGTTTGCAGGTCCAGGGTGCCGGAGTTGACGAGTTGGAGTTGATCGAATTGCAATTCCTTGTTGGCACCAGTGCGCTGCAAAGTTCCATAGTTTTTGAACCAGGCTTTATCGGAGCCATTGAAATCGAATGGATTGTCACTTTGGATTTCGACGAGGCCGTAATTGTTGATCGTGGCGTTGGCGTAGAATTGCACCTTCGTCCGATCCGCAAATTGCATCCCTCCCCACACATTCAGCACGGCGTCCTTGGCGAGAATCTTGGTGCCGCTGCCGCTCAAAATTAGCTGCCGTCCGAGGGGAATGTTGAACGTCGCGTCCAGGGTGCCTTCCCGCCAAAGAATGTCGGTTTCCACCGAGGCGTTGCCCAACAGGCAGCCCTTGTTCAATTCCAGGGCGGGCTGCCAGACCACGTTCGAGCGGATCGTCAGCGACGCTCCCGCTACTTGCAAACTGCCCGCACCGGTCACCGATGAATTGGCTTCGAAGGTGTGCGAGTTGGCGGTCAGTTGAAGCATTCCAGCCTGGAGGTCCAACGTGCCTTGATTGAACAACTGCACGGTCTGCCAGGCGGTCATGCCGCTCGAGGTCTTGGCCAGGGTGCCGTAGTTGTAGAACTTACAGGAGGTGCAGGCAGCCCCGGTGATGGGCGTGTCGTTATCAACGCGTGTGGTGCCATAGTTGAGAAACTCCGCCCCGCCTTCCATGAGCACGCTGCCGGCACCAATGAAAATGGTTGTGCCCCGGTTTTCGATCAGGCCGCCATCAATGGTCTTGGTCCCGGCCTCCTGGATGAGCAACTGCCGGCCAGTGGCGATGGGCAGGACCTTGGTGAGCACGCCCCCCGACCAAGTCGTGTTGCCGTTGACCGTCAGTTTGTCGGTCGTGATCGAACCGCCCGTCCAATTAAAATCGCCATTGATCGTGATGGGGCCGCCGGCGATTTCGCCCGCGCTGAGATTCACCGCGCCATTCACCGTGATGGGATTGCCCGATTTGCCGCCCTGCCAGTTCAGGACACCGTTTACCATGGTGGTTCCCTCGAGGCTGCCGCCGGACCATTTCAGGCCGCCGGCAATGGTGTTGTTTCCCTTGAATTTGCCGGCGACCATCTCCACGGGCGTATCCACGGTGATGGTGCCGTTCAGCGTGATTTCGGCGCCATCAATCCGCAGTGCCCCGGCACCGGTGACGCGGGTGCCATCAGCCAGCGTTTGCTTCCCCGTGGGGAAACTCACGTAACCGGATTGCACGTCAATCGTGCCCCCGCCCTGAAAAATAATGTCGCCAATGCGCGTTGCGCCGGGACCAGCCACCTTTTGAAAGGTCCCGACATTGAGAAACACTGGCGAAAACGTGTTGGTCCCGGCCAGTTCCAGATCATTGGCTACCTGGAACAAGCCCTCGTTGTGAACCACCGTTCCTTCGTAAAGTTGCAGCCCGCCTAAGTCCGACCAGACCACCGTGCCGTAGTTGGTCAGCCCGCAAACGTTGGTCGCGCCGCTGGTGCCAAAAAACTTGGGCGCCAGACCGCTGAGCTCGACTCGTCCTCCCGCGAGGATGTTCAAAGGCGCTTTGATCTGCCCCGCAGTCCAGTTCAGGGCGCCGGCCACTGTCAGCGCTTCTTGCTCGATGGTGCCTCCGGACAAATTGAGCTGGCCGTGCGGTTGCACGACGCTGGTCAGGCTGGACGACTTCAAGCGGAGCCTCATGGAGCCGACCTCCAGGATTTGCATACCGGCGGCACCCCCCAGGACCAAGTTGCCCACGTCCACATTGGCATCGAGGGTCACCGTGTAGTTGCCGGCGTTGGTGATAATGGCGGTGTCACCCCCTCCCGGGGCCTTGCTTCCTTCCCAATTGGCGGCATTTTTCCAGTTCCCCCCAGCGGTGTTGGTCCAGACCATGACGCTGCCCGCCAACGCACTGGAGGCAAATCCCATCAGGAGGATTGCCCCAAGAATCCCTTTGGTTATGACCATTTTCATTTTACCGGCACAGTTGAATGACTGTCATCGCGATAGAACTGACTTCGGTATTTGCGGATCGGACTTTAGGGGATTCTACGAAGCGATGACCGGGGCAATGCGGAATGGGGGCGAGCTTGGCATGGCGTCAATAGGCTGCCCACAGGTATGGTTCCTCTCCGGATACTCAAAAGTTGCCTGCCGGTAGGCAGGCGTTGCCCATCCTTATCCACAGAATCAATCGACGGGGCAACGCCCCTCGTGGCTGCTGGCTGGAGAAGACTAGCGCACGAGTAAGCTGACCAAACTTCTCTTGGCGGGCTGAATGGATTTGGCGTTGGCCATGCTGAGCAAACCTACGCGGTGAGTTGTGCCGTAGATAGATGACAACGTTTGAAGCCTGCAATTTGTTCTGTCACCTGCCAACCGAGACCCTCGAGCGGTTGCGCAGACATACCCAAGGACTGAACCTTGGCGCTGGAGAAGTCATTTTTCGTCTCGGCGATCCAGGAGACGGGCTCTATTTCGTTCGGGCGGGTGAGGTGGAAATTTGCGATTCAACGGACCCCAAGGAGCGGCGAGTCTTATCCCGCGTCATGCCCGGGGAGATCTTTGGGGAAATGGCGGTCTTGGATGGACAAAGTCGGTCGGCTTGCGCGTTGGCGCGGACGCCGTCCACCGTTTGTTTTATCCCCAGCGAAGAGATCATGTGCCTCTTGGAGGAGTCTCCTGAATTGGCCCTAAAATTCCTGCGAGAAATCAGTGGGCGCCTGCGCGAGTTTAACCGCAAACAGACCGAAAAAGCGGCGTAACTCTGCGAAGGTTTTGCCGGAAGTTTCTGGGGCTCGCTGGAAAAATCAGCCTGCCAAAATCAGGTGGGGACGCATTCCACCGCGGCCCACTTGTCCCCGCAGAGCGAACGCCCACCGACAACCGACCACAGGGAAATTCCCCGCGTGCTCGGAAACAGAATATTTATCAGCGGGCGGCTCCATGCTTTGCGGGCGTGCTATGCCAGATAAAAGCGGGAGCAAGTTCCGCGCGCTCCCAACGCTTCGCGTTGTTCGGTGGATCGTACCCCCTGCGGGCGTTGCAGAAACCATCAACGAGTTTTCGATCATGCGAGACAGGCGGGACGCCTGGCCTACTTCTCGCGCAGAATGATTTCCCCGCGCCAATCGTCGGGCAGGAACTCCGGCAGCATTTCGGAAAGGGTGGCAATGTAGAACAGAGACGGACCGTCGTTGGGCAGCAGTTCGAGCGTGCGGATAAATCCGTCTTTGGCTTCGAAAAACGCTTTGTTCTGAAAATGCTTAAGAGCCTTCGCAAAGTAATCACGCACCGGGCGGGTGGACTCCACTTGTTCAACGGGCCCCATCAATTCATGGACCTCGACCGCCTTCTCGAAACCTTTCAAACGAAAGTGGCCAATGAGCCGGGAGTCCAAGTGGTCCGCCACCGCGAGTTGCGTTTCCCGTGTGGCCAGCACGCTCGTGCCGAGATGCTTGTTGAGCCCTTCCATGCGCGAAGCCAGATTGATACTTTCGCCAATGGCCGTGTAGTCAAAGCGCGAGGCGCTGCCAAAGTTGCCCACGTTCGCCAGACCGGTGTGCAGGCCGATGCGGGTCATGAGCGGGTGGCTGGTCCGGCGGTCCAGGAACTGGGCCACCTGGTCGCGCAACTTCAAGGCGGCCTGACAGGCCCGGGCGCGATGATCTTCCTGCGCGAGCGGAGCGTTCCAGACGGCGAAAATGGCGTCGCCAATCAGCTTCACCACCATGCCATCGGTTTCGTGGATGCGCGCAATCGCCACTTCGAAATAATTGTTCATCAGCCGCGCCAATTGGTCGGAGTCCATGCCTTCGGAAATCTTGGTGAAGTCGGCAATGTCACTGAACAGGATGCTCACGAGTTGTTTTTCCGCGCCGGGCTTGAGCAGGTCAGGATGCCCCATAAGCTGCTTCACCCGCGACGGCGACAGGTGCAAGGCGAGGGACTGTTCGAGCACGCGTTTTTCGACATAGAGTTGCACCGTGTTGAACAGCAGCGACCACAACCAGGCCACCGCAATCTGCACCACTACTAACAGCCAGGGAAACCACGTGCTGCCGAAACGGAAGAGCGCATACGCTGCCCCGCTGACGGCGAGGATGCTTCCCAGCGCCACGAGCGTGCTGGTCAATGGCCGGAGTTGCGCCAGCAGAAAACCTATGAGCAAGCCGGCGAGCAACAGACATATCAGCTCGAGCGGCACGGGCCCGCGGTTCAACCAGTCGCCCCGCAGCAAATTAAGGAGGAGCGTCGCTTGCACTTCCACTCCCGGCATGAACTTGTTTTGGTCCCGCCAGTACGAATACGGCGTCCGAAACTCATCCTTGCGCTGACCGCTGAACACGGTGAACAATCGCGCGCCAATGAACACCACTCGATCACGAAACAACGCGTCCGAACTCAGCGTGGGATCCAGCGCCCGGAAGTAGCTCACGTTGGGGACCGTGCCGGAGGGGCCGTAGTAATTGACCCAGCGCGGCCGGGTTCGCTCGACTTCGTCCCGGCTGACTTCGGCCTGCAGAAACTTGGCCGTGACCCAACTCATGCTGGGCAGTACGTCATCCTTCGAGCCGTGGAAATGCCGCCGGATGACGAAGTCCTGGGACGGCACCATTTCGGCCGAACCCACGCCTTCATAGTCGTCCGAAGCAAACCGGGCGGTCTGATCCCGGAGCACGTCAGTCGGCATGGTGACCATGCGCATGTTCACCTCGTCTTCGCCGTAGCCGGCAGGAACGGTATCTGCGGCCAACACCACGCGCCCACTGTGGCGCATCGCTTCGGCCATGCGCGGATCTTCTTCCGGATCAGGAGCCGGATCGCTGAACACGATGTCCATGACGATAGCTTTGGCACCCGCGGCAGTCAGCCGGTCGATCATCCGGGCATGAAGGCGGCGGTCCCAGGGCCGGTTGAACGGCTGCGCCAGTTTGTCATGGGACTCGTCATCCATCAGGACCAACACCGCTTCGTCGGGATGGAGCACCGGTCGCAGGGCGAAGGGCAAGTCGTAACTCCAGTCCACCAATCCTCGTCCGAGCGGCAGGATGAGCAGGGTCACCCCGAGGGCAGCAGCCAGCACAGCGCCAATCGCCCCGCCCCACCCGTTCTCGATGAATTGACGCTTGGCTTTCACCGCGCACGCGTAGGACCGGCGTCCCGCCGGTCTCGAATGATCCAACAACGTTCTAACTTCTCCGAAACCGCCTCTAGCCGATCAGTGCCCGTTGGATACTGGTTGCGCAGGCGGACTGGTTGCGCAAGAGAACTGGCGCTGACGCGGCAGCGTCCTGGAGTGCGGCAGCCCTCTGCCGCTTTCGGAGGGCAGTGGGGCTTTCGAAAGCGGCAGAGGGCTGCCGCACTCCAAAACCTGGCGGTTATTCGCATGGTTTCTTATGGAAATTCCCGAGAGGCATGTGGCGCTTCAAGCTCCGGCACCAGCAGAAGATTAGAAATAAAACCGGAGCGACGCCAGCAACGTGCGCTCGCGCGGCAGCTCGCGATACAGGGTCAGCGGGTTCAGTCGGTAATCCTGGTCAGACACATTGAGCAGCCCCAGCCCCAGTTCCGCTCGCCGTTGGAGGAACCGGTAGCCAGCGAACAGATTGAACTGCCAGAAGTCGTCGCCCGGCAGCGCCCCGGCATAGCCATGGTTGGACTGATGATTCCACATCGCGTCCGCCGTCGCAAAGAAGCCGCAACGATGATTGAAGTTCACGTCGAGGTTCAATTGGTGCAGCGTGGCGCTCACGTCCTCATTGAAGTTCTGCGCGCCGCCCGCTCCGGGAGCCAGCTCCGTGAACCGGGTCGTGAGATCGGCCACGCTGATCCGGTAGCGCGCGCCCAGGGACCATTGCCGGCCGAGCAGTTGGTTCACGGTCACCAACAGGGCGTGCTCATCATAATCGAGTGTCTGCCGCGTGCTCCCCGCTTGATTGGGTACGGGAATGAAGCCGCCGCTGGTCCGCGCCGTTCCCACCAACCGGTCGGCTCGCGATTTCAAGAGCTCGCCATCCAGGCCCAGATACAAACCGAATCGGAACCGTTGATCAAAACCCACACCCCAAGTTTCGAAGCGCGTGCCCGGCACCAATCCGACCACCGATTCCGGCGCGAGACTGCGATAGGCCTGCGTGAAGCCGGCCAGTTGCACCGGTTCAAGACGAACACTGTTGTCGAAGAACAAGCCGCCCAGCGACTGGCTGTACGCGGCCCGCACGTTGGCATCGGCCCACGGCGTCCATAATAGTCCGGCTTTGGGGGAAACCTGATCTTCGGTCGTTTGCTTGTCCGTGATGGGCGAGGTGTCGATGTTGCGCGGATAATACAACCGGTCATAGCTGACGCCCGCGGTCAGTCGCAATGGTTCGAACAATTGCCACTGGTGATAGGCGTAAAAATTCAGGCGGCTGAGATCGGTGGAAACCATTTGATTGGTATCCAGCCGGCCCAGGCCCGGATTGACCGCATCGAACACGCGCGTCGTCGTGTCGTTCCACCCATACTGAAAACGCCCACCCGCGACAGTCGTGTGATTGGGCGTCTGCCAAATTTGCTGCAATTCGGTCGAGTAAGCTTCAAAGACGCTCCGGTAATCGACGGCGAACGTCTCCGACTGGATGTTGCCGCTGGGTTTGATGAAGGGAATCTTCGTCGTCGGGTCAGTGAGCGTCAGCGTGTCATCAAACCGCCCCGCCAAAAACAACGTGTGAACTCCGGGCGACCATTCGTGGTGGTAACCGACCAGCAGATTGGGCTCCTGCTTTTCCGTCACCCGTTCGTAAAGGCTGGGCGCGGGCAGGTCCGGGCGGCGGCCGTCCTGGTTGTAGTATTGGGCCAGGTCGCCGGATTTGCTGTTGAAGAGTGTGGCCTGGAATAACACGCTGTCCGCCGGGGTGACTTGCTGCTTGAACGTGAAGGCCAAACCGAGTTGGTCCAAGTCGTTGTTGGGGCGGTAACCGTTTTCTTTGCGATAGGCGGCATCCAGCGCGTAACTGCTGTTGCCGATGGTGCCGTATTGCGAGCCGTTCTCCACCCAATCGCCCCGGCTGTAATATTCGGTGGCGCTGATCACTCCCAAGTGGTCGCCCGTGAACAATCGCGAGTATTCCTGCTGCGACACATTGCGCGAAAGATTGTTCGCACCGACCGGCGCCAGCAGGTTGGCCACCAGCAGCTCCGTGAGGAACGGCGTTTCGTAGCGCAAGTTGATCAGTTTGGGATCCCGCAGCGCATCGTAACTCTCCGCCAGAAACAGGTGCGCCGAGTAATTCGCGTAATCGTAATCCACCGCCCGTGACGCCTCCCGCGCACTAACGTCGATCATTCCCGCGTCGCGATAGAGGCCCGCCAGATTGGCCGAACGCACGGCGCGATCTTCGTCCACCAGCAATCGCGAGCGATAGACCTGGCGGTTGTCATTGAGTTGCTTGGACATTTCCAGGTCGCCGACGCCTTCGTTGATGCGGTTCTGCTGTTGCCGCAACAACGCCAAATACAGCCAACTGGTCGGGTCGCGTGGATCGAGTTTCTGCGCCAATTCCAATTCCTTCGCCGCCAATTTGTCCGGGCCCGTGTAACTGAACGCCTTGCCCAGATAACTCCGCAGCACGGCACGATTGGGCTCCAACGTAGCGGCCACCTGCAAGTCTTCGCGCCCCCCTGCGCCGTCGCCCTGGCGGATGCGAATCAAACCGCGTCCGAGCCAGGCATTGGCATTGGCGCCATCCAGCGCGATGGCTCGATCAAACTCCGCTCGTGCCTGGGCGGTCTGGTTTTGCGCGGCCAGCAGGAAGCCTTGCAAGGCCACGGCTTGGGCATTGCGCGGAGACAGCGCCAGTGCCTTGACCAGCGCCGAGCGCGCGCGGTCGATCCGGCCAAAACCAAACTCCAACTCGGCCAATCGTTCCCAGGCAAAACCGAAGTTGGGCGCCTGCTTCACCGCCGCGTGCGCGGCCTGGAGGGCACCGGGCAGATCGGCGCGCGATTGCTGGTAATACGATTGGGCGAGCCATTGCGAGGCGGTGGCCGGTTTAGCACTGACCGTCCCGGGCAAGGGTTGGTATTTGACCGCGGCAATGACCGTGCGCAGCGCGTCGGCGAGCGGGGACGGTTGGTTCAAATCAGCCAGCATGGATTCGGCTTGGCCAACATCGCCCACGGCCAGCAGCAATGCCGCGTGATAGACTCGTTCCGCGACGGAATCCGACCGCCGGTTCTCCGGATACCGCTCCAACGCCGCGAGCAAATCCCCGCTGCGATACGCCGCCAACGAAGACTGTAAAGCTTGTTGAGCATCGTCGCTCAAGGCCAGTTCCTCGGCGTCGAGCACGCCCGGGTAATAGAGCACCCATTGAATGACATTGACGGCATTGAGGACGGCGGTTTTGCGCGGGGCCCGACCCGGTTCGACGACGGCTTGTTCGCCGCTGTTTAAGACGATTTCCCCTTGTTCATTGCGCAGGGCCACTTCGCCGTCGAGCAACGTCAATTCAGTGCCGCCGTTGTCCGCCACCTGGAGATTGAACTCGGTTCCGCGAATCGCCCCCGAGGCAATGGGCGTGCGGAACGGCACACTACCCGGCTTGCCGCGGTTGAAGAGGTAGATCGAACCTTGGTTGACATCGAGGCCAGCCGGTTGCCGGTTCGCCACCGCGGGACGGATTTCCAGTGTCGTCAATTCCTTCACCCGCAGCACGGTCAGATCGGACAGGCGGATGGTCGCCCGGCTGCGCCGCCCGGTGCGGACACGATCACCGGGATTCAGCACCTGATTGGTCTGGGCGACCGTCCATCCGGCGGTGGCATCACGCGCCACTTCCACGCGCCCTTCCGCCGCCAGCAGCACACTGACGCCCGCCGGGAAATCATTCGGCGGCGGCGCCGGTTCCTGACCGGACACGCTCACCCACCCCAATGCCAGGAATGCCAGGCAGGAAATGATTGACGACTTCATTGGATTTAACCCGGAAGGGCAGGTCGGTTCAGGGACCAAGCCTGACGGGCATTGTTGTTTATTCATAACGGCTCAAGCCATCGATAATAGTCCGGGGGCATTGCCGATCCCGGCGCGGATGTTTCTGGTCGTCAACCCGTTGGCTTTCGCATTGCCGAAGCCCACCAGCTCGATTCAGATCGTGGGCTGAGGCGGTCTGCCTGGGGTTTGCACAACTATCTGACCACGTGCCACTTCACTTCTGGTAGCTCATAGCACACTCTGTTCCGGGGGATGGGCCAATCTTGGCCGATGAAGAACTCCTCAAGAGGATGCTCCCCTTGAATCTGCACCGTAGCGGCGCCTCGGGAGAGCGCCGCCAACTTGCTTTGTTCAAGTTTAGCGGCGCTCTCCCGAGCCGCCGCTACGCGAGGGTCATTACTCCGATTTCATCCCCGCCGGATTCAAATGCCCAGAGTGGCCCCGAACTCGCTGCCATTTGCGTTTACCAGAAACTTGAATCGATGCTTGACAATATAGCTTTGCGCTGCAAAGTAACCGCCATGGACAACCATTGGGCTGCCGAACAATTGCAGGTGATACGCACCCTCATGGAGCGCTCCGCTCTCTACCGGCGGACCCTGGCGCCGATCATGAGTTACACTGGGGCGGTGGGCATTGTGGCCGCCATAGCTGGATGGGCGTGGGGCATCGACAGTCTGCGCGGGTTCATCGGCTTTTGGATGGGTGTGGGCGTGCTAGCTGCGGTCGGCGCCTTTTTGCTGGTGCGCCGGCAGGCACTCAAAGAGGCGGAACCATTCTGGTCGCTACCTACGCGACGGGTCGTGCAAGCACTATTTGCTCCGTTTCTGATTGGTTTGGTCGCCAGTGCGCTCGTGCTGATTTTTCCCAACTTGGATTTTCTCAGCACCTGGGGTTGGCCGGTCTTCTGGATGTTTCTGTATGCCTGCGGGCTGCACTCGGCCGGATTCTTCATGGCGCGCGGCATCCGATTCTTCAGTTGGTTCTTCTTTATATTGGGTTGCGCGTTGATCGTGGTGCGCGGAATCACCGGGCAGGTTCCAGAGCTGGTTCACGGTCACGCGATTATGGGCGTCGGCTTTGGCGGGCTCCACCTGGCTTGCGGCATTTACCTTTATTTCACAGAGAGAGGCGGGAATGCGGCGTGAATCCGGAACCCTTTCTCCAGCTCGACCGTGTGATTCACGAAAAGGGGCGGCTCGCCATCATGTCGCTCTTGGCCGCCTCGCCGCAACTTTCGTTTACCGAAATCCGAGGGACGTTGAACATGACTGACGGTAACGTCACTGCTCATATCCGCACCCTCCAACAGGCCGGTTATGTGTCTGTTACCAAAGCTTTTCAGCATGGACGACCGTTGACCACCTATGCGCTGACCGAGGCCGGGCGAAAAGCGTTCAGCGCGTACGTGGAATTGCTGGAACAAATCGTTCAACAAAACAAACCGAAATAATTCTCCCCTGAACTTTGAACATTATTCAACCGATAGAGTCATTAACTTTGTAACACAAAGTAAGCGTCGTATGCAAACTGAAACTCTTCATCATCGACGGGAGAATCCGGCTCCGACCGGCCCCCAATTCAAAATCCTCCGCGCCACGCACCTGGGCATGTGCTTTGGCGTTCGGGATGCCATTGCCCTGGCCTTGAACAAGGCGCAGTCCCAGCCGCTGACGATTTTAGGCGACCTGGTCCACAACCAGACCGTCCTCAATACCCTTCTCGAACAAGGAGTGAGAATTGAGCACCAGGTCGCCGCGGTTTCCACCCCGAACGTCATGATCACCGCGCACGGCGCCTCATACCGCCGGATTGGCGCAGTAAAGGCGCGCGGGCTGAGCGTGCTGGAAGCCACCTGCCCGCTGGTTCGCCTGGCCCACTCGGCGGTGCAGAAACTGGTGCGCGCGGGTTACCATCCGGTGATCATCGGCAAGCGCGATCACGTGGAAGTGCGCGGGTTGACCGAAGACTTGGACGAATTCGATGTCGTGCTGACGGAGGACGATGTAAACCGGTTGCCGGAGCATGCGCGTTTTGGCGTGGCCTCGCAAACCACGCAGCCAATTGAAAAGGTCCGCCAACTGGTGGCCCGGATCCGGGAACGATTTCCCCACTCGGAAGTGCGGTTCATTGACACCGTATGCCAACCCACCAAACAACGTCAGCACGCGGCGGTCGAAGTCGCACAGCAAGCGGACGTCGTAGTGGTCATCGGCGGAGCGAACAGCAACAATACGCGAGAGTTGGTGGCCACGTGTTCCCAGCACTGTCCGGCCGTCCATCACGTACAAACGTATCGCGACTTGCGGACGGAATGGTTTGCCGAAGCGAAAACGGTGGGCGTCACCGCCGGGACTTCCACGCCGGACGAAGCGGTGGATGCAGTCGAAGAATGGCTGCGGGATTGTGCGGCCAGTATTCGGCGGAGCGAACCGCAGGATTACTGGGCGGAAAGTGGTCAGCAATGAAAGCCGGGTACTCCAAATTGGCCGCCCCGGGTAGCGCGGATTTTGAATCTGTTGAATCGCGGACCAGTAGTTCGCAGGGCGTTGGCACCTCCCGACATTGCCGGAATTTCGGACGCCCCGTCTCCAACGAAAGCGGGAGCAAGCTCCACGCACTCCAAACGCTGGCGCGACGATTCTGTGGGCCCTTCAGACCTCGCGCAGCGTTTGGAGTGCGTCCGGCTTGCCGGCGCTATCGCATGGAAAGTAGCGTGGCAAAGCTGACTCACCGCAGCTCGTGGACTCCGAGCACAACCGTCATTCGACAGCGGCGGTGGAGTGCATGCACTCCACGACCTGGCAGCATGAGGCCGCTCCGTTGGCCGACCCGCGAGGTGAATGCCTCGCCGCAGATCGAATTGTTGACGGTTGACAAAAGTCATCACAACTCATGAACAGCACATTCTCGGAGCGCACTCAGTGGTGGTTGGTGGTTGTGTTCGCCATCGCCATGGCCTGGCTCGAAGCGGCGGTGGTTTTTTATTTGCGCTTGCTGACGGGCGGCAACATGAATCCGTATCAGCCGAATCCGTTTCCCGCGCACGCCGGCATCGGGCCGGCGGAAGTCCTCCGCGAAGCGGCCACGCTGGTCATGCTGTTGATGGTCGGCGGCTTGGCGGGACGAACCTGGCGCTCTCGGCTGGCCTATACCCTGATCGCGTTCGGGATTTGGGACATTTTCTATTATGTCTTCCTGAAAGTCATCACCGGTTGGCCGAATTCATTGTTCGATTGGGACATCCTGTTTTTGATTCCTTTGCCCTGGTGGGGGCCGGTGATTGCGCCGGTGGCCATTGCCCTGTTGATGATTCTGTGGGGCACGATGGTTACTCAGGTGGAGACGCCCGAATGTCCCTTGGAATCTGGTTGGAAGGCTTGGGGCTTGGGTGGAATTGGAACCGCCCTGGCGCTCTATGTCTTCATGATGGATGCGGTGCGCCTGGTGCGAGACGGCCACGGAGTGGACGAACTGCGCAACCTCCTCCCAGCGACTTTCAATTGGCCGTTGTTCCTGGTGGCGCTGCTGCTGATGGCGTGCCCCGTATTGGTCATGCTGCGGCAGCTTTTCCGGCAACGGCAACTGGCAGTCAACAATCTCGAAACAACCTGAGTCCCCGTGCAAGGCGCACTGACATCTGGTACCGCGGCTGAACTGCCCGTGCTGCTGCGTGGCGAAGCGGAACCCATCCGCCTCTGGACCGAGCAATGGAGCACCCGGCGCGTGGTTGTTTACGTCGGGATTATCGTGGTCGGGACCGGTTTGTTTGGCGCGGCCACGGGATGGTGGCGGTCCCCCGCGCAGGCCCTTTACACGGCCATCAAGTTCCCGATCATCATCCTGCTGACCACCTTCGGCAACGCCTTGCTCAACGCCATGCTGGCGCCGCTGTTGGGACTCGAACTGCGCTGGCGTCAAAGCCTGCTGGCCATTCTGATGAGCTTCACCATTGCGGCGGCAATTCTTGGCGCGTTCAGTCCGTTGACGCTGTTTTTGATTTGGAACCTGCCGCCGGCCACGGCACACACCCGCAGCGTGGGCACCGCGTTCAGCTTGCTTCAAGTCGTGCAAGTGTCCGCCATCGCGTTCGCGGGAGTGGCAGCCAACCTCCGCCTCGTGCAACTGCTCCGGCAAATGGGCGGCAGCGCGGCCGCCGCGCACAAAGTGCTCTTCGCGTGGCTGGCGGGCAATCTGTTGTTGGGCAGCCAGCTTGGGTGGATCCTCCGGCCGTTCTTCGGCACGCCGTTTCTGCCAGTGCAATTTCTGCGGCCCGACGCCTTCCATGGGAACTTTTACGAATCGATGCTGCACGCCTTGCGGCATCTTTTCTTTGGCTGAAACGTCCACCATCAACTGGAACACCCCGACTATGAACGACCAATCGATCACCCCGCCGCGCATTCCATCCCTGCCGTCCACTCCATCACGCGCGCCGTCATCCGAACCGCCATTGGGCACCGATCCCGCGGAGCAAGCACCGATCACGGGACCAATGGCGGCGGTCGAGGCGATCCTGCGTCAACCGCGGCGGGTCATGTTTCAACTCCGCCAAACCGGTGCCGGCCGGCTTACTCTGGCGCTGTTGCTGATTTCGGTGGTGTGCAGTGTGATTTATGGCGTGGTAGCCGGCACGTTCTCCGGCGGCACTCAACTCTGGGCCGCCCCGGCCAAGATTGCTTTGGGGCTGCTCCTGTCGGCGCTCATCTGCCTGCCGAGCCTTTACATCTTTGCCTGCCTGAGCGGCGCGCAAGTGCGGTTGGTGGAAGTGGCCGGACTGGTGGCGGGACAGCTCACGCTTACGACCATTCTGCTGATTGGCTTCGCGCCGGTCGCCTGGGTGTTCTCGCAATCCACCGAGTCGGTCGCCGCCATGGGCGCCTTGCATCTGGCGTTTGGATTGGTCGCCGCGTATTTCGGACTGCGCTTCTTGGACGTGGCGTTTCTCCATCTCAACGCCCGGGCGAACGGCGGCCTCCGCGCCTGGACGATCATCTTCCTCCTGGTCCTGCTGCAAATGACCACGACCTTGCGGCCAATCATCGGCACGTCGAACACGTTACTGCCGGAGCAAAAACAGTTTTTTATCTCCCACTGGATTGAGTGTTTGAAATGAGACAATGAACCGATTAACGAACGTTTTAAAGCCTGGCCCCATCCTCCTCCTGCTGGCCCTGATGGCCGCTTCGGCGGTGGGCGTGGGATTGATCCTGTTGCGCATTTTGTGGACGGGCCATTGGAATCACGGCTACCTGGTGTGGAACTTGTTTCTGGCATGGATACCCTTGGGATTTGCCTTGGTGGCGTATTGGTTCAGTGAACAGGATTGGTGGCGGGACTGGAGATTCCTCTCAGCGAGCGCGGCCTGGCTGCTGTTCTTTCCCAACGCGCCGTATATCTGCACGGACTTGGTCCATCTGAGCTCGCGGTATCACAGCCACTTCTGGGTCGATCTGATTTTGCTCCTGCTGTTCGCACTGATTGGATTGCTGGTGGGATTTGCCTCGCTGTACCTGATGCAATCACTGGTTGTCCGCCGGTTGGGCCGGATTGCGGGATGGCTGTTTGTGGCGGCGGTGGCGGCGGTGAGCGGTTGGGGCGTGTTTATCGGACGGGTGATGCGCTGGAACAGTTGGGACGTGGTGTTGAATCCGATTGATTTGTTCACTGATCTGGCCCGCTGGCTCAGCCACGTGCCATTCCAGCCAACGTCGGCGACGTTTCCCATGCTGTTCGCCATGTTCATTTTTATCACGTATTTGATGGTGTATGCGCTAATGCGATTGAACCTTTCACCGACTTCGTTATGCGACAACCAGACCACCAAGTGCCCGTGATCGGACGCTGGCAACGCATCGGACTGACGACGCTTTCCCTGCTCGCGGCGGCAGTGATTTGGCTGCCGTGTTTGCACTGGTTTTACCGGCACCACCCGCACTCGTTTCAAGCGACCACAGGAATTCCACCGAAGGCCAGGGAATTAGCGGCCCGGCATCTGGCCCTGTGGACCTCGCCGGCGCAACGCGAACGGGAACTCAGCCGCATGCGCCGCAGCAATGCTGAATGGGATTTCATGGGACGAAGCTTCCTGGTGTGGGCGCTGGCGGACATGGCCCTCCGCGATGCCCAGACGAAGCCGGAATGCCTGAACGTCATGGACCGGATCATTGATGAAACGCTTGCGCTCGAGCGGACGAAAGGTATGCAATTTTTCCTGATGGACTATGCGCAGTCCCGCCCCTACGTGGTGCAGCCGCCGCACAGCCAGTTTGTCGATGGCGAGATTGCGTTGATGCTGGCGGCGCGGCGGATGGTCGAGGAGAAGGCTGATTACGGGCCGTTGTTGCAGGCGCGCGTCAAGCTGATCGCCGACCGGATGGGGCGCAGTCCGACGCGCTCGGCCGAGAGCTATCCGGACGAGTGCTGGACGTTCTGCAATGTGATTGCGCTGGCGGCCATTCGCATGGCGGACGTGCTGGATGGCAGCGATCATTCGCGATTGCTTCGTGACTGGCTGGCCACGGCGCGCCGGAAATTGATCGATCCGCACACCGGATTGTTGGTGTCCAGCTTCACGCTCGCGGGGCAGCATCTGGACGGGCCGGAAGGATCATCAATCTGGATGGTCGCGCATTGCCTGCGGTTGCTTGACGAGGAGTTTGCGCAGGATCAATACCAGCGGGCACGGCGCGAACTGGGTCGAGAACTGTGCGGCTTCGCGTGGTCCCGCGAATGGCCCGTGAGTTGGCAAGGACCGCAGGACATTGATTCGGGTGCCGTCATTCCGGTGCTCGACATCAGCGCCGGCGGGAGCGGGTTGGCGTTCGTGGGTGCCAGTTCGTTTGGCGATCTGGATTTCCTGACGCAGTTGCACACCACGCTCGATTTCGCCGGCTTTCCGCTGCGCAAGAACGGCGGTCTGCAATATTGCGCCAGCAATCAGGTCGGCGACGCAGTGTTGTTGTATGCCTGTGTGTTGGGGCCACTGTGGGAAAGGGTGATTGGGCGCAGTGTGACAGGACTGCGGCAAGGGAGAAGTGGTTGAAGCGTTGAATAGTTGAAGGGTGAAGCGGCGGAATGTCTGAGGGGCTTGAGAGAATTGAATTGGCGGACAGTATGATGAACGGAAAAACTGAAAAGACTGGGGTGTTGAAGTGGTTGAATGCGGATTTGTTTTCACCCAAAGGACTGGTGCTGCGCGCTGGGGGAATTGCGTTGCTGTTCGTGATCTGTGAACTCGCAGGCTTGCGGCAATTCACGACGTTTCTCTCCGGAACGCCCGTTTCCACCAGCCTCGGATTGAGTGGCTCAGCAGTCTTGGGCATGCTTTACATCATCTTCTATTTGAGCTTCGTGCTGCTGGTTCCCATTTTGCTCCTGGGTGCCCTGTTGCTGGCCGGCGCGCTGAAGTGGCTTCGACGGCGGGAGGTTCGTACGAATGAAGATGGAACACCGTGCCAGTGATGAATGTTTCAAATGAGGCCCTCCGCACGCGCATCCGCTGGCTGACCGCCCTGCTTATGGCGGGCTTGGTGGTGAGCGGGGCCACGGCTATTCCGTTGCCGGCCGAGCTTGGCTGGCTGGCGCGGGCGTTCGATGTGGACACGGAGCATTTGGCCTCGGGAGACCAGGGTGTGCGCGGATGGATCTGGCAAATCTGGTCCGACTTAAAGGAAGTCAACGCGCAGTATCCCTTTCTCGCTTACGGCACGGACTGGCTGGCGTTCGGACATTTTGTGATCGCCATTGCGTTCATCGGCGCCTGGCGCGACCCGGTGCGGAATATCTGGCTGTTCGACTTTGGCCTGATCGCCTGCGCGCTGGTGGTGCCTTACGCGATGATCTTCGGAGCGGTGCGCGGCATTCCCTGGTGGTGGCGGTTGGTCGATTGCTCCTTCGGCGTCATGGGCGCCATCCCGCTGTGGTGGTGCCGCAAATATGCTCGCCAACTTGGAGCCTGGCCGGCTCCTTGGACGTGAATATTCACAATTTCCGGATGACCTGCGCCAACTCCCGGCTGAACTCGGCCAGCAGTTCGCTCAGCAATTGCACCTGACGATCCGGATTGCTGGCGGCTTCAGTGTCCTGGCGGCTCAAACTCGATTGCCCCGATTGAAGCGGGGTCAAGTTTTTTGGGCCCAGGATTTCCCACTGAACCACGAGCGAGCCATCGCCATTGCCGTTGACCTCGAATTGGATGAGGCGCAACGACAATTCAAACTGCACCGTTCCCAAATCCCATTGGTTCAGTTTCACCGTATCGGTCCCCAGCAAAAGGGAGAGGTCGGCGGCCAGCACGCGCTGCACGCCCTGGCCCAGCGGTTCGGCCCACTCGTTGGTTCGGGAGTAGTGGATTTGATCGCCCTGCCGCAGTGCCAGCCAGGGCTTGTTCAAGTAGGCAGGTAACTGGACACGCCGAAGGCCCAGGCTGACTTTCGCGGGGGTTTGATTGGTGGCGCCCGGCAAGGGGCCGAGGACAAAAAACCGGGTGACATTCGGCGCCGGCTTCAGGTTCACGCAGGCGGTGCCCAGGAGGACAACGCTGCCAAGGGCGAACAACAAGTGGACAGGCGTTTTCATTTTGGATGGGAGGAAGGTTGGGGGCCAAAGATCAGTTCCTGGGGATTGCGTCGCAGCAGGTCGGCCAGGGCCGCCATCGAGGCCGCCGCGTCGCTCAAGCTCGATAGGGCCGCGTCCAGTTCGGTGCGAAACGGGGAGCGGCTGTTGAGCAGGTTGCGCAACTCGCTCACCGCCTGCCGCGTTTCGGCCAGGGTCTGCGACGCTTCGGCCAGGGTTTTCCGGGCGTCGGCGGCCACAGGGTCCACCTGTTGTTCCAATCGGTTTACCAACCGGCGAACATCGTCCGCCGTCCGGCGCACCGACACCAAAGCGTTGGTGATTTCCGGTGATCCCACCACTCGGTTCACCCGATGAAGCGTATCCACCACGGTTTGGGTGAAACGATTGGTTTGGAGGTTGGAAAAGATGTGGTTGGCCTGTTCGAGCAGGCGGTTGAGTTTTTCCGTGACGCCCACGATATCGACTTGGGTCAGGTGCCGCTTGAGCTGAGCAAGTTCCGTCAACTCACTCGGGATCTCCTCGTAAATCGGCTTGACCTGGTGAAGAAATACCGGGGCGGCATTGGTCGCCATCGACAGGCTCACGTACAGGCGGCCGGTAAAAAAGCTCTCGATTTCCAAGCGCGCCCGCAAGCCGCGCTGAATGGCCTTCTTCAGTTCGGCCGGCGTGCGCAACTCAAATTCGCGGTCGGTTTTGGCCGCCAGTTTGTCGTTGTTGATTTCGACCAGGACCGGCAGGTAATAGTCATCTTCCCGCTGGTTGAAGTGAATGAGCACTTCCTTCACCCGGCCTATCGCCACGCCGCGCAGTTTGACGACCGACCCTTCGTCCAGCCCCTCGGCCGACTCTTCAAAATAGATGATGAACGTGGACACCGGGGAAAACCATTGCAGGGAGCCGAAGATGATGACCCCGGCGATGGCCAACACCAGTCCCGCCAGAACGAACAGGCCCACCATGGTCGGATTCGCGCGTTTGCTCATAACTGTCTTGATTGTTGTTGGCCGCCGAGCGTCGGTTTGACAAGTCCCGTTTGGAGTCCCGCCTTTAGGCGGCACGGTGCCCAAACCGTCTGAAGGCGGGACTCCGCGCCTAACGCCTCCCCTTTCGGGCCATCGTTCAAACAGGTTTTATATGTCATAGGCTCTTGTTGGTTTCGACCGTCACCTGACCGCGGGAGAGAAACTCGCGGACGTGCGGGTCGGGACTGTGGTCGCGCAATTCGCGCGGGTTGCCCCAGGCCGTGACGGTCCGGGTTTCCGCGTCGAGAAAGATCGCCTGATCACCGATGGCGAAGATGCTGTCCAATTCGTGGGTCACCACCACCACCGTGGCGCCGAGGCTGTCACGCAATTGGACGATCAATTCGTCCAACCGGCGCGACGTCAACGGATCCAGCCCGGCCGAGGGTTCATCGAAAAACAAGATGTCCGGATCCAACGCCATGGCCCGCGCCAGGGCGGCACGTTTGCGCATGCCGCCCGAAAGTTGCGCCGGGTAAAAATCGTCGAAACCTTTCAAGCCCACCAGGGCCAGCTTCACCCGCACGATGGCCGCCACTTCCGCCCGCGAATAGCCGGTGTATTCGCTCAATGGCAACGCGACGTTTTCCGCCAGGGTCATCGAACTCCACAGCGCCCCGGCCTGAAAGAGCACGCCAAACCGGCGCAGCAGCGTTTCCCGTGTGGCCGGATCAGCGGCGGTGAAACTGTGACCGTCATACCGAATGTCGCCGCGCACCGGTTCCTGGAGCCCAATCAGGTGCCGCAGCAACGTGCTTTTGCCGCAACCGCTGCCACCCATGATGACAAAAATTTCGCCGGGCTGAACGATGGCGTGAACGTTGCGCATGACCACAAACGAGCCATAAGCCATCTCCAGGTCGCGAATCTCAATCTTGGGTTGGGAAACGGTCATGCTTAAATCCCCAGGACATTACACAGCACCGCAAACACGGCGTCGGCGACGATGATGGAGGTGATTCCCAGGACCACCGCGGACGTGGCGGCCCGGCCCACGGCGGCCGCGGTCGAACCGCATTGCACCCCCCGCAAGCATCCGGTCACGGCGATCAACAGCCCAAAGAACGATCCTTTCACGATCCCCAAAACGAAGTTGGTCATGGAGATGGCGGCCACGGTTTCATGCCAGTATTCGCGCACGGAAAGGCCGTGCATGGCCACGGTCACCAGCAGGCCGCCGAGAATGCCCATGAGATCGGCGAACCCACAGAGCAACGGCATCATCAGAAACAATGCCACCATGCGGGGCAGCACCAGGAATTCAATTGGGGAAATGCCCAGGACGCGGAAGGCATCGATTTCTTCATTCACCTTCATGGTGCCCAGTTGCGCGGCAAAGGCGGCGCCGGTGCGGCCGGACATAATGATGCCGGTCATCATGCAGCCCATTTCCCGCACCATGGCGATGCCGACCAGATCCGCCACGTAAATCACCGCACCGAAACCCGCCAACTGCACGGTTCCCACGAAGCCGAGGATCAAGCCGACGAGCAGGTTGATCAGCATGACGATGGGCAACGCCTCGGCCCCGGTTTCTTGCATGACCACCAAGGCATCCGACCACCGGAACCGGGCTTTGCCGCGCAGGAGTTGGAGAAACGCCAGCGCGCACTGCCCCAGAAAGGTCAAAATGTCTTTGCCGGCATTCCACAACGTCAAGCCTCCTTCGCCAAAGCGCGCCACCAAACCAACCTTGCGGACTTGCCGGCGCGCATCCTTGGTTTCGGGAACGGCCTCGGCCAGTGCGATCAACTTCCGCAAACTACCGGGCAGCGTTTCCGTCGCAAAGGTGCTTCCGTGTTGCGCACAGAGTTCCTTGGTCTGAAGCACGAAGGTCAACAATCGGGAATCCCAGGACGTGACGCCGGCCGTGCTGAATTTGACGACACGTGGTTTCGCATCCGCCGCGAAGCGCCGCTCAATTTCCCGACCGTCCGGCGTACGGGCTGCGTTTCGCCAGTCGCCGCCCAACTCGAGTTCCAATTCGCCCGCCGATTCGTGAAGCTTGAGATAAGCCGGAAGCGGGCTCCCGGTCGGAGGCGAATGGTTGCGGGCGGAATCATCCATGGGCCTGAGCAGAAACCGATTATTTCATCCGCACGAAAAACACGTCATAATACGCCCCCATGGCCGCCTGAAAATAAACGCCTTCAAGCTCGTCACGCTCCGGCTGATAGGTCAGCGTGTAGGTGCTGCCGGGATAGCCCGGTCCGCGCAGTTCGAGGAACACTTTCGTGGCCCCATCCACTTCTTTCGCCTCGGCCCGGGCAACGTTGATGGGCTGCGGATTGTAATAGGCGGCGGCCATAGTTCCTTGCGGCTCGACACTCTTGATGTCCAAAATATAGCCGCCATCGGGGCGTTGCCAGCGGCCGATCAATTTCTTAAATCCGGGATTCACCTGGGCAGACGTAGCAGCCGCATTGGTGGTGGTTTGCCCGGAGGGAACTGGACCGGCCCCGTCCGGACCTGCTTGTTGTTCCATGAAATGGTAAACCAGCGCCGCGATGGCTCCCACGACCAGCAGCAAGACCACCGTCTTGAGGAAGCGATGCTGTTGGAGTGATCGAGAGGTTGCTACCGGTTTGTTCCTGGATCGGGCCATAGTTGTCGATTCTGCCTGTTTAACGTCGTGTCGGCCACTGGCGTTGCGGCGGCGCGGCCAGCGCGACTTGCCACTTATTCCTGGACCGCAACTGCGGCGGCGCAACGTGCCTAACGGCAACGCCGCTGTTGTAACGGTTCATAATCGAATCGAAAAGCTTTATTCGGACTCGACCTTCGGCGTAGGCGCGTCCCACCTTGGTCGGAGCGCAGACATTCCTGTCCGCCTGTGGTTGATGCCGGGCAGACGGACATTCTTGTCCGCGCTCCGATTGACGAATTTGAAATCCTCGCCCAAGGTGGGTTCAGGTGAAATCCAAGGATTGACTTCGCCCGGCCACTTATTTATTACCATCCCTGCAACGAGAACCAGGACGCTAAAGCAAACGACAACAAACTTATGCCACCCAAAGCTGCCGAAAAAAACAATGAAACCAAAACGCCGGACGCGAAAGCCGCCGAGGCCGCCAAACTCAGCGCCACCCGCCAACGCGATCTGGATGCCGCCATCTCAGCGATCACCAAATCCTACGGTGAAGGCAGCATCATGCGACTGGGCGATGAACACGCGCGGGTCAAAATCGAAGTCATCCCCACCGGCGCGCTGGGCGTGGATCTGGCGCTGGGCGTGGGCGGCATTCCGCGCGGCCGGGTGGTGGAAATTTATGGCCCGGAATCCTCGGGCAAAACTACGCTCATGCTCCACGTCATTGCCAACGCGCAAAAAGCCGGCGGTCTGGCGGCCTTCATTGACGCCGAACACGCGCTGGATCCCGGCTACGCCAAAAAGCTGGGCGTGAACCTGGACGATTTGCTGGTTTCGCAGCCGGACAGCGGCGAAGAGGCGCTGACGCATTTGCGAAACCCTCGCGCGCTCCAACGCGCTGGACGTCATCGTGGTGGATTCCGTCGCCGCGCTGGTGCCCAAGGCCGAACTGGAAGGCGAAATGGGCATGGCCACCATGGGCATGCAGGCGCGGTTGATGAGCCAGGCGCTGCGCAAGCTCACCGCCATTCTGGCAAAGGCCAAGACGACCTGCATTTTCACCAACCAAATTCGCGAGAAAGTCGGCGTGATGTTTGGCAATCCCGAAACCACGCCCGGGCGGCAAGGCGCTGAAGTTTTACGCCAGCGTGCGGCATCGACATCCGCCGCAAGGAAACGCTCAAGGATGCGTCCGGCAACGCCGTTGGCAATCACGTCAAAGTCAAGGTTGTGAAGAACAAGGTGGCGCCGCCGTTTGCCGAAGCCGAGTTTGACATCATCTACAATCACGGCATCAACAAGGAAGGCAGCATCCTGGAAGTCGGCATCAACGATGGCGTGGTGGAAAAGAAAGGCGCCTGGATGCAATTCAATGGCGAATTGATCGGCCAGGGCAAGGAAGCTGCCCAGCTGGCGCTGGTCGAAAAGCCGGAGCTGGCGCAAAAGATCGTCGATGCCATCCTGGCTAAACGCGCCGCGCCGCCGGCGCCGTAAACACGGTCCCGTTTTCCCCGTTATGGACGCGCGCCTGCGCAAGCCCGACACCGCCGCCAACTTTCTACTTGGATTGGGCGGAGCGATGGCCGGAGGCGCGCTCGGTTATGTGGTGTTTCTCTGGGTAGCCCGGCAGGGCTTTTACATGCTGGCGTTGCCGGGTGCGTTATTGGGATTTGGCGGCGGTTTGCTCATCCATCACCGCTCGTGGGCGTTTGCAGGATTGTGCGGATTCCTGGCTCTGGCGTTGGGTGTGCTGGCCGAATGGCGTGGCTTTCCTTTCCTGGCCGACGACAGCCTGAGCTATTTCCTCACACACCTGCATCAGCTTCGCACCCTCACCTTGATTATGATTCTGCTGGGGGGCAGCTTTGGATTTTATTTCGCGCTGGGAGGGCAAAGCAAACACCGCTAAGCGGCTGCGTTCAAACCCAACCGCACCAATCAAATCCACTGGCACGCCGGGGATTTTCAGTTACACTCAAAAAGTAACTGGTGTGGACGGCGGGATGGCTTGGCGGCCCCGGAATCACATGTCAACTATGAAGACTGCTTTACGTGCGCTGATTGTCGAAGATTCGGAGTTTGATGCGCAAATGATGGTGAACATCCTCCGCAAAGGAGGGTATGAGCCCGCTTTTGAACGGGTGGAAACGGGTGAGCAGATGAAAGCCGCGCTGACGAACAAGCAGTGGGACGTCATTCTCGCCGATTATAATTTGCCGGACTTTAACGCCCTGGCGGCATTGAAGATCGCGCAGGACAGCCAACTCGATTTGCCCTTCGTCATTGTTTCCGGGGGCATCGGCGAAGATGTCGCCGTGGAGGCCATGAAAGCAGGCGCTCACGATTACTTGATGAAAGGCAACTTGAACCGCCTGGCGCCCGCCGTGGAACGTGAGCTGCGCGAAGCCGCCATCCGGGCCAGCCAACGGGAAGCCAAGATCGCCCTGCACGAAAGTGAAAAACGCTACCGCCTGCTGTGGGAAACGTGCCCGGACGCCGTCATTCTAATGAATCGGGACGGCAAAATCCTGTTTGCCAATCCGGCGGTTAAAGACGTGTTTGGTTATACGCCGGAGGAAATTATCGGGAAGAATCTCACGGTTCTGCAACCACCGGAATTGCGCGGGAACCATCTGGGCGGGATCACCCGCTACCTCCAGACGGGCATTAAACGAATGAATTGGCGCGCCACCGAAACCATTGGCCTGCGCAAGGACGGCGCCCAAATTCCGGTGGAGGTCAGTTACAGCGACATGACCATGGACGGCGAGCGGCGCTTTGTGGGCTTCATTCGTGACATCACCGAGCGCAAACGGGCGGAGCGGGCCCTGCGGGACAATGAAGAACAATTTCGCGTCGCCCGCGAAATCCAACAACGGTTGTTTCCCAAGCACGCCCCGGCGTTGAAAGGCTTCGACATCGGCGGGGCCTCCTATCCGACGGAGGCCACCGGCGGGGATTACTTCGATTACCTGCCCATGCTCCACGGTCGTCTGGGGATTGTGGTTGGCGACGTGACCGGACACGGAGTCGGCCCCGCCATGTTGATGGCCGAAACGAGAGCCTACTTGCATTTGCTCAGCACCCGCCGCGACGATGTCGGAGAAATTCTTACGCTCGCCAATGTCGTGTTGGCCGAAGACGTGGGCCACGAGCGGTATGTCACGTTGTTCCTGGCGCGTCTCGATCCGGAAACCCGGTCGCTGACGTTCGCCAATGCCGGTCATCCACCCGCCTATTTGCTGGATGCCGATGGCCACGTAAAACGCAAGATGCCCCGCAGCGGTATGCCACTGGGATTGCACCCGCGCACCACGTACCGCACCTCAGAGGAGATTCATCTGGCCGCCGGCGATATTCTGTTGTTGTCCACCGATGGCATTGAGGAGAGCATGACCGCCGAGAATCAGATGTTCGGCATTGAACGTACGCTGGATCTGGTGCGAACCAATCGAGACCAACCCGCGCAGGCCATCGTGAAACTGCTGTACAATGCGGTTCGGAACTTCTCGAAAGACAGACCTCAAGACGACGACGTCACGGCCATCGTTATCAAAGTCCTCGAATAAAGGTCCCCGCGCATCGAAGCAATGCTGTGGACCACCACCGAATAATCGCCAAGGCGTTAAAAGTTGTTGAAATCCGGTGATCGGCCGTTAGACTACTCGGGAATTTGGCTTTCAAGCCGAGCAAAATCGTCGGGGCGTAGCGTAGCCTGGCTAGCGCGTCTGAATGGGGTTCAGAAGGTCGTGAGTTCGAATCTCACCGCCCCGACCACTAACTTGCTCGAATACCAACGAGTTACGGAAGGCTTCTGAGTTCCCACTCAACACGACATCTGATGACTTATACGTTTCTTATACACTGACATCAGATGCACCGAGCGTGGTGTCGCCCCGACACCATGAAGACAAAACGCACGACCGAACGGGCCACCCCGCCCACCGATCCATCCCCAGATCAACACCCCAAAACCCGGCGACGAGCCGCCGACGGCATCTGGGAACACCGATGTTCTATGAACGTCCCTCGATTCTGGGGGAACCCACGTATCGCTCGCTGAATACGCAGAGCCTTAACGACGCCCAAAAGGAATTTTACCGCCGACTAGCCCAAACTCTTTCATGCTGTCGGTGAAGGCGCGGTGCCAAACGGCATCCTGGAGGCGCACACTGGCTCCATTGGGGCCGCCAATCCATGGAATTACTCGAATTCATTCAAATTCGTTGAGGAATCGTTCGACTTGAGCCGCGTTGACCGGCGGGAGGCTGCCATCCACGTTTGCCGGGCAGAGATGCGGAAACACATTGGTGATGTGATGGCGCCGCAATTTCGTCGCCAGTTCACGAATCCGGCTGGGATTGCGATAGCGCTCGAATTCATTGGTCTTCCCGTAGCGAGTGAACCATTCATCGCCACCCAACCATCCATGAGCGAGCCAGATCGCGTTTCGGCCACGATCATGGCGCCCGTCGCGAATATCCAGACCGGGGTTCCAGAACCAGTATCCCATAATTGTCGCCAATGTCAGAATGCTGACAGCAATAATGATCCGCCAGGCGGTCGTTTGGCTGTTGGATTTGAGATCATTGGCTCATTCGCTCTCTGGTCGCGGCTCATAGTTCAAAATTGAATCCTGTTCGTTTGAGCTTTTCGTATTTGTCCGCATTGAAGCGGAACAACTGGGCCGGGCGGTGACGGCCGATCATTTGGGTTTCGTTTAGCGGTACGAGCAGGCCGAAGTTCAGGAGCTTTTTGCGGAAGTTGCGCTTGTCTAAATCGGTTTCCAGGATCGTTTCGTAAAGGTGTTGGAGTTGGGACAGGGTGAACTTTGGCGGCAGGGTTCGAAACCGATCGGCTGAAAGCGCACCTTGCCTTTGAGTCGGGCCAGTGCGGTCGCGAAGATGTCCGCATGATCAAAGGCGAGCTTGGGCACTTTCGTGATCGGAAACCATTTGGCGTCGGCCGCGTCGGTGGCGGCTTTGGTTTCGAAATCCGCCAATTTGACCAGCGCGTAATAGGCGACGCTGACGACCCGTTCGCGCGGGTCGCGCCGGACGGCTCCAAAGTTGTAGAGTTGTTCCGTTGGCTCGCCCGCGTCCAAAATCCCTCGCCGCAGGACCTCGCCCAATTTTAAAACAGGCTCTGAGAGCCGCCGCCAGACGGCGGTCTTCCAAACCGGAAAGGTCGGAGCCTTACCGACATGCCCTTCCAGTTCTCGCCATCGCTTCGGTTTGGAAAGTCATTTTCCCAAGTGAAGCCGGCCCGCCGGCCAATGCCGGACGCCCACCCTGATCATCCACAGCGAAGCTGACCTGCGCTGCCACATCGAGCAAGGGGAGCAAGTGTTCACCGTGCTGAAGCTGAACAACGTGCCGACGCGATTTGTGCGTTACCCGACCAACCGCAGTCATGGATTGAGCCGAACCGGTCCGCCCGATTTGCGCCTGCATCGATTGAATCAGATTCTGAAGTGGTGGAAGCGCTGACTTTGATCCGGATACTCCAACCCGTGGGCTGACCTGCCCGGCATCCATGAGGCCGACACCAAGCCACGAGTTTTTGCAATCGCTCGCTTCCGATGTCAATCCGTACCGTTTGGACTCGGACAAGAGCGGTAACCACGCGGTTCAACTTCAACCCAAAAGCCGCAAGACGGATTGGGGGACGGTGTTCGCCTGGGACAGCATGGCGGTGCCAGCCTGAACCAGGATGTTGTAGCGTGCGAATTCGGTGCTCTCCTGGGCCACGTCCACGTCCTTGATGCGGCTGTTGGCGGCGGTAAGATTGTCCTTGAGCGTGCCCAATTGTTCCGAAGTCAGGCTCAGGCGCGCGATGTTTGCGCCGACGGTGGCGCGGTCGGTGGCCAATTGGTTGATCGCCGATTTCACGGTGGTCAGCGCCGAAGCCGCGCCTTCAAGCGTGCTGATGTCCGGAGCATCAGACGGGGTAGAAGGCCCAGGGATGCTCAATGTCACACTCACCGTCTTGGGCGAACCACCTCCTGTGTTATCCAAATCCGACGGCGAAAATCCAAGCCCGGAAAAGACATCATCGCCGGATTGGGTATACAGGATCTGATCCGCCCCCAGAGTTACGGAGAGCTCTCCCGTTCCAGAATCGTAGCTCGCGCTCCCGCCGCCGGCGTTTGCCAGGGCGAAGTCCAAGGTAGATACGAACCAGCTTAGCGACTGCGCAGCAAAACCTCCATCGCTAAGGTCGTCTAGCGAGCCCGGTCGTACTGATAACCACCGAGGGTGAAGCCGGGGATCAACTCTGCCAAGGTAGTGGTTGGCGGTGGCGGGACCGGTGCGCTCGGGGTGGTCGCCTCGGCGAGGTAATTCCGCTTCGATCCCTTGCATCTCGACCGTGCCGCCGTCGGCATCGCTCGTCACGTTCAGCGCGCTGCTGCTAAACAGACTCACGCCGTTGAAGTCCTTGGCAACAACGTCGGTGACATAACTGGCCAGCGTCTGGAATTCCTGGTTGTATAATCCGCGATCGTTATCGGTCTTGGTGACATCCTGCGCCAGAATGGCCAGTTCGCTCATCCGATCCAGCGCCGCGCCGATCTTTTGCATGTAACCATCCTGTGTCTGGTTGAATGAAATCGCATTGCCAAGATTGTGCATCGAGGCAGAAGTTCGATTGATCTGTGCTTGAAAGCGCATTGAGACTGCCAGTCCCGCGGCATCGTCTTCGGGCGAGACAATTCTCGAGCCGGAAGAAAGCCGAGCCAGGGATTTAGACAGTCGCTGGGACGCATCGCCCAGGAGGCGAGCGGCTCCCTGGGCCGTGATATTCGTATTAACAACCATAGTACATTCGATCCGTGATCCCGGCTGCGGGATTCTGTTTGCGGCGGCAATCCCTGCTTGTCATTCGCCGCAACAGACCAAAACAGCCGGTCGTCAAATGGACATCCAGTCGGGGAGGAAATCTGTTTCCTAGGTCGCTCCCGGAGCCGCCATGTTGAGGTCATCGGTAGAAATCAGAACCAGTTCAGCCGTTCGGCGTAATAATAAGTCAGTACTCCAGTAACGAAGTAAACCAACTCAAGGGCAACCGCCTGCCGCAGGAAGCGGGTCTGAACAAAGTGACACAAAACAGATGAAACAAAGACAAAGTGAGAACGGTGTCCTAAGTGAACAAAGTGACAACAAAGACAAAGTGACAGGTTCACAATCTGGCCAGCGCGACCCGGTGCGCAACGAGGAGGTCGAGAGCGAACATGATACGTTCCGATTGATTTTGTTTTTGCGGGCGGCATCGATGGCGCGCCCAAATGCCCAGCAGGTGGACGCATCACTTCGAATTCTGTTCGGGCCTTGGATTTCGGATCCCGGATGGCTTTCCAATTTCACTTCGGCCTGCGGAGGTTAGTGCGACCCGATCCAGGTCCTCTCCGCGATTGCCGCTTGCCTTGGCAAAACCGGACTCCCTATACTGCGCCCGCTTAACTAATCAACTTTATGAGTAAGACACCTATTCGAGTGGCCGTCACCGGCGCGGCCGGACAAATCGGTTACGCCTTGTTGTTCCGCATTGCTTCCGGCGCGATGTTTGGCCCGGACCAACCAGTCATCCTGCACCTGATCGAGATCGAACCCGCCCTGCCCGCGCTTCAGGGCGTGGTCATGGAACTGGACGATTGCGCCTTCCCGCTGCTCAAAGGCATTGTGCCGACGGCCAGCCTGGACGAAGGTTTTCGCGGCGTGAACTGGGCGTTGCTCGTCGGCAGCGTGCCCCGCAAACAAGGCATGGAACGGAAGGATCTGCTGGGCATCAACGGCAAAATCTTCGTCGGCCAGGGCCAGGCCATCGAGAAAAACGCCGCCGAGGACGTCCGCGTGCTGGTGGTGGGCAATCCGTGCAACACCAACTGCCTCATTGCCATGAACAACGCGCCCGATGTGCCGCGCGACCGGTTCTTCGCCATGACGCGCCTGGACGAAAACCGCGCCAAGACGCAGCTTGCCAAGAAGGCCAGCGTGGACGTGACCGCGGTCACCAACCTCGCCATCTGGGGCAACCACAGCTCCACGATGTATCCCGACTTTTTCAACGCGAAAATCCAGGGCCGCCCGGTCCCGGAAGTCATCGGGCACCGCGAATGGCTGGAGAAAGATTTCCTCGCCACGGTGCAACAGCGCGGCGCGGCCATCATCAAAGCGCGCGGCGCCTCCAGTGCCGCCAGCGCCGCCAATGCCGTCGTGGATACCGTCCGCACGCTGATCACGCCCACGCCGACCGGCGACTGGCACAGTGTCGCGATCTGTTCGGACGGCAGCTACCAAGTGGAGAAAGGCCTGATCAGTTCCTTCCCGATCCGCAGCGACGGCCAAAAATGGGAGGTCGTCCAGGACGTGCCGCTCAACGATTTCAGCCGCGCCAAGATCGACGCGTCCGTGAATGAGTTGAAGGAAGAACGCTCAATGGTCAGCGAGCATCTGCCGAAGCCGCACTGAGCTGAAACGATTCCGTTAGAAAGGGGAACGCGCCCGCCCCGGGCGCTGTGGTTGGCGCCTCGCCAGTCCCTAATCGAACACCCCGAATCGCTCGCTGTTCATTCCAATTCCCGTTCAGGATGAGACTTCAACCGGAGCCCGGACATTCCGGTCCGCTCGGCGGGGATGGGGCTACACGAGCGGACCGGAATGTCCGCGCTCCAATTCAATTTCGCATTAGCCTCGACTTGAAAGCTGGATTGAATCAGTGACTGCTCAATCGCCAAGCCAACCGGGGCGGGCGCGCTCCCCTTAATCAACTGCCTAGATTCTGCTGCGCAGTTGGCGCCACGGCCAACGATTGCCGAAGGTTCCCGCAACCCTCCGTCGTATCAGATTCAAATCGAGTTTGCTTCCGGTTCGGGTGCGGGCAGGCGTGTCAACTGCATGCGGGCTACACGTCGGGCTTCAGTTTCCTCGACCCGCAAAGTGAAGTGGCGCAAGGTGAGTTGGTCGCCCACTTTGGGAAAACCACCCAACTGGTGCGTCACCCAGCCGCTCACGGTCGAGATGCCCTCGACTTCCAATGGCTCGTCCACCAATTCGGCCAGATGATGCATCGGCAACGATCCCAGCACGTCCCAGGAGTCGGGCGAGGTCTGCACCAACATCGGCTTCTCGGTGTCAAACTCATCCTGAATTTGGCCCACCAATTCCTCGAGGATGTTTTCCAGCGTAATTAATCCCACGGTGCCGCCGTATTCATCGACCACCACCGCCAGGTGCAGTTTCCGTTCGAGCAACGCTTGGAGCACTTTTTCCAGCCGCGCTGTCTCCGGGAAATAGACCAATCCTTTCATCACCGCCTGCAAGTCCGCGCCCGTCTTCGCCCGGAACCGCATGGCGTACAAATCCTTCATGTGAACCACCCCCAGAGTCTTGTCCGGGTCGCCGTCCTCGCACAGGGGAAAGCGGGAGAAACGGGTTTTCTCCGCCACCTCCAGGCATTCGGTAAGACTGGCCTGGGTGTTGAGGGCCACGATCTCCTGGCGAGGACGCATTACTTCCAAAACCACGCGCAAGTGCAAATCCAGCGCGTTCAACACGATCTCTTTGCCCAGCGGCGTACCGCCCAGACGTTTTTGCATGGCCGCGAACATCAGGCGTAACTCTTCGGCCGACTGGACCATTTCGTGTTCGCCGGCGGGATTGATCCCCATGCGGCGCAACAACCACAACGAGGATTGGTTGATGATCCAGATAAAGGGATAGGCGATGCGGCAAAACCAGACCAGCGGATAAGCCACCCACAAGGCAGCCGACAATGGCTTCTGGATGGCCAGCCATTTCGGCGCCTGCTCGCCGGCCGTGATGTGCAGGAACGTGATCGCGGAGAAACCGACCACAAACGCAATCGTGTGCTGCATACTCTCCGAGTCGATGTGCAACCATTCCATCAACGGCCGCAGCAATGTGGCGAACACCGGTTCCCCCACCCATCCCAACGCCAGGCTGGCAATGGTGATGCCCACTTGCGCGGCGCTCAAATAGTGGTCCAAGCTGCCCAACACGCTCCGCACGGCTTTGGCCCGGCGCTGGCCTTGCGCAATCAACGGCTCAAGCTGCGTCTCGCGGACTTTGACGAGGGCGAATTCCGCCATCACAAAAAAGCCGTTGATCAGCACCAGCGCCAGGACCGCCAGGATTTTCAGGACAATGGTGGTGGGTTCGGGATCCATAGCGCTAGAAAGCCACCTCGCCGAAAATCACTTTCAAGATGTCCTGCAGACTGACGACACCCAGTTCCGCCAAATCGCGTTCGACAACGATGGCCAGGCGCTGGCCGGTGCGTTGCATTTGGCGCAAAGCCACTTCGATCCGCAAATCGGCGTCGAGGAACAAGGCGGGTTTCACAAAATCGGCGGCCACTTTTTCCGGATCCAAATCCGGTTGGAACAACAAGCGATTGATGTTCACCAGGCCCACGATGCGTTGGCTGCGCGGATCCTGACTCCAAACCGGCAACCGGCTGAATCCGCGTTCCCGACAAAGCTGCATTAGTTCGCGCACCGGGGTTTGCGCCGGAGCGGAAGCGACCTTGGCCATCGGCACTGCGATCTGGCGCAAGGTGAGGTTTTGGAGGGTCAGCACCCGTTTGATCATGGCCCGTTCCTCCAGACTCATGTCCTGGGCGGATTCCTGAATCACGTAGCGCAGTTCCTTGCGGTCGCCGAACAAACGCCCGGTGAACTTCCGTCCACCGAACCAAACCACCAAGTGATTGGCCAACCAAGCCATGGGCAGCACCAACGGGCGCAGCACCAGATGAACCAGGCGGAACGGCAAAGCCATCCACAAACACAGCCGGTTCGGATACAGCCGGAACAGCATTTTAGGGAACAGCTCGCTGAAGGAATAAAACCCAACGCCCGCCAGCAATAGTGCCGCCAGCAGCGCCGCCGGCCAGGATCCCAGCCAGCTGAACAAGCCGATGACGCCGATGCTCACCACCACGAAATTCGCCACCGTGTTGCCGACCAGAATGGTCCAAAGAAAATCCTCCGGATTCTCCAAAAAATGATACAGAATCTTGGCCCGGGGATTGCCCGCGCGCATTTGATGACGAATCCGCAACCGGCTCAAGGCAAAGACGCCGGCTTCCATGCCGGACATCAAGAAGCCGATCATGAGGCTGACTAAAAACGCAATGAACAACAGGTTCTGCATGTATTCAGGGTGAATCAGTAGCGGCGGGAAAACGGTATCATCTTATTTCTTGCCGAGCACTTCCACCAACACTTCCCGCACGCGCCGGGGGGTTACCGTCTGCGCGGTGAGCCGCAGTCCGCGAAACGACACGGACGACCCCGCCGACGGCACAATTTCCATCAACGCCACGACCAGTCCGCCCATGGTATCCACGTCGGGCGTCTCCCCCAGGGCCGGATATTCCCGTCGAAAATCCTCAATCCACGCGGTGCCGTTCACGCGCCAGCGCCCGGGCCCCAGCTTCTCCATGACGAAACCGGTTGGTTCGCCTTCGTCCCGAATCTTGCCGACCACGGCTTCCAAAATATCGGCCATGGTGACCACGCCGGCGGTACCGCCAAATTCATCCAACACGATCGCCAGGCCGCGCCGCTGTTTCTGGAGGCTGTTGAGCAATTGCAGCAGATTCATGCTCTCCGGCACGAAGGACGGAAATTCAATGACTTGCTCGAGGTCCATTTCCGGATTCAGCAACAACGCCTGGGTGTTCAACAGGCCGACGATGGTGTCCGGCGTTTCATCATAAATGGGCAGGCGGCGACGCTTGTAGGTTCGGGCTGCCCCGACCATTTCCTCCATGGGCAGATCGTCGGAGATCAAATCCATGCGCGAGAGGGGCTTCATCACGTCCTGGGCGGTGCGCTGGTCCAGGTTGACAATATTGAGAATGATTTCCTTTTCGGACTGGGCCAGCGCTCCTTGTTGGTAGGCCAGGTCCAGCAATTCCTGGTATTCCTCGTCGGCCAGCGCGGCTGCCGGCCGGACCGATTTCCGCACAAAGATTTTGAGCAGCCGATCGTTCAGCTTCTGCACGAGATGCTGAAAGGGACCGCTGCCACCTTGGATGCGCGCCACCCAGGGCGCCACCCGCAACGCCCAGCGGTCCGGCGCACGCACGGCCAGCGTTTTGGGCACGACCTCGCAACCGACCAAAATCAGCAGAAACGTTCCCGCCAACAGCCGGCTCAGCGGCCAACCTTCGATCAACGCCGGCAACAGCACGAGCGCCACCATGCTGCCATTAGCCAGGGTGTTCCCCAGCGAAATGGTCGCCAGCAATTCCGAGGGTTTTTCCAGCAGCCGCACAATCAAGTCGCCTTGCCGCGGATTCTGTTCGGCGAGTTGCCGGGCGCGCCATCGGCCCAAGACAAACAAGCTCGATTCGGCCAGGGCAAAAAAGAAACTTGCCCCCGCACAAACCATTACTCCGCCCAAAATCAGGAACTCAACGAGGCCCATTGCCGGGGATTATGCCAAGTGAATCCGCCAATGGCGAGGGCGACTTGGCAGGAAAGTCAAAAACGTACATGGCTCCGCCCGCAAGTGGTAAACAATGTGAAACGCCAACGAAGGGAATGGCTCGCGAGGCAGGATACCCGATCTCAGTAGAGGGACTGGTACGTGGGAGGTATCCAGTGGTTTTTACCCGCTTCTTGAGGAAGCATGTTCACCTGCCGTGCCTCGCGAGCCTTGATTCTCAGTTTTCCTCCCCCTGAAGAAATTATCGCTCGAGTTCGGGGTTGTGGGAGCACGAACCGAGCAAGGTTCGCACTCCCGGGCTCTGCCAACCCGAGCTCATTTTCGGTCCGGCTCGACCAACGAGTTCGAGGGATATAAACAGACGAGGCGGCCGAAAGTTGCGGTGGGGCTCCAACTTTGTTGCGAGCGATGCAACCAGGCCCGACGCTTGAAAAATCCTAACCGACAGGGGTCTTCGGCCGACCGGCGCGCTTGCGTCATCGAGAACACGCAGCGCCGTGAAAGGGGTTGCGGTTTGGTTTTGGTGGCTTTCATCGTCTTCTGGAGGTTACGCACACGCAGTGCTGAAACAGTGTTACTGAGATGATGGTGGAGATTAGAATTGGTGCGCTTTCATCCCGTGAAACCCGGGGCGTTCCCTTACGGTTTAGACGTCCGTGGCACGACCTTTTTCAGGTAGCCCGTCAATTCAAAGCAATCCCGCGGCGGACATACGTCGGCACATCCAAATCCTGGCCGCGGTGAATGGTGGGTTCACTTTTCTCGAACCGGCCCTTGGACATGATTTCGAGCGGCAACTGTCCCTGGCGCAGGCGGGACTTGCTTTGACGCTGGCGACCACGGCCCTTTTGCTGACTCCATAGCTGCTCGGTCTGTTCGGGCGTCAATTCGGGCGGCGGAGGGATAAACCGCGACGATACCGTCCGCGGGGAGAACAAAGGCTCGACCAGTTGAGTGTGCAATTCCGGCGCCAGCGCGGAAGCGCCATTGGGCGGTTCCTGCCAGCGGCATTCCTCGGCCACCGGAGCCTGGTGGGCAGCCACCAAGGTAACCTGCAACCGGTCGCCCAATTCCTCATCAATCGCCGCCCCCATGATGATTTGCGCGTTGTCGGCCTGGCGGTTGATCTGGTCCATGAGCCGGTCCACCTCGGCCAATGTCAATCCGGGTCCGCCAACAATGCTCACCAGTACGCCCGCGGCCTCGGTCAAGGCCTGGCCGTTTTCAAGCAAGGGGTGCTCCAGCAGTTTTTCCACCAGTTCACGCACGCGATGTTCCCCGTGCGCTTCCACCGCGGCCAGGGCGCTTTCGGCGTGTTTGCCTTGGGTCACCGCGCACAGATCAGCGAAATCCGCGTTGATCAAGCCGGGTTTGGACAACAGCCGCCATATCCCGCGCACGCCTTGCGCGACCAAGTCGTTGGTCAGCGCAAACGCTTCAACCAAGCTGGTGTTCTCATTGATCAGTTTGAACACCTTTTGGTTGGGCACGCAGATCACCCCGTCGGCGGCTTTCTTGAGTTCGTGCAAACCTGCCTGCGCCTGGCGCTCGCGCCGCAGGCCCTCGCACTCGAACGGCAGGATCACCACCGCCAACACCAACGCCCCCATCTCGCGCGCGGCCCGGGCGACAACGGGACTTGCCCCCGTGCCGGTACCGCCGCCCAGACCGGTCACCAGAAACAGAATATCCGCCCCGGCACACAACTCGCGAATGCGCGCCAAATCCACCTCGGCGGCCGCGCGGCCCCGTTCGGGATCGCCGCCCGTGCCCAGGCCGCGCATCATTTTCGCGCCGAGACTCAATTGCGCATCCAGCGCCGACAACGCCAACGTGCGGGCGTTGGTGTTCATCCCGGCAAAGCTGACGCCGTCCAGAGATTCGCGCGCCAAATGGCTGACCACGTTGCAGCCGGCATCGCCGACCCCGAGCACTTTGATGGCGATTTGCTGGTTGAGGGTTTGCTCTTCGGAAGTGGTTTCGAAGTTTTGGATCATAACAATGAGGGGTCAAATACTGAGAACGTTCAAGGCCGACGCAGCATTCCCTGAACCCGTTGCCGGATGGTCTGCATGAAGCCGCCACCGGCCCGCCGTTTCTGCTGCGCCGAACCATATTTCACCAAGCCAATGGCCGCGGCAAATTCCGGCTGATCGAGGGTGGACTTTACCCCACTGATAAAAGCCGCTTTCCCGAGCGTAGCCGGAATGTCGAAGACCCGCGCCGCCAGTTTGTCCACTCCGGCAATCCGGGCGCCGCCCCCGCAAATAAACACGCCCGCGCACAAGTAGTTCAACAACCCGGCCTGGCTCAATTCATCGGCAATGATTTCGAAGATTTCCTCGATCCGCAATGCCATGATCCGGCGCAAGTGCTCCAGGTTGATCGTTTTGACCTGCAGGCCCAATTCATTGGTCAACGTGACGGTTTGCCCGCGGTCAGCTTCAGTAACGAAGGCCGAGCCGTATTTGACTTTCAGATCTTCGGCCCGGCCCAACGGCACTTTGAGCCCATACGCCAAGTCGTTGGAAATATGATCGCCGCCCACGGCCAGAATGCCGGTGTGCCGGATAATGCCGCCGCTATAAACGACGTATTCCGTGGTGCCGCCGCCAATGTCGATGACCAGGGCACCCATTTGCTTTTGATCGTGCGTTAACAACGCCAGGGCCGAGGACAACCCGTTGAACGCCACGTCTTCCACTTCCAACTGCAAGCCTTTGATCAGCCGGATGGGATTTTGCAGGCGATTGGCGTTGCCGTGAACCACGTGCATATCCACTTCCAACCGGGCTCCCAACATCCCCACCGGATCAATGACGCCGGGTTGGCCATCCACCAAAAAATGTTGGCGGATGGCGTGCAGCGGCGTGTTCTCCGACGGCAGGTTCATCACCTTGGCGTTCTTGATGACATCCGCCACGTCGTCGTCGGAAATCTCGCGATCCGCCGACACCACCGGGTGCAAGCCGCGATTGGTAAAGCCGCGAATGTGCCCGCCGGTGACGCCCAGGTACACGCTGCGGATTTCAATGTCGGCCTTGGTTTCGGCATCGACGATGGCATTGCGCACGTCCTCGACGGCCTTCGAGGCATCGGCAATTTCGCCTTTGCGGACGCCGCGCGAGCGAGCCTGGCCCACGCCGATAATGTTCAGGCCGCCGCCGGCGCCAGCCTCGCCCACCATGGCGCAGACTTTGGAGGTGCCGATTTCAAGCCCAACGATAATGGAGGAGGAATCAAACATGTTTTTTGGTGAAGGTTGATCGCGGGTTATACTTCGAATTCATGGGCGTAGCGGCCGGCGGTTCCTGCCAGCGGACCGGCACATTGTTGGCCACCGACAGGTCCATCCAAGCCACCTGCTTGCCCAGGCGCAAGCCATGTTCGTAGATGGCCGTCCAGCGGTGCAGTTGGAATTCCGGTTTCTGGAGGCTGAACACAATCGTGCTGTTTTGATCCGTCAGGACTTTGAGAATAAACGGCTCACTCAAATTGATCTGCCGCAATTCCACGCGCCCCGCCATGGGCGATTGTTTGAACGCCTGGATCAACCGCAACGCGGCCTGCACTTGGGGCATTCCTGTCTGTCGTCCCGGGCGCAGTTCGGACACCGGAAGGCCGACCAGCGCCGGCAAGTGCGCGTTGGTCGCGGTGGGAATCGCGCGTTGCGGCCCTTCAACGGGGAACATGAAACAGCCTTTGGCATCCAGGGTGTACACCACCGGGTGATTCGGATCGGGATTCAAATACGGCGGCAGGAAAACCTGCGCCACCGCTTCTCGTTCGGTAACTCGAATCCGCAAGGTGTGCGGCAATATACGCTCGACCGCCGCGGACTCGATCACCGGCACCAACTCGAGGTCGCGCTTGATGCGGCCCAAGTCCAGCTTCATCAAATTGGAGCGCAATCGCACCCCCGCCCAGGCGCGCAATTGATCGAGCGACAACACGCCGTCGGTTTCGATGTCCACGTTGTGAATGGCAAACGCCGGATTGGTATAGACCAACTTTTCCAACACGTAATCGCCGCCCCGGCCAACCACGAACAAGCCAAGCGCCCCCATAAAAACCACCATCAGCAGCATGGCCAGGCGCCGAAACCAAATCTGCCGCCGTCGTGCCGAGCTGACTTTGACATCCAGCACGTGCTTGCGCTCGAAGCGCCGGTTTTTGGGTTTGCGATTGAACATGGGGCGGAGTGGTTAAGGAGATCAAGAGTGCGAGAACTGAAGCAGCATCAGACGGTGGGGTGAGACTCCGTCGAGCCCTGATTTTCCCTCATCGGTTTCGAATACCAAGAACCGAAACCGCGGAAAGCCGGGGGCGTTGGTATATTCGACCGCCAAGGATTTCCCATTCTTCATCACGTAATGAATGACGGTGCTTCGGGGATGTCAGGGCTCGACGGAGTCTCGCCCTACCTGGATCGAATTACGGCCAGGCCGCGTATATTGGACCGTGGTTTTTCGGCCTTCGGATTTCTATGGTTTCTTTCGTCCGGCGCGGGTCAGGGCCAGATCGATCATCTGCTGACACAATTGCTCGTAACCGATCCCCGCAGCGGCAGCGGCTTTGGGCAGCAGACTGGTTTCAGTCATGCCGGGCAAGGTGTTCACTTCGAGCATCAGCGGTTCGCCGTTGGCGCGGACCATCACATCCACCCGTGCGTAATCACCGCCGCCCACCGCCTCGAAGGCAGCCAGACCCACTCGCTGGATGTTCGCCGTGGCGGCGTCATCAAAAGGCGCGGGACATAAATATTCCGTGGCGCCCACGGTGTATTTGTTGGTGTAATCGTAGGAGCCTTGTTTCGGGCGCACCTCGACCAGCGGCAACGCGCGTCCCGCGAGAATGCCGACGGTTAATTCCCGACCCACAACCTTTTCCTCGACCAGGACCGCACGATCGAATTGCATGGCCCGCGCCAACGCCGCGTTCCATTCACCCGGTTGCTCGACAAATTCCAGTCCGACGCTTGATCCCTGGCACACCGGCTTGAGCACGACCGGCGGTTGCCAACCGGTTGGCCAGTCAGACGCGGCATCATCGACCACCACGTATTTTGCCGTGGGCACCCCCGCTGCCACGCAACGTTCTTTGGTGAGCACCTTGTCAAAGGCAATGCGGCTGGCTTCCGGACCACAGCCGGTGTACGGCACCTTGAGCTCTTCGAGACGTTGTTGCACGGCACCGTCCTCGCCGTAGGTGCCGTGGAGCGCCAGGAACACGACCTCCGTTCCCGCGGCTAAAATCCAATCCGGCTGCTGCGGGTCAAGCTCGTTGACTTGGTGTCCCAACGAACGCAGGGCTTGGGCCACCGACGCGCCAGAACGTAATGACACTTCGCGCTCGGCGGAGGGTCCACCCAACATGACCGTGATGTTCATAGACTTACTGCACGATAATCCGCGAACGGTCCACGTGGGACCACATCACGGTTCTCCTAAAATTTCCACTTCCGTTTCCAAGTCAACGCCCCGCTCGACTTTTGCCTTTTGCCTAAGGCGCTCGATCAGGTTCAACACATCCTGTGCGGTGGCGTTGCCTTCATTCACAATGAAATTGCCGTGTTCGGCCGAAACCACCGCCCCCCCCACGCGGGCGCCTTTCAGCCCCAGTTCATCGATCAATTTGCCGGCAGGGATGGTCACTGGATTTTTAAAAATGCAGCCGGCACTCGGCGCGGCGGGCTGCGAATCCCAGCGTTTTTGACTGAATCGGTTCATCCGCTCAGAAACCAGTTCCGCCGACGCCGGTTCACCTTTGAGCACGGCGCCCAACGCGATATGGTCCACGAATAGGGGACAACGCCGATACTCGACCGTGACCTCGCTCCGGAGGCGTTCGGAAACCTCGCCCGCTTGGTCCATGATCCGGACGCGCTCGACCACGTTAAACGTCCAGGAGCCCATCGCTCCGGCATTCATCCGCAACGCCCCACCGACGGTGCCGGGAATGCCCTCCAGAAACTCCACCCCCGAGAGATGGTGCCGACGGGCTTCGATGGCCACGTTCTTCAGTCGGGCCCCCGCGCCGCAGTGCAGTTGCGTTTCCTTGATCTCGATGCGACTGAAATTTGCGTGCGCCAAACAGATCACCATTCCCCGGATGCCGCCGTCCCGAATCAACAAATTGGAGCCGCGCCCTAACAACATGAAAGGAATGGCTTGCCGGGATGCCAGTTGTAACACGCGCGACAAATCCTCCTCCGAAGCCGGTTCCACATAAATATCCGCCGGGCCGCCAACTCGCAACGTGGTTCGCCGGGCCAAAGGTTCGTTCTGGCGCGCGACGGCTTCCGCGGAGAGGGCTGCGGTTAACTCGGAAAAAAATTGGGGTGGCGAGGGCAAGACGAACTATGAACTGAGCAGCAGAGTCTTTATAGGACGGCGTTGATATGTGTAATTGTCCGCTATTTTCGATTGGCCCATGATTGGTCGCGCCAGCGTTTGGAGTGCGTCCGGCTTGCCGGCGCTCTCGCATGAGGCGCGAGGTTCAGATTACTGGGGAGCTGTATTGTGTGTCGTGCGCCCTCTGACAACCGAAAGCGGGAGCAAGCTCCACGCACTCAAGACGCTTCGCGAACTACAGATGGCCGCAGCCAAGAACACAATCTCCAAGGCGTCCACAGTGCCGCAGTTACGAAGGAACTGTGGGGCGGGGTGTGGCGCATGGAGTGCGATGCTGACGGTATGGTCAGCAGGTTGGCCGGCAAAAGCCCGGTGGCCTTTAAACGGTGGAGCATGTTTTCGACGATGAGTTGCGCTGCCCGCGGCGACTCCCAAAGGATCAGCGATTCGCTCATCGCCTGGCGCTGGGTATCATCCTGGAGCAACGCCAACAATTGCTCAGCGACGTTTTCCGCGGTGGCTTCGGATTGTTCTTTAAGCACCGCGGCGCCAGTGTCGGCAAAAGCCAGGGCGTTGAAGTGCTGGTGATTGTCTGCCGCGGACGGATACGGAATGAGCAACGCCGGCAAACGCACCGCAGCCAGTTCAGCTAACGACGAGGCCCCCGCCCGGCTCACCGCCAATGTCGCTGCGCCCAGAGCAAGGTTCATTTCCGTCACAAAGCCGCGTACCACTGCTTTGACCGGCTGCCGCGCGTAAGCAGCTTTGACTTCCGCTTCGTCGCGCCCGCCGCACCCGTGCAGGAACTGGAGTTGCGGCAGTCCCGCCGCCAGCAGCGGTAACGCGTCCATCATCAAACGATTGATGGCATGAGCACCCTGGCTACCACCGGTAATCAGCAGCACTGGCCGCTGCGGATCGAAGCCCAATGCCTTGCGGCTGGCCGCGTGATCCGGGTGCAAGAAACCCGGGCGCACGGGAGTACCGGTCTTCACCACGTCGCGGCAGCGCAGTCGCTCGGCCGCTTGCGGAAAGCCGACGTAAGCCTGATTCACCCAACGCGCCAACCAGCGATTGGCCCGTCCCGGAACGCTGTTCGATTCGTGCAGAAAAGCCGCCGCGCCACAGGCCCGCCCGGCCAGCACCGGCGGCGCACTGGTGAATCCGCCCATGGCCAGCACGCCCTGCGGCGCTCGTTGGCGAAAGAGATTTCGGGCCGTGAAATAGGATTTCCCAAAACCCGCCAGGAACCGGAAGACGTTGCCGCGAGTCAAGCCCACCGCCGGCAATGTGGCCACGGTCATCTGGGTAATTTGTTTTACGGCTTGCTGGTCCACGTCTTTGGGAGACACCAGCAATAGCACGTCGCAACCGCGTTGCTTTAATTCGCCCGCAACCGCCAGGCCGGGGAACAGATGTCCGCCGGTGCCGCCGCAGGCGATGGCGATCAACGGTTGGTTGACACGGTCACTCATCGGGCGGGTTCCAGTTCGCCGGAAGGTTCCAGCGAGGGACAAAAGATATTGGCCGGTTCTTCGGCATGCCGGGCAATGTTCAGCAGAATGCCGATGCACCCCAGCAGGATGACCAGGTTGGAACCGCCGTAACTGATGAATGGGAGGGGCAAGCCTTTGTTCGGCAGCGAACTTGTCACCACGCCGATGTTGATGGCCGCCTGGAGACTGATGAGAAACGTGATCCCACTCGCCAGCAACATCCCGAAGTTGTCGCGCGCCCGGCGGGCGATGTAGAGGCCAGTGAAAAGGATGGCCAAAAACGCCAGAATGACCGCTAACGTGCCGATCAATCCGAGTTCTTCGCCGATGAGCGAATAGATAAAATCCGTGTGCAACTCCGGCACGAAGCCGAACTTCTGCCGTCCGTCGCACAGACCTTTGCCTTCGATTCCGCCCGAACCGATGGCCGTTACCGATTGGAATACCTGAAAGCCAAAGCTTTCCTTGTAACGCTCCAAATCCAGGAAAGCCAGCCAACGCGCACGGCGCACGGGGTCGTTCGACAGCAGGACCGCCAGGGCGGAAAACGCGCCGGTGCCGGTGACCATCAACAGATCAATTCGCGTGCCGGCCAGAAACAACATGATGGCACATACCGCCGCCAACAGCATCGCCGTGCCCCAATCCGGTTCCGCGAAGATCAGCAGCATCACCGGCGCAATCAACAGTCCCGGGTAAAGCCAGCCGCGCCGCCATTGGCCCATGAACCGCGCGTAACGGTCCCCATACCACGCCAGCGCGATGATGGTAGCGATCTTGGCCAATTCGGACGGTTGGAACGTGAACCCTTGAAACTTGATCCAGCGGCTCGCCCCATTCAAGTGTTTGCCAATGCCGGGGATGAGGACCAATACCAGCACCGCGAGGCCGGCCAGCCAGCAGAGCCACCAGAGTTTCTTCAGCCAGGCGTAATCTCCGCAGGCAGCCAGGATCCAACAAATCCCCAGCCCGAGCGCACACCACACCGGTTGCATTTTCCAGTAACTCAACTTGGCTTCACCCGTGCTGGCACTGAACAGCATGACCATGCCCAAGGCGAGCAAGCCCACCACGGAAGAGAATAGGATAGAAGTGGCAACCTTCATGGAAGGTTCAATGTGCAATCACCCAATGACCAGAGAATGATCAATACCAATGATCGGGTGTCAAGAAGTCCTGCAAACGTCGCGCCCGCGTTTGGAGTGCGTGGAGCTTGCTCCCGCTTTGGATGATCCAACGTGCCACAATATGGAAACCAGTGCCAGTAAACCTGCGACACCTTCTTGCTAATCGAAAGCGCCGGCAAGCCGGTCACACTCCAAACGCTACGCGACTTGGGTTGGCCGTAGGCAAATTGCCCAGTGTGTCCGCGTTCGCATCTGGCGGCGGGACGCCGACAAATTGGAACCGACCACTCGAAGGTCAGGCCACCGCCAGGCGCTGACTTGCATTGGCGGTGCGCTTACTTCTTCTCCAGTTTCGTGGCGCTGGCGGGAATCTTCAATTTCTGTCCGACCACCAACCGATCCGTGCGCAGATTATTTTCCCGGCGCAACGCGTCAACTTTGGTGCCGTATTTCCTGGCTATTTTGTATAGGTTGTCACCGGATTTCACGGCATACACAGTGCCAGTGGGGCCATCGGCCGTGGCGGACTCGGCCGCATTGGAACTGGATTTTTCTTCGGCCGGCGGAATCACGAGCTTGTTCCCGATCTTTAAGCGACGCGGATCCACGCCCGGATTGGCGGCGGAGATGGCTTTCATCGACACGCCGTATTTCTTGGCCAGGGTATAGAAGTTGTCGCCTTTTTCCACGGTGTGCTCGCGGTTGGCGGTCGGCGGATAGAATTCGCTGGGCGGGGTCACCGCCGTAGGTACAGGTGGCGTAACCGCGGAAGGGATGGGCGGCACCACCGGTGGCGTGGTCACCACGGGCGGGGCGGATGTCTCCACCGGCGGCGTGGTGGAAATGGTAGGCGGTGGCTCGACGGGTGTCACTTCGGGCGGCGGCGCAAAAGTGGTGACCGGTGGAGGTGGCGCGAACACGTTCGAGGTCGGTTCAAACGGCGGCAAGGAACTGGATGCGTTCTCGTCGGCGTCCGTCTCGGTCGTGGTTCGTTTGCAGCCCTGGAGCAGCAACGCTCCAAGTAACACGACATGAACCGCGAGAATCGTAAACACGGCGATCCGAACGTGCGACCTGCCTTGGTTCTCGATAAAAGTGCCCTGGGGGTGAAGTGGATTTGGAGTATTCATGGTCAACCTATAACCTGTCACAGCGTCCTTTCATCAGGCTTTGAGTTAAAACGGTCGCCCTGGGCACGCTGTGAGGCCCCTGACGATTTCGAATTCGAATATTTGTGCTTTCAAAACTTGTATGCGTGCGCCCCGTGCTCCGAATTTCGCGCCCAGCCGCCCGACTTCCCGGCACCGGCCGGATATTAATCCTGACGCTAAAAACCGTCCGGCAGTCCAAACTGTCGAACGCGTGCCGCTCGTTGGAGAGGGTTCCCATGATTCGCTTGGGCCAGCGGCTAAAGCGTTTGTTGCACCGTGTCAATGCTTCTAACAATGAATCCGCATGCGTGCAAGGAGCAAAAGCTTCCGTGCGCACTAGTTTGCTAAAATTGGTTCGTGTCGGCAACATACTCGCGTCGAATACCACTTCAACCCTCGATTTTCAGCATGATACGGGCCATTCGGCAGCCCGCTGAACTGGCGGTCAAATCTGAGCTGTAGGAGACGGCGTTAAGCATCTCTGCGTTTCCGGTCTGGCCAAAGAATGAAGCGCCTCGCGTCAGATCCCAAGTGGGTTACCGGCGCACAGGACGTACTCGACGCCAACTCAGCGAATCTTCAACGTGCTCAAGGCAATGACGCCGCACAGAATGCCCAAAATGTAAAACCGCGTCACCACCTGGGATTCATGCCAGCCCTTGCTCTCAAAGTGGTGGTGTAACGGCGCCATCAGAAAAATCCGGCGTCCCTGCCCGTACCGCAGGCGCGTATATTTGAAATAACCGCGTTGGAGAATCACCGAAACCGCCTCCGCCACAAAGACGCCCCCCGCAATCACCAGCACCAGCGGTTGATGAATCAACACGGCAATAATTCCCAACGCCCCGCCCAATGCCAACGATCCCGTATCCCCCATAAACACCTGTGCCGGGTGACAGTTAAACCACAAAAAGCCCAGACCGGCCCCGATCATGGCCGCGCAAAACACGCTCAATTCTCCAGCCCCGCGCACGAATGGCACGTTGAGGTAGCCCGCCAGCACGGCATTGCCGGCCACGTAAGTCAGCACCACAAAAACAAACGAGACGATCAACGTGCAACCGACCGCCAGACCATCCAGACCATCGGTTAAATTGACGGCGTTCGAACTGCCGACAATCGTTAACACGGTAATGATCAGTCCCAGGGCAACGCCCAACGAGCCCGCCGCCACCGGATGCTTGTAAAACGGCACCATGAACTCGCGGATCAACTCGTTGGTTGACGGCACCTGCCACAAGTAAACCGCGATAAATCCGGCCAGCGCAAATTGCACCGCCAGCTTGACACACTCGGCCACGCCGGAACTGGTCTGCTTGGTGATCTTGGCCCAATCGTCGTAAAAACCCAGGCCGCACAAGACAACCACCGAGAGCAAAGTCAACAGCACCAGCAAATTCCATTGCGCCCAAAGCAAGGCGGTGAAATCCATGGCCGCCACGATCAGAATGCCGCCCATGGTCGGCGTGCCCTTTTTCGAGCCGGGACGGGTAAAGAAGCCCGTTTCCTCCGCCCGATCCTGGTATTCCTGACCGAACTTCAGCCGTTTCAACCAAGTGATGACCTTGGGGCCAAGCCACCAGCACAGCACCAGCGCCGTCACCGCGGCACCGGCGCTACGGACGGTGATGTAGCGGAACAGCCGCAGGAATGAAAGCTGGTCCTCCCATACCGTGCCGTGCGCCATATCCAACGCGTATTGGCTCCAGTAAAAAATCATCCGCTAATCGTGGCGTGGCAGCATGAACGGCTCGGCCGGCAAACGGCGGACTCGCTCTTCGCCAATCAGCCGCACCAGGAAACTGGGCCAAACCCGGCTGCGCCGTGAAGTATATGCCCGGCAAACGGAGCAGCCGGACGTCTTCGCTCCCACTGCGGCCGGCAGTGATCGATTCATTTTAGCTGTCGTCTTCATCGCAGTATTTCAGTTGGATGCGCCACGACAAACCGCTTCGGCAATCCGATCCAATCCCGCCGCCCGGGAGGCCTTGATCAGCACCATGTCACCGGGTTTCACCAGTTCCACGATCGCACCAACCGCTACCGGTACATCGGCCCAGGCGAATACCTCATTCATTCCCGCCCGGCGGGCGGCTTCGGCGGTTTCCTGGGCCCAAGTGCCCACGGCCAAGAGCCGGTCGATTCCCAATTCCGCCGCGCGCTGACCCACTTCCCGATGGGCTTGAGCGGTGCTGGAACCCAGTTCCGCCATGTCCCCCAGCACCGCCACGCGCCGTCCGTTGCAGGGCAAATCTCGCAAGGTTTCCAAGGCCGCCCGCATCGAATCAGCATTCGCGTTGTAGGCATCGTTCAACACGCCCACACCGCCGCAGTGCTTAATTTGCAACCGCAACTTGAGCGGCGCGCATTCGGCGAGGCCGCGGCGCACCAGCTCCGGGGGGACACCAAGTTCCGTCCCCACCGCGAGGGCGAGGAGTGCATTCGAAACTTGGTGCCGCCCCAGGAGCCGGATCTGGTAGGCTCCGGAGTATTCCGGGCGCGGTGCGTTGACCTCAAACTTCACACCTTCCTCTCCGACCCAAACATTACCGGCGCGCCAGTCATTGCGCGCCCCCAAACCGGCGGTTACCACGCTGGCTTGTGTGCGTTTGACGATGGCGGGCAACCATTCTTCATCGCCATTGAGAAAGAGTCTGCCAAAAGCAGGCAACAGTTCGGCCAGCCAGCCTTCCTCCTGCGCCACGCCGGCCAGATCGTGGAAGAACTCGAGATGCTCATGCCCGATGTTGGTCAGCACGCCGTATTGGGGCTGAACCATACGCACCAGCGGCGGTAGTTCGCCCGGATGATTGGTGCCCACCTCCACCACCGCCGCCTGATGGGAACGGTCGAGTTGCAGCAAGGTCAACGGCACGCCAATGTCGTTGTTGAAACTGGCCTGGCTCCACAAGGTGTTGAAACGCTGGCGCAACACGGAGGCCAGCAGTTCCTTGGTCGTGGTTTTGCCGTTCGACCCGCCGACCGCAATCATCGCCAAACGGAAATCCGCCCGATAGCGAGTTGCCAAGGCCCCGAGCGCGGCCCGACAGTTGGCCACGGCGAAAAAGCCGACTTGGGGCGGCAGACATTCCAGAAGTGGAGCTTTGTCCGGCTCCACAACCACCGCAGCGGCTCCTTGCCGCGCCACGTCCACCACATAGTCATGACCGTCAAACCGCTCGCCCTTAAGCGCAAAAAACAAATCGCCGCGCTGGAGTTGCCGGGAATCGGTGCAGACGCGGGAAACCACCGTGTCCAACGAGCCAGACCGGACATCGGCAGCGCACGCCTCCGCAATGAACTTTAGCGAGCGGGGTTCCATTCACCAATTGCTACGCTTCGTTGAAAAGTTGAAGGGCTGAAGCGTTAAAGAGTTGAAGCGCGAAACCGTTGTGAGCCGGCTGGAAAATCTCGTTTTGGCGTCCCGGTTCAGGCCACGGATCTGATGGGCGTCAACCGGTCAAAACTCGGACGATCCGGCAAATCCCAAGCTCTCCAACGCTTCCTGGGCAATCACCCGGTCATCAAACGGCACCACGGTGTTCTCAAATTCCTGGTAGGTTTCGTGACCTTTGCCCGCCAGCAACACAGTGTCGCCGGCGCGGGCGGACCCGAGGATTTGTTGAATAGCCCGCTGACGGTCCAGTTCAATTTCGTAACTGTCGGTTTTGACCGACCGGTAACCTGCCTCAATCTGGCCGGCGATCTCCGCGGGATCTTCCTGCCTAGGATTGTCGCTCGTAATGAGCGTGAAGTCGGCCAGTTCCGCCGCCACTTTTCCCATCAATGGACGTTTGCGGGCATCGCGTCCGCCACCACAACCAAACAACAACAACAAGCGGCCGCCCGTCACTTCCCGCAAGGACGCCAGCACATTCTTCAGCGCATCATCCGTGTGCGCGTAATCGACAAATACCGCAAACGGTTGGCCGCCGGCGATGGCTTCCAATCGCCCCGGCACGGCCGGCATGTCGTTGAGCGCTGTTTGAATGATTCCTTCCTCAGCATTCAAGGCAAAGCCGGCGCCGACCGCCGCCAGGGCATTGTAAACATTGTGCCGGCCGATCAGCGGCAAACGGCACGCAAACGAGCCCTTCGGCGTTTCCACCTGAAACTGCGAACCTTCCCCATTCAACTGGATCTCCGAAGCGCGCAACGTCGCTTTGCGCTGCAAGCCGTAAGTGAGCTGCACTTCGGCGTGCTTCGCTTCGGCCAATCGCGCACCATACGTGTCGTCGATGTTAATCACCGCCGTGCCGCGCTTGCCCCCCCGCCCCAGCGCCGCGAACAGGAGCTGTTTGGTGCGGAAGTAATCCTCCATCGATCCGTGATAATCGATATGGTCGTGGGTGAGGTTGGTAAAAATGGCCACGTCGAACTCGATTCCCAACACGCGCTTCTGATCCAGTCCGTGCGACGTGACTTCCAACACGCACGCCTGACATCCCGCCTTCGCGATCTGGGCCAGAGTCTGCTGCAATTCCAACGACTCCGGCGTCGTGCGTTGCGCCGGGATGATGCGATCGCCCACTTCGTAGTGAACCGTGCCAATCAATCCGGTTTTGAGGCCGGCGGTTTCGAGCACCTGTTTCACCATGAAGGCCACCACCGTCTTGCCGTTCGTGCCGGTGACGCCAATGATTTTCAACCGGGAACTCGGATGCTGATAAAACGTCATGGCCACCCGCGCCAGGGCTTCCCGCGAATCGGGCACTTGAATTTTTGTGGCCCGGGTTTTGAGCACGCCATTCCGTTCGCAAATCACCGCCACCGCGCCCCGGTCCACCGCCGGGACAATAAAGTCATGTCCATCCACGCGCTGGCCGCGCACGGCGACGAAGACCATTCCCGGCACGACCCGGCGCGAATCATAAGCAATGCCGGCCACCTCGCGGTCCAGCGCTCCCTCCACTTTCGCCTCCGGCAGCGATTGGACGAGTTCTTTCAACAACATGACCGCTCCTTGGTATTGTCCGCTTGGTTCACGGCTCGGCGTGGGCCAGTTTGGGTCCGGATTTCAAGTCCGGTTTGGGCTCGATTTCCGGCTCCCGATCCGGCTGAATTTTCAAGTACTGGGCGATTTGCTCGGCCATCTGTTGCCAGAACGGTGCTGCCACTTGGCCGCCGTAATAACCGTTGTGCGGTTTGACCAGCGTCACCGCCAGACAGATTTCCGGGTTGTCCGCGGGAAAGAAGCCGATGAAGGATCCCACATATTCGCCATCAACGTAACGTCCGTTGCGCGCGACTTCAGCCGTACCGGTTTTACCCGCCACCGTGTAATGCGCCAGGGCCGCTTTGGGCGCCGTGCCGTCGGGGCCCACGACGTCTTTCATCGCATCCACCATTTGGCGGGCAGTGCTCTCGCGAATCACTCGCCGCACCACCTGCGGTTCGTAACGGGTCACGTATTGGCCGTGCTGGTCGCGCAGTCCTTTCACCAACAGTGGCTGCATCAACACCCCGCGGTTGGCAATCGCGCTCACTGCCATGACCATCTGCAATTCGGTCACGGAAATTGCCTGCCCCATGGCGACGCGCGTGACGCGGAGCCGGTCGCGATTGCTCGGGGCATGCACAATGCCACGGACTTCACCGCCAAGCGGGATGCCGGTCTTCTCGCCAAAGCCATAACGCCGCGTGTAATCATATAAACGCGCTTCGCCCAATTTGAGGGCGACTTTGGCGGCGCCGATGTTCGACGATTTGGAGAGGATCTTTCGCACCGGCAGGAGGTCGTAGCGGCCGTGGTCTTGGAGCACTTTTCTCATGTACGTCCAGCGTCCCCGTTCGCAATCAAACACGTCGTCCAACGTCACGGCGCCCTCGTCCAGCGCCGCGGAAATGGTCACGACTTTGAAGGTTGATCCCGGCTCGATGAGGTCGCTGATCACCCGGTTGCGCAGGTCGGCCAACGGCACGTCCCCGGGGCGGTTGGGATCATAATTCGGCAACGTGGCCAGGGCCAGGATCTCCCCCGTGCGCGGGCGCACGACAATGGCTGAAGCGCTTTCCGGCGTGTGCTGCTTCACGGCTTCCGCCAGTCCTTGTTCGACAAATTGTTGAATGATCATGTCGAGCGTCAACTCGACATTCAGCCCCGGCTTGGGCTCGAGGTACACGTCGCGATACACCAGCAGCTCGTGACGATTGTTGTCCGTCTCCGTCTGCCGCCAGCCGCGGACCCCGGTGAGTTTGTTGTCGAACCAGGCTTCAATGCCGTCACGCCCCACGATTTCGAACACCGTCTTGCGATTGAACTCGATCTCGTGATCTTGGGCAAACCCGATGACGTGCGAAGCGAGCCGGTTGCACGTGTACTCCCGCTGGAAATCGTCCACGGCGTAAATGGCGGACTTCCGCAGGGCCCGATAAAATGTCTTTTCCTTTGAATTCAATTCGCGGTCACCCGCCTGCTGCACCAGGTAATGGGTCAACTGGGTCATCGCTTGCGTCACCTGCTGCCACGTTTCGAAACTAACTTTGCGCCGCAAATTCACGTAGGCGTTGGTGATCGGTTGGCCGGCGTCATTGGTGCCGCAAACAAAGGGACGCAACCGTTCCGTCAATTCTCGTTGATCCCAACCGACCAAGGGTGCCAGCACTTGGGCCACTTCGGCGTAATACGGCCCAATGAACCGTGGATTGGCAAACACACGCTTGATCGATACGCTGGTCGTCAGGGGATTCCCGTTGGCGTCCAGGATCTCGCCCCGGCGGGGCTCCATCAGGAACAATCGTTCGGTATTAAGCTCCGCCCGGTATTTCCACTTGGCGTAGTCATAAACCTGCAGGTAGGACAGCCGCCCCCCCAGGCCAATAAAGGCCAGGAATACCAGCAGTGTGGGAATCCACCAGCGACGAGATTGTCGGGCCTGGTTCATAAATGGATCGCGTTGGTGACGACTGATGACAGCCGACCGCCCCGCGCCGTTGGGCTCCTCACCAACGGCTGACGAGGCGGCGGTTTAATTATTGGTTTTGCCGGGCTACCAGCACCGGGGGCGCAGCGTTGGTGGGGGTCGCCGGGGCCGGTTCGGCCAGCCAGACGACCTGGCCGGGCTGCGGTGGATACAAGCCGAGGTGCAATTCCTTGACGCGTTCGGCAATGGTCTGCGGCAATTGCATGTTGGCCAGATAACTGGCGCGCATTTCATTGTGTTTCTTCAACTGGCGCAATCGCTCTTCCCGGGCCGTGATCTGCCGGCCCAATTCGTAAATTTTGTTCTTCTGCGCCACGTAACCTACCGCAGTGCCGCCCAACAGCAGGCAGAGCATGAACGCTTTCAACGCCGGTACGAACCGGATGGCGCCTGACTGGTTTCGACCTCGATTGCGGGCCATTTTTTAAAGTTTCTCCAACACTCGTAGTTGCGCGCTGCGCGCCCGGGGATTTTCCGTGACCTCTTGGTCACCGGGACGAATCGCCTTGCGCTGCACCCATTTCAATAGCGGGACGCGGGGGACGCGCAATTCCGGCACATCGACTTCCCCCGCAAACGTATAATCGCGTGTTTGCTCGCGGCCGAACACTTTGACCAGCCGGTCTTCGTACGAATGGAACGTGACCACCGCCAGGCGCCCACCGTGTTTTAAAACAGTGCAAGCTGCCGCAAGTCCGCTTCGCAGCGACTTTTCCTCAAAATTAACTGTCATGCGCACGGCCAAAAAAACCTTCGTGGCCGGGTGCCGTTTCCGGCCCTGCCGCGGCGCCACCCGTTCGATCAATCCGGCCAACTGCCCGGTCGTTTCCAACCGGTGCGTCTGCCGCTCCCGCACAATCGCCCGGGCCATTCGGCGCGCCTGAGGCTCATCCCCGTACTCCCAGAAAATGCGCGCCAACTCTGCTTCGCCCCACTCGTTGATCACTTGGGCGGCGGTCAACGGTTGCCGGTCATCCATCCGCATATCCAGCGGGGCATCGTGCTGGAAACTGAACCCACGTTCCGGCTGATCCAACTGCGGCGAACTAACTCCCAAATCGAACACCACCCCATCGCTGCCGCCGGGCTCCAGCCATTCCGCCAACTCTGCAAAATTGCCGCGGCGAAGTTCAAACCGCCCGGCGAACTCCGCCAACCGTTGCCCCGCCGCCTCAATCGCCGCGCCATCGCGATCGCAGCCCCACAGCCATCCCTTCGGACTGCTCGCGGAGAGAATGGACGCAGCTAAAGATCCGCTTCCCAGGGTGCCGTCCACCCAGCGACCGCCCGGGCACACCCGCAGCGCGGCCAATATTTCGGCCACCAGGTCCCGGCTTGTGGACGTATGCGGCCACTTCTCATGGCTTGCGCCGGTTCATAGTTTCTCCACCGGAAACAAGCGGCCACGGAGCCGGCCCAACATCCGGCCCGACCGGGATGGTTCGGAGGGAACCGGCTTACTGGATTCGGCCGAAGCCGGTTGGCGCGCCGCCTGAACGACCTCAACATCGGTTTCATTCAAATCGTTGCGCATGACGGGAATGTCCTCCCACGGCAGTTCGCACTGCACGGGTTGCGCTTCGGTTGGCGCGGAGGCTTTTCCAGTAATGAAGAACGTCCGTTTCGTGGTCCAACGCCCCTGGGGATACGCGTTCATCGGATTCGCAGGGGAATTCGCCTCAGATTTCGCCGCGGATCGGGCACCTTCCGGGAGGTTGGCAGTTGCCTCGGACAACTCGCGTGCGGAAGTCAATCCGGCCTCCGCTATGCACCCATGGCAATGATTACCATGCGTCTGGGCGGACGCGTCGTTTGCCTCGTCCACTTCGAGGTCGCCGAAGTGGGGGAGGAGGTTTTCCCGCAACATTTTGAAGCGGTTTGGATGATCCTCAATGGTGGAGAAACTGTTACCCACGGAAAGTAGATTTAACAGGCTCATATCTCAATTTCTTTCGCATATTCGGCAGCCAGACTTGCATTGTACGAATGGGAAGCGTCAAAACGTTTGGAACTCCAGATTTCAAACTTGTCAACCCGACCCACGAACACGGCTTCTTTGTCCAGTCCCGCCGGCGGCGCCAAGTTGTCGGGCAGGCAGAAGCGGCCCACCTTATCGAGTTCCAGCGCGGCGGAGGTTTCACCAATGACCCGCTCCAATATCGCCGCCCGTTCATTGGACAGTTTGTTGTCTTTGATTTTGTCCAGGATGCGCTGGCGCCATTGCTCCGGCGGCAGCACCAGGACGTAGTCGTTGACATTGATGGGCCATAGAATCGCCTTGAGCACCGTGCTCTTGTCGGTCGGACGCCATTTGGCCGGCACCATGACCCGCCGGCTCCCGTCGATTCCGTGACGGAATCGGCCGTGGAACTCCAGCGGTTTTTGCTCGGTTTCCGGCATGGCAACCTATTCATCTGAACCAACGTTTCATGACATAATTTCCCAATACGTCCCGTTATCTACCGTTTTCTCCCAGTGCTTGTCAACAGGTTTTCGCCGCTAAAATTCTGGAGTTATTCACAAGATATTCACAGAATGATCGCTTGGGTGCCTCGCTTGCAAGCATTGATTTGCCACCGTGGTTAACGTAGAACCAGGTGTGCGCACGGATTGGTTTGATTATGATTTGCCGCCTGAATTGATTGCCCAGCACCCGGCACCGCAACGTGATGCCTCACGATTACTGGTGGTTTCGCGGGCTTCCGGGCAGTTATCCCATCAGGCTTTCGGCGATCTCCTGGATTACCTGCACGCCGGAGATGTGTTGGTGTTGAACGATTCCAAGGTCATTCCCGCCCGGTTGTGGGGCGTCAACCCGTCCACCGGAACTACGTTCGAAATCCTGCTGCTCGAAGAAATGGCGCCAAATGAGTGGCAAGCCATGATGCGGCCGGGACGTAAAGCCCGATTGCACACGAGAATCCAATTAACGAACCATCAGGGAACGCTCGCACCCATCCACGCAGTTGTGACAGGTAGGAATGACGAGGGCCATCGCCGGCTGCGATTTGAAGGCACACCGAATTTGTGGGATTCCTTGTCCCGCTTGGGCGAGGTTCCCCTGCCCCCTTACATCCGGCGAGCTCCAGGAAGCGACCTGGAAGCTGACAATCTCCGGTATCAAACGGTTTATGCCACCACGCAAGGTTCCGTGGCGGCACCGACGGCCGGGTTGCACTTCACTGAGACACTGCTGGAGCAGATCCGCCGCAAGGGAGTCGAGGTTTGTCAGGTGACCCTTCACGTCGGTCTGGGAACATTCGCCCCCGTCAAGACCGCCCAGATCACCGCGCACCCAATGCACGAGGAACGCTATTCTCTGAGTGACTCCACCGCGGCAACCATCACGAAAGCCAAAAGCGAAGGCCGGCGCATTGTGGCAGTGGGGACCACCTCGGTGCGCGTATTGGAAAGCGTGGTCGCGAAAAATGCTGGCCAGCTCTCCGGAGGTTCGAGCACCACGCGACTGTTTATTTATCCGCCGCACCAATTTCAGATCGTGGACGCGCTCCTGACCAATTTCCACCTGCCCCGCTCGACGCTATTGATGTTGGTCAGCGCGTTTGCAGCGCCGGAAGAATTGCGCGGACGTGACTTGATCCTGGCCGCCTACACGGAGGCGGTGCGACGCCGTTACCGCTTCTTCAGTTACGGGGATGCGATGTTGATCGAGTAAACCGATGGACTTGGGCACGGACCAATTAAAAAGCGCCCCACACGGTCTTCATTTGCAGCATGAAATGGACAAGCACATTGACCGCCAACCCAATGCAACCCTTAAAGTTCTGCTGGCCCATGTTTTCCAGGCCGTTGGCTCCGTCGATGAGCAGCACGATTTGCTGGGCCGTGGCCATCCCTCGCCGGAGCCCCTCCTGCCGCAACAAGGGCCCAAAATCATTGATCGATTTGAAGCTCGAAACGTAGGTGGTCAACGCCCCATCCCGCACGGGTCGGCCTTGCTCATCGACCTCATGTTGCGTGAACACGCATCCCAAGTATGCCTGGCGGGTTTTGGCTTTGCCGTCGGACTGCTTGCCGTTACGACCCGCCAATTCCTCGGGAACCATCGGCCCGCCCGGGCCATCGGCACTCCGATACCTCACAGGCGCAGCACCGCGCTGGCACTCGCTGGATGCAACCGCAACTCCACCCAACGGCGTGCCAAGGGCGGAAGACATTTTTGAATTTGGCCGATTGGAAGTTCCGGGTAATCCGCCCACTTTTCCGCTTTCCCAAGCGGCGGTCCCCGCCTAGGTTGCTCTCCGATGGCCGGCAAAACCTTTGGGAAACTCAAGCAGCTCAAGCCGAAAATCAAAGCGCTTCGGCAAAAAGCCGAGGCGCTCCTGTCCGAAAATCTCATCCAGAAGCCCGGTGTGCCGCATTCGCGCACGCAACGTCTCGCTCATTTCTGCGTGGTGGTGGTGAAGAGTTTCGTGCGCAACCGCTGCCTGGATCGGGCGTCGGCGCTGGCTTATACCACCTTGCTGGCCCTGGTGCCGATGCTGGCCATCGCCATCAGCGTTTCTTCGAGTCTGCTCAAGAGCGAGGGACAGAAACCCATCGAGGAAGCCATCAACAAGCTGGTCGCCTACGTGGCCCCGGCGCTGAACCTCGAAAGCAAGCCGGGAGAAACGACGGCCGCCAGTTCACCGTTGCTAGCCACGAACGAAATCAAGAATGCTCCGGCGCTGTTCGAAAAGTTGCGGGTTGGGGCGGATCCGGTGTCACGGTTTGTGACGAATCAAGCGTGGGCCGTTCTGCAGCCGTGGCTGACCCGAACTGGCCTGGCGACCACCAACGAGGAGCAATTCGACATCGCCCTGGTCCAGGCCCTGAACCAGGTGATCCAAGGCCCGGCGCTTTACGATCCGCAGCGGTTCGACGGAGTGAACCTGAAAGCACGGACCCGCCAACTGATCCAGCAATCACCGAAAGACGAACGCCTCCAGCAGTTGAACCGTTTGTTGCTGGAGGACAAGTATCCCGACGCGCTGGAGAAGAGCCCCGTGGACCGCCGCCAGCAGGTGGTCGAGAAGATCACGGGTTTTATCAGCAACATCCGCAGCGGTTCGTTGGGGATTACCAGCACCATTGCGCTGGTCTTTGTGGCCATCGGCCTGTTGCGGACCATCGAGGCGGCGTTCAATGACATCTGGGGGGTGCATCGTGGTCGCGGTTGGGTGGCGAGCATCATCCAGTATTGGGCCGTCATTACCCTGGGACCGCTGGTTCTGGCCTTGGTGTGGGGATTGAGTTCCGGGCCGTATTTCACCACCACGGCTAAATTGATCGAGGAGATCCCCCTCATCCTGCAATTGCTACCGTTCGCGATCTTAACCCTGGCGTTTGGCCTCTTGTACCAGTTCATGCCGAATACACGGGTGAAGTGGCGGGCCGCGCTGGTGGGCGGAGCGGTCGGCGGCTGCCTTTGGCAACTCAACAACCTGTTCAGTGTGATCTACGTTTCGCGCGTGGTGACCTACACCACCATCTATGGCAGCTTGGGCATTCTGCCGTTGTTCCTCGTGGGACTTTATTTTTCGTGGCTGATCCTGTTACTGGGGGCCCAAGTGGCGTATTCCTTCCAAAACCGCGAATCGGATGCCCAGGAAAAACAAAGCGAACAAGTCAACCAGCGGGGACGCGAATTCGTTGCCTTGCGGTTGATGGCCCGCGTGGCGGAATATTTTTCGCAGGGCCAAAAACCGCCTGGCAGCACCGACTTGGCGACGACGTTGGAAGTCCCGCTCCGGCTGGTGAATGAGCTGTTGCAAACGCTCCAGCAAGCGAACCTGGTGGTCGAGGTGTTGAATGGCGACACGGGGTATCAGCCCGCCCGGCCCCTGGATAAAATCACCGCCTACGATGTACTGGAGGCGTTACGGATTGGGCCGGGGGAAGAACTGGCCACCAGCAGCGATTCCTCCCGCGAACAGGTGCGCCAGGAATTCGAGAAGTTTTACCAGGTGGAAAAAGAAGTCTCGGAGGCTGTAACCATGCAACAACTGGTGGCTTCCGGGCGAAAACCTCAATCCCATGAATGATGGAAGACGGTGGATGCCCGATGCCGGATGCCGGATGCCGGATGCATCGGGCGTTCGGTTTTGGGCACTTTCAGCAACTGGAACGATCATCATCCCATCATTGATCATCCGGCATCCGGTATCCAGCATCCATCCCCCCATCCTCCTAAATCCCTATGATTATCGGCGTCCCCAAAGAAATTAAACCACAGGAATACCGCGTGGCCCTGTTGCCCTCGGCGGCGTATCAACTTGTGCAACGCGGCCACCAAGTGTTGGTCGAACGCGACGCCGGCGCCGGCGCGGGCTACCCCGATGCTGAATACGAAAAGGCCGGCGCCACGCTCGTGGCTGAACACGCCGCCGTGTTCGAGCGGGCCGAACTGATCGTCAAGGTCAAGGAACCGCAACCGAGCGAATTCCCCCTGTTGCGCGCCGGGCCAGCTTCTATTCACCTATCTGCACCTGGCGGCAAACCGTGCGTTGACGGAGGCGCTCCTGCAATCCGGCGTGACCGGCCTGGCGTACGAAACCATCGAGGTCAACCGGCATCTGCCGTTGCTCGAGCCGATGAGCGAAATCGCCGGGCGCATGTCCGTGCTGGTGGGCGGCTATTTCCTGGCCAAGCATTACGGCGGCAGCGGCGTATTGCTGGGCGGCGTGCCGGGCGTGTTGCCGGGCCGCGTCGTCGTGCTCGGCGGCGGCGTGGCCGGGCGTGAATGCCGCCCGCATGGCCACCGGCTTGGGCGCCGACGTGACGATTCTGGAAGTCGATCTCGAACGGATGCGGTTCCTGGACATCACCCTGCACACCGCGCACACGCTGTACTCCAGTCCGGCGCACTTGATGGAATTGTTGCCGCACGTGGATCTGCTGGTGGGCGCGGTGCTGGTGCCCGGGGCCAAGGCGCCCCGGCTGATCAACCGCGAAATGGTGCGGTGCATGCGGCCGGGCAGTGTGCTGGTGGACATTGCCATTGACCAGGGCGGCTGCGCCGAAACTTCGCGCCCCACCACGCATCATGACCCGGTATTTGTCGAGGAAGGCGTGACGCACTACTGCGTGGCCAACATGCCAGCCGCCTACGCGCGCACCGCCACGCAGGCCCTGACCAATGTGACCTACCGTTACCTCGAAGAACTGGCGGATCACGGACTGGCCGAGGCCTGCCAGCGCCATCCCGCGCTGGTGGGAGGCATCAACGTGATGGCCGGCCAGCTCACCTGCCCGGCGGTTGCCCAGGCGCACGGTTTGAACTGCTCGGCGCCACGATTCTAAAACGGTCCGGTCGCAAATCGGCCGGCTTGGTAAGGCTCGACGGAGTCTGGCCCTACCCGGATGGCGGCTCGGCGGTGCCGTACCACGATCTCAGTTTGGAGCTTGAATGCCCGGGCCAGCGATAGGAAACTACGCTTATGCGTCTGGATGAATTGAAATTCAAATTGACCGCGGTTTTCGAGCCGGCACCGGAAGGTGGCTTTACGTGCCACTTTGAAGAGTTGCCGGAGGTGTTTTCCGAAGGCGAAACCCTGGAGGAAGCCAAAGCAAACTTGCTGGACGCGCTCACGCAGATTCTGGATTACCATCGCGAGGAGTCGCGGAAGAATGCCACCCCCGATGCGGTGCGTGAAGAACTCCAACTGGCGGCGTCGTGAAACGGCTCGAGCTGGAGCGACACCTGCGGACCTGCGGCTGCATTCTGGCGCATGAAGGAGGAGATCACGCGATTTGGAAACATCCTGCAAATGGCAAAGTTGCCCCGATTCCCAGACCCCGCGAAATCAAGGGAGGTACGGTGCGGTCCGCCTGCCGCCAGCTTGAAATCCCGATGCCATGACGGATCTTGGTGCTCTCCGCGCACAGTTTTTCGCTGGCCAAGCCGCCGGGTTTCTTTTATCCCGTAGCGTTTTGGGAAGCAGATTGATCGCGTGAATATTGTCATCGTGGGTTTGGGGGCCATCGGTCGTCATCTGGCCGAAAGCCTGACCAGCCAACAGCACAGCCTGAGCATCATCGAATCGTCAGAGGGCGTTGCCGATGAGTTGGACGAACGTTTGGATGCCCAGGTGATTTGGGGCAATGGCTCCTCGGTAACCACCCTGGCCGAAGCCGACGTGGCCGAAGCTGACTTGTTCCTCGCGTTATCCGGCGACGACAATGCCAACCTGGTTGCGGCCTCGCTGGCCAAGTCGCTGGGCGCCAAACGCACCATTGCCCGCGTGCATGCCCGCGTGCAACGCGAAGAATGGTTGTACGACCTCAAAACCCATTTCCACATCGACCACCTGTTCAGCACGCAACGCTTGGCGGCCATCGAACTAGCCAAGTATGTGCGCAATCCCGAAGGCCTGTTGGTCGAGGAAATCGCCCGGGGCCGCATCGAAGTGCAACAGGTGCAGATTTCGCCCGACCTGCCCGTGCTGGGCCGGCCCTTGCGCGACCTGAAACTGCCGGATCGCGTCCGCATTGGCTCCGTTCAACGCGAGAAACGCCTGTTCATTCCCACCGCCGCCGACACCTTGGAGGCCGGCGATTTGATCACCATGTTCGGAGCGCCGCTGAAATTGTCCGAGGTTCTGCCGCAATTCCGCAACGACGCCGTGCCCGAGGGAGAGGTGAGCGTCATCATCTTCGGCGGCGGTGAATACGGCTTTTCACTGGCGCAAATGCTTGAGGGCCGGCGGTATCGCGTCCGCATCATCGAGCGCGATGAAAAACTGTGCCGCGAGCTGTCCAACATGCTTAACCGCACCGTCGTCATTCACGGTAACGCCACGTCCGTGCAGCAACTCAAGGAAGAGCAGGTGGGCGAGGCGGATTTCTTCATCGCCGCCACCGAGGACGACGAAGACAACGTGATGACGTGCCTTCAAGCCAAGAATCTCGGCACCAAATACTGCCTGACCCTGATTCACCGGGCGGATTACGCGGATGTTATTTCGCGCAACAGCCAGCAATTGCAAATCCGTGCCGCGGTGAGTCCGCGTGAGGCCACCGACCGGGACTTGTTGCGCTACATCAAGGCCGAACGCTCCAACACCGTGCTGCAATTGGCCGGTGAAGCGGAAGTCCTCGAAGCGGTGATTCCCGCCGAAGGCCCGCTAACGGGCAAAAAGGTGGCCGAAGTTGAATGGCCTGAAGGCAGCGTGCTAGTGGCGCTGCTGCACGGTTCGGCCGCGGTGGTGCCCGGCGCAGAAGACGTGATGGAAGCCGGCGACATGATCTACGCCCTCGTGGCCGCCAAAGCGAAATCAAAGTTTGCGCGGCTGCTCAAGTCGTGAGGCGCGCCGCATGAACTATCGCCTGGTAAGCAAACTTCTAGGGCTGCTGCTGCTATTGCTGAGCGCCACCATGTTGTTGTGTGTGGCTTATGCGTATTGGGACCAGGAACGCCAGCCCGGGCTCGATGCCGTGGAATCCTTGATCATTTCGGTGGCGGCCACCGCGACTGCGGGTTTGATTCTGGTGATCCTGGGCCGCAAATCCGGACGGGAAATCCTGCGTAAAGAAGCCATCGCCGTGGTGGGTTTGGGATGGTTGATTTGTGCCGCCTTTGGTGCCTTGCCGTATATGCTGAGCGATCCCCGCCTGAGCCCGATGCCCGCTTTTTTCGAATCCATGTCCGGGTTCACCACCACCGGCTCGACGGTCATCCAGGACCTGACGCTTTTTCCCAAAGGCATTCTGCTGTGGCGATCCCTGACTCAGTGGCTCGGCGGCGCCGGAATTCTGGTGCTGTTCGTGGCGTTGTTGTCGTCGCTCGGCGTGGGTAGCAAGGCGCTGTTTCAGCATGAGTCCTCCGCCAAATCCGGCGGCGGCGTCCAGGCGCGCATCCAGGACGTGGCGGCCTTGCTTTGGAAAATTTATGTGGGGCTTTCGATTGTCTGTACGCTCGGTTTAATGGCCCAGGGCATGAGCTTCTACGATGCGGTGTGCCACACGATGACCGCAATTTCGACCGGTGGGTTCAGCCCCCGCAACGAAAGCGTGGCCTATTACCACAGCGCGGGCATCGAGCTTTGGTTGGTGCTGTTCATGATTTTGGGCGGCGCCAATTTCATGCTGTTTGCCTGGCTGCTGCGCCGCAAATGGCACCGCTGGACTCAGGAGGAGGAAGTCAAAGTCTATCTATGGATCATCGTCGTTGCCACGGTCATCATCGCGGCGGACCTGGTGTTGGTGGGGAAAGATCATGCGCCGCTCGCCGCGTTACGCGAGTCTCTCTTTCAAACCGTTTCCATCATAACCACGACTGGTTTTGCCACGGCAGATTTTGACCGGTGGCCGTCGTTGACGCGCGTACTGCTGCTCTTGTTGATGGCGATTGGCGGCTGCGCCGGTTCCACGGCGGGGGGCGTCAAGGTGAGCCGGTGGGTGTTGTTTTACAAAATCGTGCGCCAGGAAGTCGTCAGTGCGTTCCGCCCCAACCAGGTCTTTTCGCTGCGGCTGAACGGCAACTTGATGGATGCCACGTCAAAACTGCAAACGGTGTTCTTCGTCGCGCTGGCCGGAATGACTGTCGCAGTCGGTACTGCCTTGGTTAGTTTGTTCGAACCCACGATGGACATGGACAGCAGTCTCTCTGCCGTGATGGCCACTTTATTCAACATTGGACCCGGTTTGGGCGCCGTCGGGCCGACGCATAACTTCGCTCATTTGAGTGGCGGCAGTCTGATGTTCCTGAGTCTGCTGATGCTGCTGGGGCGGTTGGAGTTTTTCGCGGTGCTGGTCCTCTTCATGCCATCGTTGTGGCGGAAGTATTGAACCTTGAGGCGTTGAAGAACTGAAGGACGGAAGCCGGGAAGCCGTCGCGGCCGGCCGCGTTTTCCGCCCGGAGCGTGTTTGGAAAGTCCGGAAACCCGTAGCCACCAACGTGAGGAGGTGGACCTTGGGGTTACATGGCGCTGGCAAATCCGCCTCCTCACGTCGGCGGCTACCCTTTTCAAACGCGCACTAAACCCTAATCCTTCAATTGGAACCAGGAGACAACCGAGAAAACAGAGAGAACACTAAAGGATATTGAATTTTGAAGGGACGACGCAGACTCACCATTCAGTAATTCCGTACCCCCCGCCTCAAACCGAAGTTCCGGTCCACCAAATGACAGCCCGATGGTAGAAAAGACGCGCGGAGACGGCGCACTTCAGTGCCAGTAATCGTCGGGTGGACCGAGGATTCCAAGGCGGGGTTACTGGGATGCCCCGCGCGCAGATCCCAGCCCTCATGGGTCCGCCGGCACGAGGCTCGACCAATTTCGTTTAGGTCAGGAGGCCGGGTTTGAGCGGCAGTACGCGGAGTCAGCGCGCAGCAAGTCCATATACTGGTTGTCGTGGCAAAACGGCATAGACACGTTTACGCAATCGGATTCGACGACCACGATCGAGTCAGCTACAAAGCATCGGGAGGCACGTGAAGTCGAAAGGCACGCCGAATCGGGTAGGCGGTGGATTATAACGGCTGGTCGTCACGTAAACCAAGGATCCAGCGGCTACGGCCTACCGCCCACGCACCCGTTGGCCTTGTTGCACACTGCCGTCCACCAGGCAAACGTTTCCGTGGATTGGGCAACGGGCAAACACCGTCTGCGGATCGGTTGCCTTGGCTCCAGGCGTCACGATGACGTAACTGGCGTCCGCCTCGTTGAAGGTCGCCCAACTGGTGGCAGGAGTCTTCGACTTGTCGGCGGGACAGACGAGGATTCGCGGCGAACTCAATTCGTCCTTCATGGAGACGAAGTCTTTGGGGTATACGTCGCCATGCTGATTGGCATACATCCGGGCGGCCAGGCCGATTTGTTTCAGATTGTTGACGCAGGAGATGGTTTGCGCCTTTTGCTTGGCCTTGGCCATGGCGGGCAACGCCATACCGGCGATGATGGCGGTCGGCGCGATCAGGGTCGGCCCCAGGAAAGCCAGGGCCGGGTGCTGGCTGCTGTGGCCCATGATCACCCAGCCGTCGCGAGTGTTGCTGGCCACGGAGAAGGCAAAGCTTTCCTGACCGTCGCCCATCAGGCGGCGCAACATTTCGGCCCCGCCGTCGGACTTGCCGGATTGTGCCTGCGCGAACGCGGCGGAATCGATGAGGTGCGCCACCGTGCGGCTGACTTCCGGGCTGACGTATGTGAAGCTGTTGCCTTGCAGCGGAATGCCCTTCGAAATTTTGGCAAACTCCTCGTTATCCTTCAAGTTCGGGCCCTTGCCTTGCTTCAAAGCCACCATGTTTTGCACCAGCTTGTCGCTGCTGGCCAGAAACAGATACTCACCGCTGTAGGCAACGGTGGGTTTCACCGGGAATGGGAACGGCAACGGCAGGCTGCGCATGTGCAGGTCGCCTTCGTCGGTTTTGATCACCTGCGGATTCTTTTCCAGCAGCGGGGCCAAACGTTTGAAGATGGTGTCATCGGTGACCTTGAACACCAGGGCCAGCGCTGGTTGGGGGAATTCAATTCGTCCGCCGCGCGGGCCGGGCAGCGTGACGAGTTTGTCGTCATCCAGCGTCAACACAAAGCCCACCTGTCCGCCGAAGGTGGCCAATAGTTGGTCCAGAGTGAGGCCGAATTGTTTTTCCAAGTTGCCGGAGACTTGTGCCAATCCTTTGGATAACTCGGGCAGGTTCGCCTGTTGCACCTGATCTTTCAGGGCTTTCCAAAACATCGGAACATCCACGTCGCTAAAACTGGCCAACGCCGTGGTGGGCGGCAGGAAATCGATGCCGGACAGGGCATGAGGCTCCTTGCCGAACATCGTCCAGAGCAGACCCTGATTTCGGCCCGGGTAATGGTGCAGGATGAAGCGGTTGCGATACATCCCAGGTTCCACCAGAATGCCGCTGGCGCCGACGCCACTGATTTCCTCAATGCCACTGGCTTTGACCAGACCATATACAACATCGAGCAACTTGCCGACGTTGACGCGGTCCTCCGGTTTCATGTTCGGCAACGAGGTGAACACGGAGCGCAAATCTTCGATTTTGCCCGAGAGCCCCCGCAGCCATTGCTCGGTGTCCAGGTAAAGATAGAAACTGCCACCCGGGTCCAGGTAGGCGGCGACTTCCTGGAAGCTATTGGTCTGCGCCGGCTCCGGCACGGCGTGTTCCGAAGATTTGAAGGCGGCGCCCGAAGCCGGCCCTTGTTTGCCGCAACCGCCGCCGAGGAAGACGACCAGGCCGAGAGCCAGGAAGGTTGGGGCAACGTGACGTAAGATGGAAGTTTTCATAATCATTCGAGTCGGTTCACACTGGCTAACAACAGCAGCGGCGTTCAATAACAAGTACCTTTTGACACCCGCACCCCAAATGTGTCACGCCAAAAATTCAAAAAGACAAGGAATTCGGGCGCCTCACAAGCGTTTAGGGACGCTCAACCTTGAACAACCCAACGGCCGGGTCAAGCCGGGCGCCGGGCGTCACGCAGATTTCGAACCGGTTCCAAGGCCAGAGGACACCGTCGATAACATGAAGCTCCCTCGAGGTTGCGCCAAGGCTTGAAATATCCCGGTTCACCCCCGGCCAAAGTCCGGAAATGGGGCAACTATTCCGACCTCGGACCGCCAGAACTTGCCGCTTCCGACGCGGGGAGACTCGGCAATCCGTTCAACTTCGTTCCGCACAGCGGGCAGAATAACGCCTCGGGCGGACAACGCTCCGCACAATGCGGGCAGACGGCCCGAGCTTTCTTGTGACGATGGCCGATGATCAAGTTGCGAATGTAAGGAATCCAGGTAAAGGCATAGGCAAAGAAGAAGACGGAATCCCGCCGGTAAATACTGTAAGCCAACAAACAACCCGAGCCGAACAAGCTTAAATACCAAAATATGGAAGGCACAACCACGGCTTTGCGGCGTTCGGTCGCCCACCATTGCACGAAGAAACGGGACGAAAACACAATGTTGCCCGTCCAGCCCACCACCTTCCATAAGTGCCATTCAATGCCCAAAAACTTTTGGTCGAACCAAAACAAGTGTGTCAGCCAGTCCATAATGATGCGGCATTAAGCCCGAAGCCCATGCCGGTGACAAGTTTTGCCTGCCCTCGCGCTTGACACGTCAGGCTTCACTGATAAGCTCTCGCGTTCCGTGGACGAGGGAGCACCTACAACGGTAAACGTCGCGCGGGCGTGTGGCAATTGAAGCCAGGCGCGAGATGAATTGAGAATTTGACATGAAACGAACGTATCAACCGTCCAAAATCAGTCGTAAACGACAGCATGGCTTTCGGAGTCGCAATTCCACCAAAAGTGGCCGGGCGACTCTGGCGAACCGCCGCCGGGTGGGCCGCAAGCGCTTGACCCCGGTCTAATCCGCCGGGCTATGGCCACCGCACCGCCAGCTAGACGCGGACTGCCGCGCCGGCGCCATCTGAAGCATGGCCGCGATTTTTCGCGCGTCAAGACGCAGGGCCGGCGAATGGTCCACGGCTGCCTGATTGCCAATTGGCTGCTGCTGCCGGCCGGCTCACCCTCTCGTTTGGGGGTGGTCACCGGACGCAAGCTGGGCAATGCGGTGGTGCGCAACCGGGCGCGGCGCTTGTTGCGGGAGAGTTACCGGCTGCACCAGGATCAAATCCAGCAGCCACTGGACTTGGTGCTGGTGGCGCGCTCGTCGATCGTCGGCCGGAAATTCGCCGCGGTCGAAAAGGACTTTCTCGAAGCGATCCAACGGGCTCGTTTGCTGGCGACGCCGGAATAGGACACAAGACCGCCCATGAGCTATTCCATTGCGACAACCACTGGCGCTCCCTGGCAATCCGGCAAGCCTCGTCCTCATCGAACTTGAATTTCGCCCAACAAATCCTGGTTTTGCTGCTGCGCATTTACCGCGTCACGCTCTCCCCTGTGCTGGCGGCGCTCACCGTTCCGTTTGGCATGGGCTGTCGTTACACCCCCACCTGTTCCCAATACGCGTTGGAAGCAATCCAACGGCATGGCGCGCGGCGCGGTAGTTGGCTGGCGTTGCGCCGGTTGCTGCGGTGTCAGCCTTGGGGCGGGTGCGGACATGACCCGGTTCCGCCGGTTCACCAATCGCTGCCACCTGACCAGGCGGCGGCACGTGCGTCCGGCGGCCTGGCTTCGTCCGGGCACCCGGAACTTCATTCGACAATTACTTCTCTGAAGACCTGCGAGCATGGATCGTAAAGGCATTATCATTCTCATTCTTTCCTTCATGGCGCTGCTGATGTGGCCGGCGCTCATGAAGAAGCTCTACCCGCCCGCGCCTCTGCCCGTCGTCCAACCGTCCGGCACCAATGAGGTGGTGACCAGCGCCGGCACAAACATCGCGGAAATCAGTAACATTCCGACCAATCGTCCGGCTCCCGTAGTCACACCCAAGGAAGTGGCGCCCCCGGAACAACTGCTGGTCCTGACAAATGATCTGGCCCGTTACACGTTCACTTCCCACGGCGGCGGCCTCAAACTGGTTGAACTGATGAAGTATCCGGCGCGCGTTTCCAAACGGGCGCGCACCCTTACCCATGCCACGAATTGGGCCAGTCTCAATACTTTGGCCCCATTGCCCGTAATGGCGTTGGCCGACAGCCAGACCTTCGTGGGCAATGACGTGTTCCAGTTGAGTCACCAGGGGAACGTCGTGCGCGCGGAGAAGGCTCTGACCAATGGCCTGACGTTGGTGAAGGAATTTCATTTGCTGACCAACTACCTGGTGGATGCGGTGACCCGCCTGGAGAACCGTTCCTCCCAGCCGATGACGATTCCCCCGCAGCAATGGGTGACCGGGACCGCCACACCAATGGGGCTGGCCGACGACCTGCGGTTGCTGGGAACGTTTTGGTACGATGGCAAGGCGGCCCATCAAGTCCAGGCCGGCTGGTTTGCCAACCGCACTTTGGGTTGTTTCCCAGGCACGCCGCGGCACCAGTTTACGGGCGGCAAGGACAATGTCGAATGGGTGGCCGTCCACAATCAGTTCTTTGCCCTGGCCGCAATCGCCCCCACCAACATGCCGGCCACGGAAGTCATCGTCCGGGAGGTCTATCTGCCCCCACTGCGCGAACCCACCAACGCGCTGGCTGCTACCGAACGGTCGCTCAACGGGCGGGATTGGTTGTTTGCGGCGGAGGATTTCAGCAACCTGGGCGGCTTGGCGTTCGCGTTGCAGAGTTCGACCGACAGCCTGTCCCAATATGTGTACCAGCATCTTTCCGCTGACACGCGGGCGCAACTGAAGAATGTGGTGGATTTCCGGTCGCTGTCTGAACCGATGCAACAAGCGCTGGTGGCCGATTTGAATGACGTTCTCCACGGACCATCGATTTACCAGGCCAATCAGGATTACTTTTTGCGCCATCCGCTGCCGGAACAGGTTCGGCGGCTGGTGGATCAAACCCAGTGGCCCGAGGACGTGGTGCGGCTAAATCGGCTGATCTTGGAGCAGGCCTATACTCGCGACCTCAAGCCGAGCCCAATGGGTTACCAGACGAGCATGGTTTATCCGGCTACCGTGCTGCAACCGCAGGGTTCGGTGGCACACTCCTTCTTGATCTACGCCGGTCCCAAAGAATACAAACTCTTGTCCCGGCTGGGCGCGCGGTTGAAGAACAACCTGGACAAGATCATGAGTTTTGGGTTCTTCGGCTGGTTCGCTCAATTGCTGCTGGTGTCGATGAACGGCCTGAACGCAATGGGGTTTTCTTACGGCTGGGCCATCATCACCATCACCATCATCATCAAGGGGATCTTCTGGCCGCTGACCAATATCAGCACGCGGTCCATGAAACGCATGTCGGCGCTGCAACCGCAAATCAAAGCGCTCCAGGAGAAATTCAAAGATGACCCGCAAAAAATGCAGCGCAAGATGTGGGAGTTTTACAAGGAACACAAAATCAATCCCGCTGCGGGCTGCCTCCCGGTGATGGTGCAGATGCCGATTTTCTTTGGGTTTTACACCATGATCCGCACCGCCATCGAATTGCGCGGGGCCAGTTGGCTGTGGATTTCCGATCTGTCTCAGCCGGACACGTTGTTCATCATCCCGGGCCTCAATGTGCCGTTCAACCTGCTGCCGCTCATCATGGGAGCCACCATGCTCTGGCAAGCCCGGCTGACGCCGGCTTCGCCTGGGGTGGATCCCATGCAGCAGAAGGTCATGCGTTACATGCCGTTGATGTTCCTGGTGATCTTGTACAATTTCTCGGCAGGCTTGACGCTGTATTGGACTGTGCAAAACTTACTCTCCGTTGTGCAAACGAAGTTAACGCGCGCCGCCGACAAGAACGCACCGTTGGTTCCCAAAGCTCCCGTGCCGGTGGTGCCGCAAAAGAAAAAACGACGATGAGTATTCGGACCAATTTGCCGCGAGGGGCAACCGTCTAACCTGCCCGCCACCAATTTATGTCAGCCAATCCAAAAGTTACGCTTGAAGAAATGCTCCGCACCCTCGGCTTCGAAGCCGCAGTGGAAGAACAGCACCTGGACGAGGGGATCTTGCTCAACGTTCAAATGGCCGACGCCGGCCGGCTGATCGGCCGTCAGGGACAAACCCTGGCGGATCTGCAATATCTGGTGAATCGCATTTCCTTTGAAGGCGATCCCAGCGTGCCGAAGGTGACCGTGGACGTTGGCGGATACCGTTCCCAAGCCCGGGAAGCCCTCGTCAAGAAAGCCCAGGAGGCCGCCGAAAAAGTACGGCGCTGGGGGGATGTGGTGGAACTGGAGCCCATGAACGCCTTCGACCGCCGCATTGTCCACAACGCGCTCAAAAGCGACCCCTCGGTGGAAACTAAAAGCGTCGAAGTCGAAGGGACCGAGAAGAAAGCCATTCTCTTGCGCCCCAAACATTGACGGAGTCCGCGCGCCCCCCAAAGGGCTGCCATCACATCGGGAACCGCGCGGTGACTGTTAGGGAGCGTCGATACCGTCCAGGACTGAATTCCTAATAAACCGGGGCCGGCAAGGTACGCCATTCCTTGACCTTGGCGTCCTCAAAGATCACTTCGGCGCTGACATATTCCTCCGGATAATAGGACGTGGCCACGTATGGTTCGCGCCAAACGTAATCCCCATGGAGGTAGGAGTGCATCGTCAAGTATCGGTAGGACTTCAACCGGCTGTTCTGGTAAAGCCAAGTGATGAAGGTGCCCTGCGCCGATTCGTTGGTCAGCACCTGCGAGGGTTTGCCCCAGGCGATATAAACCGCGTCCATGGGCATGCCCACTTTGATTTGGCCCTCGTCCACCGCGGACTTGAATTCGGAAGTAAGCTTTGAATACGTTCCGTAATCCTCTTTCTTGCGAGTTTCGATCGTGCTGGTCGCACAGCCAGCCACCAACCAGCCTAATAACATGAACCCAACGAATCGTTGCATGTCCCAATCATGCCATGAATGGGCTAAAATCGAAAACTAAAACTGAACTCAGCAAGCCGATGGTCGAGGTCCGATAGACGGCCGCAGGCTGAAATTCGGACGGTCGGTCCAGTCACCTGCCCGGCTATCATGTTCAAACTTGCGTCGCGCTCGGTATTCGGATTTCCGATTCTTTTGGATTTCGGCCCTCGGCCTTCGGTCTTTCAATCAATCCATTTGAAGTCAGGGCCATCCCCCGCTACAATCCCCCCTCGTATGGCTGAAAATTCTCAAGGTCCGGGAATGACCTGGCTGGTGTTCGCCTTGATGACCGTCGTGTCTTGGGGCGTTTATGGCATTTTTCTCCACACGGGACAAACCACCATGGGGGGAGGAGAACTGGCACGTTACCGTGCTTTCCTGTTTGTCGGTTTGGCCTACTTCTTGACCGCCGTGCTGGCGCCGCTCGCATTATTGATGCTGAAGGGCGGGGCCTGGTCAGGCTACACCGTCAAAGGCATGGGCTGGTCGCTGTTGGCGGGCATCGTGGGGGCAGTCGGTGCGTTTGGGGTGCTACTGGCTTTCGGAGCGGGCGGGAAACCGGGCGTGGTGATGTCCATCGTCTTTGCCGGCGCTCCGGTCATCAACGCCGGTTTGGCGCTCTTGCTGCATCCGCCGGCCGGTGGTTGGAGTTCGATCAAGCCCCAGTTCTACTTGGGCATCCTGCTGGCCGCCTTGGGCGGCTGCCTGGTTACTTTGTACAAACCTGCCGCCGGTCCCGCCAAAGACTGCCACCGCCCGAACGATCGCCCGCCCCGCGTCCCCCAGCACTCCCTAACCACCGCCATGCCTCCGCCGTTTCCCAAACGCCTCGCCATCGTGCAGTGGCAAACCGACCAATTGCGCGCCCTGGTTTCCGCCATTCTGCCGGCCAATCCGTTTTACTCCGCCAAGTTTGACGAAGCCGCCATCCCCCGCAAAATCAGCACCCCCTACCAACTCACTCAGGACATGCCCTTCACCACGAAGCGCGAGTTGGTGGAGGACCAGATCGCCAATCCGCCGTACGGCACCAATCTGACGTACCCGCTCGAACGCTATGCCCGCTGCCATCAAACCAGTGGCACCCAGGGCACCCCGTTGCGTTGGCTCGACACCACGGAGAGTTGGGAGTGGATTCTCCGCAACTGGGAATACGTCCATCGCACCGCGGGAGTCACCGCAGCGGACCGGGTGTTTTTTGCTTTTTCGTTCGGACCGTTTCTCGGATTCTGGAGTGCCTTCGAAGCGGCCATCAAGATCGGCTGCCTGTGTCTGCCTGGGGGCGGCTACGGCAGTTCGGCCCGATTGCGCGCCTTGCTGGATCACCAAGCCACCGTGCTTTGCTGCACCCCGACTTATGCCCTGCGTTTGGCCGAGGTGGCAGCGGAAGAAGGAATCTCTCTGGCCGAGCAACCGGTCAGACGGATCATCACCGCGGGAGAACCGGGCGGCAGTATTCCGGCCACACGCGCTCGCATTGAGGAACTATGGCCGGGCGCGCAGGTTTATGACCACCACGGCATGACCGAAGTCGGCGCGGTGACCTTTGAATGCCCGGCGCGGCCCGGAGTTCTTCACGTGATGGAGAATGCTTACTTGCCGGAAGTCATTGATCCCACCACCGGCCAAGCGGTTGATCCGGGTGACACCGGCGAGTTGGTCCTGACCCCCTTGGGCCGTCTGGGATCGCCCGTGTTGCGTTACCGCACGGGCGACCTGGTCAAAATCGCCGAGGATGATGTTTGCCAATGTGGCCGCTCTGACTTGGCGCTCGAAGGAGGCATCCTGGGACGGGTGGACGACATGGTGGTCGTGCGGGGGGTCAAGGTATTTCCCAGCGCCATCGAAGAGATTATTCGCACCACTGGCGGGGTGGCCGAATATCAGGTGGTCATCAGCAAGGAACACTCAATGACGGAGCTCAAACTGACCATCGAACCCACACGCGACTGTCCAGATTCCACCGCCCTGGCCCGAAAACTGGAAAAGCATTTTGAGGAATCCCTCCTGATGCGTCTGCCCGTCTCCGTCGCCTCGCCCGGCGCTTTGCCCCGCTTTGAAATGAAAGCCAAACGCTGGATCAAATCGTAGTCCGATGGATCAGGCCGCGCCTTCGGCCCGTTCTTCGACAGGCACGTAAGGCCGTTCGGTCGAGCCGGTGTAGATCTGGCGGGGCCGGTAAATGCGGCTCTTGGAATCGTCAAGGATTTCCTTGAAATTGGCGATCCATCCGGGCATGCGCCCAATGGCAAAGATCACCGGGAACATTTCCTTCGGGATGCCCATCGCGCGCATGATGATGCCGCTGTAAAAGTCCACGTTCGGGTAGAGCTTGCGCTCGACGAAATAGGAATCGTTGATGGCCGCTGCTTCCAACCGTTTCGCGATGTCCAACAACGGATCGTCCATTTGCAGCGCATTCAGCAGATTGTCGCACGCCTGCTTGATGATCTTGGCGCGCGGATCGTAATTCTTGTAAACCCGGTGGCCGAAACCCATCAGGCGTTTGCCGCTGTTCTTGTCCTTGGCCGCGTCAATGAACTTCGAGCCGTCGTCGCCGGACTCATGGATGGCTTCCAACATTTCGATGACGGCCTGGTTGGCGCCGCCGTGCAACGGCCCCCACAACGCGCAAACGCCCGCCGCCGCGCTGGCGAACAGGTTGGCCTGGCTGGACGCCACCATCCGGACGGTTGAGGTGGAGCAGTTCTGCTCGTGGTCGGCGTGCAACAGGAAAATCAAATCCAGCGCCTTCACCACTTCCGGCTTGAGTTCGTAATCCTGGTAGGGCTCCGAAAACATCATGTGCAGGAAGTTGGCGGTGTATTTGTAAATCGGCTTCGGATAAATGATCGGGAGCCCGCGGGATTTGCGGAAGGAGAACGCAGCAATCGTGCGCACCTGAGAAATCAGCCGGGCGGCGTGAATGCCGAACCGTTCGCGGTTGGCCGACCCCATCAGCCCCGGATAGAAGCAACTGCTGGCGTTGATCATGGCGGACAGCATGGCCATGGGATGCGCACTGGAAGGGAAGCCCTCGAAATGGTACTTCATGTCCTCGTGCAGGTTTTCGTTCTGCGTCAGCAGCGTGGAGAACTCCCGCAATTGTCCGCGATCGGGCAGTTCGCCGTAGATCAACAAGTAAGCCGTTTCGACGAAGGTGGACTTTTCGGCCAGCTCGTCGATGGAATAGCCGCGGTAACGCAGGATGCCTTTTTCGCCGTCGATGAAGGTGATCGCGCTGGAACACGATCCGGTGTTGCCGTATCCGTCGTCCAGGGTGATATGCCCCGTTTTGCTGCGGAGCGTGGACACGTCAACTCCCCGTTCGTCTTCCGAACCCACAACGATGGGGAGTTCAAACACTTTTCCGTCCAGATCCAGTTTCGCTACGTTACTCATGACAATGCTCAATTGGGTTTCAACAAATTTCGGCGGGCAATCTGCCGGCATTGCAACAATTTGGCAAGGCGGTTCGACAGAAAAAATCAGCGATAGCCATTAGGCCCGCACTAACCGAACCGGCGGGTCAATCGCGCTTGGTCATAAGCACGGCGCTGAGCCGGGCCATGTGGGCAAAGTCCGGGCGGCCGTTGGGAAGCGTCGGCAAGTCGGTCGCATTCTGGTGGGGCGAAACGGGCTGGGTCGGCGAGTTAGATGAAGCGTTACCCGTCGATGTCGAATCCGTTGGTGGTTTCCCAGCCATCGACACCGAGCGTCGAGAGCTCCCTCCATAACTCATCGCCTGATCGGTTAATTCGAGATCCTTCTCCAACGGCAACTTGGGTGTAATACCTTTGGCCTGCAGCACGCCATGGTACGCGCGGACTGCTTCTTCGGGGGAAATGCGCCCGTCCGTGATCAAGCGCAGCATTTCAATGAACGCCAATTGGTGCTCGGCGTTGTTGATTTTGCGGCCGAACAAGGCGACGCGAGCGCCGTGTTTTTGCGCATCGTGGATCAACTTGAAGGCATCGTAGGTCGTGCCCGCGCTGCCGCCCAGAATGCCCACGACCATGTTCGGATCATACTGCACCAGTTCTTCCATCGCGCGCGGACCGTGATAAACGATCTTCAGAAACAACGGTCGCCCGGCTTCAGGCACGCCGGCCAGGGTGCGTAGGATGTTGTCATTGATGAACTCGCCGAGTTTCTCCGGTGGAATGCCGCTATCGACGTTCGGATCGAATACTTCGAGGAAATAACGGAATTGTTTGCGCTCGGCTTCTTCGCGAAAGGCTTTGAACGCTTCGAGCGTACGCCGGTCATTTTCCAGATCGTTGACAAACGTCACCGAGTAGAGCCCCAGATTAGCGCCGGGAAATTCGCTGCCGTCGCGGGCACACTCAACTTTGCCGCATTGGATCTGGTCGATGCTGGCCGAGCGAAATGGCTGCGGCGGTTCCTTGAGGTAGCTGCCGTGACGCGCCGCCCACACGTCCGTGGTGTCGTTGGCGCGGGCGGCCGGCGTGACGCGCGAATTGCGGAACAGCCCTTCCTGGATGGTGAGGTGATCGTTCACCGACGCAGACATGAGCGTGATGTCCACCAGTCCCTGGTGGACTACTTCGCGGATGATGTCGAGAAACTCCGGCAGGTTGCGATAGCCGAATTCCTCGCGGGTCCAGAGTTCCGGGGAAAACTGGGCAGGCCGGGCCCCAAAGCTGGAAAGATAAGACCTGGGTCCAGCCGCGCGCACGCCAAATGCCATGTCGGCATCTTTGGCATCGGCAATGATGAACGCGCGCGAGGCGCGGTTGGCTTTGATTTCGGCAAGCTTGGTGTCTAGGGATTTCATGGTTGCGTGTCTAATTCGCCGGCTTGACGCAACACTGCGGTGCGCACAGCCTCGCTAAGGAAGAAAGTGGTTTCGTCGCGCAGACGATCCAGTTCATGGCGCAAACTGGGGATCAAGCCTCGCACCTTGGCTTCAAACAGCAGCCCCAGCACGCCGGTGATCTTGAGGCCGATGCTTGCGGCAATCCGTCGTCCGGCTTGCTCGTCAATGATCAGGAGCAAGCCCAGCTCGCTCGCGAGCGAAATCGCCTCCATTTCGCCACGATCCAAATCGTCAACCGAAGCGGCGGGAAGAATGGTTGTTGGCGCCTGGACTCTCAACCAACCGCTGGCTGCAGCTTGCGTGGTTTTCGCTGCTTCAGGCCATTTGGCGCCCGCGTCAGTAATCTCGCTCCACACGGCTGGTGGAATGAGGATTTCGCCATGAAAATCCTTCAACCATTGGAAATGGCCGAGGCGTGCCAGGTAAATCAAAGGCGACGTGTCAGAAACGACTGCGGGCATAAGCGCAATCCTGCTCTACCATTTCCAGAGTATAGGGGAATGGAATCTGGCGAGCCTTCAAAATATCCATGAAGTGCCAGCGACTCAGGCCGATGAATTCGGCCGCTTTTCGTGTGGACCATTTGCCCTCGCGATACATCTGGATAGCCAGTTCGATGCGCGCGTTGCGGGCCACTTCCTCGTCCGTCGTGCCGAAGCTGCGGGCGAATTCTTCCTTAATCTCCAGGTTCACGGTGCTCATACCAAAAGAAGCGTAGCATATCGGGCCGGAGAGGAAAACTTTCGTTGCGGCGCTCGTCGAGTCTCGGATTTCTTTTCAAGTTCAATTGGGCCTTTCTCTAACCCGGCCGCCCCAACTTTCCCAACGTCTCTTGCAGCGTCCGGGCGGAATTCTGCAAACCGGTCAGTTCCTTCGGCCACAGCTTGAGTTCGACGTGCTGCAAGGCTCCGGCGCGGCCAATAACGGTCGGCACGCTCAGGCAGATGTCCTGCAATCCATAAGCACCCTGCTGCAGAGTCGATACGGGGAGCAATCGTCGCTGGTTTAGCGCAATGGCATGAATCACATCGCGAATGGCCATCGCCACCGCCCAACCGGCGCCGCCCTTCTTTTTGATGACTTCGGCGCCGCTGCCTTTGGTGCGCTCGAATACGGCGTTCTGAAATCCAGTGCGGCACTGCGGCAGACCGGTCAGCGGCAAACCGTTCACCGTAGCGCTTGACCAGATGGGCACCATCGAATCGCCGTGTTCGCCGAGGATCAACGCCTTGACTTGCGTGGGCGCCAGCTTGAGTTCGTCGGCAATCAGCGAACTGAACCGCGCGGTGTCGAGCATGGTTCCCAATCCCAACACCTGTTGCCAAGGCAATCCCAGTTGCACCACCGCCAGGTGCGTGAGGATGTCCACGGGATTCGACACCACCAGCACCATGGCATCACGGCGGAGCCCGGCTGACTGGATGTCGGCCAGGATCTGCACAAAAAGCGCGACGTTGCGGTTAATCAGATCGAGCCGTGATTCATCGGGCTTGCGGCGCAGTCCGGCGGTGATAAGCAGCAGGTCGCTGTCGGCGGCGCGACCGTAGTCGCCCGAATAAATGCGCTGGTCCGCCGCGAAAGCCGTGCCATGCAGCAGGTCGAGGGCTTCACCGTCAGCAGCCGCCTCGTTGGCATCGAGGATTTGAATCTCGGAGACAATGCCCCCGCCTTGCAGCGCAAACGCCGCGCAAGCGCCAACTCGTCCGCCACCGCCAAGGATGGTGACCTTCATGATTGATCAGAAGCGATTGTCACGATTGTTAAGCTTCATTGGCGGCTGCGAGAATTTGGGCAATGAAAGCAGAGGAAAGGTGGAACCGACTTTGAACCAACTCCTCAATAACCGGCTTGACCGCCTGCAAATGCCCCGCACGCTTGGCATGCAAGAGTAGTCCAACGATGCCTCTGGTGTTGAGTTCGAGTCGGCCAGCGATTTCGCGGCCATCGGCTTCGTCCATCAAGAGGACGTCTGGCTCCTGTTCCACCGCCAGACAGATGGCCGCCGCTTCGCCGAGATGAAGCTCTTGCCCCAAAGTACGCAACAGCGCGGCATTCGATGGTTCAACAACCTTCAACCATCCATCGGTTGCCGCTTGTTGAATAGCTCGGACCACCTCTGCGGATCGTCCCTGCTCAACAACCTCCGTCCAAACCGCCGGCGGCACGAGAACTTCCTGGAAGAAGGCCGGCAACCAGCTCAAATGGCCAATGAGTCCCAGATGAATCAAGACTGATGAATCACTGACGGCCGTTGCCATGAAGATCTTCGTTAAGTTCAGTCGAGGTGTAATGCCGGGGCACTTGGCGTTCCCCCAATAATTCGTCCCACTGCCAGCGGGTCATGCCGGCCAACGCGCATGCTTTTCCAGATGACAACAGCTTCTGGCTGTAAAGCGCGATTGCCAACTCCAGCCGCAGGCGCTTTTCCACTTCCTGGGGCGGCACGCGCATACTGGCCGCGATTTCAGCCGGGATTTCCAATGTAACGCTCATGGTCGAAATCTAGCGGTGGGGTTGAGTGAAAACAAGCTTCCTGGAACGGCTTCTACTTCACCTTGGCCATGATCTGTTCCGTGATGGTCTGGACGATCTGTTCGGCATCGCCATCGTAACCCGTTGCCGCGGACTCCGGGGGCGGCACCGTGCAGGTCACACCGGGACGCCAACCGTCGTTGTCGCACAGTTCGCATTCCTTCAGACCGAAGCGCGGATCGACAAAGCCCAGACCTTGTTTGATGTTCAGCAAGTCCTTCATTTGTTCCGTGCTGAAGGTCTTCATCGGCTGGCCCAATTGCGCGGCCACGGTCAGCGTCCGGCAGTAGGCTTCGATGATTTCCATCCGCCAATACGCTTCTTCCACATGGTTGTGGCTCCAGGTCACCACCCCGTGATTGGCCATGAGAATGGTGTTGTGCTTGTCCACCAGATCGGCGACGAGCTTGCCCATTTCCGGCGTGCCGGGCGTGCGATACGGCGCCACGGCCACGGCGCAGAACACTTCGTATTCCGGGATCATGCACGTGGGCGGCGCAATGCCCGCCACCGCGAACGCCGTGGCATACGGCGGATGACAATGTACCGACGCGACATCCTGAGGTTGGCGCTTCATCATTTGGAGGTGCATCAGGATTTCGCTGGTGCGCTTCTTGGCACCGATCAATTGGTTGCCCTCCAAGTCCACCAAGCACATGTCCTCCGGCTTCATGAATCCTTTCGAAACCAAGGTGGGGGTGCAGAGCACGACGTCCTCGCCCACCCGAATGGCGATGTTGCCGCCATTACCGTCCACGTACGATCGCTGCCAAAGCCGGCGGCCGATTTCGCACATCTGCTCTTTGAACGTCTGGATGGGTGACGAATTATAGAACGCTTCCAAATCCGATTTCGAACTCTTGGAAGTCACCACTCGGGGGGCGGCGGCGGGCTGGTTCGGCTTCGCTGCGGGGGAAGGAGTTGAAGCGACTTTTCCATTGCCAAAGCCGTTTTTGAATTCGAGATCGCGCAGCAGATCCCGCGCGGACGGCGTCAGGATCGCTTCGGTGGGAAGTGAATTCGGGTCGCCGCCTTGGCGGAGAAGTTCCTCAATGTCTCGGGCGCTGATGACTTGTTTCATGATAAGGGTGAGTAAAAGATTTCGTCCACGAGGGCCGCGTTGAACGCGTCCACGGGCGTAGGAGTGTCAAACGGTTGGGCAGCTTCGCGGCCTTCCACGTAACCAATGGTCTGGCCCACACCGCCGCCGATGTTGTCATAAACAACGGGCGTAAAATCCTTGCTGAGACCGGCGGGCGTTTCGGTGCCGCTCTGGAAGTGTGCTCGGGTAAACGGGCTGACAATCAGCCACCGCGCTCCTACCAATGCGGGCACCGTCTGGCTGAGCGTCACCCGACCAATGACCGTTCCGAGTCTCATACCGGCACGTTGGGTTCGTTTTCGTCCACGATGCCGACGATCATCCAGCGGACGGGACTCTTCTCGTTGCCGACCGTTTTGCGGGAGGCGGCGCCGTCGGACGAGATGATGACGCGCTCGATGCATGCCCGCACCGTGGGGGTCAATCGCCACTTGGGGCGCGCCTTGCGGATCGCCGGCATTGTTGATGGGCTGGCAGACAATGAGCCGCCACCCGTCCAAACTGGGATGTTTGCGGGTCGCCACTACATTACCTTCCACGCGGGCTAAAAACATCTAGTATATTTTCAAGTTCCCCACCATCACGCACCGCCGCACGCGGCAGAAGGTGCGCGGATTGGCAATTCCCTCGCCCGTCGTGGTGGCGATGGAGAAATTCGAGTAACCTTCGCCGCCACTGCCCAAGCCGGCCACGCACGAACCGTTCTTGATGAACAGGGTCGTGTCCAACGCCCGCGCCATGTCGGTCATGTGCGTAACGTCGTGCGAGTGGATCATCGCGGAGTGCTTGTAGTTGTGTTCCGCTTGCTTGGCGGCGGCGATGCCTTCCTCGACGCTCTTGACGCGCACAATCGGCACGAACGGCATCATTTGCTCTTCTTCGACAAAAAGGTGGTCAGCTGGGTTTCCGCAAATAGCAATTGGGTTCCGGCCGGGACCGTCGCGCCGGCGGCACGGGCCAGCACTGCCGGATCTTTGCCCACCAAGTCGCGATTCACCACGGGGTGCGGGCAACCCGCGCCTTGTCCTTGCGGAAACACAAACGCCGCCTGGGTCAACCGCTCCACCTGCGCTGAGTTCAACCGGGCCCCGCCATGCCGTTCGAGTGCGGCCATGAACTGGTCGAACACGGGTGCGAGCACGAACACTTCCTTCTCCCCAATGCAGAGCAGGTTGTTGTCGTAAGCGCCGCCCGCCACTACGCATTCCGCCGCCCGGTCGAGACAACCGGTGCCGTCCACGAGCACGGGTGGATTGCCCGGCCCGGCGCAGATGGCGCGTTTGCCGCTGCCATCGCGGCTTTCACCACTCCGGGACCGCCGGTAACGCATAGCAGGCGAATGTTCTCGTTCTGGCTCAGGGCATTGAAGGAATCGAGCGTCGGCGGATCGATGATGCAGGCCAGGTTTTCAATGCCCAGTTCGCGATGAATGGCCTGGTTGAAAATCCGCGCCGCCATGATCGCGCATTGGGAGGCGCCAGGGTGCGCATTGAACACCACCGCATTTCCGGCGGAAACCATGCTGATGATGTTGCCGCCATCGTGGGAATGGAATGCGTGGAGGGCGTGACCGCGCCGATGACACCGAACGGCGTGTATTCCTCCATCGTGATGCCGTGATCCCCGCTCATGCCGAACGGGTGCAAGAATTCGACGCCCGGAATGTCGCGCTGGCCGAGGAGCTTTTCGATCTTATGATCCAGCCGGCCGATCTTGGTTTCTTCGAGTTCGATTCGGCCCCATTCCTGGGCGTTCGAATAGCCAAGGTCTTTGACGATCTGAACCACTTGCTTGCGACCGGCCACACCTTTTTCCGATAATTGCCGAAAGGCTTCCTGGGCGGCTTCGCAGGCTTCCCCGGCATCCTGAAACACGCCGAATTTGCGGCGGGTGGCAGTTCGCGTTGAGACGGACCGACCGTCGAATCGGACAGCCGCACACCGGATTGACCGCCGGGGTCCGAGCCGGGGACGGTGCCGCTGCCGGCTTGGTAGCCGGAGAAGTGGCGCCGCCAAGACGGCCAGCACGTCCTGAATGACATCGCGAATTAAGGTTTCATTGATTGAGGAGTTCATAAAGGCTTTTAAAAGTGGTGACAGCCAAGCCAGAATCAATCACCGGTCTTGGCGTTGTAGATTTGTTTCCCCAGCACATCGACGGTATCGACGATGCCGATGATGACGGCGTCCACGGGAGCATCCTTGAGATTGGGCGCCAACCGGGCGGAACTGCCCTGGCAGAACATCACCATCTCGCCCTCGCCGGCGCCCACGCTGTCCACGGCCACGATGGTGTTCACGCCGCGTTCGAACTTCGTCGGGTCTTTGTCGTCCACCAGCATGCGGGCGCAGCAACAGCAGCTTGCGCCCCCTCATGTTGGCGTCTTTCTTGGTGGCGACTACCGACGCCTTCGACTTTGGCGAGGAACATAGGCGGAGGAGGAAATGGATGCTGGATGCCGGATACCGGATTCCTGATGCCCGATGCATGGGATGAGAAGGGTTACGCCATGTTCGGAATCGAGCGGGCGTTCGCCGACACATCATGTATTCACGCACCACGCTCACGAGTCACTTTTTCTTCGGCAGCACCGCTTCCACGTCCGAGTGCGGTCGGGCGATGACGTGCACGCTGACGAGTTCGCCTTTGATCGCCTTGATGGCCTGGGCGCCGGCATCGGTGGCGGCCTTGACCGCGGCCACGTCGCCGACGACGACGGCGGTGACGAGGGCGTTGCCGACCTGGGTCATCGGTCCGGCGAGTTCCACGTTTGCCGCCTTGAGCATGGCGTCGGTGCCCTCGACCAGGGCGACGAGTCCGCGCGTTTCGATCATTCCAATTGCTTGATGAGCCATAAGTAAGTTGATGGTTGAGTGTTGAGAATTAAAATCGTCTTTCTTCGGGTTTATTCGTGTTTAACTTGCCGCTGCCTAAAAGGCGTTTGACTTCGCGGGCCACGACCAGTTCTTCGTTCGTCGGGATGACCATGATTTTGACTTTGGATTCGGGCGCGCTGATAACCGCTTCAGTGGCCAGCAATACGTAACTTTTTTTTTTTGATTCCTATTCGTTCAGTTACGTATTGTTGCGATGCTCGCTCCGGGACACATCTCCGGCTCGGGGTCGAACCTTTGGAAGAGACCCTGCGTGGAGTGGTACGTGGAGAACTGCGCCGGAAGGCCGGCTGAGGAATCACACGCCATTCATCAGCCCACCTGCACGTGATTGCAATCTGCGGCCATCAGTTTCAGATAACGAAAAGGTTTGTTTCCGAACTCGACGCAAGGGCCGAGGTTGTGCCGAACCGGTAGAGAGTTCGGAAACAATCGGTTGAAGCACAAGCCGCTGCGAGCGCGGCGCGCTCCGGACGAAGCGGTGCCGCAGCGGGGCGCGGTGGACGGCGGCAGGGGAGCGTCGGGCGGGCGAATTCGTCGGTGGGGAGCTGCAGCATGCGCAGGCGGTGGTCATGGGCGTAGTCCTTACGAGGAGAACATGACGGACGACGGGTCAACGGCGAGGAGGCGGGGGGGGGGTTGGAAATGGCGATGCGGTGGGTATATCGCGCCAGGTACTTGAGCGCCTGCTGGGCCCGCCGAAGGGCGGTTTGGCGTAGACGGTCCAATCGTGGCGTCGGGATTCGGCCAGGAGACGGCGAAACGCATGCGGATTGTGGAGGGGCGCGAGCTTGCCGTGGAAGTGCAGCCGTCCCTCGTCGTAGGCGGTCCGGGCGAGGGCGAGCCATTTGCCGCGGAAGACCCGACTGAGCACGCGGACGGGCAGGAAGAATCCGCGCCGACAGTCGACCCAGCGCGAGCGGTCGGTGGCGAGTCCGCCGGCCGGTACGAGACGGTGCGCGTGGGGATGGTGCAGCGGCGTCTTCCCAGGTGTGCAGGATGGCGAGCAAGCCGGGCGGGCGCCGAGATGGCGCGGATCCGCCGCCACTTCGAGGAGCGTCTCGGCGGCCGCCCGGAACAGCAGGCCATAGAGCGCGCGCGGATTCTGGAGCGCGAGCGGCGCGAGCGTATGAGGCAGGGTGAAAACCACGTGCGTATAGGGGACCGGCAGAAGCGTGGTCCGCTGCCGCTCGAGCCAGTCTGCCGTGGCCGAAGCCTGGCATTTCGGGCAGTGGCGGTCCCGGCACGAATTCTTCGAATGACCCGGTGCCCGCACGTCTCACACGCGTCAACATGGCCGCCCAGTGCGGCGGTCCTGCCGGCGAGCAAGCAGACGCTGGACGACGCGCTGCTGATCGGGGCTCCGGGGGCGTACGCCCACCGGACACCTCCGCCCCGCCTGAGGACCTCCGCGGACCTCGTGTCGCGGAGCGGGTCGCTGCCCGCCGCGGACGGTCGCGTCCACCGGCAGGTCCAGGGGGCTTAGGAATGCGGCGCAGCCGAAGCGTGGACACGTGGGTGTAGCGCTGGGTGGTCCGTGCGCTTCCCGTGGGCCGAGCAGCGTCTGGATCGCCCGCAGGTCCGTTCCGGCCTCGAGCCAGAAATGCGTGGCGAAGCTGTGCCGCCGGATGTGCACGGTCACGGGCTTCTGCATCTCGGCGGGACAGACGCTGGTCGATGTCGGCGCCAACGTCGGAATGTACTCGCTCTGCGCGGCCCGCTTCCGCGGCGTCAAGGTGTATGCCTTCGAGCCCGAATCGCAGAATTACGCGATCCTGAATCAGAACATTCATCGCAACGGGCTGCAGAATAGGTCACCGCCTATTGCGTGGCGCTGTCGGACGGGACCGCTTCGACGCCCTGTACCTGAGCGACTTCATCCCGGCGGATCGTGTCACACCTTCGGCGAGCGGCCGCGCCGACGGCCGGCCGCGGGAGGCGACGTTCCGACAGGGAAGCTTCGGCGCGTCGGTCGACGCCTGATCGGCGTGGGGGCGGTGCAGCCCCCCGACCACCTCAAGATCGACGTCGACGGCATCGAGCCGAAGATTATCAGCGGGGCCGAGGAACGCTGAAGGACAAGCGAGTGCAGTCGGTGCTGATCGAGATCAATACCACTCTCGAGGAGCACTGGGCGATCATCGACGTGATGCTCGAGCCCGGCTTCGACTATTCGCAGGAGCAGGCCGACGAGGCACAGCCGACCGACGGTCCTTCAAGGGGGTTGGCAACTATGTCTTTCGACGTTGAGGAATTCGTCCGCTACCAGATCTCGAACGCGGAAGTGCGTCGCTATCCTTT
>CAWBHS010000087.1:0-241043 GCA_963788655.1 uncultured Verrucomicrobiae bacterium | reverse complement strand
GGAGCGCGGACATTCCTGTCCGCCCGCGCGATTGATGTCAACCGAAGGCGGACAAGAATGTCCGCGCTCCGACAAAGGCGGGATGCGTTCTGAATGGCCTTCAACGCAACTTGAATCCCTAATTGCTTTTAACCGCGGGAAGGGCGTATTCTTCGGCATCGCATTTATGAAGCAGCAATTCATCCGTTTTCTAGTCGTGGTGTGTCTGGCCGGCGGTTCAGCATTCGGGGCCGACGTCGTCTTCAACGAAATCATGTACCATCCCGCGCCGGCGGTGCCCGAAGATCCCGCGCTCGAATGGGTGGAACTTTACAACCGCGACACCAACGCGGTGAACTTGAACGGCTGGCAGATTACCCGCGGCGTCGAATTCACCTTTCCGAATATTACCCTCCCTGCGGGCGGCTACCTGGTCGTGGCCGCCAACCAGGTTAGATTTCTCACCAACCTCGTCTATCTAGGGACCAACGCGGCCGTCATCGTCGTGGGCGATTGGGTGGGCAAGTTGGGCAACAACGGGCAGACCCTGCAACTCGTCGATGCACTCGGCCAGCAGGTCGATCAGGTCACGTACGCCACCGAAGGCGATTGGGCGATCCATCGGCGCGGACTTGTGGACCAGACAATGCGCGGCTGGGAATGGTTCGCCGAGCACGACGGTCTGGGCCGGTCGTTGGAGTTACGAAATCCGAGCCTGTCCAACAATTACGGCCAGAACTGGGGCGCCAGTCTGGCCGCCAACGGGACTCCCGGCACGGCCAATTCTTTGTTGGCTTCGGATATTGCTCCTCTGGTTCTGGACGTGCAGCACTCACCGGCCATTCCGCGATCCACCTCGCCGGTCATCATCACAACGCGAATCGTCGATGAATTGGCCACCGGTTTGTCGGTGCAATTGATGTATCGCAATGCCAGCAGCACGTCTCCGCCGGCGTTTACAGCGGAACCGATGTTTGACGACGGTGAACACAATGACGGAGCTGTGGGTGACGGCATCTATGGTGCAGTCCTCTCCCCGATGGCCAACGGGACGATAATTGAGTTTTACGTGCAAGCCGCCGACGCCGCACAGAACACACGCACTTGGCCGCCTCCGGTTTCGGTGGCTGCCGATCAAACCGGCCCGCCAACTCAATCGGGCAATGCGCTATTCCAGGTGGACGACGAACTGTATGCCGGCGATCAACCGATTTACCGTCTTGTGATGACTGCGACCGAGGCAGAGGCATACGCCGGCATTCGGGATACCAACTACACCAGCAATGCCGAATTCAACTCCGCATTCATTACGCATGACGGAACTGGCGAGGAAATCCGTTACAATGTCGGTATGCGCATTCGGGGGGCCGGCAGCCGCAGTCGGAAGCCACCCAACAATCGCGTGAACATTCCCAACGATCGATCTTGGAAGGGGCTGACGGCTTTGAATCTGAACAGTCAGTTCATCCATGCGCAAATGGCCGGCAGCATTCTATCCCAAATGGCCGGCTTGCCCGCGGCGGATGCGCGGGTGGTGCAGTATCGGATCAATGGCACCAACCCGGCCCGCAGTGGTGAACCGGTAAACGGTTCGGGTACGGGCTCCGGCTTTGGTTCCTATCTGATGCTCGAACCCATCGGGGGGGAATGGGCGGCGCGCCATTTTCCGGAAGACGGCGGCGGCAATGTGTATCGAGGCTCCCACTATCCCTGGACGGCCAACTTGCGCTATCGGGGCACAGATTACCAAACGTACGAGAACGAGGGCTACGCCAAGAATTCCAATCGCAGCGCCAACGATTGGACCGATCTATTCAACCTGACCTACGCGCTGTCCTCGACCGCGCCGGATGCCGACTACATGTCGCTGGTGCGCTCGAACGCCAACGTGCAAATGTGGATGCGCTACTTTGCCGTGTGCAACGCCATCGACTACCAGGAGACTTCGCTTTGTATCGGAGTGGGTGATGATTACGCGATGTATCGCGGTATCCTCGATCCACGATTTCTCTTGGTGGCGCATGACTTTGACACGGTTCTTGGAGAGGGCGATTCCTCGGGAAACGAGAACCGATCCATCTGGGAAATGGTGGATAATCCACGAACTACCGACCCAACACAGCGCGCCGAATTCCTGATTCGGTTCATGCACAACCCGGAGTTTGCCCGCATCTACTACCGCGAACTCAAGCATCTGGTCGAAACGAGTTATTCCGCGGCGCAGTTCGATCCCGCCCTGGACCGAGCGATGGGCAGTTGGGTGCCGGAACACCGCATCCAAGACATGAAGGATTTTGCCGCCGGTCGCGTCGCCAGCATTCTATCGCAGATTCCCATGGAGTTGACGGTGGCGCGTGAACCATTCCCGTTCATCAACATGGGGTCCGATTGGAAATACCTCGACAATGGATCAGACCAGGGAACGGCGTGGACCGGACGCACGTTCAACGACCAATCGTGGAAGGAAGGCCCCGCTCAATTGGGTTATGGCGACGGCGACGAAGCGACGGTGGTCAGCTACGGCCCCAACAGTGGCAACAAGTACATCACCACCTATTTCCGGCGCGCTTTTGTGGTGGCTGACGCCGCTTCGATTACTGAGTTGCACCTCAAGCTACTGCGGGACGACGGTGGAGTGGTCTATCTCAATGGAACGGAGATTTTTCGTTCTCCCAACATGGGAACTGGCCCAATCAACTATTTGACCACCCCAAGTCAAACCGCCAGTGACAACTACGTTGACACAGCGACCCTGCCAGCGGTGGGCTTGTTGGACGGCGCCAATGTGGTGGCTGTTGAGATTCATCAAGATCAACCCGACAGTTCCGACATCAGCTTCGATTTTGAGTTGGCTGGCCTCGAAACGGGTCCAGTGAATCGCCAAACAGTAAAGCTCTATGGCCAAGCCAACGTCCTCAACACCCATGCCGTCGAGGTCAACGGTATGGCTGCGGAATGGACCGCGTGGAGCGGCGCTTGGCGACAAGCCGCCACGCTCCAACCCGGCGTCAATCGCATCCTGGTCCAGGCGTTCGATACGAACCATTTCGAAATCGCCCGGACGAACATTGACCTCGTCTATAACGACGGCAACGAGCAGTTTGTTTCCACCCCGATCACTGGCGCCCAAACCTGGCTGGCCGCCAACGGCCCGTACCACGTCACCGCCGACATCGCCATTGGCAACGGCGCCACGCTCACCATCCAGCCGGGCACAACGGTCTATTTCGAGCCGGACACGGGCCTGAGTGTCAGTGGCACGGGCCGCTTGCTGGCCGAAGGAACCCCGACGCAACGCATCCGGATGACGTTGGCGCCAAGCAAGGCGGGCGGATGGACCGGCCTCGCCTTCAACAACGCGTCGCAGGAAAGCCGGGTGGCCCACGTGGATTTCGAGTATGCCGGTTCGGGCAGCCATAATATCGACGCCAACAACGCGGTCATTTACGTGGACGATTGCACCTTCGCGCAAACCACCGCCCAATACATCACGCTGGAGAACACTTCGTTCCTCATCCGCGGCTGCACCTTTCCGGACAATAATGGCGTCGAATTCATCCATGGCGTGGACCTCCCGACCACGGGCTACGGCATCATTCAAAGCAATCTATTCGGCAGCCCGCTGACCGGCTTGAACGATGTCATCGACTTTAGCGGTGGCCATCGGCCCAATGCCATTCTCCAGGTGCTCGACAACGTGTTCACCGGTGCCAGCGACGACGTGCTGGATCTGGACGGCACGGACGCGCTGATCGAAGGCAACATTTTCATGCACGTCCACAAGAACAATCCCAACGTGGGCGACACCGCCAGCGCCGTTTCCGGCGGTTCCGATCGCGGCACCACGTCGCAATTGACCATCGTGCGGAACCTCTTTTATGACTGCGACCATCTGGCGCTGTGCAAGGAAGGCAATTTCTACACCATCGTGAACAACACTGCTGTGCATCTGACCATCGGTGGCGTCAACTTCGGTGAGCCCGAACGCCAGGTGGCGGGCGGCGCGGGTGCCTACTTGGACGGCAACATCATCTGGGATACGCCCCAATTGTTCCTGAACTACACGGCCGCTGTGATGCAGGTCACCGTGAATCGTTCCCTGTCTGCCAACCAATTGGCCGGGTATCGGCAACGTGGTCGCCGATCCGCGCCTGTCGAACCTGGACAGTAATACGATCACCTGGAGCACGATCACCAATGACTTTGCGCTGCGGTCGGGGTCGCCGGCGGTTGGCACCGGCCCGAACGGCTTGGACATGGGCGGTTTGGTGCCGGGCGGCGCGTCAATCTCTGGCGAACCACCGGCACTGACTTCCGCCAACACCGCCACGCTCACCATTGGCGGTCCGGCCATTACGAGCTACCGCTGGAAGACCAATAACGGCGCTTACAGCGCTGAGACCGATATTGCTCAACCGCTCGTGTTGTCCAGTCTGGCCAATGGCGACTACACCGTCTATGTGATTGGCAAGAACGACGCCGGCGTTTGGCAAAGCACCGACCAACCCACTGCTTCCAAAACCTGGACCGTAAACCTCACGTTGCGGAAGGTGGTAATCAATGAAGTCATGGCCATCAATGATGCCGCAGTCCCGGTGGATGGCAAGTTCCCCGACTGGATCGAACTCTACAATCCCGGCCGAATTGCGGTGGTCCTGACCGGCATGGGCCTTACCGATGATCCGGCCGATCCCTTCAAATACACCATTCCGGGAGGCTTGCTGATACCCGGCTCCTTCCGCGTGTTCCTCGCCAATAATCCGGATGGCACCGTCGGCGATCACTTGGGCTTTGCCCTCAATGCCGAAGGCGACGCCGTGTATTTGTTCGACAGCAATACCAACCTGGTGGATTCGATTGTCTTTGGCCCACAAATGCCCGACTTGTCCATTGGCCGAATGGACGACGGCACGTGGACGCTCACGCAACCGACCTACGGAGCGGCCAATGTCGCCAGCCCGCAAGGTGATTACGATCACCTGCTCATCAACGAATGGCTGGCCAGCGGACGCGCGCCCTTCCAACTTGATTTCGTCGAACTTTATAACCGCGACACGCTGCCAGTAAACATGGGCGGTTTGTATATGACCGATCACCTGATCGACTGGCCTACTCGGCATCAAATCGCACCGTTGAGCTTCATTGGGGCGAACGGACTGACCGCGTTCTGGGCGGATGCCCTTCCCGAAGCCGGTCCCACGCATTTAAGTTTCAAGCTTTCCGCCGATCAGGGAAACATTGCGCTACTGGCGCCCGATCTTTCAGTGATTGACTTCATTTTTTACGGCCCCCAATCGACGGACATCTCCGAAGGCCGTCGGCCCGATGGATCGTCCAACATCGGGTTCCTGCCCAGTCCCACGCCCGGCGCGCCCAATCCGGGACCGCCGCCGCTGGTTGTCATCACCAACATCGTGAACGACCTGGTTCCCCTCACGACTCAGTCATGGCGTTATGAGGATTCCGGCGCCGACTTGGGTACGGCCTGGCGGGAGACGGGTTACAGCGATTCCACGTGGTTCCAGGGCACCGCGCTGTTCGGCTCGGAATCGGGAAGTACTTATCCCTATCCCTTTATTACGTTCGTGCCCGCGCCCGGAGAAGGCGGCCCGATTACGGTGTATTATCGGACGCATTTTACGTGGACCGGCGAAGAGGATTTTCAGTTGTTTGCCACCAATTATTTGGATGACGGCGCCGTGTATTACCTCAATGACATTGAAGTGGATCGCATTCGCGTTCCCGACAATCCGGTGTTGTTTGACACGCTGGCAGAGAATCGAGATCAAAACAGCGAAGGCCAGATGGAAGTGCGCCAGTTACCGACCACCAATCTGTTGCCGGGTGACAATGTGCTCGCCGTGGAAGTCCATCAAGGAAGCGCTGGCAGTTCCGACGACGTGTTCGGTATGGCTCTCGCCGCAGTGAAGTCCATTACCAACACGGTGGTCACGGGCGTGGTGCTGAATGAAGTGCTCGCCCGCAACGCCTCGTTCACCAACAGCGACGGCACCCTGACCGACTGGGTGGAACTATTCAATCCCACGACCAGCGAAGCGGACCTCTCGGGCATGAGCTTGAGCGACAGCATCGACAACCCGCGCCGGTGGAGCTTTGCGAACGGGCAGACCTTGGCAGCCGGCGCGTACCTGTTGGTGCGGTTCGATGGCAACAACCCGGCCACCAACAGCGGCCCATATTTAAACACGGGCTTCGGCTTGAACGCCGACTCGGGCGACGAAGTGTACCTCTTCGATGCTCCGGCTGCCGGCGGGGTGCTGCTCGATGCGGTCACCTTTGGCATCCAGGCCGGCGACTTTTCCATCAGCCGCCTGCCCGATGGCGCCGGAGGCTGGGCCTTGACCCTGCCGACGCCCGGCGGGCGAAATATCCGAGCCAACCTGGGTCCGGTCACGGAACTCAAAATCAACGAGTGGATGGCCAATCCGAAAAGCGGCGACGACTGGTTCGAACTGTATAATCCCAATCCCCAACCGGTCGAGCTGGGCGGCTTGTATCTCACGGACGATATGACCGCCCGCACCAAATCGCGTATCCCCAATCTCTCATTCCTGGGCGCGGGCGCCGACGGCTTCGTCATGTTCCATGCGGACAGCAAAACCGCCAGTGGCGCGAACCACGTCGATTTCAAACTGTCCGCCGGCGGCGAGGCCATCGGGTTGTTTACCGCGGATGGGACGCAAATCGACAGTGTGATGTTTGGGCCGCAGGCCGAAAACGTTTCGGAAGGCCGGTTCCCGGACGGTTCGGAAACGATCCGGACGTTCCCGGCTTTTGCCACCCCGGCGGAGAGCAACCTGCTGCCATTGGAAGACGTGGTGGTCAACGAAGTACCTCACGCACACGGATTTGCCACTCGAAGACACCATCGAACTCTACAACGTCACCCCCGCCGCCATTGACCTGAGCGGTTGGTATTTGACCGACAGCAAGAACGATCCCAAGAAGTTTCGCATCCCCGACGGAACGGTGATCGAGGCTTTCGGTTACGTGGTCTTTTACGAATACCAATTCAATCCGGACTTCACGGGCTACTCGCCGTATTTCGCATTGAGTGGCGCCAAGGGAGACGATGTGTATCTGTTCCCGGCGGATGCCGAAGGCAACTTGTTGGGCTATCGCGGAGGCGTAAGTTTCAGTGCCGCGGAGAACGGTGTGTCCCTCGGTCGTTACCAAACCAGTGTGCAGGTGGACTTCCCGACGCTGAGCCAGTTGACCTTCGGCACCGCGGTCACGGCCAGCAGCCATACCAACCTGATCTCGACCTTCCGCACTGGCCTCGGCGCGGCCAATGCCTATCCCCAGGTCGGCCCGGTGGTGATCAACGAGATTATGTATCACCCGCCGGACATCGTGTCCGGCACCACCACCAACGACAACGTGCATGACGAGTTCATTGAACTGTACAACTTCACCTCGCAATCCGTGCCGTTGTATGATCCGGCGTACCCGACCAACACCTGGCGGCTGCGCGACGCGGTGGATTTTGATTTCCCCGCCAACACCACGTTGGACGCGGGAGGGAATCTGTTGGTGGTCAGTTTTGATCCCACCACCAATGCCACCGAACTGGCCGCGTTCCGCGCGCTCTACAGCATCGCGGCCAACGTGCCCATCCTGGGACCATATCAAGGCAAGCTGGCCAACGATACCGATGACATCGAACTCAAGAAGCCGGATGGTCCGCTGCCGCCGGGCAACGCGGATGCCGGCTATGTGCCGTACGTGTTCGTGGACCACGTTCGCTACGCCGACACGGCGCCCTGGCCGGCGGCCGCTGATGGCACCGCGCCCGCGCCCGGCAGCTCGTTACAACGCCGCAAAGACTCAGACTATGGCAACGACCCGGTGAATTGGATCGCCGGCACAGCGACGGCTGGGCGCCCCACTGGCTCGCCCGTCACCTCGCCAGCGGGCATTTTAACCATCACGCCGAGTCAGTTTGTGAACCCAGGGGCCAACGTGACTTTGTCCGTGGTCGTTATTGGAGCCACGCCGCGGTTTCTTGAATGGCGTTTCAACGGCGCCATTCTGCCGGGAGCCACCAACACGAGCCTCGTGCTGACCAACGTGCAAGCGGCGAATGCCGGCACCTACTCGGTGCTGGCCTGGAACGTCGCCGGGGCGGGCTCAAAGTCCACGCGGGTGGACCTCGCGCTGCCGCCGGAGATTGTTCGACCCCCGCGAGACGTGGTGGTCGCTGAGGGCAGCACGGCGGTTATCTCGGTGCTGGCCGGCGGCACCCCGCCGTTGCGGTATCAATGGCTGAAAAATGGCAATCTCCTGGCGGGAGCCACCAACGTGGCGCTAAGCCTGCCCAACGCGCAGAAATTCAATGAAGGCAATTACGCCGTGGTGATCACCAACAACTACGGCGCCGTCACCAGCACGGTCGCGATCCTGGCTATCGAAACCGCACCCTTTATTGTCGATCATCCGGTTAGCGTGGAAGCGTTCCGCGGCGCCAATGTCACCTTCAATGTAGCCGCCGGCGGCACCGCGCCGTTGGTCTATCAATGGTTCTTCAACGGCACCGCCATCCCGAACGCCACCAGCGCCACGTTGACGTTGAATAACGTCCAGCTCAGCAACGTGGGACAATACACCGTGCGGGTGTTGAATCGGGTGGGCAACGCGGTGAGCAGCGCGGCAGCCTTGTCCGTACTATCGCCACCGATTGTGAGCATTAGCAGTCCGGCCAATGGCAGCTCGTTCACCACCAATTCCACCATCACCATTACCGCGTCGGCCAACGATCTGGATGGCACCGTGGTGCAGGTCGAATTCTTCGCCAACGAGAGCTCTCTGGGAACGGACCTCCAGGCCCCGTACAGTGCGTCCTGGAGCGGTATGCCGGTGGGACAATACGCCTTGACCGCCCGGGCCACCGACGACCGGGGGTTGGCGACGATTTCCGCGCCGGTGACCGTCATCATAACTCTGCCAGGCGGTACCTTCGCGGATGACTTCGCCGCCCGCGGAACGGTTTATGGTTACACCAACCTGGTGACCGGCAACAACACCGGCTATACCAGCCAAAGCGGCGAGCCCCTGCACTTCGACCGCAACAACAAGCATTCCGGCTGGCTGACCTGGACCGCCCCGGCGTCCGGTCAATGCATCATGGACACCATCGGCAGCGGCTTCGATACGATCATGGCCGTGTACACCAACACCTCGCCCACCTCCCCGGCGCTATCCAACCTGCGGTTGGTGGCGGCCGACGACGACAGCGGTGGCTTTCCGTGGAGCCAGGTCAGCTTTACGGCCATCAGTGGCACCGCGTACCAGATCGCCGTGGACGGTTACAGCACCGATGACTACGGCAAGATCACGTTCCACATGAGCCTGCAAAGTTCGAATCCCATTATCACCCTGCAACCGGTCGGCCAGATTGTGAACGAAGGTGCCGATGTCACGTTCAGCGTGACCGCCATCGGGCCGGCGCCACTGAGCTATCGCTGGCAGTTTAACGGAACGGACCTTGCCGGCGCCACCAGCACGACCTTGGCCTTATCAAACGTTCAGTCCGGCAACGAAGGCATTTATCAGGTCATCGTTAGCAACAATTCGGGGTCAGTCACCAGCGCGCCCACCAGCCTCACCATCCGCGTTGCCCCCAGTATTGTCACGCCGCCGCAGATGCAAATCGTAAATGCCGGCAGCAATGTGACGTTCTCCGTGCTGGTCAATGGCAGTACGCCGCTGTCCTACCAATGGCGGCGCAATGGCACGAACATTGTGGGCGCCAGCGGCAGCGCTTACGTCCTGCCCGACGCCCAATACAATGACGGTGGCAACTACTCGGTGGTGGTGGCCAACGGTGCAGGGATTGTGCCCAGCCAGAATGCCGAACTCATCGTGCGGCCGGCCATTGCGGATGGAGAACTGCTGTCCCAGGGAGCAATGCACCTGACGATTTATGGAACGCCCGGCAGCCGTTACACCGTCGAATCCACGGCCAATCTCCAGACGTGGGCCGAATTGGGCACGGTGCAGAATTCCGCGGTGGAAATGCACTATACGAACTCAATTCTTCCCGGCACCGGCGAGGAGCTTTACCGCCTGCGGTTGCAGCCACGGATGCCGTAAGCGCGGTCCTAGGTAAATGAGCGAGGAGCGTGGTGGCCGAACCATCTCGGCCCCACCCCGTCAACATTTGGCATCCAGCATCCAGCATCCGGCATCCAGCATCCAGCATCCAGCATCCAGCATCCAGCATCCAGCATCCAGCATCCAATCCCCTGCTTTCCCTGTGTCTCAATCCAAGTCAAATCCAAGGACATTCCGAGACACGGACACGAACTCGCGTGCCCCTTGCCTGCACGCCGTGCCATGCAAAAGAATCTATTTCAAGCCAACCTATCTGGTTTTTTGGGCCAAACTGCGTTCCCCGGTCTTCGAACCTTAGTCAACATGAATGTTGGCGTTACGTTTGCTTAAACTGGGTCCGAACACAAAAGCAGGACCGTTATGAAAATGAAACTTTCTCATTCAACCAGTTCGCGGCGCCGCGGGCAAATGGCCTTCACCTTGGTCGAAGTCACGATCGGCATGGGGCTGCTGGCCACGGTGATGGGCGCCTTGTTCTCCAGCTTTACCTCCGGCTTCTTCACCATGCAGTTGGCCCGCGAAAACCTCCGGGCCACCCAGATCATGCTCGAGAAAGTGGAAACCATCCGTCTTTATAGTTGGGACCAGATCAACACGGCTGGCTTCATCCCCACCACGTTCACGGCTCCTTACGATCCCAATTCAACCAATGGGGGGCTTACCTATACCGGCACCATGACGATCAGCGCCGCGCCCATTTCCTCCTCCTATTCCAACGAGATGAAACAGTTCACCGTCCAGTTGAACTGGAAAACCGGCAAGCTGGACCGCTCCCGCGAATTCACCACTTACGTTGCTCGCAACGGCCTGCAGACTTACATCTATTGAGACTCAGGTCCGCGTCGGCGGCAATTGATCCCAACGTGCAACCGGCGTCCTGCCGGCGAGACCAAATCTCGAAAGGACGGCGCCGGATGGCCACTCAGTGAATCCCTCCGTCGATCTACCGGATCGTGCTCAGCCGTATCGATTCAATTCAACCCCAGGCAACACGGAAACCGGCCCCAGCCCATACCAGTTCCGGGAACCGTCGGAAATGGTCACGGGGGAGAAGGCAATGTGCCCGACCACCCAACCAGCCACCTCGGCGACCAGTGACACCGTCAGGGCCTTGGCCGCGCGGAGCGCCTCAATGATGGATTGCTCGGTCTGTTTGCTGAGTTCCAAGGTCTTGAAGGCCGCGATGGTCACCTCAGTGATCGCGGAGACATCGGCATCCGTCTCGTCCCGGATAACCATGTGCTGATTCATCGTCTCTCGTCTTTCTTTCATATTGGCCAACGAACTCAGCCGTTAGGGAGTGAACTCGACCAACATCCACATCGTCTCGACCTTCAGGCCGTCCTGCCGCATTGCTTGCTTGCCCTCGTCGGACTGCCGCAAATGCATGGCAGTAAATTAGATCAAACGGCGGCACCGCATCAACACCCGGAAATCACCCAGAAATTGCTTCGGCTTGCCACGCGTCCGATTCAGTTGGCATCCCAAAGCCAACGGTTCGTACATTGCCTTCCGCCAACCTGGGAGCCGCGGAAGTCTTGCCCGCAGCGCCTCCAACAAAAGCGGGAGCAAGCTCCACGCACTCCAGGCGCTGGCGCGAAGTTTGCGAAGACCAGCCGGAACGTCGCGTCAGCGCCTGGAGTGCGTCCGGCTTGCCGGCGCTTTCGCAGGCAGGCCAGCGTGGCCAGATTGGTGGACGGTTTGTGGCCTGGGTCGCACGATGAACCACTCCGTTCGATAGCCGCCAAGGTTTGTTGTTTTCAGAAAGCCACTACCTGCCCTACGATCTTCCGCATCATGAACCCCTACCAATCGTTCGTTTCGGAAACGGCCCGCGTGCTGCGTGAGGCCCGCAACCAACCCTTGGGTGGTTTTCCCATCCCCGCCAAACCCGCCATTCCGGCAACGGCGCCCAAAGTGTTGATCTTTTCCCCACACCCGGATGACGAAGTCATCATTGGCGGTTTGGCGCTGCGGCTGTTGCGTGAGTCCCAATGGAACGTTCTGAATGTAGCGGTCACCCAGGGCAGCAACAAAAGCCGTCAGGCCGAACGTTGGAAAGAGCTCCAGGCGTGTTGCGACCATATCGGCTTCGGCTTGATTCAGACCCGCGAAAACGGGCTGGAAGGAATCAACTTGAAAGCCCGGAGTCAAAACCCGGATGCCTGGAACCGCGCGGTCGAACGCATCGCGGAAATTCTCGATGAGCAAAAACCCCGCGCCATCCTTTTCCCGCACGACACTGATTGGAACGGCACGCACATTGGCACCCATCATCTCGTAGTGGACGCGCTGAAGAAATTGGAGAAGCAGCTTTACATGCCACACGGTGGAGACGGAATTTTGGGGCGCCATGGACAATCCCAACTTGATGGTCGAAACCAGCGAACCGGATCTCGCGGACCTCATCACCGCGCTGACGTTTCACATGGGCGAACTGCAACGCAATCCCTATCACCTGCGGCTGCCAGCCTGGATGATTGACAATGTGCGCCGCGGCGGCGAATTGGTGGGCGGCCAGGGCGGCGCGACACCGGACTTCACCTTTGCCACGCTGTATCGGTTGCGCCGGTGGCAGAACGGCCAATTTGCCGAGGTGACGAAGCAGGGCCGCTTCCTGGGCGTAACCGAGGATCCGGCGAATTTGTTCGATAATTGAGCCAAAACGGCGGCAAGCACTGAATTGCTTGGTCGTGTTTGTTCAATTCCGCCACGAATGGAAGAGGTTTGGCAGCGCTGCGAGGGCGCGGTTGCCGATCTGTCCCACTTTGGGACATCACGCCCAAAAAGAGGAAGCTGGCGATCTGCTTTCGCAAACCGCCAGCATACAACTCAGTTCCAGTAGGACGCTAAGCCAGGGGCTCAGCGCAGGAGGGTGGGGCAAAGATAGGACTTTTTGCCAGCCCCGTGATAAGGCTGACGGCGTGCAACACATTATTTCGGTTATCGAAATGTTGTATTGTTAACATGCTTCAACTTTCAGCAGACCAGATGCCAAGCGGCGTTAAGCAATGAAATGCTGGATTCTAGTCGCGATTATGGCCTCTGGAAGGGGCGAAACGGCTGCTGCGGTCCAGTAATTGCCCAGTTCCGATGGCAAAATGTTCACTCCCCGCGCAAAACGAGCCAGCCGCACACCGGCAGTGGAGACTCGGGATCCAATGCCGAAAGGAATTCCGCGCTGAGCCGGCAGTTGAGCGTCAGCTCACTCACCGAGCAGAGGCTCCTGCCAGCGACGAAACTCGCCTACGCAAATATCAATGATCAATGGCTTCCTCACGCAGTTGGGCCGATCCGAATGTCGGCCGCAGAATTCGCCGGGGGTTGCAGAATTCGCGAAAAACCGGGGGTTAAACTCAGAGGTTCGCGGGCGAATCGGCCAACTGATCCGCTACCTGTGGGGCCATGCGAAAACGCCTCGAGTTTCAACTGGCGCCTGCTATGCCAATATCAATAACTGGCCCATTCCCACTCGCCGGTTTCGACCTTGCCGCGCTGTCAGCCAAGCCGCGGTCGCAATTGTTCCTCGCGTGTCCGCCGGAAGGGCTCCTCTGGCTGCGGGAGAATCTCCGACATCTCACTGTTGACATCGCTTTGGCCGGGGCGGTTAATGTCGGAACTCAAGTTATGCGAAGCGATATTATTAAAAAAGGTTTCGAGCGCGCGCCCCATCGCAGTTTGTTGCGGGCGACCGGCTCGATCGAGTCCGACGACGATTTCAGCAAGCCGTTCATCGGCATTTGCAACAGTTACACCGACTCATTCCCGGCCACGCGCACTTGAACGAGGTTGGCCTGCTGGTGAAGCGCCTGGTGCGCGAGGCGGGCGGGGTGCCCTTCATTTTCAACACCATCGGCGTGGACGACGGCATCGCCATGGGCCACGGCGGCATGAAGTATTCCCTGCCCTCACGCGAACTCATCGCCGACTGCGTCGAAACCATGGTGCGGGCGCACTGTTTTGACGGCGATGGTCTGCATCCCCAACTGCGACAAAATCGTGCCCGGCATGCTGATGGCCGCCATGCGGTTGAACATTCCGACGATTTTCGTGAGCGGCGGACCGATGGCGGCTGGCATTGCCGAGCAACAGGCCAATCATGAAGACGTGATGTCCGACACTTGCAACCGGCCACGCAGAAGTCGGATTTGATCTCGGTGTTCAAAGGCGTCGCCGAATTGCAGAGCGGCAAGATCACCGAAGCGGATTTGACCGAAGCTGGAACAAACCGCCTGCCCGACCTGCGGTTCGTGCTCGGGCATGTTCACCGCCAATTCGATGAACTGCCTGTGCGAAGCGCTCGGCATGGCGCTGCCGGGCAACGGCACCATTCTGGCCGTGTCCAAGGAACGCGAAGCCCTCTATCGCCGGGCCGCCGAGCAGATCCTGAAGCTGCTCGATAAGGATGTAAAACCACGCGACATTGCCACGATCGAAGCCTTTGACAATGCCCTGGCGCTCGGACGTGGCGATGGGCGGTTCCACCAATACCATTCTGCACACGCTGGCCATCGCGCGCGAAGCGGGCATCAACTACGACATCGCCCGCATTGACGCCATTTCCCGCCGGGTGCCGTGTCTTTGCAAGGTGTCGCCGTCGTCGAACTATCACGTGCAGGACGTTCACCGCGCCGGCGGCATCCACACCATTCTGGGCGAACTCAAGCGTTTGGACGAAGCCAATGGTTGGACCGCTGCCGCGATGGACGCCGATGTCACGCCCAAGGCAAAGAAGATACTCAACCTGTCGTGCATGACCGTCACCGGCCAAAACCTCGGCCAGAACATCGAGGAATGGGACGTGCGTTCCGCCCAATGCTCACCTTTGGCGAAAGCGGTGCGCGTCTCCGGCGCCTCGGCACTGGCGCTCGATCCGGAGGACAAACTTGGCCCCGCCGCCCGCACCGCCAGCGGCAACCTCGCGCCCAAACCGATGATGTTCTTTTCCGGCGACGACCGTTCGGTCGCCCTCTGGCGGGTGGCCACCGCTTGGAACTGCGGTGACGCGGAGAGTCAGATGGCCGTCTATGACACGGAAGCCGAATTGAAGGTCGATGGCGAGAACGTGCTCAAGGGACCGGCAGCAATCTGCGCCTGGATGAAACAGAAACTGGCGGACAGCCAAGGGCTTGATTCGCGCCGAACTTGCGTCATTGAAACAGACGCCGGTGTTGCTGTTCTGGCAATATGCCGCGGGCGGCGACAAAAAGCCGGCTGCACTTGCTGCGGGTGGCCAGTTATCGCCGGCGGACATATTTCCAAGGCCTACCTGGAAACGCGTCCGGCCCAATTGAACGACGCGCAAGCCTCCGGTTTGATGCCTTACGATCCGGCGTTCATGTTCGAGGCCCAGGATTGCATCCGCACGCTGCCACTGCCTACTCACCGGAAGGCGGGTTGTCCGTGCTCTACGGCCAATTGGCGCCGGAGGGCAGCGTCGTGAAAACGGCCGGCATCAGCGAAGGTTTCAAGCAGTATTGCGGCGACAACTTTGTATTTGAAGGGCCGTGTGTGATTTTCGAAAGCCAGGAGGACGCCTGCGAAGGCATTCTTGGCGGCAAGGTCAAGGAAGGCGACGTGGTCATCATCCGCAACGAAGGTCCGCGCGGCGGGCCCGGCATGCAGGAGATGCTCTCGCCCGACCAGTTACATCGTCGGCATGGGATTGGGCGACAAGGTCGCGCTGCTCACCGACGGGCGGTTCAGCGGCGGCACCGCGGGCGCGTGCATTGGGCATGTTTCTCCCGAAGCCGAAGAAGCCGGACCGATTGGCTTGTTGCGCGCCGGCGATCGCATCCGAATCGATTTCCCCAACCGCCGGATCGACACGCTGGTTACCGACGCCGAAATGGAGGAACGCCGGAAGACGTTCCAGCCGGTCAAACGCGAGCTGACCGGCTGGCTGGCCCGCTACCAAAAACAGGTCAGCAACGCGAGCTCGGGTGGTATTCTGATGGGCTGAGTTGGATCGCTAACTTAAGAGCCTGTTTGAAAAATGGTAGCAGCCGACGTAAGGAGGCTCATTCTTGGCGAACGCAGCACGGTTTTCCGAAATAGAATGAGCCTCCTCACGTCGGCTGCTACAGATCGGATGGAGTTTTAAAACAGGCTCTAAGGCACGCGGACGCCAACGCGATAGAGAGTGTTGGTGGTGGCGCTCGCGTCGCTCAGTGCCTTGGTGGTGCCGATGCCGGGAACGTCGGTCTGGCCGGGTACACTCATCCAGACAGGCGCCGTGTCGCCCCCGTTGCCGTCCAGGAGATTGGTGCTGGAAAACAGGGTGTACAGCCGATTCGTGGAACTCGGGAAATAAACAGTTGCCGGAGGAACGTTCGAGATGCCCTCGAGGCGAAAAAAGGAAAGCGCGTTGGTTGGATCAGTGTCCGCCATCCACTCCTGAAACGTGGTTTGCGGATCGTGGTCGGGATTGCCGGATACGACTTCCGGATTGGTTGGATCCAACCCATAGTGCCAATACCAGTCCGCATCGATGACGCTGCGCAAATCCAATTCGTAAGCGCCCATGTCAAAAGCGGCGATCCCATCACCATCGCCGTCCAAAGGACGCAGGGTGCCGGCGAAATCATCCGCGAGAAGACCGGTCAAGTTGGTGCCGGCATCGATACCGGGCGAACCGAAGCGCAGCCGAAAATCACCGGCGGCAGCGTCCACAAAGACCGGTGCATTGGTCAGATTGCCGCTGCCAGCGTCATCAGGAAGGGGAATGGTGCAGGAATGGTCAAGGGTTGAACGGCGCTGGTTCGAAAGGTCGCCCACAGTGTTGTTATGGTTGAAATAGAGGATGGAATTGACGAGCGAGGATACAAATACACCGCCCACACCGCCGGGAGATGAATTGCTGACCACGGTGCAATTGAAGAGCAGACAACCAGTGGCCGCGCCAGCATCCTTCGCGGCATTTCCGAAAATCAGACAATCGTATAGCGTACTGGAAGCAACTCCCCCGCCCACAAGATCGGCAGTGTTGCCCGTTATCACCGAATTAAACAAGCTTCCACCCGAGGCTCCCCCGCCGGCGCCGTAAGCTGAATTCCCTGTGAACAGGCAATTGGTCACCACTCCCAAGGGCTCGCACCATGCTCCACCAGCATTGTAGTATCGATAGGAATCCCGGTTGGTATGGGTATAGCCATTGGTCAGGGTGAAGCCGCTGAGCACTGAAGCATTTGCCACATAGGCGCACCGGATCGCCTCGTCGCCGTTGCCTCCGTTCTCCGCCGGAGCGCCAGCAATAATGGTTGCGGCCGGCCCGTTGACGCTTTCCACGCGAACGCCATTGGTCAAGGCGACGCGATTGGTGACGTTATCGTACACGGCGACACCGCCGCAGTCATAGATTCCGTTGGTCACCCAAATCCGCGCGCCAGTCAGTCCGGCGCTGATGGCGTCCTGGATGTTCGTCGCGGCGGTCGGCCAGGTAGTGTACGGGTAAGCTGGAGTTGGATTGGCAGTGTTCACGTAATGAACGGCTTCAATCACCTCGACCTTACTGGTGGTGGTAATCCCTGAAGGGAAGCTGTCGTTGTAGCCGGTCAAGCGCACGGGATAAATTCCGGGCGCCCGCCACGCATGATTGATATAGGCCCGGTTGGTGACCAAGGTTCCATCGCCAAAATCCCAGACGCTGGCCGTGAGCGGTCCTGTGCCATGAGCAACAAGTGGCGCGGCAAAATCGGTGGCAAACCGCGACCAGGTCAACTCGATCGTCATCGACACTGCACCGGTAGCCGAGCCGGCAACGAACTGGTCCGCTCCCACGCAGGGCGGGTCCAACCATGGCTCGCTGTCGATGTCCACACCGTGGCTGACCAAGCTGCTGCCGGCGCCAATGCAGGGCGAGGTAGCCGACAAATGCTCCGCAGAGGCCAGTTGAGGTTCGTCAGCAAAGTTGCCCTGGCCCGGCGGCAGCGGTTTGGTGCAGGAAAAGGAGATAGACGAGTTTCGATAATTAGCGGGCTCTGGTGCTGTTTCTTGCGCCACGTTGTAATAGACCAAACAATTGGAAAGCGAGCTCGTATCCACGCCACCGCCGGAACTGGCCGAATTGCCAGTTACGGTGCAATTATAAAGCGTAGAGCCATATATTCCCCCACCGGTGAAACTGGCTGAATTGCCGGTAACAACGCAGTTGTACAGTGTGCTGTCCGTGGCCCCACCTCCATGATGGAACGCCTGGTTTCCAATCAGGATACAGTTGTATAGAGTGTCACCGAGAGAACCTCCCCCTGCCACGAACGGCAGAATTCCCCTGCACAGTGCAATTGGATGCCACAGTTCCTGAAATACCACCACCTGCATTGCTGGCTGAGTTGCTGACAATCAATGAACCATAAACGGCGCCGAAAGAAATGCCAGCCACCGCTTTCAGCAAAGTTACCGCTGATGATATCAATGGGTAACCACTGCGCTGGCGTTGCAGATAGGCGCCGCCACCGCTGCCCGCGTGGCCGTTGGTGAGGGAGAACCCGTCCAGAACAGCATTCCAACCCAACATAGACGCAGCGGGTGGCCCCATCGCCAAGACCGCCATCGGTGCCCGCATCGCCGGTGATGATGGTCGTTTCTGGCCCATTGACGCTGCGCACGGCAATTGCCCGGTCAATGACCAAACGGTTGGTCCCCGTCCCAGTGATGGTTTGCCTGCCGACGGTGTAAACGCCATTGCTAACCAGCACGGTATCGCCAGCCATAGCCGCATCCACGGCTTCCTGGATCGTGTGAGCGGCAGTCGCCCAATCCAAGTAAGGCAGCGTCGGACTAACGCTGTCCAGCGAGACATGAAGCGTGGCTGCGGAAGCGGCGGTGGTGGTCAGAGCGGTCAGGACAATGGCCGCCATTCGGCAAGAACAAATCGATTGAAATAATGTCATGGCTAACTCGGCAATTCGGCGTTTATACGGGCCACCCAACTCAAGTGAAATCGGGCAGCGCGCTTGATTGGCAGGTTTATACAGAAACCTTGGCCAATAATCAATTCTGAATTTTGATCGATTCTGAAGCTGCATTTGGTATTCTGTCTTCGGGCATATTTCAGATTTCGCCCTTCGGTCTTCGGACTTTCCGTGACAACTTGCGGACGTCCCTTTATTGTCGCGCCATGGTGCAACGCACGATCACGCTCGGCCATTCGCCCGATCCGGATGATGCCTTCATGTTTTATGCGCTGGCGAAGGAATTGATTCCCACGCCGGGGTTCCGCTTTGAACACATTCTCCAGGACATCCAGACCCTCAACGAACGCGCCACCCGCGGGGAATTGGACATCACCGCCATTAGCGTGCATGCCTACGCTTATGTGAGCGACAAGTACGCGCTGTTGCCCAGCGGCGCGAGCATGGGGGACGGCTACGGCCCGATGCTGGTGGCGAAGGAACCGTTTACCCGCGACGAAATCGCCCGCCGCAAGATTGCCGTGCCCGGCACGATGACCAGTGCATTCTTAGCGTTGCAACTCTGGCTGAACCAGAACGCCTCCCAGTTCGAGTATGTTGTTGTTCCTTTCGATCAGATTTTCCAAGCGGTCCGAGATGGCCGGGCCGACGTGGGCCTGATCATCCACGAAGGGCAACTCACTTATGCCCAGGAAGGACTGACGGTTTGCGAAGATCTTGGCGTCTGGTGGGGACGGGAAAACGACGGTCTGCCCCTGCCCCTCGGCTGCAACGTCATTCACAAGCGGATTGACCCGGCCACCCGCCGGGGGCTTTCCGACCTGCTCACCACCAGCATTCGATACAGCCTCGATCACCGGGCCGAGGCGGTGCTGCATGCCTTGCAATACGCGCGCGACATGGGCCAGGAACTGGCCGACCAATTCGTCGGCATGTACGTCAATCATTGGACCCTGGACTACGGCGCGAAAGGGCGCGAAACCATCCGCCGGTTTCTGCGCCGCGCCCACGAACAGGGGCTGATCCCCCAGCCGCCCGAATTGGAGATTCGTGTAAGCTCCCTACTCGGCCAGGAAGAAATTCTTTTCCATCTTCTGAAGTTCCCGGCGAAGCTTGGCGGACTTGAATTTATCCGGGGCGAAATAAAGCGTCCACGCGGGCCGGGTTGGCATTTCATCAATGGCTTCCAGCAACACCCGGAATCCCTCGACCCCAAAGCCGCAGCTCAACGCCTCGCGGGCTCCTAGAACGACAGCTTTGTGCCATTCGCCTTCGGTGAGGAAACGGTTGATCGGCACCGAACGGTTTTGCGCGTCGGCCAGTTGGGTGGCGTACTTGTCGTAATAACCCAGGGTATGCTCGGCCATGACGATGGCAATCAAGGTTCCCGCCATCTGGTTGAAATGGCTCGCCTGATGATTCATCACGTCGAAGGACCACGCTTGCGGCACGCCGTCAATCGGTAATCCCGGCAAGGGTTGCTCGTCCGTCGCGGTCGCCAAAATGGCCAGGTATTGTTTCAAGAAACCACGGTCAACCAAATCAATCGCGCGGGCATGGGCCAGGCGGTTCACCAAATCAATGAAGCCTGCGGAAAGATGCACCGCCCGCCAATCGCGTGTGCCGTCATTGCTGAGACCGGGTTGCACGTAGGGCATGGGGACGTCCTTCCAATACACCGGCTGCGGCAACATCTGCGGGCGCATCTTCGCGTCCAAAGCGCGGTGCAATTCGGCGCAGATCCGGACCACCTCGGCATAACCGGTTTCATATCCATTGCCTTTGGGGCTTCCTCCCTGCGCCTCAACCACCGGTGCGGTCGCACTCAAAATCCCGATTACCAGTCCAACCACCCAATGGTTTGTGTAATTCATAGCTTTTCGTTCACACGCGGTCACCAAATGCCAGCGGCCCATTCCGATCTGGCAGGTTTCAGACCACGGCCTCGGTGGTGTGCAGGATGCCTGCCGTCTTTGAACGTCGCCCGGGCCGGACTGAGTTTGTGGAAGCAATGGCCAGCACCGATTCGTTTTCGGGCGGGCCTGGCGGTCTTCATTCGCCCTCGGTAAAACCTGGAAAAAACGCAAAGGACTGGCCTTATCCAGCAAAACATGGCATACGTCCTCCGCATGAAATACCGTCGTTTTGGACGCACCGAACTGGCCATGCCGGTCTATACCTGTGGCGGAATGCGCTACCAGTTCAAGTGGGAGGATGTCCCGTTCGCAGACATCCCTGGCGAGAATCAAGACAACGTGCAGGCCACGGTCAGCCGTGCCTACGAGTTGGGCATGACGCACTTCGAAACCGCACGCGGCTACGGCACTTCCGAGATTCAACTCGGCCGCGCGCTCCAGGCGCTGCCGCGCGACCGGATCATCGTGCAAACCAAAGTGGCCCCCCAAGCAAGTGTGGATGAATTTCTTCAGATCTTCGATCAATCGCTCAAGAACCTCCAACTCGAGCACGTCGATTTGCTCGCCCTGCACGGCATCAATAACGCGGAATTACTGCACCATGCGCTCAAGCAGAACGGCTGTCTGGCGGCGGCGCAAAAACTTCAGGCCGAAAAGCGCGTGCGCTTCGTTGGCTTTTCCACCCATGCCACCACGGACATCATACTCGAGGCGGTCAACTGCGGTGAGTTTGATTTCGTAAACCTCCATTGGTATTTCGTCAACGGCTTGAACTGGCCAGCCATTGTCGCCGCGCGCCAACTGGACATGGGCGTCTTCCTCATCAGCCCAAACGACAAGGGGGGCAAACTCTACACCCCGCCGCCCAAGTTGGTGGACCTTTGCGCGCCACTCACCCCGATGCAGTTCAATGATCTCTACTGCCTGGCGCAAACCGAGGTGCATACGTTGAGCCATGGCGCAGCTCGTCCCGGTGATTTCGACGAACACATTCGCGCCCTGGAATTTTACGATCGGGCAACGGAGACCATGACGCCGATTGAGCAACGGTTGCGTACGGAAATGGAACGGGTGCTAGGCGCCGATTGGTGCGCCCGCTGGCCAGAAGGACTGCCGCAGTACGTCGATGTCCCCGGGCAAATCAACGTCTCCGAAATCCTGCGGCTTTGGACCTACGCCAAGTCGCTGGACTTGGTGGACTGGGCCAAGATGCGTTACAATCTGCTCGGGCAAGCCGACCATTGGTTCCCCGGCGAGAACGCCGCTAAAGTGGAGGCGCTGGATTTGAACGCTTGCCTGGCCCAGAGTCCGTTCCGAAAAGAGATCCCTGACATCCTCCACGAAGCGCATACCATGCTTTTCGAGGCACCGGTGCAACGCTTGAGCCAGTCGTCCAAGTGACCGTCCAACAATGGTCCTCGCGCTGCTGATAATCCGGAAAGCGCGCAAGCAATCGAAAGCGGCAATGGAGCCACCGTGCTGCCGGCATCCTGCCGGCAGAGCGAACGTCGGAACGGTGTAACACGACCGCGACACTTCCGGAAGAAGGCCAATCACGCAGATAAGACAGATGGAAGCAGCATTCTCCCTGCATATCCGTGGTTCAATCCCGCAAAGTGTCGCGGTAGTGTTATTTGCAATTGGTGCCTGGTCTGTCGCGCCAGCGTTTGGAGTGCGTCCGGCTTGCCGGCGCTTTCGATGGCCACACAGCGTATCATTTTCTGGCCACGCCTGGTTTTCTACGTACACACAATCCCAAACGAAAGCGGGAGCAAGCTCCGCGCACTCCAAACGCTGCGCGAGGTTCGATCGGCAATGGCCGGTGGACGCCTGAAAAACTCGAACGGCTTTGGGCGTTCCGAGACAGGCGGGACGCCTGTCCTACCGGGCAAACGGTCGAGGCGCTACGTCGTCGGCCAGCATTTCGGCGGCGAGGGGGTCGTGATGATCGGTGGCGAAGCGCGTCAGCAACGCGCGATGTTTAAGCAGCACGTCTCGGTAGGCCGGGTTGGTGGCCAGGTTGCGGGTTTCACCGGGGTCTTGTTGCAGGTCCACCAACGATTCGCGTTGAATCCCGCTATCGTAAATACAGTATTTGTAACGCTCCGTCCGCAGCATGCGGCCTTGCGCGGTAGGCTGGAAGCCATCCACCACGCCAGTCTGAACCAGATGATTTTCACTGACGACGTATTCCCGCCAGGCAGTCACCGGTTGCCCCAACGCCAGCGGACGCAGACTGCGGCCGGTTAATTTCTTGGGGATGGCGAGGCCGGTGAAGTCGAGCATGGTGGGAAGAATGTCGAGGCCGGTGTTCACCAGGTGATCGGAAGTGGCTTGTCTGGTATGGCCAGACCAACTGACGATGAGCGGCACCCGAACTGATTCCTCGTAGAAGACGGTTTTCTGATTGAAGCCGTGCGCCCCGGCGCATTCACCATGATCGCTGGTGAAGATGATCAACGTATTGTCTTCCAAGTGCGCCGCGCGCAGGGCGGCGAGGATCTTGCCGATCTCGGCATCGACTTCCTCGATCATCCGATAATAGCCCCAGCGCTGGCGGCGCCACTGGTCGGCGGTGAAGTCGCCCACGGGAAAGAGCCGGTGCGCATGACAGGCGCGCCGCAAGAGGGTCAGGCAATCAGATTCGCCGAGTGGCGGCGCAAGGTTGGCGGGCGCTGGCGGACATTGCTCCAGTGGCGGGGCTTCACCAATTGGACCACAGGGGAGCTTTTGTCCCCGCGAATACTCACAGATGTTGTGTGGATTCAGAAAACTGGCCACCAGCAGAAACGGTTGCGCATGCTTCTCGGCGATGAACCGGGCGGCGTCGTTGGCCGTTCGCGCGTCGCGGTCCAACGATTTGTCCGCCTTGCTTTTCATGATTTCAAAACCATGGGCGCTCACGTCTTTGGCCGCATAACAAAGATGCCATTTGCCGAAATACGCCGTGGCGTAGCCGGCCTGGTGAAACCAGGTTCCCATGCACACGAACTCGGTCGGGTTCACCTTTACGTTGGCGTTTATCGTCACGCCCGTTTCGTGGGGGTAGCGTCCGGTGAAGATGGAAGCGCGCGCCGGCATGCACAGCGGATTCGGACTGTAAGCGCGCGTGAAGACCATGCCCTGGGCTGCCAGGCTGTCCATGGCCGGCGTGCGGAGATATTGCGGGCCCATCCGGCAACTCATGGCGTCGCTAAACTGTTGGTCGGTCATGATGAACAGCACGTTGGGACGGTCGGTGCCCGGCACAGTTGCCGCGCTGGTCGAAGCAGCCAATATCCCCATCAAGATCGCGGTCAGCAGGATTAAGAGCCTGTTTGAGAAATCGTAGCAGCCGACGTGAGGAGGCTCATGCTTGCCGTAAAGAGTCCGGTGTTCCGATAATATGTGAGCCTCCTCACGTCGGCTGCTACGTGGTGGCCGAAGTTTTGAAACAGGCTTTACGTGTGTTTTCATCATGATAGTCGGATTATCAGAATACCCATCGAACGAAATAGTTTAGTTGACCTTCGCACCATTGCGTTGGAACGCGCCCGCCGGTATTTCCTGTTTGGACAACCCCGGTCCACTCCAGGAGAGGGTCAATGAAGGTGTGCCCTGAGTCTGCCGGGCATAGAACAGCCGGAACGGGTGCAAGCCGGCTTGGAGCTTGACGCTGGCTTTTACCTCTGTGCCGCCGACGTACCCGAAATCCGCGTCAATGACGGTGGCATCGTGAATGCGCAGCAACGCGCCGGTATCGGTCTGCAAATAGACCGTGTAATCGCCGTCAGCAGGAACCTCCAGATAACCGTTAAACAAAAGTCCGATGTTGTTGTCGCGGGGGCGCACACGCGGGTCGATTTGGTCCGCGGCGCCACTGGCTGTGGGCTGTAACGCTTCCAAGTCCGGCACCCACGGATACACCCCTTCGTACGCATTCCAAGCGACGCCATTTTGGACAGACGCCACCTTGACCGCCGGCACCAATTCCTTGTCGTAAGGCCGGGGCGCACTGGCATTGGGACGGCGCACTTGCAGCACCTTGTTTTTCATCTGCTGTTGGAGCGCGGCAAAAGCGGGCTGCTTGGCGAGGTTGTTCGTTTCCTCCGGATCGTTCACGACGTTGTAAATCTCGAAATCGTCGAGGTGCGATTTGATGTCGTAACGCACTCCCACCAGGTCACGCTCGCGAATCAACTGCATTTGCTTGCGAATGCGGCCGCGGTGACTGGGCGCGAAGTCGGAGTATCGTGGCGTTCGGCCTTGCACAAAATATTCAACGTAAAGAAATCCTCGTTCGCGCTGCGTCCCCACGCCGGTCAACTTCGGCACGAGCGACACGCCATCCGTCCGCGCCGGTGCCGGCACACCGGCCAGGTCCGCGAACGTGGGCAGCCAATCCCAGAAACCACTCGCCCGCGTCACCACCCGACCCGCGGGCACATGTCCGGGCCAGCGCACCAGCGTGGGCACGCGGACGCCGCCTTCCCAGCAATCGCGCTTGATGCCGTCAAACGGACCAAAGCTATTGAAGAAATCCGCTTCGAAACGCTCGGGCAAATAGGATTCCTGGGAGACCCCATTGTCGGAGGTGAACACCACCAGCGTATTCGAGTCCAGATGCAGGTCATTCAGCAATTGCATTATGTCACCCACGCAATCGTCCAGGCGCTGCACACACGTCGCAAACCGTTTGTACACGTTCGGCCACGACACTTCCGGTGTGGACGGATTATTGTCATCGTCGTAGGTAGCGTTGCGGTAGTTCGGGTGCAGCCAGGAATCGATCTTGCCGTTGGCGGTGTTGATCATCTGACCGGGTGTGCCCAGCCATTGAAGACCGCCCTGGAGCCCGCCGCCGGCGGGATAGGCTTGCGTGGGCAATTCGATGGTGGCGTGCGGCGTGTCGTAAGCCAGAGTACATGAAAAACGGTTGCGCGGCATTCGCACGTTCGTGGTCGATGATCCACTGCTTGGCGCGCGCCGTCCACAAATCGGCCGTGTAACACTTATCCAGTTCCGGCGAAACATTCTTTCGATTGTCCCAGACTTCCTTGGCCCCGCGATAGAGTCCTTCCTTGGGATAGTGTTCATGGCCATCGACGTGGCGGATGTAACCGAAATAGTAATCGAATCCGCGGTTCAACGGGTGCGCCGGCCAGTCCGGCGGGGCAGGCGCCGGCTTGCCTTGCAGCCCCCATTTGCCGATGGCCGCCGTGGCGTAACCGGCCTGGCGCAGCACCGAGGCGAGGGTGTGATTATTTTCCAGGGCCTTGTCGAATTGGTTGTCGCGCACATTGGCGTGTCCCTGGTGGACGCCCAGCATGAGCGAAGCGCGGGACGGCGCGCACACCGGCGCCGGACAGTAATGATGCGGCAGTTGCACGCCTTGCGCCGCGAAGGCATCGAGGTGCGGTGTCAAGTGCCATGGCTCGTTGCGCTGGTTCGCCGCTTGGCGGCTATTCTGCCAGAGCACGCCCAGATCACCCCAGCCCAGGTCATCGGTGAGGATGAACAGAATGTTGGGACGCGGCGCCGTAGTCGATGCTTGTGGAGCCGCCGTGATGACCGCAGGCAACGCCAGGGCCAGGAATAGTGCGAGGATGGAGGATGGAGTTTTGGGGTGCATAAAAACGGGTGACTGTTCAATTCAACGACGACGAGCAGCAACGGGCAAAGCGGCAAGCAATGTGGTTGAAGGGCTAAAGCGGAAGAAGATTTGTGCGACGTGCGAAATTCGTGCAGGCCAGTCGTGCAGCCAGGAAGGGACCAAGGTCAGCGGGTTGTGGCCCAAGTGACGCGCGAGTTGACTTCGAACGTTGTGACGCGGGAGGGTGCTCTGATTCACCGCAAAGACACGAAGAGCGCAAAGATGGTCACCCACAACCTTTGCGCTCTTCGTGTCTTTGCGGTGAAGTGGAACTGTCCAAGGTCTTTGCGGGTTGGCTGGACGAATGGCGCGACAATTGCCGGAGGGCTTTTGAGGAAGTTTCAGGTCGAAATCAGTTCGATCATTCGATCCCCCAATCCATTCGTGTCCATTCGTGTGCATTCGTGGTCCCTGACCGTTCGGTGCGTTATTTCGCTGCCTTCTTCTTCTTCCTGGCCGCCTTCTGGTTATTGGCAGTAGGCGGTTTGTTCTTGGCGGGGATAAACCGCCCGAGCTCACTCTTTTGCGGATCGAACTCGGCGCTCTCGGCGCGATTGGTCCATTCGTAGGGATCGTGTAGTTCGTCGTAGAATTCCTCGCTGCCATCGCGGTAGCGGATATACCGCCAGGCTTCGGTGCGGACGGTGTGGTTCAGGTAACCGTAAGTGGTCACGCCCGGCAGGTTCCATGACTTCGCTGGGTTGGCCAGCAGCGGACGGATGCTCGTGCCCTCAACGTGCGCGGGCACCGGAATGTCGGCCAGTTCGCACAACGTCGGATAGATGCTCATGAAATCGACGGTGCGCGCGCACACGGTGCCCGGTTGGGTCACGCCCGGCACCACCCAGATCAGCGGCGCGCGCGTCGCCTCTTCCCAGAGCGTGAACTTGCGCCAGTGATGTTTCTCGCCCAAGTGCCAGCCGTGATCGCCCCAAAAACAGATAATGGTATTTTTCGCGTAGGGACTCTTGTCCAGCGCATCCAACAGCCGGCCAACGTTCATGTCCGTATAAGCGATGGCGGCCAGGTAGGATTGGACGGCGGTCTTCCAGCGACCGGATTCCAGGATTTGTTTGTGATCGCCATTGGGGCGGGCCATACGCACCGCCGCCGCCGGAAGATCATTCAAATCATTTTGCTGGTAGGGCGGAAGCTGAATGCGGTCCAGCGGGAACATTTCGTAATACTTGCGTGGGACCACCCACGGCAGGTGTGGCTTGTGAACACCGCACGCGAGGAAGAACGGTTTGTCGTGCGGCGCCTGAAGCTGCCGGATGCAATAATCGACAATGTGCCAATCGGACAAGTCGGCATCCTGGAGATCGTGGGTTACGGGTTGTTGGAAGCCCTCGAGTTTTTCGATGCCCCGGCCTCGACGGCGGCGAGCACTGACGTCCTCGTCGTCTTCGGAGCCGAAACCTTTTTCGTCGAAATAAGCGTCCCACTCACCGGGGTAATACGTGCTGCCATGATAAATCTTACCCGCGCCCGCCACGTAGTATCCGGCGCGCTTGAACGTGGCCGCCAAACCGAGCCCCTCCGGGATGTAACGTTTCCAATTGTCCGGGTTCAGGTAGCACCCGGACGTGCCGGGACGCAGTCCGCTCATTAGCGCAGCGCGGGAAGGATTGCACAACGGCGCCGCGCAGTAGGCATGCGTGAACGAGACGCCCACCCTCGACAACCGGTCGATGTTCGGCGTCTTGGTCTGCGGATTCCGTCCGGTGTAGCCGACCCAATGATTCAGATCGTCCACCGCGATGAATAGCACATTGGGGCGTTGGGCGGCGGCGGCCAGGATGGCGACCGAGAGCCAAGAGAAGAGAATAGCGAGTAGTTTGTTCATGGGAGGTTTGCGTTGCAATTGCCCCTCACCCTGACCCTCTCCCGCGGGAGAGGGAACAGCCGGCGGCGGCACTTGAAGGTTTGAGTGTGAAATTGGCAGATGACTCCGTTTGGCCATCCGGAACAAAATGCGCACAACCTCCAAGCAGGTTCCGATTGCCTACGACGCGGCCGGCAATTCCCCCTCTCCCCAAAGGAGAGGGCCGGAGTGAGAGGGAAAGGAATTGCTCAGTCATTCCGTCTTCACCTGCACTTTGATGATTTTGCCCCGCAACGGGTGCGGCGAATCGTAATCGCCCACCGCCGTTCGGGAGTCTTCCCCGATGCTCAGTTCATCGATAGGTTGAGCCGGGATCAAACCGGGGGCGCGTCCCTCGGCCACGGTTTGGCCATTGATGGCCAATTGCATTGAGGCATCGCGGTTTAATTTAGCGGTTATCGCGAAGCGGCCCGCTGGCGTCTCCGAAGCCGTAATGGAGGCAACCTCTCTATTAACGCGCACGCTAAACACGAGGCGCCCATTGCGCAGCCAGAGCGAATAACCTTGTTGATTGCCGCCCTGCGCCAAAAGGACGCCGTCGGGCGATTCCGGTTCGACTTCGCAGGAAATAGTTAGCGCCTTGCCAGCGATCTGCGGCGTAGGTATGACGGTTCCGTCGCTGGCGCGCACCGATGGGACTGGTTGTGGTCCGCTGGCTCGTTGGTCTGAATGCCGCACATAACAGCGATCGGCCCATTCATCCCAGGCCTTGGCCATGCGGGCCACGCGCTCCGGCTGTTGTTGGGCCAAATCGTGCAACTCCGTTCGGTCCTGTTCGACGTTGTACAGTTCCCACGGCTGGCCGTGGAGGGCGACCAACTTCCACTTGCCCATGCGGATGGCGCGGTTGCCTTCGTGTTCAAAGGCCAGGTAATCGCGCGGGAGCGGCTGGTTTGCAAACGCCGGCACCAGGCTGCGACCTTCCATCGGCTGGATGGCGCTGCCGTTCCGCTCGGCGGGATACTTCGCTCCCGCCACATCCACGCAAGTCGCCATTATGTCGATTACATGGCCGGGCTGTTGGCGCAGTTCGCCTTTGGACTGTATATGCGCTGGCCAGTGAACGATCATGGGTGCGCTGATGCCACCTTCGTGATCGTAATGTTTGTAAAGTCGCCAGGGTGTGTTGCAAGCGTTGGCCCACGCGGAACCGTAGCTGAGGTAACTGCCCGGACCGCCCATGCGGGCGAGGTCCGCACCGCGATGAAGCACGTTCGGCGCGCGGGGCGTGCCCATGTTGATGCCCGTGCCGGGCGCGAACGTGTCGGGGGCGGGCAGCGTCAGATCGAAACCGAATGGGTCCCACTCCGCGCACGCGCCGTTGTCACTGAGGAACATAATCAGCGTGTTGTCCGTCTCACCGTGCGCGCGTAAATCAGCCAGGATCCGGCCGATGTCCCGATCCGTATGTTCCACCATTGCCGCGAAGATGGCCATGCGTTGCGCGAGATCGCGTTGTCGGTCGGGATCGAGTGAGTTCCAGGGAGGATTGGTATCCGTGTCGGTTTGCAAGCCGTGCCGACGCGCCGCACTTGGCAGCGGAATGGGACTGCGTGGCGTCAACGGGGTGTCAGCGGGAACGAGCCCAAGTTGTTTCATTCGCGTGAGACGTTGCTCGCGGATTTTATCCCAGCCCTGTTGATACACTTTTGCGTATTTCACCACTTCCTCGGCCGGAGCTTGTACGGGGAAATGCGGCGCCTGATAGGCCAGATAAACAAACCAGGGCCGGTCGGGCGTCTTGCGGGCGTCCGCCAGGAAACCGAGTGCCTGCTCAGTGATGGCGTCGGTGGCGTAGAACTTGCCCGGTTCGTAATGCGGCTGGGGCCGTCCAGCCGGCAGGCGAATCAGCATGCGCGGATTCCACGAGTCCACCGCGTAGCCTTGGAAGAAGCCGTAGAATTCATCGAAGCCGCGCGTGGTGGGATCGAAGTCGCCGACGTGCCATTTGCCGCAGGCGTAAGTGCCGTAACCAGCCCCGCGGAGCACTTCGCCAATCGTGACGCAACGATGGTTCAGGCGTCCGCGATAGCCCGGGTTCTGCGGTCCTTCGTCTGCCGTCATGGAGCCGACGCCGGCCTGGTGCGGATAAAGCCCGGTCAACAGTGACGCGCGCGACGGGCAACAGCGGGCGGAATTGTAGAATTGCGTGAAGCGCAGCCCGTCGGCGGCGAGTTGGTCGAGGTTCGGAGTCTTGATTTCGCTGCCGTAGCAACCCAGGTCGCTCCAGCCGAGGTCATCGGCCAGGATGATGAGAATATTCGGCTTCGAATTATTGGCCGCCGGCGACTCGGAAGCCGCCAATACCCTCGTTGCGACCAGAGCCATGGCAAGAACGAGGTAACGGTAAATCTGCGTCATGGCCAAAAGACTTAGCAGCTTTGACCACGACGTTGCCAGATGAAATGGTGGACGTCGCAACCGACCGGCGACCGGGGATCATTGGGGCACCGTAAATGGCTGCACGAAACTTTGCTCACCTTGGCGATACGCAACCCAAACCGTGTGGGTCGCGGGATCCACGACAATACTCTTGACCGGTACGGCAGTGGGCACATCTCCGAGCGTCGTCAACTTTTTAGTCCCAACCTCCACCACGGAGATCTTGCCCTGGCTGCTGGCACAATACGCTTGGTGGGATTGGGAATCATAGGCCATTTCGTCCACCCGCGCGGCAATGTCCGCGCTCGCCACCAGCTTACCGGTCGAGCGATTCAACATGACGAGCTTGCCATTGGCGCCCGCGACCAAGATGGTGTCCGCCTCCGGCACCAACGCGATCCCGTGCGGATTGCTCGCCGGGGCCGTGCTCCAGGTCGCGAGCACCTGGTGATTGGAAAGATCGATGACGGCCAGCAGATCACCGGTCTTTATGGCTTGGAAAAGGCGTTGGTATTTCGGGTCGAACACAAGACCTTCCATGCCCTTGCCTTTCAGGGTGAGCGTGGTGGTGATCTTCTTTGCCACCGGATCAATGACCCACAATTCCGGGGCCGTGTCGTTGCAGACGTAGGCCAGGCCATTCGCCGGATTGAAATTCATCAAATCCGCGTCCGCGGGCAACGGCACCGCGCCGGTCATTTTCAAAGTGACAGCATCCACGATGGCCATTTGGGGAGGGCTGCTGACGGAGACATAATAGCAGCCACGCGTGGTGTCGGCGGCACAATCCTGGGCGGCCCCGGTGGGGACACTCTTCAGCAGCTTGTGCGAATTCAGATCGAATACATCCAAGGTCTTGTTGCCAGTGTGCGCCAACAACAACCGGTGTTTGGCGGCATCCACCTCGATAAAATCGAAGCCGCCTTGGGTATTTTCCAGCACGATCGGCTTCCCCGCCGTCAGCGGGGCACACGGTGCCGGCAGAATTGTTGCCAAAACCAAACCACTCAGACTCACGAACCAGGACAATTGTGTTACGCGTTTCATATAGAGCATTGACGTTAGCCATCAGGCTGGGGCGGTTGCCAGACGCTTCCTGGTCGTCCGGCTTCCTCTCCCACGATCAACAGACCGATGGCCGGTGGGTTGAACCCGCCGAACGTTAGACGATTCCTCCGGATTCCGCAAAGCTAATGGCGCACACCCCGACAAGCCTGTGAAGTATTCGTCACGCCGAGGCTGGCTTGCGCACACCAAAGGCGCGGCCACGGTGAGGGCTTGGGGGAGCGCGGATGCCGGGGACAGCTCTACGGCTTGAGTCATTGGCTTGGGTTGTTTGCTTGACCGGCGAGTCTTCGCTGATTAATCGTATCCACCTTGGCTGAAACATTGTTTAACTTAACCAATCGAAAATCTATGCGCTTGTTACTGACTGCTCTGCTGAGTTGGGGAGTGTTGGCGATGGCTCCCAATGCCCCCGCCGCGAATGCTCCCAAGAAAATTAACGTGCTCCTGCTCACCGGCGACGACGTGGGGGCCCACAAATGGCGGGAAGTTTCCGAGGCCACGCGGGTGGTTTTATTGGCCGGTGGGAATTTCAATGTCAAGGTGTGCGAAGACCCCGGGGTGTTGGAGTCCGCGGCCAGCCTGCAACGGTATGACGTGATTTACCTGTCGATGTACAATGCCTCGACCCCGACGCTGACCGACCGGGCCAAGGAAAACCTGGTGGACTTCGTGAAAGGCGGCAAAGGATTTGTGGTCACGCACCTGTCCAGTGCTTCGTTCAAGGAATGGGACGAGTTCAAGAAATTGTGCGGCCGATATTGGGTCATGGGCAAATCGGGACACGGCCCGCGCAGCACCTTCGCTTGCAAGATTGTGGATGCCGACCATCCCATAACCCAGGGGGTGGGCACCTTCGAAGCGGATGACGAGCTGTATGCCAAGCTACAAGGGGACGCGCCCATTCATGTGTTGGTGACGGCCGATTCCGATTGGAGCCATAAGACAGAACCGCTGGCGTTCACGGTGAACTATGGGCAGGGCCGGGTATTTCATCACACCTTCGGCCATGACGGCAAGGCGGTGGATAATCCCGCGGTCCAAAAGCTGATTCAGCAGGGTACCGCGTGGGCCGCGAACGGTAAGATGTGAGCGGGGGGGCGCGATCCAGTTGGATTTCCTTTAGGAAAGTCGGATGGTCAGAGGAAAGCGTTGGCCGCGGCCTCACCGCCGCGGCTACGTTTTAATGAATTAGGCGCAACTTGGAGGGCCGGTTGCGGGTTATTTCTGCAATGGAAACCAACGATGCACAAACCATCGAAACCGGGGTGCCGCCGCGGAAGAAACGGCGGTGGTGGGTCTATTTGCTGATTGGCGTGGGCTGTTTGGCGCTGTTGGCGGGCACAGCTTTGGTGGTTTTGGTGAGTTATTACAAGTCGCTGATCAGAAATTACACCACGACCCAACCCGTGGCCCTGGCCCCGGTGGCGGCGACCCCCGCCGACTTCGAAGGTCTTAAACAGAAATGGGGGCAATTCTACCAAAACGTGGTTTCCGGAAAACCGACCGCCCCGTTCAAATTGACGGAGGAGGATCTGAATGCGTTGGTCGCCAACATCCCGCAGATCAAGGACCGGGTGCGGCTCAACATCGAAGATGGCAAAATCCGCGCCGACTTCTCGGTGCCTTTGGATCAAACCAAGAAGGCGGAACTCAAGGGACGGTATCTCAACGGGGTGGCTTGGCTGAAATTCGAACTGGAAGAAGACGGTTTTCCAGCGTTGTACGTCATTTCGGTCAAAGCCAATGGCAAGGAGCCCCCCGGCTGGTTCGAAGCCAAAGTTAAAAAGAAGAATCTGCTCGATGACGCGGAACGTAATCCGCACCTCATCGATTTCGTTAATCGCATTGATGAGGTCGGGATTACCAACAAGCAAGTCGTCATCACGCCGGTGAACCGGCCATGGACGGAATTGGAATGACCAATGGCCAATGACCTCAGTGCATTCCAAAGCGGTTGACGCATCGCGTTCGACTCGGTAAGCAACCCAGGTGCGAACGCCTTTTTCTTTCTGGACCGCGCCGTGGTTTGTCCGGTCTGTTTTGATATGTGGTGCGCTGGGTTTTTTGAGCGTGGTTGTCTCCAGCCCTGCGGCATCGCGTCAGGAGATTTCCTTGAACGGCTCGTGGCAATTTCAGCGCAACGGTGCCGCACCAGAATCTTGGAAAGAGGTGGCAGTTCCTTCGAGTTTTGAAAGCCACGAAGGCATCGAGTTCAATGGTGTCGGCTGGTATCGCAAGACCATTCCGCCGTTCGCGTTGGCAAAAGGGCAGCGCGTATTGTTGCACTTCGAAGCGGCGGCCACTGAGGCAACGGTGTGGTGGAACGGCCACCGCTTGGGCAGCCACCTGGGCGCTTGGACTCCGTTCCGTTTCGACGTAACGGACCTGGTACGCGCAGCCGCTCCGAACCGACCACATGAATTGCGAGTGCGCCTGGACGAAAAAGTGGGGCACAACACCCAGGGCTTTTTGCCGATCATCGCCCCGCACTTCGGCGGTCTTTGGCAGGGTGTCCAGTTGGTGCTGGTGCCGGACACTTACGTGGATGACTTGCGCCTGCAAGCGTACGGGGATTGGGCCAACAAACGGCTCAAGCTGGCGCTGGCGCTGGCGGGAAATACATCGGTCGAAATTCGTGAATTACGCGTTCGTTACCGGCTTCGTGGTCAAGCCGATTATCAGGAACTGACGGCGCCCCTTCAGCGTGACCAGGATGATGCTCACCTGCTGCGCGCGGAAATTCCCGTGCGCGATCCGCAACGCTGGTCGCCCGCCAATCCGCTATTATACGAACTCCAACTTGCCTTGCCAGGAACCAATGGTGACGCGGTGTCTACGCGCGCCGCGTTTCGGACCATCGACGTGCAGGGCGATCAATTCCGACTCAATGGCAACGCCCTGGGCATCCGGGGTGTGTTGAACTGGGGTTACAGCCCGCCGTTGACGGCGCCCAATCCCGGCGAGGAAACCTGGCGCCAGGAGCTGGAGTTCGCGCGCTCCTACGGATTCAACTTGATGAAGTTTTGCCTGTGGATTCCGCCGCAACGCTATTTGGAGTTGGCTGATGAACTCGGCGTGCTGACGTGGATGGAATATCCGACCTGGCATCCGCAGCTTACCGAAAAGTTTCGGGGCCCATTGCAGCGCGAGTTCCAAGAGTTCTTCTACTACGACCGCAATCATCCGTCGGTAATCCTGCGGAGTTTGACCTGCGAGACTGGTCCCGGCGCAGAATTGCCAGTCATTCAACGGCTTTACGATCTGGCGCACGCCATGATTCCCGGCGCCGTAGTCGAGGACGACTCAAGTTGGATTGGCTGGAATCGTGTGAATGATTTCTACGACGATCATCCGTATGGCAACAATCACACCTGGGTGCCGACCTTGCACCGGCTGAACGACTATGTGCGCTCCCACGGCGTGAAGCCGTTGGTCCTCGGCGAAGCCATCGCGGCGGACACGTGGGTGGACCGCGCGCCATTGCTTCAGCGGCTCGGTGACGATCGGCCGTTTTGGGCGCCGGGTCCGTTGGACGAACAGGCCCGGTGGCTGGAACGAATGCGATCCGTCACCGGCCCCGAAGGACTGGATCGCCTCGGCCCGGATTCGTTGCGCTACGCGTTGCTCATGCGGAAATATCAGATTGAAACCTACCGGCGCGAGGTGCCCCATGGCGGCTACGTGGTGAGTGTCATTCGCGACATTCCCAACGCTTCCATGGGTTTGATTGACTACAATGACCAACCGAAATGGCCGGCCACCGATTGGTCCTGGCAGCGGGAAACGATTTGTCTGCTAAAAACGCCGAATGATTGCCGCAGTTTTTTGGGCGGTGGACGATTGCAGGCCGAACTCTGGCTAAGCCATTTTGGAAATGATGATCTGAGGGATGCGGAACTCACGGTGGAGTTGGTGGAATCGGAACATACGGATAAATCGCTTTCAACGATTGAATAGAGCGCATGTCCAGCAAGCAGCCGGCAATCTCGCCAAAGTGGCGCGGCATCGATTTTCCACTGCCCGACGTAAAGCGTCCGCTGCCCGTTGAACTTCGGGCGTCGCTGCGAACGTCGCAAAAGGAACTCCGCAATCATTGGCCGCTGTGGGTGATGCCAATATCGGCCTCCAACATTTTTTCCAACGTTCGCCTGCACACTTCGGTTTCTTCGGAAACGTCCCGGGAACTCTTTCCCGAAGCTGAACCTCTTGGCGACCGTTCGACATCCACGGATCACGTCGTCGTCGCCAGCCGATTCGACGATCAACTGGTGCGCCTCCTCGAAGCGGGCGGGCGCGTCTTGTTGCTGCCGGATGGTCAAACCAACAGCTTTCCGTTGGCGGCGCATTGGTTTCTGCGAGGCGCGCCATTCGTGCCGGGATCGTCCTTGCTGGAAACCGTGCCGCGGAACCTGCTGGTCGAGTTGCAGCATTTCGATCTGGCCAGCGAAGTCATTCCCAACGTGGACTATCTGGACGTCATCGATCCGCTGCTGATGCTTTGGGATACGCACGATTTGCAGACCATCAAACTGCACGGCCTGGTGTTTGAAACGCAGGCCGGTCGCGGACGGTTGTTAGTGAGCGCCCTTAATCACCGCGGTCAGTCCAATGCGGCCGGCCGCTGGCTGCTTGGCGTATTGCTGGACCGCTTGCAGGCCGGCCCGGAACCGAAGCACAGGTTATCCGACGAGCGTTGGCAGTTTTTGAAAATGCAATTACACGCGGAAACCATTCCGCTGGTTAAGCGCCAATGGCAGTTTCGTCCGGATCCGAATAATCAGGGCCTGGCCCTGGGCTGGCAACGGCCGCAACTTGATTCGGCGAAGGATTGGGCTGCCATCAAGATCGGCGCGGCGTGGGAAGGGCAGGGGTATCCCACGCTCGACCATTGGGCCTGGTATCGTTTGGCGGTTGACATTCCGAGCCGATGGCAAGGTCGCCCGATTTATCTCTCCTTCGAGGGCGTGGATGACATTTACGAGCTTTACGTCAACGGCGAACTGGCCGGCAAAGGCGGCGACCTCGCCACCCGGCAGGATGCCTTCAATGAACGGAAGAGCCATGACATTACCCGCTGGGTTGTCCCGGGGCAGCCAGCGGTCATCGCCGTCCGCGTTTATGATTGGTATGGCGCCGGTGGAATTTTTCGGCCCGTGACGTTGGGGACCGTTCCGTTCCGGCCGGGGCTGGAGTTATTGAAGTGACCGCCTGCTGGGATCTAATCCTCGTAGGAGTCGAGGTAACGAGACTCTGATATTGAGACCGTAGGATGGCAAAAGAAGTTAGAGACTCCTCACGTCGTCTCCTACAGAATACGGCCAGGTTGAACGACCAAACGACTCCAACCAATGACCAGTTGTTGATCTTTTAGTAATGAATTTCCATCAACCACCAAAATCATCTCCTGATCCGCTGAACCGCGTGGGCTATCTGCCCCGGCTGCCGCGCGAGCACTATCAAGGCGATGCCGTGGTGTTTTGGACGCTCACAATATTCGACCGGGCGCAAGGTTGGTTGAGCGCCGCATTCCACCAGCGTTTCCGGGAACTGATGTTCCACACCGCCGCTCGCGAAGCATTGCTGTGTCCGATCTATTGTTTGATGCCGGATCACTTGCATTTGGTGTGGATGGGGTTGAGGCGGGACTCCGACCAACTCAACGGCATGGCGTTCTTGCGCAGGTTTCTGGAGCCGAAGCTTGCTCCCGCCCGGTTCCAGCCACAAGCCCAAGACGAAGTCCTGCGAGCGGAGCAACGAAAGCGGAACGCCTTTGCGAAGGTCTGTTTTTACATTGCCGCGAATCCAGTGCGAGCAAGCCTCATGGCGACGTCGGACACGGGGCCGTTTACCGGCTGCATCCTGCCCGGTTATCCGGAGCTGAATCCGGTGGGCGATGATTTCTGGCCCAAGTTCTGGCGAATCTACGCCAAGTGGCGTCAGCCGGATGCCGGGAACATCAAACGCCCTCCCATTGGGTGAGATAATAAATTTAGTCAGAGTCTCGTCCCCTCGACTCCTACCAGCCAGTTCTCGTAGGAGGCGAGGTAACGAGACTCTGAAATTCGAAGACAGGCGAAGCCAAAAGAAGTTACAAACTTCTTACGCCGTCTCCGACACGCCAGGATCGCCGTCCAAGCATTCCCGCACGGTTTTGGCCAGTTCGCGGGGCGGGTAGGGTTTGGAGAGAAAGCGCGTGCCGGCGTCATTGTCGTCACAAAGGCCGGCAACATCCGGACTGTAGCCACTGGTGAAAACGACCCGCAGATCGGGTTTCAGAGTGCGCAGGCGATCCGCCAATTGCCGGCCACTCAAGCCGCCCGGCATGATCACGTCGGTCAACAACAGGTCAATCGGCCGGTCAAGGTTTTGCCAGACCTCGAGCGCTTCGTGGCCGGAAGCTGCCACCAGCACGCCATAGCCGTAGCGGGCCAACACCTGGCGGGCCAGGCCTTGCACGCCCGGATCGTCTTCGACCAGCAAAATGGTTTCTTTGCCGCCACGAACTTTCGAAGCCAGCGCCGTATCAAACTCCGCGGGTTTCTTGCGTTCGCTCGCCGGAAGGTAAATCCGAAACTCCGTTCCGCGTTGCGGTTGGCTCGTGACTTCGATCCAGCCCTGGTGCTGTTGTATAATGCCGTGGACCGTCGCCAAGCCCAAACCGGTGCCTTTGCCAACGTCTTTCGTGGTGAAAAAAGGTTCAAAGATGCGCGGCAACAATTCCGGCTCCATCCCCGTGCCGGAATCGCGCACGACCAGGCGGACGAACTGACCTTCCCGGGCTCCGGGTTGCTGCCGGGCTTGGGCTGCGTCCACGCGCGCCGGTTCGGGTACTAATCAACAGCGATCCGCCCTCCGGCATGGCATCGCGGGCATTCACTGCCAGGTTCAGGACGATTTGTTCCATCATGCCCACGTCGGCCATGATCGACGCAATCTGGGGCGAATACTTACATTCGAGCGTGATATCCTCGCCAATGATCCGGCGCAACATCTTCGTCAGATTACCCACGACTTCGTTCAAATTGAGCAGACGAAGCTGGGCCGGTTGCTTGCGGCTAAACGTCAGCAACTGCCGGGTCAGATTGGCGGCTTGTTCGGACGCTTGGGTGATTTGCCGCAACGATTCGGTGGTGCGTTCGGGAAGTTTTTCGGCGTGCAGCGCCAGATTGGCATGGCCCTGCATCACGGTGAGCAGGTTATTGAAGTCGTGCGCCACGCCCCCGGCAAGCGTTCCCAAGCTTTCCATTTTCTGCGCCTGACGCAGTTGTTGCTCGAGGCGTTTGCGTTCCGTGATGTCCAGGATGAGGAACACCAGACAGGGATCGGCGCCGAGTTGGATGCGTTCGACGGAAACCAGCGCGTCAAGCAACGGACCCAGTTTCGAGCGGAGCAGGATTTCGCAATTGGCGATGGCCCCTTCGTCCCGCACCTGCGCCATCAGCCGGGCGTGCTGGGCTTCGTCCCCCCACAAGCCCAAGGTGGCGGCGCTGAGGCCGATGATTTCTTCCCGCTCGTAGCCGAGTAAACGCAAAAAGTTATCGTTTACGTCGAGCAGCCGTTCTTCCGCCACGGTGCAGATGCCGATGGCCGCCGGACTGGATTGGAAAATGCGCGCAAACCGTTGCCGGGAGTGCTCCAGTTCGGTTTCCATTTCCTTGCGCTCGGTCACGTCGGTTTTGATGGCGATAAAATGAGTGATTTCGCCCGCGTGGTTCGGCACGGGGGTGATGGTCATTTCCTCAGTGTACAACGTGCCGTTCTTGCGGCGATTGATGATTTCGCCCTGCCAGACTTTGCCGGAAGAAATGGTTCTCAACATGTCCCGGTAAAACTCGGGCTCATGCCGGCCGGATTTGAGCACCCGGGGATTTTGCCCGATGGCTTCGGCGGGGGAATAACCAGTCAAGCGGCTGAACGCGGGATTGACCCAGGCGATGCGCCCCTGCCGGTCAGTGATCACAATGCTGTTGGCGGCCGATTCCAGGGCGGCGGCTTGCACGCGCAGTTCGGATTCCGTGGCGGAACGCCCGTCGGCATCCCCAGGCCCACTGGTTGACGGGGCACGATTGGAAACAGATCGCGCCTGAACCATGGCTCCGCAAATGCCACGATCAGTTTGGCGCCAGGGACTGAAACGAACCTCCCAGAAACCAGCGGGTTCCGACGTGGTGGCCGGCGCCGGCAAATTGGGCAGGGTAACAGATTCTCCGGAAAACACCTGGGACAAACTTGCCGTCACGGTATCCTTTTGCCCATCGGCAAACAATTCCGAGATGGGCCGACCAAGCGCCGTGATCGGAGGAACACCGGTTAGACGTTCCATGGCCGGGTTCCAAAGCACGCACTTGCAGTCGTCATCGAAGAGCGCAATTCCATCAGCAATGCATGCTATGACTTGTGCGCCTAGGGAATCTGTCGATGATTGCAGGCCGGGAATCAGAGTAACCGCTTCTTTAACTGGTGCTGCAATATTGTTGTTCATGGGCCACGCCGTACCGAGTATTCAGAGGTGGCACTTTGCGAAGCGGATAAAATGCCAGTCGGTAACGACACAGGAGGATTTAGTTAACAAAAATTGCCCAGCAGCCTTTTTGCTGACACGGCAGCAGGAAGCCAGATACCGGATACCGGGCCAGGGATTTGGACTACAGCGCCGAGACTTTCGCAACGTCACCCAGAAATGAGGAATGCCCTGGGTGATTCGAGACCGGCGAGATGCCTGTCCTACGTCGCCGAATCGTTTGGTGACTGCTCCAGCGACTGAATCGTTACGGCTGAGCGCCTCCAAATGAACCAGAAATGAAGACTCGCCGAATGGCCCTCGTCTGACCAGAATTGATCCATTATGAAACGCACGCTCTTTATTCTCGTTATCTCGCTGGTTTGTGGTGGTCCAAGTTTGCGCGCGCAAGCGGAAGCAACCGGGACCAATACCACAGCGACGGCCAATTCCACCCCGGCGGTCACCAACAGCGTTCTGACTGTGCCACCCTATCTGCAGGTGTTGTCGCCGGAATCGGTGGCGCTCCTGTGGCAGACCGACCAACCGTCCTACAGTTGGGTCGAATACGGTGCGACCGAAGCCTTGGGTAAAAAGCAAGCTGCCGCCGTCAATGGCCTGCGCACGGCCAACGTGACGGAACACCGCGTGGTGCTCGACGGATTGCTTCCCCAAACTCGCTATTATTATCGCGTGGTCTGGAAGCCCATTCGCTCCTTTGGCGCGTATAAAGTGGTCTTCGGACCGGAGGAACAGTCGGAAACAATCGCCTTCCGCACGTTGCCGGCGCGGGACCAGAAGGTCACCGCCATCATCTTCAACGATCTGCACAATAAACAAGCGACCTTCCAGCCACTCCGTCAGGCGGTCGGCAATACGCGGTTTGATTTTTCCCTGTTCAATGGCGATTGCCTCGCCGATCCCGCCAGCAAGGAACAGGTCGTGTCCAATTTGGTGGCGTTTACCGAGGGGGTGCAGGCGGGCAGTCGGCCGGCGTTCTTCGTGCGGGGCAATCATGAAAACCGCGGCGCGTTCGCGCGTGATCTGCCGCGTTTCTTTGCCTGGCCGGGAGGGAAACCGTATTATGCTTTCACAGCCGGGCCGGTGCGGTGGTTGGTGCTCGATTGCGGCGAAGACAAATCGGACGATGACCCCGCGTATTCCGGGTTGGTGGATTTCGATTCGTATCGGCGCGAGGAAACCGAGTGGCTGAAGCACGAACTGAATTCGCGCGCGTTTCGCACGGCTCCCTGGCGGGTGCTGGTGCATCACATTCCCATTTACCCCACCAAACCCAAAGGCGGTTACCACAAAGTTTGTCGGTCGTTGTGGGGCGGTTTGCTGTCGCAGGCGCACATTAATCTCGCGATCAATGCCCACACACACGCGGCGGCATTTCTCCCGGCCGAGGCGGCGAACAACGCGTATCCCATTGCCAACGGCGGCGGCCCGGAACTGAAAAGCGCCACCGTCATGATCCTGGAAGCGGATCGCACCCACTTCAAACTGCGCATGTTGAATGCCGAAGGCCAGGAAGTCTTCCCGACCTTCGAGAAAACCAAGCATCAGCCAGAAACCGTTTCTACGGAAGCCACGCATGCAAACGTCCAAGTGAAAGCTGCCGTTGATCCGCTGGCGTCCACGCCGTAATGGCGATGCTCGCTCTGAGGCGACATAGGTTTCTCATCCCGTATGAGCGCTTCACCGTGTTAATTTGGGCGCGGTCGCCCTGGAAAGTAAGGCTTCACGGAATTTATTCAGTACGCCACAATACCGTTCATGTCCGACTCGACGCCTGACTACACGGACCCGTTCGACGAAGGTGATTGGCGGCCGGCACGTGAGATATTCCGGCACCTCGGCTATGAACCGTTGCCTCCCGCCGCGCTCGACGGTTTTCAACTGCCGGGACGGCTTTGGGAATTCATTTATGCGATGGCCGGGCAGCGGCTTTACCTGGATCATACGGATCTGCTCAGTGACTGCGACCTTTACACCTGGCTGCACGACCAGTGGCTGGAGGACGAAAGCTCCGGCATCCCGCCAGAAGGGGAGGAGGTTGATTACATTGACATGACGGATTTCAACAATGGGCTCGATCCGATCATTTGGCTGCGCTACTTTGCGAGCGAAGAGGAACGACTGGAGTTCGCCCGCGAACACCATCTCGATTCCCTGCCCCTGCACGAAGACCCGGCCTATGACCGCGACCGCTGGCTGCCCGTTCCGCCCGGCCTGCCACCCGTGGATGACGAAGACGATCCGTTTCCGACAGAGGAGGACGTGGAGGACGACCCGCTCGGACTGAAGACGGTCGATAGCGAAATCCGCGCCGAACGCCGGCGGGCGGAGCAAGCTGCCATCACCGGTGGGGAAGGCGGCCAAGGTTGGCAGCGCCCCATGGAACAACTCCAGCGCGCTGGGGCCGCGCCCATTCCGCCCGCGGAATTGACCGACGAAACGCTTACTGCCAAGCTCTGGGAACTGCTGCATCATCTCGCTTGCCGCGGATTCTACGTCCTCCATACCGACCATCTCAGCGACCGCGAGCTTTACACGGCGCTGTGGGACAGCGGCCTGCGTGATGATGCCTTGCTGCCCGGCAAACGCTCTCGGATGGGCGGCTGGTTCCACGATTTCGTCGGCAGTGGCAGCGAGGAAGACACGCAAGTCTGGCTCCGCTTCCACGCCACGGACGCGGAACGCGCCGAACACGCAAAGGATTGGCCCGATGATCCGATTCCGCCGCGCGCGAAGCCGCCCTTTAACCGCGACTGGCGGCTGCCGAAAGGGCCGTTCTAGCCGGGGCCAGGAGAATAATAAACCAGAGTCGCGTGGCATGATCGGTGCGGGTGAGCGAATAGCTTGGGAGTAGAAACGTCAGAATGTCCATGCAATCCATAAAAACATTGGTGACGCTTTGGTGCGCGTTGCTGCCCACGACCGCGACCGTGTGGGCGGGTGACTGGCCACAATTCCGCGGCCCCACCGGCGATGGCATTGCAGCAGCAACCGCCAACCTGCCACTCACCTGGAGCCCGACGCAGAACGTCGCCTGGAAGGCGCCCGTGCCCGGCCGGGGACGATCCTCGCCCGTGATCCTTGGCGAACGGATCTGGCTGACGACTGCCCTCGAAACGGACGTCAGAACCTTCGCCGACGGCCCGGATCGAATGCGGCAAGCCGAGCGGGTGGTCATTGGAGTGGTCTGCCTGGAGCGGACGACCGGGAAACAGCTTTATCATCTGGACCTGTTCCCCGTGGACCATCCAGCCCCGGTGAATTTCCTCAACAGCTACGCCACGCCCACTCCCGTCGTGGAGCCGGGGCGGCTCTATTGCGACTTCGGCACGTTCGGCACGGCCTGTCTTGATTCGGCCACCGGGCAGGTTCTTTGGAAACGCCAGCTTCCGCTGGATCATCACCACGGCCCGGGCAGTTCGGCCATTTTATACCAAAACCTGCTCATCCTGGTACGGGACGGGCGGGATCAACAATATGTCATCGCGCTGAACAAACAAACCGGCGAGACGATTTGGAAGACCGACCGGCCTCCGATGCGCACACCGATTCGCGAATTTCGTAAATCGTTTTCCACACCATTAATCTTCGAGGCGGACGGACGGGTGCAGATGGTGGTGCCGGGTGCCCAATGGCTCGTGTCCTACGCGCCGGAAACGGGCAAGGAAATCTGGCGCGTGGACGATGGGAAGGGCGAAACCGTGGCCCCCCGGCCGGTGTATGGGAACGGGATGGTGTATCTCAGCACCGGCGTTCTGGACGGTCGGGCGCGACTCTGGGCCGTGCGCGTGGATGGACAGGGTGATGTGACCCGGACGCACGTGGCCTGGAAGCTCCCGACGCCGATCGGGTTCATGCCGTCACCCTTGCTGGCGGGGCACGAACTGTATCTCCTCGGCGACGACGGCTTCGTCTCCTGCGTGGATGCGTTGACCGGTGACACGCTGGGCAAGTGTCGCGTGGGCGGAAGCTACGCGGCTTCGCCCGTCCTGGCCAAGGGACGCATCTACTGTTTCAGCCGGCAGGGAAAGACCGTCGTGCTGCAAGCGAACAAGGAATTAAACATCCTGGCCGAGAACCAACTTGACGGTCCGGTTTTCGCCTCGCCAGCGTTTGTGGATTCCGCCATCTACGTCCGGACCGACAGCCTTCTTTACTGTCTCTCGGCGGAGCCGGTGCGCCAGAAAGATTGAGCAGGTGAAAACGGAACCGCGCCGCATCCGGCGGGGACAGGTTCCCAGTGCAACAGAGACCATCACTGAATACCAAAGCCAGGAACATGAAACGAATTCTTCTGATGGGTGTTTCCGCCGTTTTGTTGGCGGGACTGCATCCCCCAGCCAATGCGCCAGCCTATTCGACTAATGCAGTGGGTATTTAAAACCTGCCGAAGACCGGTTCAGCGATCGTGGTACTTTGAACCACTCAAACGCCCCTTGGCTGCCCCGCTCGCTATCCGGATGTAAAGAAACGAATCTTTCGGTCACCCAGACTTTTAGTGGCGGTTCTATTTTTCCTGGTCTCCAGGCAACACCGCCGACGCCGCCAGTTCGGCCAACCGCGCGACCGCGCGCCATCGTTGGGCGTCTCGGCCGGCGAAGATCCAAAGGTAGGGCACCGCCTCCGCCGTCCAGCGTGCGCCGGGTCGCAAGTTCTGCTCGACGCTGAAGCGCGCGTCGGGATGAAACTGCGTGGCGGAGCTTTTCCAGAAGGTCACCTGCCAGCCCTGACTTTGGCCGAGCGCGCCGAAGCAGCCGCCCAGCTTTGTGTCGGTCCAGAATTGCGCGGCGCGATAGTAATTCGGCACTTGGGCGCCACCCAACACGTCTTCCTCCGGCGACCCACCGATGGCCGGCCGGCAGAACCAAAAGACTTCCGCCAGTCGCCAGTCGCGCGTTCCACTGTTCTCCACCCACAACGGACGTGCCAGCACCAAGCCACCCCGCTTGAAGACCGCGAGCCGAACCGCGGCGCGGAAACTGGCGGCGGATGCGGCATCGCCCCGAGCCAACACCGCCTCGACCAACCACGCGTCGCGCTGCTCCTGCGTCCGGACTGACAGAATACGGTCGCTCTCCGCCCATTCGTTGCGTCCATCGGCCTGCAAATGGACAGCGAATACCAGCCGGCCCAGGGACAGATCGCCCGCCTGGACATGATCAAACACACTTCCGCTTTGGCGATTGCAGTACCAGGTGACGCCTTCCGTTCGCAGCTCGAACTGAGCAGGTTCCGTCCAGGTGCCGTTGGGCGAATCCAATTTGATCGTCTGGCCGGGCGCGAAATTACTTAACAACGCCGCGACGGGTTGCGTGGTATCGAGCAGCACCGGCACGTCGTTTAGGATCGCGGCGGAGACGTTTGCCACTTCAAGCGACCCCAGCGTTCGCCCACTGATCGAGCGCTGGGTAGTGCCGTCCCAGTTCTGCAATTCCACGCAGCCGGGTTGACCCGCGGGTAGCTCGATCGGTTTTACTTGCCGGGGCGATAGGGAGATCGGTTCGATACGGTTGCGGCCGCCGGCACTGACGCGCAACCAACCGTGCGACGCGATGGCGTTGGGGTTCGCCACTTCGACCGCGGTTCCTTTCTTGCGCAACTCCAAGTCACCCGAGAACGTGCTGTGGGCGTGGCGGACGGCGGCTTGCCGGTTTACTTCGGCGGCGGTGTTCACGAGCGTCGGGTAAGGCTCGTTTTTCTCGTTGACCAGCCCATAGTTGCTGTCCTCCGGGAAGGTCGAGCTGATGCCCAGTGCCGGTTCGTCCGCCCACATGAAGTAGTGGTAGCCGACCATGAACGGCAAGTCGGCCATCGCGTTGGCAAAGATGCGGTAGCAGGCAGCTTTCTGCGCCTGCGTATCGACTCGCATGCCCGCGCCGTGCTGGCAGGGCAGACCGCTGTCGAGCGCGGGGAAGCTCCACTCGGTGATGATCATCGGCTTGCGCACTACGGCGTAATACTCGCTCAGTTCACGCGGCACATGTTGCACTACGCCGCCGGTGCCGTCCGGTGCCCAGACGTTCTCGAAATCCACGCGCGGGTAGGTGTTGAACGTGAAGACATCGTTGTATTTGCCCGCCGCCGCCAGCGCGGGCTCCGGCGCTCGTCCGGCAAACCGGCAGCCCAGCACGAGATGGTCGGGGTCCGCTTCCCGCAGCGCCTGGGCCGCAACGCTGAAGTAGCGCTCCGCGATGAGCGCCAGGAAACCGTCGCGCACTTGCGTGAGTGCCGCGGAGGGTGGGGGCACATTCGCGGCGGAAAGGAACGCCTCTTCATCCGCGTAATGTGTGCCCAGGCGGTTGTTTAGTTCGGTTACGCGGCCGAACTCTTTGGTCATCCAACGCCAGAGGGCCTGCTTCGACGCCTGTTGTGGGCCGCGCTGGAAAACCTCGTCCACGAGTTGGCCTCGTTTCCCGTACCACTCCAGTTCGTTGTCGATGAACGTGCCGATGCACCACGGATCGCCGCGGCTCTCGCGGGCCAGCTTGCGCGCCGCAATCCGGCAGTGGCTCTCCCAATGCGGGCTGAAGACGTCCGGGAAGCCTGTCCAATGGATCGGTTCACAAATCCATTCGCGGCGGGCAAAGCTGGAGCCGAGCGAAGCGAACAAAATGTGCGGCAGCCCGCGATGCCGTAAGGAGGGACTGTGGCCGACCGGCAGCTCATTGAAGCCCCAAGCCTTGAGCCGCGCGATGGTGTTCGTGCCCCAGGCCTCCTCGCTGCCGAACTTCGCCTGGACGTTCCGCAGATAAGGGGAGTAACCGAGCTTCTCACACCAGTGTCCGCGGTAGCTCACGTGGTCGGTGCCTACGCCGAAGAACGGTTTGCCTTCCGGATCCACTAACCACCAGCGCCCGTCCACCTCGGCGGTAGCGAAGAAGCTGGTGCCCTTCGCAATCGCCTGGCCAGGACGCGAAATCCAGGCCGGAAAAATTGGCGGGGCGACGACTGGCTCCGGCGCCGTTTGGGTGACGGTCGCCACCGCATTGTCGAACCGCGCGCGCAGGCCCGAGACCCGCAAGACCGGACGCCCGGTGCGCACCGCCGTAACTTCCTCCGTCAGTTCGTAGCCGAAGCGGGCCACCACCTTGGTTCCGTCGAGGATGTGGCCCGTAATTGTGCCCGGCGTCAGGCTGATCTCCATTCGATAGGCCTGACGCAGGCGCCAGTTGAAGGCGTCCCCTTGGCTGGGCAACCGTTTCAGCCGGGTTTGGCCCTGACTTTGCGCGAGCCAGACGCCGTCCACCGCTTCCTGCAATTCGGTCGTGTGTTGGCGTCCCCGGTTCTCCGGGGCGACGACGAGGTTGAGCGCCCAATAGTTTTTGTCGTCCGCGTCAATCCCCAAACCGACGGTCAACCAGTCGCCCGGGCGCAATTCGAGCACGGTGACATCGCAGGCAAATGTGACGGCGGACGCGAAGGGCACCGCCCGCCACAACGCCACACCACTGTCGCCCACGTACGCGCCATTCACGACTTCCCAGCCGACACTCTGGGGTTCCCACGCCGGTGTGGCGTCACTGCCCGCGGTGAAAGAAGAAAAGTCCTCACGCAATGTTTGCGCGGCGGCTCGGAATGCAGCCGACGCGAACATTGCCAAAACGGTGACAATCAGTCCGGACCAGCGCGAGAAAATGGCGATACGTTTCACGCCGGCAGAATGGCGAGACGCGCCATGCGGATCAAGAACCGACGCGCCAAGTCCCGAGCCGGTGGCCGCAACCAGGAGTGATATGAGCGCCTGCCGCCCATCACCCTCAAGTCCATCGCTGCAAGGTGGAGATTGATGACATTGAGGAGAAGCGGCAGGCCGTGATTGGCCGTCGCTGCAAGCAGCCGGGGATGTTCTGGTCCGAATCGGGTGCCGAAAACATCTTGGCCTTGCGTTGTATTCACAGTAGCCGTCGATCGGACGACTTCTGGAAATACCGGCTCAACCTGAAGGTTGCCGCCAATGATTGCCTACTCTTGGCGGCTTAATGCGCGAGGATTTGGCGCCCACCCCCCTCCCGCCTTTGGCCTCCCCCCAGATTTTCTCCCCCGGTGTCTTTTAATTTGAGTCAACGCGCCGTTTAGATTTTGTTGAAAATAGTTGCTGCTTATCCGGAAGAATTGGGTAAGGTGCTTTACCAGCAGTGAGCGAAAAAACCTGTAATCCCAATGATCAACGCACCCGCTCAAATTTGTGGAGTCTAGCCGTGTAACGTGAGGAGGGAGGAACCAACATGCAACGTATTCAAGCAGTTTCTTTGAGATCAGCCACCGCCGGCACCGTTGAGATTCGGTCAAACCGGCACGCAACCTTCACCCCCCTCTGGAAAGGAAAACTGCTCGCGCTGGCTGCCGGGTTGGCCTGGTTGCCCTTCGGCCATGGAGCCCAAACCGCCACCAATTGGGTGGCCTACAACGACTACAATCGTGGCGCCGGCACGGCGGCCAACGTGACCAGCTATTCTCCCAGCGGGCCCGGCACGGCGGGCGGCCCATTAACCGATTTTCTCACCGGCGCGGCCCTGCCGAATCAAGTGGGAGTCGATATCACCGTCGTCGGTTCGGTGAGTGGCGCCTATGGCAGCACGTGGGGGCCGAACACCGGCTCGCCGGCCGCTTTGATCTTTGGGGGGAAGATCGACTGGGACACCAGCGCGTTCTATTTTGCCGCCAATCCTTACGATGCGGCGGTCACGTTCATGTTTACCAATCTTACACCGGGAGCTACGTATTCGTTCCGGGGCACCATGGTGCGGGGAAATCAGTATGCGGGCCGTTGGACGCTGGTCACCTTGCAAGGCGCCAGCAGCGCCGTACCGGTCCATTTGACGGGCACGGGATCTCCCGGGATTATCACCAACGGCTGGGCCCCTTACGGCGACGCGATGATCCCCGACTTGCAGGCGGCGTTTAACGCCGGCGAAAACCGGATGGGTGACGTAATCGGTTGGGATCGCATCATACCGGAGGGCACGTCGTTTTCGGTGATTTGTTCGAACTACCACACGCTGGTCGCCAGCGGCGCGCCCGTGCCGAAGGCGGGTGGTGGGACGGCCACAGTTGAAAACACGTATTGCTATGCCCTGGAAGCCATCGAACTGTCCGAAGTGAGGTACAGCCCGACCGAGGAGATTGTGATGACGCAGCCACCGATGTCCACGAACGTCGTGCGAGAATCATCCGTTTAGCTTGAGCGTTGCGGTGGCCGGCACCGCCCCGCAGTTCCAATGGTACCGTGGCACTCCGGATTCGGGCAGCCCCATTTCTGGAGCCATTACTTCGACCTATTTTGTCGAGCGCGCTCTGTTTTTGGATGCGGGGCCTTATTACGTGGTGGTGTCCAATCCCACGAATAGCATCACCAGTATTCCGGTCACGGTGAGTGTTTTGCCGGATACCAATGCTCCTACCGTGTTGTCCGCGGTGCGCCAGGTGAATCGCACCAACATCATCGTGACGTTTTCCGAAGAGATGGATACCAACGCCCTGGACCGGATGAAGTATGCTGTCTGCACGGATAGCGGTTGGACGGATTGTCTGACGGTGCTGCCAACCGAACCGCTGGTGTTTACCAACGGCGGATTTAGCCAGGTGGTGCTGACCACCACCATGCCTCCGGACGTGGACCAGCCTTATGTGCTGGGCGTCATTGACGTGCAAGATCTGGCCGGCAATCCGCTGGCGGGCCTGGCGGTGGTGCCGGTCCAAATTCCCACGATTTACTTATTTCAGCAGGGCCTGGACGGCTACGCCGGGACGGTGGATACCGAGATCGAAGCCGATTATCCTGACATCAGCCACGGTACGGATGACATCCTGACGACCGACAATAGCATGCCCTATTCCCAGGGTCTGATCCGGTTTGACAACCTCTTTGGCAAAGCTGCCAACCAAGTCCCCTTTGGCGCCCGCATCAACGTAGCGATCTTGCGGTTTTACGTTGAGGACCCAGGGTTCGACATCGCGCTGCACAACATGCGGGTGTCCTGGGACAGCTCCTCCACCTGGAATTCGCTGGATGGCGGCGTGGCCACCAACGACATCGAAGCCGAGGCCGCCAGCGTGGTCGCCTTCGATCCGCACCCGCCGTACAGTTACGTCGATGTGGACGTTTCCAGTTCGGTCCGGAACTGGGCTGACGGTCAACCCAACTACGGCTGGGTCCTGATCAATTCCGGCACGGGCTCCGACGGAGGGTTCGATTGGCCAACTTCAGAAAATGCCACCCGTGAGTGGCGTCCGGCGTTGATCATCGATTGGGATTCCGCCGTCACGAACCTGCCAGTGGAAATCACGGCGGTCCCGTCCACCAACCACATTGTTGTGAACGAGGGCAATTCGTTCGCGATCACGTTTCAAGTGTATGGTTCGAACCCGCACTTGTTGTGGTTCAAGGACGACGTGGCACTGCCGGAAGAAACTTCGGCAACCCTCGCCCGCACGATGGCCAGAGTAAGCGATTCCGGGGATTACTTTCTTCAGGTCACGAATGACTTTCCCAGCTCGACCAACAGCCCGGTAATTGCCGTGACCGTCTTACCAGGCGAACCTCCGGCAGTGATCTCGGCCTCGGCTTCCGGGGCAGGCGGCACTGCGCTGACCACGCTGACGGCACAGTTCAGTAAACCGATGGATCCTCCTACCTCACTGAACCCGGCCAATTACATGCTGTCACCAGCAGTTTCGTTGTCGAACCCGACGATGGTCAATGCCAGCACCGTGCAGTTCACCGTCAACGCTCCATTTGGCCAACGGTACGGCGTGACCGTGACGGGAGTCGCCGATGTCTTCGGTAATTTCATTCCCCAACCGATCACTTTGGAGGTGACCAGTGTCCTCATAATTGCCGATTGGGACGCCGCATGGAAATACGAAGCCTCGGACACCGACCTGCTGACCGTGGTTCCGCCCTTTTATGATCCGGCTTATGACGATTCTCTTTGGGCTTCAGGCCCGGGCCTCCTGGGCTTGGAAACCACAACCGATACCATCACCTATCTGACGACCAATGCCGGCGCCATCAACACCGAGGTCATCGCGAATCAATTCACGTCCTATTACCGCAAAACCGACGTGCACTGGCCGTTCGCGCCCGGCGCCGTGGATCCCGCGGTGCAGCTTGAGTTTCGCCATACGGTTGATGACGGCGTAGTGTTCCATGTCAATGGCACCGAGGCCTTCCGTTACAAGATGCCGCCGGCGCCGGTCACAATGACTCACACGACTCTGGCGGATGATTTTGGTTTCAGCGATGAGACCGTGGTGGCAACGAATCTATTACCGCTCAGCCTGCTTCACCAGGGCAATAACATCGTCGCCGCAGACCTCCATGCCGTCGCCACGACCAGTTCGGACAATGTGTTTGGCGCGCAAATTCTAGCGATCCTGCCGCCCGTGGCGACGGTCGCCATTGTATCCGTTCCGGCAACGAATCATCTAGTGGTCGCGCAGGGAGATGCCTTCAATCTAACATTTGGGGTCATTGGGCTTGATCCACAGTTTCAGTGGTTCCATGACGGCGTGGCTGACCCGGAGGCCACCACCAGTTCGTACCAGGTGACCAGGGCGACACTGGCGAACGCGGGAGACTATTATCTGCGAGCTACGGATGCCATCGGCAATTCGACCAACAGCCCGGTCATCACTGTGGAAGTAATCGCAGATACCACCGCGCCCATGATCATTTCCGCCGTACGTCAATTCGACGAAACCACCGTCGACGTCATCTTCTCGGAAGGCGTGGACGCTCAGGAAGCTGCCAACCCTACAAATTATGTTATTGCGCCCGTCAATGGCGTTGTGGCGGTGACCCTCTCGGTTAGTAACACGGTGGCCACCATCAAGACGGCCGATCCTTTGCCCAGTGGGTCCACCCTTACGATCAACAACGTAACGGATCCAGCCGGCAATGCGCTGTATCCGAACCATATTTCTATAGCAACAGCAACGGGCTTTCAGCAGGGAGTCAATGGATATACGGGAACGGAAGATACGTACGTTAGTGCCGCAGAACCAGATGCCACCTTTGGTGACCGTCCTGTGGTCTTGACCGATGGCGAGTCTCCGGTCAGCCATGGGTTGCTGCGCTTTGACGGCCTCTTTGGCAGCAACCCTGGCCAGGTCGAGGCGGGAGCCACCATTTACTCGGCCACCTTGCGCCTGTACACCACGAACAACGGCGATGACGTTTCCTTGTATCAGATGGCGACTGCTTGGACCCTGGACGACACTTGGAATACCCTTGGCGGTGACGGTATCACCAACGATATCGTCGAACCGGCCGTTGCCACGATCAGTCCGTTTACTGTCGGTGAATTCATCGATATCGACGTGACCGCCTCTGTCCAAGCCTGGGCCAATGGGGCACCCAACTACGGCTGGGGCCTGATCAATCACCGCACGGATGGGTATATGTTTGGTTCCTCCGAAGGAGCGCTCATCGACACTCGTCCACGGTTGGCGGTTGATTGGTTGGGCACCCTAACGCCGGTCCCATTATCCATGCAGCAACAGCCGGTGCCATCGCAAATCGTGGCTGAAGGCGACCCGGTTTCGATTTCGGTCGCGGTGTCGGGCACCGATCCCCAGTACCGATGGCAGAAGGACGGTGAGGATATTCCAGGAGCCAACCAAAGCGCCTACACGATCACAACCGCCCGGCCTGCGGATGCCGGCGTTTATCGGTGCGTCGTCAGCAATGACGTGCCCAGCACCATCACCAGTTCAGATTCAGTGTTGCGGGTCATCAGCGGAGGCAAGCCGACTCACCTGCTGTCGGCGGTGTCGCGCTCGACCGGCAGCCTCAACTCCCTCGAGTTGGAATTCGACCACCCCCTGGCGGCCGCCGGTGCCGAACCTGCCAAAAACTACGTCCTTTACACGTTGACGCCGGAGTTTCAGTTGGTCGCCATCGAGGCCGCCGTATTGGTGGCGCCAGCTACCGTGAAGCTGACTCTGGCTACTTCCCTGACGTTCGGAACTCCTTACTTCGTGTATGTCACTACCGGCGTCACCGACACCGCAGCCTCTCCCCACCCGGTCCTGATGCCGGAGGGCTTGCCCATCGTCGAGCAACTGGTCTTGCTCGATTGGGATTCCCCGTGGCGTTACGACGATGCCCGCACGACCGCGGACAACTACGATGGCCTCGCTTGGTTCAACGCCGCTTTTGACGACACGACTTGGCCAACCGGCCCGGGGCTTTTGGGCTTTGAAGATAATCCTTTGATTTTGAACGCCCTTCCCTCGCCGATTCAAACCACTCTGCGACCGCAAAACACAGTCTATTTGCGCAGCCGCTTTGATTGGACCCGAGGCAGTTTGCCGCCCGGCGCGGAGTTGGTGGTCAATCACGTAATCGACGACGGTTTGGTGTGCTACTTCAATGGCACCGAGGCGTTCCGCTTCAAGATGGCCGACGGTCTGCGTTTCTTTTGCGACCAATGCGGGTTCTGACGGTGACGCGGTGCTGGCGTCCACCAACGTGCCGCCCTCCATGATCCAAGCCGGCGCCAATGTAATTGCCAGCGAGCTGCACCCTTACGGCACGGCCAGCGCGGACTGTCTGTTCGGCCTGCAACTCCTCGCCGAGTACGATCCCGCCCGCGGCACCCGTCCGTATCTTTTCTCTACGACTCAATCCCGCGAACCCGGCCGCCGGACTGTGCCTGATGTGGACCGGCACCGGCGTGCCCGAAGAAGCCACCGATCCCGCCGGCCCCTACATCGAAGTGCCTGGGCGGATTCAATGGTCTGCCCTTGAATCCGACCGGCACTCAAAGATTCTATCGTCTCCGGCGGTAGATTCCCCGTCAAATCCCTGATCACAGTGGCGTATTAGCAGGCCCATCCCTGACCGGTTTGTTGAATTCCAGGCGGCCGGAAACCAGGATTTCATCGCCAAGGGAGTTATTCCGTTAAGAAGCATCAATACTGGTTAAAGTTTATTGCAATTAGCTATTGCTTTCGACAAGGTGACGTGGTTCACTGCCTCGCACTCAAAGTCAAACCTGACTATCAATCTGTCGTTGTGGGGCGCTGTTGTCACTGCGTATTGGTATGCCCGAAGTGGTCATTACCACCCACGCTGCCCAGGGGGTAGTCAACCAAGTAGCACCATATAACGCGTCGTCAGCATCGGCGAACCCCGTCAGTTCCCCTGCACCCTATTCTGCGCCGGCGATCCTCAGCCGAGGACCAATGCCGCCGCTCGGGTCTAACGGATAACGGCATTTCTGTTCGCGAAGCCGAGCGATCCATCTGCAATTCGAATCCAGTTTACCCTATGAAAACGCAATTCTTTGCCTGGTTGGCAATCGGAACCCTGTGGGCCGCGAACGCCTCGGGAGCCGTCTCAGTGGAATCAGGCAGCATCCCCTTGACCTTTGACACTCAACCCGCCGTGGCCGATTGGTCCACCTTGTCAGTCGCGGGGGGCGGCGGCGATTTTACTACGGCGGCCGCGTTGGATGCGGCGGTGGTTGCCAACGCCTCCGCCAGCGCCATCACAACGACCCTCCCCTCGAGCAGCACGATGCCGCCGTCGGCGAATGCTCTGGGACGCTGGAACACGTCCGGTTTGTTTCTCCAAACCCGCTCGACCGGCAATGCCTACGCGCTCCTGATGGCGACCTTGGTGAACAACACCGGGGGCAGCTTGGCCTGGCTCACGGTGTCCTATGATTGGAACCAATTGGACCAGGGCACCGCGCAGCCGATTGGTGAACACATTTTTGGCCAACGGGCTTTCTTCAGCCTGACGGGAGAGCCCGGAAGCTGGCAATTGATCCCGGAGTTCTCCACGTTCACCATTGAGAGCGGGGCCCAGCGGTTGACCGCGGGATTGTCGCTGGGTTCGTGGGCTGACGGCGCCACGCTGTACCTCCTCTGGGCGGATGATAACGGCCCCGGCGGTACCTCCACCGGTGACGCCACCACTGAAGGCGCCTACTCGATCGATAATTTTGCAGTGGATATCACCAGTGAACCGGCCAGTTTCGTCGTCGAGCCGGCCAGCACCACCGTTGCCGAGTTCCATTCGGTGACGCTCACATCGGAGCCTGCGGGATCGCCGCCGTTTGCTTATCAATGGTTCAAGGATGGAGCGCCGATTTCGGGAGCGACCTTGGAGAATTACACAATTGCCCGAGCCACGACGGCCGATAATGGCCAATATCAAGTCGAGCTTAGCAACCCCATCAATACCATCACCAGCAGCAACGCTACCCTGACCGTGGACGTGGTGCCGCCGACGGTGCTTTCCGCCGTACGGCAGGCCAACTATACCAACATTGTGGTGACCTTCAGCAAGCCGATGGGCGATACTGCCCTCGAGGTTGCTGACTATTTGGTGACCGATGAGTCGTCCGATGATCAACTCGCGCTCTCGGGTACCGACCCGGCCAATCCGGATCGTTTTGTGTTTGTTCCGGGAACGGAACACACCCGGGTCTTGATCGCCACCGCCATGCCCGAAGATCTCGGCCAACAATGGATCCTGACCATCACGGAGAATGTCACCGACCAATGGGGCACCCCGCCATTGAACGCCTACACGGCGGAGGTCGAGATTCTCAGCACGATGTGGCGGGCGTTTAACGACCATGACGCCGGAGACGGCACCGCTGCCACCGTGACCACCTATTCCATCACCACCACCGAAGGGGCCGGCGGGCCATTGGTCAGTTTTGTGGACGGGACTCCGACCAGTTCGGGCGTGGAGATTGTGCCCAGCGGTTCAATCAATGGGACCACGGGCGATTCCGGTGCTCCCGATGCCGGCTCGCCGGCCGCTTTGCTCTTCAGCGACAAGACCGACTGGAACGCCAGTGCGCTCTACTTTGGCTCGACGCCATACACGGCCAACGTGACCTTTACCTTTACCAACCTTGTTCCCGGCCGACGCTATGCGTTCCGGGGCACCGCCATCCGCGGCAATGGTTACGCGGGCCGGTGGGGGCTGGCCACCTTGACGGGAGTTCTGGCGGCCACGCCGGCGCACGTTACCGGACCCACCTCGCCAGGCATCATCACGAATGGCTGGGCGCCGTACGGGAATAACCTGGCGCCGGTCACCCAGGCGGCCTGGAACGCGGGCGAGAATCGCACGGGCGACCTGATCGGCTGGGATGAAATCGTGCCGAATGGAACGTCCTTTTCCATTGTTTGCTCCAACTATCTCGCGGCGGTGGGCGTCGGCGCACCGGTGCCCACGACCGGCGGCGGTTCCACCACAATTCAGGACACGTATGCTTACGGCTTCAGTGTCTTCATGCTGGCGGAACTCGGGCCGGCAGTTCCGTTGGTCATCGTCGAGCAACCGCCGGCGCTGCTGGACGTGGAGGAACAAAGTCTCTTCAGCCTCAGCATTGCCGTCACGGGTTCCGATCCGCAGTTCCAATGGTTCAAGGGCACCCCGGGATCGGGCACGCCCATCGACGGTGCCACCGCGGCCACCTACTCGGTGCCCAGCGCCAGCTTGAGTGACGCGGGCAGTTACTATGTTCAAGTTCAAAACGAGATCAGTGCGTTCACCAGTTCCGCCACCGAGGTTTCGGTGTTTGTGAATCCCATCGTCATCACTCAACCGCCGGCCGCCGTGACGGAAGTGACTGAATTCCGTCCGTTCAGCCTGAGCGTGCAGGCCACCGGCACCGTCCCGTTGTATCAATGGTATCGAAAGGCCGGCGAGACGTTGACGCCCATCGACGGCGCCACTTCGGCCACCTACACCGTGGCCAGTGCCAGTATGGCCGACGCGGGCGATTATGTGGTCGAGGTGAGCAATACCTTGCACGAGGAAACCAGCAGCGTCGCGCAAGTCGTGGTGAACGCCGACGTGGTGCCGCCGACGGTGGCGCGGATCATTCCCGGCGCCAACTTCGACCGCTTCATTGTGGAGTTTGACGAGCAGATGGACGCGAGTACGGTCATCGATGAGTTTAGCTACGAAATCAGTGGAGGCCTGCATGCCGTCGCCGCCGTCGCCACCAACGACGGCTGGGCACTCATCGTGGAAACCAGCGGTCCGCTGACGCCCGACACCCTCTATACGGTGAGCTTTTTGGCAGGCCCGGCCGATTTGGCGGGCAACGGCCTGGTCCCGGTGGACCTTCCCGTCCGTTCCTGGGTGCTCAACCAGGCCGGCGGCATGTTGTTCGAGAAATATGACGTGGGCGGTGGCAATGCGATCACCAACCTCACGGACCAACCCACCTTCCCCGACCAACCGGATGCCATCTATGGCCTGACCGAATTCAATCCCACCAATGTCTTCACCGTGGGGCCGGACGATGCCGCCCGCAACAACTACGGCGGCCGGGTCCGCGGCTGGTTCATTCCGCCCTTCACCGGAAAATGGCGGCTGTTTCTCAGCAGTGATGACGACGCCGAAGTGTGGTTCAATCCAGCCGGTCCCGACGCCGCGGGTCTGACGTTGGTGGCGTTCGCCACCAACTGTTGCGAGGCCTTCCTGGAGCCGCCGTCGGACAAGACCTCCGCACCCTTCGACCTGATCGCGGGTCAGGGCTACGCGGTGGAAGCCCTGTATAAAGAAGGCAATGGGGGCGATTACCTCGTCGTGGCCGCGCGCTTGGAAGGCCAGACGGTGCCCGCCGCCAATCTTCAATGGTTGGACGCCAACAGCATTGGCTATCCCGGCCTCCCGCCCGGATTGGCGGGCGACGTGAACATTGTCACGTCCCCGGTTTCGGCTACGGCGGAACACCCCAATGGCGCCAGCTTCAGCGCGGACGCCACCAGCAGCACCGGCGCGCCGATTGCCTATCAATGGCAGCGCAGCGACGACGGGGCTAACTTCACCAACATTCCCGGCGCGGTCTTCAAGAACTACCAGGTGGCGCAGACCGCCTATCCCGCGGACAACGGTCTCCAGTTCCGGTGCGTTGTCGCCGCGGCGGACGTCCGGATCGAGAGTGACGCTGCTACCCTGACGGTCACGCCGGACGCGACCGATCCGCAGTTGGTGTCGGCGGTGCCGGCGGAAAATTTGACCACCATCACGGTGACCTTTTCGGAAGCTGTGGACGCGACCGAAGCCGGGAATCCGCTCAACTACCAGATCTGCGATGCTTACAACGCAGCCAACTGCGTGGCCATCGCCAGCGTGGAGTTGGCGGCCGACAACACGCAGGCCATCGTGGAAACGGACACGCCGCTGACCGGAGAGGTTTATCGGCTGACGGTTGCCAACGTGACCGACCTGTTTGACAATCCCTTGTCCCCGAATACCGTCATCGTCGGCGGCGTGGCCACCTTCCAGCAAGGCGTCGGCGACTATGCGGGGACGGTGGACACTTACTTGGACCAAGCGACGCCTGATACTTCCTACGCCACACTGGCAGAAGTGTTGGTGGACAGCGACAGTCCGCTGACCAGCGGATTGCTGCGGTTCGACAACCTCCTTGGCGGGGCGCTGGGCCAGGTGCCGCTGGATGCGACCATCCAATCCGCCCGCCTGACGTTCTTCACGGTGAACTTGGGCGAGCCGATTGATCTGCACCTCATGCTCCAGCCGTGGAACGACACCGACACGTGGAACACTCCGTGGGCTGGCGGCATTGTGGCCAACGACGTGATGGCCGCTTCCGCCGTCATTGCCAATGTGCCGTCCACGCTCGACACGACCATTGACACGCCGATCACCATTGATGTGACCGACTCGGTGCAGGCCTGGATCAGCGGGCAGGCCAATTATGGCTGGTTCCTCACCAACACGATTTCGGACGGCTGGCGCTTTGCCTCCTCCGAAGCGGCGACCGCTGCCAACCGTCCGCTTTTGACGGTCACTTACACGCCCTCGGGCGCCACCAACCCGGTGCAAATCATCACCCAGCCCGCGGCCAGCACCACCATCAATGAAGGAGAAGAAGTCACCTTCAGCATAACGGTCAGCGGCACCCAGCCCGCCTTCCAATGGTATAAAGATGGCGAGGCGATTTCCGGTGCAACCGGTCCCAGCTACACGATCACGGGCGCAGTCGAGACGGATGACGGCACCTACTATTGCGTGGTTGGCAACGACCTGCCCAGCGAGGCGCAATCCGATAACGCCGGGTTGACCGTGACCCCGGACACGACCGCGCCGGTGTTGCTTGACGCGCTAAGTGTTTCGGACACCACTATCGTGATGAACTTCTCCAAACCGCTTGATCCGTTGTCGGTGGCTGAATTGTCCAACTATGAAGTGACTCCTTCGTTTGGCGGCGACAGCGTTCAGATCGTGGGCGCGGACCTGGCCGACAATGGCGACACCGTCCGGTTAACCACCAGCCCGCGGGCGGCGTGGCAATATTTCACGCTGACCGTTCGAGGCCTGACGGACGCCGCCTACCGGCGCAACGTGCTGGATCCTAATCCCACCACGCTGTTCCTGCCGTTCGAAGTCACGTTGCTGGCCGCGGACGCCAGTTGGAGGTATGAGGACACCGGCCGGGACCTGGGGACGGCGTGGACCGGCGCGGGATATGACGACGCCATTTGGACCGAAGGTCCGGCGCTGTTATGGGCCGCGCGCTTCAATAACCCCATCAATCCGGATGCGTGCGACGTTCCGCCGGCCACGATGATGGCGTGGACCAATACCGTGGACGAACTCACGTGGACAACCAACATCACTTATTACGTGCGCACCCACTTCACCGCGCCCTCTTTGGCGGAACTGGCGGAACTGCAATCTTATCAATTGGAGATTGTGCCGGTTCTTGACGACGGGGCGGTGTTCTACCTCAACGGGGAGGAAGCCCGGCGCGTGGGCATGGCGGAAGGCGCTCTCACTTGGGAAACCTTCGCCAACCGGTCGCAAGGCAGTGAGTATCGGTGGGAAGGCCCCTACGAGTTGCCGCTCACCAACGTGGTGAATGGCGGTGACAACGTTTTGGCCGCCGAAGTCCACCAAGTCAACCTCACCAGCAGCGATCTGGCCTTTGCGGCGAAGATTCGGATTCACGTGCCCGCGCTCGAAATGCGCGTGGACGCGCGCGTGGACGGCAGTAACGTCTCCCTCGCGTGGCCGCCCGCGACGGGCTTCCGGCTCTACGAAGCCGACAACTTGGAAGGCCCCTACACGCCGGTGCTCGGTGATCCCGGAACGCCCTACACGGTGCCCGGGCCGCTGGCCACCAAGAAATTCTATCGGGTGCAGAACCCGTAATCGAATCTGGGCCACCACCCAGCGGTTTAACGGATAGGGCAAGGAAACCGGACGCAAGTCCGGTTTCCTTTTGCTTTCGTCGAATCATCCCGTCGTTTCGGAAACGCTTCTTGCCCCAATTCTCACCACCCCTCGACGCTGCTAATTTCCGCAGCGTTACAACGACGCCATGCCGAACCAGATATTCAGAATCACCTCGGTGACCCGATCTCTGACGGGGGGCGCCGCCGTGTCCGAGGCCTTGGGCTTCCCGGAACTCTCCGTCCTGGACGACACCGAAAAGCGTCGGTTGGATGCGCTCAAGTTCAAAACCTTTCTGGAAGATGCCGAGCTATTAAAATGACAGGTTCACTGTTCGACATTGTTTCGCGGAGCGTCCGCGGGTAACGGACGACGGCATCATTGATGCCGCTGAACCAAGGTTATGGCTGGATGGTTATGCGATAGAAGCAAGGCCCGGAACCAACGGCGTTGGTGTCGAGGTAAGTTGTGGTGCCGGGTTGTCCAACGATGTTGCTCGTCAACGTAGAGAACGACGCTGTGGCACCGAGGGTGGTGCTGCGTTGGACTGCAGTACCGCTTGCCGGTTTCACTGGCCCAGCGCACTACGACTCCCGACTCGGTCGCGGTCGGAGATAACATCATGAGACACGACATCGCGTTGGTCGGACAGGTGCCGGCCAGCCATTCCCTCAGATTGTTCATGCCGTCCAAATCAGAATCGTTCTGGTCTGCCGACCCGTCCGTGGCGAGGTCGTAGTATTGCAGCCAGGCATACGAGATAGCCGACGCCGGGCTTTGAAATTCGAAAGCGCCAATATCACTCAGACCGGCGCGTGGCAGGTGGCACTGGTCGGCAGTTGGGGCCACCGCATCGTCAGCGGCATTGATGGCCGGGCTAGCACTCAAAAGGGCGAGAGTCAGGGTCGAACCGCCGTTGGCCGCCAACTCAGCCGCCAGGAGGGGGTCCACATTGTTCAAGCTGCTGGCTTTGGAAAAATTGGCGGTCGCATCCGAACAGAGGTTGTTCCCGTCATCAACCATGGTTCCCGAGCAATTGTATCCGGAGTTGCCGCTGCCATAAGCAATAATCGTGTTCTTCGATATTACGCTTCCCGAACCAACACTAAGGTTGCCGCCCGAACTGTTGTAGCCGGAAGTTCCTGGCCCATAGTTGCCAGTGCCAAAATCGCCGGGAGCACCCGGTGAACCGCCGGTGCCCCCAACCACTGAACCGCGGGCCAGAGTCACGTTGACCATCGTCATTGTACCGCCATTGTTTCGCAACGAGCCGCCAACCCCGTTGCCACCGTTGCCACCGTGCCCGCCCGGACCGCCGGGGACCGTGGCGTAATATCCGGTGCCCGGCCACGGGACTGACACCCAGTATTGATAACCATTGGCCCCGCGTCCGCCAGTCCCACCGGCTCCTCCAATCGCCTGGTTACCAGCGAAGGTGCAGTTGACCATCTCGACCGTGCCATCGGCATTACCAATCGCCCCACCCTGGCCGTAGCCACCACTGCGTCCGGTCCCGCCGCCAGTCGGCCCGGGAGAGCCGATGCCACCGACCGCGCGGTTGTAGGCGAAGGTGCAATTGCTCAGGACCAACCATCCGTTGGTGTTACCGATAGCTCCGCCCAGACTGTGACCTCCATCAGCCGTGCCGACGACGGTGTTGTTGGTGAGGGTGCAGTCCACGAGCGTCACGATGCCGCCGTTATTGTAAATTCCGCCGCCCAGCGAGGTGCCCTGGCCGTTGGCAATGGTCAAGTTTTGTAAGTTTAAATGAACCCCAGGATCGACACTGAACACCCGCATGGCGTTGCCGCCGCTGATCGTGATGCGGTGGCCGGCCGCATCCAGCGTGAGGTCCGACGAAATCACCTTGGTCGTCGAAACTTCAATCGTCCCATCGCAGGTAAAAAGCCCGACCCCGATATGGTTCGACACGGCGGCATCCAGACTCGCTTCATCGCTTGTGGCGATGAGCGTAGGAACAATAAACGGAGTGGCACCGACAGCCGCCCCGCCGGGATTGGAAATGGTGATCGAACCGGAAACCCCGTTACCCGGGACCGTGGCGACAATCTGTGTGTCCGAGACAACCGCAAACGCTGCGACCACGCCGCTGAACTGAACGGCCGTGACGGTGGTAAAGTATGTACCGTTGATGGTGATGCTCGTGCCGACCGCTCCGATAGTTGGCAAGAAACTCGTGATCACCGGGGCCGGCCATAATGTGGTCGGGCGACTGCCATAGTTCGCGCTCCATCCCGTCGTCGTTGGCAGGTAGTAAACCGTGGCCTGGTTATCATTGAGGAACGCCATCCCTGCCCCTGCGGGGGCGTCGCCTTCGAAAAAGGATCCGCGCAGATTATAGCACGACATGAACGCATAATTCCCGAGGTTGGTGACGCTGGCAGGGATCAGCACGGTGGTTAGACGGGGGCATTGATTGAACGCCACATTTCCGATACTGGCCAGGTTGGTTCCGAACGTGATTTGAGCCAGGCCACTGCATTCCTGGAACGATTGGAAGCCAAGGCTCACGACACTGTCGGGGATCGTGACGTTGGTCAGGCTCACACAGCGAAGGAATGCACTATCGCCGATACTGGTGACATGGTTGGGAATGGTGACGCCCGGCAGACGGCTGCAGTTGGCAAACGCCGCCTCTCGCAGGCTGATCACGCTCTCGGGGATGACGACGTTGGTCAGGGTCGTGCATCCATAAAAAGCATAATCTCCAATGTTGGTGACCGTGTCGGGAATCGTGATGCCGGTCACGTTTTGCCATTGCGGACCGAAATACCCCACGATGCTAGTGACTGGCAAATCATTGATCGCCCTCGGGATGGTCACAGCCCCGCCGGAACCAGTGTAGCCGGTGATGGTAACAGTATCGTTGTCGGTCGTGTATGTAAAATCCAGGACGTCCACCACGAAGTTACTTGAACTGACAGCGGTGCCATTCGTTGAAACGACGGTGATCAAACCCGTGGTCGCCGTGGCCGGCACCACCGCAGTGATCAGCGACGCCGAGTCGTGGGCAAATGCGGCCTCCACGTCACCAACACGAACTGCGGTGATGCCATTGAAATTTGTGCCGGTAATGGCGATGCTCGCCCCGACCGCACCGTGCGTTGGCGCAAAGCCTTTGATCGCCGGAGGTTTTGCCACCGGACTGCCAGCGAGAAACAGCGAGAGGCGGTCCAGGGTAACGGGCACGTTCCCCGCGCCGCCGTCATAGGTGGCAACATGCGCGTTCAGCACCCCCGTCGGGATGTTATCAGTTAACGTCCCCGCCAACACGCCATCCACCCGAAAATTTACCGACGTGGTGGTCACGGAAATTTCGTAATCATGCATCGAATCCACCCCGGATGGCAGGGCGAAGGACGCCAGGGATTCAATTCCGTCTTTGCTCGTGCGCAAGCCAAGGCTGGTGCGGGAGAGTGAGTAGAATTCAATGGCGTTGTTCGCATCGCTTCCCACCCGCAAGCCGCGCGGTTGTTTGTCGCCATACACGCCTGGATTCCAATTCTCCGCGTAGGCGTAAGCCCGTATATGCAGAACCAGCGTTTGGCCCTCGCCCGGTGTGCCGCCCCGGCTTTGGAAAGCACCCAGGATCGGTTGGCCGTATCGGTGGAAAGTGCGAGTTGACTGGAACCGTTCAGCGCCGATTTGGCCGCCCCATTCAAACTTGTCGGCTTCGGGAAGGGTTCCCGCTAAACCGTCAAAACTATCTTCCACCAGAAGGTTCGTTACCTGTGCAGGAGCAAGGTACGTATCGGCAAACAATGCCAGGGTCAGCACGAAGATCAGGCTACCTTTCATAAGTATTCCATGGGATGCACCAGATGATTCAATCCCGGGCCGTTGGATAGCACCCACCGAGCCAAAACCCTCTCTCCTGAAAAAACTTATGGAACCTAATTCCTCAACTCCAACTTGGCGCGCCGAATGCCGATATAGGAAGAATCCTCCTCAACCGTAACAATTCAATCACCAGGGGAGCACGCCCGCCTCGGGCGCTGTGGTTGGCGCCTCGCCAACCAGTTTCGAGCACCCCGATTGGCTCACTTTTCAGTGATTGCTCAATCGCTGGGCCAACTGGCGAGGGCGCCGATTGGCAGCGCCCGAGGCGGGCGCGCTCCCCAGCCACCATTTCATAGATATGGCTCAGGCGAGAGCGAAAGTTTTTCGTCCAGCCGTGGCAAGTATGATTCGTCCGCGATCCCTGCTCACTCGTTCTCCAGATGCAATCCGGGCGGCAGGGTTTCGCCGAACGCTTGCTGCTCTTCTGTCTGGTCCAGTTGCCCGCCCTCGCGGACAAGCTGCAAATAATGCTCAGGCGCATCGTGTTGTCGTAACCACGCCAGCACGGCGGCGCGCGTTTCCTCCGCGATGTCGCGATAGCGGTCGCCGGTCGCGCGGGCCATTTGCACCGCAGTGAACAGGGCTTCCGCATGGGCTGGCGGACGGGCAATAATGCGGGATAGCCAGTCTTCAACCGTCTCCGTCGGCACCAGGGCGTTTAGCGGGCCATACGCGGACACCCGCGCGCCCAGCCGTCCAAAGGCCCACCACGCAGCCTGGAGGACGGGCGGTTCGAGCTTACGTTCCAACCGGTGAGCGAGGTGCTCGGCGATCTCCAGCTTGAGTTCGACGCCCAGCAATTCCAGAGCGCCCAGCAGCCGCCACGTTTCTGCGGTTTCATGCAGACCACGATGAAGCTTGCGACCACCTTTGGGCCGATACAGGCTGGCGCAAGGTTCGGCCAGCGCCCGCTGTTGGCCGGCACTGAGTCCGCCCGCAATTCGCCGCCAGAGGATCAACCATTCGGCGCGACAAAGCTCATTTTTTGGAAACACGGTGCCGACAAAAAACAACTTCCAAGTCTGCTGCACGCGCCAGTCATCGACGGTGAATCCATAGCCCGGCCGCAAGCTAAATCCCAGCAGGTTCAGCCAGCGCGTTTCGTGCAGCAAGCTGAGACGGCGTCCGGGCTCAACCTCGAGGAGCGTTTCCCATAAAGCGCGCAACAGAGGCAACGGCCATTGGTCGCGGGGCAACGCGGTCGCTTCTTCCAATTGCTTCACCAGTCTTGCGGGATCGGCCGTTATTCCCCGGTCGCCCGCTTGATAAGTCTGGAGGACCAAATCCCGCGCCGCCTCGACGGTGGCTTCTTCGATGGCACCGTCTGCCATCGGCGCGCCAATCGCAGCCACGCGCCGAACGCCGCGCTTGGAACCGCGCACGTCAAATTCCAGTTTCCACGAACGCTGGCCTTCGGGTTCCACACACCGCACGTCGAGGGTGCCAATCTCGCTGAGACGCGCGTGCAATTGCACCTCGGCGGTGCTGGCTTTGCTCGAACGTCCGGACTTGACCACGGTGCGGACCGGCGGCAACGGCGTCAGTTGGGCGGGGTCCGCGGCCACCAGGTCGCCGGCGCGATCCTGCAACCGGGTGCTCGAACTGAAGAGCGCAAACTCGACCGGCTGTCGGATGCGCAACGCAAACCGCTGCGGCAGCACAATCGGATGTCCTTCCTCCAACCCCGCGGGCGCCAGGCAAACCGTCGCGGGTTCCTTCGCCGCCTCGCGCCCGACCTGGACGTAATACGCCCGGGCCAATCCTGCCGCGATGCGCCGTCCGTGCTGGCGCCGCAACAGGGCGGCATAAGCGGAGCCTCGCGCCACCGCTAAATCCAAACGGTCATTCGGCAATACCTCAAGGGCCGGACCGTCCGGGGCTTGGGCTGTCTGCCGCCAGTCTTCCAGCACGGCCAGCAAACGTTCGCGGATGAGGGGCGATTCAAAGACGCCGCCATTGAACAGCAGCCGGTCTGGAAACGGAGCGCCGGGTTCGTCGGGACGCCGATTGGTCGCGTGCCGGGTAAGAAACGCCGCGAGGTGCCGGGTGATGGCGGCGTCCGCGGCGTACGGCAAACCGAATTCCTGGAAGCCGGATCGCACCGCCGGTTTGGCCTCCAGGGGCACACGCGGAAAGAAGCCATCCAGCAACACCGATTGAACTTCCTCGCGCGTGACTTCCACCTGAAGGGCGCCGCCAATCAATCGCGCGCCGCCGGCGACATGAACGCTCAAGCGATCCGGCGGTTGGGGAGCCAACAACGTCTCTTTGACCGTTCGGCACGATTGCACCAGCAACCCCCAGCGCCGCGGATCCAATCGTCCGCCGCCCGGCAAACGCGATTCCACGTGGTGCGCCAGGGCCAGGTCCATGTTGTCGCCGCCCAGGATGAGATGTTCGCCCACCGCCACGCGATGAAAACGGACGCCGCCCTGTTCTGCCGCCCGCGCTTCGATCAGCGTGAAATCACTGGTCCCGCCGCCCACGTCGCAAATCAAAGTGAGTTGCCCCGGTCGGACCGCCTGCTCGGCCACTGCTCCGCAACCGGCCATCCACGCGTAAAAGGCCGCCTGGGGTTCCTCCAGCAACGTAATGTGTGGCAGTCCCGCCCGCTCGGCGGCTTGCACAGTCAGCGTCCGCGCCACTTCGTCAAAGGAAGCCGGCACGGTGACGGTGACCTCCTGTTCCGCCAACGGTTGCCCGGGGAAAGCGTTTTCCCACGCCCGCCGAATGTGCTCGAGGTAGCGCGCGCTCGCTTCGACTGGCGAAACGCGGACGACATCCGGCGCCCCGTGCCACGGCAGCAACGCGGCGGTGCGGTCCACGCCCGGATGACTCAACCAGGATTTGGCGGACGCAATCAAACGTCCCGGAACTTGCGCCCCATGTTCGCGCGCAAAGAAGCCGACCACAAACTTGCCATCATGGTCGTTAGCCTTCGGCAAAGCGCTGACGGTAAATTCCTCCGAGGCCGGCGCGTAGCTGAATGACGGCAACACATCGCGCACCTCGACCTCATCGGGCGCCACGACTTGCGAGATCGGAAAGTCGCGCACGTGCGGTTCGGCCTGCGCGGTGTCCACGTAGGCCACGGCACAATTGGTGGTGCCCAAGTCGATGCCGACCAGGAAGCGGGCCGGACGATCTTCGACCGAAGGCTCAAGTTTCACGGCTTTCATCGTCTGCCAAAAAACACGTTACTGCCCTGGTTCACGCACACTGAATTCCAGTTTCCAGCGGTCATCGGAAACGGTGCTCGCGCACCACAACTCCAGCACCCCCAGTTCGGTTAATTTGGCCTGGAACCGCACCGGCACGTAATCACCGGCCGCACCCCCCGCCGCCGGCAACGTGGCCACCAGCGAATCGGTTTCCACCAACTCCTCCGGCGACCAGCTTTTCAACAACGTGCCCGGCGCATCTTTGCGCATGGAAGAATTGAAGAACCGGAATTGCGATTGCTCCCCGGTGATGAGTCCAATCTCGCCGCTGGGAATGTCGAGCGACGAGCCTTCTTCCATGCCCATGGGCACCACGCATAATTGCTGGAGGGGACGGACCGCACCGGGAACTGCGGGACCGGCCGTTTCGATGCCGACGTAATACGAACGCGGTGCGCCGCCACGGATGCGAATGCCGCCGACTTGCTTGGTGCGTCCGTAATACGCCGCGCCGCGCGCCACGGCCAAATCGAAATCGGTGTTGCCCGCGAGGATTTGCGGCGCCGCGCCGGTGCCGAACCAACCCGCCAGCGTCTCCAACAGTCGTCGGCGAAAGAAGTCCGCGCGGAACACGCCGCCGTTGAACAACAGGTGCGTGGGGCGGGTGCGGCCCTGTCGATTGAGGAAACTGGCCAGATGCCGCGTGATGGCTGGGTCCGATTCGAAGGGCAAGCCCAGTTCGCGAAAGCCGGAAGCCGCCCGTCGCGCCGGCCGCGCCTCGAACGGAACCAACGGGAAGAAGCCTTCGGTCAACGTCTGCATCACCTGGTCCTGCGTCAGGTCCGCCGAGATGCTGCCGCCAATGACCTTGCGGCCGCGGCCCAGAACGGTGACCGGATGGTTTTGCGGGCCGTCGGACGCCAGCAACGCTTCCTTGGCCGTCCGGCACGCGTGCCAAAGCGCGACCGATTGCCAGGCATCCAGATTGACCCCTTTTTCGGCAAACACACCCTGCGCCAAATGGGCCAACGTGAGGTCCATGTTGTCGCCACCCACGAGAATGTGATCGCCCACCGCCAGGCGCTTGAGCGACAACTCACCGTTCTCCTGCGTCACCGAAATCAACGTCAGATCGGTCGTGCCGCCGCCGACGTCGCAGACCAGCACCACGTCGCCTTCTTGAGCGAGCTTGCGCCAGGATTGCTCGTGATCGGCCAGCCAGGCATAGAACGCGGCTTGCGGTTCTTCGAGTAGAACCAAGTCTTCCGGCAAGCCGGCTTGCAAAGCAGCTTCCCGGGTCAGTTCGCGAGCGGCGGCATCGAAGGATGCCGGCACCGTGAGCACCACCTGTTGCTCCTGGATCGGCGTGTCGGGATAATGCTTTGCCCAAGCTGCCATCAAATGTTCCAGGTAACGACGCGAGGCCTCGACCGGAGAAATCTTCGGCACCTCGTCAGGCGCGTTCCAAGGCAGGATGGGCTGGCGTCGGTCCACCCGGCTGTGGGCCAGCCAGGATTTGGCACCGGAGACGGTGCGCGCCGGCACCTCGGCGGCTTGCCGGCGGGCCCATTCGCCGATGGCGTACGGAGGACTGCCCCAGGGCAAATTGAAAACATTCTTCTCCACTTCCTCCGGCGTGCCCAGATACATAAACGAAGGTAGCAACGGCCGATCTTCGACGGTTGCCGCCGCGGTGAGTTGTGGGACGTTGAGAACTTGCAACGGCGCGTCCTCGCGTCCGAGTTCTACGCACGCGATGGTGTTGTTCGTGGTTCCCAAATCAATACCGACTGAAAATTTGGCTGGCATCAAAAATCCTTTGGTTCCCTATTCGCCAGTAAAACACCGAACGGCGGAGGGTATAGTTTAAAAATTCCTGTTGGGAGTTCCGCCTTTAGGCGGCAGGACGGTCCGACCGCCTGAAGGCGGAACTCCGAACCTTGTGCGTCCTCATTGGGGTGATAATCCAAACTGTCCCGCAAACAAGCTCGAAATGGTGTTGGCAACGAAGACCGACCGGGCATCATTTGATTTCCACTTCGGCAGGTGCCACCACCAGCGCCGTCGCGGCGCTGCCCGTCCATTCCGGCAATTCACAGCGGGTCGCGGCCCAACCCGGATGAAACAATGTGCCTTGGTACGGTGGGCTGCCAGTTACCTGTCCGGTAAGGCGCAGGCGGCCCGGATCGTAACCCTTTTCCACCCGCACCTCCGCGCCTTCAGCCTGGTCGAGCACCGGGACCAACCCGAACAGGCGCTCCAGTGCCGTCCGACAACCGCGGTGGACGTCGCGCACGGCGGCGCCGATTTGGGCGTCGGAATACGTGGCGATAGGTTCCTGCAAGAAATCCACCAGCCGCCCCTCCCGCTGCAACACGCCCAGCAAGGTCAGCGCGTCGCTTCGTGGAGGCGCCGGTGGTGTAGCCGCGCTGGCGCCGGGCTCGGACGCCGGCAATTGCTCGGCCTGCGCCACCCGTTCGGCAAAGGCCGCGTCCCGCAGAAGGCGGAAGAACACACTAAAAGCTTGTCCCAATCTCATCATCAGGCCCTCTCCTTACAGGCCGGGTCCGGTTTTGTCCAGGGAACCCGACCTTTCGTGGCAATTCGCATTTTGGCGGAGCGCCGATTTGTAATCAGCTTAAGCCGTCCGAAGATTGGTCAATGCTCGCCGTTTCTTAGGGCAAAGCCGGCTGCAAGCCGGCGCTTCGCCTCCAAATTGAGAATTGCTGGACTTTTGGCCCCAATTGCGGTCGGGCGGAACTGCGCGTTCCGCCGGCAACTGAGGCACTTTGGCGTCAGGGATCGACCATGGCTCACTCACCAAACCGTGCCGGGTTGCCGAAGGTTCGTGGTCCAAACGTCGGTAAAAAATCAGGGCGACGCAGCAGCCCGCCCCACCACCAGCCGAATTGATACGGCTAAGCAAATTCAAGCGTGCGCACCTGCTGAAGCAATTGATCGCGGTTAAAGGGTTTGGCCAGGAAAGCGGCGGGGGACAAGGCCTCCTGGATCAACGCCTCCATTCCTGGCGAGCCGGACATGAGCAGGACTTTGATTTGCGGCCACGTCGTCTGAAACCATTCAGCCAGCGCGGCCCCGTTCATCTCGGGCATCTGGCAATCGGTAACGACCAGGTGAATTGTCGGATTCTGGCAGACCAGTCGCTGGGCTTCCAAAGGGTCAGCGGCCTCGAGCACTTGATACTGTGCGTGCCGCAGACACAAGGCCACAAAATGGCGGACCATCACGTCGTCATCCACCACCAGCGCGAGACGCAACGAAGGGGAAGGATTGGCGGCGACAGTCGAAACAGCAGCTTCATTCATAAGATGTGGGCGTTAAAACATGTGGCACTTCATGGTGAAAGCGTGCCGGAGGCCGGACACGATCCGAACCGCGACGCCGGCCCGCTGGCGAGGACAGGTGGAAAACGGCAGTTTCCTTGCATTAGACGAACGTCGAGTGGCGAACGCCAGCGCCTATTCGTTGATGCTCCACCACCGCTGCAGCCGGCGGTCGGCCTCATGGGAGCCGCCCACCCCTTCCCCCCTGGGCCCGGTCAAGGGCAAGGTCGGCAAGGCTGGGGATGCTCCGGCGGTGGCGGTTGGCGCCAGTTCGACCTTCGGCGGCGGTGGCGGCGCCGTCGAACTCATCTCGAGGGCTCGCGAAATGTAGGCGAGTCCGCGCGATCTGGCGAGTTGTTGGAGCTGGAACTGGATTGGCAGCTCCGCGCTGGTGGCGGTGGCGTGGTGATCAAATAATCCGATCAACATTGCCCCCGGTTTGCAGCGCGGCAGCACTTGCGCCAACCATTGCAGGACCGGTTCGGGCAGCGTGGCTTGCTGGGCGGCAACAATGAGGATCTCCGCCTGGCTGACTTCCCGCGCCGCGGCCGCCGCGAATGGCCCCAGCCCCAGGAGGTCGAAGCGCCAGGCGCCCTGAACCCAGCGACAGTCGTTGGCCAATTCAGTCATGAGGTAGTCCACCAACGCCCGCGCCTCCTGGCCCGCCGCCAAGTTTTCATACACGACCGCCACGCGCAGACTCCTCGGCGCTTCCCCCCGATCCAATCCATACCCATTCCTTCCTGATAACATTGTTTCCATCGGCTCGTATTCTAACTCGTCCGGTGGGGGCAACAATCGTGCGGCCCCTGATTTTGATGGTCGTGGAATCCGCGATGGCCGCCATCGCTCAGGCTTAGCGGGCTTACGCAATCGGCGGACCGGGAACCAGCTTCCGTACCAAAGCGAACCCCGATCAGCGCGACGTCGTGGTGGTCCACTCGATGGCGCGCCGCACCAAATCGGCGCCGCTGGGCAGGTTGAGCTTCTCCTTGATGTGCGCCCGATGGGTCTCAATGGTGCTGACGCTGACATGCAACGTTTGCGCAATGCGGCGGGTGCCCCAGCCCTGGCCCACCAGGCGGAAGACTTCCAGTTCCCGGTCGCTCAGCGCTTCCATCTCCGAAACGCGGACCGGCGTTCCGTCTTTGACCAATTGACGCAACACGCGCGAACTCATGAAATCGCTCAGATACACTTCCCCCCGCAGCACCTGCCGGATGGCCGACAGGATCTCGGCAGTGGGCGTCAACTTCATGACGTAACCGCGCGCCCCGGCGCGCAAAGCGCGCACCGCGTAAAACTCCTCGTCGTGCGCCGACAAAATCAGAACCGGCAACGCGGGAAAGCGCTTGTGAATCTGCTTCGTCAAATCGATCCCGCAAGCGCCCGCGAGGGTGATATCCACCACCACCAAATCCAGTCGGGTGGCGGCGATTTGCTCCAGGGCCTCGCCCGGACGGCCGGCCTGGCCGCAAACGCGGAGGTCCGACTGGTAATTGATCAATTGGGCGAATCCCTCGCGCGTCACCGGATGATCCTCCACCAACAGGAGGCGAGCCTTGCCGCGATGGGGTTTGGTAACGGCCGCTGTGGTCATGGCCGGAAGGCGGTTGATCGCGCTACGGGGCGCCGCGGGCAGCGGAGGGTTGAGCCATCCTGGCCGCCACGCTCGGAACGCCCCGGAACGTTCCCCAGTTGTGAGCGCTGCTTCATCGTGTCCAATCGGATCGCCATTCCCTGCAGGCGCGGGTGAGAAACCGATGGTCCTTTCCCGCCTCGCCAGGAACGCTTCCTCTGTCATTTTCCGGTGACACCTCTGCGGCGTTGAGTCACGGCGCGAGGCATCGCCGGACTACGTTCGTCCAAAAACCCGGTCTTTTCAATCCAGTAATCCGCCACCCAATCCGCATCCGGATTCGGGGCCAAACCGCTGATCGCTTCCATGCCAGCCATCAGCCCAGGAGGCCATCTGCCCCCGCCCCCGCAACTGGGTCTTGCCAACTCAGCTAATCCATCCATAATAAAAAGGTTATGGACCGTAGAGCATTTGGAAAAACAGGATTCGAGGTGGCGCCCATCGGGTTTGGCGCCGGACCCATTGGGTATTTGGACGCCGAACAACGCCAGGTGGAGCGGATTCTCAATCTGCTGCTGGACCGCGGCGTGAACCTGATCGACACCGCGGCGTGTTACCAGGCCTCCGAGGAACTTATCGGCAAGGCGGTTGGTCATCGGCGCGACGAGTTTGTGCTGGTCAGCAAGTGCGGTCATCAGGTGGAAGGCGTGACGGGCGCGGAATGGTCGCCCGAACTCATCACCCAAACCGTGGAGCGCGCGTTGCGCCGGCTGCGGACCGACCATCTGGATGTGATGCTGTTGCACTCGTGCGATCTGCCGGTGTTGAAGCAGGTCGATGCCCTCGCCGCCCTGGTCAAAGCTCGCGACGCGGGCAAGGTACGCTGCATCGGGTACTCGGGCGACAACGAGGAAGCCGCCTACAGCGCCCATCTGGCGGAAATCGCGGTCATCGAAACCTCGATCAATGTATGCGACCAGGCCAACCTTGACGCCGTGTTGCCACCCGCGCGCGAGCGGGAGATTGGGGTCATCGCCAAACGGCCCATCGCCAATGCTGCCTGGAATACCAACCGGCCCGGCATTTATGACGGCTACGGGAAGTCCTACGAAGAGCGGTTGCAGCAGATGAAACTCAGCCCAGCGGATTTGGGATTCGACGGTCCACCAGCGGAAGTCTGGCCCGAGATCGCCTTGCGCTTCACTCTGGCCCAACCCGGGGTCCACACCGCCATCGTCGGCACTACCAATCCGAAGAACGCCGAAGCCAATCTGCGCGCCGCCGCCAAAGGGCCCCTGCCCGAGGCGGCCGTGAAGAAACTTCGAGAAGCCTTCCAGACTGCTGCTGCTCAGTCCACTGAACCCTGGAGGGGATTGACGTAATCTGGCGGGCGCAAACGGGTGAAGGGGTAAGGGGTGAAGGGTTATTCGGTTTAGTTGCCATTAGGGCACAATGTCGAATGTGATGTTTCGAAGCTGCTGGACAGTTCGAGGGAACGTTTAATTCGAATCCGCATGCCCGCTCTCGTGCGAACAGCTTGGTTCACCGCCAAGACACGTAGAGCACAGCTTGGTTCACCACAAAGACACGTAGAGCGCAAAGGATTCCATTTAATACCTTTGCGCTCTACGTGTCTTGGCGGTGAATTGAGCCATCCAAGTCTTAGTTTTAGCTTGAGCTTTCCCAATCCGCCTATTTTGCTGCGAATCATGAAATCCATTCTGCGTGGAAGCCCAAGGCAAGCGACGAAGCTTGCGCCATTTCAATTGGCTCTGCTGCTGTTCACGGTGTCGGTACCCCTGGCTGCCGCGGAACCAGCGGCGCCGAATGGCCGCATCCTCTTCCTCGGCGACAGCATCACTTACAGCGGCCAATACGTGGAGTATTTCGAAACCGCCCTGCGGTTGCTGCCGGATCATCGTCCGTTCGAGCTCATCAACCTCGGATTGCCCAGCGAAACGGTGTCCGGCCTGACGGAGCCGGGCCATGCTGGGGGCGCCTTCCCACGGCCGGATTTGCACGAGCGACTCAGCCGGGCGCTGCATCAAATCAAGCCGGACGTGGTCTTCGCCTGCTACGGAATGAACGACGGCATCTACTACCCGTTTAGCGAAGAACGATTTGATAAGTTTCAGTCCGGCGTTCGCTGGTTGCACGAGCAAGTCACTCGAACCGGAGCCCGCCTGATTTGGCTGACGCCGCCCACCTTCGATCCGCTGCCGCTCCAAGGCAAAACCCTGCCAGCCGGCCTGACCGAATATCGCCGTCCATACGAAGGCTACAATCAAGTGTTGGATCGCTACTCCGCTTGGCTGCTAACCCAACGCACCAACGGCTGGGAGGTGATCGATTTGCACGGCCCCATGAACCGATTCCTCACGAAACAGCGCCAGCACGATCCCGGTTTTCGTTTCGCCGGCGACGGTGTCCACCCCAATGATGCCGGCCATTGGCTGATGGCCCGGCAATTACTGGGACATTTCGAGGCCACGCGGAAGTTCGCCGCCATGGAAAATCCCCAGGAGATGCTCGCCGGCTCGCCGAATGGTGCGGCGGTGTTCAAGCTGGTCCAACAACGCCAGCGCCTTCTGAAAGATGCCTGGCTGACCGCCGTCGGCCACCGGCGTCCCGGCATGAACCGGGGCCTGCCACTGCCCGAAGCCCAAGAACGGGCGGACGATCTGGAAGCCAGGATCCACGACCTGACCAGCGCGTTGCCGGCGCCGGAGATTCAACGCGACGAACAGGGGAACGTAACCCTCACGTGCATCGCCGCCCATCTTACCGTGCGCTACACCTTGGATGGTTCCGAACCGCAACGGGACGCGGGAGCGTATCTCGCGCCGATCCCGTTTCCTTACCAAGGCACCGTCAAGGCGCGGGCCTTTACCCCGGACGATAAAGCCAACGGTCCGGTGGCCAGCGTTGATTTCTCGTCTATCACTACGCGGGGAGTCGCGCCGGTTCGACCGCCTTCGGTCATGCTGCCCATGACGCAGAACCGCGACTGGCGCAACTACGACTGGCCGGCGCGCCATGCCGCCGTCTGCGCGCTTGTTCGTGAGCGCCAACCGGCTCTGGTGTTCATTGGCGATTCCATTACCCATTTTTTCGGCGGCGAACCTCGCGCCCGGATCGTGAATGGCGGTGAGGTCTGGCAGAAGTTCTATGCCCCCCGCAATACGGTCAACCTGGGTTTTGGTTGGGATCGCACCGAGAACGTGCTCTGGCGACTGCGGCACGGCGAACTCGACCACGCCACCCCGAAGGTGGCCGTGGTCCTGATCGGCACCAACAATCTCGACGTGAACACTCCCGAGGAAATCGTCGAGGGTATCCGCGCGCTTTGTAACGAATTACACCGCTGCCTCCCGCAAACAAAGATACTGCTGCTCGGCATTTTGCCGCGTTCGCCGCACCCGGACGCCCACCGGGCAAAGCTGGCGGACGTCAATACAGGAATTGCCAAACTGGAAGGGCATGCCAACGTGACTTACCTAGACATTGGCCAACAGTTCGTTAATCCCGACGGCAGCATTCCAGCCGAACTGATGGCTGACTACCTGCACCCTACCGCCCGGGGATATGCCGTGCTGGCCAAAGCGATTGAGCCGATGTTGGTCAAGCTGTTGGGTGAATGAACCATGCCTTTGCGCGGCGTCCTCTTTGGTGAATAGATTACTTTTGGCGCCCAGTTCCATAAAGGATAACAGGAGTTCCGACGGTCCAGGGAAACCCGTTTCGACATTACTCGCCAATGCCGATGACGGTTTCGGGATCTTCAAGACAACCGAGAACGTCTGTCTCGAATCGCGAAAGGTCATGAGGTTTCTCTCGAACCCATTCGATTGTTGCCGAACCTAAAACCGCTACTTCAGATTCAGTTTCGCCAGCAGGGGCCGCAGTGCTTGCGCCCATTTGGCATAACCGGCAGCGTTCGGGTGCAGCAGATCCGGGAATTCGGCTTTCGTGGCGTTACCTTGGTCGTTGGCAAAGAGTGCGTAGGTGTCACATTCGATGAGTTGTGGATCGGTAGCCACGATTTTGTCCAAACGCGCGTTAATCTGTTGAATCTTGTCGGCCGGACGGTGCTTGCTGGCGTCGCTGGGCATCACGTTACACACAATGACCGGCAGCTTGGGATTGTGCTCCGTCAGCCGAGCGAGAATGGTGCGGATGTTCTCGACGATCACGGCCGGATCACCATTGTCTTCCAGGTCATTCGTCCCGATCAATAACACGACGGCAGCCGGATCGAGATCAAGCACGTCTTCTTTCAAACGGTACAGGACTCCGCGCGTCACGTCGCCGCTGATACCGCGATTGGCCACTTTGAAGTTCGGGAAATCCTTGGCCAGGCTGCCCCAGCCTTGCATGATGGAATCGCCCAGAAACACAACCGCCCCGTGGTCTTTCTCACGGTTCTGCCACCATTTCAGGCGCCGCTCGCTCCACAGCTTGCGGAACCAGTCCCATTTGCGGATCGGGCCTTGGCCCGGAAACTCGGAATCATTTGGGAAGCGAGCCACCTCCGGCTTTTCAGGCGCGGGGGTCTTGAGGGTGTAGGTGTCCGGTTGGCTGAGGCGTTGGGCGAACATCCAGGCCAACAACTCGGGCTCGTCGTAGGCGCGCCCCCATGAGCCATGGCCGAGCCCCCAATACTCGAAATACTTCGGGTGGCCGCCCGCATCACGCAGGGCCTGAATCATGTGGCGCGTGCGAGCGACCTTCACCACGGGATCATCGTCGGAATGAAACGCCCAAACCGGCACCTTGGCGACGGCTGCCGTGACGGTCTTTTCAGCGCCGCCCCCACAAATCGGCACCGCCGCGGCGAACCGCCCGGGAAAGCGCGTCAGACAATCCCACGTGGCATAGCCGCCCATCGACAGGCCGGTGACGTACAGCCGGTTGGTATCAACAGAATGGTCCCGGATGACCTGGTCGAGAATTTCGAGCGCGAGCGACATGGCGGCGCTGGGTTGCGCGGGACGCGCGCCCGATTCGGTTCCCCAGGGCATATCCACCCATTGTTGGTTCGGCGGGCATTGCGGCGCCAATACGTAGCACGGATATTGTTCACGGTTTGCCGGCCGGGCAAAAAGGCCGGTGCCATGCCTGAGTTGCGCTGCGTTGTCGGTGCCGCGTTCGCCGGCGCCATGGAAGAAGAGCACCAGCGGGACCGGTTGATTTTTGAACTCCGCTTTCGGCTCCAACAAACGGTACGGCAGCGTCTGCCCGGTGGCGTTCGTGAAGGTGTGGGCAACGTAATCTTCGGCCCGCACCGGAAGTACCAGCCCAAGCAAAAGCAAGAGCGTCAGCAAACCGGCGGTTTTCTTCGAGGACAATTGAGAGAATCGGTTCATTGATTTCATTTTACCAAATAACAGTCGAATTGAGTCAGCAAACAAGCGCACTTAGGGTGCGGCCTAACCGTAACCGTTCAGCAGGACAGGCGTCCCGCCGGTCTCGAACGGCCGCAAGCCAGGGATTTGGGTTACAGCGTCCAAACTTTCTATACGTTACCAAATAGTGAGGAAAGCGCTCGTCTATTTCAAGACCGACGAGACGCCTGTCCTGCCGCGCCGAAGCGCGTCATCGCTGCTCCAGCCTGAATGAATACGGTTTAGGCGCGATAGCCACCACCCAAATGCGCGCCCGTTCTTCGGCCCGTGCCGGGTTCGTTGGTCCTGCAATCCAATTGGTGCGATCAGTCCCTTTCATCCCCTTCCATTGAATTTCCGCCGCCTGTTTCCATCTAACTCAACATGAACATACGCCCCGTATTGCCCACTCTTTTGCTGGTGTTGTCCTGTACCTTCTCTGTGCGGGCGGCACCCGGTAGTGTCAAACCTTCGACGCCCGTCCCGATTCCGTCCGCGGAGCAGATTCTCAAAACGCTCAAACCCGAACACCCGCGGCTGCTGGCTTCCACGGCAGACTTCGCAGCCCTCAAGCAACGGATTCAGTCGGACGAACTCTTGAAGAAATGGCACGCGGAGTTGCGCGCCAACGGTGACCGGATCATCACGCAATCGCCGTCCAAATACGAAATTCCCGATGGCCTCCGCTTGCTCGCCACCAGCCGCCGCGTGTTGCAACGCACCTACACGCTGGGCCTGCTTTATCGGCTCGACGGCGACCGGCGCTACCAGGAACGTCTGTGGCAGGAACTAAACGCCGCCGCGAACTTCCCCGACTGGAACCCGCGCCATTTCCTCGATACCGCCGAAATGACCCATGCCTTTGCCATCGCTTACGACTGGCTCTACGACGCTTGGACCGAAGCCCAACGCACCACCTTGCGCACCGCGATGGTCGAGAAGGGTATCAAGCTGGGATTGCAGGTTCACGTTGAAGGCCGGTGGTGGGCCAAGGCGCACCACAATTGGAATCAGGTTTGCAACGGCGGCATCGGCATGGGCGCGCTCGCCTTGGCGGACGTAGAACCGAAATTGGCCGGGCAATTCCTGTCGGCCGCCCTGAAATCCATCCAGCTCGCCATGGTCGAATACGGGCCGGATGGCGCTTGGGCCGAAGGCCCGGGATATTGGAGCTACGCGACCACTTACAATGTGACCTTGCTCGCCGCCCTGCAAACCGCACTCGGCACCGACTTCGGCTTGACGGGCATTCAGGGTTTTTCCGAAGCGGGCTCATTCCCCATCTATGCCTCAGGCCCCAGCGGGCGTTCATTCAACTATGCCGATTCCCACGAAGGCGTCATCCGCGATCCGGTATTGTTTTGGCTGGCGCGGAAGTTCAACCATCCCGAGTACGCCTGGTACCAACGCCAGGTGGCTCGGGCGCATCCGCTTGATTTGCTTTGGTACGATGCTGCGCTCGCTCGTCCGCCGGCCACTTCGCCGCCGCTCGATAAATACTATCGCCACGCGGAAGTCGTGACCTTGCGCAGTGCCTGGGATGATCCGAACGCGCTGTTTGTTGGGCTGAAAGCGGGGGACAACAAGGCCAATCACAGTCATCTGGATCTGGGCTCGTTCATCCTGGAGGCGCTCGGCACGCGCTGGGCCGTGGACTTGGGTTCAGACAATTACAACCTGCCCGCCTACTTCGGCAACCAGCGTTGGAACTACTACCGTCTGCGCGCCGAGAGCCACAATACGCTGCTCATTAATCCGGGGAAAGCTCCCGACCAGAATCCCCGGGCGGTGGCGCCAATTGTGAAGTTTGTGACCACCCCAGAGCGCGCAGTGGCTGTGGCCGATCTCACCCGCGCCTACTCCGGACAAGCCAATCGGGTGGAACGTGGCCTCGCGCTGCTCGACCGCCGCCAAGTGCTGGTGCAGGATGAAGTGCAAGCCGACCAACCGGCGGAGCTTTGGTGGTTCTTCTGTACGCCCGCAACGGTGGAAATCAATGACGCGGGAACGGTGGCGATGTTGCGCCAGGGAACGGCGCGGTTGGAGGCCCGCTTGGTGTCGCCGGCCAACGCAACATTCAAGGTCATGCCGGCGGAACCACTACCGAGTTCGCCCAATCCGCCGCGACAAGCGAGCAATAGCCGCTACCGCAAACTGGCGATTCATATCGAAGACGCGAAATCGCTCCGCCTGGCAGTGCTGCTGACTCCCTTGAAAGAAGGCGAAGCCAATTCCATCCCGCCGCCGCAACTCAAACCGTTGGAAGAATGGTGAGGCTCCGCGGCGCCATGACAGACCGAAATACCGAGTGGCGAACGACGCGAATGACGGAGCAACTGGCGGCACCGTATCGAATGGTCCGCCGAATAAACCGCCGCGTTGGTTCGTCGGAAACCAAACGACGATCACCCACGACCACGAAACGCGCTTGCCAGCGTGGCCCAACTGCGAAATGATCGGTCGAATCTTAATAAACAATGTGTAGTGCGTCCTTAACCGGAAAGTATTTTGACATGAACTCCACCCATAGCACCTCATCCTCACCCACCACCCGTCGGGAATTTCTGAAGACCTCCAGTAAAGCGGTGGCGGGCGCCGCGTTGGCCGGCGCGATCGCCCGTCCGGGTTACGCGGCCGAGAACAACACCATCAAGATCGCCATCGTCGGTTGCGGCGGGCGCGGCACCGGCGCCGCGGCGCAGGCCCTTTCGACCACCGGCCCCACCAAGTTGTGGGCCGCGGCCGACGTATTCGACAATCGGCTTTCCGGCTGTCTCAGCCAGCTCAAGCAGCGATTGGACCAAAAGGTGGACGTGGCGCGCGACCGCGAATTTATCGGTCTGGACGCGTTTAAGAAGGCCATTGATACGCTCGACAAGGGTGACGTGGTGCTGCTCACCACCCCGCCCGCGTTCCGCCACATTCACCTCGATTACGCCGTGAAGAAAGGGATCAACGTGTTCATGGAAAAATCGTTTGCCGTCGATGGCCCCGGCATCCGGCACGTGCTGGCCCTTGGCGAAGAAGCGAAGAAGAAGAATCTCAAGATCGCCGGCGGTCTGATGAGCCGCCATTACAAGCCGCTCGAGGAAGCCGTCGAACAAATTCACAACGGGCTCATTGGCGAAGTGATCACCGAATGGGCCTACCGCATGCACGGGCCGGTCGGCTTCAGCGCGCGGCAACCGGGAGAAAGCGAACTCGCCCATCAAATTCACAATTACAGTAATTACACCTGGCTCAACGGCAGCTTCATCGTCGATTGGCTGATTCACAACATCGACGTCTGTTGCTGGGTCAAGGATGCCTACCCGGTTTCCGTCCAGGGCATGGGCGGCCGCCAAGTGCGCCGGGACAAGGACCAACTCTTTGACCACTACGGCGCTGAATACACCTTCCCCGACGGCACGCGCATGATGGCCCAGGGCCGGCACATCAGCCGGTGTTGGGATTTCTTTGGCGATGTCATCCAGGGCGCCACCGGCTCGGCGGTGCTCGGCGAAGGCCAGTCCAATCCTCGCATCTTCAAGGGCCACAATCAGACGTCGGATGCCATTATTTGGAGACACCAGGGACCGCCGTGCGACGCGTACCAAAACGAACACGACTTGTTCTTTGACGCGATCCGCAACGACAAGCCTTACAACGAGACGGAACGCTGCGCCAAATCGTGTCTCACCGCGATCATGGGCCGCATGGCCTGCGAATCGGGCCGACGCATTACCTGGGAGGAAGCCCTGGCGTCAGATCTGAAATTGGCTCCCAATCTGGAAGACATGAAATGGAGCGATGACGCCCCGGTGATGCCGGATGCCCAGGGGAATTATCCCATCGCCATGCCGGGGCAAACCGTGGCGCTCTGAGAACCTGTTTGCACAATGGTAGCAGCCGCCGTAAGGAGGCTAATTCATGTCGCGCGCGGCCAGATTTTTCGAGAAAAGCTGAGCCTCTACACGTCGGCTGCTACGGGCTGGCTGGAGCTTTAAAACAGGCTTTGAGAACCATCGAGTACCGATTCGGGGGAGTGCTGATATTCGTGTCGGCGCTCCTATCCTAATGCATTTTGATCTAAGAAAATTCTTTGAACCATGAAAACGCATCTAAATATCCCCTCGGCACCCCAACTCAGTTCAGCCAACGGTTCTTCCACCAGCAATCCTTGGACGCGCCGCCGGTTTTTGCGCACGGCGGCGGCCGTCAGTGCCACCGTGAGTATCGTCCCGCGGCACGTCTTGGGCGCACCCGGCCAACCTGGCCCCAATGACAAACTGAGCCTGGGCGGGGTGGGTATTGGCGGCGTAGGGTTCGGGCAATTGCAAGAGTGCGACAAGGTGGGCTTTCAGATCAACGCGCTTTGCGACGTGGATGATGCTTACGCCAAGAAGGCCTATGATCGCTGGCCGCAAGCCCGGCGTTACCGTGACTTTCGCGAAATGTTGACCAGCGAGAGCGACAAGATCGATGCCGTTTATTGCGGCACGCCCGATCACACGCACGCCTTGATCTCCGTGGCCGCGCTGCGGAAGAAGAAACACGTCTGTTGCGTGAAGCCCTTGACGCGAACCATGCATGAAACTCGCGTGGTGGTCGAGGAAGCCCGCAAAGCCGGCGTGGCCACGCAAGTCACCGCGTCCCCCAATACCAGCGAAACCGCCTGCCGCACCTGCGAATTGATCCAAGCCGGCGCCATCGGTCCCGTGCGTGAAGTTCACATTTGGTCCAGCCGCCCGCTGTGGCCGCAAGGCATGTTGCGTCCACCCGGCGCCGACCCGATCCCGTCGCAGCTCGACTGGAAGCTCTGGCTGGGCCCCGCTCCAGAGCGTCCCTTCAAGAACACATGGGCCGATGGCGATTACGCGCTGTTGCAGGCTAATTTGCCCGGCGGTAATCCCCCGCCGTACAAAGCGGTGTATCATCCCTGGAATTTCCGCGGCTGGTGGGATTTCGGCACCGGCGCGTTGGGCGACATGGGCTGCCACTGGCTGAACACGCCCTACCGCGCCTTGAAACTGGCGCATCCCGTTCGCGTTTCCGCCACGTCCACGAAAGTCCTTCCCGAAACCGCGCCGCTGGCCAGCATTGTCACGTATGACTTTCCTGCGCGTGGCGATCTGCCGCCGCTGCGCATTGTCTGGTATGACGGCGGATTGCAGCCGCCGTATCCGGAGGAAATGGGAGGCAAACCGTTGGGCGACGAAGGCACGATGTACATCGGCGATGAAGGCAAGATGCTCGGAGCGCAGATCCTTTCCGCGGACCGGGCGAAAAAGTTTGCGGATGTGCCGCGCACTTTGGAGCGCCGCGGCGGCACTTGGGCCGAATGGATGGAGGCCTGTCGTGGTGGTCCCAAGGCGGGCTGTCATTTCGATTGGGCCGCCTTGCTCACGGAAGCGGTCCTGCTTGGCAACATTGCCATCCGTAGAGGCAAACGCCTCGAATGGGACGCCACCAAGGCGCAGTTCACCAACGATGCGGACGCCAACGGGTTGTTGCAACAGCCGTATCACAACGGCTGGTCGCTGGAAAAAGTGTAGGCGAACCAGCCATCTGGCCTGCCGTGGCGCATGGGAGCGCGGATACCTTCATCCGCGCGCACCGACACAACACCCCGGCTTCCACGGTTCGGCCGCGCGTCAGTTCTTGAGTATCGGGCATCCCGAAATCCGGAATCGCCTGTCCTCTGCGAGGCTCAAATCCTTCCCCAGCGTGCGAGCAAACTACGTACTTTTTCGGAGCCAGACTGAGAAAAACGGCAATCTCCCTTTGATCTTCAAGAATTACGCAGCTATTTTGGGTCAAGCTCACCTACTGTCCTTCAGTATTGGTGTATATTGAGGCCATCACCGGTTGGTTCAAAAATATTACAAAATGTTGACTACACGGTTACAAGAAGTTTGCAAAAACGTGAACAACGTCCAACAGGCTCGCACTACGGGCCCCGTTAGACCGCACCATAACGTGCCGAAATTGGGGGTGATGGGGCTAATTCTAAGCGCCGCGCTCCTGGCTGCCGCTTCCGCACAGGCGGTGACCGATACGCTGATCAGCATGGGTTCGGATTGGAAATACTTGGACGATGGCTCCGATCAGGAAACCGGCTGGAGTGCCTCCAGCTTCAATGACAATTCCTGGGCCAGCGGTCCCGCCCAACTCGGCTACGGTGACGGCGATGAAGCCACCGAAGTCAGCTATGGGCCCAACAGACGGGACAAATACGTCACCACATACTTCCGCCACACATTCAACGTTTCCAATCCATCCACGTACACTGTCTTGCGACTAAGCGTAATTCGCGATGACGGGATCGTGGTGTATTTAAATGGCACCGAGGTCTTCCGCGATAACCTGCCTTCGGGTGCAATCGCGCATGATACTTATGCCTTGACCGCCATTGGGGGCAGCGATGAATCGGCGATCCTCGAATCCACCGTCAATCCCAACCTGCTGGTCAGCGGTGACAACGTCATTGCGGTGGAAATCCACCAAGCGGATGCCACCAGCTCCGACATCAGCTTCGACCTGGAACTGCTCGCCAGCACCGATCCGGTCATCAACGATCCGCCGTCGGTCAGCATCGGCAGTCCGGCCGACAATGCCTTTTACACGACTCCGGCAAGTTTTCCAATCAGCGCCGCCGCCTCCGATCCCGATGGCAGTATCAATCTCGTCGAATTTTACGCCGGTACCGCCAAGCTGGGTGAAGACAATTCGTCGCCGTTTACCTACGATTGGAACAACGTGTCGATTGGCAACTACGCCCTGACTGCTGTGGCCACAGATAATCTCGGCGCGCGCGCGACCTCCGCGGTGGTGCATGTGACGGTCAACATTTCAACGCCGCCCACTATTGCCAGCGTCAATCCGCCCGCCGGCACGGTCCACGAACTGACCAATCTCACGGTGACCTTTAGCGAACCGGTGCAAAACGTCGATGCCGCCGACCTGCTCATCAATGGACTCCCGGCGCCAGCAGTCAGTGGGTCCGGCGCGATTTACACATTTACGTTTCCGTCCCCGCGCGAAGGCACGGTGTTGGTCGCCTGGAACGGTGCGCACGGTATTACCGATTACGAAAATCCACCTCGCGCCTTCGATCAATACGGAAGCGCCGCGAACTGGCAATACACGCTGACCGACACGGTTGCCCCGACGGCCACCCAAGTCAGCCCCATGCCGAACGCCACGCTTCGAGCTTTGCTGAAAATCAAAATCACTTTCAGCGAACCGGTAGTGGGAGTGGACGCGGCAGACTTGCTGATTAACAACACACCGGCCGTCAGTGTGTCCGGCACTGGCGCCGGGCCGTATGAGTTCAGTCTGGTTCAGCCCACCAACACCACCGCCATCAACGTCACCTGGGCCGGCGGCCATGGAATCACCGATCAAGCCCTCACGCCGCGAGCGTTCGTGGGTGGTTCCTGGAGTTACACGCTGAATGACACCGCTGTGTTCGAGGACCGGGTGGTCATCAATGAAATCATGTACCACCCCGCTTCGGAGCGCACGGACGAGGAATTTGTCGAATTGCTGAACACCGGTTCAAGCGCGGTTAATTTAACCGGCTGGCGATTGAACCGTGGCGTGGATTTCACTTTCCCGAACGTGTCTTTGGCCGCGGGTGGGTTCCTGGTGGTGGCGGCCGATGTAACGGCCTTCAACGCGCGTTATCCAGGCGTGGCCAACGTGGTGGGTAATTGGGACGGCCGTTTGAGCAATAGCGGTGAAGAAATCGAATTGGAAGATGCCTCCGGTGACCGCGTGGATTTGGTAGCCTACGCCGATGAAGGGGATTTTGCCCTGCGCCGGCCCTGGCCAACGGACACGCGCGGCTGGGAATGGTATGCCGAACACGATGGACTGGGCAAGTCGCTCGAGCTGCGCAATCCGGCCCTGCCCAATAACCACGGGCAGAACTGGGGCGCCAGTGCTGACAACAATGGCAGTCCCGGCCAGGCGAATTCTTTAGCCGCGAGCAACGTGGCTCCCTTGGTTCTCGACGTGGCGCATTTCCCCGCCATACCGCGTTCGACGGACACCATCACCATCACGGCCCGCGTGGTGGACGAACAGACGAATGGGATCACCGTCAAATTGTGGTCGCGCGATGCGAGCAGCGAATCCGCGCCGCCGTTTGGTGAATCCACCATGTTTGACGACGGCGCGCACAATGACGGCGTCGCCGGCGACGGGATTTATGGAGCGATCCTCGGGCCGCTGGCCAACGAAACCGTCGAAGAGTTCTATGTGCAGGCCACCGACGCCAACAGCAACCGCCGCACTTGGCCGGCCGCGGCACAGGTGACGGGCGGTGGTTTCGAGCAGCGGGCCAATGCCATATTCCAGGTGGACGACGAAGACTACGCCGGCGCGCAGCCCGTTTACCGCATCATCATGACCGAGGAAGAGCGCGTGCGTCTCGCGGACGGTTCGCGCAACAGCGATGCGCAAATGAATGCCACGTTGGTGAGCCGGCAGGGCGACAGTGTAAAGATCCGTTACAACTGCGGTCTGCGTTACCGTGGCGCCGGCAGCCGTGGACGCGCGCAACCATCGTATCGGTTGAACATTCCCAGCGATCGTCCGTGGAATGGCGTCACGTCCGCGAACTTGAACTCGCAGTACACCCACGCCCAAATGATCGGCAGCGCGGTGGCGCTTCAAGCCGGATTGCCGACCGAAATCGTCCGGCCCATTCAATTGCGTGTGAATGCCGCCAATCCCGCTCCCAGCGGTTCGCCGACGTTCGGCTCGTACGTGCATGTCGAACCGCTCAACGGCGAATGGGCCGAAAACCATTTCCCGCAGGACAGCGCGGGCAATGTGTATCGCGCCTCCAGTGGTTCGCACCAGGCGGACTTAACTTACCAGGGAACAGACCCCGCCAGTTACATCAGCCGTGGCTATTACAAGACGGCGAACGCCAGCGAGAACGATTGGTCGGACTTTATGGCGCTCATCCTGGCGCTGAATCCCTCCACGACGCCCGACAGCGAATACGTGGCCGCCGTCAAACATAACGCGAATGTGGAACTGTGGCTGCGTTACTTCGCCGTGCTCTCGCTGATGGATTATTCCGAAACGTCGCTGGGTTCCGGCTACGGTGATGACTTCGGGCTGTACCGCGGCTTGGTTGATCCACGGTTCATGGTCGTGGCGCATGACTTTGACACGGTTTTCGATGAAGGCGACACCGGCGGCAACGCCAGCGAAGACATTTTTGTGGCGACCCGGCTCCCCATCGTGGACCGGTTCCTGCATAATCCGGAATTCGAGGCGATGTACTACGCCGAATTGCGACATCAATTGACGACCACATTTTCTACCAACAACCTGCTCCCTTTGTTCGATCAACTGCTCGGAGATTGGGTGCCGGCCAACAACATCGCGAACATGAAAAACTTCGTGGTGCAGCGTAATGCTTACGTGCTCTCGCAATTGCCCGCGGAACCAAACTCCGTCCGGGCTACGATTGTTGGCGAACCCGTTTCCCCGACCTTCCAAAACAGCGCGGTTTTGACCGTCGGCGGGCAGGACATCACGCATTACAAGTATCGCTTGAACAACGGCGCCTGGGGTTCGGAGACCATGGTGAGCACACCCATCGCCTTGTCGGGATTGGCGGATGGGACCTACACGGTCTATGTCATTGGCCGAAATTCCAGTGGCACGTGGCAGGCAGAAGCGGACGCCACCGTTTCGCAAACGTGGGCGGTGCTCTCGAACTTGAAGGGAGTGGTGATCAACGAAGTCCTGGCTCGCAATGACACCGCTTTCGAATACCAGGGCACATTCCCCGACCTTGTCGAATTGTTCAATGCCAGCAGCACGCCGATGAATTTAGAGGGCCTGCGATTGACCGACGACCTGGCTGATCCGAACAAGTTTGTGTTCCCCGCGGGGGCCAGTGTGGCCGCCGGGCAATATTTGATGTTGTTTGCGAACAATCCGGACGGCACCGCGGGCATTCATTTGGGCTTTGCGTTGAACCAACTCGGCGAAACGCTTTACCTGCTGGACAAGTCCGCCAACGCCAGCCGCGTGTTGGATCAAGTCACCTTCGGCGTGCAACTGGCCGACCAGTCCATCGGCCGGCTGAGCAATGGGCAATGGGGCCTTTGACTCCAACCTTCGGCGCAGGCAACATTGCGCTGACCCTCGGTTCGTCCGCAACGCTGAAGATCAACGAATGGCTGGCGAACAACGGGCCGGTCTTCCTGGACGACTTCGTGGAATTGTATAATCCCGATCCGCTGCCCGTGGCGCTCGGGGGCTTGTATCTGACGGATAATCCCATCGGCGTGCCGTTCAAACATCGCATCGCACCGCTGAGTTTCATCGCGGGTTATGGTTATCGCGCGTTCATTGCCGACGGCAGTCCGAGCGCGGGCGCCAACCACGTCGATTTCCAGCTTTCCCAAGAAGGTGGGGAGCTTGCGCTGCTGGCGGTGGACGGCAGCGAGATAGACCATATAACGTATGGTTTGCAGCAACCGGACATTTCCGAAGGCCGTTCTCCCAACGGCGCCGCGCGAATTGTCTTCCTGTCCCAACCGACGCCGGAATCCGGCAATCCGGTGGCGCCCGAAACCGTGCCGCCCACGCTGGTGAATCTGATCCCGCTCGACGACACGTTCCTCTGGAAATACGACCAATCCGGCACTGACCTGGGCACCAGTTGGAAAGAGACCACGTTCAATGATTCCAGTTGGGACGCCGGCCCGGCGCTCCTGGCTGAGGAAGGTTGCAACTGCCTGCCCGAACCAATTCGCACACCACTGACGGTTGAAAACGGCAAAATCACTTTTTACTTTCGCACCCACTTCAATGTGCCCGCCGGCTTGAACCTGTCCGGTCTGCAAGCAATGCACGTCATCGATGACTCAGCCGTGTTTTACATCAACGGCGCCGAGGCGGGCCGCTTGAACCTGCCGGAAGGATTGGTGACTTACGACACCCTCTCGCCGGCCAGTGTCAACAATGCGACCTACGGCGGGCCGCTGGATCTGGCCATCACGAATGTGGTTGCCGGCGACAACGTGCTGGCCGTGGAAGTTCATCAGACCAGTCCCACGAGCAGCGACGTCGTGTTCGGGATACGCCTGGATGCCGTGGTCCTGACCAACAATCCCGCGCTGGCTGGCGTGGTCATCAACGAGGTTATGGCCAACAACCGCAGCCTGACCAACAACGACGGAACCGTGACCGATTGGATCGAACTGTACAATCCTTCCAACAGCGACGTGGATCTCGCTGCCATGAGCTTGACCGATCAACTCACCCAACCGCAGCGTTGGGTGTTCCCGGCGGGCTCGGTGATCCCGGCGCACGGTTATTACCAAGTGACGCTCGATAGCAGTCTGCCCGCCTCGGCCAACAATACAGGGTTTGGCCTGAAGGCTTCCGGTGACGCGATCTACCTGCTCGACAAACTCTCAGCCGGCGCCTCCCTATTGGATGGAGTGACCTTTGGTCTCCAAGCACCCGACCTCACCCTGGGCCGCGTGCCCAACGCGAGCTCCAATTGGGTGTTGACCCTTCCCACCCCTGGGGCAACCAACCTGGCCGCCACGCTGGGTGACGTGAGCCAGCTTACGATCAATGAATGGCTGGCGGACCCGATCTCGGGCGACGACTGGTTTGAACTGTTCAATCCTAATCCCCAGCCGGTGGAACTGAGCGGCTTGCACTTGACCGACGATTTGAACAACCGGCTCAAATACCAAATCCCGCCGCGGTCCTTCATGGCGGCAGGCTTGCTGGGCTTCCAGCAGTTCGCCGCCGACAACAATCCGGCCGCCGGCGCGGACCACGTCACGTTCAAGCTGTCGGCGAACGGCGAGTCCATCGGCTTGGCCGGTGCCACGGGAAATTTGATCGACGCCATCACCTTTGGCTTGCAGGCCGAGGGCATTTCTCAGGGACGCCTGCCCGATGGCGCCGCCAACATGGTGGCCTTCCCCAGCACCCCTACTCCGGGCGAGAGCAATTACTTGCCACTCGAAAACGTGGTGATCAACGAAGTGCTCACTCACAGCGACCTGCCCTTCGAAGACGCAGTGGAATTGCGCAACCTTTCGGATTCCTCCGTGGACATCGGCGGCTGGTATCTGAGCGATGCCCGCACGTACTTGAACAAGTATCGCATTCCCGACAACACCATCATTCCGGCCCACGGATTCAAAGTCTTCTACGAGTATCAGTTCAATCCGCGCCCGGGCGACGCGGACAGTTTCGCCTTCAGTTCGGCCAATGGCGACGAGGTGTATCTGTCCGCCGTGGACGGCAACGGCCAATTCAATGGTTACCGGAGCGCAGTTGATTTCGGTCCCGCGGAACGCGGCGTCTCCTTCGGACGCTACGAGACGAGCATCGACGTGCAAATGGTCGCCATGAGCCAAAGGACGTTCGGTCAGGACGATCCCGAGACTCTGGCAGACTTCCGCGCGGGCACTGGCTTGCCGAATGCCGATCCGCAAGTCGGTCCGGTGGTGATCAGCGAAATTATGTACCACCCCCCGGACGTGGGCGGCACCAATGACAATGTGCGCGATGAATTCATCGAACTGCAAAACATCACCAGCGATGACGCGCTCCTTTACGATCCGGCCTATCCCACAAACACCTGGCGGTTGCGTGCGGCGGTGAAATTCAATTTCCCAACGAACACCAGCATCCCCGCGAGCGATTACTTGTTGGTGGTCAGCTTTGATCCAGTGGCGGATCCCGCAGCGCTGGCTGCCTTCCGCACCGCCTACGGATTGTCCGCCGAAGTATCCGTCATCGGACCGTATGAAGGCAAATTGGACAACCGCACCGACCGCGTGGAACTTTACAAGCCGGATACCCCCGAAGGTGCCACCAGCCCGGAGGTCGGTTTGGTGCCGTACGTCCTGGTGGAACGGGTGCATTACACCGACGTGTCGCCATGGCCTGCCGAAGCCGATGGCCTCGGCCTTTCACTGCAACGGCTGACGGTATCCGATTTCGGCAATGACCCCGTCAATTGGCAAGCCGCCACGCCGACGCCTGGCCCGCAGCCTGCCCCAGGTGACACGGACGGCGACGGGATGCCTGATGAATGGGAAATGGCCAATGGCTTGAGCAAGGATAATCCTGCCGACGCAGCGTTGGATGCGGACTCGGACGGGGCGACCAACCTCGAAGAATATTGGGCCGGCACAGATCCGCAGGATCCGCAAAGTTTGTATCAGTTGACCCTGAACTTTGGGGGGGGCGAGGTGACGCTGCAATTCACTGCGCAAGCCAACAAAGCCTACGCTCTCGAGTATCGCGACGGGCTTGCTGCTGGGGCCCCGTGGCAGGTGTTGACGAACATCCCCTTCGCAACCTTCCAGCGATTGATCCAATACCCCGATACCCCCGGCTCGGCGACGCGGTTTTATCGGTTGCGAACGAGCCGGTAGGTAGAACCCTGTAGCTGATATCGAAGCGTCCAACCGGCCGGGCTCCCGATCCTACGCTGTCGCGAGCCGATCAACTTGCCGGTTACATTGCACGCAATTATCAGGAACCGCTCATAGCCCAGACCATTGCCGAAACCAACGGCCTGCATCCAAATTACGCCATGAATCTTATCCGCCGGGCGTTCGGTACGACGGTGACTTACGCGTGGATGCTACGACAGTTGGCGATGGGCAGCCGCTCGATCGTCTCCAACTTGGGGTATGCGGAAGAAACATTTGAAAAGTGGGAACCGACACGTTTACGAATTCACACCGATGCATACGCTTGGTTGAATTAAATGGTCACAGCTTGGCCGCCGGGATCAGCGCCCGCAAAATTGGCTCCCCCCAGGCATCCTTTTTGAGGTCGTAAAGAATGAAATCGCTGTCGAAGTGCCCGTACGCCCAACCCCAACCCCAACCCAAGGCTTAGCCATATCAATTCAGTAGCTGGTGCTGCGATGAGGCAGTTCGGCGTGGTAGGACAGGCGTCTCGCCTGTCTCGAATAGCCCAAGGCATCCTCACCGTTTGGTGACATAGAAACACTCGCGGCGCCGTGCTACAAGTTGTTGGTTTCCACTTGTTCGGGACAGGCGGGACGCCTGTCCTACTGAATAGTCACGGCTTAGCGAGTGCGCGCCACCGCATCCGTGCAGCGCCCGCGCGATTCCAAGGGATCCTGGTCGTAAGCGCCAAACTCGCCAGGAACAACGAACGGTCATGTTCCTTGGCCCAGGGAGGCTGGCTTCTTAAAGTCCGTTCGGATCGCTTGCCGCTCCGCGACCAAGCACGGAACCGCCCCGCAGTTTTAAATTGCAATTTGAGGCGACTTATAGAAAGCTTTGCTCAAGCTTACCATAAGCAGACTGCTTAAATCAGAAAAATTAAGGAACCGGGGGAGCGGCCCCAAAGGAACCCTGAGCGTAATGAAATCAATCATTCACATCCTCGCGAGTGCCGCGGCCACTGCGGCTTTTCTGGGAGTTTCCCTGCCCCTGAGGGCAGCCTCTCCGGAAGCCGCGCCCCCGACTGACGTATCACCCCCGGTTATTCTTTGTGTGTCCGATGCCACCCTCCAGTGCGACCAGGCGCCGGATCCGGCCACGACCGGACGGGCCATGGCCCTCGACGCGATGGACCCCCAACCGACGATTACCTTCAGTGACACCGTGACCGCGGGAAATTGTCCGGTAAAACAGATCGTCACCCGCACCTGGCTGGCCGCCGATCATTCGGGCAACTCTACCAGTTGTGTGCAGCGTATCTCGCTGGTGGATTCCAGACCGCCAGTCCTTGTCTGTCCGGCAGATGTCACGTTGGAATGCGGTGACGCCACCGCCCCGACGGCTACGGGCGAAGCCACGGCGACGGACAATTGTGGCCCAACGGTTGCCCTCGTCCATGCCGATGTAGAAGGCCCCGTTTCCTGTCCGCAGGAGAAAGTCATCTTCCGTACCTGGACCGCCACCGATGACTGCGGCAATCAAATTTCCTGCATCCAACACATTACGGTGCTGGATCGCGAGCCACCGCTGGTGGCGTGTCCGCCCGCTGTGAGCATCGAGTGCGATGTTTCAACCGATCCGGCATCCGTGGGCCAGGCGACTGCGACCGATGCGTGTGATCCTCAACCGATGGTTGGATTCAGTGACTCGTATCAGACGGCAACGTGTCCGGAATCACTGATTATTATCCGCCGTTGGACTGCAACTGACGCCTGCGGCAACATTGGCTTTTGCAATCAGCGCATCACCGTCTTGGACCTCACCCCGCCGGTTCTGAACTGTCCTCCGGATGTGACGGTGGAATGCGGTCAGCCGACCGATCCTCCTGCCACCGGTCAAGTGACGGCCATCGACAATTGCGACTTGTTGTTTTCCATTATTTACACCGATAGCGTGACGCCAGGCGCCTGTGCTACGGAGCGCGTGATTTCCCGCACCTGGACGGCTCGGGACGATTGCCAAAATACCAGCAGTTGCACCCAGCACATCACGGTCGCGGACTCCACGCCACCGGTTCTGACGCACTGCCCGCCCGACCTCACCGTCGGTTGCGGCGAGGTGCCGGAGCCCAATGTTCAAACCATAGTCGCCACGGATGCCTGCCAGGGGTGGGTAACGGTCCGATGGGCCGGAGATGACCGGCAAGGCGAAACCTGTCCGAACCGCTACACGATTCTGCGCACGTACGATGCCGCCGATGCTTGCGGAAACGTGGCCACCTGCACCCAGATCATTACGGTGAATGACCAGACACCGCCCCTGATCGTCTGTCCGCCTCCGCTCACCGTGGACTGCGACGAAATGGTCCCGGCGCCCAATGTGGTTGACGTCCTCGCCACCGATCAATGCCCTGGCGATGTAACGGTTGTTTGGCTCGAAGACCAAATATCTGGCCAAACCTGCCCGCATCGTTATACCGTGATGCGAACCTACCAGGCCACTGACGTCTGCGGCAACACCGCCGTTTGCGCGCAAACCATCACGGTGGAGGACCAAGTCCCACCTGTGGTTACCTGCCCGGCCTCAGTCACGGTGGACTGCGCGGCGGACGTGCCGGCACCCAACACTGGGCTCGTCAGTGCCACCGACAATTGCCAGGGAGACGTGACGGTCGAATGGGTCGGCGATGAGATCAGCGCCGAGTCTTGTCCCAACCGATACCTCGTGGCACGCCGCTATCAGGCGACTGATATTTGCGGCAACACCGCCACCTGCACGCAAACCATCACAGTGGACGATCAAGTTCCGCCGGTGAGCCAATGTGCGGCTGACCGCGAAGTCGAATGCGGCGACACTTGGGATTTCGATCCGCCGTCGGCTACGGACAATTGTTCGGCGCAACCGGTGCAGATCCACGTGGTGATGACGATTACCAATCAGCAACCGGGAACCGTCTTCATGGCGACGCGCACCTGGATTGCGGTCGATGCCTGCGGCAACGAGGCCACGTGCCATCAGACCATCCGCGTGCTGGACACCACCCCGCCCATCAGCCAATGCCCAGAGAACATATCCGTGCCCTGCGTGGACGCGAGCGGCGCCCCGGTCAATTTCACAACCAGTGCGACTGACGTTTGTGATCCGGCGCCAACGGTTCTCTGCGTGCCGCCTTCCAGTTCTGTGTTTGCGCTGGGAACCACGACCGTTAGCTGCCTTGCCACGGACGCCAGTGGCAATCAGAGCCAATGCGTTTTCACGGTGACCGTCTATGATCATGTGCCGCCGCAAATCGTGTGCCCGGCGGACGAGATTGTTTCCGAACTGCCAACCGGCTCTGGAAGTGCGGTTGTGAATTATCCGGCGCCGCAAGCCAGCGACAATTGTGATCCGCACCCAACCGTAATCTGTCAACCGGCCGCGGGCACTGCCTTTGCCGTGGGCAACACGGTGGTTACGTGCATCGCTTCGGACGCTTCCGGGAATTCCAATTCATGCACCTTCGTGGTCACCGTGATCCCATACACGATCACCGTCAGCAGCCTCGCGGATTCAGGCCCTGGCTCGCTGCGGCAAGCCTTGATCAATGCGAATGACTCGCCGGAACCTAACCTGATTGTTTTTGCGCTCCCAGGGCCGGCGCCGCACACGATTCACCTGCTCTCGCCGTTGCCGGAGATCACCGATTCCGTCACGATTGATGGCTGGTCCGAACTTGAATTCAACGGTGCGCCAGTGGTCGAATTGGATGGCAGTCAGGCTACGCTTCCCACCGCTGCGCCTCCCGGCACCACGGCTTCGCCGGTCAACGGTGGGGTTGACGGCCTGGTGTTGACGTCGGGCGGCAATATTGTGCGGGGCTTGGTGCTGCATGGATTTGCCACGGGCATTCGCGTAGCCGGGCCGGGAGGCAATGTAATCGCGGGTAACTTCCTCGGCCCCGATGCCGCCGGCACCGCAGCGAGGGGCAACTCCGAGGCGGGCATCTATGTCAGTTCGGCCGGCAACGTTATTGGGGGTGCGGCACCGGGTTCGGGGAATGTCATCTCAGGAAATGCCGGAAGCGGTATCTGGTTGGCGGGCGTGAATGCCGTCAGCAACCTCGTGCAAGGCAATCTCATCGGCACGGCCACCAATGGCACGTCGGCTTTGGGTAACGGCTTGGATGGGGTTACCTTGGACAACGGCGCCGCCCGCAATACCATTGGCGGTTCCACGAATGGTGCCGGAAACCGAATCGCGTTCAATGGCCGCAATGGAGTAACGCTGGAACCGGCCGCCGGTACCGACAATGCGATTCTCGGCAATGCCATCTTTGCGAATGCCGAACTGGGCATCGATTTGGGAGCGGATGGCCAGACTGCCAATGATCCCGGAGACGCCGATACGGGTCCCAACAACGTGCAGAACGCTCCAGTGCTCGATTCGATTCAAACCGTTGGCGGGCTGGCGACGATTCAGGGCAGCTTGAACGGTGCGGCCCATACGATCTTCCGGCTCGAGTTCTTTGTGAATGACACTGCCGGAACCGCCGGGCCGAGTGAAGGCCAAACGCTGATCGGCACCGGTACGGTGACCACGGACGCCAGCGGCGCCGGAAATTTTGCGGTCAATGTTCCGTTGGTATTGCCCCAGCCGCAGTTCATCACCGCCACCGCCACCGACCCGGACGGCAACACGTCGGAGTTTTCGGTTCCCGTGCTGGCCGGCGGGGCCCCGGTCATCATCGAACCACCACAAAGCGCTCAGTCCACGGTTGGTGGGATGGTGATGTTCTGCGTGGACGCAACCGGCGGCCAGCCCTTGCGCTACCAATGGCGGCACAACGGGGTAAATATTCCCGGAGCCACCGACGTCTGCCTGATCATTCCCTCCGCGGCTTTGTCAGATGGCGGCAGTTACTCCGTGGTCGTCTTGAATGATTACGGCGCCGTTGTCAGTTCGGCGACCACCTTGGCGCTGCAATTCACCGTGCTGTCGGCAGGCGACAATTTTGTGGACCGGGTTCCGCTCTCCAAGGATAGCGGGACGACATCCGGCAACAACTTCACCGCAACGCGCGAGCCGGGCGAACCCACCCCGGCGGGCAAGACGGGCGGCAAATCGGTTTGGTACACCTGGCGGGCGCCGGCCATGGGCATTGCCACGTTTGTTACGCTGGGCAGCACGTTCGACACGTTACTGGGCGTCTATACGGGAACTTCCGTGGACCAATTGACGGTCGTGGATAGCGATGAGGATCGCGGCGGTTTTTATACCAGCCGCATCCGCTTCAATACCGTGGCCGGCAAGGACTATCACATCCTGATTGATGGCTTTGGTGGCGCGGTTGGCAGCTTCGTGTTTAACTGGGAATTCGAAGCCACGTCCTCGTTGCTCCCGGTGATTCGCAGCCACCCCGTTAACCTGACCGTGCCTCCCGGAGCGACCGCAACCTTCGCCGTGGATGCCATTGGCGTCTGCAAATACACCTACAACAAGGACGGCAAGTATGCGTATCGATGCCAGCAACACGGACACGTGTTGACGTACCAATGGTTCCTCAACGGGCAACCCCTCCCGGGTGCGACCAACGCCATGCTGACCATTCCGGATGCACGGCCGGAAGTCGTCGGCAACTACACCGTTCAAGTCACGCAACAGACGCGCACGGTGGACAGTCTGCCGGCCAGTCTGCAACTGAACGTGACCGGATTCAGCTTCGAAGATGCGCATGCCACGGATAAGTTCCTGGATGCCGTCCTGGCGCCTAATCCACTAATCCTCGGTGCGCCTCCGGGTGCTTCGGGCGTGGCTTCGTTTTCTGTGGTCAGCGGCTACTCGGGATCCCAGGTGTTCAACACCGCCGGTAGCGCCACCGAACTTAACGAGGAACCGATTTGCGACGTGGCCGGTGGCGCCTCGCAATGGCTCTCCTTCGTGCCGCAGGAAACCGGCGACTTGTTTCTCAATACCGACGGCAGTTCCTTCGATACCGTGATCGCGGTGGCTGGCCGTGATCCGGCGCATCCCAATATGCTCACGGTGCTCGGCTGCGACAACAACAGCGGGCTGGACGGCCAGGACAGCGCCCTGGTGGTGCCGGTTCGTGCGGGCGAAACCAATTACATCGTCGTGGACGGGGTCAACGGCGCGACGGGAATTCTCAAGTTGAATTTCAGTTTGGTCACCACGGCGCACCTGACACCGCTGGGGAAGAATGCCCAGGGAGCCAATCAACTTCGCTTGACCGGCCGGCCGGACATGCGTTTTACGATCCAAGCGTCTTCCAACCTGGTGCAGTGGTTTTCACTGCTGACCACCAATTCGCCGCTCAGCGATTTTGACTTCCTCGATCCGGTCCCCAAACGCAGCCCTCCCCGTTTCTACCGGGCGTTGATGATGCCATGAGACACGGAAACCCAGGCTCAGGATGAGACAATTTACCACCACTGAAGCGAAGCATCTCGCAGCGAGGATTTTCAATCTGGTGTTCTCCCGTAGGAAGAGGGAGCCCCTTAGACCGCGAGGTTCAGAGATGGATGGCCGTCCGATCTGTGATGCGGTTCCGGGCGAAGGTCGATTTGGTGGTGGATGCTCAAGGAACGTTCGGATGACTCGCTGGTTCCGCCGGCTGTTCCCTCTCCCCGAGGGAGAGGGTCAGGGTGAGGGGGAACGCAACGCCCGAACCGCGCATCTGCCAAAAGACTCCAGGCGGCAGCGCAAAAGCGTTTTGTGGCGGTACTGGCGGCAGCACGGCTCCTTCCCCCTCACCCCAGCCCTCTCCCTTGGGGAGAGGGAGCACCTTCGACCGCGAAGCATAGAGAGGGACGGCAGTCCGAGCTGCGGCGCGGTTCCGGGCGAAGGTCGAGTTGGCGGTGAATGCCCAGGGAAAGTTCGGATTAATGACTGGAGCCTGCGGCTGTTCCCTCTCCCCGAGGGAGAGGGTCAGGGTGAGGGGGAACGCAATGCCCGAACGGCGCATCTGCCAGAAAACGGCAGGCCCGAGCGAAAGAGCGTTTTTGGGCGGGACCTGGGGACAGCACGTTTCCTTTCCCCTCACCCCGGCCCTCTCCCCAGGGGAGAGGGAGCACCTTCGACCGCGATGCCGAGAGATGAATGGCAGTACGATCTTTAACGTGGTTCCCGGCGAAGGTCGATTTGGCGGTGGATGGCCACGGGCTGTTCGGATTAGACGGTGGATTTGGCGGCTGTTCCCTCTCCCCGAGGGAGAGGGTCAGGGTGAGGGGGAATGCAATGCTCGAACTCCAAACTGTAGCCGCGGACGTCAGCCCGCTCTGACTCTTCTTAGGAACACGAGGAATAGTGAGCCGACTCACATCGGCTGCTACGCCAGTTTTGGAGTTTTGAGACAGTGTCGGGACGCCTTTCCTGCCGAAGGCCATTCAACCAAAATTGGACCATTGCTCGTTCTGTGGTTGTTGTTTCTGCTCTCTCCCTTCTCGTGCATCACTGCAAACGCCGACGCCGCTCCGCCCGTTTGCATGTTGCTGACGAAAGAGGGCAAGGTGGACGTGGCCCCCAAAGGTTCACCGCGTTGGGCGCGGGCGCACACCAACCAGGTGCTGCAAATCGGCGACCGCCTCCGCACCGGCTTACGCAGCCGGGCCACGTTGCGCTGGTCGGACTTGAGTGTCGTGCGCGTGGATGAACTCACCAGCATGGAGATTCAGCCGCCGCGGAAAACCACCAGCAAACCGCAACTCGAGCTCAAATCCGGGGCCACGTATTTCTTCAGCCGGGAAAAGCCGACGGAGGTTGAGTTTCGCACGCCGGTTGCGTCGGGGGCCATTCGCGGAACCGAATTCAATCTGGCCGTGGCCGCCGATGGCCGCACCGTGTTGTCCTTGCTCGAAGGTGCGGTGGACCTTACGAATGCCCAAGGCGGCGCCACGCTCAACAGTGGCGAACAAAGTGTCGTGTCGCCGGGACAGGCGCCCACCAAAGCGCCACTCATTGATGCCATCAATGTTATCCAATGGGTTCTGTATTATCCCGCGGTCGTGGCCCCCCAGGACCTGCATTTAAGCGCGCCGGAAAAGGAGGCTTACCGAGATTCGCTCGACGCCTACCAACGCGGCGATCTGTTGCTGGCATTGGAACAATTTCCGGAAGCACAGCCACCCACGACCGACGCCGGGCATGCCTGGCACGCGGCGCTGCTACTGGCGGCCGGTCGGGTCGATCAAGCGATGGCGGATTTAGATGCCATGCACGCGGCTTCGCCAGCGAGTAATGCATTGCGTGAATTGATCGCCGCCGTGAAACAGCAAGCCGTGACGTTGTCGGCGCCTGCCACCGCCAGTGAATGGCTGGCGCGATCGGTACTACCTCCAGTCCCGCGCGCAATTGCCGCAGGCCCTGGCTGCTGCCCGCGCCGCGGCGCAACAAGCGCCCGAGTTTGGCGCGGCCTGGGTGCGAGTGGCGGAACTCGAATTCGGTTTCGGCCGGACCACATCAGCTACGGATGCGTTGGATCGAGGGCTGGCCCTGGCTCCACGCAATGCCCAGGGATTGGCCTTGCAAGGTTTCCTGCTGGCCGCTCGCAATCAATCAGCCGCCGCATTGGATGCCTTCCACCGGGCCATTGCCGCGGACGGCGCGCTTTCCACTGCCTGGCTGGGCCGGGGCCTGATTAAAATCCGCCGAGGCCAACCGAAGGCGGGCCTGAAGGATTTGCAGGTCGCGGCCACGCTCGAACCGCAACGTTCGGTGCTGCGCAGTTATCTGGGTAAGGCCTTCAGTCATGTCGGCGATAATACGCGCGCCGGAAAGGAACTGGCGCTGGCCCGAAAACTCGATCCCGCGGACCCGACACCTTGGCTATATGAAGCGTTGCTGAACGAGCAACGGAACCGCGTCAATGAAGCGGTCAGCGACCTCGAACGGTCGAAGGAACTCAACGACAACCGCAGCGTGTTCCGGTCGCGGCTCCTGCTGGATCAGGATCAAGCCGTGCGCAGTGCCAACCTGGCCGCGATTTACCGCGATGCCGGCCTCATGGATTTCAGCGCCCAGGAAGCGTCACGCGCCGTGAACTACGATTACGGCAATTACTCCGCGCACTTGTTCCTGGCGAACAGTTACGACGCGTTGCGCGATCCCAAGCTCATCAACCTGCGATATGAAACGCCCTGGTACAGTGAATGGCTGCTGGCCAACCTGCTGGCGCCTGCCGGCGGCGCGGCTTTGTCCCCAAGCATCTCGCAACAGGAATACTCGCGCTTCTTCGACGCGGACCATCTCGGCCTGTTCTCGCACACGGAATATTCGAGCCACGGTGATTGGCTCCAGACCGGCTCGCAATACGGTCGGATTGGCAACACGGGCTATTCGCTCGACGCTGGCTACCGAACGCAGCGCGGTTACCGTCCCAACAATGATTTGGAACAATTGTATCTGTCCGCGCAGGTGAAACAGCAAATCACCGTCAAGGACAGCGTGTTTTTGCAAGTCGCCTATTTCGACATGGAATCCGGCGATGTCGCCCAACATTACTACCAGACCAATGGAAGCAAAACATTGCGTGCCACCGAGCGGCAGGAGCCGAACTTGTTGGTCGGTTACCACCACGAATGGGCGCCCGGCAGTCATACGCTGTTTCTGGGCGGACGCTTTGACGACACGCTGACCTTGAACGATCCGGATCCATTCATTTATTACCTGGAAAATTACGTCTCCCTTTTCGGCGGCGCGGCGTCCACCAATCTATTGGGGGTGCGACCGCAGGACCGATACGCCCGTTATTTTCAACGGGAACTAACCGTGTATTCCGCCGAGTTGCAGCACATCTGGCAGACGCCGGTGCAGACGCTGATTGCCGGCGGTCGTTACCAGACCGCTTGGGCCGATACGGAAAGCCGGCTCACGCACACGTTTCCCGGCGGCATACCGGTGCCGCCGCGCACCATTTCCCAGAAGCGTGAATGCGGACCTGGATCGGGTAAGTGTTTATGCTTACGAACACGTCCAGGTCCTGGATTCGCTGCGGTTGACTGCGGGTGTGAGTTACGACCGGCTGCACTACCCGCGCAATATCGACACCGCGCCCATCTCAGATCAGGAAGACACCAAGGACCAGTTCTCGCCCAAGGCGGGCATCGAGTGGACACCCTTCGCCAGCACGCATCTGCGGGGCGCCTACACGCGTTCGTTGGGCGGAGTATTTTTTGATACGAGTGTGCGGCTGGAACCGACCCAAATCGGAGGCTTCACCCAAGCCTACCGGAGTCTGGCGCCGGAGTCCGCTGCCGGATTGGTGCCGGGCACTCGTTTCGAAACCTGGGGACTCGCACTCGACCAAGTCATCCGAAAGACTGGCACTTACTTGTTGGTGCAAGGCGAATTGCTGAACTCCGATGCCACGCGCACGGTGGGCATGGTGACCAACAGCGTCGTGAACACGCGCATTCCCGACGCGCCTTCGAGCACTCGGCAGTCGTTGGATTATCAGGAGAAATCGCTCGTGGTGGCGGCCAACCAATTGCTCGGTCAGGGCTTTTCGTTGGGCGTGCGTTACCGGTGGACGGACGCCGACATGACCACGCAGTTCAAGGACCTTTCCCCGAGCATCCCCGGCGTGGCCAACTACAATCAGGACGTAAACGCGACGTTGCACCAAGTTCTCCTGGCGGGCATTTACAATCATCGCTGCGGGTTCTTCGCGCAGTTTGATGCCCTTTGGTCGAAGCAGTCCAATCACGGTTATGTGCAGCCATTACCCGGCGACGACTTCTGGCAATACAATGTCTATCTCGGTTACCGGTTTCTCCATCGCCGCGCCGAAGCACAGGTCGGCCTGCTGAACCTCACGGACCGGGATTATCGCCTGAATCCATTGACGCTCTACCACGAGTTGCCGCGCGAACGCACGTTCGTGGCCGGCCTCAAGTTCTACTTTTGAGCAGCCAATTCAAAAAGAGCTGGGCAGCAATGCTGGTTGGGGCGGTTATCACCGCCGGGTTGGGCTACTTTTTGCACGAGTTTTCTCTCGGCCGCGGTCTCACCCAATTGAGCTACGATCTACTGCCAGTGTTCCGCGGCGACGTGGCGACCCACGGGGCGGTGCTGGTTTACCTGGACGAGAAATCGCACCGCGAACTGGGCCAACCCTTTAATGCCGCCTGGGATCGTGCCTTGCATGCCCGTCTCATTGACCGCCTTACCGCCGCAGGCGCCAAGGCCATCGTCTTTGACGTTGTTTTCAGCGATCCGCTGACCGACCGTCCGGCGACCGACCAACTCCTGGCCCGCGCCATGAAAGCCAGCAACCGAGTGATCCTGGGCGCGGACAATTATCCGGTCAGCCCGACGGTAGAGAAAATGATCCCACCGTTCGATCTGTTGCTCGACAGCGCGGCCGGCGTCGGGTCGGTGGAAGTCGTTCCGAGCAATGACCTGATTGTCCGGGAACACACGCCCGAAAACCAACTACCCAGCTTGAGCTGGGCCGCCGCGGAATTTCTGGGCCTCGCCGTCACCCAGGATGACGATCAGCGCTATGTTCACCGGTGGATCAATTACTACGGCCCACCCAATTCCGTGCCGTGGGTCAGTTATGTCGATGCGCTGGACAAGGCGCGCGTCGGCGATGAATTTTTCCGGGATAAAACGGTTTTCGTGGGCGCCCGGATTATGACCAAGTTCGCGGGGGACCGCAAAGACGAATACCGCAATCCGTTTTCCTATTGGATTTTGCAGAGCACCGCGGCGAATCGCGGTTCGCCGTTCATCTCGGGGGTGGAAATTCAAGCGACGGCATTCCTGAATCTGTTGCGCGGCGATTGGCTTACGCGTCTGCCTTTTGCCACGGAGCGGGTGCTGATGATCGTGCTCGGGGCGTTGCTGGGGGCGGGCTTGGTGCGGTTCCGGCCTGTCCTCGCCGGAGCCCTGGCCCTGGGCGGTTGGCTGGCCACGACGGTGTTCTTCTTTCTGCTCTATCAAAAGTCGCGGATCTGGTTTCCCTGGCTGATCGTGTGGGAACAGATCTTCCTCGCCCTCTGCTGGTCGGTGCTCTACAACTCGGTCCAGTTGTATGTCCAGAAGCGCGTCTTTGAACACACCCTCGGACTCTACCTGTCGCCCAAACTGGTCAAACGCTTTTCCGGTGAACCCGACCTGTTGAAGGTCGGCGCCGAGAAACATCTGGTCACGCTCTTCTTCAGTGACATTGCCAATTTCACCTCGCTCTCCGAAGGCGTGAACTCGGATGAACTGGCCAAGCTGATGAACCAGTATTTCCAGACCGCCGTGGCGGAGTGCATTCACAAGACCGACGGCACCGTGGTGAAATACATTGGCGACGCGATCTTCGCTTTCTGGAACGCGCCCGAACCGCAGACCGACCACGCGTTGCGCGCCTGTCAGGCAGCGCTCCTCTTTCGTCAACACAGCCAGCACCAGCTCAAGAACCAGATTCTGCGCACGCGCATTGGCCTGCACACCGGCGTGGCCAACGTGGGCAACTTCGGCAGCGTTGACCGCGTCGATTACACCGCCCTCGGCGAAAACGTCAACCTGGCCTCGCGCTTGGAAGGATTGAACAAGTATCTGGGCACGGAAACGCTGATCTCCGGCACCACCCAAAAGAACGCCGGCGATGGACTGATCACCCGCGAACTGGGCCAGTTTCGACTCAAGGGCTTCGAGAAACCCGTGGCGGTTCACGAGTTAATCGGCGGGCCAGACGACGCAGAAACCACCCGCCCCTGGCGCGAAACCTTCGTCACGGCGTTGCAACATTTTCGAGCGAGAACATGGCAGGCCGCCGAGAGCGAGTTTCGCCATACCCTCGAACTGCACGCGAACGATGGCCCGGCCACGTTCTATTTGGCCCGGTTGGCTGAGTTGGATCCGAACAGCCTTCCCGCTTCCTGGAACGGCGAGATCGAACTCAAAGAGAAATAACCGCCGGTTTCAAGGCGACCGACGCTCCTTGGGGAGCCCGCCCGCCCCGGGCGCCGTGGTTGGCGCCTCGCCAACCATCGTTCGAACTGCCCGGGAGCATCGCGCCTTCTTGTCCGCGTTCGGTAAATCCTGAGTGCGCAGGCGGACAAGAACGTTCACGTTCAGACCAGTGGGTTTGAAGTCCGTGACAACCCTTTGATGTTTCGCTGGGCAATCCCAAGTTTGAAAACGGTAATCCTTGGTTACCCATTTGAGTCCAGCCGCTCCAACCTTCCAATCTGCGGGTAATCCGTTGCATCGTGCCTCCCTTTCCGGTTTGCTTCGTGAAAACAATCATGCGCGTGTTGCCATCCATCGGTTTCCTGTTGGCGCTGGGGCTGGGTTTTGGTCCCGCCTGCCTGCGGACCTCGGCGGACCCGCCGTGGAAGACGCACGGTCCGCTCCGAGTGTCGGCCGACGGGCATTGTCTCGTGTACGCGGACGGGACGGCGTTCGTGTGGGTGGGTTGCACCGCGTGGGCCTTGCACCAAAACTTGAGTCGGCCCGATGTTTTGAAATACTTGGACGACGCACAGGCCAAAGGTTTTACCGTGGTGCAGTTAATGGCGGCCAACGGCTGGGCTTTGAAATGGGGCAAAAACTTTGCCGAGGACCGCCCCTATCTGCGCGACGATCCGACCCATTGGAATCCACGATACTTGGACCACTTGGCCTGGGTGATCGATGAGATTGCCCGACGGGATATGTATGCGCTGCTGGTGTTCGGCGGTCCGGGGCGAACCGATGAAAAGATGCTGTTCGTGGAAACCCCGGAGCAAGCGTACACCTACGGGCGCGCGCTGGGCTTCGCGTTGCGGGACAAACCCAATTTGATTTGGAGCAACGGCATCGATGTGAATCCCGACGATGAACGCCGCGTGAGCGACATGGGCATGGCCGGTTGGCACGCGCTGGCGGAAGGTGTCGCGGACGGCGTCAATGGCGTAAATCAATTCGACGGTACCGCCGACTACTCGACGACGTTGATGACGTATCATCCGCGCGGCGGAAATACGTCATCAAAATGGTTCCAACGGGCGCCGTGGCTGGATTTCAATGGAGTGCAGATTGGTTTGAAACCGGTCACCGCGCTCCATCGAACCATTGCCGGCGACTACCATAAACAGCCGGCCAAACCGGTGGTCAACCTGGAACCGTGGTACGAGCAAGTGAACTGGAAGGAGCCGCCGGTGAACGCGTGGGAGATGCGGTTGCAGGCGTATCAATCGTTGTTCGCGGGTGCCTGCGGTTTCACGTACGGGCACACGTTCATCTGGGCACTTGATTCGGAGACTCAATGGGGCTGGAAATGGCGGGTGTATCTGGAAGCTCCGGGCCGCACTCAGATGCGTCACGTGCGCACGCTGCTGGAAACCCAATCCCTCACGAACCGGGTGCCGGACTTGCCTATCATCGTGGCCAGTGCCGGGGCGGCTCACCAGTCGGAGGCCATTCGAACCCGCATCGCGGCCACGGGGGCGACGGAGGGAAGCTATGCCTGGATTTATACGCCGCGCGGGACTTGGTTCAGCCTCGATTTGGGAAAGCTCAAGGGGGACCGCATTGGCGCGCGTTGGTTTGATCCGCGCACCGGCGAATACCGGCCAGCGGGAACCTACTCGGCTCAGGGGGCACACCGATTCAATCCACCAGGGCCGGCCGGAGATGACCGGGATTGGGTGCTGATATTGGAAGCCTTCAAAGCCTCAAGCAAATGACTGAGGAAGTGAGTTCGCGGCGACCTGCCAAGTCACCCCCTACGGCTCAGACGACAGCGCATCTCCGCAGGAGGAAGTCAGCCGAAATTGATTGGGGCGTTACCCGCCGATTTGGGCGGCGTAATCTTCGGGTGAGAGCAGGGCGGAGAACTCGTCGGGTTGAGCCACTTTCATTTGGAATAACCAGCCGGCTTCAAACGGTTGTTCGTTCACCAGCCCCGGTTGGTCGGCAAGTTTCGGATTCACGGCCACCACCTCTCCCGTCAGCGGCGAATAGATGTCGCTGGCTGTTTTGACCGATTCCACGACCGCGCACGCTTCGCCGGCTTTCAATTGCCGGCCTACGGCGGGCAACTCGACAAACACAATATCGGTCAGCTCATGTTGGGCGTGGTCCGTAATGCCAATGGTGGCAATGTCGTTGGCGACACGCATCCATTCGTGACTTTTAGCGTACTTTAGGTCGGCGGGAATAATGGAACTCATAGTTCAAATGTCTGCGGAGATTTGACACGGTTCGCCCCCCTGGGGAAAGCAAAAATGCAGACGAGTTTCGGGTGCGGTGCGGTTCATTTTCACGGTTCTGGCGGCGCAGAACTCAGGGCGTTTTCGCGTAAAACGGCTTCTTCACCACGACCGCCGGTGCCCGTTGGCCGCGGATTTCGATTTCGATGAGGGTTCCCCGTTGGGCGTGTTGCGGCGGCACAAACCCCATTCCGATCCCCGCGCCCAACGAAGGACTCTGGGTACCACTGGTCACTTCTCCGATTTTGAGGCTGCCATTTCCGGCGCTCCAGATCGGGTAGTGCGGACGGGGCGGGGCCGATTTGGAGGTCATTTTGAAAGCAATCGCGCGTTTGGGAAGAGGCCCGGTCTTTTGCGACACCAGAACCGATTTACCGATAAACTCTGCTTTATTCAGATCGACGAAATAGCCCAGCCCGGCTTCAAGCGGAGTGGTCTTTTCGTCCAAATCCTGGCCATACAACGGGTAGCCCATTTCCGTGCGCAAGGTATCCCGGGCGCCGAGACCCACCGGACGCAAACCGGCGCTGCGGCCGACCAGTAATAATTTGTCCCACACCGCCTCCACACATTCGTGCGGGGCGACAATTTCAAATCCGTCCTCGCCGGTGTAGCCGGTGCGCGAAACGAACAGCGAAACGCCGCTGAACAGAAAAATGGCGATCTGATTTTTCCTCAGGTCGCTGATTTGATGGGCGACCGCCCCCCGCAGGGAACCGTCCGAAATCGCCTGATTAATGAACTCAGCCACGCGCGGACCTTGCACCGCAACCGCGCCAAAGGCCGGGGAAACGTCCTTGATCCGGATGACTTCGCTGATGGTCGTCGTGTCGAATTGTCCCTGAAGCCAATCCCAATCGGCTTCCTTGCGGCTGGCGTTCACGATCAGCAAATACTCCTCGTCGTCCACCCGGAAAACGTAAAGGTCGTCCACGACGCCGCCTTGCTCGTTGCACATCAACGTGTATTGGCCCAGGCCCACGCGCAGTTTGGCGACGTTATTGGTGAGGACGTGATTGAGGAATTTCTCCGCCCCACTGCCCACCACTTGGATTTCTCCCATGTGGGAAATGTCGAACAGGCCGGCACCCTGACGGACGGCCTGGTGTTCTTCGACAATGCTGGTGTAATGCACCGGCATTTCCCAGCCGCCGAACTCGACCAAGCGGGCACCCAGGCGCCGGTGAACATCAAATAGCGGTGTGCGATTCAGTATCATGCTTAGGACTTGCCCCGGAGCCTACCATCTTGGCGAAGTCCGTCAATGCCGGTGTGTGGGAGCAAAGCGCGGCGATGAAACGACCGCCAGAGTGACCGCCGCGACAATGAGGGTGAGCGTCTTCATTGCTGGTGAACGCCAGAGGTGCGCGACCGCCGCCGACAGGAACGGTGAAGCGCACGAGGCACTTCCGAATTGCCGCCTAGCGTTGAGCGGAGAAGCGGGGCGGCGCTTCGTCACCACCGACTTGTTGGCCCCTGTCATTCGGGTAGCCTCCAATCTGCGAACAACTTGATGTGAAGGTTCGTGGAAGACCACTCGAACTGGTCAATCATCTGAACCATCTCAACGTTCTTCTGCTGCAACATCCGTCCAGTCCTCTGGTCATACAAACACACAAAACCCGGCGCATCGCTGGACTGGCCCGGCATCGCCGTATCCATCGGTATCCTGTAGATGACCATTTTGAATCGCCGGTCTGGACTCACGTAGGAGCGATACTCTTCAGCGCGTGCTCTGGGGTCTGCTCGGCAACCAACCAATAACAATCCCAGGCCCAGAACCACAACGGCAAGTCGCGCACAGTTCTCAGAGTGACGAGGATTGGTCATACGCGCCATGCGGGCCAACGCTAAAACTGACCGACGCGGGCGGCCAGCGGCGTCCGAATTTGAAACTGACGTGGCCCGCCCGCGTTCGGTCCAGTGACCTTGTTAGCCGTTCGTGAACTTTTCTACTGCTTATTGTGCCTGTCGAGCTGCTCGATTCCGAGCCATGTCTCACAGTCTCGGGATTGTTGAGATTGATGAGCTGCCCTGGCTGTAATCGGCGCGAATGGTCTCGGTCATGGATGTCGGCCGCGTCTCTCGCTGGTGCTCTGCGCATGGAACGCTCGCACGCTTTGGGTATCGGCGAAATCGCCCCTACGCATTCATCGAACCGACAAAGCTCAGCGACCGGCGTCGGACGCGACTGATAACAATCCCGTCCTCACGCCGGTTCGTTAGCGCATGTTCGGATTCCGTGCAATCGGGCCGTCAAAAGCGAACGAGGTAGCTTGAGTGCTGCCATGGGGATAACGCACCGCAAGTCACCAAATGCCTGCCGGGTGAATGCCGCCATCGTCTGTGTGGAGCACTGACGGCTCGCGTTCCGATGCTCGTCCGCGTGCTGCTCACATCGTTCTTCACCAGATGGTGGTGCTCTTGCTGAGAACGCCTTGGTGGGCTGACGCCAGACCGCGTAGGCGATGGCTTGGCTGCCCCATACCAGATATCATGCTATCCAACACGATGTTTCTTGGTGAGTGTGCGCGCTGTCGGCTAACGCCAAGACCGCCGACCGCCCGCGCCAGCCACGACCGCAAAATGTTCAAGTTTCATTGTAATATCGCGCCAAGCGGATGGGCTGTTCGGTCGATGCCTGGTTGGGGGATTTGCGTATTTTAATAGCCTTCAGTTCTGGGTGTGCCTTACGGGTGAGAATGCCATTGAGATGTACAGTGAGAATCCATTGGTTATCCAATCGCCATTCGTGCTGGCACCACGCGTTTGATACATATCGCCAATGCATCGAGCCATCGGATTAGTTTCGGTGATGCGGCGTCCCGTATCGAAGGATTTTCGCGACGGTTGTTGCCTTTAGCCATTGCTCGGCTTGTGGAAACGATTTACGAAAGGAGTCCGAATTCGACTGAAGGTCACTCAGATTCTTTGAACGACGGATGGCGTCCCTGGCGAGTATCTTACCGAAAACACTGACAAAAAAGGCGGTGCCATGTCTTTTTATCTGATCTGTATAGGTCACAACCCATCCAGTCTGAAGCCCATGCCGACGCCATCAATCTGCCGTTCAGGGTGGAGCACAAAACGGGTACTGTAACGGGGCGGCGGGTCAAATTTCATCTTCATGACGCTTCCTGTAATTCTTTGTGCCTGGAGAAGCGACAAGAACGATGCCATCAGAAGCAATGCGACCACCACGGCGGGATAGTCAAAAGTTTTTGTTTGCTCATTTATTTTGCCCCAACGCTGTTTAGGCGTACCAACGGGTGGAATAACAGAATTAGGCAGAAAGCGGTTAGCTTTTCCTCTGTGAAGCTGGAAATCATTTTCCATAGGAAGAGAAAGTATTCGTCGTCTGAGCCCAATGTCAACTGAGACTCTGATGGATCGGGAACCTCGGCGTGAGCGCTCGTAGGACAGCCGTCTCGGCTGTCCCGAACATCCAAGTGGCGTCCACTGGCTTTTTGACGCTCGATAGAAGAATGAGCGCCATCTGGAGGCCCGGGACCAGCGGGCCGCCTGGCCTACTTGGGAGTTCCGCTTCCGGTCACGCCTTTTCCAAGGCCTGCCATGTAACCGGCGTAGCGCCGAGTTCCAGCATTTCGGCCTCGGCTTTGGGACCGTCGTCCGGATGCGCGTTGACGGCGCGGATGGCGTCGCGCAACAGAAATACTGGAAACCCCAAGTACAAGGCATCCATGGTGGTGCTGAGCACGCAATAGTCGGTGGCCAGACCGCCGATGAACAGGCGCCGGACTTGGCGATTCAACAATTGTTGCTCCAGGTCCGTGGCTTCAAAACCGGAGTAAGCTTCCTGGGTCGGCGCGGTGGCTTTGGAAATGACAACCGTCGATTCGGGCAGTTTCAGGCCGGGAGCAAATGCAGCTCCTGGAGTGTCTCTGACGCAATGCACCGGCCACGGGCCGTCCTGGCTTTGGAACGAGCAATGATTGGGCGGATGCCAATCTCGCGTGGCGAAGATTGCATTACCCCGTTCGGCAAAGGCGGCGAGGTAACGGTTGAGCACCGGGATGATTTCGTCACCGTGCGGGGCGGCCAGACTGCCGCCCGGCAGGAAATCATTTTGCACATCGACGACAATCAAGGCATCGCCGGATTGCAGCGCCGGTCGCGGGCTGGGTAGCTGGTCCATAAATCTTCCGTCTGCTGTCGGGCCTCATCGAGCGTGGTATTCCTCGAGAAATCAAGGTGATTCCACGTCAACGCCCGGGCAGCTCATAGAGGAGAAAGCCGGCGAACAACGTAACAAATCCGCTGATTGTCAGTCCAATCGAATTTCCGACCACTCCGATAGCGACCAGGACGAAGCCCGCGATAAAAACGTTCATCGTGGTGAACGCCCATAGAAAGTTGTCATTCTTCGAAGGATTCAGATCAAGCATGTGGCGCGAATGGTGTCAGTAGAATTCAGGGCTTATGGTTGACAAAAGGGCGCGTGAACCGGCAGCCCAGTGTTGAATTCCTGGCCCGAACGCACCTCCACGGAATGGATTGGCCCGGTCGCCGCTTCATCGCCCACCGGGAGAACTTGAGCCTGGCTCGGCTCTCGGACGCGACCGGCAAAAAACGCCAGGCCGCCGATTGACGCCAAGGACTCGAGGAAGAAGGTCAACTCCGGATCGATGTACGCCCCGGCGCTCTCACTGGTGACCATCGCCACCAGGGCGCCGTCGTGTTGCTTGTCGCGCTGGGCCAGCCAGCGATACAACCACTCGCAAACGGCGAGCGGCAGTTTTTCATTTTCCCGCACCGCCACGATGAGAATCTCCGCCCGCCCCGCCGCAACCGCCGTTGCGTGCAAGCGCGCCGTAGAATTGAGTTCACCGAAGCCGCAGTGTTGCAGCCGACACGGAGTAGCTCCCGAAACCCGACCCAGCAGTGACTCGGCACTCACGGCGCTGGCGGCATCGTCGCTGAGAATAAAGCAATTCAAAAGCTCTTGGCCGTCATCATCTGCGGTGGCGCGCTCATCGGCGTCGGTTGAATTATTGCGGAGCAGGTCATTTGTCATTCCTGGACAGCTTCGCTCATCGGCGGACGGAAAGGTATTGGGAGCAAACTTGCGGCAGTATTACGAATATCTCCTACAACCGATACGCAAAGCGGCGCTGGGCCGGAACGCTTCAGTGGGAGTGGCTGCGTTCGTGAGAACGCGGCTGACTGACGCGGTGGAACGTCTGCTCAAGGTGAAGGCAAGCTGGTCCCTTTCCGGTGACCAATGGGCTGCTGCCGTTGGTGCCGTGATTCCTTTTGAAGTCAGCCGCGTGCGCACGAACGCAGCCACAGTCAGTACAGCCGCACCTTGGAGCCTGTTTGAGAAATGGTAGCAGCCGACGTAAGGAGGCTCATTCATGTCGGACGCATCACGGCTTTCCGAGGAAAAATGAGCCTCACGTCGGCTGCTACGGATCGGCTGGAGTTTTAAACAGGCTCTTAACCCAGGGATTCCCGCATCGCGGCGAACAGGTCTTTGCCGGTGTTCACCGCGACGGGTTGTTTGGCTTTCTCGTCGGCCTGCTCGACCAGCTCGGGAGGTAGTTCTTTCAGGAACGGCGACGGATGACACGGCATGGACTGACCATATTTTTTGCGGCTCAGGCAATAACTCAAAGTCAGCGTTTTCATCGCCCGCGTGATGGCCACGTAGAACAAGCGGCGTTCTTCGTCGATGGTGCCTTCTTCTTTGGAGCGGGTGTGCGGCAACAAGCCGTCCTCCAATCCCACCACGTACACGTGGGGAAATTCCAGTCCCTTGCAACTGTGCATGGTGATCAGCGTCACCGCGTCCCCCTGGGTTTCCTTCTCTTCCTCGCGTTCGGAATCGAGCGTGATGTCTTCCAGGAACGCCTCCAACCGTTCATGGGCCGGAGCCGCGGGATTCGCCGCGGCCTTCTCCAATGTGGCAATCAATTCCTTGAGATTGCGCACCCGGTTTTCGGCGGTTTCAACGTTCTTTTCGGAACGACGCAAGTCATCCAAATAACCGATCTCAGCGAGAAACCGCTCCGCCCACACCGGGAGCTGCATTTCGGTCGAGGAGGTCAATTGCCCGCGCGTCCGTTCCAAAAACTCGAGGAAGTCGCGGATGGCCTCCCGGGACCGGGTCAAGAACTGGCCCTGAACGTCCGTGTGCCGCATCGCAGCATAGACCGAACAATGGCGTTCCTGACTGGCCGCCAGCAATCGCTCCATGGTCGCCTCGCTCAACCCCCGGGCCGGCACATTCGCAATGCGCAACAGGCTCACATCGTCATGGGGATTGAGAAAGACTTTCAAATAAGCGAGGAAATCGCGCACTTCGCGACGGTCAAAGTAGCTCTGGCCACCAATCAGATGGTAACGCATGTTGGCCGCACGCAGGGCCATTTCCAGCGCGCGCGACTGTTGGTTGGTGCGAAACAGGATGGCCTGGTCGCCCCAAGGAGTGCGACGCGTCACGCGGGCGAATTCAATTTCTTCGATGACCGTGCGGGCTTCTTCGTCGTCGGTTTCGAAACCATACAGCCGAATTTTCGAGCCTTCGCCTTGTTGGGACCAAAGCTGCTTGCCCCGGCGGCGGGTGTTGTTCCGAATGACCGCGTTGGCGGCGTTGAGAATCGAGTTGGTCGAGCGGTAGTTTTGTTCGAGCTTGATAATGCGGACCTCACGGAAGTGCTTGTCCAAGTCGAGGAGATTGGCGATCTCCGCCCCGCGCCAACCGTAAATGCTCTGGTCATCGTCGCCCACCACGCACAAGTTGCGATGTTGTTCGGTGAGGCGTTGCACCATCTGAAACTGCACGCCGTTGGTGTCCTGGTACTCGTCCACCATGACGTAGCGGAACCGGTTCCGGCAGGCGTCCAGGACCTTGGGATGTTCCTCGAACAGCTTGAGGGTCAGCAACAGCAGGTCGTCAAAATCGACGGCGTTGCAGGCGTGCAAGGCGCTTTCGTAGCGCGAGCGGATGTGCTGGGCCAGGGCGGCGCCGCTCTCGTGGGAAAGGTTGCCCGCATTGATGGACCCGTTCTTGTAGCGGCTGAGGAAATTGAGCACAACCTTGGGATCGGTTTTCTCCCCTTTGGCCGAAAGGTGGCTCAGGATTTTTTTGATGGCGCCCAGTTGTTCGGACTCGTTGTAGATCGTGAAGTTCTTCTTGTAACCCAGCAGTTCAATGTGCTGCCGCAGGATGCGCGCGCCGAGGGAGTGAAACGTGGAGATGGTCGGGGCCTCCGCCGGCTTTTCCGCTTTGGCCGTTTTGCGTCGCGGAACCAGTTTGGCGACGCGCGCTTTCATTTCCCGGGCAGCCTTGTTGGTAAATGTCACCGCCAGGATATGGCCCGGGGCGATGCCGTGTTGAATCATGTTGGCAATCCGATACGTGATCACGCGGGTTTTCCCGGTGCCGGCGCCGGCCAGAATCAACACGGGACCGTTGATGGTTTCAACGGCCTGACGCTGCTGCGGATTGAGCGAATGGAGATTCAACACCCGGCGAAGTGTAAGGGGCCGCCCACGGCAGGCAAGCGTTTAGCCTCGGCCTACATCGGTTTCGCAGGGACGGGCAGTTTCCGGGTAAATGGACGGATTGGGGTTTGTGACCGGGCGGCAATCCCGCCTCATGACGGCGCGGTTTCCTTCAAAGTCAGCCGCGTTCTCACGAACGCGGCCACAGTCACTGCATCCATGCGCCTAATTGGCGATAATCTTGTTCGCTCGGCTGGTGAGGTTTCGCGACACGTTGGCGGTCTTGATTGCTTGCGCCAGATCCTTGGCGACGGTCGGGTTGGTTTTGACGAGCAGTTCCGCCAGGCTTATGCCCGCTTGGGCGGCTTCGGCTTTCAAGGCCGGATTGGCCAGCCAGACTTTTACGGCCGCCGCCGCATCCGCGTGCGGAATGGTGCCAAAAGCCGACAGCACCATCTTCTTGTCCTGGTCGCGCCGGGCGGCCTTCATCGCGGCAACCGCAGTGGCGGCCCGATCCGCGGCGGGTTGAGTTTCCGAGGTCTTGACCAAGCGCACCACGGCGGCGAGCGAGAGGATGTATTGCGTGGTGCCGGTTTGCGGATTGGCGGCCACCGCCAGCAACGGTTTGGTCGCCGCGAAGTCGGTGGAATCTACGAGCGCCCGCACGGCGGCTTCCTGCGTTTGCGCATCAGTGCTGGCCATCAACTGCGACACGGTTGCCACTGCGTCCGCACCGCCCAGCGTGGCGAGTGCTTTGACGAGGGTGGCTTTGGCGGCTTCGTTGTTGCCAGCCAAGACCAGCAGTTTTTGGGCGGCGGCCGGTTTGTCCGTGACGCGTTCGGCCACGGCTTCCAGCGCGGCCACGGTGTCCGCGTCTTTGGTGGCCAGCACGAGTTTGCCCAGCGGTTCGATTTCCTGGTCCCCACCCAGGCGGCCGAGCCCTTTCAAGGCTGCTTTGCGCACGGTGGCATCGGTTTCGGTAGCGTATTTGAGCAGGGATGGAAGCGCCGATACCACGTGGCGCGCCGTGAGGGCATCAATGGCGACCACGCGCACCTTCGAATCGCCTTGGGCGGCCGCTTCAATAATGGCGTTTCCAACGTCCGAGCCGGAGATGCATCCCAGGGCGGTATTGGCCGCATTCTGTTCCGCTCGGTCCTCGCTGCTGGCGGCCTTGAGCAAAACGGGAATGCTGGCGGCCCCGCCCAGGCGCCCCAAGGCTTCCAAAGCGGCGGCGCGCACGGCTGGATCGGAGTCCGCCGCCGCATCGATGACGGCCGGCTCCGCCGACGCACCGAGAACGGGCAACACTTGGAGTTTGGCATCCGGCGAAATCTTGGGCAACAACCGTGCCAGGATCGGCGCGGCCTCCGCCCGCATGGGGATTCCGGCGGCGCTGACGACTGCCTGTTGCAGCTTGGGTTCAGAACTGGTGAGGCCCTCGGTAATCACTGCCTCGGCGTTGGCGGGATCGCTCTTGATCAGACCAAACAAGGCCGCGGCTCGGAGTGCAACCGGATTGTTCGTGGTATCGAGCTTCGCATAAATGGCTTTGGCGGCGTCTTGGTCGCCATTCGCCAGCCGCAGATTGGCGGCATTGATCAGGGACTCACCGGCAAAACGGTTGTCAGGGAACGCCGACCACAAGGCCTCCACGGCGCTGTCGTTGGCAATCTGGCCGAGCGCCACGGCCGCGGCGCTGGCGGTGGCTTCTACTTGCAGGCACGGGATGATCAGCCGCACGGCCGAAGTGTCACCGCGCTGCGCCAGCGAGTGCATCAGACCGATCTTCCAACGAGCGCCCTCCGGCGATTGGTCTTTCGCAGCCTTTTCAAAGGCGGCCCATAGATTTGCCACGGCCGCCGGGGCCGGATTCTTTTCGAGCGCACGCCGGGCACACTCGCGCAATTCGCCATCCTCGCTTTTGAGCAATTGCGTGAGCGCCTCGACGGCTTCTTCGCGACCCATATATTCAAGTTGGCGCACCATCCACACGCGAGCGGGTTGCGGGACGGATTCATCCGCCACTTTGGCGGCAAGAACCTTTCCCAGCGCGGTACGATCGGCGTCATTGCCCGGCTTGGAAGAATCGGAGGCTAATTCCTGGAGTTGCATCTGGGCGTTGTAACGTTTGGGCACGTCCGCGTTCGCGAGCTTGGGAATGAGATCGTTGACCGCCTGTTCGAAGTCGGCGGCGTGACTGGCCAAAGCCAGACCAGTCAGAACGAGAAGGGAGAGCAAGGGTTTCATGAGCGAGCAAATTCGGTTTGAGTTCATCATTGGGGAAAAGTCTCTGTTGCCGGTTAAATGTAAGTGTACGGGGCGCGCCGTGGGCGGTCCATCCAGCGGCTGGCTTCAGGATCGCCGATGATTTCTTCCTTCACCGGATCCCACTTGATGGGGCGTTGGAGTCGTTCGGCAATGCCGTTGAGGTGACAGATGGTGGCCGTGCGATGGCCGATCTCGGCGGTGCAAATGTTCGTCTTGCGGGTCTTGACGCACTCAAGCCAATTGTCCTCGTGCTGGTTCGAAACGTAGAGGTGTGTTTCGCCTGGAGCCAAGGGACGGTCCTTCAGGTCTTCCGGCGTCGTTTCCAAGCGTCCGCCACGGCTGACGAGCACTTCGCCCTTGTCGCCGATGAACTGGATCATTTGGCCGTGCTTGGTCGGATGGTCCCGCAACACCTGGGCGCCGTTCGCATAAACGTGCGTCTGATATTCGTGGCCATCGTAACCCTTAGGATAGAACTCGACCGGCCCGGAGTCGTCCATGCCGAGCGCCCATTGGATGATGTCGAAATGGTGCGCTCCCCAGTCGCCGTTTTTCCGGGAACCGTAGTCAAAGAAACGGCGCCAGCCGCCGCCGTAGTTGCCTTTCACGCGCTCTTCGTTGTAGGCGTACCAGGGCGTGGGCCCCAGCCAGCGGTCATAATCGAACCCGTCGGGAATCGGCTGTTCGGGCAGCGTGGCCGGCGGGGCGAACCGGCCGAGTTGGGCGTAGATCGTGTGGACTTTGCCAATCCAACCGTTGCGCACGATTTCGCAAGCCTTGCGGAAAGCACGCTCCGACCGTTGCTGCGAACCCACTTGGAGAATCGCGCCGTATTGCTTGGACACGTCGCTCATGATGCGGCCTTCCTTGATGACCAGTGTCATTGGTTTTTGCACGTAAACATCCTTACCGCTGCGCATGGCCATAACGGAAATGGGGGAGTGCCAATGATCGGGGGTAATGACCATCACGGCATCAATGTCTTTACGCTCGATGATGCGTTCGAATTCGTTGTAGGCATCGCAGCCGGTGTAGGTGCCGCTGGCGCGTTGCCGGGCATAGGCGCGCTCGACGAAGGCTTTGGCTGCTTCGCGTTTGCCCCGGTTGACATCGCAAACGGCCAGCACCTGCACATCCCGGCGACCAGTCATGTGCCCACGATGTCCGCCCATCATCAAGCCCATGCCGATCAGGCCCATGTTGATCCGGTTGCTGGGTGCATTCTGGCCGAAGACGCTGGACGGCACCACGGTAGGCAGCGCCAGGGCCGCACCGGCGAGCGCGGTGCGCTTGAGAAACTCACGACGATTGGTGGGAAACTGAGTATTCATAGTTGGATTGACGAAGGAAACGGTTGGAACGATTCAAAACAGATTGCAGAAATTGCGGCAACAGCGGTCCCGGAATCCTTGCGGTAAAGCAAAAGGATCCGCTGACCGTTGTTCGTATGGAACATGCGCCGAGGGTAAGGCGAACCTCCGGGGGTTCAAGGTTTTTTGTGACGCCTTGTGTGGAGGTGGGAATACGAAAGTGATTGGTTCAGCATGCAGATCCGCCTCGGCCCGCGGTCGGATGAGGACCGGGAAGCTCACGGCGAGGATGATTTGCGGGCTCGGGATTCGACTTCTTCCCAGGGTGAGCCGGCGTCCGGATTCAGCCGGTAATCCTCCAATTCTCGCTCAAGCATCGCCTTCTCTTCCGGAGTGGGTTCACCGCCGTGCAACAAATCCTGCTCCTCCAGTTCCCAAATCCGGTCCAGGATTTCCCGGCGTTCTCCCGGCTCCAGTTTCGGTAACTCGGCAAGAATGTCTGCTTTGCTCATGGCGGCAGGTTAACTTTGGCGGGGTTCTCTGGCAAGGTGAGAACCCGATTGACATCCGCCTCCGAGTTCATGAAGCATGTATCTCATGAACGGCTCCCTATCATCCTCCGGTGGCTCCTCCGGGCTTCGATCATTCGTTCCATCCCCCAAGTTCAACGCGTCCACTATGAACCGGCGCGCCTTCCTGCGGCGCTCGGCTTTGGCTGGCGCGGGCGTGCTGATTTTGCGCAACAGTGCGTCGGTGTGGAGCGCGCAGGCCAATGAGAAACTTAACATTGGCTTGGTGGGGATCGGGGGCCGCGGCAATTGGTTCGTCAGCGCGATCCCCAACACCGGCGAAAACCTGGCGGTGTTTTGCGACGTCAATGAGGTGAAGAATCCGTCCGCCTACGAGCGGTTCCCCCAGATCCCGCGGTATCACGATTACCGCAAAATGCTGGATGAAATGGACAAAGAACTGGACGCCATCGTGGTGGCCGCGCCCGATCACATTCATGCGCCCGCGTCGATCCGCGCCATGCAAGCCGGGAAGCATGTCTATTGCGAGAAACCGCTCACGAACACCGTCAACGAATCGCGTCGGATGCGAGCCGTCGCCCGCGAGAGCAAGGTGGCCACGCAAATGGGCAACCAGGGCACGGCCAGCGAGGCCTATCGTCGAGCCGTTGAACTGATCCAGGCAGGGGTGCTGGGCGACATACGTGAAGTGCTTGGCTGGACGGACCAGGGCGGGCCAGGGCATCGTCCGCGTCCCAGCGGCACTCAACCGATTCCTGATTTTCTAAAGTGGGACTTGTGGCTCGGTCCGCGCTCGCAGCGGCCTTATCACCGCGACTGGTTGAACTGGCATCCCTGGCGCGAATTCGGCACCGGCAACTTGGGCAACTGGGCCCCGCACATTCTCAACCTGCCGTTCCGAGCCTTGCGGTTGAACACGCTGTGGCCGAGCGATGCCTCCGTCGCATCGGATCAAAAAACATTCGTGCGGGTAAAGGCTGAAGTGTCGGAAGTGGACACGGATTCCGTCCCCAAATGGGAAGTCGTGCGCTACGAGTTTCCGGCGCGCGGGGCTCAGCCACCCGTGACCGTAGGTTGGTACAATGGCGGTGGGGGCAATTGGCGTCCCGAGGTCGAGGAGCGATTGGGGCGCAAGCTCGACTGGGGTGACACCGGCGAGAAGAAATGGGCGGATTGGGCGGGCGTGTTGATCGTCGGCACCAAAGCTAGGTTGTACGCCAATGCGCACAACACGACGTTCACGCTGTTACCAGAAGATCAATTCAAGGATTTCGAGGGGCCGCCGCGGACTTTGCCGCGTTCACCGGGGCACGAGAAGGAATGGACCCTTGCCTGCAAAGGTGGGCCGCCGGCCATGTCCAATTTCAACTATGCCGGACCGCTGGCCGAGCTGTGTTTGTTGGGCAACGTGGCCACGCAGTTTCCGGAACCGCTCGTGTTCGATCCGCTGGCCTGCCGAATCACCAACCACGAGCAAGCCAATGCCGCCTTGCATCGCGAGCATCGCCCGGGGTGGGAGGTTTAGAAATCCGAAATCTGAAGGCCCAAATCCGAAAGAATGTCGAAGCCCGAATCTCGAACGCTGTTTGGTCCTTCCGGTTGGGGAATTCTCTGGGCTTTCGCGACAGGGCGTTGCCCGTTTGAAACACCGACCGACCGTAGCCGCCGACGGGTGGAGGCGGACCCGTTGCCTCGGCTTGCGCTCCGCCTCCTTACGTCGGCGGCTACCGCGGCGGTGAGATTTTCCCACGTTGGATTTCTTTTGGCGGCTGTAATACTGGTAACGGGCTGCCATCGGCGTTCGGAACATCTTGTTTTGCGGTTGGGCCATTCGCTGGACACGTCGCATCCGGTGCATCAGGCCATGGAATTTATGGCGGATCAACTGGCGAAGAAATCCGGCGGTCGCGTGGAGTTGAAGATTTATCCCAACAGCCTGCTCGGATCGGAGCGCGACATGATCGAGCTGGTGCAACTGGGCGCGATAGACATGGTCAAGACCTCCACTTCACCGTTGGAAGGATTCGTGCCGGGCATGGCGGTGTTCAGCATTCCGTACGTGTTCCGCGATGAGGACCAATACTGGCGGGTGTTGGACGGGCCGATCGGCCGCGAGTTGCTCGACCTCGGCATTCCCAAGAAGCTCAAGGGCCTCTGCTATTACGACGCCGGCAGCCGGAGCTTTTACACGAAGGACCACCCCATTCGCACGCCGGCCGACTTGCATGGTCTGAAGATACGCGTCCAAAACAGTCGCACCGCGATTCGCATGATCGAAGCGATGGGCGGCGCGGCCACGCCGATCCCGTTTGGCGAACTCTACACGGCGCTCGATCAGGGCGTCGTGAACGGAGCCGAGAACAATCCGCCCAGCGTGCTCACGTCGCGGCATTACGAGGTGTGCAAGTTCTATTCGCTCGATGAACACACCCGCGTGCCGGACGTGATTCTCATTGGCACCGAGACCTGGAACCGGCTGACTCCGCAGGTCCGGCAATGGCTGCAAGAAGCGGCTGATGCGTCCGAGAAATTTCAGCGCGAGCTGTGGGCGCAGAAAACCAAGGAAACGCTCGCCAAACTCGAAGCCGCCGGAATGCAGATCCTGCGACCGGACAAAAAGCCGTTCCAGGCAGCGGTCCGTTCATTGCAGGCGAACTACGAAGGCACCGCCGCCGGTCGTTTCATGGACGAGATACTGGCAGTGGAAACTGATAAAAACAGGCGGTGAAGACCACGATGCATCCAAAGAACATGGCAGGATCCGCAGCTTTTCCCTCTCCTGGGGGAGAGGGTCAGGGTGAGGGGAAACGTCGGCGCCAACCAGTCGACGGCGGTCGATCTTCCCAGAACTGTCAAGCTCGCCGAGTCCTCCGACAAAGCCAGAGGTTGCCCTCGGAGTCAATGAAACCACTCGGCCAGCCGCCAGGTTTTGGAGCGCGGCAGTCTTGTCGCTTTCGATGGGCGGCACTGCGTTCAAAAACGGCAGAGGGCGGCCGCACTTCAAGACGCTTCGCGAAGTTCGGAGTCCGTTCAACCATCGCGCCAGCGTTGGGAGTGCGTCCGGCTTGCCGGCGCTTTCGGATGGGAAAGCCGACCGAATTGTTGGACGCGCGGTCTGCAGTTTTGCACGTCGCACAGCCGACGAAAGCGGGAGCAAGCTCCACGCACTCCAAACGCTTCGCGACTTACCGAGCTCAATTGCAAACCGCTCACGCCAACTGGGTGGCGATCTCTCCCAAAACCACCAATGTATTTCAATCCCAAATCCAGCATCCGGCATCTGGCATCCGGTCATTCTAAAGCATCACTCTGTCCCTGCATCTCCGCATGTTACCGTTCCTCATCAATCTAAAAAAGATTCTGGTTCGCGGTCTGGAAATCGGCGTCATATTGCTGATGGGCGGCCTGGTACTGGACGTACTTTGGCAGGTATTCACGCGGTACGCGCTGCGCAGTCCCAGTTCGTGGACCGATGAACTGGCCACGCTGCTGATCATCTGGGTGGCCTTGCTGGGCAGCAGTATCGCCTTCATTCGCAAGAGCCATTTGGGCGTGGACGTGCTCGTGGAGAAGTTCCCAAGGCGCGGCCAGTTGGGGATCGAGATCGGCGTCTATGGCTTGATCGGTTTCTTCGCGGGCGCCATTCTGATTCTGGGCGGCATCAAGCTGATTTCCCTGGCGCTGCTCACCAATCAGGTGTCGCCGGCGCTGGGTGTGAAGATGGGGCATGTCTATCTGGCGTTGCCGATCAGCGGATTCTTTATTCTCGTGTTCGCGCTCGAAACGATCGCCGAGCGGATTGCGGTTCTGCGTGGGCGAAGAAAGGAGAACGATTGATGGATGCGCCCGTGCTCATTCTGGTGGCGACGTTTGTTGTCCTGCTGGCGTTCAATGTGCCCGTGGCGGTGGCGATTTGTCTTTCCACGTTTTTCACGGCGATCCTGGCGATGGGCTCGTGGGAAATAGCCGCGGCCACCATTGCGCAACGAATGGCCACCGGGATCAACAGCTTTTCCCTGTTGGCCATTCCGTTTTTCATCCTTTCCGGCTCGCTGATGGGGCAGGGCGGGATTGCGCGCCGGTTGATGGATCTGGCGAACGCGCTGGTGGGCCGGTTGCCGGGCGGTTTGAGCTACGTGAACGTGCTTACGTGCATGCTCTTTGGCGCGGTCAGCGGTTCGGCCACGGCGGCGGTCAGTTCGGTGGGCGGCTTCATGATCCCGGAAATGAACCGCAAGGGCTATGACCGGGAATTCAGCGTGGCGATCACCACCACGGCGGCCACGACGGGTCTGCTCATTCCGCCCAGCAACATCATGATTGTCTATGCGCTGGTTTCCGGCGGGGCGGTTTCCATCGCCACACTCTTCGTGGCGGGCATCCTGCCGGGCGTGGTTTTTGGTTTGCTGTTGATGTTGGCCGCCGGCTTGTTGTGCGTCCGGCGTCATCGCGGTACGGGCCAAGCCGTGTCCTGGCGGAGCGTGGGGAAGGCGCTGCGCCGGGCGTTTTGGAGCCTCATGCTGGTCGTGGTGGTGCTGGGCGGCATCATGAATGGCGTGTTCACCGCCACGGAAGCCGCCGCGGTGGCGGTGGCGTACGCATTCGTGCTGTCGGTGGTCGTTTACCGCGAAGTCAAAATCCGGGATCTGCCCGACATTCTCCTGCAAGCCGGCATCACCACGGCGGTGGTTTTCTTGCTGATCGCGACCTCGATGGCGATGTCGTGGATTCTGACGGTCCAGGAAATTCCCCAACAGGTCAGTGCCTTCCTGCTCGGTATTTCGGACAACAAGATCGTGCTGCTGCTGTTGATCAATGTGCTGCTGCTGGCGGTGGGCACCTTTATGGACATGACCCCGGCGCTGCTGATTTTCACGCCCATCTTCTGGCCGGTGGTGAAGCAATTCGGAATGGACCCGGTGCATTTCGGCATCATGATGATTGCCAATCTTTGCATCGGCTTGTGTACGCCCCCGGTCGGCACCTGCTTATTTGTTGGCTGCGGCGTCGGCAAGACAACCCTGGCCAAAGTAACCCCGGCGTTGATCCCGTTCTTCGTAGCGCTGATTGTCGCCTTGCTACTGGTGACTTACATACCGGCCATTTCCTTGTGGCTGCCGGCGCTCACGGGACTGAAATGAAGGGTGGGAACGAAGCCGAAGGTCGAAAGAAATCCGAAGGCCGAAACTCGAAGAAGTGAAATCTTAAACTACCCATTGGTCGGATATTTGTATGCGCGCGTAGCCCGAAAGCGTAGCGCACATTGGTAATCTGCTGTGTCGCGGAAGTGCCGTCTGCAAGGCGTACAAAATTGCTGCTATTCCGCTAGGTCGAGGCGGTAGAATGCTTTTGTGTTGGATGAAGAAGCCGGGTCGATGTACTTCAGCACCCCGTTCGTGGAAACCGTTTGGCGGCTCTGCTGGCAAGCGCCGGCACCGGCTAGGGCGTTGGTCCACCCGAGAAGGTCAAGGCTCTTGACAACTTGGTAGGTCTTGTTGGATTTCGCTGACCAATGGCCAGAGGTGGACCCCAACGTTTGGACCACCAAACGCAGAAATTAAGTTAGCATTCCGGGTCCAACTCTGCTCGGGCTCAAGTTTCAAGGGGAAGCGATTAGGACAGCGCGTAAGAGCCTGTTTTAAAATCCCGCCACGTCGTAGCCGCCGCCGACATTGTAGATTGTAGCAACCGTTTGAGTTTACCCCCCAACCAGCAGCGTTTCCTTCGGGAAGCCGTCAGTTGATGGAAAGGTTCACTCGGGCATCGCCTTTGAAGGAGGCGTCAGGTTTGGGAGCAGCAACGAGGAAGAGGCGGTCCGCCGCAACGTTGCCCACGGAGAGCAAGTAAGCCTGCACCGCCTTGGCGCGGTCCTGCATCAACTGTTGCAGGCGATCCGGCGGCACTTCAGTTTTCGCGGCCAGCAGCAATTCCATGTCGTCGATGGTCAGTGAGGCCAGTTCGGGGTTCTGTTTGAGCAGCAGCTCGTCCGTCTTGGCGTTGCGATGGGCCAGGGAAATGGCGGCGCGTTTCTTCCGTGACCGGAACAGACTCAGGATTCGTTTGAACAGTCCCGGACTGCGGGTTGCCGGGCGGGCGGCAATGTTGTTGGTGTTCGCTGCCCGGGCCGCCAGCGCTTGAATGGCGGTGGTGAGGTTGGTGCCGAAATTCTTGGTCACGCTCGCTCGCAGGAGGCGTTCGGCTTCGGCGGGATCCGATCTGAAAACTCTCGCCCGCGGGCGGGGTTTGTCCGATGGCGGAAAGCTCCTTCAACCGCGCGGCCTTAATCTGTTCCTGGACGAGGTCACGGGCCAGCGCGTCGCGGTCGGCAGCCGGGTTGAAGGAACCTTCAATTTCGAGATTCAGGGCAGGCCGTTTTTCGAGGGCGCGAACCAGCTTGTCGAGCTTGTTGGTTTCGCTTCCCATCAGTTGCGCCTGACCGGGAGCGAAATCCACATAGCTCATTTCCTCGCCACCGCCCACCAGCGCACCCAGCAGCTTGAAGGGCGAAGCCGCGGCTTTCACGATGACGTTGCCGATGACCTTGCCAATGATCGGCAAGAGGTTGAAGTTCGGATCATCGATCCGGTTCGAGAGTGGGAGATCGAGTTCGATGCGTCCGTCGTTGTCCTTGAGCAAGGCCACGGCGAGCTTGATGGGCAGCTTGGGCGCGTCGGGACTGTCGTTGCGCGGGCCGAGCATGAGTTGGTCGATGCGCACCTGGTTCTCGGCTTTGAGGGCGTTGGTGTGGATCGAGTAATCGAGATTAAGCGAGAGGCGCCCTTTGTTCAACGGATGGCCGACGTATTTCGCCATGTAAGGAGCGAAGGGCGTGAGCTGCAAGTTGCGGTTCGTGAAGACTGAATCCAGCGCGAGTTCGTTCGCCAGCGGATGCACCGTGCCGTGCAACCCGAACGGCGACGAATCGTCCACTTTGCCGGCCAACGCCACTTCCGCTTGCGAATCCTTTTTCGTGGAAAGTCCCTGGATGGTGCCCGCGAATTGTTTCAAGTCGAACGAGCACGGCGGCTGAATCGATTGGTCGCCAAAATGGATCGACGCATTCTCGAACTTCAATTCGCCCAGTTGTATCGGGAACGGCTCCGCCGCCGTCGTCGCGGGGGCGGGCGTCGTGTTCGTCTCAGTGGCGGCGGGCAGGATTGCCAGGAAGTTTGGACGCTTGTCCGGTCCGATGATGACGCTGGTCTTCAACCCGGCAAATCGGACCTGCGCCACCTTCGCCTGGTTGGGCTGCAAGCCGAGGTCAATGCCGTTGACCGTCAGTTCGTCCCAGCGCACAAATTCCTTGAAGAGCACCTGGTCCGAAGTCAGGAGATTCGTCACGTCCAGGTCGCCCGTAAAGTGCAGCGTCGGTCCAGGGCCATCTCCTGGAGCGAACCGGACCCGCCCCTTCGTGTTCAGCGCGCCGCGGTTAATGCTGAGCTTGACCATCGGCTCGATCCACGGTTGGAACCCGCGCAGATCCAGACCGGCAATCTCCAGCTCCGCGTCCGTCGCGGGCGAATATGGCCAGACCAAACTGCGCACTGTCACGCTCCCGGCGGCATTCACGCGCGTGGTGAAATCCAGTTGCACCGGTGCATTGCTGGGGTAATGGACACCGCTCAGCTTCAGTGCGAGCTGATCCACGTCGAGCACGCCGGGCTTGGGCGTCTGCCGGTCTTCGAGATGCAGCGCATAATCGCGGAGCGCCAGTTCGTCCAAAACAATGCGCCAAGGCGCGCCGGCAGCGGGAGGCGGAGAGGCGTTCGTCGTGTTCGCGGAAGGCGCATTGGTGGCGAGCAAATCGAGAAGATTTATGGCCCCGTTGGCGTCGCGGCGCGCGAGAATAGTCGCGCCGCTGGACTGGATCGCGCCAACGTGAACCGCTTTTGCCGCCAGGCTGGCAGTAACGCTCTCCACTGCGAAACTGGGCACCTTCACCACGGTTTCGCCGCCATCGGGAGACTTGATCTGCAAATCCGACACGCGCACGACGGCGTTTGAAACTGTCATGTCATCCGAATTTGTTTGGTGTCTTTCGCTGAACTCCACCGTGCAATCCGTCTTGCCCGCCACGACCTGCCCGCGGAAGAACGGCGCGAGATACGGCTGGTATTTCTTCAAGTCGATGGCCCCCAGCTTGAGCTGGCCCGTGGCCTGGATGGGATTGATCGAGCAGTCCGCCGCGAGGCTGATGGTTTCGGCGGCTTCGGTAGTGACGTCAGCGTGAAGCGCGGCGCCGGTGTTGGGCGCAGTGGTGAAATGCTCGAGGCGCACGCTGACCGGCTGGAGCGTCGTGCGGAACGGCCCCGGCACCATGGCGTCCACGAACTGCACCGTGCCGCGTTCGAGCCGGTAATCGTCCAACGTGAAAACCCAGGGCGAATCTGCGGGGGGCGGATTCGTTGGCGCGATGGCCGGGGCGTTGGCCGGGGTGGCCCGTGGCAAAACCAGCGAAGGCAGGTTGATCGTGCCGTCGGCCCGCCGCCGCACCAGCACCGATGGATCCTTCACCGCCAACGAGCCAATCCGCACTTGCCGCGTCCGCCAGTCGAACGAGCCGTCACGCAGTTCATAAGCGGACAGTGCCACTATCTTCTCCCCGGAATCCGGATCCTTGAGCGCAAAGCCGGTCACCGTGGCCGCAAGATTCGACACCGCCAAGTCCAGGCCGTTCGTGTCCGACGCGAAGTGGTAGTCGCCTTCCACGTCCAACGTCCCCGCCGTGAGTTGGGCGCGCGTGAAGTCGGCTAGGTACGGAGCAAACTTCGGCAATGCGATGCCCTCGATTTGCAGCGTGCCGCTCGATGCGGACGGCTGCGCGGTGATGGTTCCGGTCCACGCGATCAAACGTCCACTGTCGCCCGTGGCTTTGAAGGAATACGGGCTGCGCCGATCCGGCTCCGTCGTGAAGTGGGTTAGGTGAAGATTGATCGGCTCGTAGGCTGTATGAAAGGGCGTCTGGCGTGTGAGGTCCACGAAGCCCACGTAGCCGTTGGTGACGACGAGGTTAAAGATCAGCAAACTCGGCAGCCCCGCTGGCTGCTCGGTCTTAGACGGTGGCGGGGCGTTGGTGTTGACGAACAGGTTGGCGAAGTTGAATTGTCCATCCTTCGCCAGCACGATTTCCGCGCGCGGCTCCTGCAAACGAAGCGCGTCAAACGTCCAAGCGAGCCGGAAAATCGAGGAGAGTTGGAAGTTCGCGTAAAATTCCTCGAAGCCCGCGAAAGGCGCGCCATTTGTCTCCGTCAGCGCCAACCCGCGCACGGTGAGTGACAGTGCGAACGGATTACACTTCACCTCGCGCACGGAGGCGAGGCGATGGGTGGCCGGGGGAAGTTGCTTGAGCAGTTGCCATTTGACGAGCGCCGGCACGAGCAGGAAACCCCCGAGGGTATAAAGCAGGAACGCGCCCCCGCTCCAGAGCAGCCATTTTCGCCGCCGGGGATTGCTCCATAAGCCGGCCCAAGCAAATCGCTTCATGCCCGAATACATGGGTTAGCTCTCCTGCAGTATCAGAGCGATGGGGAAATGATCGCTGAAGCCATTCAGGTCGAGCCCCGACGAGGGCCGTCCGAAGCGAATGGGCGCCGGGTAACGTTTGGTGGAGGTCATTTCCGGGAGTTGCACGACAGAGGCCGAGTCCTCCACGACTTTCACTTTTGCCTTCGATTTCAAAAAACCGCCCGAGACGAGGAATTGATCCAGCAGGGTCGGGTCGTTGTTGTAGTAATGCGTGCCCAATCCCTGGGCCATGAGGGGCCACATCAGGTTCAGGAATTTGGGCGAATTGGCATAGACCACTTTGGTGCGGTTGCGCTCGCTTAGCGCGTAATCGGTCAGCGAACGGTTGGAGGGTTCGTCGTTGAAATCGCCCAGGGCCAGGATCGGGGTGTCGTCGCCGAGCACCTCTTCGATGCGCTCACAGAAATAGCTGAGCGTTTCCCCGGCCAGGATGCGGTAAGGTTCGCTCTCATAAATGCCGGCCGAGCGGGAGGGCCAATGATTACCCACGACCACAAGCATCCGCTGGGCCGCGGTGCGAAAGTTGACTTGGAACAGTTCGCGCGTGGCCGACCGTTTGACGATGACGTGGGAGAATTGTTCCTCGGCCGTGAACAGGCTCGAATCATAAAGGAACGCCACGTCAATGCCCCGCTCGTCGGAAGTATCGTGATGCGCAATCTGGTACGGGCGGCCCAAGTCGGCCAGCGCCCCAACCAGGCGTTGCACCACCGCCGGGTTTTCCACTTCGCACACACCCATCAGATCCGGCCCCCGGCCGCCGTTCAATTGGCGGATGATGCGGGCGAGTTGCTGGGTCTTACGTTCCAGGATGGCCTCGGTCCAGCCCTTGAGCTCGCCCTTCAACGTGCGCTGCAGTTTGTCCGTTCGATTCGCAGAATTTTCGACATCGAAATAATTCTCCAAGTTCCACCAAGCGACAGCATAGGTTTTCATAATCCGTTAACCGCAACTTTACCTCCAGCCGGACGACAGGAAAGCCAGATTTCTCCCTTCTTCATCAAACGCACGGCGGCTTTTCCCCGCGTTCCGCAAACCAGTAGCGAAGGAAGACCAGGTCCGCCGCGTCCTTCTCGCGATGGGTGACCGCCTTCATGCGCCACAGCAAACGCGGCGACGCGAAAGGAATGGGCACGCCTTGAATCTCGCGCACGACCACGTCTTTGGCCGCTTCCTCGTAGTCAATACCTCCAGCCGAGCACATCAAATCCACCAGAATTTCATCCGCCACGCGGATAACGTGGTATTGCTGGCAGCTCCCCTGGTTGCAGCTCCCGGACGGCGTTGTCGGGGAGGGTGGAAAGCGCGGAGAAGATCTTGGCTTCATTCTCGCGGTCCGCGGCCACCATCAGGTCAATGTCCCCGGTCATCCGGGGCAAGCCGGCGGCAATGACCGCGAAGCCGCCCACCACGACGTAGCGAGCACCACGCTGATTTAATTCGCGGCCAAGGGCCACGAGGTCGGCCTCGACTGGCGGGCGCGGCTCTAGCTCCTTGGGATCTGGCTTCGCGCCAGCATTCGGTTCATCCATTCGTCCGCTTCCTCATGGGTTTTAAAACGGTAAACACCCTTTGGCGCCCAGCGATGCTTGAAAGAGGTGTGCAACTGCGCCGCCAGCGTCTGCAACTTCATGCCGCTTTCGAAGGCATCCGGCGCTTTCGTACGTCGCCCGACGACCTTGCCGATGTCTTCTTCAACATTGATGAACGGCAGTTTCACAACGCGGCCAGGGTAGGCCACGACCAGATTGAAAGCAAGCCGCGGCAATTTGACTCACCGACTGTTGTGCAGAAATTCAGATGGCCCCCCGGTCAGTTTCAGTGCAGGTAACCAGGCCTGGATCTGGCAAACGTTGTTTGAAGCTTACCCGAGGCGCCTTATGCACTCTCACGTGGAACCTCATGCTGGTTTAGCTGCCGTTGCCATGGGCGATCCCGAATCGACCGGGGCCGGGGCCAACATGGGGCTGATGCTGGCTGCTCGACTCAATGGCTCGCGGGAAGGTCAGTTCGTCATCGACAAACTGGTGGGCATCACCATTGAGAATCAAGTTTGGGATCTGTTCGAACCCGAGGCCAGTTGACCTGTAAGAGGGAGAATCGTTAGCAGCCTGTTTTAAAACTCTAACCGGTCCGAAGCCGCCGACGTGAGGAGGCTCATTTTTCCTCGGAAAACCGTGCCACGCCCGAAATGAATGAGCCTCCTTACGTCGGCTGCTACCATTTTTCAAACAGGCTCTAAACCGAACGCGACCGCCTCAAGCGGTAATGCGCCTCAAAAAGGCTGCGGGCCGAAGAATCTCAACACCGAACGGTTTACTCAGGACGAGCAGTCCCGCCGCAGCGACATTGGCGTCAATGACGACGCGCACGGATTTCCTTTCGCACCTGTTTTTGGATTCGAAGGATTTCTCGATGTCCGCGTCCTCCGGTCCCGCCGGCGCACCACGGGTGGCTGCCTTCAAAAAGCGCACATCGGCCTCGACTTCCTTGCGGATCTTTTCCCGCACCAGGTCGCGAAAGAATTCGCTGGCGTTGCCGTAGTCACGTTCCACGGTTGCCGGCACAAACTCCGCCATCGGTCCGGGGAGTGAAATATTCATGGTATCCATCTTCATGCGCCATGGAAAATATCTATTGCCAATGATTGGCAAGCACGCTTGGCGTGCCAGGCGGCTGGGAACGATTCTGGACGACGCGCGCCGCCGCCAAAAGTCCTCCGGGCATCGGATCATTTCTCTCGCCAGCAAACCCAACAAAAGCCAGTAATCCTATTTTGATTCGAGCGAAGCCTTGGGCGGGTTTGGCGTGGTTCGGGTGACTGGTCCCAAGGCCGTGCGGATCACGTTGCGCTCGTCGTCGAACCAATCGGCGTAGGCAGTGCCTGGCAAGAACCGGTCATCCGCCTGGGCCAGCAGCTCTTGCAGTTGGGACTGAAGCCGACGGAGGATGTCTTGATGGTCGGGCGAGGCAACGAGATTGGTCATTTGGTAGCGATCAGCCAGGTTGTCGTAAAGTTCCTCCTGGCCGGTGAGCCACTTGGCGTAGGTGTATTGTTGGGTCTTAACGCCGCGCCACTCCGGCCAACTGGTTCCGGACTGAAAGTAGTCCCAGTGCGAGCTGTAGTTCATCATCAACACGGTGTCGCGTGACACCGTGCCTTGACCAAGAATCTCGCGGCTGAGGTCCAGGCCATCGATGCCATTCGGAATGGGCAGGCCCGCGAGGGCGCACAGCGTAGGCAGGTGATCCATCGGCGTCGCGAGCGTGGGGGTGCGCGTGCCGGCGGCGATGTGTCCCGGCCAACGGATGATCAACGGAATGTTTACCGCCTCGGCATAAGGCACCATTTTGTCGGTTCGCCCGTGGCTGCCGTGCATTTCGCCGTGGTCGGATGTGAACACCAGGATGGTATTGCCCGCCAGGCGCGACTCGTCGAGGAACCGGAGCAGGCGCCCCAGGTTGTCATCGAAGTTTTTTGCCATCGCCAGGTAACAGCGCATTTGCAGGGGGTGCGCGCGCCGGGGATGATTGATCGGCACGTTCGGCGACTCAGACGAGGTGGGTGGGGATTTTCTCCAGGTAACCGGGAGGACACGCCGCGGGCGTGAATGGCGGATGCGGCGGATGCGGCGCCACCACCAGGAAGCAAGGCTCCTTCGCGCGGGATTGCGCCCGCAGGAAGTCCATGGCCATGTCGAATTCCGCGTCGGTTTCGTAGCCGTTCATGATGAGCAATTCCGGTTGGTCGCGGTAATACGGTGCCTGGCGGAAATTGGCGTGGAAATTGTACCCCGCCCAGAATTCAAAGCCCAACCGCTCCGGGCCGGGCGGCACAAAATCGCAAGTGGGATGCTGCTCGCGATAGGCGCGGATCGCCGTTTGATTGGGTTTGAACTTGCCGGCCTTTTTCAAATAACCGGCCGCCAGGTGCCATTTGCCAATGAAGCCGGTGCGGTAGCCGCCCTGTTGAAAAGCCTTGGCGATGGTGGGCTGGTTCGGGTTGAACTGGGTGAAGTTCAGGACCGAGGCGGTGTGGGTGCCGTAACGCCCTGACATCAACATCGCCCGGAACGGCGTGCAGAGCGGGCACGTCGAGACGGCGTTGTCCAAGGTGATTCCTTCACGGGCCAGCCGATCGATGTTCGGGGTGGTGATGTTCTGACCACCGCCATAGGCCCCGCACAAGTCCGGACGAAACTGATCATCGAACACGACGATCACATTGGGCCGCCGGGGCGTGTCCTGAGCCGTGGCCGCGAGCAACGGAGTAAGCGACAGACATGCTTGCTACGAGAGCTACGGCCACGATGTTGAGAAACACAGCGAGGCGCCGCCGCAGACCGATTCGAGTTTTCATCAGGTTCATCACCGACGACCTTCCGGCGCTACGGTGTGGGTCGCAAGCCCTTTCTCCTGGGGCACATCTCAACATCCCATATTTGAAGCCACACCCTCGTCGTCCCAATTACAACCGCCCGTTAACGCGCCTTGATGCTCAAAGTGCAGCGGGCCAGGTTGAAATGGTCGCCGCGGTCGAAGACGCACCACAGTGTTTTGCCATCGGCACTGATCCACTTGGCCGGAAACGAATGCACGTAGGCCGGGCGGTCTTTCTCCGCCGGCGTGTAGGTCCACTCGGGGAAGTCAGCGCCATATCCCACCGTCCGCCACGGTCCCCAAAGATGTTGGCTTTCATAAAGTCCCCAATCGCCCTTTTCCGTGTGAACGCCCACGCTCAACAGGAAACGCCCAGTCGCCGGATGATAGACACAGGTGGTGCCCCAACTAATCCCAGCCGGGTTGGTGAAGACGGGTTTCAGATCGTCGAGTTTCCGCGACCATTGCGGTGATTGCTCGGTGCCCGAGAAGAACTCGTAATCGGCGAGGTTCTCGATCTGTTGGGCCTTGACCCGGAACGAGATAGAGATTGTTGTCATGTACCCGCTGGGGATCGTTGTCCGAAAAGCCATACACATAGCCCTCGGGACTCAGTCGGTTGCCTTGACCGAATTGAACCAAACCGGGAAAGGCAAACACCTTGTGCGACTTGGGGAAGATCCAGCCGCGGTCCAGCCACGTCCGCCCGTGAGCGGCCGACTTCCACAAACGAGCACGGTTCCAAACGCCCTGCTCGCTGGCAAACAAGTAGATCGCGTCCCCTACGGCAATGATCGAGGCTTTGCCGATGGTCGGAGGTTGAGGCGAAAGCGGATCGACGCCGCCCCAAACGTTGATGCCTTGCCACTCCGGTGGAATCCCGCGGATCGACGCGACGCCCAGCGAAGCCCGCCCCTTGCTGTCGGTGCCGCCAAATCCTCCGCCGTCGCCCCACGTGGCGTAGAGGTTCCCGTCGGCGGCCCAAGTGCAGTTCCAGATATCGCTGCCTTCCGCCAGTCGCTGCTGTGTCTCGCGATGAAACGTGAGGCCGGAAAATACTTCGCTGCGCGGATAGGGAGCGTTGGACTCCGCCCCGGGAGCAGCGAAACTCGTGAGTAGGACGGTCGGAATGGAAAGCAATTTGATGAAGTTCATAGGCTGGTTCAAGGTGGTGGGAAGCGGCGGGCCGCATCGTCCAGCACCAGCACCAAATCGTCGTTACTGGTGCCGCCGTTCGACAGGGGCACAAACTTTCGCTGGTTCGATTTAGAAAAGGTGCCAATCAACTGGGACTTCCCGTCGCGCGGGCTGAACCAATAGGCCTTGAGCGTAGTGCCGGCAAGCCGTTGCGTTCGGATCGTCACTGGGCGCGAACTCGGCAGATACACAAACGCGTAACTGCCATCTTCCCCGCGAGTGGCTTGGGCTGGAAACTCGTTCTGGCCGTTCCCATCGCTGGCAATCAGTATCGGATCAGGGATGCGAACCAGCATGGGCCTCGACTCGATCAGGCGGCGCACATATTGCATCTGGCCGCCCGCCTCGAATTTCAAGGCTGCTCGCCACGGCGGTGAAGACCACTTCTCGACTGGTTTGCGTCCCGGTTCGTAAAATGACCAAAGCCCATTGGCGCCGTAAGTGTAACCAAAGCTGCCCGCGAAGACACCCAAGTAGGCTTGAATCCGCTCCAGTTGCGGCCTGACCCAGTGCGCGCCGTTACCGTAGTTCGCCATCTTCATAAGCGCCTTCGGCGAAGAGCGTTGGTTTCACGGGCTTTAAACCGTAATCGTGAGTGATCGCGTTCACGATTCGGTGAACGAACTTCCAGGTCTGGACCATGTTGAAGTCGAGCCAATCATCCTTTTGAAACCATTGCGACGACGAGGTGGAAGCGTGATAAGCTCATAAGTGTGGTCGAGTAATCCGCACGACCATCAAAGCCCCGCTCGCCATTCACCGCATCGGCGATGCCCTCGGCGGTCGCACGAATCAGCGGACGGCTATCGACCCCATCGCGGACCGCGTACCAATCCTGCCCGAGATTCCAAATCAGATTTGTATAGCTCCCCAGGCGGTGGCCGAGCGTCCAGCCGTAATCGTAGGCCTGCGCCGGAGTGGTGACGCGGTACAGCGCATCGGGCCGGAACGGTTCACCGACTCCCAGGCAAATAAACAATCCGAGCGATTCGCTCTTTCGCAGGACCGCTTCCACGTGGTCAAAGAACCCGGAGTCAAGCTGGCTCAGGTTATTGTTCACAAACGGGGCTTGGCCAAGGATGTTCGTCGGCATCCATTTGGAAGTCAGGAACACCTGGATGACATTGAATCCTTTCGACTTTCGGTCTTCGAGATAATCCTGCGCCGCGCTCAAGCCCACCAGGTTGAACAATCCCCAGCCCGTGTCGCCTTGCCAGAAATAAGGGCGCGCCTCCTTGGCGGATCAGAAACCGTCCATTCGAGCTGACCTCAAGACTGGACGCGGCGCTTGAGGCAACAACGCTGAGGCTCAGACAAACAACGATCAGTGTCAGAACTGTCAGGGTTCGAAAAGCCTGTTTGAAAACATCCATTCCGGTTGTAGCAGCCGACGTAAAGAGGCTCACACTGCGTGGATTTTCGCTGGCGCCGGAACTTAGAAGTCAGAGCCTCCTTACGTCGGCTGCTACTATTCAAACAGGCACCAAGGTTCCGCCGTCCTGGTTGTGTACTTGCGCCAGGGGAAAAGGGGCGAAAGATGGCTGCCAGACAGATTCATGTGGTTGACCAGCGAACTGAGGGGAGATGAACTTCTGACCCATTGCGACTTCACCTTGAGATGTTTTCCCACTCGCTTCATCGACAGTGATCATTTGCGGTTCTTGTCGAAAGTCAATGCTTGTTCCCCGATGAGCCTTCGATCCAATCTCGGTAGCCGTGGACGCTAAAGACAGCGTGATCAGCATTTGGTTAAAGGTCCGCGGATCGTGAGATGTGGTTTGTCCAGACGATCCGGTCAGGTTGGCCAGGCAGACCCGTTGAGTTCCGGTATGCCGGGGGAATTGAGCTTGCTCCGAATGACGTTCAGCGGCCTTCAAGATTCCACGAACGGTGGCCAACCAAGCTGCACGAAATTTTTCCCATGACTTTCTCCGGCTGTGATTTCCGCGTGTCTTTTGGGACCAACTTGCTATTTTGTTTGCATGGTGACGAAATTGCGACTGCTGGCCCTGGCCATCGCCGTGGGGACGTTGGCGCTCTGGTTTTTTGGAGGTCCCAATTGGGGCACCAGCCGGATGCGCGAAGCGCTGGCTGTGGAAGATGCGGCGACGGGCCGGGTACGCCAGGTGTGGGAATACCGCTTTCGGCCCGGTACCGATTTTCTCGTGGCTGGACTGGCGGTCGCGGGGGCGTGTTTCGGAGCAAGTTTTTTGTCGCAATCCCGAAGGCATTCGCATGAACAACGAGAAAGCGGTCTTTGAACCGGAAGGGCTGCGGGTAACCGTGGACCGGGTTGAGTATCACCCCGAGGCACAGACGCCGGCGGAGCGGCCGTATTGCTTTGTGTATTTTGTCAGCATTCACAATGGCACCCCATCCGCCGTGACCATCAAAGGACGGAAATGGGTGGTAAACAGCGATCAAGGGGAAACCACTGCCGTTGAAGGCGACGGGGTGGTGGGCCAGTTCCCGGTGATTCCGCCCGGCGAGAAATTCAGTTACAACAGTTTTCATTTGTTGAACTCTCGTTGGGCCGAGGCGGAAGGCAGTTATTTGGGAATCGACGACCAAGGCCAAACGGTGATCGCCCGTATCCCGAAGTTCAAGATGGTGGTGCCGGACGGATTCTTCGTTTAAGGCCGCCCTGGCAACGTGCTGCTGGCGTCTCGCCGGAAGGAACGAGTGCCCGGGCGGCGTGCAAGCGACTGGCGGACTATAATTCGGAACGGGCCGCTCCCAACTGCCGGCAGGATGCTGGCAACACGTTGCTGGCGTCCCACTGGCATAAACGAAAGCACCAGCAACATCCGAACCGATGCCACCCCGCTGAGGCGTCTGATGCGCTCAGCGTTTCTTGGCAATTCTGGGCGTCTTCTTCCGTTCGATCTGCCGGCAAGATGCCGGCAGCACGCTGCCGCCTACTTCGGCAGATAATACTTCTGGGTGTATTCCTGCACCATGCGCCACGTGGTGAACTTGCGGCACCAGCGTCACCATGGCGTGCCGGATTTTCTGAATCCACTTCCGCGGAATGCCCTGTTCGTCGCGGTCATAGAAGCAGCGGGATGACTTCTTCAGTGAGCACCCGGTACAGATTGGCACTGTCGCGCCGGTCCTGTTCCTCGACGTTGTCCGGGTGCGCGTCGTCACCGATGGCAAAACCGTTTTCGCCGTCGTAGCCTTCGCGCCACCAGCCGTCGAGAATGCTCATGTTCAGACAGCCGTGGCAGCCGGATTTCATGCCGCTGGTGCCCGAGGCTTCCAGCGGACGGCGCGGGTTGTTCAGCCACACGTCGCAGCCGGAAACCATCTGGCGCGCCACGTGGACATCGTAGTTCTCGAGGAACACGAGGTGCCCTTGCAGTTCGCTGTATTTGCTGAGGTGAATGATGTGCTGGATGAACCGTTTGCCGTCGTCATCGCGCGGATGCGCCTTGCCGGCAAAGATGAACTGGATCGGACGCTCCTTGTCGCGGGCCAGTCTCACGATGTTGTCGAACTGCTGGAAGATCAGCGGAGCGCGTTTGTAAGTGGCAAACCGCCGGCCAAAACCGATGGTCAACGCGTCGGGATTCAGCAGTTGGTCAAACGCGATGAAGTCGCCGCTGGCTGCATGCGCTGGCCCTGAAACAGCAGCCGGCGGCGGGCAAACTCGATCAGTTCGCGCCGCAGCTTGATAGCGCAACGCCCAGATTTCCTCGTCGGTGATGAAATTCGGATCGGCCATGCGCTTCCAGAATTCCGGCGCATTGACTTCGGTTTCCCAATGCTCGATCGGTTTGTGCTGCCAAAAGGTCGATTCTTCGCTGGCTTGCGCGGGGGCTACAGGTTCCGTTCCTCGAGGGCTCAACTTGCGCCGCCAGAACCGCCGCACCGTGCCCTTCATCCAGCCAGCAGGTGAATGCCATTGGTGATGTGGCCAATGGGGACTTGCTCGACGGGCCGGTCCGGGTACAGGCGACGTGCCACATGTGCCGGCTGACCGGCCGTGCAATTCGCTGACGCCGTTGGCGGCCCGCGACAGTTTCAGCGCCAGCACGGTCATGCAGAACGGTTCGTCCGCGTTCTCCGGGTCACGCGTCCCAGTCGGCATGATTTCCTGCAAACCGAGCTTCGACGGTTTCGATGAACCGGTTGCAGCGCGTAATGCATCAAGTTGGCCCCGAAACGGTCGTGGCCCGCCTCCACCGGCGTGTGCGTGGTGAAGATGCATTCGTTGCCGTGGTTTGCTCGATGGCGTCTTGGAAAGGCTTCGCCGCCGGCCATCTTTTCGCGGATCAATTCGAGCGTGAGAAACGCGGCATGCCCTTCGTTCATGTGGAACACCGAGGCTCACCCCAGCGCGCGCAGCAGGCGCACGCCGCCGACGCCCAGCAGAATTTCCTGCATGATGCGCGTGGTGCTGTCGCCGCCATACACGCGCAGGGTCAGATCGCGGAAATGCTGTTCGTTTTCGGGCAGGTTCGCGTCCAGCAGATACACCGGCACGCGCCCCACATTGACCCGCCAGGCCCGGAAAAAGACTTTGTTCAGCCCGATTTCCACGTCGCAAACCACCGGTTCGCCCTTGCCATTCAGCACCGGTTCGATCGGGCAGGTTCGGCGGGATTCAGCAGCGTGTAATACTCGGTCTGCCAATTGTCATGGTCGATCGCCTGCATGAAGTAGCCTTCGCGGTAAAACAGGCTGATGCCGGCGAAGCCCAGGCCCAGATCGCTGGCCGATTTGGCATGATCGCCCGCCAGCACGCCCAGTCCGCCGGCCGCGATCGGCAGGGTTTCGTGAAAACCAAACTCGGCGGAGAAATAGGCCACGGGATTCTTGCCCAGGGCCGGGGCATTGGCCTGACACCACGTGTTCGGGCTCGCCAGATACTCCTCGAATGCCTTCAGCACCTCGCGGACGCGGTCACTGAAAACCGGGTCCTGGAGCCGCACGCGCAGCTCGTAGTCGGAGACCTCGTGCAGCACGGCCACGGCGTTGTGGTAGAGGTTCTGCCAACAGCGCGGGGAGAGTTCCTGGAAAATCTCCTGCGCTTCCTGATCCCAGGTCCACCATAAATTGTGGGCCAGCCGGTGCAAACCAGTGACCAACTCCGACACTTCCTTACCAGAGAGGGGCTCATTTCTCATAATTTGCCAAGCTCGCAGCAGCGTCGATGCCACCGCCAAAACGGGGGCAGCCTACTGGCCCGCATAAAGCACCGCAAATAAAAATCCGCGAAACGGTGGGAAGCCGGGAACCGCGCCGTCCCGAGTGCAGATGGCCATCAATGAAGGTGAGGACAAGGCTGGATCTTGGACTGGCGAGGCTCCGCGCCGGCGCGAAAACGAGTGGACATCGGTAAGCTGTTGGCGTGAGCGGATTGTCTGTGGCTCCCCAAGGCCGCAACGCGGATAATAGCAATGTACAGACGGCTTTCGACGATGCCTGCGGCGGGCTCACTTACCTTTGGAAACCGAAGCGCCGCCGGTTCGCCCGACATGCACTGGCCGACATGCTCCAGCCTTGACAACGGCTTCGGTTCCCCGATGGTTTGACTCAACCAATCGATGACGATTTGAGACGCATGGCCATCATTCTTAAGCACCCAACCTGGCCGTTGGCCGTGGGCATTTATATTTTTGTGTTCGCGGCCACGCCTCCTGGCTTGGGCGCCGACGCGCCGGAACCGGCAGATTCTTCGCCCCCGGCACTTGCCGCATTGCCGACCAATGCCCCCCTCCGGCAGGTGGGACCGGACACGTTTGAAATTGGGATGGTTCGTCTGGACAAACGGCAGCGTTCGATCACGTTTCCCAGCGTTTTGAACATGAACGAGGGCATCGTGGAATATTTTCTGGTGGCTACTTTCGGCAAAACACACGAGAGCGTGTTGCGCACGGATGTCGATCCTTATCAAATCCACCTGGCGATGCTGCTGCTGGGGGCCAAGGGCGCCGGTACCAATGCGTTTCCGCAGGAGCCAGACCGTCCGTTGCCAGGGGACGCGGTGCAAATCGAAACAAGTTGGGCGCGCGCGGACAAGCCACACCGGCAATCCGGTGAAACCATGGTGTGGAACCGCAAGACCCGGTCACGCTTGAGCCCTGGCCCGTGGGTGTACAATCGGCTCGCGAATGTTCGAAGGCTCGTTCGTCGCCCAGCTCGACGGTTCGATCGTCTCGTTGATCACCGATCCGAACGCCATCATCAACAATCCCCGGCCCGGTCACGATGACGATGAACTATGGATGGTGCGGTCCAATGGCCTGCCGGCGTTGGAGACGCCGATCACGGTGACGATTCGATTGCTGGCCACCAATGTCCCGCCAACACTGCCAGCCGTGCCGGCGGCCTCGCCGCGATCACCCGCCAAAGACCAGTGATGAACATCTGCCAATGCTCCCCCGTCCATTGCTTCAATCAACGTTAACCGCTAACAATGGTCCCAATGCAATCGATGAACACCTTTCGACTAATTGCCGGCGCCTGCCTGCTTGCCGGTGTTGCTTCACTGGCTGGCACCGCCGCCGAAACCCAACCCTCCCCTCCCGTGTTCACGCATGATGTTTCGTTCAAGAACGAACTCCAACATGCGGTTGACCGGGGACTGGCCTGGCTTCAGGCCAATCAAAACACGAACGGCTGGTGGTCCACGCCGGACCATCCGGCAGTGACCAGTCTGGCGCTGATGGCATTCGAAGGGGCGCCGGACCAAAAGTTCAAGCGGGAGGAACCGCCGTGGTTGCAACGGGGATTCGCCTACGTGCTGGCCAGTGTGCAGCCGGATGGCAGCATTCACCGCGGCCAACTGGTGACCTACAACACCGCGCTCAGCATGATGGCGTTGCTGGCCACGGGAAATGACAAGTATGATTCCATCCTGCGCCGGGCGCGGCAATTCCTGGTGGGCCTGCAACGGGATTTCGGCGAGCAGGGCAAGATTGACACGCCCTTCGATGGCGGGGTCGGCTATGGGAGTTCCTACGAACACTCCGACATGAGCAACACGCTGCAAGCACTCGAGGCGCTCTATTACAGCCGCCGCCTGGTGGCCGATCAAAATCCGGCGGAAGCCAAGGACCTCAATTGGGCGGCCGCCATCCATTTCCTGCAACGCTGCCAAAACCTACCCGGCTACAACCCGGAGAAATGGGCTTCGGACGATCCCGCGAACAAAGGCGGCTTCGTCTATTACCCCGGCAACAGCAAAGCCGGAGAAGTCACGAACGCTGTCACCGGGCGCGTGGCGTTGCGGTCCTATGGCAGCATCAGTTACGCGGGATTGTTGAGCTACATTTACGCCCAATTCAAACCGGACGACCCGCGCGTGCAGGCAGTGTTCGATTGGCTGCGGCAGAATTATACGCTCGCAGAAAATCCCGGAATGGGAATGCAAGGATTGTTCTACTATTTTCACACCATGACCAAAGCCTTGACCGCCTACGGGGTTAAGGACTTGAAGCTGGCCGATGGCCGCACCATCGACTGGCGCAAAGACCTGGCCATGCGGTTGCTCAATCTCCAGCAGAAGGACGGCTCGTGGGTCAACGAAAATGGCCGGTGGTGGGAAAAAGATCCCGTGCTCGTCACCTGCTACGTGGCTCTTACGCTGGAGATGATCGACCGCAATCTGTAGGCTGTATCCAGCGGCCGGAGTATCAATGAAGCGGTTCCGAGTTGTAGGACAGGCGTCTCGCCGGTCTCGAATAGCCGAGGGCTTTCGTCACTGTTTGGTAACGTTGAGAACGTTTGGCCGCTGTAACCCAAATCCCTGGCTGGCGGCCGTTCGAGACCGGCGGGACGTCTGTCCTACTGAATGGTCACGCCTAAAACACTTCCGCGTTCAGGCCGGCGACGGTGCGAACGGTCTGGGCAATTCGGGACAGGGTCTTGAGCGGCAAATGATCGCAGAGGGCGTGCGACACCGGGCGAGTGGCGGAGTAAATCTGAACCAATGAAATATCCGCGCCTTGGTCTTTCAGTTCTTTCAACCGCAAGGCGTATTGCTGGATTTCGTAATCGGGTGGTTCTTCACCATCGTGCGATTGGAAGAGGCTTTGGATGACCAGTGACCGTTGCCGACCGAGCAGGAGGATGTTACTCAGGATTTTTTCCAAGGTCACCCCGGGCCGGTTTACCTTGTTCATATACTCCTGCGTGCCGGCATCGAGCTTGCACCAGACTTCGTCCTGCCGCGTAAATGACTTCAGTCCCTGCTGCACCGCCGGCAAATCCAGCCAGGTGCAATTGGTGATCAACACCATTTTGAAGAAGGGAAACTGGCCGCGGGCGCGCACATGCACCACGGCATGGACCGCCTCGGCAAAATGGGGACAGAGCGTCGGTTCGCCGTCGCCGCTGAGCGCCACGTGACGCAACTCGAGCAGGTCCACGGGAAGATTCCGGTAAAGCGGCAGATCCTGCAATTTGCCCTGGTAGGCACGTTTGAGCGTGTGCTCCAGTTCGGATTCCATGAGCGTCACGTCCAATTGGGGATCGCGGCCCGGTGCGTCCCGATTGACTTCACAATAAACGCAACTGAAATCGCAGCGTTTGTCGGGATTCATGTTGATGCCGATGGATAATCCACGGGCGCGCGGCGAAACCACAACATATACGAAGTGGTTATCGAGGAAGTTGCGCGGAAAGCCAAAGGCCGTCTCGCGGTTTTCCGGGGCGGCGCCGGAGTCCGACTTCTTCATTTCCCGCTCTGTTTCGACGGTTTGGTTCACGATGAATGACTTGGTTAAACTCACTCAGTTAGGTAAGGGAATAAAACATCCCGCGGGGCCGATGGCTTTGCCCAATTTGTGAAAGGCTTTACGGAAATTGTCGCACCCAAAATCGACTGGGGACGTACCAAAATAGTTCCGCTTATTTCGATGCGTCTCCAGTAATGCCGTCTCCTTGTGCTTTCAATGATCTTCGGCAGCGGCTAAAGCCTGCCAGGATTTCAAGCGGAGCTTGCCGTGTCCAGGATCGAGCCGGGCAAGCCTGCGTCGCACTCATCACGCGAATTCCCAGACCTGCCCGGCATTGAAAGCTGCTCAAACCACTTGGGCCGGTCGCCAAGTGGTAAGGATTCGCATGTACTGCGCGCGCTCGAAGGCGCTCGGGTCCGGACAATTCTTCTGACTCAAGCTGCCCTGGAGTTGTTGCACCGATTCATACTCGTGCTCCTCCATCCATTTGCTCAGTTCGCGTTCGATGACTTTCGGGTACTCCACGCCATGTTTGTAGATAACTGAACAGAGCATCGTGGCGCTGGCTCCTGCCATGAGCACCTTGAGCACGTCCTGGGCATTGTGAATTCCACTGGTGGCCGCCATGTCCGCCTGGATGCGTCCATGAAGCATGGCGATCCAACGCAACGGCAACCGGCGGGCTTGCGGGGTGCTCAACAAAATGGAGTGCTCGATTTCGAGCGTCTCGAGATTGATGTCCGGTTGGTAAAACCGGTTGAACAGAACCAAGCCGTTGGCGCCGGCTTCATCCAGGCGCTTGGCCATGTTGCCCATGCTGCTGAAGAACGGACTCAACTTCACCGCCACGGGGATGGTGACCGCCGATTTTACCGCCTTGAGAATGTCGAGGTAGGTTTGCTCGACTTCGGCGGCGGACAAATTCAAGTCCGTGGGGATGTAATAAATGTTCAGTTCCAGGGCGTCGGCGCCGGCTTGTTCGATCTTCCGGGCATACTCCGTCCAACCGCCCGCGGACGCTCCGTTGAGGCTGGCAATAACGGGAATTTGCACCGTGGCTTTCGCCTTGGCGATGTGTTCGAGATAAGCCTCAGGTCCCAGGTGATACTCGGTGGGTTCCGGAAAATAACTGAGCGCCTCGGCGAAGCTTTCCGTGCCGTGCGACAGGTGATAATCCAATTCCTCGCTCTCAAACTTGAGTTGTTCCTCGAACAAGGATTGCAGCACCACCGCGGCGGCGCCGGCTTCTTCGGCCCGCTTGAGGTTGTCCATATTTTCGGACAGCGGCGATGCGGAAAGCACCAGCGGGTTGCGTAACTTGAGCCCTAGATAAGTAGTTGTCAGGTCCATGGTCTAATCAGGTTGTTGGTTTAGATGTGCAAACGAATCGCCCCGGTTTTCCGCGCGGTTGGCGGAAAACCGGGGCCAGTAAGTCTAGGCGGTTGTCGAAGCGGTTGCCGCCGGTTTGGTGGGCTGGCCGTTGCCACCGGGTTTGCGGGAAGACAGATACGCATAGAATTCCCAACGCGCATCGGCGTCCTTCTGCGCCAGTTCGAACAGCCGCCGGGCTTCTTCCGGCCGGCTCTTGGTGAGCATCTTGAAGCGGTTTTCCGAGAGCAGGTAGTCCTGCACCTTGGCCTTGGCGGCCGGGCGAATCGAGCTGCAGCGGATTCTCGCCGGCCGCGGTGCGGCGCGGATCATAGCGGTAAAGCAGCCATTGGCCGGTTTCCACCGCCATCTTTTGCTGCCGCATGCCCACGCCCAGGTCCAGGGCAATGCCATGGGCAATGCAATGGCTGTAGGCGATGATCAGCGACGGCCCCGGATAGGATTCCGCTTCGATGAAGGCCCGGAGGGTTTGCTCATCCTTGGCGCCCATCGCCACGCTGGCGACGTAGATGTTGCCGTAGGTCATGGCGATGAGCCCAAGATCTTTCTTGCCCATTGGCTTGCCGCCGGCGGCGAACTTGGCCACGGCGCCGCGCGGCGTGGATTTGGACATCTGGCCGCCAGTGTTGGAATAGACCTCCGTGTCCATGACCAAGCACATTCACGTCGCGGCCGCTGGCCAGCACATGGTCCAAACCGCCATAGCCGATGTCATACGCCCAACCGTCGCCGCCGAGAATCCAAACGCTCTTCTTGACCAATTGATCCGCAATCGGCGGTGAGCAACTTCGGGCTTCGGGTCGAAGCGTTGCCATGCAGCTTCTGTTTCAACGCCGCCACGCGTTCACGCTGCTCGTAAATGCCGGCTTCGTCCGATTGATCGGCCTTCAGGATGGCGTCGGCCAGATCTTCGCCGACCACGCCGGCCAGTTTCTTCACCAGTTCTTCGGCAAACTCGCTTCTGCTTGTCGATCGAGACGCGGAAGCCCAGGCCAAACTCGGCGTTGTCTTCGAACAGCGAATTGCACCACGTCGGACCGCGGCCTTCGAGGGTTTTGCGCGTACGGCGTCGTCGGCAGGTTGCCGCCGTAAATCGAGGAGCAACCGGTGGCGTTGGCGATGACGGCCCGGTCGCCAAACAATTGGGAGAGCATCTTGATGTAAGGCGTCTCGCCGCAACCGGCGCAGGCGCCGGAGAACTCGAACAGCGGCTGCATGACCTGCTGCTGACCGCAGCTGTGGTCATCTTGATCTTGCGGCGATCCATCTCGGGCAGTTCGAGGAAGAAGTCCCAGTTCTCGCGCTCCGCGAGACGCAACGGCGCCTGCGGCCGCATGTTGATGGCCTTGAGCCTGGCTTCGGTCTTGTTGCGGGCCGGGCAAACGTCCACGCACAACGCGCAGCCGGTGCAGTCCTCCGCCGCCACCTGCAAGCGTGAACTTCAGGCCCTTGAATCCGGGTACGCGGGCGTCAACCGATTTGAAGGTCGCCGGCGCCTTATCCAGCGTTGGCCGGGTTCATAGACCTTCGCGCGAATGGTGGCGTGCGGGCAAATCGCCACGCACTTCAGGCATTGAATGCAGACCTTTTCGTCCCACACGGGAATGTCCAACGCCAGATTGCGCTTCTCGTATTGTGCCGTGGCGGTCGGGAAGGTGCCATCGCACGGAAACGCGCTGACGGGCAGATCGTCGCCCAAACCCGCCGACGAGTTTGCCCAGCACGTCCCGCACAAATTCCGGTGCGCTCAGGAGAAACGGGCGGCAGCAGGCGCCGGGGCCGTTGACGCTGAATGGGCAGCGCCACTTCGTGCAGGTGCTCCAGCGTGTTGTCCACCGCCTTGAGGTTCATCTGCGACGACTTCCTCGCCCTTCTTGCCGTAGGTCTTCTTGATCGAATACTTGATCGCCTCGATGGCCTTGTCGCGCGGCAGCACGCCGGACAGCGCAAAGAAACAGACCTGCATGATGGTGTTGATGCGCCCGCCCATGCCGCTGTCGCGCGCCACCTTGGTGGCGTCGATCACGAAAAACTTGGCTTTCTTCTGCGATCAATCCTCCTGGATCGGCGTGCGGCATGTTCGACCAGATCTTCTCCTTCGCGAACGGCGTGTTCAGCAGGAACGTGCCGCCGGGCACCAGGCTCTTGGTCATGTCGTACCGCTCCAGGAAGCCCGGCTGATGGCAGGCCACGAAATTCGACTTGGTGACCAGGTACGTCGAGCGAATCGGCTCCGGACCGAAGCGCAGGTGCGAGACGGTCATCGAACCGGACTTCTTCGAATCATAAACGAAATAGCCTTGAGCGTAATTGTCCGTGCCCTCGCCAATGATCTTGATCGAGTTCTTATTGGCGCCCACCGTGCCGTCCGCGCCGAGGCCGTAGAACATGGCGCGGATGACGTTGTCCGATTCGGTCGAGAATTCCGCATCGAACGGGCAGGCTGCGTGTTGGACACGTCGTCGTGGATGCCGACCGTGAAATGGTTTTTCGGCTGGGCGGCCGTCAAGTTGTCGAACACCGCTTTGACCATCGCCGGCGTGAATTCCTTGGAGGACAACCCGTAACGGCCGCCGACGATCTTCGGCATGGCCTTGAGGTTGCCCCAGCCGTTGACCAGTCCCTCATTAAGCGCGGCCACGCAGTCCTGGTACAGTGGCTCGCCGGATGCGCCCGGTTCCTTGGTGCGATCCAGCACGGCGATGGCCTTGACCGACGCCGGGATGGTCGCGAGGAAGGCTTGCGTATCGAACGGCCGATAGAGGCGCACTTTCAGCACGCCCACTTTTTCGCCCTGTTTGACGAGGTGCTTGACGGTTTCGTGCGCCGTTTCGCAGCCAGAGCCCATCAACACAACAACGCGTTCGGCATCGGGGGCGCCTTCGTATTGGAAGTTGGATAGGTTCGGCCCGTCTTTTGGGCAAACTCGTCCATGACCTCTTGCACGATTTTCGGGCAGGCGTCGTAGTAAGGATTCACCGCTTCGCGCCCCTGAAAGAAGGCATCGGGATTCTGCGCTGTGCCGCGCAGGACCGGCCGATCCGGGCTCATCGCGCGATTCCGGTAGGCCGCGATGGCGTCCATCGTCCATCATGCTCAGCATGACTTCGTCAGGGATGCATCTCGATCTTTTGAACCTCGTGGGAGGTGCGGAACCCGTCGAAGAAATGCACGAAAGGAATCCGGGACTGAAACGTCGCCGCCTGCGCAATCAAGGCGAAGTCCATGGCTTCCTGCACCGACGCGGCGCCCAGCATGGCCAAACCCGTCGAGCGGGCGGCCATGATGTCACTGTGATCGCCAAAAATCGAGAGGGCGTGCGTCGCCACCGAGCGGGCGGTGATGTGGAAGACGGTCGGCAGCAGTTCGCCGGCAATCTTGAACATGTTGGGAATCTTGAGCAGCAATCCTTGCGAGGCGGTGAAGGTATTGGCCAGCGCACCGGTCTGGAGGGCGCCGTGGATGGCGCCGGCGGCACCGCCTTCGCTCTGCATTTCCACCACCGAGGGGATCGTGCCCCAGATGTTCTTTTTGCCTTCCGCCGCCCATTGATCGCACCATTCGCCCATGTTCGAAGACGGGGTGATGGGATAAATAGCCATGACTTCATTGAGGCGATAGGATACGTAGGCCACCGCTTCATTGCCATCGATTGTCGTGTATTGTTTCGTGCTCATTATTCAGTAAAAATCAGTCAACCACTGCGAACGATGCCTTCCAGCATCACGATGATTGCCGGGCCGAATGCCCGTCTCGGGCTGAGTTGGTTCGTTTCGAACCCTCCGCGGGAGCAGAAAACAACACCCGGAAAACTCCACCGGTCATCGTGGTTCCAAACTAGGTTTTCCGTCCCCGAAGTGCCCTCACCTATTTTGCCAAAGTAACAACATCCCTTGCCTTGCCGATGACAAATGCCGCAAAGCAGCGACAGGGAAATGACCAATGACCAATATCCAAGGACCAGAGAATGGCCAATCCCCAATGTCCAACCCACCCTCGAGATCGATGGCAAATCGTATGGCACGGGGTCCGTCGGCGGCTCGGTGAAGATCCTTAATTGAAAGTACGACCCGCGATAGCACTGCGGATCAGCGAACGGTAATCCACGCGACACGAATAGATTTCAAGCGTAATGGCGGCGGGCCAATGGCCTGATGAACCGCAACGCCACCAAGAGGGCGGCACCAGCCTGGTCGGACGATATTCCGCCGAATCCTACCGGACATTGGGAGCTACCCTTCCCAATCCGGCATCTGGTATCTGGCATCTGGTATCCGGCATCCCCTCCCTCACGACTTAATGTCCCGCACGTGAAACGCGGTGCAGCCGATGACCAGGAAGGTCACGTTAAATCCCAAAAGAATGCACATCGATTCGCCCACGCGCCACCACGGGATGGGCTGGGCCAGCAGGTATTGCCAGACGTTGAGATGGTAGGTGATGAACCAATGTTTGAGGTCTGCGAAATAGGGAATGCTCCGCAGGATGTGGTCGGCAAAAATAAATGAGAGTGCCAGAATGGTGGCCGCCGCGGGTTTGACGTTGAAGCAGGAAAACATGAAGGCCAGCGAAATGATCGTGGCCGCCTTGATGATCATGAACAAGTGCGCGCTCACGTAACGCTGCCAGCCGGTAGCCGGATCGAACGCGGAAATCATTTCGCCCGGAATCAGCACATACATATCGCTCCACGGAAACCAGATCGACGCAAACAAGAGCGCGAGGCCACCCAGCGCCACGACCAGCCCGGCGGAAAAGATCACCCCGGCGAACCATTTCAACAGCAGCAACCGCACGCGTGAGACGGGTCGGGCGAGGATCATTCGCAAGGTGCCGTCCTCCGCTTCCTTGGCCACCAGGTCGCCGCCCACCAACGCCACGTAAAGCGGCAGGAGGATAAAGGCCAGTGGCAGGATCATCACCGTGGCGCAGGTGAGACTGGAAAAGAACTCTTCGCCGGCTGCCGTCAAATGCCGCCGCGCGCTGTCATTGTAATAAAAGATGAGCACGATGGTCAGTTGCGCCGCGAGGAACATCCCGAAGCCGATGTAAGTGCGCTTCTTGCCGAAGAGCTTCCACAACTCGTTGCGCAATTGGAGCCAGAACATGACCCCGATCCGCGGCCGCCCGTTCGATGTCTCCGCGCCCGTCATAAACCACGTTCCACCGTCTGGTGCAGGTAATTCATGTAGTTGCGCGAAATTGGGCGCACGGCCCAGCGTTTCGCCGACCGCAACAAAGCCCCAATCACACCTTCGAACTCCGCCTGGCTGACGATGCGGGTGGCCAGCATCACCGCGCAAACCTGCCAGAGAAAATCGTGCAATGGCCCCAGGCTGCGGCCTTCCGGACGCCGCCGCAAACTACCATAGATTTCCTCGAATTCCTGATCGCTTTTATCGCCGAAGGCCTTGCAGAACGTGATGATTTGCGACTCGAGGTAAAAGAAGAGCGGTACATATTCCGGCGGAAACCGGTCCAGGTGGGGCGGCGGTTGATGGTCGCCGCGACACAATTCGCTCAGCGTTTCGACGCGCCATTCCACCACCTCGGCGGCATCGCTCACCAGCACGTGGTGGCGGTCGGTGCCCACCCAGCGATTGTTCTCAACTGGGATGGCGACCACCAACTTCGGCGAAATTCATGCCTTTGGCCTGTGCGACTTCACGCAGGGACGGCACGATATGGTTTTCGTTGGCTTCAAATCTGGGTTCTGTGGGCATGGGATACGCCTTTCTTCATGGTTGAGTTTGGATTCACGTTTGCACACCTGCCGGCATGTCGCGTTTGGAAGCGGTGGAAGGTTGCTTCATCAAGTCCAGGTAAAAATCCTCGAGCGTGTGCTTCTCCGGTGCCACTTCAAAAATCGAAAAGTCCCATTCCACCAACTGCCGCACCAGTTGATCGACGCCCACGCCAGCCGCCAACCGCACCCGTTGGTCGTCTCGTGCCGCTTCGATCAAACCCGCCTGCCGCAACTGCGCGCTCGCCGCGGCAAAGTCGTTGGTAACGAGCCGCACCCAATGCTGCGTCTGCTGCGCCTGTGCCAGGGTTCCTTCGAACACCAACCGGCCCTGGTTCAACACGGCAATGCGCGTACACAATTGTTCCACTTCCACCAACAAATGCGAAGACAGCAGGAGCGTCAGCCCCAGTTCGCGGTGCAACCGTAGAATCGTTTGCCGCATTTCATGGATACCCTCGGGATCAAGTCCATCGCCCGGTTCGTCCAGGATCAACAGTTTGGGCTCCGGCAGCAAGGCTTGCGCAATGGCCAACCGCGCCCGCATGCCGTGCGAATAGGTCTTGACCTTGGACTCCGCCCGTCCCGTCAGTCCCACCCACTCGATGACTTCACGAATCCGCTGCGGCGGCGTCCGGGCGGTGTAAGTGCTGAGAATTTCGAGGTTCCGCCAACCGCTGAGGTAATCGTAAAACGCCGGGGTTTCAAAGATGGCACCCACCTGCTGCAAGGCGCGCTGCCGCTGCGTCGTGACGCCAAAACCGCACAGCCGCACTTCGCCCTGCGTCGGCCAGACCTGGCCCAGCATCATGCCGATGGCCGTACTTTTGCCGGCACCGTTGTGGCCGAGTAATCCATAGATTTCCCCCGTCGGCACATGCACCGACAGGTTGTCCACGGCCAACCGCTGGCCAAAACGCTTGGTGACTTGACGCAATTCAATCATGGCCGGCGGGTTCCTTCGAGGACCAGCAGGTTTTGGATGCGTCCGTCGGCGTAAAGATAATTCAGCTCTTTCCCTTGGCCGCGGGCGCGGTGGAAGCCTTCCTTGTCGAACACCAAGGGGATGTTATGCGGATCAAAATCCAGGTCCATCACGTGCAAGTGATCCGCATTCTGTCCATTCACCAGCACGTTCCAGGCGTAGCTCGAGCCGGTTTGCGCGAACAACTGTTTGTCGTCGGACGGGCAGCGCAGAATGCCGGGGGCACCCAGGTAATTGGTGAGCACCAAATCGATGGTCGCGCGGTTGGTGGTGGCCGGCGCGTTGGTGCTCAGCAAGGCGTCGTACATCACCGGCAGCCGGTTATCATTGTCCTGCACATACAATTGCAGCGCGATGCCCACCTGGTGCAAGTTGCTCAAGCACGCCGTAGCCCGCCCCTGTTCCTTGACCCGGCTGATGACGGGCAACAACAACGCGGCCAGGATGGCAATAATCCCAATCACCAGGAGCAACTCAATCAGGGTGAAGCCGGGCACGGTGGGGTTCGAACTTTTGCGTGTGAGCGCAGCATCGTTGGCATTCGCAGCTCGCGCAGCGTCTGGAGTGCGCGGAGCTTGCTCCCGCTTTCGTGGTGAGACTGGCCGAGCAGAGTCAGCCGAGTGCAACTCTGCGTTACGGGTTTGGCGTCGGTCAGCAAATCGCCCGGCAGATTCTTCGATAACGGCGCGCTCCGATTCGCAAGCGCCGGCAAGCCGGACGCACTCCAAACGCTGGCGCGACGGGGCACGTGCCGTTTCGCGATGCCGGAATGTTTGTTCGGCTCTCACTTAAACGGCCTCCGATGAATCCGACCACCCGACTCGATGATCCGCTGGATTTCCTCGAGGAGCGGCGCCACCTCCGCCTTCGTTTGGGCCGAACTCTCGGCAAAAAATGTCTTCAGCCCCAACGTGCGGATCTTCTGTTCCAGTTCCGGGCTGATCGGCGGCGGCTCTTTGGTTCGCCCACCAGCCTCGGGTGGCTGTCCAGCCTGCTCGGCGTCCTGCGCTTGGGCCTCGCGCAACCGACGCAGTGACTCGTCAATAGCCCGACGGCGCCGATCCTCGGGCAGGCGCTCGAACGCCGTGATCATCTGTTTGATGCCCGCAGGAAAAGTGGCTTCGATGAATTGATCCTTTTCGCTTTCGGTCATCAGGGGAAACCAGCCTTCCCATTCGCGCCGCATGCGCACCCGCCGTCGTTCGTCGTACGGCAAGGCATTCAACTTGTCGGCCAGCTCGGTCAACGCGCGGGCGCGTTCCTTTCCGGACAACCTCCCGAAGTCCACCGAATGCACGTACTGGCGTACCTTCTCCGCGGTCATCCGGGAATTGAGCGCAAGGCGATGCCCAATCCAGGCCATCAGCCAGATGGCCCCGATGACAATTCCCGCAATCAAAATGGCGCGCCGACGTTGGTTCATCGGACGCTATCTTAGGGCCTCGGCTAATTTGCGCGACAACAAAGCGGAGTAGAAAACCGAAGGCCAGAATCCGAAGGCAGCTAAGGTTTCGGAACCGGATTGCTTTGCTGAAGAAATGACTCGGTGAGTTAACCGCAAAGTATGCGAAGCTCGCGAAAACCCGACCTCAGAAACAATCTCACTTCGCTAAAGTCAGCCCCTAAAAGCCTGTTTGAAAAATGGTAGCAGCCGACGTAAGGAGGCTCATTCATCTCGGATGCATCGCGGTTTTCCGAGGAAAAATGCGCCTCCTCACGTCGGTTGCTACGGACCGGCTGGAGTTTTAAAAGAGGCGCTAAATGATGATTGGACGACGAAAGCGAGCCAACATGCTTTGCCACCACTTTTCGTGTAGGCAATGATCACTGAAGCTCGAAGGCGAACATCTTTCCGTGGCTGAGGCGAAATTCGAATCGGACCGGCTTGCCTTCCAAAGTGGCGTTGCGCCCCTTCCAGGCAATCGGATGGTTGATCCGGTCGCCGCGGACAGGGCGGCAATCCTCCCAATCGAATCCCACCAAAGCGCGGCCACCGGCTTCGACCACCCGCACCCGGAGTTCGCCCTGCTCGGGATCGACTTGGGCATTCACCGTCATTTGAAGCGCTTGGTGTATTCGCGCCGGTTGGGTGCGCAACCAACCGCTTTCCTCCCCGGCGACATAAGCCAAGTAACGGTCACGCCGCATTTGGGCGAAGCCAATTTGACGCCCGGTGAAACGGTCGGCCTTGTGGCCCCAGCGGTAACCGCCGTAGTAGAAATAAGTGAAGTCGTCCACTAACACCTGATCGTCGATCCAGGCCATGGCACGGTCCCACGTTCCCGATTGCGGATTGCGATCCAGGAATGGTTCCGTGCCACGCTCCCAATGCTCGCCGTCCCGGCTCCAGGCAACCACGGTGTAGCCAATGCCCGCGTGTGGCCGACCGGGATCATGGAGTTCGGCGGCAGTCTTATCCGGTTCGCAGTTCAGGTCGTCGCGCAAAACTTTTACCATGGCGACCAGCAGATTGCCGCGAGCCAACACCGCGCTCATGCTGTAGAACTCAGTCCGGCCTTTTTCGCGGGGAACATTCGGTTCCGGCGCGATAATCGGCCACGGCTTGCGCCAATGAACCAAGTCGCTGCTGACACTCTCATAAGGAATCCGTCGGCCAGGCCAGGGACCGTCATTCAAAACAAACGACAACAACGTCAGATAACGACGACGCAAGGGATCCCAATGAATGCTGGTGATGTCGTGATTGGCGGGCAGCACCACCCCGGAGACGAGCGGGGTCCAAGCGAGGCCATCGGGCGAGGTGGCGATCTGCAGACCGCCGGACTTCCACCAGGCGAACTTGAATCGTTGCTTGGGCGGTTTGGCATTGGGACCGTCGTCAATGATGCTGGCGCCAAATTGGATTGGTGCCGGATCGCGGAGCACCCGGGCGGGACGCAGCCAGTGTATGCCATCCTTGGATTCGAGGTGGGCGAGGCTTGATTCGCCGGCGTTGTGTGGTGTGCGCGGCGTGTTGTACCACATCCGAAACCGGCCGGTTGCGGCGTCTTGAATCACGGTCACGTAAGGTTGGAAATTGCCATCTTCGTAGCCGGTGACCACAGGATCGGGCAACCGGGAGGGCGGGCAAAATGATCGCTGCAAGTTTGACGAAGCCACAACCATTGACGCGTCGAGGAACAAGTGCGGGCCAGCGCTCCAGACGGTTTCGGAAGCGGCGGGCGCCGCGACGGTTGCTGAAGGTTCAAAGGTGCCCCAAAGACAATTGGCAACGATGAGGAAGAGGCAAGCCGACCTGCGCTTTAGAACTTCCGTATCATGGAGTGCGTGCGGTGCTTTGCCGCATTCATGAGACTTCTTCAGCCCGAGGCTAAAAGCCGTGGCCTGCAACCACACACGACCGTCCTGCATGCGAAAGCGCCGGCAAGCTGGACGCACTCCAAACGCTGGCGCGACCTTGCCAACCAACCCGGTCAAACCTCGCGCAGCGTTTGGAGTGCGTGGAGCTTGCTCCCGCTTTCGCCAGCACGACTGGTTCACGACGTTTGAATGACGCCTGATGGCTTTCCCGCCCGAGGTCTGGATTATGTCACTGGCAGGCCAAATGAAGACTGGTTTCATTGACCTCAACATGCGCCTCCAGAATCCGGTGGCACAAGCGCAAAGCGCATTCTTTGGCTTGTCCTTTCGCGACCCGCCCGACATGTTGATTGACACTTACATCGCGCACAACCATGAACGCCAAGTCATCAAAATCACCGTCAGCCTCGGCCCCGGAACATCTCGAGATACTCGTGCGCACCGCGGAACGCGCGGGCGCCAGCGACGTGCATTTGCAGATGGTCGGCAAGATTGCCGAAGTCGCCTTTCGCCTTGATGGCGTCATGACACCCACCCAACCGATTCCGGAAGCATCTGGCGGAACGAGTCTTTGGCCGCATTAAATATCTGGCCCGACTGAAAACCTACCAGGAGTCGCTGCCGCAGGACGGGCGCATTGACCGGGTGGACCTCGGAACGCATCATGATTTGCGCGTGTCCACGTATCCCACGGTCACGGGCGAGAAAATTGTGCTGCGACTGTTTCACGAAACGGCGGCCCAATCGCTGTCCGACCTTCAATTGCCGGCAGAAGCTGCGCCGAACTGGAGCAGTGTCTGCGACGGCCGTCCGGCCTGATCCTGTTGACTGGACCGGCGGGCAGCGGCAAAACGACTACCATCCACGCCTGTCTAACCTGCATGACCGCATTGGGCGGAAAGCATATTATCACGGTCGAAGACCCGGTGGAGCAGATCATCCCGGGCACGATGCAGACCGAAGTCAACGAAGCGCGCGGCTTGACGTTCGCGAAAGCCGCGCGGCATTTGTTGCGTCAGGATCCGCAAGTGCTGATCATAGGCGAAATCCGCGATGAAGAAACGGCAGGCATTGTTGTGCGCGCGGCTTCGACGGGGCACTTGGTCATTACCACGCTGCACGCCGGATCCTGCCGGGGCGTGTTGGAACGGCTGTTGGTACTGTGTCCCGACGCGCATGCAGTTGTCTCGGCGTTGGAATTGATTTTGAACCAGCGATTGGTGCGGCGGTTGTGTCCGGACTGTGCCGGCGTGGGCTGCGATACCTGTTTGAAAACCGGCTACCGGGGCCGCCTGCCCTTGGTGGAATGGTTTCGCGCCGATGAAACCAGCCGGGGCCAAATGCGCGTTCATGGGCCACCGGCCATTCAACCGACGCACACCTTGAAAACGGCGGCGCAGGAAATGGTACGGGACGGAGTAACGGATCTGCGGGAATGCGAAAGGGTATTGGGCGAATGAAATATGACGAACTGGCGTTTGTGAATCAGCAGTTGGCCGGCATGCTCAAGTCCGGGCTGCCGCTGGAGGGTGCGTTGAAACAGCTCTGCGCGACCATGCGGCATGGCACGCTACGCACCGAGTTGGAAAAACTCGAAGCCGATCTGGCTCAAGGCACGCCGGCGGAACAGGCGCTGGGGGCGCGGCGGCTGCCGGAGTTTTACGTGGCCATGCTGCGCGTGGGCATCGCGAGCAACAACCTGCCGGGCGTCCTGCTACTCCTGGGCGATTACTATCAGCAGGTCAATTCGGTCTGGACCCGGCTCAAAGGTTTGATGGTCTATCCGGTGATTGTCTTTGTGACTTCATTAATCCTGTCCATCGCCCTGGCGAGCCTGTTCACGGCGTTGTACTATGGCGAGCCGGGCGTAATGAGCGATCTGTTCAATGCGGGAGGCTCATCCAGCGTCAGTGAACTGATGTTTCCCCTGGCCCAATGGGTGCCGGTGTCCCTGATTGCCTTAATCACCGTCGGACTGCTCGTGGCCTTGTTGGTGCCTCCGTGCCGGCGATGGTTGCGGTGGAGAATCCCGGCCTTTCGGGAAGCCAGCCTTTCTCAATTCGCAGCGGCTTTTGCGTTACTGCTAAGCCAGGGATGCCAACCCCGGGAGGCACTTGAACTATTGCGGCACCTCGAAGCCAAACAACCGTTGGAGCCGGAACTGGCCCGCTGGCAGGAACGGTTGGCGGCCGGGCAAGCGCGGTTCCCGGATCTGGCCGCCGGCGGCAAGGTCGTTCCGCCACTGTTTGTGTGGCTGGTGGCCAGCGCGGGCGAAGACTGGGTCGGCGGACTGCGCAACGCCGCGGAGATTTATTATCGCCGGGCCATGCATCATATCGAAATGGCGTTGTACGCGGCCTTGCCCGTATCGATCCTCGCGCTGGGGCTGTTGATCGTCGCGCAGATGCTGCCGTTCGTTATGGGTTTCGTGCAGACGCTGAATATGCTGCTGATGCCAATGTTTTAAATGGGAACGAACTTTTTCATCACCGGCGTTGCTGGACTATGAACTGGATTGGCCAATAACGATTACTTGGCGAACATGGACTACTTCTTCGAGACAGCCTTCAACAGTGCGGCGTTTTGGCTGCTGGCAGTTTGCCTGTTGATCGTCTCGCTGTTTGTGCTGGCGTTGCCCTACGGCGTTTTTTACGTCGTCAGTTTGCCGCTGCGGCGCAAAGAACGGGCGCGACTGTTGTTGGACCTGTTGGAAATCGGGCTCAAGTCCGGAACCACGCCCGAGCAAACGATTGTCAGCATTTCGCTCAGCCGCGAGCGGAGTGTGGGCCCGCGATTCCATTTACTGGCGGCGCACCTTGAAAGCGGACTGCGGTTCGAGGAAGCCCTGGTTCGCGTGCCATCCCTCCTGCCGCCGCAGATCGTTGCCATGTTGAAAGCCGGCGCGCAATTGGGCGACTTGCGCAAGATCCTGCCGGCCTGCCGGCGCTTGCTCCACGACGGGGTTTCCCAAACCCGCAGCGCACTCAATTACTTGTTATTACTGCTGGTTTTTGTGATGCCGGTATTGCCGATCATGTTCATTTTCCTGAAGATCTTCATCTTTCCGCAGTTCCTGATGATCGCTCACGAAATGGGTTTGGAAGAAACTACTTTCCTGGATTTTGTCGTCCGCGGGACCACTTGGGGGGCCGCGATCGAGATCGGCCTTACATTGCTCCTGTGGTTGCTGATCTTCGTGTTTGCGATCGGGCCCCGGTTGAAGCACTGGGGCGACGATTTCCTCCAACCGATCATGGATTGGGGCGCGATCCGCATGCCGTGGCGACGAAAACGATTGCAGCGGGACTTCGCCGCCATGCTGGCCACGTTGCTGGATGCCGGGGTGCCGGAAAGCACCGCCATCGGCCTGGCTGCCGAATGTACGGACAACCGGGTGATGATCCAGCAAGCCGCCACCGCCACGCGCCGCCTGGAGGAAGGTGCTTCGTTGCTCGAGGCCCTCCAGTCTCTGGACCGTGCGCAGGAACTCCAATGGCGGGTGCGCAATGCCCGTCACGGCCAAACCGGATTCCTGGCCGCTTTGTCCGGTTGGTTGGAAAACCTCGAAGCCAAAGCCTTCCAGCAGGAACAGGCGGCCACGCAACTGCTCACGACCGGATTAATCGTGTTCAACGGGATTCTGGTTGGCTTCATGGCCCTGGGCCTGTTCGGCACCTTTGTGGACCTGCTCCAACAAGCTGTTTTGTGGTAATGCACATTTCAATTCCATCCATGATCGTCCCGAAGACCAGTAACATTCTCGACTTCAGTCGCCAAAGCCGCCGTTGCAACCTCCGGCAACGCGGGCTCTTGATTACCGAACTCATCATTGCCATGGGCATCATCGCCCTGGCGCTGATTCCGATGTCGTTCATCTTTTTCCAGGAAATGAAAATGTGCCGGGCGTACTACTACGACGCGGTGGCCATGGAGATTGTCGATGGCGAGATGGAAATCCTGGCCGCCGGCGAATGGCAGGCATTTGACGATGGGGAACACGTGTATCACACCACGAGCGCCGCGGCGACCAATCTGCCGCCCGGCCAGTTGGTGTTGACGCGCACCAAACAGCTCGTCCGCTTGGAGTGGCGTCCGGCGCAAAAAGGCAAGGGCCGCGGCGTCCAACGGGAATGGAGGATCCGATGAGGAGGAACTCTCCTGGTCGTAACGATTCGGTGCGAGGACCAGGGACGGGACGACTGGGTCAGGTAGGACAAGCGTCTCGCCTGTCCCGAAAAGCCCAGGGCTTGCCTCACTTTTTGGTGACGCTGCAAAAGTCTCGGCGACCTAATGCAATTGGTTGGTTTACTTCCATTCGAGACAGGCGGGACGCCAGTCCTACTGAATCGTTACGGCCTGGCAGAACCAGAACGGCTCGCGGTTTTTTACTGATCGAATGCCTGGTCTATATCGCGGCGTTGTTGGTCCTGCTGGGGCTGGCCTTCGCCGCCTTTTATCGAGTCTATAAACAAAATACCTACCTCGAACGAAACGCTGAAGACATCACCCGCACAATGGAAGCCGGCGAACTGTGGCGTGAGGATATTCGCCAGGCGACTGGGCCGATGCGATGGGTCCAGACGCCAAACGGTCCGGAACTTCACGTCCCGCACACGGATAACGAAATCGCTTATGTGCTGCTTGACGACACGGTTTGGCGGAGCGCCGGGGAGCAGCGTCCCTGGGTGGAATTCCTGACGCGCGTCGCCAAATCGGAAATGGTCAAAGACTCCCGCCACCACGTGACTGCCTGGCGTTGGGAAGTCCAATTGCAGCGCGCCCAAAAAGTCGCACGGGTGAAACCGGTCTTCAGCTTCCTGGCCGTGCCCGCAACGTCAGCAAAACCATGAAACTACAAATCGCATCTCCCCATTCCCCCCGCCGCCAAGCCGGTTCGGCGGTATTGATTGTTTTCATGCTGTTGGCGGTAATGGGTGTGTTCATCGTCGTCAACAACCGGATTCTTTACTCGTTGAAACAGGAATTGAAGCTGATCGAACAAAAGCAGCTCCGAAAATTTGCGACCACCAATGCCGTCGCGAACGCAGTCGGAAGCAACCCTGGCTATCAAATGCCGGAAACGTCTTTCGCGGTTTACGGGTTGGCCCGGTAACGCAACCGAACCAAAATGAGTGGACCTCAGCACCGCATCCGTTTGATTGAAGGCTCGCTCCGCTGTTTTGCCCTCGGGGTGCTGAGTCTGGTGCCGTTGTTAGGTTTGCCGGCGGCGATGCTCGCCTGGCAAGAACACGCCCGCACCCGGCGGCAGGCCGGCGACGAATGGAATGCGGCCCACCGTTACCTGGTGCTGGGATACCTCCTGTCGTGGTTCGGACTCGCCGCTACCGGCGCGTTTGGCACGCTGCTGGGCACCAGTCTGGCCCGTTGGATTGTGGAGCGGTACTTTTAGGAGTTTTTGCGGCTGGCGATACAGCAGCTTGGAAATCCGCGCAAGGGCTGGCGCCACTGCCGAACGGGCCGAATTTCCGCCAAGTCTTGGAGTGCGGCAGTCCTCTGCCGCTTTCGAATCACCCCGAACCCAAAAGCCGCATTCACATGCCGAGCGACGCCGATTGAATCCATCCGTTATGATCCTGATGTCGTGGCCTATTGGCGCCTTTTGGTTTTCCATTGCCATTTGGAGGCGTCGTCCTAACAATCCAAGCTGTTATGAACATGAACCGCCGCAATTTCCTCAAATCCACCGCTGCCGCCGGCCTTGCGTTTTCAGGCCTGCCCATTTTGGGGGCGGAGGCGCCAGCACGGAAATATCGCACCGCGCTGATTGGTTGCGGGTGGTGGGGAAACAACATCCTGGGTGAAGCCATGGCGAGCGGCGTCTGTCCGATTGTTGCCTTGTGCGACGTGGACCAACGATTCCTCAACAAGACGCGCGCGCGGGTGAAGAAAGACTCCGGCGCCGACCCGCAGGTTTTCCAGGATTACCGCGAATTGCTTGACAAGATTAAACCGGACATCGCCATCGTCGCCACGCCGGACCACTGGCACCCGTTGATCACCATCGCGGCCGTCAAGGCGGGAGCACACGTGTATGTGGAGAAGCCCGTCGGTCATACCATCAAGGAAGGTCGCGCGATGGTGAAGGCCGCGCGCACCACGGGCAAAGTCGTGCAGGTGGGCACGCATCGCCGCGTGTCGCCGCACAACATCAGCGGGCGCGAATTCATCCGCTCCGGCAAGCTCGGCAAGGTGGGCATGATCCGCGCCTTCGTGCATTACGGCGGCGGTCCCGAGACGCCCAAAAAGAACCAGGAACCGCCCAAGGAACTGAATTGGGACCTTTGGTGCGGACCAGCCCCCCTACGCCCGTTTAACGGCGATCCGGCCAATCCCTGGAGTGGCGCTATTCATCCGCGCGGTTTCCGGATGTACCTGGATTACGCCAACGGCACGCTGGGCGACTGGGGCGTTCACTGGCTGGACCAGATCCTGTGGATCATGGACGTGAAATGGCCCCAGGCAGTGTTTTCCACCGGCGGCCGTCCGATCAAAGGTCCGCCCGATCCTGACCGCCACCGAGCAAACCACCGACGCGCCGGATCACCAGCTTGCCACCTACAAATTTGACGGCTTCGACGTCACCTGGGAACACCGCCAATTTGCCGGCAACAACTCCGAGAAGAACGAGAACGTGGGCTGCCTGTTCTACGGCGAGAAAGGCACGATGCACATCGGCTGGCGCAAGGGCTGGACGTTTTATCCGGTCGGCCGAGGACAATCCGAGTTGCACGAGGAACCCACGTTGCACGAGCCCGATCAGCAAAACATCAAAGAACTTTGGGCGGACTTCCTGAAGTGCATTCCTACTGGGGCCAAGCCTGTGTGCGACATCGAGGAGATTCACTACTCCACGAACCTGAGTCTGCTCGGCATGCTGAGCTACAAACTGGGCCGCAGCATTCAATGGGACGGCGCGAAGGAAGAGTGCGTAAACGATGCCGCCGCCAACCAATTGCTCCGCCGCACCTATCGCCAAGGCTGGGAGTATCCGGAAGCTTGAGCGGCGCGTCCGTTTATCTGGCGTGGTAGGCGCCGCATGATCCGTTGAGAACTTGCTCCTGCTCTTGCTCTTACTCAAACGACCGATAAGAGCAGGAGCAAGAGTATGAGCAGGAGCAGGCAGAGCCGACCGCAGCTTGATTCGATGAATGAGGGGCTTGCTCTGGCCAGCCTATTGCCTCTCGAACACAAACAGCCGTGTCGCTCCGGACGGCTCGAGTTGTTCCGGTGGCTCGGGCATGCCCGGCTTATTGGCCGCGAGAACCAACTGGTTCCCTTCCAATTTGAATAGGGCATTCACCGTTTGCCCAACGGTATCGGGTACCGAGGACTCTTCGATGTGAAAGGCGAGCGACGGTTGTCCGCGGGCTTCGCCAAGTTTGATGGTTCCCCGGAACCATTCATCCCGCGACGGAATGCGAACTTCGGCCCGCTCGCCTTCAACTGCCAGTTGCACCGCGTCTGAAGAGGGCTGTTCCTTGCTCACCCATTCTTTGCCGGCCCATTTGCCCTGCAACTGGCTCTGATCGGACTGTTCAAGCAATTGTCGGCGAATCTCTTCCAGCCGGTTGTGTAACAATCGGACGCCCTCGTGGGTCATGGCAGCTTCCTTGTCGATTTGCGCTTTTTGTTCCGGGTTGGCGGTGAACTGCATCTTGATTCGTGCGGTGTCCAGATCGATTTCATGATGGAAGATCGACATGCGCAATTCCTGGTATTGGGCCAGGAGCAGTTGCTGGTCGGCGTTGTGCAGCATCTCGCGCACGTGCTCGCGCGCCGGGGAACCGCCCCAGGCTGGAGCTTGCACCCACACTGTCGCCGCGACGAGGACAAACACCCGCAGCGCCGTTACCGAAGAGGATGGAATGGTTCGTTTCATACGTTTGGGAATGGAAGGTTGAATTCGTTGTGCATCGGCTGGGAGGTTATCAATTGAGCCTGGGCTGACAATCCAAGAACGGCTGAAAATCCGCAGACCGAAATCCAGATCCGAAAGAGGCCCTAAGACCGAAGACCTGAAATCCAAGGGGGTCCGGCCCCTGCACATCGTAGGCTCCTTTTCACCGCAAAGACAGGAAGGGCGCAATGGTTCTGCCTTCACAACCTTGGCGCCCTTCGTGTCTTTGCGGTGAATGGTAGCTTTCCCAATGCTGCATGGTGCGCTCTGGTTCAGATATAAGCTAAGGGGCCTCTTTCGGATCTCGGATTTCGGCCTTCGGATTTTGTCTCCCTTTCCGATTGCCAGGCCGGCGCCAAACCGGTGAACTGACCGCGACACAATTCGGACCGCCGACGCACGACCTGATGAAGCGCTATGACCTGAATTTCAGAACCTGGCTGTTCCTGGGCGGCTTGGTGTTGTTCTTTGGCACGTTCCTGTTTTACCCGGTGGGTTTGCTGCTCAAGGGAGCGTTCGTCAACAACGGGCGCTTCAGCCTGCAATACTTCCAATTGCTGCTTACCAGCCCGCTGCAGCGCGAAGCGCTGTTGAATAGTTTCCTGATCGCCACGCTGACCACGGGGTTCACGACGCTGCTGGCGTTGCCCATGGCCCAGTTGCTCACGCGGTTCAATTTCCGCGGTAAAGCGCTGCTGAGCAGTCTGCTGCTCGTCCCGATGATCATGCCGCCGTTTGTGGGCGCCATTGGTTTGCGTCAATTGTTCGCGCGGTTCGGCTCGGCCAATTTGTGGTTGATGAAGCTCGGCCTGCTGCCAGAAAACCAGCCTATCGACTGGCTGGGACAAGGCGGGTTCTGGGGCATTGTGATGCTGCAGGTGCTTAACCTCTATCCCATCATGTTCCTGAACTTGTCCGCCGCCATGGCCAACGTCGATCCAGCCCTGCGCGAGGCGGCGCAAAACCTGGGGGCCGGTAGTTGGCGGCTGTTCCGAACCATCACCCTGCCGCTGATCCTGCCCGGTTACTTTGCCGGGGCCATCATCGTGTTCATCTGGGCGTTCACGGATTTGGGGACACCGCTGATCTTCGGTTTTTCGCGCGTGGTGCCGGTGCAAATCTTCGATGCCGTAAACGCGATGAACACCAATCCCATGGGGTATGCCCTTGTGGTATTTGTGCTGGTGCTGACGGTGGCGTTGTTCCTGGTGAGCAAAAAATTTCTGGCCGGCAAACGCTACGAGATGTTGGCGCGCGGCCACACGTTGGGGACTGAAGCTCCGGCCAGCCGTGGTCAAACCTTCGCGATTTGGGCGTTCCTGTTGGCGATCATCACCGTGGCCTTGCTGCCGCATTTCATGGTGATCGTGCAATCGTTTTCGGCCCATTGGTTCTTCAGCATTTTGCCCACGCAATGGACCACCGCCTATTACGGCGAGGTGGTGGGGCACGGTTTGACGGCTTCGAGCGTGCGCAACAGTCTGTTCTACTCGAGCTTCAGCGCGCTGCTGGATTTGGGGCTCGGTGTGGTGATCGCCTGGTTGCTGACGCGTCGGCGGATTCCCTTCGCCAACCTATTGGATGCATTGGCCATGCTACCGCTGGCGTTGCCGGGCATCGTGCTGGCCTTTGGCTACGTGGCGGCGTTTGACTTTGATCTCGCCTGGCTCAATCCCCGGGACAACCCCACACTGCTGCTCATCGTCAGTTACAGCGTGCGGCGCTTGCCGTATATTGTCCGCTCCGCCTACGCAGGATTCCAACAAACCAGTGTGACGTTGGAGGAAGCCTCGGCCAATCTGGGAGCCTCGCCGCTCCGAACATTGTGGCGCATCACCCTCCCGCTGGTGATGGCCAATCTCATCGCCGGCACCATCCTGACCTTTTCGTTTGCCATGCTCGAAGTCAGCGATGGACTCATCCTGGCCATGAAAGAACAGTATTTCCCGATCACCAAAATGATTTACCAACTCATGGGCCGCATCGAGCCCAACGCGCCCAGCGTGGCGTGTGCCCTGGGCGTTGTGGGTATGATCATTCTGGTGGTCAGCCTCCTGGTGGCGGGCCGGATTTTGGGCAGGAAGATGGGGCAGTTGTTTCGGGCGTGAGGCGGAAGGGATTACAGATACTGGATGCCTGATGCCCGATGCCGGATGCCGGATGCGAAATGTTGCGGACGGTTGGGCAAAGTGAGAGACGTCGTCTGTTCACTAACGTTTTTTCAAGATTAGCTCACGTAGCCGGACTCCTCGGGCTAACGGGGTTTTGCAGGGCCAAAAGGTTAATCCACAGTTCTGATTCCCTTGCCTCCATTCCCTTGCCATGCATTGGGCTCAAAGCTTTTTGACGGTGACGCTGAACTCCTGTCCGTCATGAAGTTGCAACGTTTGCATGATCCGGTTGGTGGCCACAAAGTTGGTGGGCGTCGATCCCGTTTCTCGATACGTGAACATGAAACTCTGCGTACTGGCGCCCCGCACCACAAACAGTCCCCAATTGTTTGATTCCAGAGCGCGAACGTCGGCATCGAGTGCGGCACTGTTGGACTCTGATTCCTTGGTAACTGTCGATGCGCCTTGAAAACAGACCCAGCAAGCCACAACCCCAAACCAGATCAGGTTAGAGGCAAGCGCTGTCAATAGGATGGTTCCCCAGGTACTTTTTCATAACCTGCAGCCCATCGATATTTTGTGTTCCAGGAACTCGTAGAATTGATCTCTCTTCTCGGCCGGCCAGTCAAACGTGGATAGGCTCTTTCTCCGACCATCTCGCATGTTAAACACTGCGCGAGTCCAACCTCGTTTGGCCAACGACTCGATCTCAGTCCACAAAACGTGAATCCGGTCTCCCTCTTTAACTCCGGCCTCGTCGATAATCACCCAAGATTGCTTATTGACGCGAGGAAGCACAAGTAATTGGCACAACGGAATAATCCAATACCAATAGTATCCATGGAGCCAAGAAACGAAGAGGGCAATGATGGTCTGGCAAACCAAATGGAAGATCGCCAGGGCAAAGGATTGACTTTGAAATTGGATCATCAATTCCCGCCGCGCTGATGATGGCGCGTCCAAAGCGGTGTGACAAGTTATGCACTGAGTTTGATCGTCGGGATTCTCCAGGCTGCAATAGCTGCACGTTTTCATAATGTTCGGACGCTCACTTGACACTCTGTCAGCGGAACCACCGGTCGATTAATGGAGTCAGGCAGAATTCAACTTAGCCCTCACGCCAATCGCCAGAAAGTATCTTCCCATAACGTGAACGAGAAAAAACGAACAGGATGACAATGTCAATTCCAAACCCAGCGGAGCAGCAACTTCTCCGTCGCTTCCACGCTTCCCGGCTTTGTGCGGGCAACGAAGTTGATCAGCCGCAAAGAACGTCAAGATCACAAAAAACGGAATTGGATAAGCTCCAGGATTTCAATTCACGAACGAAGACATTCCCGCCGCCCAACGCCCACTCTTTTCTGCGTTCTGTGCGCTCTCTGCGGTTCAATACGGCCTTCGGTCTTCGCTCGGATTTCGGTCCTCGGATTTCGGATTTTCTTCAGCCCACGCGGAAAGAAATCTTCCGGATCAGTTCGCGCCCGAAGCTGTTTTTCAGCCGGTCCAAAATTTCACGCCGGCGATACTGCACAATCTCCGCCAGCCAGACATTACTGTCCACATTGACGAACAAGGTGCCTTTGGCCAAGCCGACGGGCTGCGCGTGCGCGGTGATGAGGGGGTCGATCAGGTGATTCCAGACGCGGACAATTTCCGCTTCTGCCCGCCGTTGATCCATACGCAGCGACTTGAGCACGTGCGTCATGACATTCTTCACCGCTTGCGCCGAATGCTCGTTCTCCTTTTCCCGGGGAGTCAAATCGACACCCCGCCAATCGGCCAGTACCCGTTGGCGCGCGCTGGGCTTGGGCGGCCCCAGCGGCGGCATAAACTGAAAGGGCGGTCGCATGCGCATGTTGGTTGCAGTGGTCCGTTTTGGATGCCTGTCTCGATCGTGCTTTGGTGCTTGGTTGCGTTCCGCCAGCATTAAGCGCCAGAACCGGCGCGCGCGCAAGAACGGAACCTCCCGTTTGAAAGTTGAGGCTGCGGTGGCTGGAAGGGGAGTGCGCCCGCCCCGGGTGCTGCGGTTGGCGCCTCGCCAATCAGCCTTCGAGCGTCGCACCGGTTCACTCAATAACTTTGCCGTCGCGCTCCCCGGTCCATTGCAGCTCACGCTTTCGCCGTGGTTTCATCCAATACCAGCACGCCGTGCGGCGGTAGATCGTAATTGCCCGTGAAGGTCTGGCCCGTCAGAAAATCGTGCATCGGTTTGTAAAAGGTGATTCGGACGGGCGAGTTTTGGTGATTCAACAGGAAGAATATTTTCCGGTCCTCCTTTTGTCGCAGGCTCACCTCGATGGTATCCGGCACTTTGATCAGCGGGTGCAAATTGCACATCTGCCGAAGCCACACCACCAGGTCGTAATAGAAATGCTGGTGGCTCATGGTCCCGAGGTAAATGGCTTTGCCGTCGCCGAACTCATTGATGGTCATCGCCGGCCGCCCCGAGTAAAAGTCTTCGGCATACGTGGCGACCACCTGGCAACCTTGGGGTTCGATGATGTCGCACCAAACCTGCGCGGGATGCAAGTGCGTGGCGGGAAACGTGCCTTTGAACGTCAGATGATTCTCCTGGCCTGGCGGCAGCGCGTCAAACTCGAGTACCTCCAGGCCAAAGAGGTCGGTCAGATCGTGGGGAAAACCGGTGTCCGGCGCGATGTGATGTTCGTCCACCAGTCCCGTATTGAACGTGCCCACAAGTGTGCCGCCGTTGTGGACATAAAGCTTGAGCAAATCCGCCTCACCGCCCGCCAGCAATTGCAGCGAGGGCGCGAACACCAGCTTGTATTTCGACAAGTCTTCCGTGGGCCGCGCGAAATCCACCGGGATATTGCGGTCGTGCAGCGCGTTGTAGAACAGTTGCAGGTGCCGGCGATAGTCGAAGTGCTCGTTCGGCTGGCGCGTGTATTTCAGGCTCCACTCGTTTTCGTGGCTGTAAACAATGCACGTGTCCGCCGCCACCCGGGTGCCTTTGAGGGCCGGCGTGAGCAAAGCCAATTCCTGACCAATTTGTTTAATTTCCTGGAAGACCCGGTTGTCGGCCCGGCCATCATGGTTCAGGACGCCGCCGTAGAATTTCTCGGCGCCAATTCGCGGTTGCCGCCACAGGAAATACAACACGCCCGTCGCCCCGCGCGAAACCAGTTGATACGTGAACAACCGCACCACGCCGGGCCGCACCAGGGAGTTGACCTCCTGCCAATCGACATGCCCGGCTTTTTGTTCGATAATCCAGAAACCCGCCTCCCCGTCGGGACTGCGGATATCGCTCTTCTTCAGTGAACGCATCAGGTCAATTTCGCAGGCCAGTTCCGCGGAACGCTCCTTGATCGTGGCATTGCTGTCCACCGCCACGAAATCCAGCACTTCGGCCAGATCAAAGTAATCGTAGTTGCTACTAAGCGCGCGCATGTTGTGGGTCACCGGCAGGTTGGGCGTGAGTTCGTGCAGCAGCTCAGCCTGCATGCGCGCGTAGGCCACCAGCGTGTCACTGCAAAAGCGCATCCAGTCCACAATCAACGCCGGATTGTGCGGCGCCGTCGTGGTTCGGGGCATCGGCACGTGCTCCCATTGGGTAACGGTCTGCGCCCAAAAACGGTTTCCCATCAGGTCATTCAGGCGCGCCACGGTTTGATATTTGGCCTGCAGCCAGGCGTGCCAATCCCGCCGGGTTTCCTCGTTGAACGACGCGGCAGTATCGTACGCGCCCAGCCCATTGTCGATTTGCCAGGCAATCAGTTGCGGGTGATCACCCAGGGCGCCGACCAGCGCCCGAATGATGCGTTGAGAATAATCCCAGTACACGTCGCTGTTCACGCAATAGGCCCGGCGGGTGCCCTCACTGCGCTGATGGCCGTGTTCGTCGAGGGGCAGAATTTCCGGATGCTGGCGGGCGAGCCAGATTGGCGGCGCAGCGGTGGGCGTGCCGAGAACGACTTTGATCTTGGCCTGCCCGCACAAGTCCATGGCCCGGCGCATCCAATCGAAATCGTATTGGCCCTCCTCCGGTTCGTACAGCCCCCAGGCAAATTCGCCCATCCGGACGACATTGACCCCGACTTCGGCCATCAATTCCACGTCACTCTGCCAGCGGGCTTCCGGTTGCTCCGGGGTGCCCCCCAACGGGTAAACCCAATGTTCAGGATAATAATCGACGCCGAAATACATAATGGGCCGCGACGAGTTTTGCCGCAAAGTAGGCCGCGCCAGCGGGAGTGGCAATCCCAAAGCCAAAACAAAGACCGAACGCCGAAGGCCGATAACTGGCCGGTCGGGGTGGAAGGCGATAATGAACAAGCGGGCGAAACCGAAGCCAATGAACTCACCAGGGCCACGGGCTTCGAATTGGACACCTCCAAACCAGCCGCTACTACTGGGAACCAAGCGACGAAATCAACAGCGTTCGTGGGGACTTGACCCGGATATTTCGCCCCCTGTTTACTTGCCGATAGACTGCGGAACGCGGTCGGGGTGCTTTGGGTCCGCCTCCTTACGTCGGCGGCTACGGCAAGGAAATCTCCCAATCAAACGGCGCTCTCGCCTTCTTCCTCGGTGCGAATGCGGTAGGCATTGTCCACCGGCAACACGAACACTTTGCCGTCACCGATCTTGCCCGTGTGGGCGGACTTGATAATCGCTTCGACCGCGGTTTCGGCCACGGCGTCCGGCAGGACAATTTCGATTTTGACCTTGGGCAGGAAGTCCACCGTGTATTCACTGCCGCGGTAAATTTCGGTGTGTCCCTTTTGGCGGCCAAATCCTTTCACTTCACTGACGGTCATGCCCTGGATGCCATTGTCGTGCAGGGCTTCTTTTACGTCGCTCAGCTTGAACGGTTTGATAATCGCTTCGATCTTTTTCATGACAAATTAATTCTGTTCGCGTCAATCGTTGTAGGCGCTTTCGCCGTGCTGCGTCAAATCCAACCCGGTATCTTCGTCCTCATTCGACACCCGCAGGCCGACCAGAGCTTTGACGAGGTAGAGGATAACGATCGTCGCCACGGCCGCGAAACCGGCGGTGAACAGCACGCCCACCACCTGGTTGAAAAACTGGCCCGCACTACCGGCCAGCGAAACCGTGTTGGTCCCCATTTTGAAGGTGTCGGCAATGGCGGGATTAACCGTCGCACTGGCCAACACTCCCAGCATAACATGCCGACCGTACTGCCAACGCCGTGGACCCCGAATACGTCGAGCGAATCATCGTAACGCAACGCACTTTTCAGTTTGGTCACCGCCAGATAACAGACAACGCCCCCGGTCAATCCAATGCAGCAGCGCCGCCGGAATGGTGACAAAACCGGAAGCCGGCGTGATGGTTGCCAGACCCGCCACCATCCCCGAGGCAGCACCCAGCACGCTGGGTTTGCCTTTGAGCAACCATTCCATTCCCGCCCAACCCAAAGCGGCCGCAGCGGCTGAGAAGTGCGTGGCGGCAAACGCGCTGGTGGCCAGCGCCCCGGCGCCCAAGGCGCTGCCCGCGTTGAAGCCGAACCAGCCCACCCACAGCAAACCGGTGCCGATCAAACTCAGCACCACGTTGTGCGGCATCATCGGCTCCATGCGGAAATCCCAGCGCGCCTGCCCAACACCATCGCGCAAACGAGCGCCGAAACGCCGGAACTGATATGCACCACCGTGCCGCCGGCGAAATCCAGCACGGGAAGGCTTCCCGCCCGAGGCCCAGTTAAACAGCCGCCCTTGCCCCACACCATGTGGCACAACGGAAAATAAACGATCGTCACCCACAGCACCATGAACAGCAAATAAGCGCTGAACTTCATGCGCTCCGCGATGGCGCCGCTGATCAGCGCGGGAGTGATGATGGCGAACATCATTTGAAACAGCATGAAGCTCTGCTGCGGAATCGGTGCCGGCGTAGTCCGGATTCGGTTCGAGCCCCACGCCGTGCAGCATGAAATATTGGAACGGATTTCCGAAGAACGCGTTCCCTTCGCCAAACGCCATGCTGTAGCCGTACACCATCCAAAGCAGCGACACCACGCCCATCAAAATCAGGCTGTGCATCATCGTGGAGAGCACGTTCTTGCTGCGCACCAGGCCGCCATAAAACAGAATCAACCCCGGCGCGGTCATCATCAGCACCAGCGCGGAACTGACCAGCAGCCAGGCGTTGTCGCCCGCACTGATGGACGATCCGGCCTTCGCGGCCGACTCCAGGATCGCCATTCGTTCCTCCATCGTAGCCGCTCCTGCCGGCAAGAGCACGCCCGTCAGAAGAACAAGGCCAATGAGGATGAACAGCGTGTGAGGTCGCCATCTGGAACCACTGACATGTTTCATGGATGGCGTGGTTAGACCAGATTGCCGGACGCTTGTCAATACCAGCGTGCATCAACGTGCTGCCGGCGTCCCGCCGGCAGAAACGGACGCTGATGTCACACCCAAATGTTTTAGAGGGCTGATCTTCGAATAGTCCTTGCCAAACGGCCAGCGGGACGGGCAGCACATTACCAGTGTGCTGCCGGCATCCTGCCGGCAGATTTGGAGCGGAGGTTACAAATAAATAACCAATGTTCAATGATCCAATGACCAGAGATCGACCAAGGACCAACGCCCATTGCCAGCGAGCCGGCGGTGCGAGATTCGATGGCTGTGCCTGCAATCGGTTCTGCCGGCGGGACGCCGGCAGCACGTTGTCGCAGCATCCTGCCGGCAGAAACGGAGGCCGGCAAATCGCGCCAGTGAACAGGCACCCGCAGAATGACCAATTCCCAAAGCCAATTGCCAGCCAGATCGTGCTTGGTCAGCAGCCGGGATGGGCAGTGGGGCTTGGTCGTTCTCTGGCCATTGGATCATTGGGCATTGGTCATTATCGAATGTTTGCTTGCCAGAATTCCCAAAACCGGTTTCAAAGTAGCCATGAACACCCGCACATCCAATCGCCGGCATTTCTTGAGAAACTCTTTGGCATTGGCCGCAACCGCCAGTCTGCTGCGACCGCGCTCCCTGCTCCAGGCGGCCCAACCAATCAACCAGGCTTCCGTCCACCCGCTCCGTCTCGGCGGACCGGCATTCACCAGCGCCAACGATCCGGAAGCCTTGGCTCAATGGCATCGCCAAAAAGGCTACCGTGCGGCTTATTGCCCCAATGTGGGTTTGCACGAAGCGGATCGGATCAAGGCCATTGCCAGCGCGTTTAAGAAGGAAGACGTCGTCCTGTCCGAAGTGGGTCGGTGGTGCAATCTGCTGGACCCGGACGCGGACAAGCGAAAAGCGAATTTGAACAATGTGACCGACGGCCTCGCGCTGGCCGACGCCATCGGCGCGCTTTGCTGTGTGGACATTGCCGGCTCGTTCAATCCCCAATCCTGGTTTGGCCCGGATCCAAAGAATTTCTCCCCGGCTTTCTTTGATGGCGCGGTCGAGAATGCCCGCAAGATCATCGACGCCGTGAAACCGAAACGCGCCAAGTTCTGCTACGAAATGATGGGCTGGGCCATGCCCGAAAGTCCGGATCGCTACCGGCAAATGATCAAGGCTGTGGACCGGCCCGCGTTTGGCGTACACCTGGATCCCTGTAATCTGGTGAATTCACCGGAAAAGTTCTATCGGAACACCGACCTGCTCAATGAATGCTTCGACAAGCTCGGCCAGTGGATTGTCAGTTGTCACGCCAAAGACCTGACCTGGGACGTGGAAATGAATGTCCACTTCCGCGAGGTCCGCCCGGGCACCGGCTCCATTGACTACGCGACTTACTTGAAACGCCTGGCCGCGCTACCCAATCCGCCGCCGCTCATGCTTGAACATCTGCCCTCCGCTGATGCGTATGATCAGGCGGCCAGCTACATCTTGGAAACCGGCAAAAATCTGGGTCTGAGTTTTGGCTGACCCTGGACCGCAGAACAGGACATTCGTTACCACCACCATTCACCACCAGCAACCATGAGGGGCGAAAAGCGAACGACATTTGTGCATAAGAATTCCGCGCACATGCTCGCCCGGACGTTTCCCGCCCCGCCTAAAATATCGCGTAGTGGTGGCCGCCGACGTGAGAAGGCGGAGCACGGGCATGGCGCCTCGATTCCGCCGCCTCACGTCGGCGGCTACAGTGGCTTCGAAACCTCCAGGCGGTGGGCATTCCGACGCGCCATTTCCTCTGCAGTTGGACATTGTCTGTGCGTCCTTCTGTTGATTGCGTTTGGCCAAAACGTCGCTGGGAGCGCCCCGGCCTGGTGGCCGCAATTTCGCGGGCCACACGGTTCCGGTATCGCTGATAACAGCCGTTTCCCCACGCAGTTCGGCCCCGATTCGAACGTCGTTTGGAAAACGGTCCTGCCTTCCGGCAACGGCTCGCCGTGTGTATGGGAGAACCGTATTTTCCTGACCGGTTCCGCTGCTGGCAAATTGCTGACGCTTTGCCTGGACCGGCGCACCGGCGCGATTTTGTGGCAACGGGAACTGAGTCCTGAGAAAACCGAATCCAACTCCGGCTTGGGCAGCCTGGCCAATTCCACTCCAGCCACCGACGGGCAAATCGTTTGCGTCTATTTTGGCTCGTATGGCTTGGCCGCTTACCAGCTCGAGGGCCAGGAACTTTGGCGTAAGCCACTCCCGATCCCTATCACGCAGCACGGCGCCGGCACATCCCCGATCCTGGCCGGCGGTTTGGCATTGTTGTTGTGCGACCAGGACGTGGGCTCCTATTTGCTGGCGGTGGACAAGCACACGGGCAACACCGTCTGGAAAGCTGATCGCACCGCGTTCCGTCGGAGCTTCTCCACTCCCCTGGCCTACCCGCCCGCCGCTCCCGAGATGGTCATCGCCACTGGCACGTTGCGGCTCATGGCCTACAACTTAAAGGATGGAAGCGAACGCTGGAGCGTCAGCGGCTTGCCCAACGAAATGGTGTCCTCTCCGATAACGGACGGTGACCTGGTTTATGCCGCTGGCTGGACGTACGGGTCGGGACCGGGAAGGTTGCCGTCCTATGACAATTTGCTCGCTCAATCGGATGCCAACCATGACGACAAGATTGCCCGCGGCGAAGCCACGTCCGGTCCGGCGCGCCAGCATTTTCAATACATTGATGCCGACAAGGACGAAGCGATCTCTCGCGTCGAATGGGAGTCGATTGCGGCGATTTTCCAACAATCCCAAAACGTCGCGTTTGCGGTGCGGCCCGACGGTCATGGCAACGTCACGCAAACTCATGTGGTCTGGAAGCAGACTCGCGGGTTGCCCTACGTGCCTTCCCCGCTCAATTACGATGGTCGCGTTTACCTGGTGAAAAATGGCGGCATGCTCACCTGCCTGGAGGCGAGAACCGGGCATGTGTTTTATCGGGAAGAACGCCTGGGAGCATTGGGGAACTACTACGCTTCCCCGGTCGCCGACGGCGGGAAGATCTGCGTCATTTCGCAGCAGGGCATGGCCGTGGTGATCCGCAGCGGCGACACGCTGGAAGTCCTGGCCCGCAATAAACTTGGCGAAGAAGTGCTGGCCACGCCGGCGATCGTGGACGACGCGCTCTACGTCAGAACGAAAAAACACTGCTATGCTTTTCGGGAATAAGCGCAGGTCTTCCGGCTGAGAATCGAGGACTGCCGTGAAAATTGCGAACCTGGCGATTTCACCGCAATGAGAAGAAGAGTCAAAGTCTGAGGCTGAAAATTTTTGCGCCTCGTGTCGTTGCGGTGAGACAATTGGCACGTCTGTCCCGCAACATTCGAAATGATTGGCAAGCGGCACATATTATCTGCGTCTTAACTCTTCGTCCGCCGCCAGACACGCCCGATACCACACCTCCCGTCGAAATCGTTCAGCACGGATTTCCTGCTGTTTGGTTGTGCGGCGATGGTGAATAACCTTTGAGGCCGCGAAAGCCGGATTCAGCCACAAAAGGCACCATCTCAGCAGACAAGCACTCACGATTATCGGCGAGGTCGAACGCAATTCCCTGTGAGAACTTGCGCCGCCTAAACAACCCGACCGGAATCTTCAGAAACCCAATTACCGGTGGCCCGCTTAACCCTCAAGGTTTGACCATCAGCGTTGCGGCTTGGCTTGTGGAGGTGCCCAAAGTGTCGGTGATTTGGACCGAATACTCGCCGGCGTCCTGAACCGTTGCCAACGGCAATGCCAATGATGAGCTCACGGCACCGGCGATGGGGACGCCGTTGTGCAGCCATTGGTATTCCAACTCGCCGATGCCAACGGCAACAACCTGGAACCAGGCGCTGCCCCCAATGCTGGTTTGCTGCCCACTCGGGCTTTCGAGAATGATTGGACCCGCGGGCAGACTGGCCACCGCCGGCGTGATGATGCGATAGATGCGTTGGTGTGTCATGGGATTGGGATCCAACAACGAGACCGTTCCGTTCGCACCGGTGACTTCCGAGGTGGAAAGGTTGTACCACGTGGGCGAGTTCACTGATTCCTTGAATTGAATCGTGTAGGAATGACCGGTGATGCCCAGGAAGGAAAGCTCAGTCTGATCCGGGGACGCGGCCAGTTCCAGCTTGAGCACGCTCTGGTCGTCGCGCGGGCTGGTGCCAATGTGAAATTCCTCGAGATTGGTCAATCCGTCTCCGTCGGAATCGAAGTTCGCATCCGCCGGATTGGCAGGATTCAAGCCGTAGGCATTCTCCCAGGAGTCGGGCAACCCATCACCGTCGGAATCCAACGGTGCGGCCTGGGGGCCGGGGGTGGGGGTGGCGGCGGTCCAATTGGCTGGGTCATTCCCAAATTCAGCATCGGCCAGGCGCTGGAGGGACAACCCGGTGCCGTCGGCCAGAGCCGGCCAGGGGGCGGTGTCGCTGTAACGCACACTCTCCACCAAAATGTAGGCGACGCCATTGGTGTCGGGCGCGTCGGGCTTGCGCAATTCAATCTCGTCGGTGCTGTTGGCGAGTTTGCCACGGTAAGGGCCCACGATGGCCACCCCCGCGTTCAGTTGGTAGGTTTGCCGGAACGCCGCCAGCGCCCCAGGATCAGTATCCGGATTGAAGCTGACGACCAGTAGGTAATCACCCGGGTAGATGGCCGTGCCGGCGGGGAATTCGAAATCCACCGCGTCGCGCAAGTGCCACGTGTTGGTAGGCGCGGCCGGATCATAGAGCGGCACCGGCACGGTGGTGAGGTTGTGCAACTCAATGAACTCGTCGCGCACATTGTCGTTGGTGCCCAGATCGGGCGGATGGTACATGATTTCGCTGATCACCACCGGGCCAATGCGCGGATAGGGGTTGGGCGCGCCGGTGCCCAATCGGAACTCCGCCACCGTTCCCGGATCATCCTGTCCCAATGACCGCGCGCTCATGGCCACAAATGCCTCCTCGCCGGTGCTGGTCACGTAGCGGCCAAACGACACGCCGTTTTCCGAAGCCCCGTATTTCACGGAAGTCCGGTAGCCGGTGAGGACATTGCCGGCGGTGGCCGACAGCACCACTTCGTCGCCCTTCGAACTCAGGGAGAACGGTATGGCCGTGCCCACGTCATCCCGGTTGCTGAAGGTGGTTTGGTAGAACACCGCATAGCCGTGCGCGGTAATGATGGTGGGCGAGGGGATTTGATATTTTTGAATCGTGCCCGGATCATCGCTGAGCCACCAACCGCCCACGTCAATCGCTTGGTCGGTGGTGTTGAATAACTCGATGGCGTCTTCGAGCGGCGGATCAGTATGGGGGAGTGCTTCATTGATCACCACGGACGTAAGCAACCGGAAGTTGGACGCGCCCGGCGAATCAGTGCGCGGGAAGCTGACCACGTCAGGGGCGCCGTCCGGGAACCGGCCTTCAGAAACACCGGTCAATTGCGGTCCAAAGACGTGACCATCAATTTGGGCGCCGTCGGCGGTGTAGAGTCCAAGCGCTTCGCCGCCAGCTTTCAGACCGAAGCTGACGTGGTCCGCGCCGGCGCCGATGTTGCCGTCGGCATGAAATTGCAACCAGGCGTTCGTGCCGGCGCCGATGAAAGATAGCGGGGAGATGGGTTGCTTGAGCGGATCAGTCAAATCATCGGTGAGATGCAATCCGCCAATCGCCACGGGTTGAGTTCCAGGATTGAACAGTTCGAACCAATCATCGCCGGAACCCGGAGCAGCCATCCACTCGTTGATCTTAAGATCGGTTGCGCTGCCCAGCGAAGTGACCGGCAGGTTGGCCGCCGTAGGCGACGGAATGCCGAGCACCCAATTTGTGCCGACGCCGTTCGGAGAGCGGCCGACTGACAGATCCGGAATCTGAAGGCCGTATGCGATGGAATCCAGCAGCCCGCCGCCGCTGGCTAGGTTGTCAAAAAGATACACAGCGCCACCGGTGCCTTTGAGACCGAAGCCGGTGTTGGTGCTGCTGACCGGTTGACTACTGTTGCACCGAACGCGGAAATAGCCGCCCGGCGCTACAATGGTACCCGTCGAAAAAACCCAGCGCCGCGGCAGGGTCGTATCGTCCGTAAGACTCAGGTCGCCCAAGTCCACGGGGCCGGCGGACTGGTTGTAAAGTTCAATCCAGTCCGGCGTGGAACCGTCGGCTTCGGTCAGATTGGAATTGACGGCCAGGACTTCGTTGAGCACGACGGAGCCGCCGGCGGAACTGTTGGTGATGGCCAGGGCGTCCAACGACAGGCCAAAGATCACGTCCGAACTGCTGGTGCTGCTCTGGTGAACTTCCACCGCCAGCACGTTGTTGCCCGGTTGCAGCGCGGTCGTCGAAACCGCTTCCGGTCCTTGTATAACCGCGTCACCCACGCTATTGGGCGCAAGCGTGCTGGAATTCACGATCCCCGCCGGCATGTTGACGCGGAGCAATTCCTGGCCATTGAGGTAAAAGATCGCGCCGTCATCGAGGTAGTGCGTGATCTGCAATCCCACGAGATTGCCATTCGTCGGTGCCACGAACACCGTGCGGAAGTAGTAAGTGAGTTGGGCGCTGCTCACGGAAAGCTGCGTCCGGATGGGCTCGGTCAGTGTGGTGGTTTCGTAACCCAACAAGGCCGGTCCCGAAGACCATGAATTGTCATCGTAGCCAGACTCCCGCCAGGCCGTACCCAGATCGGCCCCGGATTGGTCGTAGCGCCAGACGTGATCCATCGACAGGATCGGGATAACCTGTGCCTGGGGCGCCGTGCTGGTGCGAGGATTGGGACCACCCGGGGTCGGTTGGGTGAAGAAAACAATGGTACTCGATCCATTTGGACTTCGGCCTTGGGAAATATCCGGCTGTTGGGCCTGGTAGGTGACCAAGTCGATGGGCGTGAGGCTCGCATCGAACAAGCCAATCGAGCCCTGGTCCGCCGAGAGCGTGAAGTCCAAATGCAACGGTCCCTGCCCGGGATCGCTGTCCGCCAAGAACCGGAGGTAGCCATATCCCGAAATGAACGTGAGCGGAGCAATGGCGTGCCGATCGGGCCACCCCATCGTTTCATCGCTCAAATAGAGCCCGCCCAGACTCACCGGCAAGGTGTTCGGATTATACAATTCGATGAAGTCATTCGCGAACAACGATTGCCCGATGGCCAACCATTCATTGAGCTTGAGTGGCGACGCATCGCTCGTAGGCGCGGCGTGGTTGACCGACCCGAAGGTAGGCGTCGTCAAGCCCCAAGAGCCGTCGATCAGTCGGCCAATCGAGAGATCGGTCAATTGCACACCGAACGTCACCGAGTCGAGCAACGCGCCGCCCTCGACCACGGAGTCGTAGAGATAAACGGTCTCACCGTCCTGATTAAGATTGAATCCCAAGTGGTAACCGGTGGTGCCGTCCGGATTGTTCGCAAACAGCACGAGATACTCGCCGGCCTCGATGAAGGCGCCATCCGGGAAGGTGAACTTGTCCGGGTTTTGCGCATCGTCCGTCAAACGCAAACCGGTCAGGTCGAAGGGATCCGTGCTGTCATTGTAAAGTTCGATCAAATCCGGCGTCGTGCCTTCATGGTTACGGCGCCCGAGTTACTGGCCAGAATCTCATTCAGAGCGAATCGACGGGGTGGAGTCATCGACGATCCAAGTGCGCGACAACGTGACCACCGCATCGCCACCGTAATCGGGATCGTTCTGATACATGTTGGCGTCCCGTTTGCCCACCACTTCAACTTGGTGCATGCCCTGGCCAAGACCGCTGAGTTGAATTGGGGTGGTGATAGGCGTTTCCGCGCTCCACACGCCGGAATCGAGACGCCATTTGTAGTGCGTGTAGCCGGAGCCATTCGGCCAACTCGCCACCGGAATGCTATTGCCGGTGGCGGCGACGCCAACAGTCAGCGTTGCCGTCGAGCGACTGGTTCTACCCTGAGGTTCGCCGGCAATGGAAGCGCCAAGAACCGGGGCCACGCTGGAAACGCTGAACGGCTGAAGACTTGACGAGGTGAAAGGTTGCAGCGGAACGCCTTGGTCGCGGCCGTTGGGGCCCGTGCCAGCGGCGGGGGAGCCCGAGCGCAGGCGGAACCAATCCCACATCACTTGCGCCGAGGCCCAGTTGCTGAAGGTCGTTTCGGCCACTTGCGGTACATGTAGTTCAACATTGGATCGGCGCTCGCATTGTCACCGCCCGGACCGGCCCACGGCAGCGGCATCAGGTTGTTGGTGAACGTCACCACGGCAGTGGTCTGGTTGCGCACCAGTTGCTCCACGTCGTACATGATGTTCCCCTCGAGATACATGCCCGCGGCTTGCGCGGTGCCTTCGTCGGCCACGCACACGACCGCACCCGCCGTATCCAAACCGGCTTGGTGGGTTTGGTGAACGATGGTGTTGTTGATCAGTGTGTAAAAATCACCTTGCTTGGCCATCGCGGCCTGGTCGCAATCGTAAATGATGTTGCCAATGATGGTGATCTCCGAGGCTTGGCCGTCGTCGTTACCGCCACTGACGGCGCTGGCGGTGTCGGGCGAACCATTCTTGTGGGCGTGCATGAAAATGTTGCCCTCGATCCAGGCGTCGGTGCTGTCGAGATCCAGATGGTCATCGCCGCTGCCAATGAAGACGTTGTTGATGAATTGCACGATGGGACCGGGCCGGTTGCCGCCGGTGAAATCAACCACGTCATTGTAACCGTTTGCCGCGCCAAAGAAGTTGCGCAGGAAGATGCCCCGTCCACCGGATTTAATGCCACTGGTGCCATGGACCGGTTCGAACGAGCCGGTCGGCGTGGGAAACTCGCAGTTGCTGACCACAAATGAGGAGCCATCGAGCGAGATGTATTGATGATCGGTCGAGCCAAACGTGAGGTGGTCGAGGAACACGGTGCCGCCCGAAGAATGAATGGCCGTCGAACCGTTGCCTTCGAAGTGCGCATAAGCAATCCTCGTTTCGGGCGAACTGGCGCCGCCATTGATCGTGATGCCGCCCCAGGTCGTGCCGCTACCCGGTGCATTGGCAAATCGAATTGGCGCCGTGGCCGTGCCTTCCGCCAGCAAGCGCCCACCGCTCGCGACCGTAAGGTTGACACCGGAGTTCAGATACACGGTCGTCCCCGGCGAAATGGTCAGCGTAACGCCGGACGGAATGGTAAGACTGCCCGTCACTTGATACGGACCCCCAGCCGCGCTCCAGGCGGAGTCGGTGCTGATCGTGCCGGAGACGTTCTGCACGGTGCCGTTGTTATACCAAATCTCAATGGTGGCGCTCGCCAAGGCCACCTCGTTCGAAGCAAACGATTGCACCAGCACGCGGTTGATGCCCGGCGTCAACGTCACCGAACTGCTCCAGCGGGCTTCGTAAGCCGACCAGGTGGCCAGATGGCCGTTCACCCGCACCTGCCGCGTGTCGATGGCGTTGGCGTTGCCGCTGAGCGATACGGTGGGATTGGAAGTAAAGAGATAACCATTCTGGGTCGCAAGCGAATGGCTGATCGTCAGCTCCAAGGGAATTTGGGCGAGAATACTGGTCCGCCGGCTGTTCAGATAGTTTTCCATGCTGGTGATGGTCTGTGACGACGGCCCCCAACCGGTCAGTAGTTGCTCCAGCAGCGCGTTGGATTGGGTGGGCGCGAAAACGGTATCGCCCAGCCGTTTCAATTCGGCAAAATAAATGTGCGCGAATTCCTGGTGCTGCAACATGCGTCGCAATAGCGGCGTCAGATTGCTAAGGGCATTGGGATTGGGCGGATTGAGCATCAACCAGATGTTCGGATTGAGCACCGGCCAATAGCTCGGGCTGTCCCCCTCACCGAAGACGGTGTCAAAGTCGTGGGCCAACAAGATGAACCGCGGATCGGTCACCCCGCGGTACAGGGCGTAGTCATCGCCAATACCGTTGCACAAGGCTGTTTCGCCGTAGCCCAAATAGACGCACACCGCGAAATAACGCGCCCAGGCCTCGACGTTGATGTTGGTGCTTACGGCCGCCACGTAGTCCGCGTCATTGGGAATGTTGTTCAGCGTTTCGCCCAGCCGCCCCAGGTCGCTCCAGTCCCACTCGCTTTGGTTGGAGGTTTTGGAGTAGCCGCGGTTGAGATACGAATCGCCGTCGTCGCCGAACGCGGGAAAGTTGGCGTTATGGTTTCCCGTGGAGGCACGATAGACATTGCCGCCGCCGTCGTTCGGTAAATGGTTACCCGCCCAGTCGCCATTGATGGGTTCGACCAGAACGAACGAACCGTAGCCGGCGCCGGCCCCGCCGCCGTTCACGGGCGCGCTGGAGGGCACCGGGTTGCTACCATTCACCCGCACCTGCACGATGCGAGCATCCGCGCAGGCCAAGCCCGCCCGTTGCGCCAGGGCGCTGCCGGCCAATTGCGCGTGGATGAACTGGGTGTTGAGATTGATCTCATTCAAATTGTTCCACCGGTTGTCGGTGGGGATGTTCAACCGGAAATTGGGCGGGGTCCGGCTGCGCGTGCCCGCGCCGCGGATGCGCAAGCCGCAATTGTACCGCAGCTTCGCCCCGTCACCGTCGATGCTGACCAAGGTGGTGTTCATTTCGGCGTCACTGTTGCGATTGATATTGGCAAACTCATACCGCTCGCTCTCGGTCATGATCAACTTCAGCAACGGCAGCGAGCCGGTGTAGGCGGTGTCATCGACCTGGTACAGCGCGTTAGCGGTAGGCGCGTAAGTGAGATCGGTCTGCCAGGCGGGGGCCGGCCAAGTGCGGCTCAGTCCATCAACGTCGCCGGCCGTGATGTAGAACTCCATGACCGTGCCGTCACCTTCGGGCCCGAGAATGGCGCCGTAGATCCCGTCCCCGGCGGCCGCGTCGTTGTGCGCCCCGTCGTCGAACATCGTCATCGTCGAAAACGCCGGCGGCGTGCGGCTGCTATGATTGCGATAATAGAGCGTGACTTCGGCCACGCCGTTGCTCAATTCGTCACTCACGCGGGCCGTAATAGCTACCGAGTCCGTCGAGTGCGGAACGAGCGGGAAATGTTTGGCGTCGCGGATAAACGGCGCCTGATTGGTCTGCGCCACCGAATTGGCCTGCCCCGGCGTGCCGTTTACGGTCGTGCTGGCGAGCCAGTTTTGACCCGCATCATTGGAGGCGGCGGCATTCACCAATTCGAGCGAACTGCCCAGGCCATCGGCGGCATTGAACCACGACCACCCGGAGGCACCTTCATCCACAATCTGGCGGAAGATGATGTTGCCGGTGGCCGGGGTGGCGGGATTGTTCGCCACCGAGTAGTTGAACGAGCTGACGCCGACCGAACTCAGGCTGAACTGGCCGTTGTATTCAGGTTGGTCGGCGCCAATGATCAGCACCCGATCATTGCCGGTTAAACCGTGATCGTGGCTGTACACAATGGCGGTGTTCCCGCTGCGAGTGAGGCTGGTCACCAAGTGCGCGGGCCGGCCGCGTTGGTGTACCGCCCAATCGCCTTCGCTCGCGTAGTGAACCTGATTCACCGATTCGCCGGTGCTGGTGACCAATTCAATCGTTTCATCCGAATTCGCCAGGCCACCGGTCCAGGGACCGACCACGTTCGTGACGGCCGGGTATTTGGCCTGGAACGCCGCAACGTTGGCGGCCACGATGAGATAGCCGTCAGCGGGAATGGCGACATTGGGGAAGGTAAAGTCCAAACCACGGCTGAATCGCCAACCATTCAGGTTTACCAGCACGTCGCCGACATTGTGCAATTCCAACCATTCGTCAGCGGACTGGCCGGAGGGCGGATTGAACATGACTTCGTTGATCAAAATTTTGTCCGCAAAACTGGCATTGGGATCGAGGCGGTAATTCCATTCGCCCCCGGTAAACGCGTTCGGCGGGCATGGCCAAATCGGTGATGCCATGGCCCGAGATCCATTGCACTTCCACCGGCCCCACGGGGGGCTGAGCGAATTGGAACCGATACGGCCCCGCGTCGGCACCGCCCACCGACGTCGCGGCGGTGCCATTAATCAACAGGTCGCTGGCTTCGACCCCGGTGACCGGCTCCGTAAAGAGAATCGAAATTTGCGCCAGCGCCCGCACGGTGGCGCTGGCCGGCGGTTCCAACGTGGCGATGGCCGGCGGCACGTTGTCAGGCGTGGTGTAGGACCAGGTGCTGCCGGAAGCGGACGCATCAAACGAATTGGGCGTTACGCGCCAAGTCGTGAATGCCGTGGTTGTTTGGCCAGGAAATTAACACCGTCGTGGCGTTGGGTTGGGCAAAGCTAAAGGTGTAAGTCGCACCGCTGCCGCTGACCGTGCTGGCGGGCAGGCCGTTGATCAGCAAATCCGCCCCGTTCACGCCTTCGACCGGCTCGGTGAACGTAACGGTGATTTGCGTGAGGTTGGTGACTTGCGCGCCGGCGGGGGGGCTTTGGGTGGCGATGGCCGGTGGAGTCTGGTCGATGAGCGTGTAGTTCCAAGTGCTGCCCGGCCGGTTCGGCTCGAACGCATTCGGAGGTGCTTCCAAGTCGGCGATGCCATGATCGGTCACCCAGCCAATGGCCACGTCACCGTATGGTGGTTGCGGGAAGGTAAACGTGTACGTCGCATCCGATCCGCTTACCTCAGATGCCGGTTGGCCGTTTAGTCGCAGGTCACTGGCGTCCACCCCCGTGACGGGCTTGCTGAACGTAACCGTCAACTGCGTCAACTCGGAAACCGTGGCGCCGGCCAGCGGATTTTGGACCGCTACCACCGGGGCATTGGGATTTAGCAGATTGTATTGCCAGGTGGAGCTAGGCGCCGTGCCGCTGAACGGTTTGGGTACCGCATCGAAATCCATGATGCTTTGGTTAACATCCCACGTAATCGATACTGTCCCGTACAATGGTTGCGTGAAACTGAAGGTATAAAGGTCGTTGCTGGAGCCACCGCTGAAACCCGATGCCGGCACGCCATTGACGAGTAGATCCGAGGCGGTCACCCCCGTGACCGCCTCGCTGAATTTGACGGTGACGTTGGTGAGGTAAAACACGTTGCCGGCGGGCGGGTCCACCGCCACGACATTCGGCGGGACCACACCGGAATCGGCGGGATAGCCGTACAATTGGGCGTTGAACCCAAAGTCGCTGCTGCTGAGCGGCTGGTTGTTGAACGCTTGCACCGCCAGCACGTTGACGCCATCCACCAGATAGGTGCTGGGATCGGGGAGATCGTAAGTCAGGTACGGCGCGCCGCCCTGGGGCTCCTCGTTGATGGCGGATGGGGCTTCGCCGTTGTAAGGAATGTCCCCGTCCGGCATGTTATACCGCACCACTTCCACCCCGTTGATCCAGGCGATGAATCCGTCGTCGCTTTGCGCGGTGAGGAAGAGGTTGGTAAACGCGGCGCGGTTGACGATTGAGAATTCCTGCCGCAGGAAAACACACGAGTATCCACCCGGCATGTCCGGCAAGTCGGTGCCGGGATTGCCGTCGGTGGGATACGGGTCAGTGCCGTAGTAAAACGGCGAAAGGCTGCTGGACCAGTCGCTGTCGCCGAAGGCCACTTGCCGCCAGGCATCGAACGGCGAAGAGGCTTCGGCGGTGCCCTTGAAGAAAAACCAAAGACTGTTCGACGCGACCAGGATGACGCGATTGTCCAAGTCATAACTCCACGTGGCGCCCACACCGGCGGCATTGAAGGCGTTGGGGGTGGACGCCAGGTCGGTAATGCCGTGATTGGCCGCCCATGAAATATTGACCATGCCCGCCGCCGGTTGGGCGAAGGAGAAGGTGTAGTTGGCGCCGCTGCCGCCCAGTCCAATGGCTGGCGTGCCATTGACCAAGAAGTCCGCCGCATTGACGCCGGTGACCGCTTCGCTGAAGGTCACGCTGACCTGGCTCAAGTTGGTCAGAACGGCGCCGGGTTCCGGGCTTTTCGCCACGACCGTGGGCGGAACCAGGTCCACCAAATGATACGTCCAGGTGGCCCCGGGCGCCGTGCCATCGAACGGCAAGGAGGTTGGCCAACCCGAGTCAGTGATGTCGTGGTCCGTTTGCCACGAAAAGTTGACTTCGCCTAACGCCGGCTGCTCAAAAGTGAACGTGTAGTAGTTGCCGCTGCCGCTCAGACCTGTCGCCGGCACCCCGTTGACCAGAAGATCGCTGGCGTCCACGCCAAATACCGGCTCGCTGAACGTCACGCCAACGAGGCTGAGGCTGCCCAGCGTGGTTCCGTCCGCGGGGCTGATATTCACGATCACGGGGGCATTGCTGTTTACGGGCGGAGTATTGATGGTGACGTGAACCACACTGGAGGTTCCGCGTACGCCGCGCGAGTCAGCGACCACGGCGACCAGGTCCTGGCCGCCAAAGGCGGCGTCGGTCCAAATGATCCCGTAGGGTTCGTCGGTGGCCTGCCCAATTTCGCTGCCGTTCGCCAAAAAGAGGACGTTGGTGATACTGGCCAGTGCGCTGCCCCGTGCGGTTACGGCGAGGTTGGTCGGCCCTTGCAATACCAAGCCGTCGGCTGGATTGGTTATTTCAGCCAACGGCGTGGCCTCCGCGTCAAAGACAGAGATACTCACCGATACCGAGTCCCGCGTGGTGCCTTCATCGTCGGTCGCCGACGCGTACACGACATGCCAGCCAGTGGGCGGATTGTCCCACACGAAGCTGGAGGAACCCTGCGCGGCTGCCCCCAGTTTCACGCCATCGGCGAAGAACTGCACATTGGTCACGCTGCCATCCGCATCCGTGGCACTGGCCGTCAGCGTGATACTGGCGGGCGCCAGCAGCAAGGCTCCATCCCCCGGGGAAATGAGACTGATCTCGGGCGGCTGATTGTGGATGACAAACGGCACGCCCCGCAGTTGGAGTTCGAAGCTGATGTCCGAACTGGCTGCGGTGGCCTGGTGAATTTCCACCGCCAGCACGTTGGTGCCCTCGACCAGAGCGGTGGCGGGAACGGTGGCGGGATACAGTTCGGTTTCGGAAACGCTGGTGCCAGCAGCGTAGGTCAAGTAGTCAATGGGCCCGACCGGCATGTTTTGGCGCGCGACTTCGACCCCGTTCAAATACACCACCGCCCCATCGTCCCGGCGGATGCCAAACACCAGATTGCTGTAACTGGTTACATGGGTGACCATGAATTCGCGCCGGAAATAGGTGGTCACGTATCTGTTGTTTTCGTCGGGCCCGAAGCCCACCAGTGTAGCTTCATCGCCGTCCCCATAACCCAATTCCGCCGGTCCACTCGCCCACGTGCTGTCATCAAATTGCGGAGCGGTCCAAGCTGCGCCTTGATCCGAGCCGTCGTCCAGGTATTTCCAGACGGAACCGAGTGGCACCAACGGCCGGGCAATGGCAATGTCAACCGGAGCGGACGTGTACGACAGCCCGAGCGAGTCCATCCCCGTGGCAGTCAGACGATGCACCCCAGGAGTGGGCGACGACCACACCGCGTTAAACGGACTACGGTCCACTTCACCGAAAGGCAGATCATCCGCAAAAAACGTCACGTTGGTCATCGAGCCGGCCAACAGCAGCGTCGCGGCGTCCACGGTGATGGGAGCAGCCTCCAGGTAGGTTGTTTCGTTGACTGGTGAGATAATGGTCACCCCGACCGCCAGCACCGCCACGTTGACCACGGCCGAGGTCGCCGTCAGACTGGCGCTGTCGGTGGCTACGGCATAGAGATGGTTCGTGCCCAACGGCGCATTTCGGTACATCACAAAGTACGGCGCGCTGACGGCGGAGCCAACCAGGCCCGAATCATTGTAGTAATCCACGCGGGTAACGGGCGGGTTGGGTGTCTCAGCCTGGGCGTAAAGGAAAATAACCCGGTCTTCCGCGACCAAGCTGTTGTTGCCCGGCGACGTGATAGCAACGGACGGCACCACGGGCGGTATGTCCAGATGAAGCTGAATGGTGCCGGTCGCCGGGGTGCTGAAGCGATTGGCCCGCCAACCGGCAACGATGATCAAATAAGTCGTGCCTGCCTGCGCGGTAAACGTGACTTGGCTGGTATTGTCACTGACTCCCGTGGCGTCATTATTGGACACCACTTCGTTTAGCGAGCCCAGGCTGCCCGTATAGACGCCCAATACCGTGTTGAAGCTGCTGCCGAAAGTATCAATCGTCACCTCTCCATCGACGACGGCGGTCCAAGTCCACCAAACCGTCGCGCCAAAACGGGCGCCGCCGATGCGGTTGGGTTCGCCATTTTGAGTTCCAGCTCCCTCGTTGGAGCCGGTCGCCGAAGTCGTCGTCAAGTCGATGCGGTTCGCAAAACTATCATTGGCGGGCTGGGCTTGCAGAGAAAACGGGGCGATCACGGCTGCCACTACCGCAGCCATGAGGGGGATCAGGTGCTTCATAAGGAGATTATCCGACGACGGTCATGATTGTACTTCACGGAAAAACACAGATTTGTGAGGCAAGACGTTGGAACAGACTCGCTGGTTACACCGAATACGCCTAAGAACAGGGCACGTATTGCCGCCTGACTACCGCAAAACTGTTCCCAGTGCTAATGGTCATAAATCCCGTGCGGGAAACCATCTTGTTCGGGACAGAACTTACGTTCGTAGGGCCGTTGTATCATTAGACAATTCGACATTCTTTTCACAATCGGGGCTTTGCGTGCCAACAACATACCCATCATATCGGCATCCGACAAGCGGCTCCGGCGGAATTTTTATTAGCTGCGTGCAACGCGTCACAGCCTGCAAGTAACGTGCTGCCGGCATCTTGCCGGCAGATCGAATGGACCATGCCGTGGCGAAGTGCGGTTGGCCATTCGAGCGCATCTATTGCGTCCGATTCGGCCGGCATCGTAGGTGGTTGCCACCCACTCTGGCAAAGCGGGCGCTGGTCGCGTCAGCGTTTGGATTACGTGCAGCTTTCCAAGCACGTCGATGTGCGCGGCTTCCGGCAGCGGGAAGGCAAACGTCAAAGAGAAGGCCCAAGGCCCGGACAACGTTCAATGCCGAAGGTTCGGTTAATCTGCGGAAAGCTGTCCAAAATCGAGCCGGTGTGGCAGCGAAGCCTTATCGCGAGTTGCACAACTTGAGCAAGGCCGCCGCGGGCGTACAATTCTTCAAGACCATCTGGAGATCGGCGGGTTTATCGTCTTCCGTGTCGTAATAAATGTTGCGGGTGTTGTTGACGATCCCCACCACCGCGCCGGATTCATTGAAGACGGGAGCCCCGCTCGAGCCTTTGGCAAAATCAGCCGTCACGGTCATGAACGTGGCCGGCCCCGCGCGTAGTCGCAGGACGAAATACCGGGAGACATTGCCGGTCGTCACTGAGTAGTACCGTCGGTCGGGATGACTCAGCACCATGACCCGCGCCCCCGCCGGAGCTCGCGTCGAAACCGGCAAGGGCGTGAAACCGCTGCCGTCCAATTGCAGCACCGCCAGGTCGTTCAATTTGTCGGCCGCCAACACCTTACGAACGCCGAACACCTGACCGTCCCGGGTCATGGCCGCCAAACCGCGCAACTCACCTTTGGTCAGCACGTGCAGACAGGTGGCAATCATCCCGGACGAACTCAACACGAAGCCCGTGGCGGTTTCAAAGTGGACCTTGTTGCACTGGGGACAATGATAGAACTTGCCCATCACCAACACGCCCGGCTCCACGCGCTCGACAATTGTTTCCGGCGCCAGTCGCCGTCGTCCGGAGGCGCGCAATGAGCACGAACACGATTTACGGTCCAATTGCTCCAACAGGTTGGTGCTGGTTTTGCCTTCCTCCATCAGCTTTCCGGCCTGCGCTTCGAAATAATGGTAAAGCACGTGATCGTTCAACGGTTCGCCCGCCTTGGGCGGCGGCCAGGCAAAGGAACGCTCCGGCTCCTGATGCCGCGCGGCGGAGAGCGGGTGAACCATTACCGCAGATCCAGGCGCGGCGGATACGGAGCTGCGAACCGCATCCGCCGGGACCGAAGGCACCGGGGGCGGCGACTGACGATCAGCAGCCAAACCAGTAACGATGCCGACCGCCAAACCGACGGCTACTTGAGCAGAATAAGATCGAAACATCTTCATGACCAGATTGGGTGAATCAATGTCAGCCGCGATGATGCCTCGCTCCGGACCAGATGGCCAGCCTGGAACACGCACGAACCCGCCCGGTCACTTTATCGCTCGGTCTTCTGTCCTCAGCCCGGTTCCATAGATTCAAATAATGAATTCTTGCGGTGGCATGGCCGTCCTGTTAAACAACCGCAAACAGTGGAGAACAAAGGCCAATACTTTGCCCATACAGCAGTAACGGCGGACGGAACCACCGATCCGGACCCCTGCCGCTGGCAATTGCTCAAGGAGCATCTTCGCCACTGGCTCGAATACCCCGCCACGCCATGAAACCCTATCGAATCCAACTCGAAATCTCCGGCCCGACCGCGCTCTGGGCACGGCCGGACATCTTTGATGAAGTGCAAACTCTCCCGCCGCATCTGCTCCAAGCCGGCAACGCGGGTTACATCGGCGGCATCAATGGCCCGGGCATCAATCTCAACGACTTGAATCAGGCCACGCGCGACCTCCTGGAGGGAGGGCTCTAACCATGAACTACGACGCCCTGATCACCGCGATCAGCGACGCCCATCGTCAGGCCCAGACCGGTGCGGCGGGCGCGGTCAACCGCCACCTCATTCTCCGCAACTGGCTCGTGGGCGCTTACCTGGTCGAGTTCGAGCAGAACGGCGAGGATCGCGCCCAATACGGCGCGGGCTTGATCCCGCGGGTGGCGCTCGACTTGAAATCCCGCGACATCGGCGGTCTGGGCACGAGCATGTTGAAGAGCTGCCGGACCTTCTACCGGCTCTATCCTCAAATTCGCCAATCGGTGATTGGCGAATTGCCCGTTGCCGATGCGCCCGAGATTTGCGCCCCGGGGCAATTCCATTGCTATACCACGAATAACGGCAGGCCACTCCAATCGGAAACGCGCGTCTGCGAAACCGAGAACCACGAACTGCCCACCATGCTGCGGATGGTGTTCGACCAGATGCAGAACTGGCTGAATTGAACCTGACCTTCTGATGAAGTTCTACGCGCACACATTGAAAACTTGCGAAGGTGAGAACCTTTTTTCGTTCGTGAACTTTCCCGATCAGCAATTGACCGCGAAGGAGTTTGTGAAAAGAACCGGCAAGCGGCACAAGCTCACAGACTTGGCCGAAATTCAAATTGGGTGGCAACCGCTTTCAAGCCACCTCGTCAATGTTGCTGAACAATCGTGCGATTTTGCCATGGCTCTTGAGCTTGGCGAAGAAGGCTTCTTGGCTGGCTTGCTTCATGATCTTGGAAAATATCGGCAAAAGTTTCAACTGATGCTGCGTGGGCTGGAAGAAAAAGCTCCCCATGCTTACGCGGGCAGCAGTCTATGCCAAAGCGGAGGCTCTGCGGGCTTCATGGCTGCCAGCTTCGCTATTGGCGGCCACCATGCGGGCCTTGCCAACGGAAGGGGTGCGAACATGGAAAGAATTGAGCGCCAGGAAAGTGTCGCTGGCCCTTCAGCCGAACTGCTCAAGATTGCGATCGCCGATTTCAAGGACCAGCTTGCACAGGTCGGCGATTCACGCGAAGCCAAGCGACTTCAACGAGGCATCGAGCTTCTGTCGGATGTGGCAAGCCGAAAACCGGCGCTGCGCTCACAAGGGAAAGACCCGCTTGCTTGTGAGTTCCTGACGCGATTGCTGTTCTCCGCGCTTGTGGATGCCGACCGGCTGGACACGGAACGATTCACTGAGCAACACAAGGCTGACACACGCGAAGGCTACCGCAGCCAAGCACCAAATATTTCCAATTTGCGTGAAATGCTCGACACATTCATCGGCAAGAAATCAACCGCCGGGCAATCAGCCCAAGTTCGCTCACTCCGTGAATCCGTTCGATTAGCCTGCGAACGGGATTCGCAGCTTCCGCGAGGCATGTTCACGCTGAACGTCCCGACCGGTGGCGGAAAGACGCTTGCGTCTATGAATTTTGCTTTGCGACACGCGGAAAAGCACTGCTTGCGACGCGTGATTGTCGTCGAGCCATACCTCAGCATCATTGACCAAGTCGCCAACGAATTTCGCGAAGCGTTTGGTCGGCTGGCAGTCCTTGAACATCACAGCCTCTCGACTGCTTCTCCCAAATCTGCCCGCGATGAGAACCCGACTGCGCTCGATTTGGCCGCAGAAAACTGGTCAGCGCCCATCATCGTGACGACGACGGTTCAATTCTTTGAGAGTCTGTTCACCGACTCACCAGCCACCAGCCGCAAGCTCCATAACCTTGCCAATTCGGTCGTGATTTTTGATGAGGTGCAGAATTTCCCACGCCATCTGCTCCTGCCTCTGCTGGCGATGCTCCAGCAGTTTGCCGAGTTCGCTGGAACTTCCTTTGTGTTCATGTCAGCGACGCTCCCTGATTTCAACGCGACGGTTCAGAGTGCGATCCGATTCGGGGAATACGCAGCTACCCTGCCAACCAACAAGCCAATCCAAGCAACGCTGCAACGATTTCCGCGGCTTCACAGGATCAGCGATCCGGCGCGCCCATTCACCATCACTGCACGTGTGCATTACGATTGGGAAGAAACTCTCCCCGGCTTAAGCACATGGGCGCAAATTGCCAACGAGATCCAAAACTGTCCGCAGAGCCTAACCATCGTGAATCTCAAGCGCCATGCCCATGCGCTTTGCCACGAACTGCTGCAAGGAGGCGTTCGCGTTCTCCATTTGTCCACCAATCTCTGCCCCGCTCACCGCCGGGAAGTTTTGCGAGAAGCTGCCGATCTGCTGAAGACCAACCAGAAGTTTGCGCTGGTGGCGACGCAGTGTATCGAAGCCGGCGTGGACATTGATTTTCCCTTTCTCTTTCGCGCCGTCGGCCCGCTTGATTCCATTGCTCAAGCCGCCGGTCGTTGCAACCGGCACGGGGTTCGTGCGCAGAAAGGCAGAGTTATCCTGTTCACGCCGGAGGACGAGGGGCGCGAGGAAAAGAGGAAACTTCCACCGTCTGCCATCTACCAGCAGGGAACGACGGAGACTCGGTCTTCGTTTTGGAAGCAAGACTTGAACAATCCTGAAACATTCGTCCGTTACTATGACCGGCTCTTTCGATTGGATTCACTCGACCAGCCGACACGTCCTGAGTTCCAAGATCGAAAAATCAATCGTGACTTGCGGCCCAACCTCGCCTTCGAGGACACTGCCAGAGCATTCCAAGTGATTGATTCACCGACGACCTCTGTGTTTGTGGGATGGGATTCGCGCGGCCATTCCGTGCAACGCCTCAAGCGCCTCATCTCCGCAACGCGATTCAGTCCGGGACGACTGTCGCGTGTGATGCGCATGGTTCGGCGTTTTCAGGTCAACCTCTACGAACACGAGTTCCGCAAATACACGATGCTCTTTGAAGAAGTCATTCCGGGCGTTTACTTCACCTCCGCATATCACGCGGAATACGGCCTCAACCTCAGCGGCCATTGGCCACAGGATTTCGTATGCTAAAACAATACTGCAAACCGCCGTTTGGCGAAGTGTCGGTCAAAGTGTGGGGCGCGCTCGCCTGCTTCACGCGACCGGAATTCAAAGTGGAACGAGTCTCCTACCCGGTCATGACGCCATCCGCCGCGCGCGGCATCCTGGAAGCGATTCTGTTCAAACCGGAATTTAGCTACGCCATCACGCGAATCGAAGTCCTGCGACCGCTTCGCTTCATTTCCATTCGCCGCAATGAAGTCCAGAAGGTGGTTGACCTCAAACGCGCCGAGGAGAAGTGGATGACGGGCAAAGAACCGGTGGAACATTTGCTCTCGGACATCAAAGCCAGATATGTAGAGGACAAGGAAGTCAAAAGGCAGATTACCCAAAGCAACCCGCTTCTCGGGCAAGAGGACAACTGCACGCAGCGGAACATGCTGGCTCTAGCAGATGTAGGCTACAACATCATTGCCGAGATTGTTCTCCAGCGGGAGAAGGCCAAACTGAAAAGCCGATTTGGTGGCCTGCGTCCAATTGACAGTATCCGCAAATACCAAGCTGCTTTCACGCGGCGAGTAGCAAAAGGGCAATGCTTCCACCGGCCTTCGCTTGGCTGCCGCGAGCTTTTCGCCCAGTTCGCCCCGGTTGATTCCAAAGTCGCTGACGATGCAGGTGACTTTCTGCCAACTGGGCCAGTGAGAGCATACGGAGTCGGCGAGGTAGGCGAGCCGGTTGGCCGGATGCTTTACGACATCGCCTACACGAACGATGGCCAGCGCATCCACGCTGAATTTTTCGATGCAATCGTCAAACAGGGCATTATGGACACACGAAAGGACATGCTTCGGCAAACCGGACGGCTTCACCAGGGCACGATTGAGAAAGGAGGGCTTGAAACATGATTCTGCAAGCATTGAGAGAATACGGCGATAGCGAGAGCGTGAAGCCGCAGGGTGAAGCGGGGATCATTTCGGATGCCTTCGCTGACAACGTTGAGATTTATTGGCTGCTGGAGATTGATGACGACGGGAACTTCGTCAATTTGCATTACCGGGGTGTTGAGCAGCGCGATGAGAAGGGGAAAAAGAAAAAGGACAGATTCGAGCCGCTTCATCGAGTTCCCAGGGAGGTCATCAATTCTCGGTCATCCGGTCGCAATCCGCAGTTCTTGGCTGACAATCTGGAATATTATTTCGGAATTTCCGATAGCGAACTTGGAACAAAGAATCGCGATTCTCACATCGCCATGGTGAATGAGTTCGCAGAAAAGTTTCCAAATGATTCCCGCGCCAGTGCCATCAAGAAATTCTTCGACAAAGTTGCCTCCGGAAGAATCCAAGTAACTTGGGATGAGACGCCTCGCGTCCCTAACAAGCTCATTATTAAGGATGCCGCCACTGAGAAGAGATTTGCGGTGAAGAAACCCAAGGAGCGGATTGCGCTGTGCCTAAAACGGGACGATCTGCTTCCTGCTTTTCAGGCTTGCACCAGCGTGCGTCGGTTTTGGAGCGACCATTTCGCGGAGGTGAACTCGAAGCGACAGACCGCACCGACAACCGGTGGCAATCCGCCTTGTATCTGTTGCGGACAGCCAAAGCCTCATCTTCCCACGTTCGATAAATTCAAAGGGCTGCCCGGCGGCGATACATGCCTCATAAGTTACGGAAAGGATGCGTTCCACTCATACGGCTTTGATAACGGAGAGAACGCAACGTTGTGTTTTGATTGCATGAAGGCAGCCATCCGAGGAATCGAGACGCTATTGAGAAATCCGGCGACGCATTACTTGGTTCGCGCCGGCAAGCCCAAACCTGGAGAAAAAGACATTGCACCGGTCATGTTCGTGTTTTGGTCAAGAGAGCCGGTAGGTTTCGATTTTGGAAAAATCAGCGATGCCGATCCTCAGGCAGTGAGGGAGCTTTTCCAAAGTGTTCGACACGGCATCCCCAAAGGAATTGCCGACTGCAAGTTCTACATCCTCGGGTTTTCTCGTTCCAGCAAGGTGCGAACGCTGATTCGTTATTGGAGCGAAACCAACGTCGGGAGCGTTACCCAGAATCTCAAGGCGTGGTTTGACGATTTGAAGGATCGTTTAGGAGACTATGGCCCGAACTTCAAACCCTTGCCTTTGGTTCGCCTTTGCCAGATGACCGTCCGTCAGCCGGGCCAACCCGGCGACGAATGGAAGTTCCCACCTGTTGTTTCGTCCAGCTTGTTTCTGAGCGCCTTTTTGGGGAAGCCTGTTCCTCCGCCCGTGCTTCAAATGCTGGTCAACCGAGTCCGCATCATCCCGCAGGCCGATTTCGAGAAAGAGAATCCAACCGCCGACTACAAACTCAAGCCCGCACGAATGGCGCTTCTGCGCCTGACCCTGAACCGCCTTATGAAAAACAATGAACCACAATTCAATCCAGGTCTCGACGTTGGCCGAGAAGAACCCGAATACCACTGTGGACGGCTGCTCGCTGTTTGCGACGACGCCATGCGCTGGTCAACAAGTAGTCAACGCGGAAAGCCCGGCAAATCAACGGTGGCAGACCGATACATGGGAAGCGCATCGTCCGCGCCGTGCAGCGTTTTGCCGGTCGTCTATCGGAATTCCCGGCATCACCTGAACAAACTCAAACGAGACTTGCGCCCCAAGTCCCTGCAACTGGAAAGGCTGCTCGATGAAATCTTGAGCAAACTGAAAACGTATCCGGTGACGCTGACACCTCAGCAAGCCGGAGTGTTCATCCTCGGCTTTCACCATCAGCGACAATACTTCTTTCTCATATCACGCTACGCGAAGCTCAAGAAACAGCGGGATGACGGCGCGCTTCCTGACGAAAGCAAAAAGGAACTTGAAGCCTTGGAAGATTTTGTGAACCGCGCCCGCTTCGATGTTTCACTCCTGGCCGATCTGCCGGATGAAGAAGCGCCGGAAGCTCCCACTGCCGAATCAGAATGAATCAACTGTAACCACTCCGAAATCCACAGCTTATGAAAAAACCAGAAACACCAAAACACGCGTACCTCGACGCACTTGACACGCTCGACACAAAACCAGTGATTGGCCGTCAAGAGTTCGTCTTTTTCTTTGACGCGCTCGACTGCAATCCGAACGGTGACCCCGACACCGGCAATCTGCCGCGCATTGATCCCGAAACACAGCACGGCCTCGTCACCGATGTCTGCATCAAACGGAAGATACGAAACACAATCCAGATGTTGGCTGATAAGGACGAAAGGGATGCCGGCGAAAAGCCCCAACGGGATATTCATCCAGAACACCGAGGCGCTGAACAGCCTTATTGCCCAGGCGGTGCCAAAGGCGGAGTGAAAGAGAAAGACAAGCCTGATAAGCCAGACAATTACGAGAAGCGAAATCGCGACCAGACCGAGCAGGCAAAAAAGTGGATGATGGAAAACTTCTACGACATCCGCGCGTTCGGTGCTGTGATGTCCACCGGCCCAAACGCGGGTCAGGTCCGAGGGCCGATTCAAATCGGATTCAGCCGATCGATTGATCCAATCTTCCAAGTGGATTGCTCGATCACTCGCATTGCGATTACCACGGAGGAGGACTTCAAAAAGTTCAAGCCCACCGAAATGGGCCGCAAGGCGCTGGTCAACTACGGCCTCTATCGGCTGCACGGGTTCTACAATCCCTTTCTTGCGTGCCAGACTTTGAACAAGACAAACGGCACGGGCTTCAAAGCAGCCGATCTGGCCGCCCTTTATCGCGCCTTGGCCAACATGTTCGAGTTCGACCATTCAGCGAGCCGGGGCGAGATGCACGCGCAAGCACTCGTTGTATTTGAGCACACGGACTCATTGGGCAACGCACCGTCTCATCAGTTGTTCCAAATGATTCCCCGTCCCAAGCGCAAAGACGAGAAGGTGATCCCGCGCAACGTTACTGATTATTGCTTCGAGTCATTGCCAAAAGACGGTGAGTTCGTGCCGGATTTCCCAAGAGTGAAATGCCACGCTTTGTTAAACAACATTAAGGTCTGTGCAAAAAAGACTGCCAACGCTCAATGAACCCAAGCACAAACTGGCAATAAGTTTGCAAATCGACTACCTATTCAAACCATGAGCACGAAAGAAATTCTGTTGGAAGTGGCGGAAAAACTGCCGCCGGACGCCACACTGGTTGATGCCATTTACGAGCTGGAATTCCGGCAGGCGGTCGAGGAGGGATTGGCCGAACTGGATCGCGGCGAAAGCATCCCGATTGAGGAGGTCAAAGCCAAAATCGCCGCATGGGCTGGAAAGTAATCATCGCCCCGTCGGCACAGGCGGATTTGGCGGACATTGTCCGCTATATTGCCCAGCACAACACAGATGCCGCCGCACGGCTGGGTTATGAATTGATCACGCGGGCCGAGAACGTGGCGGCGTTTCCTGAAATGCGGCCGCGTGGTGCCGGAATTCCGCAGAACAGGACTTGCGCGAAATCATCTTGCCGTTCGTATCGCATCATTTACCGGATGAACAACACGAGAGCAAGCGTCGAAATTGTCCGCTTCTGGCACGGAGCGCGTGGCTTTCCCCATATTCCAAGGGAGGTTGAACATGCCGGAGTCACTGCCCCTCTCGCTTCTCAACGACTACCTTTACTGCCCGCGCCGGGCGGCGTTGAAGGTGGTCGAGGGCTGGCGCAGCGCCAACGAGCACACCCTCCGCGGTGACATCGTCCATGAGCACGCCGATTTGCCTGGTTACGAGGTGGTGCAGGGGGTGAAACTCCTGCGCGCCCTGCCGGTGTTTTCCGAACGGTTGGGCTTGAATGGCAAATGCGACATCGTCGAGGTGGAATTCGCCTCCGCCGCGAATTCCCAATTGGAAAGCGCCAACCTCAAATCCCTCCGGCCCGTCGAATTCAAACTCGGCAAACGGCGCCAGTGGGCCAATGACGACGCCCAACTCTGCGCCCAGGCGCTCTGTCTGGAGGAAATGTTCGGCGTGACCATCCCGCGCGGCGCGGTGTTCCATGCGGACAGCAAGCGGCGGCGCGAGGTCGAGTTTACCCCCGAGTTGCGGCAGTTGACCGAAAAGGCCGTGGCCGCGTTGCACGCGTTGCTCCGGAAATCGCAATTGCGACCCCGTTGCCCGCGGCGGTGTTCAAGCCGGCGTGCGAGGAATGTTCCCTCCATGCATTTGCCTGCCGCAGGTGACGCTCGCAGCCATCCCGGCTGGAGCGGCTGCAGCCGTTCGCTCTTTGAAATCTGAAATCCAATCGCCCGGACATCCTGAACTCCCAACCTTCAACCCTCAACCAACCGCCCATGACCTACGAACGATTCGAAGACCTGCCCGTGTGGCAGAAAGCCGCGGAACTTTACGAACTCACCGAGGAGCCCTGCTGGAAAACGAGCCTTCAAGGCGACGCGGGGCTTTCGCGACCAACTGGACCGCGCGGCCCTGTCCGTGTCCAACAACATCGCGGAAGGCTTCGAGCGCGGCACGCACCAATGAACTGCTCGCGATTCATTTACATCGCGCGCGGGTCGGCGGGCGAAGTGCGGTCCATGCTCACCCTGAAGCAGCGCCGCGCCAGCAAGGCCGGCTGGCCGGCGGATTTGAAATCTCAAATTGCAGATCTGAAATCCATCGCCGAATCGTGCTCCCGCCAGTTGCGCGGCTGGGCCGACTCGCTGCAAAACTCCGACATCAAGGGCCAGCGACATTTGAACCGAGAAGACGCGCCAACGAAGACGAGCAGAAGAAGCGCGCGGCGGCGTTCGAACAGGAACTGCTGCGGCAGCTTCCAGCCTGGCATCCCAAGCGCAAAGAAGCCGAGGAGCGCGGCCTGATTTGCATCTGAGATTTGAAATTTCAAATTTGAAATTACACGAAGTGTGAACATCCAGCAAAACACCCTTTACCTCACCACGCGGGGCAGTTACGTCAGCCGGGATCATCTGACGCTGCTCGCCGAGGTTCCCGTTTATCCGCCCGAGTTGCCGCCGGAAGAGCGGGCGCGGGAGAAGGCCACGGACTGGCGCAAGCTTTCCATCCCGATCCATCACCTGGAATCCATCTGCGTGTTCGGAGCCAGCACCGTCAGCTCGCCGGCGCTGCACTTGTGCTGGGAACATGGCGTGGCGGTGAATTTCCTGAGCGAGTACGGGCACTTCCAGGCCCGGCTGACCGGCGTGGCCGACACCAGCGTCATGCTGCGGCGCGCGCAGTTCCGCGCGGCGGATGATCCCGCCCAATGCGCCGCGCATCGCCCGGCAGATCATCGCCGGCAAACTCCAAAACGCCCGCAACAGCCTGCTCCGCGCCGCGCCGCGAGACGGCGGTCGAAACCGAACGCCGGCAGATTGATCGCGGTCACGGACGGCCTGGCCCGGCAAATTCGCCTGCTGGCGGAATTTGAAATCTCAAATCTCAAATCGGAAACCGACCAGATTGCGCGGCGCCGAAGGCATGGCTTCGGCGAGCTACTTCTCCGTCTTCAGCCTCCTGCTCAAGCAGCAGCGCGAACCGTTTGCCTTCACGAAGCGGAGCCGGCGGCCGCCGCGCGACCGCATCAACTGCCTGCTCTCCTTCCTCTACGCGCTGGTGCGGCATGATTGCATCGCGGCGCTCACGAGCATTGGACTGGACCCCTTCGTGGGCTTCCTCCACGTGGACCGGCCCAACCGCCCCTCGCTCGCGCTGGACCTCATGGAGGAATTCCGGCCCTGGCTGGCGGACCGGCTCGCCGTCACCCTCATCAACCGGCAGCAGATTGCGCCGGGAGACTTCGTGGAGCGCGAAGGCGGCGCCGTGGAATTCACCGACGCCGGCCGCAAACGCGTCATCACCGCCTACCAACAGCGCAAGCAGGAGACGCTGAACCATCCGCTGCTGGATCAGAATCTCCGGCTGGCACAAATGCCCTTCATCCAGGCCCGCCTGCTGGCGCGGCACTTGCGCGGGGATATTCCGGACTACCTTCCCCTGGTGCCCAAATGAATGTTTCCAGGCTGACTCGCGGCAACGATTTAACGGATTAACCTTTCAACCCCTATGCTCATCCTGGTCACGTACGACGTTTCCACCGTGGAGAAACCCGGCCTGCGCCGCCTGCGCCGGGTCGCGCGGGCCTGCGAGGATTACGGTACGCGGGTGCAAAAATCCGTCTTCGAATGCCAGGTGGGACAGAAGGAGTGGGTGCAATTGCGCGACCGCCTGCTGCGCGAGATCAAGGACAAGGAGGACTCGCTGCGATTTTACTTTCTTGATGAAAAGGCGGCCGGCCGCACGGAGCACCACGGCGTGAACCAGCCCGTGGACCTGACCGAACCGCTGATCCTGTGATTCCCGATTGCACCTGGCTGATCGAGCCTTCCGCGAACCCTCAGTGCCGGGCGGAGGCGGGGAGTTTCGCGGCGCCTCAGAAGGCCAACAAATCGGGGCTTTATCGCCTGTTCTTTGACATGGCAGACCTTGGCGAAACGAGAATGACTGGCAGGTTGGCGGAAACGTGCTAGAAACTTCCTGCGGCTCAAGCGCAAGCCAGGGCCGCAGTCGCCCCTCGCCACTGCGGGGGGCGCGGATTGAAACACAGTCTTTGACGCTGAGGCACGCTGGCAGCACGGGTCGCCCCTCGCCACTGCGGGGGGCGCGGATTGAAACACTACTGCACTGTCGGCAATCGACCTACGCATTGCAGTCGCCCCTCGCCACTGCGGGGGGCGCGGATTGAAACCGTCACTGATCCGACTGCATCACAGCATCTGCAATGCGTCGCCCCTCGCCACTGCGGGGGGCGCGGATTGAAACACGTGGCGGCTCAGCGGTACTGGACGTCGCGAAACGGTCGCCCCTCGCCACTGCGGGGGGCGCGGATTGAAACACGATTACGCTGACGTCTGCCAGTCCGACACGTTGCGGTCGCCCCTCGCCACTGCGGGGGGCGCGGATTGAAACGCAGCACTGTGTCGGCTCAATGTCTGCATGCTCGATCACGGTCGCCCCTCGCCACTGCGGGGGGCGCGGATTGAAACAGCAATCGTAAGCGTCAGCGACGACTTCTGACTGGCGTCGCCCCTCGCCACTGCGGGGGGCGCGGATTGAAACAGCAATCTGCGATGTGACTGCGCTTGCGTAGCGTGCTGCCGGTCGCCCCTCGCCACTGCGGGGGGCGCGGATTGAAACCACTCGAGCAAATCGTCGACTGCTCAGACGAAGCGGTCGCCCCTCGCCACTGCGGGGGGCGCGGATTGAAACTAGCCATGATCAGCGTATAGTCAGACGCCGCGATCAAGTCGCCCCTCGCCACTGCGGGGGGCGCGGATTGAAACACGCACTGCAGCAATTGTGCTCAGCAAATCCGTGAGTCGCCCCTCGCCACTGCGGGGGGCGCGGATTGAAACGAGCCCATCGAATCGCGCTAGATCGCCACCGATGCGTCGCCCCTCGCCACTGCGGGGGGCGCGGATTGAAACGCCGTTGCGTACGCGGTGCCAATGCGTCAACGTCGGTCGCCCCTCGCCACTGCGGGGGGCGCGGATTGAAACGCGCATGGAGACACTGTGAAGCGTAGCACGTGTCACGGTCGCCCCTCGCCACTGCGGGGGGCGCGGATTGAAACTTTTTCATTTTAAACATATTTTCTTTTCCCCCGCTGGTCGCCCCTCGCCACTGCGATGGGCGCGGATTGAAACAATCATCCTTCATCCTTCAACCTTCCGCTCCCCCTCGCCACTGCGGGGGCGCGGATGCCCTCATCCGCGCGAACGTCGAAGGGAAACCGGCGGGACGCCGGTCCTACAAAAAACGGGCCGGCGCAAGGCCGGCCCGTTAGGAAACGCAAACGCAACTTAAATGAACTTCGTCTGGCCTGGCATGGACATCGGGCGAATGGGGAGTTTCATGTCCCACGTCAAATTGTCCGGCACCAGTTTTTCCTGGGAGTTCATGGCTTGCTCCCAAGTGACTTCCTGGCCGGTGTAGGCGGCCATCCGGCCCATGATGGCCATGAGGCTGCTGTGCGCCATCCAGATGCCGTCGTTGATTGGCTCGCCTTTGCGAATCGAGGCGAACAACATGTCATGTTCGTGCTGGTACATGTTCTTTGTCGGGCCGCGATACTTCCAGGTTTCCTTGCCGGTGATGACGGGGGCCGACCAACCCTTGATCGTGCCCAAGCCGTCGGCACCCATCAAGTAATCCGAGTTGTCACTGTAGCACTTGCTGATCTGACGCTGGGCCATGAATGCGCGCACGCCATTGGGGAACTCGTAGAAGACATCGATGTGATCGTAGATGTTGCCTTCGTTATTGGGAATCTGCCGGCCACCACTCGCCACGGCTTTGAGCGGCAACACCCCGTTCATGGCCCAGGCAATTTTATCGATGCTGTGGCAGGCCTGTTCGCACAAACCATCCCCGGAAAGCCAGGTGAAATTGTACCAGTTGTGAAGCTGCCACTCGACATCGCTCATGCCCGCGGGCCGGGTGTCGGCGGGCGGCATGGGTTTGACCGGCCCGGTGAGGTAGGTGGCGTAAATGGCGCGGATGTCGCCAATCGCGCCGTCGTGAACCCGTTGGTAAAATTCCTCGCGCCCCAATTCGTAACGCCAGCAAAACCCGGCCACCAGCGCCAGTTTCTTTTCCTTGGCTTTGGCGGCGCTTTCCAGGACCGACCGCAGGCCGGGCGCGTCCGTGGCCATGGGTTTTTCGCAAAACACATTTTTGCCCGCGTCAATGGCGGCTTTGAGGTGCTGAGGACGGAAGCCCGGCGGCGTCGCGAGCAACACCACATCCACGCCGCTGTCGATGACCTTTTGATACGCGTCAAGCCCAACGAAACAATGGTCCGGATCGACGTTGACCCGATCGCTGTAATGCGGTTGCGGCGCCTCACCTTCCTTGGGCTTGGGTTTTGCGCTCAGGTTTTTGAGGCTGCTTTGGAGTTGGCTTTCAAACACGTCGCCCATGGCCGTGAGGACCACGCTCTCCCCGGTTTGCAACGCTTGCGCGGCGGCGCCGGTGCCGCGTCCGCCGCAACCAATGAGGCCGATTTTAAGGGTGTCCCCCGGTGAGGCCCCGTAGGACCGGCCGGTCAGCACGAACGGACTGGCCAACGCGCCGCCCAGCGCGACCGCGCTGGAAGTTTTGAGAAATTCCCGTCGAGTAGTAACAGATGGTTGTGATGTTTTCATGATGCTTGGACATCCTAGTTCCGTTGTTTCTTCATTGGCAAATGAATTTCGGCAATCGTTTGGAGGCCCGCTGCTGGGCGGCAGCAGTTCGCTAAGCCGTATCCATTCAGTAGCTGGAGCAGCGATGATGCGATTCGGCGCGGTAGGACAGGCGTCTCGCCTGTCTCGAATAGCCCCAAGGCATCCTCACTTTTTAGTGACCTGGAGAGACTTGCGGCGCTACTGTACAAGTCGAAGGTTTGCAGTCGTTCGGGACAGGCGGGACGCCTGTCCTACTGAATAGTCACGGCTCAGGAACCTCGGACAAAGAGTCGATCAGCGAAATCGAAAGAGCCTTGCCAGTCTTCCAGCGTGAGATTGTGCGGCGATGGAACAAAGAAGCGCATTGGCTGATGGAAACGCCGCCAATCCGTCTGGAGCCCATCGCCTGAACCAGGAATCTGCTCCCCACCGATCCAACCGGTTTAGAGCGCGTCGAACGTCGCAATGAAATTCAGGACCGAAATTGACCAATGACCTTCCCGCTCCTAACCTCGTCAACCAATCGATCCAATTTATGCGCGCATACTCGTTAAGACCAGTCGTCCCGTTGAAATCCAAACTTTCAAGTTTTCCTTTGCCTTTGGCCTCGCTGGTGCCGAGGCCGGCGTGGTTCGTCATCCTGTCCGCCAGTTGGCTCCTGACTGGCTCCCCTGATCTGCTCGCCGCGGCGGCCGCCTCCCCTGAGCACACCGACGCCAACCTGGCGCTCGTCGCCACGACTTCGACGTCGTATGTGTCCGGCCACGAAACCATCACGGCGCTCAACGACGGCTTCACCCCGCGCCACTCCAACGACAAAAGCCGCGGCGCTTACGGCAACTGGCCCCGCCGCGGCACTCAATGGGTGCAATACGATTGGAGCCAACCCATCGCGACGCGTCGGATGGCGGTCTATTGGTTCGACGACCGCCGCGGCGTGCGCCTGCCCAAAGCGTGCCGGCTGTATGCCTGGGACGGCCAGGCGTTTGTAGCGGTGACCAACGCCACTGGCCTCGGTTTCGAGGAAAATCAGTTCAACGTGACCAGTTTTCCCGAACTGACCACCACCAAGCTCCGACTCGAATTCGACGGCCAGGGCGACAGTTCCACTGGCCTGCTCGAATGGCGCGTTTATGACTCCGGCAACTCGCCGAATTTCGCCCCCACCGTTGAAGCCGGTGTAGATCGCGTGGTCGTCCTGTCGGGCCAAACCTATTTGCGCGGCCGCGTGAAGGACGATGGCAAACCCAGTGCGTCGCCGCAGGTGCGCTGGATCAAGGACGCCGGCCCCGGCGAAGTCACGTTTGCCGATGCCACCGCTACGGAGACGACGGCCCGCTTTTCCGCCGTAGGCGATTATGTCCTCAAGCTCACCGCCGATGATGGGCAATTAAAGGGTGCCGCTCCCGTGAAAGTCACCGTCACCCCGAAGCCGCCGGCCCAGCACCTCCGCTTTGTCTGGCCCACCGAATACCAAATCAGCAGTCCCTTCTGGCGGGCGCGCTTGAAGGCGGTCATCGTGAATTGGATTCCCCATTGCGTCCGCAAAATTGAAGAGCCGACCACGCCCGAGGGTGGCATCGAGAATTTTGTCCAAGCCGCGAAAAAGTTGGCCGGCCAATCCGGCGCCAAACACACCGGCCCCGTGTTCGCCAACACCTGGGTCTATAACACCTTCGAGTCGATGTGCCTCGCGCTGCTGGTCGATCCGCAGGAGGACGCGGAAATCGCCGCGGCGCAGGCCGCCCTGCGGAAGACCATCGACGATTGGATTCCGAAATTCCTCGGCGCCCAGGAACCGGATGGCTATCTCCACACGATGTACACCATCCAGGGTCACCGGCGCTGGTCCAACCGCGCCGACCATGAAGGTTACCAGGCCGGTTACTTCATGGAAGCGGCGATGGCGCACTACCTGATGACCGGCGGCAAGGACCGGCGGATGCTCGACGCCGCCAGGCGCCTGGCCGATTGCTGGGTGAGAAACATCGGGCCCGCGCCCAAGCAAGCCTGGTTCGAAGGCCACCAGGAACTCGAGCAAGCCCTGGTGCGCCTGGCCCGTTTTGTGGACGAAGTGGACGGCACGGGACAAGGCCGCCCCTATGTCGCGTTGGCCAAGTTTCTCCTCGATTCGCGCCAGGACGGCAGTGAATACGATCAGAGTCACCTGCCGGTCATCGAGCAATACGAAGCGGTCGGCCACTCGGTGCGCGCGGTCTATTCCTATTCCGGCATGGCGGACATTGCGATGGCGACCGGCGACGTGGACTACCACAGCGCCGTCCAGTCCCTGTGGAACAACATCGTCAACCGCAAGTATTACGTCACCGGCGGCGTGGGCAGCGGTGAAACCTCCGAGGGCTTCGGCAAAGATTATTCGTTACCGAACCATTCCTATTGCGAGTCTTGCGCCAACTGCGGGGAGCTTTTCTTCCAGCACAAACTCCAGATGGCGTACCAGGATGCCCGGTATGCCGACCTGTTCGAGGAGACGCTTTACAACGCCATCCTCGGCGACCTGGATCTGGAAGGGCAAAATTACACCTACACCAATCCGCTCGATTCCAGCGGGGGACGCTATAAATGGCACGTGTGCCCTTGCTGCGTGGGCAACATTCCCCGCACGCTGCTCATGCTGCCCACCTGGACTTACACCACCGGCCCCGAGGCGATCTATGTGAACCTGTTCGTTGGCAGCACGGTCACGTTGCGTTCGGTCGCCGGCACCTCGGTGCAACTCGGGCAAACGACCGACTACCCGTGGAACGGCAAGGTGGCCCTCACGGTCAATCCCGCTGTGCGCAAACGGTTCGCCTTGCACCTGCGCGTCCCGAACCGCCAGGTAAGCGACCTCTACACCAGCACGCCGAAGGTCGAAGGGTTAAACTCGCTGGCGGTCAACGGCCATTCCGTCCAGCCGGTCATTGAGCATGGCTACGCGGTCCTCACCCGCGAGTGGCAAGCCGGTGACACGGTCACGTGGGAAATGCCCCTGACCGTCCAACGCGTCAAAGCCAGTCCGAAAGTGGCGGCCGATGCCGGCCGCGTGGCGCTACGCTATGGCCCGCTCATCTACAACCTGGAAAGCGTGGACCAAAATGTGGATTCGATCCTCAGCCCGGAAGCACCCTTGTCCACGGCCTGGAAGCCGGAACTGCTGGGCGGGATCATGGTCATTCAAGGCCAGTTCACCGACGGCAAGCCGCTGCTCGCCATTCCCAATTACGCCCGGCTCAATCGCGGCGGACGGTCGTTGGTTTGGATCAAGGACCAATAGCGGTTCCGCCGGTGATTCCATTGTGCTTTCAAGTTGAGACCAATGCGGATTTGAACTGGAGCGCGGACATTCCTGTCCGCTGGGTGGGGATGGGGCCGCAACAGCGGACAGGAATGTCCCCGCTCCGTTTGCAGTCTCATCTTGAACGCGAAGTGGAATGCGCATTCAAATCACTTGGCATTCCGGCGCTCCTTGTGTTCGCTAGCGGCCATGCAATCACGATCTGTATCCGCGTTCTTCGCCATAACCGTCGCCATCTTTGCAGGGGCGTTGCCGTCCTTCGCCCAGAACGATGCGCCCATAACCCGCACCAACCGCGCCGAACGGCTCGAATGGTTCCGGGACCAGGGCTTTGGCCTGTTCATCCATTGGAGCGTGGACAGTCAGCTTGGTTCGGTCATCAGCCACTCGCTGGTTGGCGCTTCCGACGATTACGTGAAGCGCTTTGTTGCCGAACTGCCCGAGACGTTCAACCCGCGCAAATTTCATCCCTCGGACTGGGCGGCACTGGCCAAGCTCGCCGGGATCCGCTACGTCGTGTTCACCGCCAAGCACCATTCGGGCTTCTGTATGTGGGACACGGCGACCACGGACTTCAGCATCGCGCACACGCCGTTCCAGCGTGACATCACGGCGGAGTTGTTGCAGGCGTTTCGCGCCCAGGGCATCGCACCGGGACTCTATTTTTCGCCCGATGATTTCTGGTGGCTGCACCAGAACGGCGTCACCATCCAGCGCGGGACGGCCGCCGTGCAACCGCGCAGCAACCCCGGTTTGATGGCTCACGATCAGGCCCAAGTCCGCGAATTGCTCACGAAATACGGGCCGATTGACGTGATGTTCTTCGATGGGGAGGCGCAGGGATTGCGCGATCTCGCGTGGCAGTTGCAGCCGGACCTCGTGGTCACGCGCGGCGCGATCCAGACGCCGGAACAATACGTCCCCGGCGTTCCGTTGGAAGGCGCGTGGGAAGCCTGCCTCACGATGGGCACCCAATGGCAATACAAGCCGACCAACGAGGACTACAAAACCGGCTGGGACTGCCTCTCACTGCTCATTGAAACGCGCGCCAAGGGCGGCAACCTCTTACTCAACGTTGGCCCCAAACCAGACGGCGAATTGCCGATTGAACAGGAGCAACGGCTGCGTGAAATCGCGCTGTGGATGTTCGTCAATGGCGAATGCATCTATGGCGTGCGGCCGTGGATCATCACCAATGAGAAAGACATCTGGTTCACGCGAAAGAAGAACCAAGACACGCTCTACGCCATTGTGAAACTGCGTCCAGAAGCACGCTGGAAACACGGCGAATGGAAGGAGATCGTTCTGCACTCCGTCCGCGCCACCGACCAAACCCAAGTCAGGGTAATGGGCCAGAATGACCAGGTGCTGGAGTACCTCGGCCGACGTGAAACCGTTGACCACTTGGACGCAGGAAACGGACGGCCTGCACGTCCGGGCCATGCGCGCCCAGCGAATTTACAACGACCGGAAGTGGCCCAATCCCGTCGTGCTCAAACTCACGCACGTCAATCCAGCCCTCGTGCCGCCGCGTGTCGATACGGTCCGGGTGAGCTGGGACAAGTCCGCCCGCACCGCACGTTGCGAAGGCGCCCTGCAAAGCCTGGGCGACGCCACGTCGCTGGAAACCGGCTTCGAGTATCGCGACATCACCGGCCTTGATGTCAACGAACGCACGGAATCCTGGGTAAACACACCACTTACTTCACGCGATACCACCGGCCGATTTGAGGTCACGCTCGATGGGCTCCAATCGGGAAGAACGTACGAAATCCGCGCCGTCGTAAAGCATCCCCTCCTCACGCTCTACGGCCGGGAGTTGAAATTGCGCGTGCCATAAGCCGTATCTAAACCGTGACTATTCAATAGCTGGAGCCGCGCTGAAGCGATTCGGCGTGGTAGGACAGGCGTCTCGCCTGTCTCGAATAGCCCCAAGGTATCCTCAGTTTTTAGTAACCTGGAGAGACTTGCGGCGCTGCGGTACAAGTCGATGGTTTGCAGTCGTTCGGGACAGGCGGGACGCCCATCCTACTGAATAGTCACGGCCGTCTCAAGAATGCGAGCAACGCCCCAATTAGAATCAGCGCGTTAACTTCATTTGCTTTCGATCTGAAACGCACGGAGGTCGCGTCCGGTGGCGACCAGCAACAGTGGCGCTTCCTGCGACGCGCGGGCAAACCAGGCCACCTGTCCGCGACTATTTTTCAAGCCGTCGATTTGGGCCAGCACTTCGCCGGTGGCCGTCTGGATTACCCGCACCTGGCCGTCGCGCAGCAACACCGCCAGCCACGGCCGATTGGGCGCCGCTTGCACCGAATTGACGTGTGACTTGTCGCCGGAAGCTAAAGGCTGTCGCCACTGTTCTTTTCCTTCGGCGCTCAGGCCCGCCAAAAAATTGTCTTTTTGAACTGAACAACCGACAATGATCTGCTTCTTTCGCCCGCCCTGAGCGTTCTCCGCCAGACAAACCAGATTGGCGTAGCCGGAAGGTTTGAGATCCCGCACCTTCTTGCCATCCACGTTGAATATGTGGACCCGACCTTTGGCCGAGGTGCTGACCACTTCAATCGCTCCGTCGCCGTCCACGTCACCGGCGCTCACGTACGACACGTTGCCGATGTCGGTGTTCTTCCATAGCAGACGCCCTTGGTTGTCGAGCCCGTGCAATCCGCCATGTCCGTTGTAGCCAATGATGACCTCATCGAGGCCATCCCCATCCAGATCCGCGGCGCACACGTCACCCACGCCCCGGTCTTCGGCATATTTCCAGAGGGTATTGCCCTTCCGATCGCTGGCAAAAACGGCGTGTCCCCAGCATTGAAAGGAAACCAGTTCACGCGCGGCATCACCGGCCAGGTTGGCGGTCCGCAACACCCAGGCGGATCCGGTAAGGCGGAACTCCCCTTGAAACACCCAGGCGGGTCCAGTAAGGTAAAACTCCCGTTGAGTGTGGCCGTCCGGGTTGAACTCAATGGCGGTGCCGCCGATAGCAACTGCGTAACCTGTGGCCTGCCCCGGATCACAGGCCACGCCCACCCAGCGGCCTACAATCGTCCAAGCCGCCGTGAGGTTCTTCAGCTCAAAACTGTAGGTCGCCGTAGCGTCCGCTGCGGCCAGATTCTTACCAGCCAAAACGGCATCGAGTTCTTCCTGAAGTCTCGTTTTCGAATTGCGCAGCAGCCCCACGTGAACGGCCTGCACCACTCCATTGGTGTCGATAATCACGGTTTGGGGAATCCGTTTGACTTCGTAGAGTTCACTCACTTTGCCTTTCGAGTCCAACGCGACGTTTAATTTGAGGTCCTTCTTCTTCAGGAAATTCCGGATGGTGTTGGCGTCTTCCTGTTGGTTGATGGGGCAAAACACCACACCCCGATCGCGGTAAGCCGCGGCCATTTCGGCCAGCGTGAGCAAAGTCCTGACGGAGAGACTACGCCGGGTGGCCCAAAAATCGAGGATAACAACGTGCTTGCCCCGGTGGGCGGCGAGATCGAAGTGACCGCCGTCCAGGAGCTCGACTTCAAACGTCGGGGCGGGCTGCCCCACCAGGGCGCGCGTGGATTCCGTTTCGTCAAGTCCCCCAATCAACGAATCGCTTTTCTTGGCGCCTTCCGGTGGCGTAAAAATGAAACGGTCGGCGGAAAAGCTCGGATTGATTTCCCAGTTGCTGAACGTCAGCGTCATGGTCGTCTTCGTGGTCTTGAGCATCTCCGCCTTCTGCCCCAGGGCTTCGGTCTCCGACGTGGCGCTGTTCCTCGCCTTGCTCATATCGAAATTGACTTGCCGCACGAACGGCTGCGGGCCCGTCTCCACCCACAACTCCCAATCCATTTCTCGCTGCGAAAATTTAGCGTGGTGACATTGCACCTTCCCCAGCAGCGCTTCGCCAACGTATTTCGCTGAATGCACTCGGGCGAGCATGGCTTCCGCAGGATCGTGGGCCACCAATGCCTTGAGAAACGGAAAGCCCGGTGGGCCAATGGCCATGTCCACAATTCCCGCATCGCGGCTGAACATTTCACTCAAGTCTTTGGGCGCGGCGGTTTCCGTGTAACGCTTTCTTATGGGACTGTAGGTGTATAACTTCGTGCCATCGGAAACGATAGTGCCCCCGATCAGGCCGCTTTTCAGGCTGAGAGCCAGTTTATTGGGCCGGTCCCAGGCGAGGGAGTATTCCATGGCGATTTCCTGTTTCATCCCCGGCATTTCAGTATGAAAGGCCATAGTTAGGTTCACACTGAGGCGGTCGGCTTGCTGCAGCAGCTTGCCGACTTGTTGAACAAGTTGTTCGACTTTGGGATCGATTTGCGGAGCGGTCTCCTTGGTGGGTGCGGATTCCGCCGCCGGAAGCGGCAGGGCCAGCGGGCTCACCAACAACACACCGGCAATTCCTTTCAACAGCAAAATGCGCCACCATTGCACGTTCATATTGGGTTCCTGGGGTTCAATGTTATTTTCGGTTCATTAGCAATGGCTATCCCACACCCCACAACCAATCCTGTCAAGACCAACGTCACGCCATTCGACCGTCCCCAGAACCATCGACCACGCGCCAACGCAATTTTGCGAGCTTGCCCGAAACGTCGCCAACCGTAATCGTAACCGAATGCATTTACCGCCGATGAAGACACTCATTCGCTGCGTGCTCGCCGGCTTTGGCCTGCTGCTGGCCCGACCCAGCCACGCCGAGGAAACCGTCTGGCTCTCGTCCTTGGACCTGTCCCAGGCAACGCAGGGCTGGGGCCAACCCCATGCCGACCGCTCCGTGGAAGGCCATACGCTCACGTTGCACGGACAGACTTACGCGCACGGTTTCGGAACGCATTCGCCCGGTTTGCTCGTCGTTGACCTCAAGAGCGGCGCCCGCCGTTTCTCCGCGATGGTCGGAATTGATGACGAAGTCCCCGCCGGCAAAGGCAGCGCCGAGTTTCAAGTGCTCGGCCCAGACAAGAAAATCCTCTGGCGCAGCGGCGTGGTGCGCCGGGGCGAAGTTCCAAAGCCCGTGGACGTGGACGTAGCCGGGCTTTCCCAGATCGCGTTGCGGGTCACCACCGGCGGCGACGGTTTCGAATACGATCACGCCGATTGGGCGGACGCGAAGTTCGAGGTGACGGGCGTTGCGCCCAAGACCACAAAGTGGATCGCGCGGCAGTTGACCATCAACGAGTCGGCGGCGACGGCAAAGCCGGAGATACACGCGCCGTTTGTCATCGGCGTCCGGACCGGCACGCCGTTGCTCTGGACGGTGCCGGTAGCGGGCGAGCGGCCACTCAGTTTTTCGGTGAACGATTTGCCGGACGGCCTGACGTTGAATCCTGCGACCGGAACTTTTACCGGCACTCCGGTCACGGGCGGCGACTATGCCGTCCAGGCGCAGGCCAAGAACGCCGCCGGGAACGACGCGCGAGTAATCCACCTGGTAGCCGGCAACCAGATTGCGCTGACACCGCCGATGGGTTGGAACAGTTACGATTGCTTCGGCGACAACGTGGTCGAATCGGAAGTGCTCGCCAACGCCCGTTACGTGGCCGAGAAAATGCAGCCCTATGGCTGGGACACCATCGTGGTCGATTACCGCTGGTACGATCCCGGCGCGCACGACAACAATGCCAACGCCCGCAAGAACGCCGATCTCGCGATGGACGCATTCGGCCGCTTGCTGCCGGCGCCCAACCGGTTTCCGTCCGCGGCCAACGGCGTGGGTTTCAAAGCACTCGCCGAACAAATTCATGCGCGGGGTCTGCGGTTCGGCATTCACATTATGCGCGGCATCCCGCGCAATGCCGTCAAGGCCAACACGCCCATTGAAGGTTCCAACTGGCATGCCGCCGACGCCGCGAACCCCAACGACGTGTGCCCCTGGTGTCCGGACATGTTCGGCGTGCGCGGCGCAACCGCCGCCGGCCAGGCTTACTACGACTCGATCTTTCGCCTCTATGCCTCGTGGGGCGTGGATTACGTGAAGATGGACGACACCTCCTCGCCGTATCACTCGGATGAAATCGAGGCGGTTCGCAGGGCGATTGACCGGTGCAGCCGGTCCATCGTATTCAGCCTTTCGCCCGGCGAAACCCCGATCGCTCAGGCGGCGCACGTCGCACGGCACGCCAATCTCTGGCGCGTGTCGGGCGATTTTTGGGACAATTGGAGCGCGTTGAATCATGAGTTCGCCCTGGGGGCACGTTGGCACGATTACGCCGGCCCCGGTCATTGGCCGGACGCCGACATGCTGCCGCTGGGACACCTGTCCGTTGAGGGCCGCAGTGTCGGCTCCGACCGGCGGAGCCAGTTCACGCATAACGAGCAGGTGACATTGATCTCGCTCTGGTCGCTCCTGCCGTCGCCTTTGATGGTCGGCGGCAACCTGCCAGACAACGACTCGTGGACCCTGGCATTGCTGACCAATCCCGAAGTGTGCGCCGTCAACCAGGATGCGCTCGGCGCCGCCGGTAAACCAGTCGTGCAAGAGGAAGGCTTCGCCGTTTGGTCAAAGAAACTTGCTGACGGTTCGCTGGCGGTCGGCCTATTCAACCGGGACGAGTTCGAACAGGCCGTCACGGCAGCATGGTCCCAGCTTGACCTCGCTGGTCGCTACGCAGCGCGCGACCTCTGGCTAAGGAAGGACTTGGGAAGTTTCACCGGCCAATATCAAGTCTCCATTCCTGGCCACGGAGCGGTATTGCTGCGGCTCAAGAAGCTGGACTAGCAGTTATGTCCCAGCGCGGAGTTTTTTTGCTTTTGAAATCCTCACCCAGGTTTGCTGGCAAGGCTTATTCCATTTTGCTCTCAAGTTGAGACTAATGCGGAATTGAATTGGAGCGCGGACATTCCTGTCCGCTCGGCGGGATTGGGGCCGCACGAGCGGACAGGAATGTCCGCGCTCCGATTGAAGTCTCATCTTGAACGCGAAGTAGAATTAGCCGTTTCCATTCAGTAGCTGGAGCAGCGATGACGCGCTTCAGCGCGGTAGGACAGGCGTCTCGCCTGTCTCGAATCGCCAAGCACATCCTCACCTGTTGGTGACCTGGAGAGATTTCCTATGCCGCGGTGCAAATCGATGGTTGGCAGTCGTTCAAGACAGGCGGGACGCCTGTCCTACTGAATAGTCACGGCTTAGCGAATCCCTGTCCGCACTTGCCGCGGCTCACCAGCCGAAGAAGCGATAGGGATCATCCCATTCGGTGGGACGGGTGAGATACAGGCCGTCGAGCCAGCGGCCGACGGTCGGATCTTGGATCGGTTCGAGGCGCACGTCTGCCAGCCACAGTTTGCCCGTGCCGGTGAACCAGAGCTGGAACTTGGTGCCTTTCACCGCAGTATCCTTCGCTGGGAGGAACCGCGAGATCGTCTGCCATTCCGCCCTGGGAGCAATCCTCTGGTAGTCGAACAGGGATTGCCAGTTGGCGGTATTCTGGACCGTCCAATTGATATTCTTGGTGGTCAGATCCTCAGCCCGGACGCGTAGCGACAATCGATACCACTGACCGCCTTGGATCGGCATCTCGTGTTGGGCAATCATGACGTTCCGGCGCCTTCGTGCCCGGCGCGATTGGCGGGACGGCGATCCGTTGCGCCCAACCGCCGTCCGGTCCAGGCAGCGCCTCACGGCTGCAAGCGGCACCTTTGACATTGCTGAATTCCCATTCGTCGGCCAACCCATCACCGTTGGTGTCGGCGCTGAAATTTCCGTTCTGCAAAACCGAAGCCCCCTGGGCCGCGCCCACCGGTTCACCGAATCGCTCCAGCAAGGGCGTTGAGCCGGACACGCCGAGGTTCGCCAACAGTCGGCTGACGGCAAAGGAAGTTCGCCGGAAGGTGCGGCGCAGGTTGAACCGCTCTGGACCGTGATTGAAGTACCATGGCGCCATGCCCGCCTCGAAGCCCGCGTTCTTGAACAGATTGCGCTCCGGCGTCTTGGTGGCCGCCGAGGCGGGATCGCTGCCGGGCACATACGAACCTTCATACAGCCTTACCCGGTCCACCCGAAACATGGCGCCATCGCCTGAAGCGTTCAGGTACGCCTGCCAACCCTCGGGATACGCCTTATCCACCGTGAACATAAGGTGCAACTCAGTCCAATCACCCGGCTTCACCGTAATGTCCGGTCCGTGCGCGGCGCGATCCCAAGGACGGCCCGCCCGCTCGACCTCAAGCCGCACCACCGCCGGACTGCCGATGGCCTTCACGCTGGCCGCAAAGGTGTAAGTCTTGCCCACTTGGCCCGCAGTGATCTTCTCTCCGAACTGGGCGGAGACCAGACTGCCCAGCGAGACCAACGCGCTCTTTTTGCCTTCCACAGCGTCGTCCCCGGTCACCGTCACTGAGCTCGAGCGCGCCCATGTTTTTGCTCACTGCAAACGGCGGGAGTTGACAGAATACTACGGAGCCGTTCGCCGCCAGCACGCCGTCGCCGTAGGCCGTCGCGCCGCCCGTCACCAACGGCAGCTTGCGCGGATCGCGATTATGCACATCCGCCGGCGCCACCCCGGCCAGAAGCGATTGGGCACTGAAAGGCTGGAACCAGGCGGCGATGTGTTCCGCGAGTTGCAACGTCATCTTCGTGGGCAGAAACGAGTTGGCCTCCGCTTGGTCCAGTCCCAGCGCCAGAACGTGGCCGCCCGATTTCACCCAACTGCCGATGGACCGGGCTTGGGCCGCCAGTTCACGACCGCCCCCCGGCCCCACCACCAACACTTGATCCGCTGTCGGGCGCGCCTTCGAACGGTGCGGCTTGAATTCCGCAGGCGTTCAACCAAGCCAGGCCGGCGGGCTTGCCGGCATAGACCGCTGTCCGCCGCGGCGTCGGGACGCCAGGCATCGACATAGCGGAGAATATTGTTTACCAGCGTCTCGGCGGCCGGGTCGCTCTCGGTCCGTGCGGTCACGTCCATCTGGCAGAACAGAACCAGCCCGCGGCCTTCGCGGTATTCGAGCAGCGGACTGTATTGGAGGGCGTAGCCGCCGTCGAGGATGGGGAGGAAGTCGCCCCGTGGCGGCTTTTCGATCAGCACCGAAGCGACGTTGCCCCAGTTGCCGCAACGCCATAATCGAGTGACCTCGAGTCCGCACCAACGCACCGTCGGGGCGCCGTTGTAGCGCGGGCTCAAAGTATAGGGCATGGTCGGCGGCAGCAGCGTGGACGCGCCGCGCCAATCGTGCAGGGCTTTACTGGTGAGGCCGGCGAGCAACGGGCTGTCCGGCACCCGCGGCCAAACCTGCCGCAGGCCGTATTCTTCAATCTTGAACCCGAGCCGCTTTTCGAGCACCTCGCCGGTCTGCTCGAACACGACCACTTTCAGCCCGTCACGCACTCGCTTGAGATCGGGCGCCGGCCGGTCCACGGTGAGGGCGCGTTTGCCGATCAGCAGCACGTCGAAGCCCGAAAGGTCGGCAGCGGCATCCACCGGTTGGCAAGTCACGCCCAATGCGGCCAGCCATTGGGTCGTCTCGCCGGGCGGATCGAAGAGCGCGATCTTCGAAACCAAACGCGGTCGTGCTGGACGCGGGATGACTTGCAAATCGAAGGTATCGTCCTGACTGACTCCGTTGCTGAACTTGAAGGCCGCATTGATTCGGTAATCGCCCGGCGGCAGATCATCGGGCAGCTTAAGTTCCACCGGGGCGCGCGCCTGATCGCCGGTTGCCACGACCACTTGCTTCGTGCCCTGAACCGCCCGGCCCAAGTCAGCCGACCAGGAAGCGTCGCAGGTCACCGTCAGCCGGGAGTTGTTGATCACGATGAGCTGCTTCTCGATCGTTTCGCCGGGATAGAAAATGTGGTCCTTGGTAGTGAAATGCTCGGACTTCCCGGCGAGGTAGGCCAGCCACGGCATATTATTGCGGAACAAGGATTGCGCGGTTGGCGAAGCGACCCAGTCCGTTCTCGCGTAGGCCAGGTCGAATCGGGCGTAGGTGCGATCAATGAAGTCGGGGCTGTAACCCGGCCGTTGCAGGTGGTCCCAATCGACGGCCAAGTCTTCGCGATGGTGCTGGAACCCGTCGCGCAATTTCCAGAAGCGATCGTGCTCCCAGGGCGAGTTGCCGGACAAGCCCCAGGTCCGGAAGGCGCGCCAGTTGTCGGTCGTGTAGGCGGCTTGCACCGGCTGCATCTCGTCCAGACGCTCGTCGCCCACCGGATAGGGATAATCCCAGCGCTTCCAAGCATGCCCCTCGCGGAACTGCTGCGCTTCCCACCGCAGATTGCGTTTCTCTGCGATCGCTGATCTGGTACGCCACATCGCCGAGGAACTGCGCGTTCCATTCCGCGAGACAATACTCCCACGGGACGGCGGCGCTGCCGAACTCACGCTGGCCGTTGTACCAACCGCGGTACATGGTCCAGTCCCAGCCAAACGGCGCGCCGTATTCGACCAGAAGCAGCGGTTTCGTTCCCGCGGTTGACCAGTGCTCGAACCAGTCGTCCAGCTCCTGAATGGGGACGAAGTTGGGATAGAAGTTGAGCGTGTACATCGCGCCGAGATTGCCCGACGAGTGATGATAGACGATGCGCGCCGGGTCGAGATGCTTGACGATGGCTTCGCAGCGCAAGGCGAGCTTGGCGTTGCGGGCGGCCCATTGGTCGCGGGGATCGTGAAGCCGTCGATCATCGGCGGATTCATGTCCTCGGTGTAACCGGTGGCGTTGTGGCTCATTGAATACGCCACCACCGATGGATGGTTCCCTGCCACATGCACGTAAAACGCGGCATGGTTCGCGTAGCCGTTGTTCTGGTCGGCGTCCGGCGACTTCCAGTCGTATGGCTGAAGTGCGGCTGTGATAACGCAACCAGCATCCCCACGTCGTCCGCCGCGCGCAGGATTTCCGCGAAGCTCAAGTGCGCGCCGGGTTCGCAGCCGTAGTTGTGGGTATAGACGAAATTGATCCCGAAACTTTTGAGCCGCAGCAGACTTTCCTTGGCCCCGGCGTAAGTTGCCAACGCCGCTCCGACTTGGGCGTTGTCCAGCGGCACCAGCGACAGGAACAGGCGGCTGCCGTTGAGGTAGAAGTCGCGGCCCTGAATCCAGAATTCGCGGAACCCGAAGCGCACTGGCAGCGCGGTGTCCACTGCCGTGCCGCCGGCATCGAGCAGCGACAGCTCCGCGTCGTATTGGTTCGAGGGCGTGTTGATGTCCCACAGCTTCGGCGGCATCCACGACGCGGTGAATGTCGCGCGGCCGTCTGGCACGTCGCTCGCCGTGAGCGGTTGGCCGGTGAACTCCGCCACCGGGTGGCCCTGGTCGGCGATGCGCGCCCGCAGCTTGTATTGGCCGTCCGTTGACAATCCAGCCAAGCCAACCTCGAACGTGATTTGCTTCCGTCGGAATGAAGTATCAATGCGAACGTCGGAGAGTCGCGCTCCAACCGGCTCGCTAACCAGCCAGACATCCCCGCAAAGGCCGCGGCGTTCGACGCGGCCCTGGCGCTGGCGGGCGGTGTTGGTGTCGCTGTACGATTCCATCACCGCTTTCAGCGGCATCGCGACCACTAGCAGACTGAGAACATGCGTGGTTCCGGGACGGACCACTTTCGAAAGGTCAAATTGCCCCGCCGGGAAGCGCAGTTGGCCCACTTGCCGGCCATCGATAAACCCCACCGCGTAGGAATTCAAATACTCCACGTCCAGGACGATCCGCCGGCCAGCCCAATGCTGGGGGATGCTGATCTCGCGTTCGTACCAGGCGCTTTGGACTTCCGCGAGCTTGGTGTTCTGCCAACGCGGATGCGGGTAGAGCGTCTGGTAATCGCTCTGCATGTAATCCTGGATACCGGGCCAGCAGGCCGGCACCTTGTAGTAACCCCACTCGCCGGCGGGCACTTCGCGGGCATTCTCCGCCGCGGGTTGCCAGCGCCACAGCCCGTTGATGCAAAGCCGTTCGCGGGTGGGGGTGGTTTCCCGGACAGCCTTGGCCGCGTCCCATACTGCGGTAACGCCCGGCGGCAACGCCACAGACGATTGAGCCTGGGCGGGGGTCGAGGCGGGAAACGTTAGAAAGGTCCAAGTAGCTACCAACAACGCGATCAACGGAAGCCTTGCCCTGGGACCGTCCAGTATTGGGGAATGTAGCGAGCGCATAATTCAGTTTGCTGCTTTCAGCAGGTTCGTCATCGAGATGTCCTTGATCTTTACCGCCTTCGCGCCCTTCAAGTCGATCTCTTGTTTCCACGTGACCGGCTCGAAAAGCGGTGACCTCGGGGTGCCGCTCTTCAGCATGAACCCGTTGTCGGCGAGCCGACAGGCGCCTCGCGGCCGGCGCAAATGCATGGTAGTGGCCTCACCGCCGACACTCGCACCAACGCATGACTGGTTGAACGTCCAGGATCACCGACCGCCGCCGGAGACGGGCGCTGGCTGCGAATCCAGCGTCCGAATAACCCGGCCAGTCCGAACTGAAGCGCGGGGCGGCGGTTCGTGTGCATCCGCTGGTTAGCTGAATTTTTCATGTTTGCTAAATATCACGACCAGTGACGAGAGAAAAGACACAAGGTTGATAAGCGGAAAAAGTAGCGTAACCGGTAGCCAGTTGTGATTGAACTCTCCGAGCAACGCAACTACCCCAAGCAAGCCACCGACTGCCACCAACGCCGTAAGAGTAACCAAGAAAATGATACGCAGCCGACGCCTTCGTTGAACTGGCCCCTCACGAAGCAGAATCGTGGCTGGCCAAACGAGAAGGCCCAATGCGAAATACGGCACAGCAATAAACCAGTCAACAACGCTCATTTGACTTTCAAGCTAACCATTAATATACGAACCACCCGTTCGTATATTGAACTAGTAAAACTCCATCGCTAATCCCATTCATGGAAACAGGTTAGGTCAAATTTCAGCTCCGTGTCAACCCCCCAAAAATCGCCCCACCTTGCCGGCTCGTCATCATCAGTTGGCCATCCCTTGACGTTCCCCCTTAACTGATGGCTGCCCCACACCTGCTCATGAAAACGTTGCTCTTGGGCGCCCTGCAAAAGGCCGAAGCCGGCGGACGTTTCATTCAGGAAATCATTGAAGACCTTTACGCCGCTCGCTTCCAAGCCGAGTCCAGTGAAGGTGTTACCGTCATCTCCACCACTGAAGCCGGCGGCGGCGTGACCTTTGGCGCGCCACCCCCACTTCGGCCTCGTTCCACCGCCAGCGCTTCAACTCCGTCGCGATGATCCCCGCAACCGGCATTTGCATCGTCTCCTGTCGTTCCACCCCGCCCTGCGCCGCCCCCAGCCGCTCCTGAGCTTGCCTAAAATCATGATGTCATCGACCGCTCCGGGGCACTCCGCTCGATGCTGGCGTGCCATGGCGAGCAGCGCGCCGCTCCACTTCGAAGGTGCCAAATACAAGAACCGTTTACGTTTACGGAGGAACGTTCGGACGTTATCCGCCGAGTCGGGACAATGCCCGGTATTTTCACGACTGGATGTAGAAAATGCTGGGCAAACGGACCGGTTATTTTACGTTGAAGCACGGTTGGGCCGGTCGGGTCGGGCTGCCGTCCGCTTGAGGGAAAGCATTGTATGCAGTAAACGAGTCCAGATTCCTCAAGCCACCGTTCAAACATGACACTGAATCGTTATTGGTTTCTAATCCTGTCAATGGCGTTGCCCATCGCCCACGCGGGCAACCTGGCCTTCAGTGATCCGGCCAACGTCGCTCCACCGCCGGGGCTGCGGTCCTTAAGGATCAACGCCCGTGGCAGGGTGCAGGTCTGGGCCGATGGCGATTGAGATGAAATGAAACGAATCGCTTTATGCCTGGCTGCTTTAGTTTGTGCCGTTGGAGGTCAATCTCCTGGCGCTCCCTCGCCCGAACTCACCATGCCGCGGATCGGCGATTACACGCTGCTCTGGTGGGCCGCCGGACCGCCGTATTTTCTGGGGAGCAAAGCCCCGCCGGCCAATGAGACGCTGTGCTTCCAGTCCGGCACCTGGGGCCTGGCGCTCGACGCGAAGCAAGTGCGGGTGACGCGGGTTGGTGAATTCGCATCGCCGATGGCCATCGAGAAGGCGACGCAGCCCGGTCGCGCCACTCTGGCGGAGTTGCCGACCGCCGATTGGGACTGCGCGGTGATTGTCGGCGGACGGCGGTTTACGTGCGTGGGGCACATCGAAACCAAGGACGAATTCTTCCAGCCGGTGCGCTTCGTGGAGAGCGGTCATTTCTTTCAACGCGTCGTCATCGAAGGATTGAAGTTCGCTGACGACGATGGAAAAGGTTTCGCGTGCGCCGCCCGTTTGGAAATCTCTGCCTGGCCGGATCGGCTGGGCTTGCGTATAGAACTGGAACCGAAGGCACCGCCACTCGAGGGCACGGTGGTGTTGCAGTTGGGCAACCGTCACGCTTCCGCCAGGCCGACCGCGCAGACCTCTGTCCAACTGGAGACGTTTGGTGACGTTGACGCGCCGCGCGCAATTGTGGAAGCCGATCCAGCCCTGAAGGTCGGATTCGATGAAGCCCTGGGCTGCCACACGCTCGCGCTGCCAGAGCAACCGTGGAGCAACGCCAAGGGCACCTATTACCCGGAGGAGCAGCTCGACCGATTGGACCGCTGGAATGTCACGTTGCGCAACGACTCGGCCCACGCAACGACCGCGCGGCTGATGTTCACGCAGAAACATCACCTCCCCATTACCGGTTTCACGCCCATGTTGTGCGAGCCGGATGGCACGCCCACCGGCCTGCCGGTACAGATTTCCAAGAACTGGCACCGTCGCCCGGAGAAAGGGACGTTGTCGCATGAAGGGCCGTGGTTCCATGGTTGCGCGTTCGTGCGACTGCCACCCAAATCGAAACGCGAGCTGGTGTTCCAAATGGTCTATGCGCGTTACGGCGGACTCTTTGCCGCGTCGCAGGCCCAGCTCTGCCTGATCGGCTGGGGACACAATCAGTTCTGGGACGAAGCCGCCATTGGGAGCTTTGGCGAAAGCATCTGTTTCGAACCGGGGCGCGTGCAGCGGCGGTGTTTCATCGACGACGTGCGACCATTCCTGACGCTGCCGCAGGGCAAGACCACCAAGCCCTGGACCTGGGCCGACAATTGCGGTGGCGGCGACTTCCTGATGTGGCAGGACCAGCAGGGAAGTTATCAACCCATGCGCGCCACCCGCACCGATTACCGCGCCTACGGCCCCTGCCTCACGGACGTGCGTTACACCGAGGAATCATCCGGGGGCGAACTGGCCGCGCGCATGGAAGTATCGCTGCCGCGCAGTGACGACTACCTGCGCACCTTCCTTCATTTGCGTTACGACGTTCATCGTCGGATGCAGTGGCAACGGTTGGCGTTCTTCCAACTGGGCGCAGATTTCTACAATGAAACACCCTCGCGCCGCGTTGCGGTGGGCGACGCGAATGGCGTGCGCGACGAATGGGAACCGAAGCGGGCCAAAGATGTCTTTGACCGTCGCGGATGACCGCTGACCGGCGCCCAGCCGTGGGTGTCGATCCACGGACTCGAACGCAGCGCGTTGCAACTAGGTCGGGCCGCGGCCAGTCGCGGACTCATCGTGCGCTCGTGGCGCGCCCGGTTCGGCGGCCAACCGGCCCCGCCGCCGCACGCTTCGTTCTTCTGCACCGAGTGGGGCCGGGGAAACCACCGCACCGTCGTTGAACTTGCACCGCCACCCAACGTCACGAAACTGCTTCCCGGCGATTTCATCGAGGCCGATTTGGAACTGGTGGTCTTTCCCACGGACCCTGCGGCCTACTACGGACCGAACAAGTCCTTTCAAAAACTGCTGACCCGCGACGCCGACACCTGGCGCCTGGTCCAGCGTGAGGCGTCCGGCAACGCCCTCAAGCTCGAAGCGCGAAGCGGCATGGTCGTGAACTCGTATCCGATCGCAGTTGCCGTGGATCCCCATCAACGCGCAGAAATCTCCTGGCAAGGCGGTCTCGGCTGCTTACCCATCACCTTCACCGGTCTCACCAAACCACGCGGATACCAATTAGCCCTTGATGGCCACCGCGTGGACCAAAGCATCCACGGCAACGATTTCTGGCAAACGGACTATGATTCAAAAACGAAACGGTGGCGAATGACGTTCAATGTTCGGTTGGAGGCCGGGCCATCCGCCACGCACACGTTACGATTCGGTCAAGAGGATCTGAACCAGAGCGGACACCCATGAAACGAGATCTGCGCCATGTACGTCCGCCGGAAAGAGGACCATCAAATGCCGGGAGGCTTCATCGTCGCTTTGAGGTAACGGCGACAGCGCAGAATCAAAGCCTTCTTGAAAGTCTGAGCATCAGGCCGCGGTGCCGGCAGCGCATCATGGAGGCCAGCGACTTCTCGCTCGAAGACCATTTCCGCTTGGTCGCGCTCCGGGGAGAAAGGATCCAGTGCGTTGGCGAAACGGTCATAGAGCGCAGCCAACTGAGCCACCCGTTCAGGCGGAACGCTGGCTAACTGTGCATCGTCTGAAGCCGTTGGCATTTGCTGCGCAATTCCAGAACACGGTCGTAATACGGTTCTGCCCCACACTGAGGATAGTCCCTCACTAGTTGGCTCAGCCGACCTGCAAAATCATCACAAACCTGAACCATGACCCCCCACCATTGTGCCACGCGTGCCAAGTCATCCTCCTTCTTGGTACACAGGACGACCACTCGATAAACGGTGAGCAATTCGGCCTCAAGCTGCCGGGCTTCATCGTGAAAAGGCGCCGAAAGGTCGGGTGGAAGGCCTGCCACTCGCTGATCAAAAGCCGCCAGCGTGCCGTTGGAAAGCACCAGTAAATCCGCTTCAACCAAGGTTTGATTCATAAACGCCGTGGACAGATTGCCTCAATGGCAAAGGGATGTCAACGCGTCCTCAAACAAGTTAGGTGAAGTTGAAAATCAATGTTTGAATTATTCACGCCTGGTAACGAACATCTCGCGTAACGCTCTCACCATGAAAGGCAACGTATTGAAAGCGCAAACGGCTTTCTTAGCCGTAAGCTCAAGCAAACTGACCAAGCTAGCAGCCGAGGTAACGAGGCTCATTCTATTTCGTAAGGCGAAGCTGGCAGTGTGCAAAATGGGTCAGAGCCTTCTCACGTCGGCTGCTACCGTGCTTGATCGGATTCCGGGCTTCGGCCTTCTTTCGGTTTTCAGATTTCGGCCTTCGGATTACGACTTCAGCCGCCTGTTCGCCCTGGCGTACCTCAGCCTGCTCTTGCTCCCCGCCGTAGCCGCGCCGCTGCCTGCGGCGAAGCCCAACATCGTCTTTATCCTCGCTGACGACCTGGGCGATGGCGACGTGCAGTGTTTGAATCCGCAGCGCGGCAAAATCAAGACGCCGAACCTTGACCGGCTGGCGGCACAAGGGATGACATTCACCGACGCCCACAGCGGTTCATCGGTCTGCACGCCAACCCGCTACGGCGTGCTCACGGGACGCTATGCCTGGCGCACGCGATTGCAGCGCGGCGTGTTGGATGGCTACGTGCCGCCTCTCATCGCCAGGGATCGTCTCACCGTTCCGGCATTGCTGAAACAGCACGGGTACCACACCGCCTGCCTGGGGAAGTGGCATCTCGGCTTCACCATCGAGGGGGCAGGGAAACGCGGCGGTGGAGCGAAAGGTCGATTTGAAGGCGCACCCCTCGGCGCCGTGACGCACGATGGGCCGCTGACGCACGGCTTCGACTATTTCTATGGTTTCCATCACGCGCGCATGATGAAGTCGGCGTTCGAGAACGACCGTGTCACGGAGATCGTCGAGCCAGTGGATATGCTGCCGCGATTGACCCGGCAGGCGGTGGGTTACATCACCGCGCGAGCCCGGACCGGCCAGCCGTTCTTCCTCTACCTCGCGCTCAACTCACCGCACACACCCATCGTGCCGAGCAAGGAGTGGCAGGGCAAATCCGGCCTCGGTAAGTATGGCGATTTCGTGATGGAAACGGATTGGGCTGTCAGGGAAGTGCTCGCCGCGCTCGACCAGACGGGCGTGGCCACGAATACGCTTGTCATCTTCACCAGCGACAACGGCTGCTCGCCAGCCGCCGGCACCGCCAGGCTGGAACGGCAGGGGCATTTCGCCAGTGCGCAGTTCCGTGGTTACAAAAGCGACATTTGGGACGGCGGCCATCGGGTGCCGTTTTTCGTGCGGTGGCCCGGCAAGGTGAAGCCCGGCGCGCACAGTGATCAACTCATTTGCCATACCGACCTGATGGCGACCTGTGCCGACCTGCTCGGGACACAACTTCCGGACAATACCAGCGAGGACAGCGTGAGTTTCCTGCCGGCGTTACTTGGCGAAGACCGCGCACCGCTCCGCGAGGCTGTCGTGCATCACAGCATCAATGGCCGGTTCGCCCTCCGGCAAGGGCGCTGGAAACTGGAATTCTGTCCTGGCAGCGGCGGCTGGAGCCAACCCGGCGATGCCGCGGCGAAAATGCAAGGTCTGCCTGCCGTGCAACTGTACGATCTTACCGCCGACATCGGCGAAACGAACAACGTGCAGGCGGAGCATCCTGACGTGGTGGCCCGTCTCACCAAGCTGCTGGAACAATACATCGCCAACGGCCGCAGCACACCAGGGGCACGACAGACCAACGACGTCACGGTGAATGCCCCTTGGCATAGCAAGGGACTTGAAGATGTGAGTGGCTCAAAGCCATTTGGTCTATTCCGACTCGATGTGAGCCAGCGTGCTGAAGTTGTCGAACGTCGCCTTCCCCCTCACCCCAGCCCTCTCCCTCAGGGAGAGGGAGCACCTTCCGCCGCGTTGATCAGGTACCGAAGACCTCCAGAACTCGTCACGCAGCTCCTGCAAATCGAGCCTCACCTCAATGTTGCGCTCCACTGGCGGTTCCCTCTCTCTGGGGAAAGGGAGCCCCTTCGGCGCCCGTCGGGGACAGCGAGCGCGCTCTCAGGTTTCATTTCCGATGCGCAAATCTTAAAGCAGGCGGTGACGGTCGCGCTGCAACCAAAGATCCCGGCAGGCTCGATCGCTTTTCCCTCTCCCTGGGGAGAGGGTCAGGGTGAGGGGAACCGCCGGGGCCAACTGCTCAACGGCAGTCGATCTTCCCAGAACTGTCAAACTTTAAACGCCCTCACGCAAAGCCAAATGTTTTCGGCAAATTCAACAAATCCACTGCCATGACGACCCGAATAGCTTTTGCTGCGCTTGGCCTCTGTTTGCTTTCAGCCCTGGCCACACCGGTCGCCAGCGCCAAGCCCAATATTCTCCACATCAACGCCGATGATCACCGACCAGACGGACTGCGTGCGCTGGGCAATCCGATCCTGCAGACGCCAAACCTCGACAAGCTGGTCGCGGAAGGCTTCGTTTTCACGCGCGCCTACACAATGGGGTCGATGGTTGGCGCCGTCTGCCAGCCAAGCCGGACGATGATGCTCACCGGCAAGTCGTGGCTGCGTATTCCGAAACCCAACGGCGGAGACCCGGCGAAGTCGTTGCCGCGGGTGCTGGCGGCGGCCGGCTACGAATCGTTCCATGTCGGCAAAGGGGGCAATGAATACACCATCGGTTTGAAGGCGTTCGACACAAATATCAGCTACAACGACCGGACACCGCAATTGCGACGCGGGTCCAGCGAGCGTCATGCGGATGCCACGCTCCAGTTCTTGAAGGCGCGCAAAAGCGATCGACCATTTTACATCTACTTCGCGCCGCCGGTTCCGCATGATCCGCGCGTGGCCGCGCCGGAGTTTCACCAGCTTTACGATCCCGCGAAAGTGCCACTGCTGCCGGCGTTCATGCCGCTACATCCGTTCGACAATGGCGAAATGACGGTGCGCGACGAGAAGCTCGCACCCTGGCCGCGTACCCCGGAGAACACGCGCCAGCAACTCGCCGATTACTACGCCTGCGCCACCGGCCTCGATTATCACGTCGGACGCATCTTCGCGACGTTGAAGGCGAGCGGACAGGGGAGTAACACCATCGTCATCTTCAGCGGCGACAACGGCCTGTCGCTGGGCGAGCACGGCTTGTTCGGCAAACAAAACCTCTATGAGTTCGGCGGTATGCACGTGCCGCTCGTGTTCGCCGGACCGGGCGTCCCGAAGGGCCGCAGCGACGCGCTGGTTTACCTGATGGACCTGTTCCCGACCTTTGCTGATTTCGCCGGCGCAAACGTGCCTGAGGGCGTTGAGGGCAAATCACTGCGGCTGGTCATTAAAGGCAAGACCACCAAAGTACGGGACGTGCTTTACACCGGTTACCGCAACTGCCAGCGCGCGGTGCGCGACGACCGCTGGAAGCTCATCCGCTACCCGCTGGTGAACAAAACGCAGCTCTTCGACCTGCAAACCGACCCGCACGAACTCAACAATCTTGCCGACCGCCCCGAGCACGCTGCCAAGCTTGCCGAACTCACCGCGCGGCTCAAAAAGGAAATGGCTGCTTATGGTGACAAATGTCCGCTGCAAGTCGCCCATCCGAAACCAGCCGAGTGGACGCCGCCGGTTCCCCATCAAGAGACCGCACCGAGAAATAAAAATAAAGCCAAAGCCAGAAAGACCAAATCATGAAATATACCATTCCATTCCTCACCCTTAGCCTGCTGGCCGCCTGGGCCGCCGACCGTTCTGCCAACGCGGCGCCCAAGCCGGTGCGCGTGTTCATCCTCGCCGGCCAATCGAACATGGAGGGCCAAGGGCTCATCAAGGCCGACCCGCGGCGCAATGGCGGAAAGGGCTCGCTCGAATTCCTCGTGAAGGATCCGGCGACGGCCAAGCATTTCGCACCGCTTGTGGACGCCACCGGCCAGTGGCGCAAGCGCGACGACGTTTGGATTTCCTATCTCGATCGCACCGGGCCGCTCACCGTGGGCTACGGCGCACGGAACGACCGGATTGGTCCCGAGTTGGGCTTCGGTTGGGTGATGGGGGACGCGCTCGACGAACCGGTGCTGCTCATCAAATGCGCCTGGGGCGGCAAGAGCCTCGCCGTAGATTTCCGTCCGCCCAGCGCCGGCAAACTGCCTTATTCACTCGGTGAGAAGACCGACGCCGCCATCGCGCAGAATCCGGAGATCCTCGGCAAATACTATCGCGAGACCGTGCGTCTTACGAAGGCGGCGCTCGCCAATGTGAAGAACCTGGTGCCCGGCAGCGACGGACGCTACGTGCTCGCGGGCTTTGCCTGGCATCAAGGCTGGAACGACCGCATCAGCGACAAGTTCAACGCCGAATACGAGAGCAACATGGCCCACTTCATCCGCGACATCCGCAAAGACCTCGGCGCGCCTGGACTGCCGTTCGTCATCGCCGAGACCGGCATGAGCGGGTTCGAGGAAAAGCATCCTCGGGCGCTGTCGCTGATGAAAGCGCAGGCCGCCGTAGCGGAACACCCGGAATTCAAGGGCAACGTCGCCTTCGTCGGCACGAAGGCGTTCTACCGACCCAAGGAGCAGTCGCCCAGCGGGCAAAGCTACCATTGGAACACGAATGCCGAAACCTATTACCTCATCGGCGAAGCCATGGGCGAAGCGATGAAGGAACTTCTCGGCCTCAAGTGACCTTTCCCGAAAAGGCGTAACGAACTGACCGATTGCTACAAGCAACGCAATTAGCCGGTTTCAAACTCCAGTTCCCACGTAGCTGACGTTAGCAGGTAGAGCACAGGAAGAGACATCAAATCCGCCTCCTTACGTTGGCGGCTACGGGGGGATTAATCGATCCGGCTCAGGTCCATTTCACGCCGCGCAGCGCCACGTCGTACACTTGCCTCAGCGGGACATGGGCTCGGTCGGCTACTTGTTTGCAGGATTCAAATTCCGGGGTCGCCTGAATCACCTGGCCGTTGAGCCGGCCGAGTTTAACACTGACCTCGCCATAAGGCGTGGCCACCCCCACGACTTCTCGCCGCAATTTGCGCCGTTCGGTTAAAAAACGCCGAACGCCAAACGCCGTCGTTTCCCGCAACATAAGGTCGGTCAACTTGTCGGCATCTGCCTCGGCACAAAGCACCGTCAGCAAAGTTGCCGGTCGGTTCTTCTTCATTTGGATCGGAGTAAAGAAGGCGTCCAAGGCGCCTTGCGTCAAAGCCACTTCGATGAACCGTCCCAGGATTTCGGCATGTACGTCATCCAGGTTGGTTTGGAGGGTGACGATGACATCGGTTTCCCAGTCAAAATGTCCGTGCGACAAAATCTGTTTCCAATCGCCACTCGGAACCACCGGTTCACCGAGCACCACGCGCAGCACGTTGTTGCGCGTGCGCGTTTCGCGGGAACCCAAGCCATAGCCGATCCTTGCGGGCACAAAATCGCGCAGCGGACCAAAGCTTTCCGCCAACTCCGCCAGCAACGCGGCGCCGGTGGGGGTTACTAGCTCGTTGGGCTCGTCACATTGCGACAATGGGATACCGCGCGCGCTCAAAATTTCCAACGTGGCCGGCGCGGGAATGGGCAGGCGTCCGTGCGCGCAGTCAATCCAACCGGTGCCTTCGGTGACCGGCGAAGCCAGCACTCGCGGTTGGCCCATTTGCTCGAGGGTCAGGCAAGCGCCGACGATGTCCACGATGGAATCCACGGCGCCCACTTCATGGAAATGGACCTGCTCGGGCGGTTGGCCGTGGACCTTGCCCTCCGCTTCAGCAATCCGGCGGAACACCGCAATCGACTTGTGTTTGACCCAATGCGTGAAGGGACTGTCCTGGATCATCTGCCGGATGTCCGCAAAGGTGCGGGCGTGGCGATGCCCATGTTCACCCTCGTGAGATTCGTGGGGAGAATGCTCCGAAGCCGCCTGTCCGGTGCCGCTCTTCTTACCCGTAGCAGCCGACGTGAGTCGGCTCTGTTCTTCAACGCCGTTGGTTTGAGCGAACTCACGTTCGCTGCTACGAGGTTCCCGGTGAACATGAGCGTGCGGATGGTTATGCGAATGACCGCCCGCTTCGGAGTCGGCGGTATGGGAATGCTCCGTTTCCAAATGCACGTCGAACTTGACCCCTTCAATCGCCCCACGTTGCTGCCGGCCGACGTGCAGGTGGTAGCCGTCCAACGGCAGGCGCGCCAAGTTCCGCTCCAGCGCATGCTGGTCCGCTCCCAAATCGATCAACGCGCCCAGAAACATGTCGCCGCTGATGCCGCTGGCCAAGTCCAGGTAAATCGTTTTCATGACAATTCCCCCGCGACGAGTGCATTGATCTGGCTGGCGGCATAACCGGCGCCGAAGCCGTTGTTGATGTTCACCACGGTGACCCCGCTACCGCAACTGTTCAGCATCGCCAGCAGTGCGGCGATACCGCCGAAGCTGGCCCCGTAACCCACACTGGTGGGCACCGCAATCACCGGCTTATCAACCAATCCGGCCACCACACTGGGCAGGGCGCCTTCCATTCCCGCGACGGCCACGATCACATGGGCCCGCTGCAGTGCCTCCTGCCGGCGCAGCAAGCGGTGCAAACCCGCCACCCCCACATCGTAGATCCGCTCGACGCGGTTGCCCATGATGTCCGCCGTGATCGCGGCTTCTTCGGCCACGGGCAAATCGCTGGTGCCGGCGGCCAGCACGGCAATCGTGCCGGTCCGTTTGGGTAACGGTTTGTTTTGATAGGTGATACACCGGGCGGCTTCGTGGTACTTGGCCCGTTTGAGTTTTCGGCGGACCGCTTGCGCGTGCAACGCCGTCACCCGGGTGATCAGCAAACGGCCATCATGGAGAACAATCTTTTGCGCAATTTCCACCACCTGCCGGGGCGTCTTGTTTTCGCCGTAGATGACTTCCGGAAAATTCTTGCGCAGCGACCGGTGCAAATCGACTTGGGCGAAACCCAATTCGACAATCGGCGCTGCTTGAAAGGCCCGCACCACCTGCTCGCGGTTCACGACCCCGGCACGAAATTCATCCAGCAACGCATTAGCTTCAGTTCGAGTCACGTCCGCAGGATGGCAAGACCACGGACAATCGGAAAGGGGGAAATTTGGAGGCGCGTGGCTTCACGCCTGAAACGATGGGAGCGCCGGGGAAGTTGGGGGGATGCGGGATGCGGGATGCGGGATGCTGGATGCCGGATGCGGGTCGGATGCCGGGATGCCGGGATGCCAGATGCCGGATGCCAGATGCCGGATGCCAGATGCCGGATGCCAGATGCCAGATGCCAGATGCCAGGATGCCAGATGCCGGATGCCGAGTGTGCGGACAAAATTGAGATGCGCGCTTCCTGCTCTTGCTCTTGCTCCTACGCTTGCTCTTTTGAGATGCTGATGAGCAAGAGCAAGCGTAAGAGTAAGAGCAAGAGCAAGAGCAAGAAGGATCCGCTGCGGATCGGTGCGGGAGCATCCCCCTCAACAGAGCTGTAACCGCGAGGGAGCGATTGGATGTTTGGAGTCACGAACTGGCCAACATCTCAGGAAAATTCTCGCCCTCGCCCCTATTCTCCTTCAACTCTTCAACCTCTCTCCGTTGCCACCACCGCCAACACGACTGCGCGGTTGCATGCCCCGATTACATTTCAAACGTCTGCAGCCGGCGAAAGCCCAGCTTGAGAGGCAGCCAGCCCAGCAACCCGGACAAGCCCAGAAAGCCCGCCATGCACAGGAACGTTTGGGCCGTCGAACTCGGGTCGCTCATGATCCAGGGCTTGGCGAAGGCCAGCAGCACCACCGAGCCCAGGATGTACAGGAAACTCAGCACCAAACAGAACGTCCCGCCAAAACCACTGACGATTTTGCTCGGGTTATCCTCCTTGAAGTTGGGATACAACACGCCCAAGCCCACCGCGAGTCCATTCAGCGTGAAGGTCATGGTGGCAATGGACGCGGCAAAGAACAGAGTTTCCATCCACGGCATGTCGAGCATGTGACACGATAACAAAATCAATCCCAACGTGACGATCAGCGACGTGGCGGTCGCCAGCCAGTATTTGACCAGTACCAGGTTCTTCAGCCCCAGCGGGGACAGCCCGACAATCCAGAGCCGTTTGCCCTCCAAAGAAAACTGCGGAAACACAAACCGCGTCGTGAGCGTGGCCAAATTCAGCGAACAGGCCCCCAGGTTCAAGTACGACACCAGGTGAATCCAAAACGCGCTGCCCAGTTGCTGGGAAAAATGGCGCAGGTTGAAGATGTAAACGCCCAGCAGGCCAAAGAGCATGAGGGACTGCGCCCATTGCGTGGTGTCCCGCCAGAACGTGCGGGTATCCTTAACGATCAGGCCGCGGACGTCCGGACTCAGAAACGACAAGCGATTGACCAGGCGTTCCGCCAAGCCCGGCTGGGAATCCAATTCCTCGAGGCGCTGCCGCCGCGCCCGAAACCAGCGCCACCGGCCAAACACGCTGCCCCGGCTGTGGACCGCGGACGATGCCTCGTAGAACAAACCGCCCATTTGGGTGAGCGCCAGCGTGCCGAAGAACAAGACGTAACTGAGCAGCACCAGCCAATAGTAGCCCGCCGCCCGCACGGCTCCCTCTGCCCACAGCAGCACGCTCCAGGAAACCCAGCAACTGGGCAACAGGGCATTTTGCGCGAAGCCCGTTTTGCCCAGCATGCGATCCAGCACCGTCTGCACGTGGGTTTCCACCGGGTCCAAACCGACGGTTTCGGGCCGGAACCACCAGGCGGCGCCGGCCACCAAGCCCGCCACGAACAGCACCGCCAGCACTTGAAAAAGCCGCCGGTCCAGATAGCGCGCCAGGTTAACGGCTACCCAGGCGCCGGCGACGCCGGGCAAAATGATGAACATCCCGACCATCAGAATCGTGGCCGGATAAAAATGCCAGGGCACTTCGCGGGTCAGCCCGTACGCTGCCAGCAACGGCGCAATCAAGAACAGGAAGGCCCATGACGCCAGCAAGGTGGACTCAATGAACTTCCAGCGAAAGATGCTGCTCGTGGAAATGGGCAGAGTCAGCAAGTAGGCGGTTTCCCGGTTGCGAAACAAGTTCGTGTAACTGATCACCAGATTGCTCAGCAGCAGCAACGCAAACAGGAATGCGAACAACAGGAACATTAACCGCTCCGTCAAAATCGTACCGAGCCCCGGAAACCGCGAGACGAACCACAGTCCCTTGTAGAACAAGCCAAACGCCACCACCAGATAACCCGCGATGAACAGGATGATGGTGGCGGTCAGTAGCCGCGACTGATCATTGATCGACTTGAACCGCCGCCACAACGTGAGAGCGTTCACGCGCACCAGCAGCCCCAGCGGCGAAGGGGCGGCGGCCATGGTGGTACTTCGGTTAGCCATTGTTCATGTGTGCGCCATCGTGGTGCTTCTCCCGCCATAAGCCCCGTGGCGGTCGGCTAGCTCGCGGTGGTCGCAGCCGGATACCGGCGTTTAGTTCATAATGCAGTGCAGGCACGCGGTTCATCTTTACCATCCGTTTCATCAACATGGAACGAAGCGCCCGGGGCAGCGTTTTCTGTATTTAAATGAAAACTCCAGGAACTTCAAATCGCAATCCCACGCCAGCCAAGTCCGTTGCGGTCTCCAAGAACGCCAACTGGGACAGCGTGTTTGACTTCCGTCTTAAGACAGACTTCATTACAGTAGTGCAGGTGCTGCTATGCGGATCGCACCAAGCCAACGCGCGACGCGATGAACTCGCGATGAGGCGGCTGGGCTGGAGATTGTTGACACGCAATCAGCGTAAAGTGAAAGGACGAATATGTTGCACAACATTAAAGACATCATCGGGGCCAAGCTCACCGCGAGCGATGGCGACATTGGCAAGGTGCGGGATTTCCTGTTCGACGATACCACGTGGACCTTCCGTTACGTGGTGGCCGACACGGGGGGATGGTTGACCGGCCGGAAGGTCTTGATCTCGCCCTTCTCGCTGGGAGACCCGGATTTGCGGGGCTTCAAGGGACACGTCCCGGTCAAATTGACGCGGCAGCAACTCGAAGCAGCGCCGCCGCTGGACGAGCATGCGCCGGTGTCGCGCCGTTACGAATTGGAACTGGCGCGCTTCTACGTCGTGCCAACCTACTGGGAAGGCAACATGCTTTGGGGTTACCGGCCTTATCCCTCCAGCGTACAACCGTTGACCCCGGAGGAAGTGGCCGAGCACCAGAAGGAGGTCCAAGAGATCAAGCATTGCCATTTGCGGTCCGCGCGGGAAGTCACCGGTTACCACCTCGGGGCGATGGATGGCGAAATTGGCCACGTCAAAGATTACCTGGCGGATCACCAAACCTGGGCGATCCGGTTTCTGATCGTGGACACGAAGAATTGGTGGCCGGGCAAGCAGGTGCTGATCGCTCCGACCCTCGTCTCGCAGGTGAATTGGGATCAGAAATCGGTCACCGTGCGGATCCCGCGCGACCAGATCAAGAATAGTCCCGCGTATCATCCGGACCAGCCCATCACTGCGGAACTCGAGGAACAAATCCACGCCTACTACGGCTACCCCAAAATGCCGCAGGAGTTTTGAGAGCGAGTGGTATGCCACTGGACACCCACAGACCAACACGCCGCTCGTAGCTTTTGACCATGTCTCGGCTTTCGAAAGCGCCGGCAAGCCGGGCGCACTCCAACCGCTGGCGCGAATTCGAATGGGCGCCGAGTCTCGCGAAGCGTTTAAAGTGCGCGGAGCTTGCTCCCGCTTTCGTGTGCTTGAACCCAAGCGTCGCGCCGCCTGAAGGCGGGAACTCCAACGTGACCGACATGAAATTGCGAAAAACCGCATCGGAATCAAACCGCACGGAAGCGGTGAACTTCGGGTTATGAAAAAAGTCGAGGTGCGGTTCAGCCCTCCGATGGTCGTTGGCCACTGGCAGTCAATTCTGGCCCTTGGAACGGAATCCGGATTCCAGTGCCATGACCCGACCTTACCCGGAAAGTCGCTCCCAACACATCTGCTCCCATCCTCGCTCCCTTGGGGAGAGAATTCCCCGAAAACTTCGCGCGTTGAACCCCCAAAGCATTGTAGCAGCGGACGTGAGTCCGCTCTGACTCCTTTCGAATTCAGATGGAGCGCCCGCTTCGGCCAAACACCCCGCGCATGGCTCCAGGACCAGACATTCCAGCAAGACCTTGCCAATTCGCCGCTGATTGGGCAAATTACCTTCCGGTCCAATAGTGTGACCCGCATGACGACGACAAAAACATACGATTACCTGAATCGTCTGACGCGGATTCAGTCTGCGGATGCCCAAGCGTCAACCATCAACTCGTTCGACTATCAACTTAACAGCGCCAATCAGCGGACCCGCGTCACCCTGGCGGACGGTTCGTTCTGGGTTTACGCTTACGACGCCTTGGGCCAGGTGAAATCCGCCAAGCGCTATTGGAGTGATTGGACGCCCGTGGCCGGGCAGCAGTTCGAGTTTGCGTTTGATGACATTGGCAACCGGACCTCCACCCTGGCCGGCGGCGACGCCAATGGCACCGGCCTGCGCTCGGCGTCTTACGGAGCCAATGCGTTGAACCAATACCCCAACCGAACCGTGCCGGGCGCGGTGGACATTTTGGGCGCCGCGCACGCCTTGTCCACGGTGTCGATCAACGACGACGCAGCCTACCGCAAAGGCGAATACTTCTGGAAGGAAGTGGCCCTGGACAATGCTTCGGCCCCGGTTTGGAACTCGCTGACCACCAAGGCGGTGTATGATGGTGAAACCAACACGGTGACCGGCAATGTTTTCTTGCCGCCGGCCACCGAAGCGTTCACCTACGACGCGGACGGCAACCTGACCAGCGACGGGTGCCGGACCAACCGCTGGGACGCCGAAAACCGGCTGGTGGAAATGGAAACGCTTTCGTCTGTGCCGGACGGTGCCAAGCTGAAGGTGAAATTCACTTACGACAGCCAGGGCCGGCGTGTGGCGATGGTGGTGTCGAACTACGCTTCAGGCAACTGGTATTTGGAGGCGGAGGATTACTTTGCCTACGACGGATGGAATTTAATGGGGATTCTTCATTCAGACTTCTCCATTCTCAATTCGTTCACGTGGGGCTTGGACCTGAGTGGCAGCCTCCAGGGCGCTGGCGGGGTTGGCGGTCTGGTGGCGATGAACGCCGGCACCAACGGGGTGCATTTCTATGCGATGGATGGAAATGGGAACGTGGCGGCGCTGGTGGACGCAAGTGACGGTACGAAGAGCGCTACGTATGAATTCAGTCCGTTCGGGCAAATCATTCGGGCCTCTGGCGTAATGGCCAAGCTAAATCCGTTCCGCTTTAGCACGAAGTTTCAGGATGATTACACGGATTTGGCGTATTATGGATATCGGTTCTGCAATTTAAATTCCGGAAGGTGGCCAAGCAGAGACCCGTTGGGCGAACCTGGGTTTGAAACGCTTCGACGTAAGCGTGCGTCACTGCGTGGGGATGGCCCAAATCTCTATCACTTTGTTCGCAATAACCCTCTCAACAGACGTGATTATTTGGGACTGGCAGTAAACGAGGTTCAGGTAGTTATGTTCTGTCGGAGAAACTGTGGTCCAGATTACACACGGGCAGTGAACGATGAGATGGCGAGCTTTCGGCGCTATCTTGAAAACGGACCCAATACGGATGGGATCGGACCGTTGTTTCTACTCGGGTGGTTCAGGAACGTCTTAGGCTCACTGGATTACGCGGCACAAGCTGATCGAACAGGTGCAACTGCCGATCCTTTGGTGGGATTCCCATCGCGCGATTGCCAAGGCACAATCACGCTCTGTGGAAAATGCGTCGGCAGTGACGTTCCGGGTAATATCATGTTCGGCTTCGCAACTGCCGCTGTGGGGATACCTGAGTTAATAAGCGCCCTAGCCCGGATATTTCATAAGCCCTTCGGATTTTTGGGGCGAGCGCGGATTTGGGGAGCAGAATTCGGCAACAAGGAGGTGTTTTTGCCGCACGATGGACAATACGGACGCTAAAACCTTAAAAATTGAAAATTAGGGCCGGTTTTGTACACACCTCTTCCGTAGGGCTGCCTCATCAAAAGTCGTTGCTTGGATTTAACCCGCCGGGGACGACAGCCGCATCAGCCGCCGGTGGCAAAGGGCAAAGAGCTCTGGCAGTGGGAAGGCGCTGCTCATTTGCACATAGACGCGCCGCACGCTCACTTGCACTTGGGCGGCGATCTTCAACAGTTTCAACCGCAGACTTCCCGCCGTCGCTCGCTCCAACTCCGTTCCCTTCAGCCCCAGCGTGCGCAACCGCTCCAACAACAGGTAAGCGAACATCGCCTCCCACAGCCGAAACTGATTGCTGGCCAGATGGTGCGTGCTCATCCGGTCGGCCTGCAAATCCAACACCTGCTGCTTGAGTTTGTTTTCCATATCCCCCCGCGCGCAATAGAGTTCTTCGTAGAGCCGCGCCGGACAGAAGCGCGTCTTGTCCCGTTCCTTTTTAAACCCGTTGGCCGGTAAATTGGTCACGATGAAGCGCGGATTTTCCCCCTCCCGCATCACCTCCGCCTTGCCAATGACCCGGCGCTCCCGACTCCAACTCTTGCGTGTCCGATACCGAAACTCGGTGAACTCCCGCACGCGCTCGGCCCCGCTCAGACAGTGGCGCGCCCGCGCCTGGGCCAGCGCCGGCCCCAGCTTCTCAATCAGCACCGGGTTCTTGGCCAAGCCCAGGCAGTAGTACACCTCTCGTTGACTCTCACACCAGGCCATGATCTCCTCCCGGCCAAACCCGCTGTCCCCGCGAATGATGATCCGCGCCTTGCGGCACCGTTTTCGGATCGCCGCCACGATTTTCTCCAATGCCGGCACGGCCCCATGCGCCGCCTCGTGCTCGGCGGTGCGCAGTTGCGCCCACAACGGGAAGTCCCCGACAAACGCGTAGAGCGGCAGATAACAATAATCGTCATAGTAGGCGTTGAAATGCCGCCCCTCCTGCAAGCCGTGGAGCCGATGCCCCATCGCATCCAAATCCACCACCACCTCCGTGGCGTGTTTGGGCAGGCAACGCGTCCCCATTTTCAGCAGGCACGCTTCGATCTGGGCGGGGTTGTGGGGCAATTTGTGGCAGCGGGTCTGTTTGTTATTCGACAACTCCAGGCGGTTGAGCGTCGCGGGACCCGCCAGCGCGATGCCCCGATGTTGGGGCAACACCCGCTGTTCGCCCAGCGGATCAGTCTTGCCGCAGGCCGTAGCCAGCAGCGGGTCCAGGCGCAAGCGTTGGTGATCATTGAGGTCCTCGTAGCCCAGCGCCACGCCGAAGAGGCGCTGACACAACAACTCCGGCACTGAATGGTCCACCCAGATCGGATTGCGCCCGTCGGCAAAGCAACGGGCCAGTTCGGCGCTCAACCCGAGGCTCCGATCGACCTGGCGCAGGAGCAACGCGCCGGCGTCGGTGGAGAGGGTGCCGCCAGAGAAATCGGCTTGCACGCGCCGCGGTCCCAAATCCTCAAACAGAAAGCTTTGACTTGCGTTAGCCATGTATCTAGTCTATAGGCTAGATATGGAAAATCCAGTGAAATATTCACTCAAAGTGCAGGCCATTCGCCCCAAAGGCCAAACGCCCAAACGGTATGTCTATTTTCCCATTCCCCTGGCCGCGGCCATTGGGCTGCAACCCGGCGAAGCGGTGCAGTGGGAGTTGCTCGACCGGGGCGAATTGCATCTGGTCAGAAAACAGGTTCCAGCTCCCAAGGCCCGGCAACGCTCCCGAAAGGATTAACACACTGTCGGTGGCGGTTGCTTAAACCGAACGGGGTGGAAAACCGCGTCAACAGCGGGTGGAATCGCGTTTTGACCCTCAATTATGAACGCCCTTATGAAATATCCAGGCTAGGCGCTGACTATGCGGAGGCCACTGATGGTGACGGTGAAGGCGACGTTGGAAAGGTCGGGTTCGTAATATATGCCGCTCTTGGCATCCAGATTGATGAAGATCATGACGTATTTCCTCTGGGCCAAGAGCTTCTTGAGAGCGGATCTAGCGATATATGTTCGATACTCAGCAAACTGCCGCGTCATGCCGTGAGTAGTTGTTCGCCAACCAGTGCAGTTGGTGCTTATACAACGACGAAACCGTTCGAACGCTTTCCTTATCCGCTCGGGCTATGAACGCCAATGCAGCGATATCGAAGTCTTGTGCGTGGAGACTTGTCGGTCCATTGGTTCTCGTCACTTGCCTCTTCGGTTGTGGTGAGCCATCGATGCCGCCACCCAAAGTCGGCGTTCAAAATTGGAAACCGACCCCAGTTGGCGGACCACTTGAGTTGAGGCCGCTTCCCCCTGCAAATCAGGTTTTGGCGGATTATCAGAAATGGATGAAGGAAAGCTCTGACGATCTGGCACGGGTATATGAAACGACTCTGGATAAGCCATCCAATCAATTGAACTTCACGGTCGAAGTCCTGCGAGGCGAAACCCCGATGGGCAGGCCCGAACATACATACGTGAGCTTCATCTACACGAATCGCACGAGTGGCGGATACAAGTTTGTATGGGATCGCTTGGGCCGTCTCAATGCAGACTTTCTGAGGCTTCGTGGCCAGTCGAAGCAGGTGTGGGTGGAGCTAAACTGGAGGGCGTCAAAACCAGAGTTGCCGATAGTCCGAATTGTCGCTTTTGAAGGGCTGGAACCTGATGGGGTGCTGCTGGCCGAGCCTGGGGGAGAGTTGAAATGAGGACGCTCACAGAAAGGTGTCCCGCCAAAAGGTGAGAAAGAATCTAGTCCATAGCATAAGCGCCGCAGGTTGCTTCTTCGCGCACAGCATCGGATAAATGAATACAATAGCTCTAAAAAACATAGCTCTCCGGGGAGGTTTGGATATTCTAGCCACTGCGGTTGTCGCATGCATTTACTGCGCTACAGTATCCATTGAGACTATTCTTCTGGGACTGATTGCGACTTTGTTTATTTCTCCATCGATTTTCAGCTTCCTTTTCTTGGAGCATTTTTATTCGAATCGCTATGTGAAGTTTCTCGGATTCTTTCTCCCGGTGATTGTAATAGTGGCATTGGTGTTTTATCAATTACTGACATTACATTCACAGACATCGGGCGCGGGAGTTTCGGATGGAACCAGCGATGTTTTGGTATTCTTCGTTAAGTGTTACGCCATTGGACTATGCGGTGCTTTTGCCTTATTACTGTTCCGCCGCAGCAGGCATGCCCAAGAATAGCAAACCCCTTCTGCAAACGTAATGGAACAAAGTAGTGGACTATTCTGACAAATGGTGAGTAACGAATCCGGCCGTGCTCAGGCCGCACGGGGTAAAATCGGTTCCTGCTCCTGTGCCCCGGTAAGCTCGTCGCATGAGAAGAAAATAATGAAAAAGAATGTTTTGGTTATGAAGAAGAAAATCGTGATGCTCTTCGCTCTAATTGTCTTGGCCTGCTGTGTCCAGGAAGATGCCTTTGCCTTTTACAATCCTCAAGTCGGTCGTTGGCTACGTCGCGATCCTATTGGACAACGCCAGGATAACGCATACATGTATGTAAAGAACAATGCTATAACAGCTTACGATGTTCTCGGATTATGGGACACTGCAGTCCATCGTGGGTTCACTACAGACTGGGCCATAGCAAATCAATATCCGGTTGCAGCCGCTGAAAGGATTGGCGAAGCTGATGATGATGTAGATAGTCTAATTGGACGGAGGGGGCCCTTTCCAATTGGTGGAGATATGAGCTATCATTTTAACCGCAACCTATCCGGTGGACTTGATTCCAGAATGCAACACTTCATGGACCATATGGCAAACGCACAGTATTTTTGCAATATCCGCCAACAGAGCGACAGTCCTGAACGGGCTGTCGTGGAGTTGGGGAGATCCTTGCACCCTTTGCAAGACTACGTAGCACACGGAGATTTCAATGTCTTCGGCGAAGGACCTATTATATGGGCTCATAATGCTTATAGTCCACAGGAATTTCCTCCAGGTTTTGTGAATTATGAAGTGGTTGACAATCCGATATTCGACGCGGTTGAGTACTTAGGTGGACCACCTGGACCTAATGGGCGGCCTGCTGGCAATGCAATTCACACCCGTCACGTATATGATAATGGTGGCATGCTAGTCGATTTTGCATGGTTTGAGCCCGGACAGCTTAGAATCAGGGAAACTGAGAGGTTAACATCACTCTGGCTGGCCAATTTTAGGATTTTTGTTAGCGAACATGGCGGCTGTCAATGCAGGCGCTATTTCGGCATAACGAACTAATAATACTGGGCATTTAATGATAAAAAAGCAAATATTGTTTGGTTGTATCTTAATTATAGCGATTTGCCAAGCCATCGCGGCTGAAGAGATGGAGACATTGACAAACCTACTCGCTAGTTCCAAAGCAATTAAAAGCTATCACTTGAGCATGCAGGGTATAGGTAACTTTTTACCCGAAAGACACAGGACTACTGTTTAGTGCGAAACTCAAGCGACATCTAGACCTCTGGGTGAAAAACCTCGGGGGCAAAAGTTTTCTACTTATGTCTGGGGAAAAGACAATTATTCCTTTGGAGCACAACGAGGTAGTTTACACATATACTAATCTTATTGTTTTTGATGGCAAACGGGTCTATAGCACTTTGTTTAATAATGGAGTGATTTCCCGCATAAAGTTTGAAGACGTTGATCACAATTGTAAGCTATTTCTTGATGCGGAGACTATTCTAAAGGAGCTTTTGAAATCACCAAATACAAGCTACATAGGACGGAAGCGAGTTCGATATGCAAAGTGCTATATATACAAGAGTTCTTCTCGGTTCTTTTCAGACTGGGTAGGGGCGAATGCGTCCGTCGAAATCGCCATGGATGAAAAAACGGGACTGCCCGTAAGAATTCTATTCGAAGGTGCACGTTCTTCAATGGTGCTAAATTTCAATCGCCCAGAGTTGGACATTGAAATCGACCAAAACCACTTCAAGCCCGTTGAGGGTGTGGAATATCGGGAAGTCAAGGCGAGTGAGTACAGGTGATGAACTGCGGTTGAGAGAAAGATTATGGGCCGCACATGCATCCGACGGATGGCACCTATTCGGCGAGTTATTCTTACCTTGCCAACTCGCCGTTGGTTGGGCAAATTACTTTCCGGTCCAATAGTGTGACCCGCATGACGACGACAAAAACATACGATTACCTGAATCGTCTGACGCGGATTCAGTCTGCGGATGGTCAAGCAGCAACCGTCAACTCGTTCGATTACCAGTTAAACAGCGCCAATCAGCGGACAAGAGTCACCCTGGCGGACGGCTCGTTCTGGGTTTACGGCTACGACGCCTTGGGCCAGGTGAAATCTGCCAAGCGGTACTGGAGTGATTGGACACCCGTGGCCGGGCAGCAGTTCGAGTTTGCGTTTGATGACATTGGCAACCGGACCTCGACCCTGGTCGGAGGCGACGCTAATGGCACCGGCCTGCGCTCGGCGTCTTACGGAGCCAATGCTTTGAACCAATACACCAACCGCACCGTGCCGGGTGCCGTGGACATTTTGGGCGCCGCGTATGCCTTGTCCACCGTGACGGTCAACGACGAGGCAGCCTACCGGAAAGGCGAATACTTCTGGAAGGAAGTGGCCCTGGACAACGCTTCGGCCCCCGTTTGGAACTCCCTGACGACCAAGGCGGTGTACGACGGCGAAACCAATACGGTGACTGGCAATGTTTTCCTGCCGCCGGCCACCGAAACGTTCACCTACGACGCGGATGGTAACCTGACCAGCGATGGGCGCTGGACCAACCGCTGGGACGCCGAAAACCGGTTGGTGGAGATGGAAACCTTGTCGTCCGTGCCGGACGGTGCCAAGCTGAAGGTGAAATTCACCTACGACAGCCAGGGCCGACGTGTGGCGATGGTGGTGTCGAATTACGTTTCGGGCAACTGGTATTTGGAAGCGGAAGATTACTTTGCCTACGACGGATGGAATTTGCTGGGCATTCTTCATTCTGACTTCTCCATTCTCAATTCCTTCACCTGGGGCTTGGACCTGAGTGGCAGCCTCCAGGGCGCCGGCGGGGTCGGCGGTTTGGTGGCGATGAACGCTGGTACCAACGGCGTGCATTTCTACGCGATGGATGGAAACGGGAACGTGGCGGCGATGGTGGACGCAAGTGACGGACCAAGAGCGCCACGTACGAATTCAGTCCGTTCGGGCAGATCATTCGGGCCTCTGGCCCGATGGCCAAGTTAAATCCGTTCCGCTTTAGCACGAAGTATCAGGATGATTACACGGACTTGGCGTATTATGGATTTCGTTTTTACAGTCCAAGTTGTGGAAGTGGCTAAATCGAGATCGTCTAGGGGAGCGAAGAGGAGACAATCTCCAAACACTTGGGCGGAATGACAGTATCAATCGGGTTGATACGCTCGGATTATTCGAGTGGAATTATGCAGGAGAAGGGTTTCAATTGGTTCGCGGCCCGGAAATTAAGTTTTGGCTCGGGATTTATGCACGTTTTGACTCTAACGATTATGGTGAAATTCAAAACCTTTACGACAACAGCGGAATTGGCCAAGGTGGCGGGCAAGCATGGTCGCTTGATCGAGCGAGGTTGGGATGGAGGATCAGCCCGTGTTGCACGAAACAGGGATACAGCACCTTCAGTGGGCAATCAGAAATGTTTTTTGCGAGAGCCTTTAGAATGCAACCAGATGGTCAAGTTGGTGAGGGAAAT
>CAWBHS010000086.1:0-23497 GCA_963788655.1 uncultured Verrucomicrobiae bacterium | reverse complement strand
GCAGGCGCGCGGTTTGGTGAACTTGCCGCCCCGCCGCCGACCACCGGTCCCGCGCCGGCGCGCCCAACGCCCCGCCCCATCGTCGGCACCCCCGCAACCGGTCCAGGTCAGCTTGACCGATTTGGCCCCGCTGAGCGTGGAGGAAGTCAGCCGAGAGCCTGCCGGACGCCGACTCCTGGACCGGGCTCTTCGAGAGTTTCATTATCTGGGCCACGGGGGCACCGTGGGCGAAAATCTGCAATACTGCCTCAAAGACCGAGCCGATCGGCCGCTGGCCTGGGCGGTGTTCGGCGCGCCGGCTTGGAAGTGCCAGGACCGGGACCGGTTCATCGGCTGGAGGGTCGAACAAAGCGAACGCCATCTGGCGCTCATCGCCAATAACACGCGCCTGCTCATCGTGCCCTGGCTCCAGGCGCCGGGATTGGGCAGTTGGTTCTTAAGTCGGATCAGCCGACGGATCCAAGCCGATTGGCAGCGCAACTATGGACATTCGGTGGCACTCCTGGAGACCTTCGTCCAAGCGAGCCGTTTCCGCGGCACGGTCTACCAAGCCGCCAATTGGCGCCGGGTGGGTTGGACCAAGGGGCGCACCCGCCAAGACCGCGAACGCACGATCCAGGCGCCGGTTAAAGCGGTTTACGTGTATCCGCTGCAAGCCCATTTCCGGGAGGTCCTCTGCGCATGAAAGAGCAGGAGGCCCTGCGTCGTCAACGGCAGCGGACCGAGCAGGCCCTGGCCGCCGCGCAGCAGGCCCTGCAGCAACGCGACGAGCAGTTGCGGCAGACCCGCCAGGAACTGGAGGCGCACCAGCGGAAGCTGGCGGAGGCCCAGGCGATCATCGCCGATCTGAAGCAACAGCTCTTTGGTTCGAAAGCCGAGAAACTCAAACGCCGAGCAGGAAGCGCAACTGCACAAGCTGGCCAACGACCTCCAAGCGCAGGCCCAGGGTCCGGAGCCGCTGAGCCAGGAGGTGGTGGAGGCGGAGCAGAGCAGGAGCGGGACGAACAGCGGCAGCGCAAAAAGAACCGCCGGAAGCGCCGCCATCTGCCGCCGGTCCAACTGGAAAAGCGAACCGAGGTTTTGGAGCCCCAGGACAAGTTCTGCCCCACCACCGGCCAACCCCGACCGCGCATCGGCCAGGAAGTCACCACCGAATATGAATTCGAGCCGGCCAAGTTGATCATCAAAGAAACCGTCCGGCCCAAATACGGCGAGTGCGGGAAGGACTGCTGCTCGGGCGTGACCGTGGCGCCCCTGCCGCCGCGCTTGCTGCCGCAAAGCAAGCTCGGGCTGGGCCTGGCGGTGTTTCTGCTGCTCAGCCGCTTTGACGACCACATCGCCTACTACACGTTGGAACGGAATTTTCGGGAGCGATTGGGCGTGGTGATCTCGCGCCAGCAAATGGTGCAGTGGGTCGAAAAAATCGCATTTGCTCCTGGCGATTTACTGGGCATCTGGGAGGAACTCTAGTCGGGGAACTACCTGCAAGTCGACGAGACGCCCGTCAAAGTGCTCGATCCGGAAATGAGCGGCAAAGCGGCCACCGGCTATCTTTGGTTTTACTCAGCGCCGCAGGGGGACGTGCGCTTGGAGTTTTGCGGCGGCCGGGGGCGGGATGGACCCGCCGCCCGGCTCGAGGGATTTGAGGGCACCATCCAAAGCGACGGCTATGCCGTCTACGAGTCGCTGCGGCGAGGATGGCGGGCGACTGAAACGCATGGGTTGCCTGGGACATGCGCGGCGCCGTTTCTACAAAGCGCTCAGGAATCACTCCAGACGGGCTCTGGTTTATCCTGAGATTCGGGAGCTCTATCGCATTGAAGACTCCCTGCGAGAGGCCTCGTTTGAGGAACGGCGCCGCGTCCGCTTGGCTCGCACGCCGGCCATCTGGCGAGAGATGAAGCACCGCGCCGAACAGTTGCGCAAAGATCCACGGGTATTGCCGGCCAGCACGCTGGGCAAGGCGGCCCGTTACTTCCTCAAGGAGTATACCGCGATGGTCGGATATTTGCGCGACGGGCGGTTCGAAATGGATAACAATCTCGTCGAAAACGACGTGAGGCCTTCGGCGGTCGGCCGCCGCCGGTGGCTATTCATTGGGCATCCGGACGCCGGTTGGCGCAGTGCGGTCATTTACACCATCATCCAGAGCTGCCGGCGGCGAGACATCAATCCCCAGGAGTACCTGACCGACGGGCTGCGGCGCCTGCCCTCAATGAATGCGGCCGAGGTGAAGGAGTTAACGCCCAGCCGTTGGAAGCCCGTCCAGCCGGCAGCCACCCCATAGCTTGGTGCTCGGCAGTTCATAGCCCCCGCTGCGCGATCCGTTCGCACCGGCCGGGCTGCCCCTTGGCCACCGTGCGCCGCCACCGCCTAGTGCCAATGCCCTTAAGAAATTCGCATAGCATCCAGATGGTGTATAAGTGTATAAAGTGTTTAATATCAACACTTTATGATTGTTACTTTTGAAATGGATACCCCATTAAGCTGGGGATGCGAAACAAAGCAACGCTCTCGAACTCGGTTTTTCGACGCCTCTATAGTCGTCTGGTGCCCTCGACACTTATCCGCCGCATCTTCCGTCACTGTGGGCCCGCTTGTCGCCGCCCACCAACAATTACCGCAGTCGAACTGATCATGGGCTTGGTCTGGCATGTCTTGCAAGGCACGGGCACTTTCGCCGAGAATATCGGCGTGCTGACCCGCAAGACGATTAGCGATGGGGCCCTCTCGCAGCGGCGTACCGCGCTGCCCTGGCAAATCTTTGAGTCGATCCTGGAGGCCGCCTTGAGTCCCAAAGCCAAGCCCAAAGAACCATGCCTATCCGGTTGCTTGCCAAACCGCCTAAGCGGTGATAATTTCACGGACATGGATCCGCGAGGCTTTCCTACCAACCTGCCAGAATTCCAACGGGTTTTCCCGAGCGACGCAGCCTGCGCGGCCTATCTTGAGAAGCTGCGTTGGCCGGACGGGTTCACCTGTCCCAAGTGTGGGGCGACCGGGGAGCCGTATCGTTTCCCGAAGCGATCATCTGTTGTCCTCCGGTGCCGAAGTTGCAGGACGAATGTGTCGCTTACGGCAGGCACCGTCATGCAGTCTAGCCACATGCCCCTCTCGCTGTGGTTCTGGGGCGCGTATCTCGTGACGACCCAGACGCCAGGGCAGTCCGCCCTCCAGTTTCAGCGCCAGCTTGATATCAGCCGGTATGAGACGGCTTTCCAGACCCTTCACAAGCTGCGAGCCGGAATGGTGCGACCCGACCGCGACACCATCGGAGGGCAATACCCCGTCGAGATTGACGAGACGTTGATTGGTGGGCGCACGCGTGGCGAAGGTCGGGGCATTCATCACAAGGCGACAGTTGTTGGGGCCGTTGAGGTGCGTCCACGCCGTGAGGGCAAGGATCGCACCGCCCAAAGGAGTGAAGGCAAGCCGCTTAAGCGTGCGGTTTACGCCGGGCGACTTCGGTTGCGCCTGGTGTCAGGTCGTGGCGCCGAAGACCTCACCGCGTTTGTCAAAGAGACTGTCTCGAAGGGTGCAACTGTCCGAACCGATGGCTGGCAAGGTTACGATGGTCTCGCAAAGCTCGGCTACGACCACGAAGCGGTTGTGCTGGATGGTGACCCGGAGAAGACTGATGAACACCTGCCCATGATCCACATCGTCTTCGCCAATCTCAAGACATGGCTCTTGGGAACCCACCACGGCGTTAGCCAGCAACACCTCCAAGCATATCTGAACGAATACGTGTTCCGCTTCAATCGGCGCTTCTACCCGATGACGGCCTTCAATTCCGTGCTCGGCTTGGTCGTGCGGGCAGTGCCGCCGACCTACGAGGAATTATATTCCGGAAAGTGGGTTCACCCGTTGGCCTGAAGACTTGGCAAGCAACCGGATAGGCATGCAAAGAACATCCCGAGGCGTTCTATCAGGGGTTGCGTTTGTGTGGGACCGACGGCAGCAGCTTTTCGGTGGCCAATACCCCGCAAGTCAAGAAGACCATGACCAAGGCGGTCAGTCGGCGTCGGAAGGCCGCGTTTGCCAAGGTCGGCGTGGTTACGTTGGTCGAACTGGGCTTGCACAATCCCATTGGGGCCGCCATCGGACCGGCGGGGGAGTCGGAGATGGCGCTGGCCCATTACCTGATCCATGAGTTGCCGGAGATGAGTTTGTGGCTCAGTGATCGCTACTACGGCGTGCCTAGTCTGGTGCTGAAGATTGCCGAACGGTATCCGGAGGGCGGCCGGGAGTTCCTGCTGCGGGTGCGGCGCAACCTCAAGGTGCGAGTGGTGGAGGCGTATAAAGACGGGAGCGCGCTGGTCGAAATCAAGCAAGGTAAGAAGACATGCTTGGTGCGCGAGATTGTGGGGCGGGTACGACGCGGGCGAGGCAAGTGGAGCACCGTGCGGCTGTGGACCAGCTTGCTGGACTGGAAGAAACACCCCGCTGAGGAGTTGCTGGCGTTGTATGCTCGGCGCTGGGAGCAAGAGATCTTCTACAAGGAACTGAAGGGCGACATGCGATCGAGTCTTCTCCTGCAAAGTCACACCCAGATAACAGCGGCGCAGGAGATCGCGGCCTTGAATCTGGCTTACGCGGTTCTGGTGGACGAGCGGATCAAGGCGGCCAAGGTTGGCGAGGTCGCGGTGTTGCGGATCAGCTTCTCGAAGACCCTGCACTTGGTACGCGGGTTGTGGCACTTCCTGGAGGTCTCTGAAGGAATCCTTACGGCAGACCAGGTGAGGAAGGTAGTCCGGCGAACGCTTCGATTGATCGCGCAACGGGCGATCCCTAAACGTCGGCAGCGGTCGTGTCCCCGTGAACTCCGTCAGCCCGTGAGTAGTTGGCCCAGGCTGTTGAGAAACACCTATCAAAGGGGAGCCGCTCAGTATGAAATTACTCACGCAACTGCATGAATTTCTTAGAGGCATTGCGCCTAGTGCCCCCCACGCACCTCCGTTAACGCTTACACTCAAACAGCCGAAAAGTTGTAGCCGCCGACGTGAGGCGGCGGAACAAGATCAGTTACCTCGGGGCCGCCTCCTCACATCGGCGGCTATGGTGAGGGTGTGGAAAAAGTCATTTGGGAGGCTGGACCAATGCGATCACCAGCGCGTCCGGTCGCAGATATTTTTTCGCCACCGCTTTGGTCTGTTCCACGGTCACCGCTTCGTATTGGGCGTCCTCCGTATCGCTATAGGCAAAGCCCAAACCGTAAAGCTCGTCCAGGGCGCTGTTCATCGCTACGTGGCCCAGGTCCTGGCGGGCGATCTTCTTTTGGCCAATCACTTTGGCTTTGGCCCGTCGGAGTTCTTCGGAGGATAATCCGTTCCGGCGCATCGTCGCGGCTTCAGCCAGCAACTCCTGTTCAACCTTCGCCACCTTGCCGGGTTCGGTGCCGACGTAGAACGCAAAATAACCCGGCACCAGCCCGGGCAAGTGCTGCGCCCCGACGTAGTAGGCCAAGCCCAGTTTTTCGCGGATGCGCATGAATAGACGGGATCCCAAATCGCTGCACGCCTCTTGCAACAGTTCCAGCGCAAAGCGGTCCGGATCAAACAGCGTCGTTCCGGGAAAACCAATCGCCAGGACCGCTTGCTTCTTGTCGCGCGTTTCAACCAACCGCCGGGGCAGCCGCCGGATTGTTTTGCCTGGACCGTCCGTCTGCACAACCTCGCCCGGGCGCCAGACGCTGAGTTTTCGGGCCACGGCCGCCCGGACCACGCTCGCCGGGAGATCGCCAAAGATCGCCAACACACAATTGTTCGGCACCACCAACCGCCGGTGCATCGCCCGGACGTCCTTCACGCCCAGCGCCTGGACGCTGGTTTCGGTGCCGTTGGCGTGCAGGCCATAGCCGCGTTCCCCGAACAGGCCCCGCCGCATCAACCGTAGCGCGGTGGGAAGCAATTCGTCCTTTTGCGCACGAATGCCGGCCAGTTGAATCTGGCGCTCCCGCTCCACGGCGTCCCGCGGGAAGAGCGGCCGCCGGAGCACATCCGCCAACAAGTCCAAGCCGGTTGCGAAATCGCCGCGCAAGACTTCCAGATTGACGCCCACACTGTTGTTGCCCCCATAACTTTCGATGTGACCGCCCAGCGACTCGATCTCGGTCGCGATTTGCGCGTCGGTCCGGCCCGGGGTGCCCTTCAAGAGCGACTTGGCGGTCAGCATTGTCAGACCGTTGGTCGCGGGAATTTCCGTCAACACGCCTCCTTGAAACACCGCGCGCAATTCCACAAACGGCAGGCGATGGTCCTCCTTGACAAGCAATCGCAGTCCGTTGGGTAAAACAAATTTCTGGATCGGGTGCTCTTCCAACACCACCGCCGTGTGCGCATACTTGGGCGCCTGACCGACGGGCAACAGGGCGTACAACGTGCGGTTTTCAACCGTGAGATAGTCGCGGGCCACCCGCTGGAGCGCGGCGGGCGTGGCGCGCTTGACCGCCTCGAGGTAGCGCCCGGAGAAATTAAGGTCGCCCGCCGCCAGCCAACTGCCACCCAGATCCTGCGCCTGGCCTTGCATGGTCTTGCGGGTAGCCAGCATGGCCGAGGTGAATTGTTTCACGGCCTTGGACAATTCGGCCGTCGGAATGCGGCCGGTTTTCATCTGGTCCAGCTCGCCCAGCATCGCCCGGCGCGCGGCGTCGAATTTGTCCGGTTCCACCAACGCGCTCATGCCAAAGAGCCCCTGGCTGCCGGGACTATAGGTCCAGGCGTCCACGTAATTGACCAGGCCCTGCTTTTCGCGCACCCGTTGAAACAGCCGCGAACTGCGCCCGCTGCCGAGCAACACTGCCAGCACGTCCAGCAACGGCACGTCCGGATGGCGGACTTCCGGAATGTGCCAGCTAAAGTGCAGATAGCCCATCTCGATGGGCGCTTCTTCGATGACTTCGCGGGCGGCAGTCTGGCGAGGTTCCTCCGGTAGCACGGACGGTGGCAGGGGGCGGGCCCGTCTCTTGACGTAAGCCTGGCGGATTTGCTCCTCGACCTCGGCGGCATTCACGTCGCCCACGACCACAAAGAACGTGTTGTTCGGCGCATACTTCTCGCGGTAATACGCTGCAATATCCGCGCGCTTCACTTCGTTGAAAATGTCCGGGTAGCCAATGATCGTAAACCGGTACGGGCTGCGCATGTAGGCCGTCTCGAACAAACGGCGCGCCGAACGTTGGCCGGGATCGTCGTGGCTCATGTCCATCTCCCGGCGGATCACATCCATTTCCTTGGCCAACTCCGCCCCCGGCAGCGTGGCGTTTTGCATGATGTCGCACAGGATGTCGATGGCCACCCGCGCGCCGGTGTTCGGGACATTGATCCAGAACACGGTCCGGTCAAAGGAGGTGTAGGCATTCATGTAGCCGCCGGCATCCTGCACTTCCTGGTCAATCCGGCCCGCGCCGCGGGTCGTGGTGCCTTTGAACAGCATGTGTTCAAGGACATGGGACAGGCCCGCGCCCAGCCATTTCCCTTCGTCAATGCTCCCGGCCTTGCACCAGGCCTGCGCCGACACCACCGGCGCGCTATGGTCTTCGCAAAGGATGAGGGTTAGCCCGTTGTCGAGCGTGATCATGCGCACCCCGGGCGGAATGGCCGGCAGCGAGGCGAACGGTTTAGGGGCGGCGGTTTTGCGGGCGGTATTAGCCATAAAATCAACAGTGGGGCAACTTGACAAGCCGCGCGGTGGTGGATAATGCGGACTTAACGGAAGTTTCTCCCTGGCGGATTGGGGCGTTCAAACTTTGGACGGTTTGGTCTGCGGCCCCGGCTTCTGAATCAGGACTTCAGGAATGAACGGACGCCGGAACGCCTCGAAGAAGTTATAGCCCCCCTTGAAATCGTCCCGGTGGTCCTGCTCGGTCTTGCCGAGCAAACCGGCTTCGACCATGTTGAAGACGATCTCGCCGAAATCCTCCCCGCTGTGGACGCCCCATTCCTCAAGGACCGTCAGCGTCATCGGGCCGTACTGTTCCAAGCCGTAATTGCGAATGCCCTCCAGCAATTCCTGACCAGTGACATGCCGGACCGCGCCCTTGTTGCTCTTAACCAAGTGCTCTTGGGTATGGTCCAGGGCTTCACGGACAAATTGATAGGCCTCGCGGTCATACCGCGGGTCGGTGGCAATAATCTTTTCCAACGTTTCTTCGAAATCAACAGCTTGCATACAGACGTTACTCACTGACCAAAACCGGGGCCGACCGAGACGGATGCGCGGCCCGCCAGGCCTTAACCGTCCAGCCCAACAGCAACAACAAAACCACCGTGCAGATCACGAGCTGTTGCTGTTTGGTCAGGTTCAGCATGGCCTTAATATACTCAAGTCCCGTAAAATTGAATGGCATCCTGCAAGAAAGACCGGGGTAACGCAAGTGGCTTGTCGCGAGCCAATCGGGACCGGGTCCAAGGGCAGAGTATTTGCCGCTTGCCCAAGGTCGCGCGCGAACGTAGGTAATCAACCATGCAACCACCGCCCGTCCAACTCATCTCCCGCGCGCCGGCCACGGCGATTCTCTTGCTGGCCGGATGCCTGGCCGTTCCCGCCGCGGTCTTTTCACCGCGCGTCATCCCCGCGCACCAGGCCGATACGTATAGCCTGAAGACCTTTGCCGATTTTGCCGGCTGGAAGGACCTCCGGGGCGACGCCAAAGTGTACCGCATCTTCGAATACCTGACCGATCCACATACCGGCCTTTATCCCATGGGCGTGCCCGCCCGGGAAGGCCCGGAGGAAATGACCGAATACAGCGCGGTGCGCGATCCAGTGAAGATGCTGAACGTCTATCCCATCGGCCATTGTGGCACGTTGGGACCGACTATGGCGGGCATTATGGAAGGCATGGGCATTGGTCCGGCGCGCACGCTCATTCTGCCGGGCTGGAACCATGTGGCATCCGAGGTGTTTTACGACGGCCGATGGCATTACCTTGACCTGGACGTGCGCGCAGTATTCCGGCGCCCGGATGGTTCCCTGGCTTCGCTGGCGGACGCGCAGCACGACACGTCGCTTTGGCAACGACCCAATGGGCCGAGGTTCTTTCCGATGGACGACCTGAATCATGTTCGCCAGGTTTATGCGAAGACCGCAGTCGAGCATCGGTATGGATTCAGTTCCGGCGGACACACCATGGATTTGGTCCTGCGCCAGGGCGAAACCTTCACGCGCTGGTGGCAGCCTCAGGGTGGGCGTTGGAACCACCATCCTTCCTACAACACCAAACCGTTTCCGCGAAATCTCCTGGAACAGGCCCCCCGGGGTCCGAAGTGCAAACATCCGAGTTTCACGGTGTACACGCACGGGAACGGACGGTTGGTTTATCGTCCGAATCTCGCCAGCGGCTCGACGGATTTTGCGGACGGTGTTTATGACGCGGACAATGTTCAACCCAGCCCCGAGGGTTTGACGCTGATCCGCCCCGGCAAAGGCTACGCGATCTTCGAGGTCCGCACGCCGTATGTGATCGTGCCGTTGGTCGGCGATCTGGAACGTACGGACGATGACCGCGAAGCGTCGGCGGTCAAGCTCGACGCCACTGGCGCCCGGCTGTGGCTGTCACGTGACAACGGATTGTCCTGGCAGGATCTGGGCGACGCAAAAGCACCATTGGACCTGACGCCGCAGGTGGCCGGAACTTACGGATACCTGCTCAAAGTCGAATTGCAGGGCGATCCATTTTCCGCATGCCTGCGCCAATTCGAAATCACCACCTGGGTGCAGGTGCATCCGGCCTCCCTGCCAGCGCTGCGGAAGGGCCGCAACGCGATGCGTTATGTCACCGGTGATCATTACGGGCTCGACAGCCGAGTCGTGGAAATCAGCCCGAGTGCCGGCAATCCCAAAGACTTTTTGAAACATCTTGTGGCGCCACCCGCAGACTACGATCCCGCACGGCGGACCAGCCGAATTCGCGGGCCATTCATCGCCCGTATCGATGCCCCGCCCGCCACGAAGATTGCATGGTTCTCGGCCGGCGCGAGTTTTGCCACCTACCAACAAGCGGAAGCCACGAAGACTCACAACACCATGGCCTACGCGGTCGAGCAACCGGAAGGATTCAGGGAAATCTACCGTGCCGCGATTCCCACCGATCAAAGCCATTGGCACTACAACGTGGATCGGGAGGTTAAGCTTGATGAACCGGCACGCAGCGTCTTTGTGCGTTACGTCGGTGACCCGGCCGTGAACAACATTCGGTTGTATGCGCATTGCGTGGCGGACGTGAGTCGCCGCCCCAGCCCGGTGAAGGTAACTCAGGCCTGGAAAGAAGCTGGGCAGCAAAAGACCAATCAAGTCGAACTCACGGCAGCGGGCGAATACACCATCACGACGAGCGCCGAACCGGTCAACGAATGGATTGAACTCGCCGTTGCCAGCAACGTTGCGCCGCCAAAGGAACGCGGCGAACTCGAACGCTCCCCATCCGCGTCAGCAGTCCCTGCATGGGTTCCTTCGGCACCACCGCTGCCGGCGCCGAGCGGAAAAACGGTTCGCGTGACCACCGTCGATGAACTGGTCGAGGCCATTGGGAATGCCGCAGCAGGCACGACAATTCTCGTGGCCGATGGCCATTATTTCATGCCACGCTACGTCGAAATCCATACCGACAATGTGACGTTGCGCGGTGCGTCCGGTCAGCGGGACCGGGTGATTTTGGACGGCAGCCAAAGTTCTCACGGCGAATTGCTCGGCATCACCCGTTGCGCCGGGGCGACCATCGCCGACCTGACCATTCAGAACGTCCGGTGGAACGGCGTTAAGCTGAACTCGAATACCGGCGTGCAGCGGGTGACGCTTTACAACTGCGTGCTGCACAACGTATGGCAGCGCGCAGTGAAAGGCGTGAAGATCCCGCCGCAGAATCGGGCAGCGACGCGACCCAAAAACTGCCGCATCCAGTACTGCCTTTTCTACAACGACCGGCCCAAGCGGTATCCGATGACCCCGCCGACACCCCTGATAATTTCCACGGCAATTACATTGGTGGCATCGATGTGATGTATGCGCAGGATTGGATCATCAGCGACAACGTGTTTTGGGGCATTCAAGGCCGCACACGCGAAGCGCGGGGTGCAGTCTTCCTCTGGCACGAAGCGGAAGGTTGCACGGTGGAACGTAACGTCATCATCGATTGCGACGTGGGCATTGCCCTGGGCAACTCGCACCGTCCGGCCGAGGTGCCGACGCACGCCACGCGGTGTATGGTGCGCAATAACTTCATCACCCGCGCGCCGGAGACGGGTCTGCTGGCCGATCACACGCGCGATTGCCGCATCGTCCACAACACGATTTGTGATCCCACCAACCGTCTGGGCCGCTTGATCCGGTTGGTTCACGATAACGAGGGGCTCGTGGTTGCCAACAACCTGCTGGCGGGACCGGGCCTCCGAAATGAATCGCCCAATTGGATGGACTTGCACGAAAATCTGGCCGGCGATTTCGCCGCTGACTTTGTGGATGCCGCCCAAGGCGATCTGCACCTCAAGACATCGAACGCTGCGGTTATCGGCCAAGGCGTATTGCTGCCGGAAGCGCCGCGTGACATTGACGATCAACCGCGTGGAGAACATCCGGACATTGGCGCGGATGAGAAGTGAAAGGGGATACTGATGCGAGATACCCGATGCCGGATGCCGGATACCGGATGGCGGAAAACAGATGCTCAAACACGGTTGGGTGGTGCTACAATGTCTCCTTGCCAACGAACATCGCAAAGCATTTGGAGTGCGTGGAGCTTGCTCCCGCTTTCGTTGGAGGTGAGGCGCATAAATAACAGAGTAGCGTGAAAGATGTTTGACCGCCTTACCCCTCCCGAAAGCGCCGGCAAGCCGGACGCACTCCAGGCGCTGACTGCGCCGAATAGCTTCACGCCGCTCCAGAATACCGGCGCTGGCGTAACGATCAGATGCGTCCAGGGTTGGCGAAGGCGCACACCACGCACTTCATCCGCTTCAATCCTTCATTGTGCTTCCATAGAAACCCAGGTAAAAAACCGTATTCACTTTAACGAACTGCAATGGCCACCAGACAATGGCCTGAAATCGAGAGCGTATTCATGAATGGCAAATTCACTCTGTTTAGCACCATCTCCGTGACCGGTTTGCTCCTCCTCGGCGAACTTGTAGGCAGAGCCGCGCCGGCGGCGGAATCGTTGAGTTTGTGGTATCGCGGTCCGGCCCAAAAATGGGTGGAAGCCCTGCCGATTGGCAATGGCCGGCTGGGCGCCATGGTCTTTGGCGGCGTGGACGAGGAACGGCTCCAATTCAACGAAGATACAATCTGGACCGGCCACCCGCACGAATATCAACACGAAGGTGCCGTCAAATTCTTGCCCACCATTCGCCAATTGCTGTTCGAAGGCAAACAACGCGCCGCGGAAGACCTGGCGATGAAGGAGTTCATGAGCGTACCGCTGCGGCAGATGGCTTACCAACCTTGCGGCGATTTGCGGCTGTCCTTTCCGGCAGCCGCCCCAGTCACGGACTACCGGCGTGAACTCAATCTCGACAGCGCCATCACGAAAGTCAGCTATCAGTCAGGACAGGTGACGTACTAACGGGAAGCGTTTGCCAGCTTTCCGGACGAAGTAATCGTCTGGCACATTACCGCCGATCAACCCGGCCACGTCAATTTCACGGCCCGACTAACCAGTCCGCATCGCTCGGCGCAGACCGCGTTGCGTGACGGCAACCAGTTGGCCATTTTCGGTCAGGTCGAAGCGGGGGGCGTCAAATTCGAAGCTCGCGTCCAGGCTCAAACCACCGGCGGGAAAGCCACCGTTTCCGCCGACGAAATCACCGTTGAAAATGCGGATTCGGCCACGCTCATTTTGACGGCGGCCAGCAGTTACAAGGATTTCCAGGACATCAGCGCTGATCCAGCGGCTCGTTGTGCAACGGTAATGAAGGCGACGGCCAACAAGGATTATGCCGCTTTGCGCCAGGACCATGTCCATGATCACCAAAAACTGTTCCGGCGCGTCTCGATTGACCTGGGCACGACGGAATCGGTGAAGTTACCGACCGACGAACGTCTCAAACGCGTGGCCGACGAACCCGACCCACAACTGGCCGCGCTCTATTTTCAATTCGGACGTTACCTGCTGATCGCCAGCAGCCGGCCCGGTTCTCAACCCGCCAACCTTCAGGGGATTTGGAACGAGCAACTCCGCCCGCCGTGGGACAGCAAATGGACGGTGAACATCAACACGGAAATGAACTACTGGCCGTCGGAAGTCTGCAACCTCTCCGAATGCGCCGAACCGCTGTTCGCGATGATCGAGGATTGCGTTATCTCCGGGCGCAAGACCGCACGGGCCCATTACGGTTGCGACGGTTGGGTGTTGCACCACAACACCGACCTGTGGCGGGGCACCGCACCGATCAACCATGCGAACCACGGCATCTGGGTGGTGGGCGGCGCCTGGTTGTGCCATCAAATGTGGGAGCATTACTTGTTCACCGGCGACAAAGACTTCCTCGCCCAACGCGCCTATCCCGCCATGAAAGAAGCCGCGTTGTTCTTCACAGAATTTCTCGTCAAAGACCCCAAAACGGGCTGGCTGATCAGCGGCCCGTCCAATTCACCCGAGAACGGCGGCCTGGTAATGGGGCCCACCATGGACCACCAAATTATTCGTAGCCTGTTTGGTTACACAGCGCAGGCGGCCGCCATCCTGGGCGTGGACGCGGAGTTCGCCGCCAAACTCACGGCAATGCGCCAGCAAATTGCGCCCAACCAAATCGGCAAATACGGTCAACTCCAGGAATGGCTCGAAGACAAAGACAATCCGCGAAACACGCACCGTCACGTCTCGCACTTGTGGGGATTGTATCCCGGCTGGGACATCACCCCACGCGGCACCCCGAAGCTCAGTGCCGCCGCCAAACAATCGTTAATCTTTCGCGGTGACGGCGGCACCGGCTGGAGCAAGGCTTGGAAGATCAACTTTTGGGCGCGTTTCCTGGATGGCGATCATGCGTACAAAATGCTCAGCGAAGCCCTGGCGGGAAACACCTTCCCGAATCTGTTTGATGCGCATCCACCGTTCCAGATTGACGGTAACTTCGGCGGCACGGCAGGCATTGCCGAGATGCTGGTGCAGAGTCACACCGGTGAAATCGAGCTGCTCCCGGCCTTGCCCAGCGCCTGGCCGTCTGGCAGTGTCCATGGTTTGCGCGCCCGCGGCGGTTTCGAAATCGACATCGAGTGGCAACCAGGAAAACTCACCCAGGCAACCATCCGCTCATTGCTCGGCAATCCTTGTAAGATTCGGTATCGCGACCAAGTGCGCGAACTGAAGCTGGCTCAAGGAACGGAGCAAGTGTTCAAGCCGTAGTGGAAGAAGTTAACGACAGAAGTTCATGAAGGTCTTTCGAATTCAACAATGGTTCCAATCGAGAATCCGGCAAGTTCGTAGCAGCCGACGTAAGGAGGCTCTAACTCCAACGGAAAGCTACCTTGTTATCGATAAGACAGAGCCTCCTCACGTCGGCTGCTACCATTTATTGAACCGGCTCGTAGCTTTTCGGCGTGCCATTCTCCTCACGTGGTGCGGTACCTTCACTCTGGCCAGCTTAGCCAACGGGACTGCTGCTTCTTCCACGAACAGCAATCACACCGCCACCGCCACCAACGCCATCGCCGCAACCGTTCATCCGCTTGCCACTGAAGCGGCTCTCAACGCCATGCGCGCGGGCGGCAATGCCATCGATGGCGCCGTGGCCGCCGCGCTGACGCTGGGCGTGGTGGACGGACACAATTCGGGCCTGGGCGGCGGTTGTTTCATGGTGATCCGGACCTGCGAATGGCGAGGTCGCCGCCATCGACGGACGCGAAACCGCGCCGGCCACCGCGACGCGCGACATGTATGTGCGCAACGGCAAAGCTGTGCCCGAACTCAGCCAAACCGGCGCGCTGGCTGTCGGCGTGCCGGGCTCGCTGGCAGCTTACGATCTGGCCCTGCGCCGCTATGGCAAGCGACCGCTCCGCGAGCTTTTGTTGGCAGCGGCGAACCTTGCCGAAGGCGGCTTCCTCCTGAACCAAACATACTCACGCCAACTGAAGGAAACCGCCAAAGCTCTGAAACAATTTCCTGCCAGCCGTGCCATTTTCCTGCGCCCTAACGGTTCGCCCTTTAAGGCCGGTGACTTGTTGCAGCAACCGGATCTCGCCAGAACCTACCGGGCCATTGCCGCACAGGGTATCGACTGGTTTTATCACGGGCCATTTGCCGCTGCGACCGAAGCTTGGATGAAGCAACACGATGGTTTTCTGACCGCTACCGATTTTGCCTCGTATCAAGCCAAGGCTCGCGAACCCGTCAAATCCACCTATCGCGGATACCAGATCGTTGGTTTTTCCCCGCCCAGTTCGGGCGGCGTTCACGTGGCGCAGGTTCTCAATATCCTCGAGTCCTTTGATCTTAGAGCCATGGGCGCCGGTTCTGCGGACTTTGTTCACGTGGTGACCGAGGCGATGAAACTGGCGTTCGCGGATCGCGCCTATTGGCTCGGCGATCCGGACTTTGTCCTCGTGCCGCGCGACTTGGTGTCCAAGTCCTACGCGGCGCAACTGGCCAAGCGCATTTCGATGGAGCGCGCCCAACCAGTTCCCGGACACGGCACCCCCGCGGACGCCGGCACCGATGTCTTCGGCAAGCACACCACGCATTTCTCGGTGGCCGACCACGAAGGCAATTGGGTGGCCTGCACCGCCACGATCAATACCTCCTTTGGCTCGAAAGTGGTGGTGCCCGGTACCGGCGTTTTGTTGAACAACGAGATGGACGACTTTTCCGCCCAGCCGGGTGTGCCCAATTTTTTCGGCCTGGTTGGTTCTGAAGCCAATGCCGTGGCGCCGGGTAAACGCCCACTGTCCAGCATGAGCCCTACGATTGTTCTCCACGAAGGCAAGCCCGTCGTCAGTCTCGGCGCGGCGGGCGGCCCCACAATCATCAGCCAGGTGGTGGTGACGCTGCTTTACATGATTGATTTTGGAATGCCTCTAGATCAGGCGCTGGCGCAACCCCGCTTCCATCACCAATGGAAACCGGACGAGTTGCGCCTCGAGAAATCAATCGGCACGCGCGTGATTTGGGAATTGAAGAAACGCGGGCATCACGTCAAGGTCGTCAAATCGCTGGGCGCCGCGCAAGCGGTGGGCTGGACGGCATCAACCGACCGACTGACCGGCGCTGCCGATCCTCGCGGCGAAGGAAGCGCGGCGGGGTTTTGACGTGGAAATAGAACACGGTGGTTAACAACCGCAGTTCGCCGTGTAACGGCACCTTGCCGATAAGTCGCATGCAACCGCAGTGATAAACTGGATTGCCGCATGCAAGTAGAGCCAACTTTGGAATGGCACGCGGTTAATCGCGTCGGCGTTGGGAGATCAACGGCCGTTCCATCTTGCGCTCGAACTTGGAGACCTGGTCATTCTCTGGTCCTTGGTCATTGGCCATTGGTCATTCTTAAGCTCATCCTCGAATTGACAGCCGCGTCCAATGCTCCATGCTCTCGGTAAATTTGAATCCATGAAGAAAGGCACACGAATGCAGCAACTCAATCGCCGTCAATTCCTCGGAACCTCGATCGCCGGCACCCTGGCCGCCACGCAATTACGGACCTGGTCCGCCGAACCAGCCGCCACCGACAAGAAACTCAAACTTGGCCTCATCGGTTGCGGTTGGTATGGGATGGTCGATCTGAAAGCCGCGCTCAAGCTCGGCGGCGTCGAAGTCATCGCCCTGTGCGACGTGGATAGTGACCATCTGCGGCAGAGCGCCGACGAAGTCGAAAAACTGCAAGGCCAGCGTCCCAAGACGTTCAAGCATTACGCGGACCTGCTGCAAACACCCGGACTCGAAGCCTTGATTATTGCCACGCCGCCGCATTGGCATGCGTTGCCATTCATTGCCGCCGTCGAGCAGGGTCTGGATGTTTATTGCGAAAAACCTTTGGCGTATGACATCCGTGAAGGCCGCGCGATGGTGGAATGCGGCGAAGAATAGCGGGCGGATCGTGCAGATTGGTTTCCAGCGGCGCGAAGCGGCGGCCATTCAACAGGCGCGCGACTACTTGCAGTCTGGGAAGGCGGGTCGCATTGTCCAGGTCGAGGCGCAAATTCATTACACCGCCGGCGTGAAAGACGCCACACCGCAGAATCCACCGGCCTCGCTCGACTGGGATTTGTGGTGTGGACCCGCCCCCAAGATCCCTTACAGCCCGCAAGTGGGGCATATCAATTGGCGCCTCGAGAAAACCACTGGCCAGGGCCACCTCGTCGATTGGGGCATTCATTTGATCGACGCCACCCGTTGGATTTTGGACGAGTCGATGCCGCACACCATTTCGGCGGCTGGAGGCATTTATTTTTTCAAAGACAAAATCACCACGCCCGACGTGCTGACCGCCCATTTCGAATTTGCCAGTTGTCCGGTCACCTGGCGGCATCACATCTGGGGCGCCGAAGAATATGCGCCAGAAGTCAACAATGGCATCTTCGTCTATGGCGAGAAGGAAACGGTGTTTGTGACCGACAATAAATGGATCGTCATCCCGCGGGGCAAAGGCAAAGAACGCAAAACAACCGAGGTGAAGAGTGACGCCGGACGTACTTCACATGCAGCAGTTTCTTGATTGCGTGCGGACCCGCCAACAACCCGGCTGTGTGCCGGAAGACGGCTTTGCCTCCACCACCACCGTTAAACTGGCCATGATCGCTTACGATACTGGCGCGAAGATTTCCTGGGACCGACCGACCGAACAGATTTCCGGCAATCCCGAAGCCGCCAAATTGCTCAAACGCGAATACCGCGCGCCGTGGAAACATCCCGATCGTGGTTGATGTGACGAAAAAGCATTCCCCCACTGATTTGGAATACATGCGACGCGCGCTGCGCCTGGCCCGTCGAGGGTATGGGCGTACTTCGCCCAATCCCATGGTCGGCGCGGTGTTGGTCCGGCGTGGCCAAATCATCGGCCAAGGCTGGCATCATCGTGCGGGGGAGCCGCATGCCGAAATTGAAGCGTTGCGCGACGCCGAACGGCGAGGCCAATCAACGAAGAATGCCACGCTGTATGTCACGCTCGAACCATGTTCCACCCAGGGCCGTACCCCGGCCTGCACCAATGCCATTCAGGCGGCGGGGATTGAGCGGGTGGTGGTGGGCGCGACGGATCCCAATCCGGCGCACGCGGGCCGGGCGTTTGCGGTCTTGCGGAAAGCGGGCATTGCCGTGGTGCCGGGTGTTTTGGCGGACGAATGCGCTCAACTCAATGAGGCGTTCAACCACTGGATTGTTCACCGCACGCCTTGGGTCATCGTAAAGGCGGCGATGACGCTCGACGGCAAAATCGCCACGGCCACCGGCGAATCCAAATGGATCACCAGCGCGCGCTCGCGGAATTACGCGATGCACCTGCGTGAGGGAGCGGATGCCATCCTGGCGGGCATCAATACCCTGCTGGCGGACAATCCCAGCCTGACCCTGCGCGGGCGAAGCGCCGAATACCGTGTCAAGGCGGGCCGACCATTGCGGAGGATCATTCTGGATTCGCAGGCGCGCACGCCGCTGACGGCCCGGGTGGTCACGGACAATCTTGCCGGGCTGACGACGATCGTCGTCACCAAGAACGCTCCAGCGAAACGGGTGGCTGTCTTGGCTCGTCACGTGCGGGTTTGGACAGCCCCGATGCGGCAGGGACGCATCAGTCTGAGTTGGTTGCTGAAGCGGTTGGGCCAAGAAAACGTTACGTCGCTGCTGGTCGAAGGCGGCGGTGAGGTCAACGCCACGTTCCTGGAACAAGGGTTGGCTCACCGGATTGCTTTCTTCTACGCGCCCAAAATCCTGGGCGGCCGTGCCGCCATCAAAGCCGTGGCCGGGACCGGCGCCCGGAACCTGACGGAAATGGTAAGATTGCGCGATCTGAAGTGGCGCCGTGCAGGGCCGGACTTGTTGTTGACGGCTCTTGTCGAATCGCCGTCAACGAATGGAAACAGATTATGAGATCTGCCTTCATGCATTTCAGCCCGCTGGGCATGGGCAACTCCCAACCCGCACGGATCTGTGGACGCCTTGCCGATTGAAAATCGGCGATACCGCAGAATAAAATTCTGAGCTACAACTGGTGATCGATACCGGGTAGCGGTAACCGAAAAGATGCGTCCAAACGGCCGGACCGCTGCATCGCTTTTAAAACGCAATTCTGCCGTGTTTCAACCGAAGAACTCACCGTCGGCCCTCAATGAACCTCCATCCAGAGCCTGCCTCCCTCCATTTGACCGCCTTGCTGGGCAATCCTTGACCAGTGGATTTCCATCCGGCACCCCTGGACCAACGTCAAATCTCGTTGATTTGTCTGAAATCATCAGCGTTCGGACAAAAAAGATCGCTGACTCTCCAGAAATGATCGCTGGCGGAGAATTGATTGCCGTTGGCGGAGAAGCAATTGCCGTTGGACGGACGTTTATCCTCGCGTGCTGTCGATTTATGATCACGTGCTGGACGCCCCGGAAGAATGACCAATCGCCAATTGCCCAATGACCAGAGAATGACCCAATGTCGAGAGAACCGCAGAACACGCGAAACACGCGAAAACAATGGTTTAGCCGCGTCGGGCATCGCCGCAGGTCTCTCCAGGCGGTGGTAGGGCGAGATTCCATCGAGCCCTAATATCCCCGCATCGTTTCCACCGGCTTCGACCAGTTCACCTCGCTCGATTTCAAACGGGGATTTGCCAAAGGCTTTATCCAGCAGGGGGCCGATATGGTAGTGGGCACCGCTAAGTTCATTTGGACAGGCGTGGGATCGCTGGGAGCGGCGGTGATCGTGGACTTGGGTTTCGACAGCCCGGCGGCACACGAACGGCTCTGCAAAGTCAATGCACACATCGATACCGCCAGCAGCGCGGCCCAAGCAGCATACCATTTCGTGATGGCCGTGAAGCAGGGTGAGGCAGTGACCTTGGAAGCCATAGCTCGAGGCGAGTGGGCGGAGGCTTGGCAGTCATTGCCGCAGAGACGACTTTGCCTGTATGGACTTTAACTAAGCTATGCATTCGCCACGAATTATGTCGAAAATACCGCCTACGAACAAGGCGAGCTTCAAGGCCGCCTCTGCCTGGAGATCCTCACCGCGGTCATCCCGGCCACCAAAGCTTACCAAGTCAGCAAGATTCAATTCCTGGAAAACCTCCGCAACATCCCCTTCTTTGCCAACGATGCGCGGCGTTTGGCGTTGTTGAATAATACCATCTCCGCCATCACCCGCCTGCCTGAGTTCTGTTTCGTGGCGGGAACACTCGTCCATACGGACAACGGCTTAAAGGCCATCGAGGACATTCGCACCGGGGACCGTGTTTTGGCTCGGGACGAATTTACGGGGCAACAGGGCTTTCGGCCTGTCCTTGCGCTGGCCGTCACTCATCCCAACCGGTTGTACCATTTGGTTTACCGAGCGCGGCAATCCCACCGCCAGGAGGCATGTTCGGATAATGGATCAGCCAGTAGCTCGGATGAGGCAGGAGACGACGATCCCGGCCCAGGGGAATTGGCCTGCTCCGGCCCCCATCCGTTCTTTGTCCCCTCATTGGGGCGATTTGTGCCCGCGAGCCGGCTGGAGCCGGGCCACGATTTCCGGCTCGCCAATGGGGGGGAAGCAATTCTGGAAGCGGTTTGGACCGAAGAGGCGCCCCATGGCGAAACGTTCACCACCTACAACTTCGAGGTCGCCGACTTCCACACCTACTTCGTCGGGCCAGAAGGCGTTTGGGTACATAACACGGGGCTGCCGGACGACTTCTGCGATGGGATTCGGACGGCAACCGAGCGAGAATTACGGCAGGGGAAGAAGCTTTGGCCAGCCACCGAACGTGCCATCTTAGATCGTGCCAAAGCGACGGATGGTCAAGTAGCGGACGTTGCCAAAAAGGTAACGGACTTCCAGATTGATGAGATGGTCGCCGGAAGAGTGCCGGTGGACGAATTGCCTACGTATGCCCAAATCAAAGGACTGGCCCAAGGTAAGATTTCCGCCAATGCCCAAGAAGTCGTCCAGGAGTTTGACGATTTTGGCAACGAAGTGCGGTCGATCCTCAAGCTGGGGATGGGAGGCTGGGAAGGCCACCATATTATTCCCAAATACATTCAAAAACGCCTACAGGTACTATTTGGAACGACTTGGAATCTTGACGAAATACCCGTGGTGCTATTACAAAGGGGTGAGCATTGGTTTCCAGATGGACTCCACAGCTACATTAGCAGTGCTGGCCTCCACTGGAATCAAATGGGCAACTTCCAAGGCACTGCGGGAGCCGAAGCCATTCTCGACGCATTGGAGGATGCATATCGAACTGCGGGAAGAGCGGACTTGGCGAACGTGGTAAATTCTTGGCGGCAAATTCTTCCGTGATTCAAGAAAAGTGAAGATAATAGCATCCATCGTTGTCTCAACACAGAACAACGCCCCTTCTGTTGTAGAAGCGCTTTGTAAACGGTTCCCATCGGGTCGGAACGGAACAGAGTTTGCAATCAAACTGCCGGCGGATCATGTGCAGTTCGACGAATTGATTGGATTACTGCAGGAGCTAGGCTTGAGCCAGAGAGACTACGCGCGGCGAGGTCCCAGGCTTCCAGGTGAGTATTCCTTTGATTTGCATCGCCACTATGATGTGCAGGATTCAGAATCAGCTCCTTTTCTGCGACTAGTCCACACTGTTCTCGTCTCTGAGGACCAAGAGCGCGACAGCGAAGGACGGCTGATCGTTCAGGCCTTCCGTTTGCAGCCTCACTTTCGCATCGGTTGCGTGCTGTGGGAAGCCACCATAGTCAGGGATGACCTGCGGCGTGAAATGGAGGCAGCTAGACTACAAGGCCTTCAATTCCACGATTTGAACTTAATCCCTCCGCGCAATAAAGCTCGCATCCGGGACAAGCAGGGGTGCCTCATCCGCGAGGTCGAGCTCACCGACCAGGACCACGTTGAAAAGCAGGGCCAGTTCTGGGAGCTGACCAGTTCGGTGACCCTGCCGCCCATTCCGGACACCAACCGACTCGTTTGTGCCAGGGACCAGTCATTTACGGGCGATTATTCCCAGGTCGTCGGCTTGAAGGACGACTACCGTCCGCCCGAGCTGAACTATCGTCAGAGCGACCTTGCGAAAGCCGGCCACTTCGATTTCGCGTTGACCTTCGAATCGTTCGGGAAAGAGCGATGGCCGGTCGTTTCACAACGTTTCTACCAGTTCTGCGTAAAACAAGAACTCAAATTGGACTGGATTCCCGTCCGCATTGACCCTGATTGAACCAATTTGACGCTGCTCACAAAGGATCTGGATTCCTCGCCGGTCAAAGTGCTTGAAGGTCCTGAACATGTGGGCGATGTTGCAACCGCACTCCATCGCCGAATGGAGGCAGCGGGATTGGGGCCAGGCTACAGGGGCGGATTTACTGCCCCCGTTGTCTTGATGGACGATATGCTGGAATTCTATGATGAGTTTTATCCTGAGTGTGGAACAGCACTTCGCGCATGGGCGAACAAGTATGACGTACCGTACACACAGTAAATGCAGTCGCTGAGCACCATGAAAGCAGTGGCGAAAATTGTTGTTCGACCAAAAGCTCTCACCCCGGAGAAATACCGATTGCTCTGTGAGAAGTTTCCGGAGGGTGATCGAACTAATTTGTTCCGGATTGAGCTTCCGTTTGATTCCAGTCGGATCCAGGAGATTAGGTCGTTCCTCGAGAAGGAAGGTTTGGATCGCTACCATACCAGCACGGTGGGTTACTATGGATACCAAGTCCTTCGAAGATACGAAGAGGCCGATTATCAGGCAGCGGACTACCTGCGGATGTCCCCAAACCAGTCCATCGACATTGGCAGGAATCCGCGAAAGGCCAAAGGCAAGGCAATTGTCGATTACTCCGAGCTGGAAAAAGGTCTTTGGTATGAGTTCAAGGCAGGTTTTACTGAAACTGCCTATTTCGTGCTCGACTCGATCAAGAAGACACTGGAAACAGGATCTTTTGTCGGCATGGACTTCCGCGGAACAGAATGGAGCGATCCAATCCGCGACTTTAAGCGCGAACGCATTTGGGAATTGTACAGCCAAATTGTTTTACCTAAGTTGGCGAACGTGAAACTCTTAGTCCATGCTAGAAATAAGTCGTTTACGGGTGACTATTCCCGGCCCCTTTGAATTCGCGAGGAGCCATTCGCTCGAGGTGATGGTGAACTGTGTTACAAACAGTCGGAGTTGGATGCAGTTGGCTCATTTGACTTGGGCCGTACGTTCGAATTCCACCAATACCCAAAACACTCTTTGGTAGCGTCATCCCGGCTGTATCGATTTTGCCGCGACCATCAATTGCCTTTCACTTGGCAACCCGTGCGGATTGATCCGGATTGAGATGCTCTTTGTTCTTCAACAACGGCTGATTTGCCTCACACGATTTTTGTTTAGTGTCCCTGGGGCGTTTCAAAACTGTTTTGGTTCCC
>CAWBHS010000085.1:0-21579 GCA_963788655.1 uncultured Verrucomicrobiae bacterium | reverse complement strand
TTAGGGCGCTTCAAGCACCCAAGGCCAACCAGCGGCTTGCGGGATAGGACGGTGAAGCGGCGGAACGCCGCGCTTGTGCGCTTGGGAGGCAACGTGCATAGGAGGGTGGAAGTCCCTCTTTGGCGGAGCTTCCCGCCAATGGCTGAAAGTAACTGCGTCGTGGCGACATGAGGTGGAGAGCAACTGGAAGCGAACGGACAGTCCGTAGAGCTGAGGGCGTATGGCCCCTCGACACGAACTCGATACGGCTTCATGCGACTGATGAGACTGCGAGCAATGAACGAAATCCGAAGAACCGCCGATAGCGACGAAAGCGAATCGGAGGCCAAGCCCGCCCGGAGCAGGAAGCATTGCCGGAAGACGGGGGCGCATGGGGTGGTTGGAGACGGAATGTCCGGAAGCACGCGTTCAATAACCAAGGAGACCTGTGCCGGCGGGAGTGGGACACTCGCGTCGTCCGGTTGCTCACCGCCGCCACTCAGAGGATTCGACATCAACCCCTCCCGCCCAGCCGCCAACCGACATCGGCTGGCCATCTCACCATCCCGCCCCGGATTCCATGCCAAACGCGACCGCATGGACAATCCAGTCTGCCTGTGTGAACAACGCCTCGCCGAACTGACGAAGGCCGACCTGACCGACCTTCAACGCTACATCTGAACGCCGGCTCATTCGAATCGGAGCGGCAGCGGGCTTGGCCAAGGATCTGGTCCAGGCCGCGCTCCTCAGTGTCCTCCAAGGCCTCGAAGCCACCAAGAAAGGCCGCGGCGTCCGCGGCCCAAAGACGCGAACACCAAGGGAACGTTCCATCAGTATTTGAAAGGGGTGCTGAACTCCAAGATCGAGGCCCGGAGCCGCAACCCTAACCCGGATATTTCATAAGCCCTTCGGATTTTTGGGGCGAGCGCGGATTTGGGGAGCAGAATTCGGCAACAAGGAGGTGTTTTTGCCGCACGATGGACAATACGGACGCTAAAACCTTAAAAATTGAAAATTAGGGCCGGTTTTGTACACACCTCTTCCGTAGGGCTGCCTCATCAAAAGTCGTTGCTTGGATTTAACCCGCCGGGGACGACAGCCGCATCAGCCGCCGGTGGCAAAGGGCAAAGAGCTCTGGCAGTGGGAAGGCGCTGCTCATTTGCACATAGACGCGCCGCACGCTCACTTGCACTTGGGCGGCGATCTTCAACAGTTTCAACCGCAGACTTCCCGCCGTCGCTCGCTCCAACTCCGTTCCCTTCAGCCCCAGCGTGCGCAACCGCTCCAACAACAGGTAAGCGAACATCGCCTCCCACAGCCGAAACTGATTGCTGGCCAGATGGTGCGTGCTCATCCGGTCGGCCTGCAAATCCAACACCTGCTGCTTGAGTTTGTTTTCCATATCCCCCCGCGCGCAATAGAGTTCTTCGTAGAGCCGCGCCGGACAGAAGCGCGTCTTGTCCCGTTCCTTTTTAAACCCGTTGGCCGGTAAATTGGTCACGATGAAGCGCGGATTTTCCCCCTCCCGCATCACCTCCGCCTTGCCAATGACCCGGCGCTCCCGACTCCAACTCTTGCGTGTCCGATACCGAAACTCGGTGAACTCCCGCACGCGCTCGGCCCCGCTCAGACAGTGGCGCGCCCGCGCCTGGGCCAGCGCCGGCCCCAGCTTCTCAATCAGCACCGGGTTCTTGGCCAAGCCCAGGCAGTAGTACACCTCTCGTTGACTCTCACACCAGGCCATGATCTCCTCCCGGCCAAACCCGCTGTCCCCGCGAATGATGATCCGCGCCTTGCGGCACCGTTGCCGGATGGCCGCCACGATCTTCTCCAGTGCGGGCACCGCCCCATGCGCCGCCTCGTGCTCGGCGGTGCGCAGTTGCGCCCACAACGGGAAGTCCCCGACAAACGCGTAGAGCGGCAGATAACAATAATCGTCATAGTAGGCGTTGAAATGCCGCCCCTCCTGCAAGCCGTGGAGCCGATGCCCCATCGCATCCAAATCCACCACCACCTCCGTGGCGTGTTTGGGCAGGCAACGCGTCCCCATTTTCAGCAGGCACGCTTCGATCTGGGCGGGGTTGTGGGGCAATTTGTGGCAGCGGGTCTGTTTGTTATTCGACAACTCCAGGCGGTTGAGCGTCGCGGGACCCGCCAGCGCGATGCCCCGATGTTGGGGCAACACCCGCTGTTCCCCCAGCGGATCAGTCTTGCCGCAGGCCGCGGCCAGCAGCGGGTCCAAGCGCAAGCGTTGATGATCATTGAGGTCCTCGTAGCCCAGCGCCACGCCGAAGAGGCGCTGACACAACAACTCCGGCACTGAATGGTCCACCCAGATCGGATTGCGCCCGTCGGCAAAGCAACGGGCCAGTTCGGCGCTCAACCCGAGGCTCCGATCGACCTGGCGCAGGAGCAACGCGCCGGCGTCGGTGGAGAGGGTGCCGCCAGAGAAATCGGCTTGCACGCGCCGCGGTCCCAAATCCTCAAACAGAAAGCTTTGACTTGCGTTAGCCATGTATCTAGTCTATAGGCTAGATATGGAAAATCCAGTGAAATATTCACTCAAAGTGCAGGCCATTCGCCCCAAAGGCCAAACGCCCAAACTGTATGTCTATTTTCCCATTCCCCTGGCCGCGGCCATTGGGCTGCAACCCGGCGAAGCGGTGCAGTGGGAGTTGCTCGACCGGGGCGAATTGCATCTGGTCAGAAAACAGGTTCCAGCTCCCAAGGCCCGGCAACGCTCCCGAAAGGATTAACACACTGTCGGTGGCGGTTGCTTAAACCGAACGGGGTGGAAAACCGCGTCAACAGCGGGTGGAATCGCGTTTTGACCCTCAATTATGAACGCCCTTATGAAATATCCAGGCTAGGGTTCGACCTGAACGGCCAGGCGGTGGACGGCGATGAATACGAGTTTCTCGAACTGAAGAACGTGGGCACGAACACGCTGAATCTCGGTGGAATGCAATTCACCGCCGGCATCACGTTCGTGTTCACGAATGGCACCCGGTTGGCGCCAAGCCAATTCTTTGTACTCGCCCGTAATCCGGCCCGTTTCACGGAACGCTATCCCGGCATGGCGGTCAACGGAGTTTACGCCGGCAAGCTCGACAACGGTGGCGAAACCCTCCGCCTGGCGCACGTGTTGGGCACGCCGGCGGTATCCGTGACATACAATGATCGCGCGCCGTGGCCGGTCACTCCGGACGGCTACGGTTATTCGCTGGTGCCCGTGAATCCCGAGGCCAATCCGCGACCCGGACGACCCCTACCAATGGCGGGCCAGCGCGCTTCCGGGCGGCTCACCGGGAATGGACGATCCAATCCCAACCATTCCGCCGATTGTCATTAACGAAGTTCTCAGCGCGTCGGTTCCACCGGACCTCGATGCCATCGAACTCTTCAATCCCACGGAAACGGAGGTGGACGTTGGCGGCTGGTTCCTGACGGACGATCCGGCGCAACCGATGAAATTCCGCATCCCGGCCGGCACGAAGATGTCCGCGGGTGGCTTCGCGGTCTTCGACGAATCCGACTTCAATCCCACTCCCGGACTGAACACCAGCTTCGCCCTCAGTTCGGATGGCGATGAGGTGTATCTCATTTCGGGCGACGCGGCCACCAACCTGACCGGTTATAGCCATGGGTTCAGCTTTGGCGCGGCGGCTTCGGGCGTTACCTTTGGCCGCCATCTGCTGAGCACGGGACAGGAGGATTTCGCCGCGCAGATCGCGCCCTCGCTGCGTGAGACCAACGTCGGTCCTTTGGTCGGCCCGGTGGTGATCAGCGAAATTCATTATCATCCGGCTCCGGGAAGCGACGAGTTCGTCGAACTGAAGAACATCTCCGCCACCAACGTGGCTTTGTTTGATCCGATACGACCGGCCAACACCTGGAAGCTCAACGGTCTTGGCTACACGTTTCCGACGAATATCATCCTCGATCCCGGTCAATGGCTGTTGCTCGTGGCCACCAATCCCGCGGACTTCCGCGCCCGGGTATCCGTGCCGGAAGATGTTCCCGTCCTCGGTCCTTGGAACGGCGCGCTCCAAAACAGTGGCGAGCGACTGGAATTGCAGCGACCGGGTGTGCCCGGCCTCACTGGCATTGTTCCGTTCATCACCGTGGATGCGGTGCGTTACAACGACAAAGCCCCGTGGCCGACGGCTGCCAACGGGCGCGGCCCTTCGTTGCAGCGCCTGAGCGACGATGCTTATGGAAATGATCCGGCAAGTTGGCTGGCGGCATTTCCAACGCCGGGCCGTTCTCAAGCGGGTGGCCCAGCGCCGGCGATCAGCACTCAGCCAATCAACGTGAGGGTTTTTCCGGGAGACGAAGCCGAGTTTCATGTGGAAGCCACCGGCGATGACCCGCTGTTCTATCAATGGCATTACAACAGCACACCCATTGCCGGCGCCACCAATGCCACGCTTACCTTTACCAATCTCGAGCCTTCCCAAAGTGGCCAGTATGCGGTGGTGGTGTACAACGAATCGGGCACCGCCGAAAGCGAACCTCCGTCATTGAGGTGGGCTTTTCGGGCAAAGCTGCCACGGACTTGCCCTGCGAGCGCAGCGCTGGCGCTTCCAGATCTTGCGCCTGCTGGAGGCACGCTTTGTTCGGCAGAGTGTCGTCCTCAACGCATCGCTCCAGGACGCGCACCCAGTCGGGGGCCGTCTTGGGACACCGCCATAGTCCAACTCCAGGTCCGCCACCGCCGCCAGGAAGGTGACCCGCCGCAACAGGCGGCTGAGCCGGACCTGCTCCAGCAAATCAAACATCTTCTGGCAAAGCACTGGCGGGGTTCGACGTTTCGCGATGGTGAACTTGGGGACGAAGACGTAGGTCCCCTCCACCTCGGAGGATTGGCCGGCTCCGGCGTACCAATCAATGGCGTTGGTCCACAACTCCTGCCGGATCCGAGCCAGGTCAACGCGGCCCTCCTCAAGGGACTTAACCGCTGCCCTGAGCCGGGAAATCGCCTCCGCGGGATTTCCAGCGGATTCCTCGGCCATCCGGCGATGAAGCACCTTCAACCAACGTTCGATCGCTCTCCGATCCAGGTTCTTCAGGTAAGATATAAACCGGGCCGGGCCGTAGCGACGGGCCTGTTCCGGCTCCATTCTTCGCTCATCCAAGTCGCACCCGGTCAGCCAGGCCGAGAGCTTGGCCAGGGCATTCCACTCCGGCGTATGGAGCGCTTCGCCAAAGCGAATCCGCTCCTGCAAGAGCGCCTGGCGGATGTTGCGGGCATAGGTCTGCCGAAGCTCGGTAAGCATATCCACCATCACCGGATTCTGCGCGCGACCGGGCTTGGTGTGGTCCGCCAGGCTCACCCGCAGCCCCTTCCGGGTCTGGGGAACCACGTAAATGTGACTGTGAATCTGCGGCCGCCCGAACTTGTCCTCGCGGTCGTGATGGATGCCGATGAAATAGCCCAGTTCGTCCCCGGGATAGTGCCGCGCCGCCGCCTCCGTGAACGTTTGCTCGATGGCCCGAACCAGCAACCGATCGAAGTCCACACCCTTGGCGATGAGCTTGACGGTGACGCCTGGATCCAGGCTGGCAATCGCCCGCAATCCCATGATCTTCCTCCCCCTGCGGGCCCGCTCCCGGCAGTAGCCGCAAATGAACTCAAGCACCGCTTCGTTGGCAGTTAGCCGGCCAGCCGCTTGAAATCGCTCGACCGGTTCGCGGACATAACCGTGGGACGAAAGTAGTCCGGCGGGACGGCTGGTGAGGTACATCTTGCCCAACTTGGCCCCCATCTCCGAGAGTCTTCTTCGTGCGGTTCTTCGTCACCTCGTCGAGGTAGCTCTTGGCCCAAGCCACGGCCGTCTTCACCGAAGTGATTGACTTCGTTCGTTTGAAAACCATAAGGACTACGTCAAATGGCTCGCGGCCGAAACGTCGGTTTTCAGCCGGTCGAGGTGGCTCCGTTGGACCAGCCTGTTCATGATCGTATTGGCTCGGATCACCACCGTTCTGGCCTGGTCAATAACTTCGTCAAGGGCGTTGAGGCGAGTGATCGCTTGGTCCAGAAAGCTCTGGAGGCGCTGGTCTTTCTCCGCCAAGAGACCAGTCAGATCCATTTCCGTTCCTCGTTTGGTATGGTCAGTCAGTGCGATCAATTCGGACAAAGCTTGCCGGAGCAGGATGTCGGACAAGAGATCTGGCGTAAGCCCATAATGTCCGGCGATGGCGGTTAGCATTTCGTCAAGTAGCGGCTCCAAGGTGAGGTCCATAGGTTCCCGATAGGTTAATGTTAAGTGCGGCACTCAACAAGAGATGAAGGTCTGCTGTCAGCAGTTGCCGCACGTGGCAATGCGGAGCGCATCCCCTAGCAGGCTCCGTCGCATTGGAAAATCGGCAAGCCCTGCGCGATGAATACGCTGGCGATGGACTTGGGGTGCTGCCCGCACAGTAATCAAACAGCCCATTGAGTTCTTCAGGGTTTACGCCACAATGAGGCTTGTTGACAGTATTTGAGATCTCCCGGGACACGCTATTCGTCCCCTTGAAGTCGTCGTTTGGAGTGTCGAACTCGGTACGCCGCTGCTGTTACCAAGACCACCACAAATCGCTTCGTTCCCTTGGTCGGTCAATGCCGAATGAGTCATCGGCCTCGGATGTCCATCGTAAGATGCTGCGTGCGACTCCGATCCTGTGCCTGAATAGCGCACCGCCTCCTTTCGCACGAAGACGGCAGCCATACTCTCCGTGAAACCGCCGGCAATGCCGACAAGAGTTGGTTTCACTTTCCGCTCTCCAACATCTCCTTGAGAGGGCCCAACAGGCTCTCGTAATCGCCCAGGTCGGCCAGATTATCCAGCGCCCTGCCCACCTCCAGGAGAACCCGGGCCAGCTCCGCGCGTCCGGTCGTGGATCGCCACCAGGAGCGCTTGGGCGTCCTGCCAATCCCCGCGGGAACCTACTCCGGTTCGCAAAACATACCGGATCGAATCGTTGCAGATCCGGCGGACCACTCGCGAATCGTCGGTCTGCGGATGCCGCCGCAACAGTTCCACCACCTCCCGGCGCAAGGTCGTGTAACGCGTCGGTTCCATGGTAACGGACTCCGGGATTTCTCCCGCGTCGTCTCGGTTTGGTTCTTCTCGTTCACGCATCGCGTTCCAGCTCCAGAGTTGAAAATGTCAGCATTAAATCATCGGGCCCTGCTCGTTTCGAAAGCACGGTGGAAAATGTCACTATCCCATTATAGGAAAACGTCCGTATTGACCCAACGAATGACTCTGGAAATTGCCGGGCAGTTGAAAATGTCCGTATGAGGCCGGAAATCTGGTTGAAAATGTCCGTATGGCGCCCGTTATTTCGGTGCTAAACCCGATCTTGTAACGAGGAGCCGCAGTGGTGGGCGAAAACGCTAGAGAAGCCAGTGCCCCCACCACCGTGCGCACCCCGCGCTCCCGCGCCGCTGCCCAGCCTATAGTGGCGCCCATGGCGCGGTGGCAACGGGAGAGACGCATGCGCCCAAGGCCCCCCCGGGACTATGTTACTCTCACGGCGAGTCGGCCGACATCGGCCGGTCTATTGCCAGGTGCGCGGCGGCCCGAGGAGGCATTGCCGAGTCGTGAGAGACTGTGCCGTGCCAGGCTGCCAGGCCGCGGCGGCCAAGAGTCCCAGCCGCCCAGGCGGCACTCTATCGGCGCAGCGACGGTTTGGTCTGGTCTCACCGCGTCAGCCCTGGGCTGTGGCTTGCGTCCTACAGTGGCGCGCTTCTGAGCCGGGCCGTGGGCGAGAACCTGCGCGCCCCGCATCGACCTCGCGCCGTTGGAACCTCAGTGTAACGTCGCGCGGGGCGAGGTCGAGACGTCAAGCTCGCGAGATTCCCGTAGATAATTTGGTGGATACCAGGGCAGGCCCGGTGAGATTGGGTAACCATTGCCGTTGTTCTGGGCGAAGCCTTGGGTCCCGTGGCCCACTGCCATGCGAGCATGTGGCTTTGCTGAGCCTCAACGACGCCTGTGCGCGATGTCGAGCGATGTGCTCTCGCCCCGGGCGAGCATCCAAGCGCGGTCGCGCAGGTGTCAGCTCGCCGCGCCCGTGGCGCGTTGTGTTTCGCGGAGCGGGACCTCTGCCATGCCCGTGTGTGTGAGAAGAATATCGAACGCGTCACAGAACCCATGTCTGGCAACCAGCGCAACTCGGCGCGCGCCGGATGCCCGACAGCCTCGTCAATGACACCTGGAGCACTCGCGAATGGTCGCGCGTTCCTGTCAGAGGGCATTCAGCCACGTCAGGCGTGAGCCAATGTTGAGTGGTCCGCTTAGGGTTTGCCAAGGCTCGCTGGCTGTCGAGGAGATCTCGGCCACCGTGGCCGACAGTCCAGGTCAGTCGGTCGCGGCCAGCGCCCCCCAAGGGGACCAATTGGACCGCGCCGCTCGGTGTCAGTGCCGCCTCCCCTTTACATCGGCGTCAGCCGCGGTCGAGCGCGTCCGCCGCTGCGGCGGCAGCGGGCAGATGACATGCGTGGCGCCGTCGCAACGGCCTCGAAGCTCTGCCGACGCGACAGTGCCTTGAGGACCATGCCAATTCTACCAAACCCGTGCGGGCGACAATGACGGCGCATGCAGAGCGACTCCGCAAACGCTCTACTGGAGGTCTGCCGGCCGATCCCCGAGTCCTTCGACCACTCCGTGAGCCATGAGCAACCCAGCCGACCGTCGGCGGTCACACCTGACGTGACGTGTCGCGCGACGCGAGGTGCTTTGTGCCCACTGGCGTTGCCTTCTGGGCGCAGCCGCCTTGAGGCTGGCGACGCACTGCGGGGTCTCGGCGTATGCGCCGTCACCGGCTCACACTCGCTCGGGGCGACGGGTGCTCAAACTGGTTTCGGACACATGTCGGAATTCGCTGTGACGCAAGCATCCCATGCGAGGGCGAAAGCCCAGCCACCCCGCCATGAACGACGACTCATCTCGCCCCAGGTGAATGGTGCGCACGGGTGTCGGGTCCGTCGTTGCCCATGCGCGCTGGGAGCCATCACACCGCCGCCGGGGCGAGGCATCAAGGTCTGGCCCAGGCCAAGTGCGCGCGAGCGCAAATGTAAAGCCCATCCCTAAACGTCCACCGCGCCGGTGATGACCACGCCGCGAGGCGAGTCTTGCGTTCTGGGCGCAGCCTTGAGGTTGTGGCCTCGCCACCCTTGGGATGTGTCCGGGTCTGCTCTACTGTGGGCGGATGGAATGTGTTCACCACGCAAGACAGCGACGTCGTGAACTCGCGATCTGTTACTATTGCATTCTGGCACCGCCGCCATGCATGGCACCTTTGCTTCGCCGAGCGGTTCCTGGCGGTCGCAGCCCCTTTCGGGAATTTACCTCTCAGGTGGGTCTTTGATGGTGGCGATGGAAACTCGTCTGAGCCTCGCCGAGGGAACGGGATGGACGTCCGCCTGTTGGCCGGACAACATGTCCAATGGCACGCATCGCGTCAGCAGCGGCTACGCCAATGTAAGAGGCAACGTCAGCATAGAAGATGGACCAGATGCGCGAGAGTTCTTCGAGCGCCAGTCTTCGATCTTCCGGATGCTCTCTTGCGCATGAGCAGCAGACAACGTCGAGGGAGTTTGGAGTTGAGGATTTGATGGCCAGCGTGGCCAAGCCACCTTGCTCGGGGCCCCGCATGAAAGGACACCATTCGATCAAACCAAGCAGCCCAAATAACGCCGAGGAACAAGCGTGCGCCTGGCAAATGGGAAATCAGTTGATCTGAGGCGGTGAGGGTGGAAAGACCTTGCCGACGAGCCGACGGAGGTTGCGTTGAGCAAGAGTGTCGAACCTTAACTGCAGTGACGGCTGAGCCAGGACTTGTTCAATTCTGCCCGCTACATCAGCCTGGCGAAGGTTCATCGCTTCGCAAAAAGCCTGTAAAAAGTGAATGTCTTTGGTGCGTCCGGCCGCGCCCTTGCAAACCACAAAGTCCAGGACTTCAAGCCTCTGGAGTTCCAAATGCTCAAATTGCCCTGGCACCGCTTGCAGTCTTTCTTCCCATCCCCGAGGCAGGATGAGCGTGCGTTCGTTCAACGCGTGAACGTAGCAGCCAGCCAACTTGGCCACATACGAGTCCGGGTGTCCGGCGTCCACAATGGCTTGCGCTTCCTCGGTCAGATAGCAATCAATGTCATCGGTTAACAATACCCGTCCGGTCTGGTCATCAACATGGGTCGTTTCCTGCAACCGTTGTCGGAGTTGGTTCGTGAGTTGGGGGTTGCCGATTTCGTATGACGCCCGTCCGACAAGAACGACTCGAACTCTGCCGGTCATCCGTTGATCCAAGGCGTAAAGCAAAGCCTCGACGTTGGTTGCTCCTTTGAGCGCTCGTTTCTCCTCCAGCGAGGGTTCTTTATGTTGGAATTTCATGCCATCAGTTCGTGCGTGGTGGGTGTGCTCCGGGCCTCCTGTTCCTCCAGCATTCGCCAAACTCGCTCGTGGTTTTGGCGCTGGGTCCATTGGAACTGTTTCCAGAAATCAATCAATGGCCAGTTCACGTAAAGACCGTAAGGCTTGAAAAACTCCAAGTAGTATCCCTCGGGCTGAGAGGCGCCGTCGTGGTTGTTCCACGGGTCTTGGTCCAGGCGAAAAGCGTGCAACAAGGATTCCAACCGCTTCAAAGCCACGGTTGTTTCCATCGCCCAGGGAATTCCCAGGCGGGAAAAGTTCATAAAAAACAATCCGATACCGGCTGCCAGCCGCAAGCGCCCGCGTTGCCGCTCGGGCGTGGCCGCCATCAGCGCCTCGGGAGTCCAGCGATTAAAAACGAGCACCGGACAAAAACACTCGAACGTAGCTGGATCCTTCATGCCCAAGGCCAGACCGCAGGCCTTGGCAAAGTCCTCCAGAGGCGGAGGGGCAGCAGTTTTGGGCTGCCCGATCATCCCGTAATGCCATCGCAGTGCGTTGACACCGTCAAAAAATGTTTCCATGCCTGTCTAATGTATGCGGTGAACTGTTTACCTCGCTCGCGCGCAGGATTCAAGGTTCCAAAACCATGGGTGTCGGATGCGCGACAACCGACCGCGCAAACTGGATGGGCTCACCAGCAAGCGATGCGGTGGCACAACGCCGATACGCTGGGCAGTTTGCGCTATGTTCTGTCACGAGCCCCCCTTTTACTTGAATACGCGGCGCTTGACCAGCCCCATCCATTCCGCACTTTCCGTTTGGTCATCTGTCCCATCACCTGCTGAAGTCGCTTGAGGGGATCGTTAAACCAACCCCACCGGCGCGGCCCATCGCAACCATATTCCGTGTCGCCTGCACCGAAGCAAGGTTCGGCGTTGTTTTGCGCATAGTGCATCCTTATCCGGGTTGCTCAACCCGCCATGTTGGTGGTGCGAAGAGCGGATTCTCAGGCCCGTTCCGATCCGATACCATCGGCGCAGATGATCCCTTGAGTCAGACATGCTGGCCATTTCACCGTGGGCGACTGGCGTGTTACATGGCCATCCGACGGCAGGTCGAACGGCACTCGCCAATGGCACCGTCCCCCACGTCGCTTTCGTTCCCGGTTGCTGGCAATTGGCCGCGGGCGTCAAGCCGTTGGGACTATGCAGGAAGTCGATCTCAAATTCAGAGCCGCCGACGACCGTGACGATCTTGCCGGAGTTTGCCGTGTTTTCGGAGGGGTGCGGGAAGAAGGGCTCTGCCTCAAGCGCTTGGTTGCACTTTAATACGTCCGTGCGGCCGTCCAGAACGTCGAGATCAAAACTGGTATAGGGGCGCAGGCCCGTCCTCGGGGAGGCATCTTTCTGGTAGTGTTCCGCCCAAAGACTAACGGCCTGCCCCCCGATAATCACCACCCGGTTTGGGCGAGAGTCGGAGAACGGGCTTGATTTCGTGCGGGCTGCGACGCGGATTCATTCCGTGGGGAGCAACTCACCCCGGTCGGCGAAGACAAACTGGGAAGCATGCGGCAGGGCTCGGTTCCTTTTGAGACTGAGACTTGGAATGAATGTGGCCAACGCCCTTTTCGTTTTGAGCCTGCCCGTGGCGGAAAATGAACGCTGGATCGGCCCATCCTCGGGGGAGCAACCGCCAATGCCAAGCTCTTCCGCGCTCGATCGTGTTAAGCGCCAGCGAATGCCGCTCGAAGGGCGTGGCAATCGCGCGCAGGTTCCACCCAGCAACTCGATCACCTGGGCGACCTTGGCCTTTGCGGTCGGGGAAGTGACGGTGAAGCACTGGAGCGTGTGTTTCATGGTCAGGGCCTCCATTAACCGACAGGCCCCAACACAAACCCCGGGACCTCGAACGTCCAGTCGCCGTCTGCGCCGGCCAACTCGGTTGCCGCGGCGCTTGCAGGAACGCGCTCGCCTGGTCGGTCGGCATCTGGACTTGGTAGCGGACTTCGTAGTCGTGCATGCCGCCGCCAGTGCTGAAGTGCTCGAAGCTGTCGTAGGTCACCGTGGCCTGAAACGGGGCCAGGGCCTGCTGGAGCGCCTTGAGGGCTGCCTGGACTTCGCGCTGGGCGATGGCGTCGGTGACTTGGGTGATATAAGGAGCCGACATGGTGGCGCTGGCTTGGAAGGTGATGTTGGTGATTTTTTCGTTGTTGCTTTTCATCATGCTGGAGAGCTTTTTCCGGCGGAGCCGTCAGGGCTTCTCGTTGGAGGGATTACATGCGAAATCGTTTTGGGTGGAGGCCGGACGCACTGGTGGTCAAATTGGCTGAAGAGAATACGGCGCGGGGGGATCACTGGCGAATTGAAGAAACTTGGGCACCTCCTTGGCTGCTGTTACCAAAACCGTTTTTTGTGTCTATGGCATTGCGAAGCATTGCCCTTAATGGAGCGCAGCGAAATGATTCCCCCAGCGACCCCGGAAACTTCCAATCAAACCGCGGAGCGAGGGCCTGGCGTGCGGGATGCAAGACCCTGGTGAAGCCAACTCCACATTGTGCGACATATTCCGCCGGGGGGGACCCGTTGGGGCGGCGACCGGGAACAGGAATATGTGCGGAGCGCACGCACAATGTGTGTTGGCTCCGGCAGGGTCAGCAAGGGCCAGTGCCCAGCCTCGCAGCGAAGACTTGGAGCGAGAAGCGTAGCCCTGGGCCGGTCCCGCATGCCAGGCCCGAGCAAAGCAGTCCAACCAACGGCGGGGTCGCCCTCCGACTGGACCATCCTCCACTGGATACGCGGCAGCGGTCGGGACTGGCGCGCTGGGTGCGGGTCGTGTAGCAGCCAGCGTGACTGGCGCGCATCATCCGCCTGTCTTCGCTGGGGCAGATCGCGCCAGGAAATGGACACGGAGCCAATGGCCGGCGGGCGATGTCCGGAGTGCGCGAAGGGCGGAGGTCGGCGGCCAGTGGCGGAGTGGGAATGGAATGGAGCGTTCTGCCCCAGCGAAGTCAGGCATCCATCAGGCGGCAGTCTGCGGGTTCAAATCGCGGAGGCCCAGACGCACAGGAACGAGCATCGTAGCCGGAGCGATTTAACGCGCAGTCTGCCGCCGTTCCGAAGCGGGTCGCGGGGGCCGCGCTGCTCTGACTTCTGGCTGGGCGGGTGGAGCGATGGCGCCGTGGCCAGTGGGGTGGTGGGCTGGCCAGTCGGCCCGTCGCGGAGCCCGACTGGCCAGAGGTCAGACTGACATTGGGGGGCGAAGGGAGTTCAGTCGCGGAGGAACGGAGCGGCTGATCTCCCGGAGCCGGGGTGATCGGCTGTCTGGCTCCATCTGCGCCGGAACGGCAGGGAGCGCCGTGGACGCTGGAACAGGAGCGTCCGTGGAGCGTTGTTTGCGGAGCGGGTCGCGCGAGTGGAACGTACGATGCTGACTGGCGCGGGCTCAGTTGGACCGCAGTCAGCCGCCCCCGGCCGCGGCCAAGGGTCGCGAGTTGCGCGGTGCCGGAGGCAGCCGGGAGTGTGCGGGGCTAAACGAACCGGCAGCAGCAAGCTCGCGACGCTTGGCCGGCCCGTTCGAAAACCCTCTCTGCCGTCTGCGCCGACTGCCGGGCCGAAAGCGGATGCGACAGGACCGGCAGCGGGGGCGAAGCTCTGCCAGCAGGCGGCAGACACGACCAGTCCCCAGGGCGGCGGGCGCGGCTGCCATTCGCGCAATTGGGCCGCGAAGTTGGCTGGCGTTCGCCGTAACCACCACCGCTTGAGCCGCCCTTCCAAATTCCAAGCCTTGCCGACTGCCGAGCCGTAAGGCGAGCAGTTCGGGTCACTGACCGGCGCGCGCAAGAGCCCGTTGGAATTAGACTTGGGCGGGATTGGTGCGCGGGCTGGAATTACCAGCACCGCCTTAACGCGCGCGCCGGTAGCGCAAGGCCGCCGGAGAGCAGCGCTGGAACAACGCAGACCGGCGGCCGGTGCGAGCTTGCGAGCATGCGCGTCAGTGACCGTGCGTGGAATGACCCGTTCAAGTTACCCTGCCGCGACTCGGTGCCCGGACCGGTTCAAGTCCCCACTGGTGTCCTGTGCGTGATGCCGCTTGCATACCTGAGCCGTTCGCATTGGCGCGCGGTGGAATTTCGCAGCGCGACCGGTTACGAATGGTTGGTTAGCCGGCACACTGGTGTTTGCGTTTCCTGGCAGCGTTCGCTGGTGCGCCAGCGTAAGTCGGTGGTTTTGGAGCGGGCTTCGGATTACTGAAGGCGCATTGGAGGTCGCGCCAGCGGAGGCGCGTTCGCAAGCTACTGGACTTTCGACATTGGGAATTGTGGTTGGGTCGGACATTGGGGGATGCGCTTGCGTCATTGGGGTGCCTAAATGGATTCAGGAAACCTGGAAAGGTTTGGGTGGAGGGATACCCCTGGAAAAACGCGTCAAGAGTTTTGATGCGAATCGAATGTCCTACCTTGTCCTCGTGGTGTCTGCGTCTGTGCCTGCTGGGACACGAACGGGTTGCGGTGCATCGATTCGATCCATGATAACCCGTGGTAGAAATGAGGTGTATGCCAGTCAACACGACTCATGCTGAATACGACGCCAACCTGCCGACTTGGTTGCGCGCGCGTGATGTTCTCGCCGGGGAAGATGCCGTGAAGTCCGCGGGGGAAAAGTATCTACCGCGTCTCGAAGCCCAGACGGATGACGAGTATGGTGCCTATCGTGCGCGTGCCTCCTTTTTCAACGCGACCGCTCGCACTGCGGACGGTTACGTCGGTCTGATCTTTCGTCGTCCTCCATTCATCAAGCTTCCCGAAGGATCGAGTGCGATTGGAAAAGCGCTTGCGGACTTCGCCAATGATGCCGACATGCGTGGGACGCCATTCACCACCTATGCGAAAACCATCGTGACTGAAGTCATGAGCATTGGTCGAGTTGGTAGCCTCGTGGACTGGGAAGGTGCGAGCCGCACGGGCCACCATGAGAACCGGGTGTATGTCACCCGGTATGCCGCGGAGAACATCCTCAATTGGAGAGTCGGACGAATCAATGGTCGTAGTGTCCTGACGCTGGTCGTGCTTGCTGAGACTGTGGACGGTGGAATGCAGAATGACGATGAGTTCGAGCAACAGGAAGTCGATCAACTCCGTGTGTTAAAGCTCGTGCCTGGTGAAACTGGTCATGTGTGCCAGGTGGACATCTGGCAACGAGCAGAAAAGAAATCGAAGCGCCAACAATCTGAGTGGGAACTCAAGGAAACCCGGATACCTTTGCGCCTGGGGAAACCCTTGCCGATGATTCCGTTCGTTTTTCATGGTCCGCGTCATTTCCTGCCTGATTGCGAGAAGCTTCCCCTCGGTGATGTCATCACCGTGAACTTGGATCACTATCGTCTGGATGCGGACTTCAAACATGGGATGCATTTCACCGCGCTGCCGACTGCCTGGGTGAGTGGATTCGACAAGGACGCCACGCTCCGAATCGGATCGAGCACTGCCTGGGTCACGGAGACCACGGGTGCCACCGCTGGCTTCCTGGAATACACCGGGCAGGGACTGAAGACATTCGAGCGTGCGTTGGATCGGGATGAGCGTCTGATGGCGGTGCTGGGCGCCCGCCTTCTGGAAAGCCAAAAGAAGGTCGGGGAAAGCGCCGAAGCGATTGAACTCCGGCAGAGCGGGGAGAACAGTATCCTGAGCAACATTGCACTCAGTGTGAGCGCGTCACTGTCGCAGGTGCTCGCCTGGGCCTACTGGTGGAATTCGACGGAGGAACTGCCGGACGATGTCACCAATGACCAGGTCGTCATCGAACTGAATACCGACTTCAGCACGAAGGGAATGTCCGCAACGGAACTGACTGCCGTGGTGAAAGCCTGGCAAAGCGGCGCGATGAGTCAGGACACCATGTTGGATTTGTTCCGTCGGGGAGAAATCCTACCCGAAGGACGCACCAACGCAGAGGAATCGAAGCTGATTGATGAAGAGAAAGACAACCGGGATTCCAATGATGATGAACCCGTTCAGAAGTCATCATCGAGTCCCGTGATCTCGTGAGTTCGTTACTCGTGACACCCTTTACCTCCTGCCCCATGAAAAAGAAGGGTGTATAGGTTGATTCACCTCGCCGTATGGCACCTGTCACCAATGGCTTAATCTGAGGATTCCCCTGAATCGGTTTCCAGGATGGTCCCCACATCCTGTGATCCGTGCAATACACGCACGATTTCAATGGGGCGTCTCTCGCTCCGGTAAATAATCAAGTAACGACGGACTTTCCAGAAGCGCAACGGTTCCGGGGAGAGATCGCTGCGGAAGTGGCCCATGCCGGGTGTTTTGGCCAACTCGCCCATGGCCGCGAAAAGTTCATCGCGAATGTGATCGGCGGCTTCGATGTTTTCCAGCTCAAAGGCGTAGTAATCCCACGCAGCCTCGAGGTCATCGGCTGCGGCTGGCGCCAAGATAAAGGCGCTCATCGGGATCGCCGCTTGGCGGCTGCGCTCTTCTTTTGGAGTCGCTTTAAAACTTCGTCACCGGGAATGCCTTCACCGCGATCCAATTGGTCCAGACCGACCTTGATTTGCTGGCGAACGGTATCCAGGCGGAGTTCACGCAAGCGATCCTGATCGTCCAGCAGGCGAAGGCCTTCGCGTACGACTTCGCTGGCGGACTGGTAACGGCCGCTTTTGACCTTTTTCTCCACCAGTTTTTCGAGTTCAGGTGTCAGGGATACGTTCATACGATGTTCAGCTTAATTCCGAATCCAAGCGCAGGATACCACGATTAACAGAGAATAGCCAAGTTTGTTATCAGGGCAAAATCGCAGTCGGCGGCGCGTTTTTGCACGGGGATCCATTTTGTGCGGAAATTCACGTCAACAATTTTTTCAAAAATCTTGGGTCCTCTCCTGTCCTGACGCGTCCCCCTTGTGTCCTATAGGGACCTGAGCCACCAAGTCCGACTCCTTTACCTCCCGCACCAGCGAAAAAGCTGGGTGTATAACGTGAGCCGACGCGAATTATGGCACTCAAGTTTACATACCAATCGAAGGACGAAATTCCGGCGGAACATCAGCCCTTTTACGCAGAGCGTGAAGGCGCCTGGCAGTTGGACGTGGACGGGGTCCCGGACAAGGCCAAGTTGGACGAGTTCCGAAAGAACAACGTGGCCCTGAAGCGGCAGATTGAGGATCTGCAGAAGCGGTTCGATGGCATCGATCCCGATGAGGTCCGCAAGCTGGCTGAGGAAAAGCAGCGGCTCGAGGAAGAGCAGCAACTCAAGGCCGGCGAGGTGGACAAGGTGGTCGAGAACCGCGTCAAGGGACTCAAGGCCGAATGGGACAAGCAGGTCGAAGCGTTGACGGCCGAGCGCCAGTCGCTGACCAGTCGCCTGACGGCCATCCAGATCGACCAGGGCGTCATCACCGCCGCCACGAAGCGCGGTCTGCGTCCGACGGCGCTGACGGACATCACCGCGCGGGCGCGCAGTGTGTTCAAACTGGAGAACGGTGTGCCCCGGGCGTTCGAAGCGGACGGCGAGACCGTTCGCTACGGCAAGGACGGGGTGACCCCAATGACTTTGGAGGAGTGGGTGGACACGCAAGTGGCCGAAGCTCCCCATCTGTTCGAATCCAACGCGGGCAGCGGGGCTGCCGGCAACGGCTCCGGGGGAGTCGGTGGAAAAGGGCCCGTGAAGAATCCCTTCCGCAAGGAAACGTGGAATCTCACGGAGCAAATGAAACTGATGAAATCCGATCCGCAATTGGCGCAGCGGCTGAAAGCGGCGGCGTAAGCGGATCAATAATCGGACGCAGTGGAATGCGTCCCTACCGGAGACACAACTATGGCTAAGACGGCTGTTGCCGACATCATCATCCCGACGGAGTTCGAGAAATACGCGATTGAGCGGACGGCGGAACTGTCCGCGTTCGGCCAGTCGGGCATCGTGGAGAGTGCGCCGGAGTTCGACGAACTGGCGGCGGGCGGCGGGCGCGAAGTGAAGATGCCCTTCTGGAAGGACCTGACCGCGACCCGGCAAATCCTGAGCGACTCGGCGTCGCTGAGCGGTGAACAAGATCACCAGCGACCAGGACATCGCGCGCATTCACAACGATGCGCAGGTGTGGAGCGTGAATCACCTGGCGAAGGTGATTTCGGGCGATGACCCGATGCAGGCCATCGTGGACCTGGTGGCCGGCTACTGGGCGCGCACGGACGAGGGCCTGATCATCTCGTGTCTCAAAGGCATCTTCGGCGGCGGCGAGCATGGCGGGCAACCTGCTGGCCATCGCGAGCGAAACAGTGGCCGGGCAATCGGCGAGCACGCGCCTGAACGGCGCGACGTTCGTGGATGCGACGGCGAAGCTGGGCGACCGGGCGGACCGGCTGACGGCGATGGCGATGCATTCGGCGACCGAGGCGGCGTTGCGCAAGCTGGACCTGATCGACTTCATTCCCGACAGCGAGGGCAAGGCGCAGATCCGGACGTTCCAGGGCCGGCGGGTGATCGTGGATGACAACCTGCCGGCGCGAGCGGGCACCACGGATGGACTGGTCTATACCAGCTACCTGTTCGGGCCGGGCGCGTTCGGGCAGGGCGTGGCGCCGCTGGATGGCGAGCCGCTGCAAGGCGGGCACGGCACGGAGGGCGTGGAGACTGGCGCGGGTGCCGCTGGACAGCGACACGGTGCTGATCAATCGGCGCCGTTACATCCTGCATCCGCGGGGCGTGAAGTTCACCAGCGCCAGCGTGGCGGGCGACTCGCCGACCAACGCGGAACTGGAGAGCCAGGCGAACTGGGTCCGGGTGTTCGAGAACAAGAACGTCCGGATTGTGGCGATCGAGCATAACAACTGAGTTGAGGGTTGAGGGCTGAGAGTTGAGGGAATGGATGCCCTCGACTCTCGGTCCGAGCCCGATCAAGCAAATGGAAGGTTTGTATCCAATCATTCGACGGGTGCGGCGGCCGTTGTTGCCGGAGGAGAACCAGGTGAAGGAACTGTTACCAGCTCCAGAGGGCGAAGAACCGAGCGACGCCAAGGTAAGTCGACGAAGCCTTTGAAACGGCGCAGCAAGTTGTCAGCGATAAAGTCAGCCACGTTGTCACCAACGCAGCTACCGGAAAGGGAAGGCATGGTGGAAAACGCGCTTCCTGACCGGCGCTTGTCGCGCGCGGCGTTCCTGGCGTTGTGGGCGCAGGATCGGCGACGGGCCCGGGCGGGTGCCGGCGGCGGGGTGGTGACCTACGGGGATTACCTCCTGGCCAACCACGGCGCCAACCTGGTCGCGTTCTACCCGCTGGCGGCGGACACTCAATGACGATGGTCCTGCCGGCAATGATCCGGTGGCGTCGTCGGGCGTCGTGTTTGCCTCGGCCACACCGCCGGGCTTCGCCAATGAGAACGCGGCCAGCTTCAACGGCAGTTCCTCGCAAATCCGATTGGAGGATACGGCGTATCCGTTTGGGCTGGAGCGGTTCACCATCTATGTGCTGGTTCAAGAAGACCGGCGCGGGCGTGACCACCACCACTGCCGGGGCAACGGATGGGTTTCCGACGGCGGACCCGATTGTCCCGCTGGTGACCAAGGGCCGAGGCGAAGCGGACGGCTCGAATGTGGACTGCAATTGGTTCCTCGGATCTGAACAAGGTCAACAACGGCAGCACTTATCGGCTCGCCGGCGACTTCGAGCACATCGAGGCCGGCACGCCCAACAACCATCGGATCGTGGGCACGACGAACATCGCCGATGGGCAGTGGTATCATGCCGCGCTGACGTTCGATGGCACGGACCTGAAGCTTTACCTGGACGGCGCTCTCGAAGCGACGGTCACGCCGGGCGCGCATCCGCGCAACGACTCGATTCAAAAGGCCGGCATCGGCACGTCCTATACTTCTCGGATCGGCGGCCGGCGGCTTCTTCGCCGGACTGATGGCCGGCGTGGCGATCTGGAGCGAAGCGTTGGACGCGACGGCCATTGCCGCGTTGCACGCGAAGGGCAACGAAGCCATTCGCCCGACGATCACCTTACACCTACGGCGCCGAGGACAATGCGCATCGTCCATGGAACAGATTTCGCAACTGGTCCGTGGTGGGCACTGGCAGCGGGCGGCGGCGGATGGCATCACCCTGGCGTTCTTCAGCAACGATACCAACTATGCCGAGGTCGCGGTGAACGGGCTGGCGCCGTCCACGGTGTATTGGTGCCGCTGCGTCATCGCTGAGGAAAACGGCACGGTGGGCCACTTGCGGATCGAAGGCGGGGCCGGCGGCTTCAGCGCGCCGGGCGGCGGCGATGTGGTCATTCCCGCCGGCGTGGGCACGAAGTATTTCCAGGTCGAAACGGACGAGTGGGACCGGGCCTTACAACCTGGTGGTCGATCATGAAGGCCGGCGCCGATGGTTCGAGCATTCGCTTCAGCGAGTTCAACCTGTTCCCGGTGCCGGCGCGGTCGTCGGCGAAGCTGGCGGTCCTGGGCGACCGGACCGGCGGTTACGACGCGGCGCGAGGCGCGGCAGTGGACGCGGCCCTTCTGCACGCCGAACGCCGACACGTTGAATGTCATCCAGGTGGGCGATAGCGCCGATGACGCCAATTCGTATGCCATCAATGACAGCCTGAAAGCAGCATTGGTCCTGCGCGGCGGGCTGATCTACCCGGCGATGGGCAACCATGATTACGACGTCACGCGCGAGGATGAATGGGGCACTTACTACGGCACCACCGGTTACAACGGCGGCAAGTCGTATTACGCGCTGGAACTGGGCAACTGCCTGATCGCGATTTACAACGACAACCCGGAGGAAGGCTCCAATGCCGGCGGTTACAACGCGGCGAGCGCCGCCGCGCAGGAAGCCAGCGACATGGGCCAATGGCTGGCGGCCGTAGCCGCAGCGTCGGCGAAGCCCTGGAAGATTTGCCTGATCCATCGCTGCCCGTATTCGTCGCACACCAGCGGCGGCGACGCGTCCAACCGGATGAACTTCGCCGGCATGGGTTACAACCTGGTGCTGCAGGCGCATTACCACGGCATCGAGCGGATTCATCGCGACGGAATCATTTACTACACCGTCGCGATGGGCGGCGGCAGTCATCACGGCTGGGGCACCATTCTCGCCGAGTCGCAATGGCATGAACCGGATCAAAGTGTGTCCGGTTTTCTGAAGATTCACGACAGTCCCGGCGAGCTGGTCCTGGAGTATTTCGACACGGCGGGGAAATTGCGGGACCGGGTGAAACTGACACGGGT
>CAWBHS010000084.1:0-9190 GCA_963788655.1 uncultured Verrucomicrobiae bacterium | reverse complement strand
CCATATTCATTATTCCGGCACCCAGTTCGCCCGATGTGTTCTCACTCACACTGCTATCCAGCACGGTCAGTGTCGAACCACCCTCGGTGATGCCGAAGTTAAAAATACCGCCACCCCACTGGGCGTAATTGCCAATAAACCGGCTCTGCCGGACGATCACCGTCGCGGAACCGTGCGGGAAAGACAAATCGAACCCCTCGGCGGCGCCATTGAAAATGCCGCCGCCGCTAGAATAGTTACTGGAATCGTCGCGAGACCCGGCCGTGTTGTTGATCAATGTGCAGTGCTCGACCACCAGCATCGCATCGTTGAAATAGCCGTCATTATAGATGCCACCTCCCCGAATGCTGGCCACATTTCCGGTCAATCTGCTGTTCTGAATCGTCAGCGTGCCCGAGTTGTAAATGCCGCCGCCGTAATGGGCGGAATTTCCGCTGAGGGTAACATTGCTGACCGTGAGGGTGCCAGTATTGTAAATGCCTCCTGCATATCCATTGTCGGAGGCACCGTTGGTGATGGTCAAACCGGTAATGACGTTTGTTGAGCGAAACCCGCCAAAAGAAAACACCGAGTCGTGCCCACCCCCGTCAATGGTCAGTTGGTCCGGGCCAGGCCCGAGGATGGAAACATTATTGTCGGCGTTGAGGTAGGATTCGAGCAAGATGGTCGAGCCGTTGAGCGCCGCACCAAACACGATGGTGTCCGGGGCGTCATTCGTGGCGGCCATCTGAAGTGCCTCGCGCAGCGTGCCCGGTCCAGAATCGGCGCTGTTGGTCACGGTAAAAGTGGCTGCCGAGGCGCACAATACGGTGAGAAAGGTCATGATGCACGCCGCCCCAAGCAGCGATCCTATGCGCCTTGAGACCAATGTAGCAGCCGACGTGAGGAGGCTCTGATTTCCAAAATGTTTCGTTTTCATAATTATGCTCTTTCACTTTTCAATGCGTCGCTTTTGTCCGGTTTGGGCCAACAAGTTAAAAAGAATCAAATCCCGACAGGCACACACAGTTGGATTCAAGCCTGTCGGGATTTTGTTCCCGCACTCACGGGAAATCATTCCGGCCGGAAGCGGTAGATGCGAGTTGGGTGATCTGCCGCTTCGGGATCGATGAACTGGACTGTCCCATCAGCGCCACAGGTCAGGTTGGTGATCGTGGTCCAGTCTGGATTCGACAAATCCGAACAGGCTTCGATGGCCACTGGGATATCCTTTGCGCCCACGACGGTGAAACCGAAGTGACCCGCGTGAACGCCAAACAGGCCGTCATCGGTCACGACGTGTGGATTCCAGAGCACCACTGGGCGACCAACAAATGACGGAGCCACATTATGCAGTGTCAGCCGGAACATATAACGTTGCTGGGGAGGATTCGAATGAGTCGGCAGCCGCTGATCCCGGCGGCGCCCCTTCCAGATAGACTCGTCGAAGATTGGTGCAGCCGCTGAATGCCCTGTTTCCGATATAGTTGATGGTGTCCGGGAGGACCACGCTGGTCAGGCCCGCGGAGTCGGCGAACGCGCCATGGTCCAGATGGGTGACACCATCGGGAATGACGAATGGGCCGATCCTGCCCGCAGGGTAGACCAACACCGCGGTTCGACTCTTGTTGTAGAGAACGCCAGCGCTGCTGCTGTAGGCGGGGTTGGCCATGTCGACCTCGTAGGCCGTCAACGCCGAGCAGCCATTGAACGCCCCCGTTCCGATCTGGGTGACTCCCCTCGAGATGAACACGGTTGTCAGGGCCGAGCAGCCGTCGAACGCAGACGATGGGATTGCAGTGACTCCATCAGGAATGACCAAGCTGGTCAGGCCCGAGCACCTGGCGAACGCGGAGCGTTCCAGGTCGGTGACGGTGTCGGGAATCACGAAGGGGCCGTTCCTCGCAGCGGGGTATGCCATCAGGGTCGTTTGATTCTTGTCATAGAGGACACCGGCGCTGCTGCTGTAGGTCGGGTTTCCCAAGCCGACCTCGTAAGCGGTTACGGCCGTGCAGCCCCCAAACACTCCCGTCCCGATAGAATTGACTCCGTCCGGTATAACCACGCGGGTCAGGCCCTCACAGCCGTAGAATGCCCCTTCCAGGATCCAGCTAACGCTTTCGGGGATGATCACGCTGGTTAGGCTTATGCAGCCGGCGAACGCACGGGCACCGATCGAGGCGAGTCCCTCGGAAAGCACAACCGCATGCAGTCCGCTGCATCCCTGGAATGCCCCGCTGGGGATGTCAGTGACACCGGGAGGGACCACGATTCTGGTGAGCGCCGTGCAGCCGTAGAAGGCGTTCTCGCCGATCGAGACGACGTTCTTCGGAATGGGCAGGTCCGCGAGCGCGGCGCAGGTGAGGAACGCGTAGTTGCCGATGGAGGTGACGCTGTCCGGCAAGGAAACCCGCTGCAGTCCCGGCAGTCGACGAAGAGGCCGTCGGCGACCTGGGTCAATCCGGACGGCAGATCTACCTCGCGCAGCGAGACGCAGGATCGAAACGCGCCCTCTCCAATCACCGTGATGCTTTCGGGAATCGTTATCTGCTGTCAGGTTCCGGCAGTTCCGCGAACGCGCCCGGACCAACGGTGGTGAAGCCTAGGGGAATCACGAACGCTCCGACCTTGCCCTCGGGACAGCGGACTACGGTCTGTGTCGCCTGGCTCAGGAGAATCCCGTCCTGCGAGCTGAACCCGATGTTTCCGGGATCGACGAGAATCGCGGTGAGATTGGTGCTGCCGTAGAATGCATCAGGAGCAATGCTACTGACACCGGCCGGGATGGTGATGTTCGGGAGGCTGGGGCAGCCCGCAAACGCGCCTTGCTCGATCCGGGTGAGTTGGTCGGGCAGGTCCACCCTGGTGAGTCCGTCGCAGTCGGCGAATGCATACCGGCCGATTGATGTGACGGTTTCCGGTAACGTGATGCTCACGATCTCGTCCGCCCCTAAAAACGCCCGATCTCCAATCCGGGTCACGGGATGGCCTCCGATCTCGGAGGGGATCATCACATCGCCGCCCAGTCCGTCCACGAATCCCGTGATCTCAACCGTGCCATCGACGAGGCGATAGGTGATTGGAGGACCAGCCGGGCCAAATCCATAGACGATCCATCCAAATGCGGCGTCGCCCCACGCCTGGATCGTCGTGGAAATCCGCAGGGAAGTTGCTGGCTCGAAAGGAAGTGGTTGCAGCGGGCGATAGATATACGATTGCGGCCCTTGGGAAAAGTTGTCCGGGTCGTCCGTATCAATCAGCAGGGTGCCGAGCAGTTCATCATCCGCACCGAAGATGCGGGTGGTGACCAGGATGCGCCCGCCCTCTTGCGTTGAGAGGACCACTTCGGTTCCCACCTCTCCGAGAGACTGGAAGCCGTCCGGCTCGACCCGGAATTCATGAGCAATCGCGTGGCCGCTCACGGCAGAGTTCGTCGAAAGCAGCCAGGCCTCGCGTCTGAACTCCCACCAGTATGGTAGTTCGGTCAACACCGCCACTCCTGCCAGCCGGGGGTAACGCTCGGCGAATTCGTCGGAAACCTCGGGACGGTTCCCCCAGGCATCCGGCCCGACGCCGATGTGGATCGACTCAGGCGGAGCGATCGTGGCTCCGTCGGGCAGATCGGGATCCGGAGTGGCGGAGAGGGCAAAGCTGGAAAACCGGAGATTCTCCAGTGTCCTGGGTTCGTCTGCCAACTGATCGACCGGCGTCCACTCGATGTCGACTGGACTATAACTCGGCTGGATCAGCGCAGCCTCCTCCTGCGTCAGGCCCGAGGTCAGAACCCACTTCACTAACGGGCCTTCACTCACATCCGTCACATAGACTAGATTGTTGGCCTGGACAATCGCGTCCACGGCTTGACTGGCTCCTGATCTGAGCATGAGGTAGCCCACCGCACAGTCCGTGTTCCGGCGATCAACAAAGATGGGGACGGCCCGGCCGGAAACCACGTCGTTGACCGGAAAGAGCCCACGCGCCTGGTACTCGCGCAAGACTGCCATGTTCCGCTCCCGCTCCGCGGCAAGGCGTTGCTGCCAGGCTTCGCGTTCTTCCGCCGCCCATGAAACGCCTTGCGAGGCCTCCAAACGGGCCAACGCCGTGCGGAGGCTTGGTTCGGTATCGCGTCGCAAGATGCGCAAGACATCGTCGAAGTGCGCCCGGAGCGGTGGTGGTGGGCCCGGGGCCCACGGCTGGGCCGCGCGCTCCCGCAGGAGATAGGCACTCTGCAAATTCTCGCCATCCGGGTGGGTGCTGTAATGAACTGACAGCAATGGATTCCCTTGCCCCGTTGAGGCCAGGGTCACGAGCAGTGCGACCGAGGTTAGTAGGAAAAAGCCAACCCGCTGAGGCTTCCTGAATGTGCGTCCGCAACCGGTGTTCTGAAGTCCGGCGCCGTTGGTCGTTTGGTCTGTCTTCATCGTTACTTTAGTTTAGCGTTGATCAGTCTCACCTATCCAATGCGCCGCTTGGGGCGGCTTTGGGCCAAAAAAGTGAAAAATCCTTTCGATGCGGAAAGTCTTTGAACGACTGGGGTTTAGGCTGCGAGCGTAAGGACACCCCGGTCCAAACCGGCACTAATTCTCGCCGTGGTCTCCCTCGATCAACGCCTTGGCTTCGGCGTGAATCAGCCAGAAAAACATCTCCTCGCTCAGAGACAATATGGTGGAGTTGAATTTGCGATTAAGCGGTTCGGGTTCCAACAGCGCCTCACCGGCGCGCAAGCTTTCGCGAGCTTCCTCAGTGCGTCCCATTTGCCGCAAGGCCATTGAGCGCAACAGCAGGGACGGGCCTTTGATGTTGTGATGTGGATCCGAGATCGATTGCGACAACGCCTCGATGGTTCCGGGAAAGTCGCCGTCCCGGTATCGGGCGAGGCCAAGACAGAGATCGAACCAGCCTTGATCTGGCCAACCCCGGCTCAGGGTCCAGGCTTGCTCGGACAATCCCACGGCCCGGCGCAGCAGTTCCGGGTCGGAAGCCGGAAGAACGAGGTAGGCTTTGGCCGAGCGCTCGGCCGTCACCGCTTTATCGGTTTCAACGCGCTCGGCGTAGTCCAATAACAAGCGACAGAAGGCGGTATGTTCATTGGTCTGGCCTGTCCAGACCAGGGAAAAGGCCAATCGCAGTGAGCCGAGCGTATTCGTGGGCTCCCACTGAGCCACTCGCTGCTTCAGCATTCGCAAATCATCCGTATCGCCGGAAAAGGTGGGTGCACCGTCCCAGTATCTCAGGGTTCCATTTCCACCGGCCGACACAATGGTGGCGCCATCGGGGCTCCAGGCCAGCCCCCAAATACCCTCTTGTTGTGAGTCCTGTTGAAGCAGATAGGTTCCACTCAAGACATCCCAGATGACCATCCGGCCCGATTGATCCCCTGAGACGATTCGTTTTCCATCCGGACTGAACGCCAGGGCCCAAACCGTCTGGGCGTGGGCGTTTTCCAACCGTTTCAACAACTCGCCCGTTTCAGTGTTCCAGAGATAAACGTTGTGATCGGCGCATCCAGCAGCTACCGCATTGCCGCCGGGACTGAAGCGAACCGATACCATTTGGTCTTCTCCTTGAAGCACGTGTAACGGGCGTCCCGACTCAACCTCCCACAACCGCACGGTTTCGTCGCCGTCCGCCGAGGCCAGGATCGAGCTGTCGGGATTGAAGGCGACACTATAAGTGGAAAAGCCATATTGGGCGTGCCCGGCTAGTTCATGGAGCAATTGACCGGTTTGCACGTTCCAAATCCGCACCAAATGCTCGCGACCGGAGGCCGCGACATAACGTCCATTGGGACTGAACGCGCCACCTTGAAGAGACTCCTTGGCCCCGTCAAAAGAGCGGATCAGACTGCCATTGCTCGTGCTCCAAAGTTGGAGCGCACCTTTGTCGCCACCGCTGAGAAGCTGGAGTCCATCCGGGCTGAAGGCCAGGAATCGCCCGTCCTTCGCAGAAATGGTGTGGAGCAACTCGTGAGTCGCCGCATTCCAAATTTTGACGCTGCGATCACGGCCGCCTGAGGCGAGCAGACGGCCATCGGGGCTGTAGGCGACGGACCATGCGGTTTGCTCGTGGGCGGGAAGCGTCTTGGGTTTTCCCGCCTGCAAATCCCAGACGTAGGTTTCACTGAGGCTGTGAGCATAAAATGCCGCGAGCCATTTGTTTTGGGGACCAAAGCCCAGTTGCCAGCATTGCCCGGGGGCTGTGAAGGCGAGAATCCGCTTTTCCGTTGCCACCTCCCAAACGCCTACCTCCTTGGCACCGCCAGCAGCCAGCAAAGTCCCATCGGAACTGAATGCCAAAGCCGTAATTTGTGAACTGATCGGCGAAAGGGTTTTAGTTCTTCGGCCGGTTTGGGCATCCCAGAAGACAATGGAGTTGGTTGGCCCGGTCGTCACGATCCAATGGCCGTCGGGGCTGAACCGGGCGTATTTGATGGCCATGTCGTCGGCCTGTAGGGTTAAGATGGGGTTACCGGTCCTGGTGCTCCAGACCGAAAATTGGTTGGTATCTTTCGAATAAGCATGGAAACCGCACACGATCTTCTGTCCGTCCGGACTGAAACTAACGCCGTGAAGGCCCTGGTCAAACGGCCCCCACTGCCGTTGCAGGGTTCCGTGGGCAACATCCCATAGCTTGAGGGTCCCATCCCAACCGGCGGAGCCCAGGAGTTCACCATTCGGGCTAAAGGCCAAGCCATCGATCCGGTCTGAATGAGCAGCGACCGACCAGAGTTCACGACCGGTGGCATCCCAGAGTCGGAGGGTGCCGTCAGGCTGTCCACCGGCGAATCGTTGCTCGTTGGGCGACATGGCCGCCACGCAAAGTGGTGCATCATTCTGCAACAATGTGGCCGGTGAATGGCCGGTCATGGGATCCCAAATCTGAATCCGTTTATGCACCTGATCCGCTCCGATCATAACCAGCTTCCCATCATTCCTTGGAAGCGCGTCAAAGGCCGCCGGAAGAACGGTGCGCAGAGGAATGGTTCGACGCAGATAATTCCACTCCCAGTGACGGAGGTCGGCTTCACACGCCTCCAGTTCACCGAGCGCGCCATCAAATTTTTGGTCCGCTATGGCAATGGCCGCTCTGGCCAGGAGATCGCGGTAGATATTGATCCGTAATTGGACAGTTTGGTCGGCGGCCAATTGTCGAGCCGTCTCGGCCTTATTGCGCTGCGTTTCTGCTTTCTGGCGCTCGCGGTCCGCTTCCCCGCGTAGGCGGATTTGTTCATGTTTGGCCCGGGTGGCTTGCACCGCCATCCATACGCTGAACACTGTGGCGATCAGCAGCAATGCGCCGAACGTACCGGCCAATCTCGCGAACTTGCGGTTGCGTTGGTAGAACTTGGTGAGTTGATAAAACAACGTCGGCGCAACCGCCGTCACTGGCTCGTGGTTCAGATGGCGTTTCAAATCGGCGGCCAAGCCATTGGCCGTCTCGTAACGCCGCTGACGGTCCTTCTCCAGCGCCTTCATCACGATCCAGTCCAGATCGTGGCGATTGCGGATTGCGAATTGCGGGCTGCGGATTGGGTGATTCCCTTTGCGCGCGATTCCGCCATCGTTTGGCTGAGTTTGGTGCTCGGGCGTAATGGCTCCTTGGTCTTGATGATTTGCCGCATGCCATCCAGACCAGCGCTCATCAGTTCCTTCGCGTCGAACGGCGGGCTGCCGGTCAGCAGTTCGTAAAGCAACACGCCCAACGAGTAGATGTCCCTGCGGGTGTCGATGTCCAGCCCGCTGAACTCCGCCTGTTCCGGGCTCATGTAGGCCGGCGTGCCGATGAACTGGTGGAACTCGGTGAACAACGTTTTCTCGGTCAGCTCCTGCTGGGTGGCCTTGGCAATCCCGAAATCGATCACCTTCGGCACCGGCACGCCATCGTGCAGCGTGACCAGGATATTGGAGGGTTTGATGTCCCGGTGGATGATCCCTTTTTGATGGGCGTGCTGGATGGCCGAGCAGACTTGGATGAACAGCTTCAGTCGGTCCGTGGTGGACAGATTGTGGTCGTCGCAGTACTTGGTAATGGGAATGCCCTTCACCAGTTCCATGACGAAGTAGGGCCGCCCCGTTTCGGTGGCGCCCGCATCGAGCACCTTGGCGATGTTGGGATGATCCATCATGGCCAGCGCCTGGCGTTCGGCCTCGAACCGGGCCATCACCTGCTTGGTGTCCATGCCCAGCTTGATGATCTTGAGCGCCACCCGCCGTTTGACCGGCTCCCGCTGCTCGGCCATGTAGACCACGCCGAAGCCGCCCTCGCCAATTTGCTGGAGCAGTTTGTAGCGGCCGATGACCGTCCCGGGTCCTTCCGCAATGGGAACCGCCGGCGAGATCAACGACCGCGTTTGTCGGGTGTTCCGGGCAAGAAATGACGGCTGTTTCATTCGCCTTAAGCAGCGCTGAATCCGCTGGCCCCAACGCCGCATCGCCTTCGCAGGCCCGCTCAATGTACACACACGCTCCTCCGGCGATTCAATATCCATCGCCGCTTCAAAGATTTCTTTTTCGCGATTAGGGTTCGGCATTGCTCTGGGACCATCATCATGATGGCTTCACTGGGTTCACGCAACTGTTCTTGGTGGTTGGGTCAACCAAGTTGAAGATTCTTTTCAAGGCACATTAACCTCCACCCGATAGAATTGTCCGCGCTTTCTTCCGCATCGGTCAAAGTCAGGACACCTCCGTTGCCTGGGATGGCTTGCGCGCCGGGAACAGGAGTCATGGGGGGGATGAAGCGTCGTGGTGCGCAGCAGGGTGTAGGTGCGGTTGGGGGAACTGGGGAAGGAGATCATCGCTGGGGATGCTTGGTGATCCATTCAATATGGAAAAAGGATCAGCGTTGATCGGATCGGTGTCCGCCAGCCATTCCTCGAAGGTGTTGAAGGATAGAGATCCAGGTTGTCCAAGCCACTTGAGGATGGGAGGCGTCCAGCCCATGCTCAGTGGCCAACCCGAGGAATCAGCGCTCGGGCATTGAATTCGTCGGCGCCCATATCGAAGGCGGTAACCCCATCCCCGTCGCCATCGAGCAAGCGTCTGGGATTGCCATCGAGGTCGGTGGTGAGAATGGCACGCTGAGATTGGTGCCCGCATTCGATGCAAGGTGAACCGTAGCGCAGACGGAGATCGCTCCAGTCATTCGTGTTCACGAAGAGTGGAGCGTTAGTGATGTTGCCCACGCCGTTGGCGGGTATGGGAGTGGTGCA
>CAWBHS010000083.1:0-16012 GCA_963788655.1 uncultured Verrucomicrobiae bacterium | reverse complement strand
GCGGCTTTGGGCCAAAAAAGTGAAAAATCCTTTCGATGCGGAAAGTCTTTGAAGGACTGGGGGTTAGGCTGCGAGCGTAAGGACACCTCGGTCCAAACCGGCATCAATTCTCGCCGTGGTCTCCCTCGATCAACGCCTTGGCTTCGGCGTGAATCAGCCAGAAAAACATCTCCTCGCTCAGAGACAATATGGTGGAGTTGAATTTGCGATTAAGCGGTTCGGGTTCCAACAGTGCCTCACCGGCGCGCAAGCTTTCGCGAGCTTCCTCAGTGCGTCCCATTTGCCGCAAGGCCATCGAGCGCAACAGGAGGGACGGGCCTTTGATGTTGTGATGTGGATCCGAGATCGATTGCTGTGACAACGCCTCGATGGTTCCGGCAAAGTCGCCGTCCCGGTATCGGGCGAGGCCAAGACAGAGATCGAACCAGCCTTGATCTGGCCAACCCCGGCTCAGGGTCCAGGCTTGCTCGGAAGATCCCACGGCCCGGCGCAGCAGTTCCGGGTCGGAAGCCGGAAGAACGAGGTAGGCTTTGGCCGAGCGCTCGGCCGTCACCGCTTTATCGGTTTCAACGCGCTCGGCGTAGTCCAATAACAAGCGACAGAAGGCGGTATGTTCATTGGTCTTGGCCTGTCCAGACCAGGGAAAAGGCCAATCGCAGTGAGCCGAGCGTATTCGTGGGCTCCCACTGAGCCACTCGCTGCTTCAGCATTCGCAAATCATCCGTATCGCCGGAAATGGGTGCACCGTCCCAGTATCTCAGGGTTCCATTTCCACCGGCCGACACAATGGTGGCGCCATCGGGGCTCCAGGCCAGCCCCCAAATACCCTCTTGTTGTGAGTCCTGTTGAAGCAGATAGGTTCCACTGAAGACATCCCAGATGACCATCCGGCCCGATCGATCCCCTGAACGATTCGGTTTCCATCCGGACTGAACGCCAGGGCCCAAACCGTCTGGGCGTGGGCGTTTTCCAACCGTTTCAACAACTCGCCCGTTTCAGTGTTCCAGAGATAAACGTTGTGATCGGCGCATCCAGCAGCTACCGCATTGCCGCCGGGACTGAAGCGAACCGATACCATTTGGTCTTCTCCTTGAAGCACGTGTAACGGGCGTCCCGACTCAACCTCCCACAACCGCACTATTTTGTCGCCGTCCGCCGAGGCCAGGATCGAGCTGTCGGGATTGAAGGCGACACTATAAGTGGAAAAGCCATATTGGGCGTGCCCGGCTAGTTCATGGAGCAATTGACCGGTTTGCACGTTCCAAATCCGCACCAAATGCTCGCGACCGGAGGCCGCGACATAACGTCCATTGGGACTGAACGCGCCACCTTGAAGAGACTCCTTGGCCCCGTCAAAAGAGCGGATCAGACTCCATTGCTCGTGCTCCAAAGTTGGAGCGCACCTTTGTCGCCACCGCTGAGAAGCTGGAGTCCATCCGGGCTGAAGGCCAGGAATCGCCCGTCCTTCGCAGAAATGGTGTGGAGCAACTCGTCAGTCGCCGCATTCCAAATTTTGACGCTGCGATCACGGCCGCCTGAGGCGAGCAGACGGCCATCGGGGCTGTAGGCGACGGACCATGCGGTTTGCTCGTGGGCGGGAAGCGTCTTGGGTTTTCCCGCCTGCAAATCCCAGACGTAGGTTTCACTGAGGCTGTGAGCATAAAATGCCGCGAGCCATTTGTTTTGGGGACCAAAGCCCAGTTGCCAGCATTGCCCGGGGGCTGTGAAGGCGAGAATCCGCTTTTCCGTTGCCACCTCCCAAACGCCTACCTCCTTGGCACCGCCAGCAGCCAGCAAAGTCCCATCGGAACTGAATGCCAAAGCCGTAATTTGTGAACTGATCGGCGAAAGGGTTTTAGTTCTTCGGCCGGTTTGGGCATCCCAGAAGACAATGGAGTTGGTTGGCCCGGTCGTCACGAGCCAACGGCCGTCGGGGCTGAACCGGGCGTATTTGATGGCCATGTCGTCGGCCTGTAGGGTTAAGACGGGGTTACCGGTCCTGGTGCTCCAGACCGAAAATTGGTTGGTATCTTTCGAATAAGCATGGAAACCGCACACGATCTTCTGTCCGTCCGGACTGAAACTAACGCCGTGAAGGCCCTGGTCAAACGGCCCCCACTGCCGTTGCAGGGTTCCGTGGGCAACATCCCATAGCTTGAGGGTCCCATCCCAACCGGCGGAGCCCAGGAGTTCACCATTCGGGCTAAAGGCCAAGCCATCGATCCGGTCTGAATGAGCAGCGACCGACCAGAGTTCACGACCGGTGGCATCCCAGAGTCGGAGGGCGCCGTCAGGCTGTCCACCGGCGAATCGTTGCTCGTTGGGCGACATGGCCGCCACGCAAAGTGGTGCATCATTCTGCAACAATGTGGCCGGTGAATGGCCGGTCATGGGATCCCAAATCTGAATCCGTTTATGCACCTGATCCGCTCCGATCATAACCAGCTTCCCATCATTCCTTGGAAGCGCGTCAAAGGCCGCCGGAAGAACGGTGCGCAGAGGAATGGTTCGACGCAGATAATTCCACTCCCAGTGACGGAGGTCGGCTTCACACGCCTCCAGTTCACCGAGCGCGCCATCAAATTTTTGGTCCGCTATGGCAATGGCCGCTCTGGCCAGGAGATCGCGGTAGATATTGATCCGTAATTGGACAGTTTGGTCGGCGGCCAATTGGCGAGCCGTCTCGGCCTTATTGCGCTGCGTTTCTGCTTTCTGGCGCTCGCGGTCCGCTTCCCCGCGTAGGCGGATTTGCTCATGTTTGGCCCGGGTGGCTTGCACCGCCATCCATACGCTGAACACTGTGGCGATCAGCAGCAATGCGCCGAACGTACCGGCCAACCTCGCGAACTTGCGGTTGCGTTGGTAAAACTTGGTGAGTTGATAAACCAGCGTCGGGGCAACCGCCGTCACTGGCTCGTGGTTCAAATGGCGTTTCAAATCGGCGGCCAGGCCATTGGCCGTCTCGTAACGCCGCTGGCGGTCCTTTTCCAGCGCCTTCATCACGATCCAGTCCAGATCTGAGGCGATTGCGGATTGCGAATTGCGGGCTGCGGATTGGGTGATTCCCTTTGCGCGCGATTCCGCCAACGTTTGACTGAGTTTGGTGCTCGGGCGTAATGGCTCCTTGGTCTTGATGATTTGCCGCATGCCATCCAGACCAGCGCTCATCAGTTCCTTTGAGTCGAACGGCGGGCTGCCGGTCAGCAGTTCGTAAAGCAGCACGCCCAATGAATAAATGTCGCTGCGAGTGTCGATGTCCAATCCGCTGAATTCCGCTTGTTCCGGGCTCATGTAGGCCGGCGTGCCGATGAACTGTTGGAACTCGGTGAACAGAGTTTTCTCGGTCAACTCCTGCTGCGTGGCCTTGGCAATCCCGAAATCAATCACCTTCGGCACCGGCACCCCATCGTGCAGCGTCACCAGGATATTGGATGGCTTGATGTCCCGGTGGATGATCCCTTTTTGATGCGCGTGCTGGACGGCGGAGCAGACTTTGATGAACAGCTTCAGTCGGTCAGTGGTGGACAGATTGTGGTCGTCGCAGTACTTCGTAATGGGAATGCCCTTCACCAGTTCCATCACGAAGAAAGGCCGCCCCGTTTCGGTGGCGCCCGCATCGAACACCTTGGCGATATTGTGATGATCCATCAGCGCCAACGCCTGGCGTTCCGCCTCGAACCGGGCCACCACCTGCTTGGTGTCCATGCCCAGTTTGATGATCTTAAGCGCCACCCGCCGTTTGACCGGCTCCCGCTGCTCGGCCATATAGACCACCCCAAAACCACCCTCGCCAATTTGCTGGAGCAGTTTGTAACGCCCGATTACCGAACCCGGCCCCTCGGCAATGGGCACCGGCGGCACAACGACCAGCGTTTGCTCGGGCGTGCCGGGCAAGAAATCTGTCGCCGTCTCATTGGCCCTGAGCAAGGCTTGAATCCGTTGCCGCAAGGTCGCATCGCCGTCACAAGCCTGTTCCAAGTACGCGGCGCGTTCCTCCGGCGACTGGAGGTCCAACGCCGCTTCAAAGATTTCTTTTTCGCGATTAGGGTTCGGCATTGCTCTGGGACCATCATCATGATGGCTGCACTGGGTTCACGCAACTGTTCTTGGTGGTTGGGTCAACCAAGTTGAAGATTCTTTTCAAGGCACATTAACCTCCACCCGATAGAATTGTCCCGCGCTTTCTTCCGCATTGGTCAAAGTAAGGACACCTCCGTTGCCTGGGATGCCTTGCGCGCCGGGAACAGGAGTCCAATGGGGGGGATGAAGCGTCGTGGTGCGCAGCAGGGTGTAGGTGCGGTTGGCGGAACTGGGGAAGGAGATCATCGCTGGGGAATGCTTGGTGATAGATACAATCTGCAAACGAGAATCAGCATTGGTCGGATCGGTGTCAGCCAGCCATTCTTCGAAGGTGTTGAAGCGATCCCGATCCGGGTTGGCCCAAGCCACTTGAGGATCTGAGGCGTCCAGCCCATGCTCAGTGAGCCAATCCTGGGGAATCAGCGCTTGGGCATTGAATTCGTAGGCGCCCATGTCGTAGGCAGCAATGCCATCGCCATTGCCGTCAAGCGGACGGGGGTTGCCGTCGAGGTCGGTGGCAAGAGTGGCACTGAGATCGGTGCCGGCATCAATGCCGGGCGAGCCGTAGCGCAGACGGAGGTCACTCCAACCATTGGTGTTCACGAACAGGGGGGCGTTGGTGATGTTGCCCACGCCGTTGGCGGGTATGGGAGTGGTGCAGGAGAAATCAAACTCGGTTTGGCTGAATTGGTCGTAATTCGCCCCGGTTGGCGCCTTGTTGTAATAGACGATACAGTTTTGCAGAACCCCTCCAAAGGATCGGTGTTACCGGCGCGACTGGTCGTGGAGTGACAGCATAGGCTTCCAACGTTCGCATTGTTAGATGAGAATGGTCGGTGAGTTTTCGCATAAGGGGATTCTTCGGGCGTCTTCCGATCGCGTCACGGTGCATCAGCGGAGATAGGCAAGCATAAGTGGCCTGAGCTTAGCAATGGCCAGGTTCCACTCCCACCCGTGAACCATCGCGTCTTGCAACCACCGCGTGAACTGACTGCTCCAGCGGGTAATCCGCCGTAACAACCGGACCCAGCGAGACACCGCTTTGCCCTTCTGCCGCGCGACCGTGCTTCGCCTCTTGAGTGCGGCCTCATACTTCCCCTCCACCTTTGCGTCCCGAATTCCCTCTTCGGCTTCCAACCGGCCACTCAAGAGGAGCAGTAGATTGTGAACAAGGACCAGAAACTCGTTCTGCACCTGTGCGGGCACTGGCCCGGACCCCCACGCCCGTTTCTCGGCTAGCAGGTTCTCCCAGACATCGAAGAACTTCTCTATGTCCCACCGCAGCCGGTAGAGTTGGGCGATGACCCCGGGGGCCAAATGGAATTCCGTGGTCAAGAACTCATGGATCTCGCCGGTCTCCGGATCCTGGTAGCGAACGCGGCGAAACTCACCCGGTTCTCCCAACCGCACCCGCTCGTCGGAGAGCACGCCCTGGTTGCGGGGATCTTTCTTGTTCCACGTTAATGGCCTGGCTTCCCGCACCACCAGATTGGCCTTCATGCGCGTAATCACCGTGAAACCGCCCTTGAATTTCGCGCCCCGCAGGAACTCAAAGTCCACGGCCACCGGATCGATCGTCAGGAGGGTGTGCGTGGCCTCGGGATGCCAATGAAAGTCACTCCACGGGCGGGCTTTGACCGCCGCCCATTCGTGTTGATGGCCATCGGTCTGCGCCAGCACTCGTGCGGCGCCGGTCCGTAGATCGCGCAGGAAGAGCCCAGTGACGGTGTCTGGCACCTCCCGCCGCCCGCTCGTCATGGTGGCTTTGGGTTCGTGGGTGGCATGTTGAATATCGTGTCCGTCCAAGGCCAGGATATCCCAGCCGGCGAGTTCCGGAAAATCCCCAAAGCGATCAGTCACCGCGCTGATCCTCCGAGAGAGCGTGGGGTTGAGTTCGTGGAGCAACGCCAGGCGGCGCGGGCTGCTGGCCGCTCCGAAATAGGCGCGCAGGGAAACGTCGGTCAGATCGCACTGACGAACGGACTGGAGAAAGGCGCGTCCGGAAGGATGGAAGGTATTGATGCGGCGGACCCCCAGAGTAATGAACTCGGTATCAGAGTACTCCAGCCCGTCGCGGTAGTTATCGAGGTCGGGCAGAAGGCTTAGTGCCGGATCGAGGAAAGCGTCGCGAACGAGTGGTGTAAGTGGTGTTATCATGGGTGCCGATGAGGCTACAGGACGGGCCAAGCAATGCACGTAATATTTGCGATAACTCATACATATTTTGCGCTTAACGATCGCCCGCCTTTGACCTATAGGAGGTCGTCGCCTACTTGAGACACTTTACTTGGTTTTCCGTTTACAAAGGCGTGGTGACCCCCGGCAGACGCGGCACGGGGGATTGTGAGGGTGAGCTGCTAACCAAATTTTCATTTTTCAGGCGGTGCCGCTTATTACTTACTTGCGTTCCTAAACCCGCCGTGGCGCATCGCCTGGACCGATTGGTCGCATCGGAAGTCCCGAGGACAATCCGCTATACGAGACAAAATTATGACCACGTGCCACAAGGGAGAGCGGCTCAATGGCAGACAACCTCGATCCATATTGAGTTCGCGTCGAGTAACACCGATCCACTCTGGTGGCAGCGATTCGCGAGTAAAACTCTTTGCATGCGGGTTGCCGTCCACCACCCATTTGAAAATCGCATTCCACAATTCTTCACCTGTTTTCGCACTGGTCTTCTGAATCGCGATGGCGAGCAGGCTTTTGAACCGAGCTTCGTCTTGGCTCGCCGATTGATCGAAGTCATATCCGAGAACATGAAAGCACCGGAGAAACGTCCAGACCTCGCCGGGACTGACAGTCTGTCCAGCCGTTCCTTCACATTGCTTGTGGATCAATGCAGCATACTCTCGTGCCTTTTGGGAAATGAACTCTTTGCGGCCAATGCGGACGTAAAAACTATCTGAGGAAGCGGCAGCCCGTGCGAATTCCAGCAATCTCCAGCCCCACCATCGTTGCTGCTTCCTCCAGGCTGGCGACCACGTCGGGCGGCAGCGGAATGCCTTGGTTCATCGCCCGGGCGTGGCGATCCCATTCCAATTCGCCCCGCACATAGAGACGTTCGATCCCATCGGCGCGCGGTGCGGATCGGTCGTCGGACGACCATCGGCGCCGAGGAGCCAGGTGTCCGGTATCTGTTCACCGCGGGTTCGGGCAGCGTAAACCTTGCCCCCCGGCAACCGTCGCAGTGGACACATCCAGCAACAGCGGCGGATGCTTGCCAGCGGGGATGGCTTACGAAATCGGATTGCTGCCGGTGATACCGGCCCGGGAACCTGGCGCCGCCACCGACGGGATGTCGTGGCCATGCTCAAGCCAATGAGCCCTTCGCGCGCGGCCAACCAAGCGTAATAACCAGCGGCGCCAAAGTGGCAACTGTTGCGCACGCCGACGTAAGCCACACCGCACGCGCGGGCTTTTGCGATGGCCGTTTGCATGGCCAGGGCCGAAGTCACCATGGCCAACGCCGAGTCACCGTCCACGAGCGCCCATGCCGGACCTTCGGCGGCAACGCGAGGCCGGCCGGTGGCGCGCAGTCCGCCCGCTTTAAGTCGGCGCAAATAGCCGCGGACGTTCTTCGTACCGTGCGTAAAAATACCCCAGGCATCGGTCATGGTGAGCACATCCGCTTCCACGGTGGCGTCAGTGTCGGACAGGCCGGCGCGGCGGAATGCTTCGACTACGAAACCATGCAACTGGGAATAGCTGATCCCTGAGGAGGCCGATTGAGAGGATGCTGTTGGAGCGCTCATCGTTTAACTCTTTGGCTTCAGTGCGGCGGCGCGCTTCCAACGCCAACGGGCATTCCACGTTGGTTTCCATTCGTCGAAACGTCCCGTCTTGTGCAGCACCTCGGGATTGGCCAGCGCTACGGGCAAACCGCCGGTGCAAACCCGGACTGCCTCCTCGGCCACACTGCGATGCAGTTCGGCCTCGGCGTCTTCGGAATACCAAGCAGCGTGGTTGCTGTGCAGCAGTCGCGGATGCCGGCGCAAGGGGGAATCCGCCGACAACGGTTCGCGCTCGAATACATCCAGCGCCGCGGACGCCACCTGGCCACTCTCCAGGGCTGCCAGCAGGGCGACTTCATCCACAACCGGCCCGCGCGCCGTGTTGACCAGGATTACTCCCGGCTTCATCAGGGCAAAGGCGCGTTCGCCGATCAGATGATGCGTCTCCGGCAACAGCGGAACGTGCAGCGAAATGTAGTCTGACTCCCGGAGCAATGTGTCATGGTCCACCAGCGTCACGCCCAGCGATGCGGCGTGCTCAGGCTCGACGAACGGGTCGTGGACCAGCAATCGCATGCCCCAACCGCTGATCTTGCGCGCAAAAGTGCTTCCAATGTTGCCCAAACCAACGATGCCCAGCGTTCGGCCGGCCATGCGATCCGCTCGAAAAACCGGGTTCTGGTTCCAGCCACCTGCCGACAGCATGGCGTGTGTGCCGGTGAATCCCCGAACACAGCCCAAAAGCAACGCAAACGCGTGCGTGGCCACTTCGTCGAGGCAATAATGCGGGCAATGGCCGATCATGATGCCCGCGGTGGTGGCAGCGTCGTAATGCACGTTGTCGTAGCCGACGCCGTAGCGAACGATGATCCGGCAGCGACGTAACCGGCCGATTATTTCCGGCGTGATCTTCAGCCAGCGCACGATAATGGCGTCCGCTTCTTCAGCCGCAGCTATTCGCTCGGCCGGAGGCAGCGGATCTGTGTCCACCAGGCGACCGCCGGCTTGTTCCACGACCTGGCGTTCGATGTCGGTCGATGCGTATTCGTGGTCGAGAAGGGCGACGGTAAATGGGTTCATGGTCGGCTAGGCTTTCATGCCGTTGACAATGTTGGGCAGCGGTTCGCCGCGAACAGCTTTCAAGGCCAGGGCGGCGGCCGTTTCGCGCAGTTTCTTGACCGCAGCCGGACTGGCCGAGGCAATGTGCGGGGCGAGGATGACATTTGGCATTTTTAATACCGGATGGTCTGCGGGAATGGGCTCCGGATCGAAGACGTCCAGTGCCGCCGCGCTGAGATGACCGCTCTCCAGTGCGGTCGTCAGGGCTGGAGTGTCCATCAAGTCGCCGCGACCGATGTTGATGAAGATCGCGCCGGGCTTGAGCTTGGCGAAGGTGTCGCAGTTCATCAGCTTCCGGGTTTGCGGGGTGGAAGGACAGTGCAGCGTGAGGATGTCAGCCGCTTTCAGCAAGTCATCGAATGCCGCCGCCCGCGCGCCCAGCCTCTCGATTTCCGCAGCGGGCACCACCGGGTCGAATACCAGCACGGCACACTTGAACGCAACGAGCCGCTTCACGACCTCGCGGCCAAACCGACCAAAGCCCACCACGCCGACGGTCAAATCGCGGAGGGTTTTCATCGCGGTCAACGGCACCGCCAACCCCCACTGGCCGGAACGCAAGTGAACGGTGTGCGGCACGACCTGTCGGGTGGTCGCCAGGATGAACGCCAGCGTGTGGTCGGCGACCTCGTCGATGCAATAATCCGGGATGTTGCACACAGGGATTTCGCGAGCCAGCGCGGCGTCAAGGTCCACGTTGTCCACGCCAATGCCGTAGCGAACAATGACCCGGGCTTTGGACATCGTGCCGATTACGTTGGCGTTGATCCGGGCAAACTGGGTGAGGACCGCATCCGCGTCCTTGCAGAGGCGGATCAAATCGGCCTCGGTCTTGCATTGACGTCCAACGACGTCGCAGCCGGCGGGAGCCAGGATCTGCTCTTCCGTGGTCAGATCGGGGAAGGCGTAGTCGGTGACCACGATGGTGGGCTTCGTATCGTTCATAGACTGGGCGCAGTCAAGTTGTGGGGCCAGCATAAGAAGTGCGTGTTGATGTGCCTATCGTTTTTTGACCAATTTTGACTGTTTTCCCCGCCCGATTCCGCCGGACACAAGTTGACACCCAGGCGAGCGAAAAGGCATGGGATCACTGGGGCCATACGTTGCAGAGGAAGCTGCATAATTGAGGTTGTGGAATAATGACTTGGTGGTAACGAAGTAATGTCTTCTCACACAGTTCAGCCTCGTTGGCCATTTTGGAAGTCGTAAGCCGTTGCAGCGTAGAAGCTCCACCGGGGACCATTCTGAACTGGTATTACGACACGGTTCGGCTGGTCGAGCCGGTAACCTTGGGCAAGCAACGGAGCCGGGATTTCAACGATGATCCGTATTTGGCGTGGGCCTTGGCGGCGGAGGCAGCCGCCGTGGTTTCAAGCGATCATGATTTGCTGACACTTCAAAAACCTTTCGGGATTGAAATCCTCACACCACGAGCGCTGCTGAGCCGACTTGCCCACATCGTCTGACGGCAACGAGCATTCGTATTTCCGCGTCGAGTCCATCTCGAATGGCCCGCCGGTCGGCGTCCGCTTCCAAAGCTCCTCGAACCGCGTCTATTCCCTGCTCAGTTGCACCAACCTGTCGGCAACGGACTGGCGGGAAGTTCTCGGACAATCAGATCAGCCCGGCAGTGGCGGCCTGGAGGTGTTGCTGGATACCAATGTCGTACCCGAGCATTTCTATCGGATCGGTGTTCGTCCACCGACTACTCCTGTCGCGCCGTAGCTGTGCTGATAACAACACGCAGGACGGCATAAACCGGCAGGATCCGGCGAAGAATCAGTTCTCAATTAAATCCCCAGCCATCCGTTGCTGCTTGGCTTGCCTTACAAAATGGTCTAGGATATTGGCATGACCGAAGTAGCGGAAAAACTTGACCAGCGCTTGCGGCAGTGGGATGCCGCCAAGGTAGCCGTGGTCGAACGCTTGGTGGGCGAAATCATTGATTGGGGGGACGCTGATGCATTGGATCTGATGCGCTCGCGGGAACGCGAACAAGAAGTGCTGGACCTGCTCGATGAATCCTAAACCGGGTGAAATCTGGCTGGCAGACTTGGGATTAGCAGCCAAAGTTCGCCCTGTTGTAGTCGTCTCCCGGGCAGATCCTGATCCACCGCGTGTTCTGTTTATCTACGTTCCGTTGACGACGCAAATCCGGGGTAGTCGTTACGAAGTCAATTTGGGCAAACTGCCTTTTCTGGACACGGAATCCACCGTGAACGTTCAAGGTATTGCTTCCCTGCCCAGGGCTCGGTTTGAACGCAAACTGGGGCAGGAGCAAGTGAAGGCTGCGATCCGATTCGCCTTGGATCTCTGAAGAGGCAACCGTAATCCCTCGAACGACCCACGAATCAGCGTTCGGTTCCCAAGCTCATCCAACCACGTCCACTCCCTGCTTTGCGGACCACGATCACTGCCGCGCTTCTTCAATCCACTGGCGGATTTCCGTAGCACGGCGCGTGATGGCGGCATAATCGCGTTGGTCGAGAAACTCCTTCTTGAGTAGTTCGCGGCCGATGCCGGCGGCCACGATGCCGGCCTGGAACCATTCGGCCAGCGCCGGCTTCGACACCTCACCGATGCCCGTCGCCATGATGCGCGTCCATGGGCAAGGGCCGAGCAGGGCTTTGACAAATGCCGGTCCGCCCACCAGTTCGCACGGGAAGAGCTTCACGATCTCCACCCCGGCTTCCTCGGCGGTGGCGATCTCGGTGGCGGTCGCGCAGCCTGGCAAGTATGCCACCTTGCGGCGGTTGCAGAAACGGGTGACGCGTTCGTTGAACGACGGGCCGACGATGAAGTTGGCGCCATGTGCCACATACAACGCCGCCGTGGCTTCGTCCACGATGGAACCGGCGCCGAGCATCAGGTCGGGCGTCTGTTGCCGGGCGCTGCGCGCCAGTTCCCGAAACACGTCGATGGCGTGATCGCCGCGATTCGTAAATTCAAAGACGGTCAAGCCGCCCGCCGCACAGGCAGCGAGGACTTGTGACGCCACTTCGAGGTCGCCGTGATAAAAGACCGGCACGAGGCCGACTTCGACGATCCGGTTCAGGACTTCAAGACGTGAGAAACGAGCCATAGTTCAAGCAGGAGATTGATAGTGTTTGCGGGCGAAAGCAATGGCGTCGGCAACGGACGGCTGCCGACCACTGAAGGCGAGGGAAAGCGTGAGCAGTCCCAACAGGGTGTCTTCTTCCGACGCCGCGAGGCGGTGCGCCTCTCCAAGCCGGTCGCAGATCAGGCGCCGTAACAGCGTGATCTTGAGGGCTACGCCGCCGGAAAAAACCAACCGGGTCCAATTCTTTGCCGGTGAGAGGCGGGCAGCGCATTTCGCGTAGTTGTCGGCCATGCCCGCGAACGCTCCACGGAAGAGATGGCCAACGGTGAGATTCTCTTCCCGGATATTCGTGACGCTGCCGCAGTCGCCCATCGCGCTGAAGTAGAAGGCGGGATCGACCCGCAGGTCGGTCGAATCAATTCTGGCGGCTTCGGTGAGGATGGTGTCCCACGGATCGCGCAGTTTCACGCCTTGGGCTTCGGCCAGTTCGCTGAGCACGCGGACCAGTGCGTGCAGCGCGCGTCCGCCGGGAATATGCGTGATCGTCTTGAGAAACCGGCCATCGAACCACGGTCGGGTCTGGAAGTCGCCAAACTCGCATCCGAGTGCCAGTTGGATCACTGCCGAGCCGGTGGAGATGTTCACGGACAATTCGCCTTCTTCAAGGAACGCCCCGATTTGCGAGCAGTGGTAGTCGCCGACCGGCGCAAAGACGGGCAGCTTGCGGGAACCAACCTGGTATTCGCCCAGCACGGTTCCTTGCGGAACAATCTCGGGCCAGCGCACGGCGTCAAGCCCGAGCCTCTCGGTGACGGGCCGATGCCAGTTCAGGGTTTCGACATTGAGCACGCCATGAGCAAAGGCGTTGGTCACATCGGATTTCGGAGCGCCACTACAGAGGTTCGCCACGACATAGTTGGACAGCGAGGCTACGATCGAAGGCTGGGCAGGCAGCCGCCCGTTCTGGGCGAGCCAGAAAAGGTAACAGAGCGGAACGCCCGACCGGGCTTCGTTGCCCAGTTGGCGTCGGTCCTCCATTGTAAGACGCCGGTTGATCTCATCAAAGTAAATGCCGGGGCCGCTGGGGAACGGCTGGCAGGGCGCGTTGGTCCTGCCAATTGATCGCGTTGGAAACGGCGAGGCCTTGATCGTCGGTGAGCACCATGCCGTGCAATTGACTGCACATTACCAGGCCCTCGGCATCCGGAGCATGTTGGCGCAGACGATCTATCAGAGCGCGCGTGATGGTGACAATCTGCGCCGGATCAAACTCGCGAAACGCCGAGTTCAGTCCGCGAATGGGGTCGGGGAAAGGCAAACGCTCGACGGGCTGGATGCTTAGCGCATCGAGGTCCAGCACCGCCCCTTTGACGAACAAAGAACCGAGGTCGAGGCCGATGAATCTCATCTCATGAGGCCGGGACTCACGTGGAGGGCGGTGCGGCCTGCAAGTGGTCCAACGCCTTTAGCACATCGGGTATATGGACGAAGGCCGGCCCGCCTCCCATCAGCACGGCGACGCCCGCGGCTTCAAGAACCTGTTCGCGGGTCGCGCCGGCCTTGAGGCTGCCTTCCGCATGAAGCCAGATGCAGTCCGTGCAGCCCTGCGCCATCCCGACGGCCAGAGCAATCAACTCCTTTTCACGGGCGGACAAGTTGCCCGGTTTCATCAACGCGACGTGCAGTCCGCCGAAGGCACGCGCCACTTCCGGCGCGTCACTGCGGAGCTTTTGAAAGCCGGCTTTCCATTGAGCGAGGGGATTTTCAACCGAGGTATTCATGGTAGATTTCGTTACCTTTCTTTTCTGAAGACGTTGCTCAATCCGCTTCGGCCACGACCGGGTTTGTCAGCGTGCCGATCCGATCAATCTCAACCGTAACAGTATCGCCGGGCTGGAGAAACACGGGTGGCTTCCGCGCAAAGCCCACACCTTGGGGCGTCCCGGTAAGGATGACCGTCCCCGGCAGCAGCGTCGTGCTGCCGCTCAAGAATGCGATCAGGGTGGGCACGTCAAAGATCATGTCATCACAGCGCCAGTCCTGCATCGTTTGTCCGTTGAGCACGGTCTTGATTTTCAGCGCAGCGGGATCTGGAACTTCATCCTTGAGCACGAGACAAGGTCCCAGCGGCGCAAACGTGTCGAACGTCTTGCCCCGGCACCACTGGCCGCCGCCCCATTTGCCTTGCCAGTCGCGCGCGCTCACGTCGTTGGCGCAGGTGTAGCCGAGCACATAATCGAGCGCCTGCTCCTTGGGCACGTTCTTGCACCGCTTGCCAATGACGACGGCGAGTTCGCATTCGTAATCCACTTCGTCGCTGCGCAGATGGCGGGGCAACACAATCGGGTCTTCCGGATTCTGCACGGCGGCCGGCGACTTCATAAACAGCACCGGAAACTGCGGCAGGGTCGCTTCCGCTTCCTCCGCATGGCGCCGATAGTTCAGCCCAATGCAGAAGATCGTTACGGGCGCAACCGGCGCGAGCAGCTTTTCTACTTGAGCAGGTTCTTTGGTCACTTCGTGGGCGCCGAAGAGGTCACCGGCAATTTGCCGTGCCGGGCCATCGGGCGGTTGGGCCGCGTAGCGCACGGCACCTTGAGGATCCTGGTATCGAATGATTCGCATAGTTTTTTGAGTTAACGGTTACAGCTTACAGAACAAGTCCGCCTTTGGGAACCGCGTCCAATCACGGTGTTCTCGGGGCGGTGGTTACGGTGATCGAATAGGTGACGGCCGGCAATCCAATGCCGAGCAAAGGTCCAATCGAAGCGTTGTAGCGTTCGTTGACCGCATTGATCGCATCGGTTTAACCGGTGAATTATGACAGATCCAGCGCGGTCATTTTCGCGGCTTCCGGCAAGCTGGCCCACGCGTCAGAGGGCAGCTTCTTCACCGCGGTTGCACCGGCTGAGTCACTGTAGGGAGCGAGGATCATAGACAAAAGCATCAATGGGCACCCAGCCTCCGGCACCGGGGGGATTGTTCTGCGGAGCAACAACGATCTTGATGGTATGCGATGCATTGGGCAGCGAACGGTTTTCATAGAGCACCTGTTGCTTTTCCCAGGAGGGTGCATAGAGATTCACCGATTCAACCTGGACCCCATCCAGGTAAACATTCCCAACGCCGCAATCAATGTTCCGAGGACCGATCCACTGGATGCCGGTGCCGATAAATTTGAATTCGGCATAATCTCCGGCTGAACTACTGAAGTGCTGGTCCTCTTTAAAGTATCCTGGCGTTTTCTTATCATACGTCCACAAGCCCGAATAAGTCAGCAACGCACTATCGTCATTGATCAAACCGGTACCAAGTCCCGCTGCCCCGGGACCACAAGCCGTGGTGAAACAGATGCGGTCGCCGCGACTCACCCGGACGGAAAGATCATGGGCGGCCGGAAGCCCCATCCTCCCCAGCTTCACCGAAAACAATTTCGACCCATTTTGATTGACGCTGGCGATAACGCGATTGCCGGAGTCTGCCGGTATGCGGTTCGTCCTCAGCCGGCTCACATAGGTAATCACCGGGTCCCAGGCGACCTCGGTAAACTTGACGTGGGCGACCCCTTCGAGGCGAACAAGTCCATCGTGAGGTGCAACCCAGGTTCTTACCGCCTCGACGGTTCCGCCCGGAACCTGATAGTCATTGCCCACGATACACCCGCCCCCGTTTGACCAATGGTTGGAGAGCGCATTGAAGACCAGATCGCGGTAGGTAGATCCGTTCCCACTTTGATAGTGCCAGTTGTTCTTTCCGGCCACACTACTGAAGCCAGCCGATGCTTGATAGCTCTCAACCGAGTACTCAAATGCCATGTGTCTGATGTACGCCCCGCTTGACCTGGCGTTCTTGTCGCCCCGCACGATCACCTTGATCGTATGCGTAGCGGTTGGGTCGAGGCCGGTCTTTATGAACGCAAATTGGAAAACGAGAGGAGTGTCCCAGAAATACAAATCAACCGTATCCTGAAATCGGTTGTCGAGATACACATCGGCCTGCCCCCCGTCTGGAGCCGGAA
>CAWBHS010000082.1:0-4925 GCA_963788655.1 uncultured Verrucomicrobiae bacterium | reverse complement strand
GGCTCCAGAGGTAGGACTCGAACCTACAACCCATCGGTTAACAGCCGATTGCTCTACCATTGAGCTACTCTGGATCGCAAAGGGAGGCGTAATTTATCGGCAGCCATCTCAGGCGTCAAATAGTTTTACCAAGACGACGTACGCCCGACGGTTCTACCGCGAACCCAGCGAGCTGGCCATGGTGAAAATGGGCAGCAACAACCCCAACGCCAGAAAACCGATACCCGCCGCGACCACACACAGGATGGCCGGTTCGATCAGGCGAACAGCATTGTCCACCGCGCGGTTCGTGCGACGTTCCACCGTGTCGGCAATTTGGAGCAGCACTTTGTCCAGCTTGTTGGATTCTTCGGCCACGGTGATCATTGCCAGAATTTGTTCCGGGATGAACGAACCGACGCTCAACGGCTCGGAAAGCCGTTTGCCATCGCGGACGCTCTCGACGGCCTCGCCGATCCGCTCGCCCATGAGGTTGGAGCCGGTGGCGTCCTTGCTGATGCGCAAGGCCTGGAGGAGCGGCACGCCATTGGACAACATCGTGCCCAGGATGCGGCAAAACCGCGTGATGGCCAGTAACCGCAAGGCTTCGCCCGCCACGGGTATCTTGAGCCGCCATTGTTCCATTCGTTTGCGGGCCGCATCACTGTGCAGACGGTTCCACACCAGGGCAATGATTCCCCCGATGCCGAACAAAATCCAATGGCCGTAGGAACGCACCGACTTGCTGAGCAGGAACACGACCTCGGTCGGGAGCGGTTTCTGGACGCCGCCCAGCAACGGCTCGAATTTGGGCACGAAGAACACGAGCGCCGCGATCATGACGGTCAGGCCCACGGCCACCAGCAAGGCCGGATAAATCAAGGCGCCCATGACCTTGCCGCGCAATTCGTCGAGGCGTTCAAGGAACTCGGACAGACTGCGGAACACGTCCTCCAGGAAGGCCGCCCGTTCGCCGGCCTGCACCATGGCCGTGTGCAGCGGAGGAAAAACCTCCGGAAAATCCCGCATCGCCTCGGTCAGCGATTTGCCGTCGGCAACATTGGCGCGAATTTGTTTCAGGGTATCCACCAACGGTTTGTTGACCGTGGTTTTGATCAGCGTCTCCAGGCCACGCAACAAGGGCACGCCGCTGCCGATCAAGTCGGCCAATTGTCCGTACAGCACCCCAACGTCCCGGTTGCGCACGCGCCGTTTGAACAGACGGAATTTGGGCCGCTTCTCGCCCATGCGGGCCAGGACTTCAAGCGGGAACAGGTTTTTTTCCTCGAGCACACGCAGCACGGCGGCCTCGCTTTCAGCTTCGAGAGCACCGTTGACCTTCTGGCCGGCTTCGGTCAGGGCAATGTATTGGAATTCATTCATCTGCCATCACGGGTTCCCGCCGGCTTCCGCGGCGGCGAAACTCAGTCCGCACCCGGACACCCAGCATAGGGAAAGGGCAGCCGGGATAAAGCGATTTTTCATCTAGAGAACCACTTTCGACGAACGGTTGTAGGCTGCTGGTTGCGAAACCAACCGACATCCGGGCGTCGCGCAGGTTGCGTTTCATAGTCGAACGATTTGCATTGCGCCCGGAGGCCGGCTTTTCCAGAGTAGAACCAAGATATGGGCGCACAATGGAAACAAGCCGGTCGCGAAGCCAACGCACAAAAGCGCGGGCAAATGGTGGTCAAACTCGTTCGCGAAATCGTCGTCGCCGCCAAACTGGGCGGCGCAGATCCCGACCTTAATGCGCGCCTCGCCGCGGCCGTCGAGAAGGCTCGCAAGAGTTCTGTCACCCGCGACACCATCGAACGCGCCATCAAGAAGGGCTCGGGGCAAACTGACGAAAAGGTCATCTACGAACTGGTCACCTACGAGGGGTTCGCGCCGCACAAAGTGCCGGTGATCGTCGAGTGCCTGACGGACAAGCGCAATCGCACTGCACCGGAAATTCGCAATATTTTCAAGGCCGGTTCCTTGGGGCAACCAGGCAGCGTGGGCTTCTTCTTCAACCATTGCGGCGTGGTGGAAGCCCATCACCCTGAAATCAACCGCGACGCCGAAGCCGATGCCATCGAGGCCGGAGCGGATGAAGTGGAACCGCTCGAAGCCGATGAAACTCCCGAAGGCACGCAGGGGGCGCGCTTCCTGACGGCCAGCAAAGATCTCGATGCCGTGTCCAAGGCCCTGAAGGCGGCCGGCTGGAATGTCACCGCTTCGGAAATTCGCTACGTGGCCAAAGAGTTCAAGGAATTGGACGAAGCAGCGCGCAAAGAAGTAGCCGACTTCCTGAATGCCCTGGACGATCACGATGACGTGCATCGCGTCTATGCGGCGATCAAGTAAGTGTGATTCTCTGCCCATGGATTTGGCTGCCAATCTTGAGCAAGTACAACAACGTATCAACGCCGCGTGCGACCGGGCGGGACGCGATCCCGCCGAGGTCACTTTGTTGGCGGTGACCAAGAGTCATTCGCCGGACACGGTGCGCGCCGTGGCGGAACTGGGATTGACGTTGCTGGGCGAGAGCCGGGTCCAGGAAGCCAAAGTGAAGATCGCGCTCAGCCCCAGCCGCTTGCACTGGCACCTCATCGGGCACCTGCAAACGAACAAATGCCGGGATGCGGTCCATTGCTTTGAAATGGTGCAAAGCGTGGACAGCCTGCACCTGGCGGAGGAACTCAATAATTGGGCCGACAAATCCGCCAAAACGCTCCCCATTTTGCTCGAAGTCAACATTGCGGGCGAATCCTCAAAATTCGGTTATCCCCCCGACCGGTTGTTGGCCGAACTCGAAACGCTCAATGCGCTGACCCGGCTGGAAATTCACGGATTGATGACCATTGCGCCCTGGACGCCCGACGCGGAAAAAGTCCGGCCCATCTTCCGCAAGTTGCGCGTGCTCAAACAACAGTGCGAAGCGGCGCTCGGAGCCCCGTTGGCCCACCTGAGCATGGGCATGAGCGGCGATTACGAGGTGGCCATCGAAGAAGGCGCAACGTTGGTGCGGCTGGGCACCGCGTTGTTTGGCGAGCGAACCACGAAAGCCTGGAAGCCGGGCGCCAAGTAACGACCGTCCGCGATAGTCAAGCTATCTCAGTTCGCCAAACACGCAGTTTTCGCATTCCACCTCACGAAACCTCAAGGCGGTGGGGCGTTCCGCCCTCTGCGCTTTGTTCTTTGTGGTTGAACTGATCCGTTCAGGTTCTCCTCTTCAATCCTTCATCGCTCCTCCTGAAATAAAAAATCAGCCGCCACTTCATCGTGGCGGCTGACGGCTAATTGGCGCTCCGGAATTATTCCGCGCTGGGCGCGATGGTGATGTTGTTCAGTTCCTTCCCATCGGTCGAGCGCACCCGGCAGCAGATGGACCATTCGCCGCCGCCCTGGGTGATCTTCAGCAACAGCGTGTTGGCGCCCTGTTTCAATTTGATCCGGGCCTTGTCCTGGTTGGGCGTGTTCGGGCGAACCACGTTGTTGGCATGAACGACCTGGCCGTTGAGCCAGACTTTGACGCCGTCGTCGCTGCCAAGTTCCAGCAAGGCATTCTGGGGCTGGTCGGACTCGATCTGCGTGCGCAAATAGGCGACGCGATCATTGCCGCCGAAAATCTTGTCCAACCCCACCATTCCGGCCTTGGTGCCGGGTGGCACCGTAACGGGACGCCAGTCAGCCTTCGCTCCGGATATTTCCGGGGGGAACCGCACGTCGAACAGTTCGGTCCCACTTTTGCCGGCTTCCGTGTACGGACCGGAAAGCATCCAGGCCACGATGTAGCCCTCCGGTGATTGGCCGATGTTCTGAACGGCGCGGATCGCGGACTCCGCCTGCTTCCGAATATCATCGCTCGGGGCTTGCGCTTTGATTTGCTCCAAAGCAGCCATCGCTTGTTTGTTGTACACCACCCCAATTTGTCGGGCCAAACGGATGGCGGCCATTGAAGCATCGTTCTTCAAGGATTCATCCTTCATGCACTGCTGGAGCAGTTCCATCGCGCCCACCGAGGGCAATTGGCCCAATCCCGAGATGGCCTGCTGCTTTTCTTGCGGACGTTTGGCCGTGTCCAGCACGCGACGATAAATGTCCAGGCGTTGGGCCATGGGGACTTCTTCCATCGCCGCCAACCGGAGGCAACCATCGCGCAACGCCAGCACGGCATACGTGGGATTGTCGGTGGACTTCGCCAGATCAATTAACGTGGGCACCACCGCGGCATCCGGCCAGGCGACCAGCGTGCGCACGGCCGCATCACGCACTTCGGTATTGCCTTCCAACATGGCGCCGCGGGCGGCCTTCATTGCATGCTCACCGGCAGGATAGATCAGCAACGGCAGCAGCGATGTGCGCGCGGCGGTGGTCTTGGCCTGGCTCAACGCCGTCAGGAGCGTTTGGGCGACGGCCGGTTTGTCCGTGGCGCGGCGGCAAATCGATTTGGCCGATGCCTCGGCCGCATTGCGCAATTCCGGGTTGTCGGTGTTGACCAGCACTTTGGCCAGCGCGGCTAGTTGCTCGGTTTGGCCCATCACGCCCAGGGCTTTGGCGGCCTCGGTCGCCATCACCGGATCCGTACCGGTGGCGAGTTTGGCGAGCGTGGGCAACGCCGATTCGACGCGACGGCTCGCCAGCGTGGCCAACACCACGGCGCGCGTGCCCGCATCCGGCGATTCAACGAGTTGGATAAGCACGGTGTCCGCGTTCGGAGCTTGCATCCGCTGAAGAACGCTTTTCGCGGCGGCCGCTTCCGCCGCGGTCGGGCTCTGGGCCAGGCGCACGAGCAGCGCAACGTCTTCCGCGGTGCCGTGCCGCACAAGGCAATCCAGGGCGGCGACGCGGGTTTCCGTATCCTGGCTTCGCTCCAGGACCTTCAACACCGGGGTGCGGGCAGCGACGTCCGGTTGGTCCGCCAGCACGCCCAGCAGAAGCAGTTGCCCGTCGGATCGGAG
>CAWBHS010000081.1:0-137186 GCA_963788655.1 uncultured Verrucomicrobiae bacterium | reverse complement strand
TGTCACCGTAAAAAACGCCCATGCCCTGCTTGATCGGCGTCGGGTCGTAAAAATCCGGGTGGTGCGCGCAACTGGTGGCATAGACCACGTGAATCATCCGCAATGGTTCGAGGTAACCCCCGCTCGAACTGTCGCTGCCGCCCTTGGGCATCGGCGCGCCTGCTTCGCCCCACAGGTTGCCCTGAAATACGTCATGGTCGTCGGGCAGCACAATAGTGGGCCGGTCGCGCATCACGTCGCCGAACGCCCAGCCAAACAAATACCACTTGCGCAAGTAATTGAGGATCGCCCGATCCGCCGGCTCGCGGATGATGCCATACCCGCCGTTGGCCTCGTAGATTTGGTCGCCCGAGAAGAACAACACATCGACCCCGAGGTGCTTCAGGTTCTCGGCCACCGGCGCATACGGGAACCCGTAAAAAAACTGGCCGGTCATGCCCGCGACCTTCACCGGCCGCCCGGTCGGCTCTCGACGAATGGTTCCCGGCCAGCACGTGTCCCGCGCTTGGCCATCCTTGCCGGTTTCCGTATAGACCAAACGATACGGCGTATCGGCCTGCTGATTCCAATGCGGGATGCGGAACGTCGCCGCGCGCGAATCCGCCCCGATCTTTTGTTCGCCCAGGGTTTGCCATTGTCCCTGGCGCTGAATCTGCAACCGCACGGTATCGCGGTCCTCCGCGCCCATCGGCGGCAATTGGGCGGTCAGCTTCAGCACGTAACCTTCGGCGCTACGGTTGTTGCTCAGCGTGTACATGGACCACAAAATCGGCCCCCAGGCGCGTTCGGGATGCGCTTCGATCTTGTCCCCGCTGACTTGCCAGTCGGCGAACCAGAACCGTGAGCCGTTCCGGACCTGCGCGGCAAAATTGTTGACCAACGCGAGGTTCCCCACCAACCGGTCGGCCGCGATGCCATCCACGGTGGCCTTGCCGATGACTTGGCCCGTGAGGTGATCCGTAACCGTCAGCGTCAGGGCATAGCCGCCGGCCTTCGGTTCACCGTGCAATTGGATGAGCATGTCCTCCATGGATGGCTCGGTGGCCAACTTCGTGGATTGATGGTCCAGGTAAAGGAATCCATTGCCAAGGCCGGCCTGGATGCCTTGGCCAAAAAAACAGTCGCTGCGATAATCGTTGATGTCGTCGTGAATCCCGACGCGGAAGCCCGCCCCGCCCCGTGGGCCGCGCTCGAGCAAACCGCAACGCACGGACAACGTGAACCGGCCGCGGCCGGCGCGCAATTGCCGGGTGAGCAAATGCACATTGCGGTTTCCACCGCGGCTCAAACATTCGATCCTCCCGTCCTTGACCTGCCAGTCCTCCATCGGGTTCGCCCAATATTGCGCGCCCAGCCAGACGCGGTTGTGCGTGTTGGTGAACTGGCTATGGAAGGAACCCGCGCCGCCGGTGGCAGCACTGGCGCGAGAATGATCCGGCGCCAGCAGTCCCAACACCACCGGGAGCAACAGAGCAAAAAGGATGCGGCCTTGATTGGTGATGGCACCAGTGAAGGGATGCAGTGTTTTGCGTGTTTTCATGCGTGAAACGCTAAACCCGCGGCGGGGCGGAAGTAAAGGTGGAGCGTTATTGGAGCAGTGCCGGATTGAAAGCCGGAGGTGAAAGATCGAAGTGGCAGTAATCCATTAAAGCGAGCCTTCCATGTCCCTATAATTCCGCCTCGGCGGCCGAAGTTGAAGTGCCATCGGATAGTGATCGTGAAACTATGTTTATGCCGTTCGGGGAGGTCGGCGGCAGCCAACCGCGCGGCCCAACCGGGGAAGTGGATTGTTGCCCTTGGCGTTCGGAATTGGTGGTCCCATCGTCGCCGGATAAACCGAAACGGCTGCCATTCCGTAAGCCCGGTGAACCATCCACGTTCCCGGTTTACGGATCCAACGGGCTGCGCACGCCCAGGCCCGGCCGGCGCATCGGGTGCGTATAAATCATCGTGGTTTCCACACGCTTGTGCCCGAGCAACTCTTTGAGCGTCCGACTTGAGCGCCTTGGAAAGGCGCGAAAGGAATTGCGGTGCCGCCGCAAGCCCCGCCAGAGATGAGCGAGCGGGCGTGAGCGAATCAATGTCCGTGCCCCGCTCCAGAGCAGTTGGGACGCAAAGCAATGCCGCCGCCCCCAACCACCTGGTAGCGCGAGACTCCGTCGAGCCCTGACTTCCCCGCAGCGCGTTCGTCAACCCCATACCAGGCACAGGGAAACCTTTGTTCCTCGAACGCCATAGGATTCCCACGTCAACGCGACCCGCACTGCGGAAACGATGCGGAAATATCAGGGTTCGACGGAGTCTCAGAGGGTAAGGCGGAGGGATCGAACCTCCACCTCCCCGTTGTCGCGCTGGGGTCCATTCCCCAGATTTTTCGAACATGACTCTTTCAGTCAAACGGCGACCCCAACGATCCGCCGTACCCAGACGAAACGCTCCCTCGCTGGACAGAGTGAACCCCACCCGTGAGGAATCCAAGCCAACGTTCTTTGACCGGGCCTGACCTCGCGGTCGTTGCTCATGCCTGGCAAAAGCTCTCCAAGCTCAACAGCCCGAGCCGGGCAAATTGCTTGAGTCGCTTCGGTTTTGCCACCCCGGATTTCCCGCTTGCAGCATTGCCTTCAGATGATTGACACTGCGCGCCATCGAAACAAAGCAAATTCAAGCAAAGCACTATGTTTTCTCACGTCGTTATTTTTTGGTCTGATCCGAAGAAACCACAAGCCGCCGATGATCTCGTGGCCGGCGCCAAACAATACCTGGCGCAGGCGCCGGGCATCGTGAATTTCCACGTCGGCAAAATGGTGGCCAGTCATCGTCCCGTGGTGGACCAGAGCTACCAAGTGGCTTTGAACATCGTGTTCACCGACAAAAAAGCGCAAGACGATTACCAGGGCAATCCCGCGCACGTAGAGTTTGTGGAGAAGGTATTCAAGCCCAATTGCGTTAAGTGCGTGGTGTACGATTTCGCGGATTGAAATCCGAGAGGCATTGCCGAGCAGAAAACATTGCGGTGGCGCAAACGTGCTGCCGGCATCTTGCCGGCAGTTTGGAACGAGGCGTCCGTGAAATGCTCAATGACCACTGCCGAATGACCAGCGAATGACCAAGGTCCAAGATCCCAATCCCAGCCAATCAACAGCAGACCTTGCGAGTGCGTCTGTCCTCGGTCCTTGATCCTTCTCTGGATCTTGGAGCTTGGCGCTTGGGCTTTGCTGCCCGCCGTTCCATCCGTTTCTGCCGGCGGGACGCCGGCAGCACGTTGCCGTAGCGTGCTGCCGGCATCTTGCCGGCAGTATGGAATGGGACGTCCGTAAAATGACCAATGTCCACTGCCCAATGACCAGAAAATGACCAACGTCCAAGGTCCAATTCCCAGCCGACCAGCGGCAGACCTTGCGAATGCAGCTTAGGGCTTGAATTTTGGGCCTTCTTTGGTGCTTGGTCATTGGTCATTCTTACCCGCCATTTCTTTCGGTTCTACCGGCCGCACGTTGGCCTTCGCCGATCGGATTTGAGATTGCGCGTCTGATGGCGTAAAATTAGGAAGTTTTTTCACCCGTGGCCCGATGGTCACTGGCATTGCAGATTACAGTATGCGCGAGCGGCAGTTGATGCAGGTTTTCTTGGCTCTCAATGTTGCCCTGGTTGGGGCGATTGCGGGCTACGCACTGTTTTCCAGGGACCGGCAACCCAAAGTTGTTACCACCAGCTTTCCGAAGTCTTCGCCCGTGACTGGATCCAGGACCGCATCGCTTTCGTTCAACGCTTCTCCCGAGGCGACCGTAGCTACTGCTGCTCCGCCGGTTGCACTGGTTGCCGTGACGAATTCCCCGTCGGCCCCACCGACCATCGTCCGAGAGTTGTCTCGGAAACCGACGCCGGCCGCGAAGAGTTTTAGCTGGCAGGATGTGGAATCGGACGAATACCTCGCCTACATGGGCAATCTGCGCACCTGCGGTTGCCCGGAGGCGACGGTGCGCCAGATTGTGTTGGGCGACATCCACGAACTGTTTGCCCAGAAGCGATTGCAGATTGCCAAGCAAAACGATCCGCAATGGTGGCGACCGGAATCCTATTATGCGATGACCACGTTACCCCACCTGTTGCAAGAGCGCGCCCGCCAGTTGGAAGAGGACGAGCGTGCCCTCATCGGCAAATTGTTGGGCGAAGAAGTGGCGCAAACTCAAAACACCGAAGCCGTTTTTTGGACCGACGTGCAGCTCACCGGCCCAGTGCTGGGGAAGCTTTCGCCCTCGAAGCATCAGGCCGTGCAAACCGTCTGCCGCCAATCGCTGGATCGCCAGCAACAGGCCTTCTGGGAACAGGCGAATGCCGGACAGGCCCAGAACCCGGTGGCCACCGCCCGGTTGCGTGATCAAACGCGCACTGAGTTGCGACGCGAGCTCAACGACGAAGAAATGGAGGAGTTTCTCTTGCGCTATTCGTACAACGCCTCGCGGTTGCGTGATGAATTACGCGGCTTCAATCCCAATCCGGAGGAGTTTCGGAGAGTATTCCGTGTTACCGATCCGCTGGACCATGCGATGCAGCTTGATTACGGCAGCGCGGAAGCCATGAGCGCCAAACAACGGGAACGCTGGCAACGCCAACGAGACACAGCGATCAAGGAAGTCCTGAGCCCGGACCGTTACCTCGTGTTTTTACTTACGAAAGATCCGCTTTATCGACAGGCCCAACTCTACGCCACCCAATACGGCGCGCCGGCCCAAGCCGTACAACCGATTTACGAAATGACCAAGTTGGTCGAAGGCCGCCGGCAGGAGATTTTGAACAACAAAAAAATGTCGCCCCAAGAGAAGTCCAAGGCCCTCCAGGTGGTCAATCTCGAACAACATCAGCGTCTTCAGAAGATCGTCCGCGAAATGCGTCAGAACTCCGCCCAGGCGAAGGGAAATCCGAACACCGAATGAGAGGATCGAAGTCAAAGACCGGGCGCTAAACAGGCTCTTTCATGGTGCTAAGCCGTATCCATTCAATTCAACCACGAATGGCGCGAATGGACACGAATACAGATTGAGACTCTGATCGGGTATTGAACGAAAACAAAAGGTCACCAGACGGTGACTCATGCTTCAACGGAAAACAGTTCGTTTGCCCATGCCATTTGTGTCGGTTCGTGTCGATTCGTTCGCAGCCCATAAGGCTGCCAGTCCAGCCGGTGAAAGTCCGGCGATGGTAAATGATGATTAGCCATCAGGCGCACGATCCGAATCCGACCGCGGCAGATGACTGCCCCACGCCAAAACTTGGCGGCCGCTTGACCTGAACCCTCCAAGCGGGTTGCATGTCGAGCTTCGGATTTTGCAACGCTCCATCACGGTCGGTCATCCACCCGCGCAACGCGGCGGTACCCTTTGATTGGCCGGCCATCGTCCACCGTGATGTCGAAGCTCTCCCCGCGGTCCAGGCAGCGATGCACTTCCGCCAAGGCCCGTTGCATTAGGCGACGGTACTTTTGGGAAGCCTCGTTCTGGCCTTCATTGTCCAGCACACGCACCCACCAAAGATTGTCCAGCGATAAGAAATAGCCGTTCGGAATAGCAATCGCCGCGTCGAGTTGGAGTGGGGTGCCGCAAATCGACGGACGGGGATTCTCTTGCGCGTGCTGTTGCAAGGTCCGGGCCAGCGCCAGTTGCTCCTGCCAGGGAACGTGATGATCGTGATCGGAGGTCCAAAACCAAACGTAACGGGCGCCCATGTCGTAGGCCAGCGTCACTGCCAACGGCGCGATGTTCGTATCGCACTGGCCGTAGATGGCCGTGCCCCAAAACTTGCCGAACGGCCGCGTGCCGCCTCGCAGGAAGGCGTAGTGGTATTGCAGCAACTCGCGGGCGGTGTGCGCCCGGGGTTGGCCGGTGAATTTTTCCACTACCTGGTCGAACGGTTCCAATTGGTAACGGCCTTCGTGTACCAGTCCATTACCGCCGCCTTTCATTTGATAAAAGGTCGTGTCGTAGAGCGTTTCCCAGGAGGGATAATCCCATTGCATCAATCGCATGTCGCCGAAGTTGACGCCCTGGCCGATCAGGGCTTTTTCCAACGAATAGGCGCCATAATTGCCCGCTGACTTATAAGTGGTGCGGGTCCGTTTCTCGATGAGGGTGGCCGCATCGGAAAAATAGCGCAGCGTGTTGTGAATGAGCTGGTCGCCCACCATCAGGATCGAGGGCTCGTCCATGAACATCACCGAGCCCAGGTAATTCGCACGGTACAAGTCGGCCGGGTAGCGCAACGGCGGGTTGCCGCCCGGGCCGCGCAAGTAGAACACCGGCTCCGCGCGCACCCATTGCTCCTGGTTGGGTTTGATGGTGAACAGGTTGATGCCCGCCGCGATCATCACCCGATAGTCCTCGGCCACGAAGGGAATGTAATTGTAGTTTTGCCGTTCGGGTTGTTGCGGTAAGCGGTGGCCTTCGCTGTCCTTGAAATTTCGCCCAGTGCCCACGAGCAATTCCGGATCAAGCGCCAACGTCTTCGCCACCGGCCAGTCGTCCCAATTGTTGCTGCCGCCCACATACGTCAACGTCAGCACATGGCCGAGATATTCACCGGTTTCAGGAACTTCCTGTCGCCATCCTGAAGACTCGGCAGCGTGCGGAATGAAGTGTTGTTTGAAATTCTTCCAACCGGGCAACAGCGTGTTCCCGGTGTGGCGATTGCGGTATTCGAGTGTTTCGTTCAGCGCGGGCAGCCGGAGGATATAACGGGCGAAGGTAAGGGCGTCTCCGGGTGTCTTCAGCGGATTCGTTGACGTCAACGCTCGTAACTGAAATAACGGCGACGTTTCCTGACCGGCCTCGCTCCGCACCTCCAACTGCCACCATTGCCAGTTTTTGCCGGCGATGTTCTGCGTTGGGCCATAGATGAAGTCCACCGAGGCAAACGGGGGCGGACTGTTCTTCAACGCTGTCAGCGAGAGGTAGCGGGCCCGCTGTCCAAGCGTCGCTGCGTCGCTAGTCAGGGCAACGAGGAAAAGTATACCGAGAAGGATGGCCGCCCTGAACCGCCACGACGCTTGCCAAAGAATCCGTTTCATGGAAGCGGACCTTAGCAGGCCGGCATTGGCGTTTCCAAGGAAACTCCTCCGTAGCAGGCCTGTCAGAAGGATTCCTGACTGGGATTGTCCCGTTGCAAACGGAAGAAATGTGACGCTGTTCCCGCCGGCACCGGATAGATAAAAATGTTGGCGGTGGTGCGGACGGCTTCGGTAACAGGCAGCCATGGCGTAACTGCGCCAAGTGCTTCACAACTTTCCAGACGGTAACCTTGGGCGGCGGTGGACCATGAAATCATCGTTTGCGCGTCCTGAACTTGGATCGTCAATTCCGGCGGGGCGCTGGCCGGCCGCCGCGGAATCATGCTGGAGCCAGGAATCGGCGGCAGGCCGAGACATTGCAACGCCAGGTTGCCGCTGTCGCCGTTGCGCAAGGGCTGCCAGATGGCGTTATAGTCCACGTAATTGGTGCCGGATCTTCCCGGTTGGCAAACAGCGAATACAAGTCCTCGCCCGCCGGAAAGCCAGGTCCCCAAGCCAGCAAAGGGATGGTGAAATTTAGCGGTTCGGTCGGATAGACGTGCGTCGTTGCCGGGGCTCCGCCGCCGTGGTCGGCGGTCAACACGATCACGCTTTGGGCGGCATAAGGCAAATTGGTTTCCAACGTGGTCAAAATGTTTCCTAACATGGTGTCCACGTTGGCCAACACATCAAACCATTCCGGTGAGCCCCAGCCGTAACTGTGTCCGGCATAATCGGTGTCCGCAAAATGGAGAAACGAATAATTGGGGAAATTGGACGAAACGAGATTCGAAACCACCACGTCCACCAAGACACCGCTGCTGGCGATTTGGGCGAAATCAATTTTGTTGGGGCCATTGTCCGGCGGAATCAAGTCCGGCGCTCCGGCGACGGCATTGTAGCTGTCAGCACAGATGCTCAAGGAGGATTTGCCCGCCAGGAAAACCGTGCTCAGACCGTGGTCATGGACGACGTCGAACACACTGGCTTTATACGGAACGTTCGTGTTGCCGGACGCGTGGATGGTCACCCCGGGGGACGAACTGTCCGCAGTATAGCCGTGCGCCACCGTGTCCGGTTGGCCTTCCGGTTGCAAAACCGGCCGACCGGTTAACATGCAAAGATGGTTGGGAACAGTGATGGACGCGAAATAGTCGCACCGGGCGTTCAACGTTCCGGCACCCTCATCGAGCAACCGCTGAAAATTCGAGAATCGTTCCGGATCATCCAGCAAGCCGCGGGCAAGCTGCGTCGCGCCCAAACCGTCCACACTGATGTGCAGGACATGGTGGACTTCCGTCAATTGCAGCCAAATATCCGGCCCAGTGGCGTGGCCGAAGGTGTTGCTGACGACGACTGAATAGTGGCCAACCTGATTAGTGTCCACGTTGCGGAGTTGGAGAAGTTCGTTGGTAGCGCCCGGGATGGGCGTATCGTTGAATTGCCATTGGAAACTGCGAGGCTCACTGCCGATCAGCCGCGCGCGGAGCCAGGTCTCACCGGTTGGCAAGGCGAAAAGGTTGGTGGAGCAAGGCAGGAAAACCGGCGCGGAATTTTCAATGTTCAATTCAGCGTTGGCGGAAGCACTGCCGTAGTCATTCGAGACGATGACCGTGTAGGTGCCGGCTTGCGCGGCTTGCGCGTTGTGGACGGTGAACACCGGGTTGTTGGCGTTGGGCATATCGACCCCGTGGCACTGCCACTGGTAGCGCAGTGGTGAAAAGCCTTCCGCGGTCGCGCGGAAGGTGCCGGCTGCCCCGGCCAGTAACGACTGCTGCGTTGGTTCCACCAGAACCAGCGGCGGTCTTCCTCCGGGAATGTATGTCAGCTCGTCCAGGTAGGCCGTGACCTTGTCCGAGGTGGGCGCTCCGCTGTTGTTGACTTGCCACTTCAACGTAAACGCCCCCGGGGGAATGTAAACGTTATGATATTCCCATCCGGCGTTGCCGCGTAATCGAACTTGCTCGATCCAAGGCACGGTGAACGAGTAGGTGCTCGTCTGGTTCGGTGAACTGAGTTTCCACCAGAAGCCGACCGTACATGGTCCCTCCACCGTCGTTTCGATTGCCTGGGCGTTATAACCACTCAACGGTCCGCTCTGCAGTGCCAGGAAACCGTCATGGGTGACCTGGGATTGAATCGGCCACTCATCAAAGTACGAAATCGTCCAATCTAAGTTCGGAGAATTCAACGCGCCGTCAATCGTGAACGGAGTCAGGAGGGCGTTGGAACTGATCGCCGTTCCGTAACCGTTGGAAACGAGCACCCGATAACGGCCTGTGTTTTCAAGCTGCGCTCCCGCTACTAACAGTTCGTGGGCAGTGGCCCCCGGCAGATCCACTTCCTCAAACTGCCATTGGTAGTGCAGCGGCAGTGCTCCCGCGACCTGCACGGCAAACACGTAATCGGCTCCCGTTGCGAACAACTGGCTGACCGGATGGGCGACAATGAAGGGCGCTGGCGAGCCCACTACCAACGCCACCGGCGCACTGGTCACCGCGTTAACCGTATTACTGACTACCACCGAATAAACGCCCGCATCCGGCGAAGTGGCATAGAGAATTCGATAGAGGCTGCCGGTAGCGTTGGGGATGGCTGCTCCGTCCTTTAGCCACTGATAAGAGACCGGCGCGCCCGAAGCAAAAGCGCTCACCGAAAATGTGGCCTGGCCTCCATATAACACTGTTCGGCTTTGGGGTTGTTGGCTGATGATGACGGGCCCCGCAGCGTCCCCGAACTCCTCGACCCGCAGAAAGGTCAAAGCGTAAGCATAAACGCCCGCCGCAGTTCCCCCCGGTACCGGCCCGGTGTATTGACGGCTGTAAATCACCAGCGTGCCTTCCGGACTGCATTGCACGTCCTGCCACTCGAAACAATCACCGGTGTCCGCCGTGTTGTTGGCCCCGGTGTTGAGGGCGACCTGGTTGGCGGCCAGAATCCGGAACTTGCGCGGTCGTTAGGCAATTGGTGGTGTGCGCGCTACGAATCGATTGCGCCCCGAGCAACTCGAACAAGGTCCAGCGGTCGGGATAACCGCCTCGAATCGTGGTCCCTTTCAATGCGTATCGTCGATTGGGGTTCAGCCCGGTCAAAACGTGGGCGAGTACGCTGCCGGCAGGATCTTCCTGTAACAGGTACGTCGTCGGAATGCCGAAGCTTACGTTCCCGGAAAACGTCTCATAGGCCGGTGTTCCCGCTACCGGTGACTGTCCCACCGAGACGCCATAGACCAGTTCCCGGTTGGTGGTCACCAGGGAAAATTCCGTTGGCACTGGTTTGCCCGCGCCCGCGAACACCACAAAATCGGCCCGAAGGCACTGGGGAGCACTCAAGCCGATTAGTAACAGCAGCAGCAATCGGTTTGCATTAACAATGAAGAACGGCGACTGAAAACCCCGTACCGCCTGTTTTGAAAAGCGCATGGCAACTTGGCTATCAATTGGTTTACTCATTGTGAATTCCGATAAGATTAGACCAGACGAACGGCGAATAGTCAAAGCAAAACCACTGGCGGTGGAATGTAAATAAGACTCGGCAACGCGGATCCCACTTGCCATGATCGTGTCATAAATCACTGACATGAAAAGTTCCTTTCTTCAAAGCGCGCGGAAAGCTGGCTGCTGGACCGTTGTTTACCTGGTCATCGGCTGCTTGTTTAGTGAAATCCGACTGGACGCTGCGGGCGAACCGTCGGTTTCGGATACCCCCAACTATCAGTTTGATAAGACGATCTCGCGGGAGGTGTTGGAGAACTATCTATCGCGATCAATTACCATGGAGGGCCTGCTCAACGGCCGGGGCGACCTCGAGGACAACATCCGGATGCTCAAGCGCACGGGCGCGAAGTTCATTGGACGCAGCCTATGCCTGTGGGGCGGCGAAGCCAATCTGCTGCGCAATCTCGAACGAGCGAAGCAACAGTTGCCGCAGGTCCTTGCCGCTGACCCGGACATGATTTTGCAAGCCTGCATCTTCGAAATCGTAACCCGGCAGGTGGATCAAGTGCCGGTGCCGGATTGGGTGTTTGGTGCCTTCGGAGAGCCGGTGGAAAAACGGAATTTCCGGTACGCGGACATGCTTTATCCGGATGGGCAGTTCAAAGACCATTGGCGATCGGGCAACTCAGTTCCCGATGTGAGCCAGCCCGAAACCAAGCGCTGGTTCTATTACCTGGGGGCCTCGTTCATCGACGTGGGCTGCGAAGCGATCCATTTGGGCCAGACCGAACTGATGAACCATAACGACCGTCATCTGGATCATTATGCGCAGGTGCTTTCGCTCATTCGGGCTTATGCCGCGAAACACGCCCGTCGGCATCTCGTGCTAATCGATTCGCACGTTCCCAGCGGCGGCTTGGTTCGTGACGGACAATTGCTGATGGATTTCCATTCGTTCCCCTTGCGGATCATGGAGGTGCCGGACAAGCCGCAGGAAGCCATCTTGAAGGTGGGCTTTTCCGACGGCATCTATGGCCGAAGCAAAGGCGGCAGAACCTACAGTGGTTGGACGTGCGAACATCTGCCTTACCTGGTGGAGATCGACAACTGGGGTGTGAGTCGGACGCCGGGACAAGCTCGCGCCGGCAGCATTTGGATTTGGGGTTACGATGAAATCACGTGGTTTGCGCACCAGAGCCGGCAGTATCGCAGCAACTGGCTGCAATACGCCTGGAACTGGTTGCGGCGGACCGACCCCAACGGCCATCTCGAAATGCCTGGCAGCCGTACCTTGCGCTCACCGCGAGACAGCATGCGCTGGTACTACGCCAACAACCGGAGTCCAACCGTGCCTGAGGGCTTGGGCGACGAGGACGCCATTCGTGCCATCTGGGCGGCGGACCGTAATCATGATTCAGCGGAAACGACTCGCGATGACGGAAAGAACTTTTGAGATATACTGCTGCCAGACAATTTTACTAGAATTCCAATCATGTCACACCTATTCCTCCGAAGCATACTGAAGTGTTCCCGCGTCACCATTGTCTCCCTGATTGCCGGCTGCTTTCCGCTGGTCCTCCTGCTGTTGCTCGGCGTTGGTGCCGGTGCCGCCGAAACTTCCAGCGAACCGCCAGACGAACCGTGGCTTCGTCCATACACCGGCCCCACGCGCACGGACATTGACGCTACGACCTTGGACGGGAAGGTTCTCTGCGGTTACCAGGGATGGTTCAACACACCCGGCGATGGTACGCGATTCGGTTTCTCCCATTGGGGAAGCCGACTGGATCGCGCTGGTGGCGGACGGTTCGTCGTCGATATGTGGCCCGAGGTATCCCAATATGCCCCGGACGATTTATGCGACGTGCCGGGGCTCAAAATGCCCGATGGCTCGCCCGCCCGGCTTTACAGCGCCTTCCGCAAAGGCCCCGTGCTGTTGCACTGCCAATGGATGCGTGAGTATGGCATCGACGGCGTGTTCTTGAGCCGGTTCGTCTCCGAAACCACGAATCCCGCTCGCCGGCGTCATGTCAACATGGTGTTGGCCAACGTGCGCGAGGGCTGTCACCGCGAGGGACGCGTCTGGGCAATGATGCTCGACCTTTCGATGGGGCGCAACGGCCGGACCTCGATGGTCATGGACGACTGGAAATTCCTGTGTGACCAGGTAAAGCTTCGCGATGATTCACGCTACCTTCATCATCAGGGCAAGCCCGTGGTCTTGCTGTGGGGATTGGGTTTTCGGGACCGCCCCTGGACGTCGGAGCAAGGTGAGGAATTGATCAAGTTTTTCAAGAACGACCCGCAATACGGAGGCATCTATTTGATCGGCGGAATCGATCCCCACTGGCGGACGCAGCGCGGCGAAGCACGTCCGGATCCGGGATGGGCCAAGGTCTATCGGATGTTCGACGCCATCAGTCCCTGGGACGCCGGGCGCTATCGGAACAACGCGAGCATGGACCGACTGCGTCATGACGTGTGGGAGGGTGACCTGGCTGAGTTGAAAGGGTTGGGAATCGGTTACATGCCAACCGCCTTTCCCGGTTTCTCTTGGGACAACCTGCGTCGCACCGCCCCCGGCACCACCATGATTCCGCGGCGCAAAGGCGAATTCTATTGGCGGCAATTTGCCATCTTTAAGAGCTTGGGAATTCGGACCGTGTTCGTCGGGATGTTTGACGAAGTCAATGAAGGAACGGCGATCTACAAAGTCTCCAACGAAATCCCCGTGGGCCAGTACTTTGTCACGTACGAAGGCCTGCCCTCGGACTGGTATTTGAAACTGACCGGTGCCGCCACGCAGATGATCCGCGGCGAGACACCCTTGTCGGAGACGATCCCGGACAAGTTGCCGTTTCCGAAAAAATAAGGCTGCGAGCCAAGTCCGAAATCCGTAGGAGCGCCAGACTGGTCGGCGCCAAAGCCACTTTAAGCCAACGGCTCGAGAATTACGTTGTTCTATCACGTTTCTTCGATTGCGCGCTGCCGTGCCGTCGAGTACGGTTTTGTCATGGCAACCCTGACCATCAATTTAAAAGCCGACCTCGTCCGGCACGTGGAGGAATCCGCGCGTCGCGAGCACAAGTCCATTTCCGAATGGATCGAGGAGCGCGTCAAGCCCGAGGCTGACCGCGCCGCCGCAATCGCGGCGATGGAGGCATGTGCGGTGGCCAATGGTTACCCGCCCGGATGGTTGACGTTATTCGGTTCGCTGGCGGACGACGATACTTTCGCCGCTCCCCCTCGCGGTACGATACGACCGCTTGATTGTCACAGCGCTAATTAAGACTCGCTTGTGACTTATTTCCTCGACACCAACACGGTGGTGTTTTGCCTGCGTGGCAAGTCCCCGTTAGCGATGCGCCGGCTCCATGCAGTGCCGACGACTGACGTGCATGTGCCCCTTCAAGTCCATGCCGAACTGCTCGTCGGGGCGGCCAAGAGCGCGCATCCCCAGCAAAGTAAGGAGCGTGTTATCGCGTTCCTTTCCCCGTTTAGCGTCGCCTGGCCTGATCCTCAAGTTGAAGAGCTTTACGTCGCCACTCGCACGCATCTGGAATCAGCCAATTGAATCCTTTGCTAATCACCATGAAAACTCGACGAAGCGTTCTTGCCATCTTGTTGCTTGCCTCCACGATCGTCTCCGTTTCCGGCTTGGGAGCCGAACCCTCCCGGCCGGGCAGCACCGTTCCGGATTTTGGCCCGAACGTGCTGATCTTCGATCCGTCCATGACGAACATTCAGAATCGGCTCGACGCGGTCTTCAGTCAGCAGGAACGCGCCCAGTTCGGTCCCAATCGTTATGCGTATTTTTTCAAGCCGGGGAAATACGACCTCGACGTGCAAGTGGGTTTTTACACGCAGGTGCTCGGATTGGGAGAATCGCCCGACGAGGTAGCCATCACCGGCGCGGTGCGGTGCCAGGCCCGCTGGATGAGGAACAATAACGCCACGTGCAATTTCTGGCGCTGCGTCGAGAACCTGTCGGTCACGCCGACGCAGGACCGGAACATCAATATATGGGCTGTGTCGCAGGCCACCGCGCTGCGGCGGGTCCACGTGAAGGGCGACATGAACCTGTGGGACGGCGGTTGGTCCAGTGGCGGCTTCATTGCGGACTGCAAGATTGACGGCCAAATCAATTCCGGCTCCCAGCAGCAATGGTTCTCGCGCAACGCCGAATGGGGCCGTTGGAGCGGCGGGAATTGGAACATGGTGTTTGTTGGTACGGTCAATCCGCCGGCGGGCACGTGGCCGCAGCCGCCGTACACCGTGATTGAAAAAACGCCGGTGGTCCGGGAGAAGCCGTATTTGTTCATTGACGAAGTGGGTCGCTACTTTGTCCGGGTTCCCAGCCTCGCTACCAACGGCACGCAGGGAACTACCTGGTCCACTGGCACCACGCCGGGAGATTCCATCCCCATCGACCAGTTCTACCTGGCACATCCCGGTACGGACACTGCCGCCAGCCTCAACGCCGCGTTGAATCAGGGGAAACACTTGATTTTCACGCCGGGTATTTATCCGTTGGATGATTGTCTCCGCGTAACGCGATCCGACACCATCGTCATGGGGCTGGGTTACGCGACGCTGCAACCGCTTAACGGGACTTCCGCGCTCTCCCTCGCCGACGTGGATGGCGTGAAATTGGGCGGCCTCCTGATCGAAGCCGGCACCAACAACTCAGAAACGTTGGTGCAAATTGGCGAGCCGGGCAGCCGTAATACTCACGCAGCCGATCCCATATTTCTTTGGGACATCTTCTGCCGTGCGGGCGGGGCGCAGGCGGGAAGCGCGACCTGTATGGTCACGATCAACAGCCACGATGTGGTCGGGGACAACTTCTGGCTCTGGCGCGCTGACCATGGCCGGGGCGCGGGCTGGACTTCCAACCCCAACAAACACGGACTGATCGTCAACGGCGACCACGTCACTCTCTACGGTTTGTTCGTGGAACATTGCCAGGAATACCAAACGGTGTGGAACGGCAACGGCGGTCGCGTCTATTTCTACCAATCTGAAATGCCCTACGATCCGCCGAGTCAGGAAGCATGGCAGCACGAGGGTGTTACCGGTTACGCCTCGTACAAAGTGGCCGACAAGGTTACCAGCCATGAAGCCTGGGGGGTGGGCGTCTATTGCGTGTTCTATGCGGCGCCGGTGATCGCTGAGAATGCCATTGAAACGCCGACGGCGCCTGGAGTCAAAATGCACCATCTGGTGGCGATTCGGTTGTCCGGCCAACGCAACAGTGGCATCCGGCACGTCATCAACGGCACCGGCGCTTCCGTGATCACGAGCCAGAAAGCGATTGTGGATTGATCGAACTGGTTGTTCGCTTAAAAGCCTACCGCAAAGAACCGCGGGGATGCATTCGAGGGTTATTTGATTGCCAGAAAGTGAACTGGCGGAGAGAGGGAGATTCGAACTCCCGGTGGGGTATAAGCCCACTCACGCTTTCCAGGCGTGTGCTTTAAACCGCTCAGCCATCTCTCCGCCGCGCGGCAGTAATTTGAAGCAGCCCGCCCGTGGGTGCAACGATTTTCCAAGGTAATTCCACGAACTTTTGCGCGACCCTACCATTGTTCAAACAGATTCGCCGGCGGCCATTCCTGCACCCGATCCGCGGCGCGATGCAGGGCGATGTCAATGGCCGCATCGGGCAGTTTGAGGTTTTCGGACCGTTGATTAAACAGCGCGGCCCAGCTCAGGCCGTCCCAGCGGCGCACCAGCAAAGTAAACGTTCCCGGCAGGCTGCCGCTGTGCCAGTAATTCGCGCTACGGGTGATACCGACGGGCCGGACCATCCAGCCCAATCCATAATACGCATCGTCCAGTTCATCCTTCCGGTTGCGGGACACCGGGGGCGCCGGCGGCTCGTACATCGAACGAAGGGTGCCGCTGTCCAACACGGGACAACGGCGCGGATCCACCAACGCCGCGGCCAACCGGGCCAGATCCACCGCCGAAGCAATCCAGCCGCCGTGGGCGTCCATTGATTCGAGACAAAACCCGCCGTAAGGCCAGGGCACTTTCTGGGAGGCGGCGCCGAAGACACTGTGGGCTTTGGTGTTGCGCGTCATGTAATAATGGACTTCGCCCTCGGCGCATTTTTCCGGCAGGGTGGCCCCGATCCGCATGCGCGTGATGTCCATGGGCTTCAGGATTTGTTGTTGCACGAATTCTTCGTAACCCATCCCGCTGGCCTCTTCGATTACGCGCCCGAGCACGCAGTAACCGAAATTCGAGTAGGCATATTCGGTGCCCGGATCAAAGTCCAGGGGCCGGCCCAGCATGTAACGAATGATGTCGCGCGGTTCGGGGGGACAGATCACGCCCACGATATTCGCAATCTCCCGCGACCGAAACATGGGGTCGGGCGTCTTGCGATTGTCCCAACCCGCCGTGTGGTGAAGGAGTTGGCGAATGGTGATGGTTTGTAAACGCGGATCGGCTTTGGCGTCCGGTTCCAACGCGGGCGGCAGTTTCACCACGTCAAAAGCTTTTGCGTCTAACTGCAGTTTACCGTTTTCAACCAGTTTCATGATGGCCACGGCGGTGATGGGTTTGGAAACACTGGCAATGCGGAACAGTGAATCGGGCTTGACCGGCACCTCGTTTTCCCTGTCCGCCCAGCCATAACCGCTGGTATAAACCAGACGGTGGTCCTTGACCACGGCCAGCGCGCCGCCGGGAATTTTGCGCTCGCGCATGAAGGCCTTTACTTCGCGATCGAATGAATCCGCGACCGCTTGGGTGGCGGCCTGGTCGTCGGCACCTATCGCCGGGGCGGCCACCGCCAATGAACCCAAACCCAGCGCTCCGAGAAACCGGCGCCGGGTCCAGGCCAGGCCGGGATTGTGGCCGGCTGAATCCGCCGCCGGGTCAGTCGAGGAATTGGTAACGCGAACGAACGGCTTACCTCCGGAATGTTTTTGCATCGATTGGGATTTTATCGCTGGTGGCCGTCTCACGCGGTCGCCTCCAGGAGTCTCGAGTAACATTGAAAGGCGGTTTGGCCAAAGCAGGCGAAGATGACTTTTTCGAACGTGGGAGTTTGCTCGAGAAATTGCCGCGTTTCGGTCAAGGCAATCTTGGTGGCCCGTTCCAGGGGAAAACCGTAGGCGCCCGTGCTGATGGCGGGAAACGCGATGCTGCGAACCTGGTTCTCCAACGCGAGCGCGAGGCTGTGGCGGTAGCAATTGGCCAGCAATTCGTCCTCGCGATGTTGGCCATCACGCCACACGGGCCCAACCGTATGAATGACCCAACGGGCCGGCAGCCGATAGCCTTTGGTGAGGCGGGCTTCGCCGGTGGGACAACCGTTCAGCGTGCGACATTCCGTGAGCAGTTCCGGACCCGCCGCGCGATGAATGGCGCCATCCACGCCGCCACCACCCAGCAGCGTGGTGTTGGCAGCATTGACGATGGCATCCACCTCCAACCGGGTGATGTCGCCTTCGATGATTTCAATGCGATTTGATTTCATAGGATACGGCCAATGTTGCTACCACCAAACACACGAACCGCGTCAAAGGCAAATCCAATCCGCTGCAGAAAAAATCGTCGTCAAACCCGGTTTACGCGGGCAGGCTGACCGTTGAAACTGCCAGTATTAAATGACATGAAAAGAAATCACCATTCGCCAGCCTTGTGGGGAACGTCACTGCTTTGCGCCAACCTCGCCTGGTCATTGTTCACAGGCACCACTCTCATCGCGGCTCCGAGTCAAGCGCCCAAGGGCATGCTCGGTTTTACCGCCGCACACGCCGCCGCCCAAAAGGACTTGGAACAGAAATTCGATACCCACTTGAACGCCGCCGATCAGCGCGCCTGGCTCGAGCGAATGTCGTCGGCTCCGAACCACGTTGGCGCTCCGCACAACCGGGCCAATGCCGAATTCATGCTCGAACAGTTTCGCGCGTGGGGCTGGGATACCCACCTTGAAACGTTTGAAGTGCTGTTCCCCACGCCCAAGAAGCTCCAGTTGGAAATGGTCGCGCCAACCCGGTTCACCGCGCGATTGCACGAACCCGCCGTGGACGGCGACCGCACCTCGGACAAGACCACTGACGCGCTGCCGCCGTATCATGCGTACGGCGGCGATGGCGACGTGACGGCCGAATTGGTTTATGTGAACCACGGCATGCCGGACGACTACCAGGAGCTGGCCCGGCACGGGCTCGACGTGAAGGGCCGGATTGTCATTGCGCGTTACGGCGGAGGCTGGCGCGGCCTTAAACCCAAGCTGGCCCACCAACACGGCGCCATCGGCTGCATCGTTTATTCCGATCCGCGTGACGACGGTTATACCGCGGGCGATGTTTATCCCCAGGGCGGTTGGCGTCCGGCCGAGGGCGTCCAACGCGGATCCGTTGCCGACATGCCGGTTTATCCGGGCGATCCGTTGACACCCGGCATCGGCGCCAACAAAGACGCCAAACGATTGACGGTGGCCGAGGCGAAGACCGTGCTTAAGCTTCCCGTGATGCCCATTTCCTACGCCAACGCCCAACCGCTGCTCGCGGCGCTGGGCGGTCCGGTCGCCCCGGCGAATTGGCGTGGGACGTTGCCGATCACGTACCACCTCGGGCCGGGTCCGGCCAAGGTGCATCTGACGGTCAGTTCGGATTGGAGCCTGAAACCGATTTACGACGTGATCGCGATGATCCGCGGAAGCGACTATCCGGACCAATGGGTCATCCGGGGCAATCACCATGACGGTTGGGTGTTTGGCGCCTGGGATCCGCTTTCGGCCAATGTGGCTTTGATGGCGGAAGCCAAGGCCATTGGCGCGCTGGTCAAGGATGGCTGGCGGCCGAAGCGCACGCTGGTTTATGCCAGTTGGGATGGCGAAGAACCCGGCTTGCTCGGTTCGACGGAATGGGCCGAGGCCCATGCGGAGGAACTGCAGCGCAAAGCAGTGTTATACGTGAATTCGGACAGCAATGCTCGCGGCTTCCTGAGCGCGGGAGGCAGTCAAACCTTCCAAACGCTCGTGAATCAGGTCGCTGCCACCGTGCGCGATCCGCAAACCGGTGTCTCCGTCCGGAAACGGCTGCGGGCAAAACTCCTGGTGGCCGGCAGCCAGAATGGCGCATCCACGGAAGCGCGCCAATTGGCCCAACGGTTGACCACCAGTTCGATCATTCCCATTCACGCGCTCGGCTCCGGCTCGGATTACACGCCGTTCCTCCAGCACCTGGGCATCGCCGCGCTGGATATGGATTACGGCGGCGAGGACGAGGACGGCGGCATTTACCATTCGATTTACGATTCGTTCGACCATTTCCTGCGGTTCGGTGATCCGGATTTTGCCTACGGCGTGGCGTTGGCCAAGACCGACGGTCGCGTTGTGTTGCGGGTGGTAGAGGCCGACGTGCTGCCGATGCGGATCAGTGATTTTGCCGAAGCCGTCGAGCATTACGCGAAGGAACTGCACCAACTCGCCGACGCCTTGCGCCAGCGCACCCAACAGCAGCACCGGTTGCTTGACGAACGCGCCTTCGAATTGGCGGCGGATCCCACGAAAACCAACTTGCCGCCAAAACGCGAATCCGATGTGCCGTTTCTAAACTTCGCCCCGCTTGATAACGCCGTGGCTCGGCTCAAGCATTGCGCCCGAACGTGTGATGAAGCGCTGGTGGCCGCCACCAATCCGGATAGGAAATTGGACGGCGCCCAGCTTGCCCGTTTGAATGACCGGCTCCAAAGCCTCGAACAAATCCTGCTCCTCCCCGAGGGTTTGCCCGGTCGCGAATGGTATCGGCACAGCATTTATGCCCCCGGCCTTGAAACGGGTTACGGTGTGAAGACGCTGCCGGGCGTACGCGAAGCCATCGAACAACGCCACTGGGCTGAAGTGGACGGACAAATGAAGATCATCGCCGGGGTGCTCAACGCCTATTGCGACCGGTTGGAAGAGGTGAAGGCGCGGTAGCGGATTGCTCCAACGTGCTGCCGGCGTCCTGAAGTTACCGACAGCACGTCTCATTAACGTGTCGCGTCCGATTTGCCAACGGCTCCTGCCGGCATCCTGCCGGCAGAATCGGATGCGAGGGCCAGCGACGAATGACCAAATTCCAAGCCCCATTCAGAGCGAGATCCGCTAATGGCTCGGCAACCGGGCATTGGGAATTGGTCATTCTCTGGTCCTTGGGGTTTGGTCATTGGGCATTTGCTCGACATACCCCCCCGAACCTCTCCGGGCACAATATTTTGCTGTGCAAATGGGCGGATAAGTGGTATCAATCCCTTACTATGTTCCACCAAAAAGTAGTTCGTTTGGCGTTGTCTTGTCTGATTCTCACGGCTTCAGCCGTTTCCCTTTCGGCCCAGGTTACTGGCGTGAGTGACCGCACCACCACCAGCAATCCTGTTACCTTCCGCGTTCCGCCCCAGGCGGGATATCAATTGGAGGCCTGGCTGGATGGCGATCCGGTGCCCATCGACGTATCGGTGACCGTTAGCAAGGTAGATTACCACGAGATCTATATCCGCCGGGTGGTGACCAGCACCGGCACTGAAGCCACGCCGCAATTGGTCCGGTTTATCATCCAGTCCAACCGCGGGAATCCGGAAAAGGGGCTTATCAAGTGGACCCCGTATCCCCTCATCAATTCCACGGAAAGCGAGTTTGCGGGCGTTCAAGTCCACCTCATGATGCCGGAAAACTACCCCCAGGGATTGGAGATTCCGGTCATCGGCTGGCTGGACGATGGGCAGGGCGTGGAACAGCGCGTCAATGGAGACGCCACCATTACCGGTTACTCCACGCACACTCTGCGCTTCCTGCGTGGGCATGGCTCGGTGCTCTTGAAAGCCGCTACCGATAACGACCCGATCTCGTTGACGTTCCACCTGAACTCGACCCAGTTTAACCGGCCCTTGAATACCGATCTGAGCACAACTTGGACGTTGGTTTCCGGAACACTGTCCGGCCAAACCACCTGGCCTGATAATTCGCGGATCTATTTGACCGGCGATATTACCATCCCCACGGGATCGACTTTGACCATCGGGGCGGGAACCGTGGTGAAGCTCAACCCGCTCGTTGATATTAATGTCAATTCCAGTGCCCAGGTCGTGATCAATGGAACTCAGGCGCAACCCGTGGTGTTCGCGGCCACCGGGCCGGTGGCCCCGGAGCAACCCACGTATGCGTGGGGTGGTTTTCTTTTGGAGGGGTCGGCGGCGCGGTTGGTGGCCAACGGCACAATTATGTTTGGCGGGGGCGGCGCCACGAGTTTCAATTTCCAAAGCAGCGAGCACCACCGGAGCGAACAACCGCTACTGTTCATCTATAACGGCGCCGAGGCGTACCTGACCAATTGCGCCATCATCAACACGGCCGGTCAGGTGGGCAATGGTCACAATTGCACCGTGGTTTACGATCACTGTTTGCTGCAACGAGCAATCACGGCGGGCGAGTATTCCGGGGGCACTCACATTATCAATCATTCGGCTCTTATTGAATACCCGGACGAGAACAGTTACTACATTGACGCCGCCATCGCGGACGCTGATTACGACACCATTTACTTCACGGGCGGCACTCATGTCCTCGTCAACAGCTTGATCGGTTTCTCAAAAGATGATGCGATCGATTGCGGATCCTCCGCCGACCCGGGAACGGTGCTGGTCAGTAATTGCTGGATCGAAGCCGCCCTGCACGAAGCCCTCGCTTGGTCCGGCGGGGCGCACGTCATGGAGAATTACGATTCGGTGCTGATCAATTGTGGGCAGGGCATCGAGTGCGGTTGGAGCGAAGGCAACAACAGTCCCCTCTGTTATGCGAGCAATCTGCTCAGCCTCGCCAATTCCGTTGGGGCGCGCTTTGGGGATAATTACGACTGGACCTACAACGGTTTTCTGCAGGTCAGCAATTCGTTCCTGCTCTACAATCATCGGGATATTTTCGGCCGCAATTGGGCGGACTGGACCTACCGTTCCAATCAAATGGACCTTCATGACAACTATCTGACCGCCCCGGATCCGATCTTCCCCAATAACACCGTCTGGAATCCGGATGATGATGGTTGGCAATTGGCCCAATTCATGACCACCTCGCCCAACGCCCCGGTGGGCATCGGCTTGGCCGTATGGACCAACCAGTTTTCCATGACGGACTTGGTGGATGGCGTGCCGGTGCGCCTGAGTTCCTTTACCACAAACCCCGTCAGCGTGGGCTACGCGCTGGTGGATGCAGGCGATACGCCGCTGGCTTCCGGCACGCTGACGTTTGCTCCCGGTGAAACCGTTAAACGAATCTATGCCACGGATTTCATTCTCCCGTCCGCTAATTTCGTGCGCGTCGTTTTGAGCAGCCCGGTAAATGGGGAACTGACCGGATTGGACACCGTCACCTATCAAGGCAGCGTCAGCACCCCGCAAATGCAGTTGGGCGGTGTCACCGGCGCGGTGGAGCCGGGTCGTCGTCTAACGCAAGGCGTGTTCCTCTGGCTCAGCCAACCATCCGCCGGTCTGGTGAGTGTGGACTATGAATATGCCGCCGGCGGCGAGATCTTGGAAACCGGCACCTTCGTATTCAACCCACCGGAAACCTGGCACTCACTTCTGCCCCAAACGATCAATCCGTTTGATTACGACCAGGTCGATGTGACCCTCAGCAATCCCGTCGGCGCCACCTGGACCGGCACCACCATAATCAGTTTCACCAATCCGCCTTTGGGGTTGAGCTTTGCCGCCAGTGGCAACCAACAAGATCTGGACAACCTTACCAACGGCATGGCCCTGACTTTGTCCAGTCCGGCCCCCAGCGGCGTCACTGTGGACTTCCAACTCGCCGACGCCAACGGCGTGCTCACCAACGGCACGTTCGAGTTTCCTGAAGGGCAAACTCAGCGCACTGCTGGCCCTGCCTACCGTGGCTGTGGGACAATACGACCTGTTGCGCCTCCAGTTGAGCAATCCCGTCGGCGCGCCCCTGACCGGTGAGACGACCATGTGGTTGGTGCGCGTCATTCCAACGTTGCCGCCAGGTCCGGACGAGACGTTGGTTGCCTGGGGCTCGCGCTGGAAATACCTGGACAACGGCTCGAACCAGGGCACCGCCTGGCAGCAGCTTGGCTTCAATGACAGCGGTTGGGCCAGCGGCCCGGCCCAGTTGGGTTATGGCGACGGCGACGAGGCCACGGTCGTCTCCTACGGCGGCAATTCCAACGCCAAATACATTACGACCTACTTTCGAAGCGCACTGACGGTAAGCGATATAACCAGATACAGTTCTTTGGAATTGTCGGTTTTATTCGACGACGGAGCGGTGGTGTACCTCAACGGGAATGACGTCTTTCGGTGCAACATGCCGGGGGGAACGATCACCTACACCACCCCGTCGCTCGCGGGCCTGGGCGACAACTACACGCTGCAAACCAGTCTGTCGCCACAGGCGTTGCAGCCGGGCGACAATGTCGTGGCCGTCGAGGTGCATCAAGACGAAGGCGGCAGTTCGGACATTAGTTTTGATCTACAACTGATCGGCATCGCGGCACCGGTGTCCGCACCGCAATCGCTTTACCACGCGCAATTCGACGGTCAACTCGTTCTGGCCTGGGGCGATGTGACCTACGCTCTCGAAGAGGCTGACGAGCTACCCGCCACCGAGTGGCGCACCGTCTCGGCCACCAGTCCAGCCATGGTGACTGCTGCGCCCGGCCAAAAGTTTTACCGACTACACAAACAGTAACCGCAGGTGAGAGCCGCCCTTCGCAGCTCGAAGACTCGATTTATGAAGCACCTGAAATGTCGTTTTACCACCGTGCTCGGGCTCGCGATGCTGGCGGGCGTGTCAAACGGACGCGCCCAGTTCAACATCACGGGCTTGCAAGACCGGCATTACAATTATGCCAATAGCGTGACCTTCACGGTCAACGCCCAACCCGGTTACAGTTATTGGACGCTGCTGGACACCAACCCGATTCCCACCGATGTCCCGATCACGGTCAACGAGCCAGGGTATCACGAACTGAATGTCCGGGCCTCCAGCGCCGCTTCCGGCAACGTAACCAATCCGCCCATTCGGTTCATCGTGGAAGCCACCGCCCGCAATGGCAGTGAAAATGGTTTGCCACCCTGGACACCGTATCCAACCATCGCGAGCACGCCGGCTGAGTTTGCCGGGACGCATGTGCGATTGATCGCCCCACAGGATTTTCCGACCGGCTACCCGATCCCGGTGGTGGCGTGGATGGAAAACGGTGAAGGTCATGCCGTGCGGGCCAATGGCGTGTTGACGGCTGCCGGTCATCCCGACATTAACATCCGACGCGGGGTTGGCTCCGGGTTTCTGGATGCCGTCCCGGCGGCGGGTTCCCTCGAGTACAGCCCGCAGGTCGGCGGGCTGCCTGCCAGCAAAACGATCACGTTGGAAAATGCCCCTGCCTGGACGCTGATCTCCGGCAGCCTGGCGGCGAGCACCGTCTGGCCGGAGAATTCGCGCATCCACGTCATTTCCAGCTTGAGCATCTCCGCGGGCGGCACGCTCACCATCGGCGCCGGAACCATTGTGATCATTAACTCGGCCCAGGACATCAACAATGCCGGGCACATCGTGATCAACGGCACCGCCGATCGTCCAGTGGTCTTCATGCCCGCGGCCGTCGGTCAATACTGGGGCGGCTTTATCCAGCACGCCGACAACGCCAGTTTCACCGCCACCGGCGCTATTTTCACCGGCAGCGGCTATCGGGATTGCTGGTTCAATGGGCATGAATGTTCGAGCGGCCTTTACAACATTGGCAGCCATCGCGGCCAGCAGGCCTTGATTTCACTCCAAGGCGCCAATTGCGACCTGTCGCTCACCGACTGTGCCGCGATGTACCTCCACGGCCAATTCAGCCATGGCGCCGACGGCGGCAGCTATTCGTATCAGATCACCCTGACTCGTACCCTGGTGCAGCGGTGCATAACGGGAGGTGAATATTCCCAGGCCAACTTCAACGTGCATGACAGCGCTTTCATCGAGTTTGGCGATGACTTGACGCGCGATGAATCGCCGGATTTTGTCGATGGCGACAATGACGGCCTGTACATCACCGAGGCGCTGCCGGGACAGGCGCACGGCTTCACCAACACGTTGTTTGGCTGGACCAAGGATGATGGGGTCGATTCGGGCGGCGGCGGCTCCGGCCGGCTGAACTTCCAGGATTGCTGGTTTGATTCGATTCTTCACGAAGGCAATTCGCTTTCCGGCACCGGCAAGGACGTGCATCACTACGGCAGTGTGTTCCTCAACTGCGGTCAGGGTATTGAGGACGGCTATGACGCCCCAACCGGACGCGTAGATCGCTGTCTGGCGACGGGCAACCTGGTCGGCGTGCGGTTCGGCGACAATTACGACTGGACGTACAACGGCTTTATGTGGGCCTCGAACAGCATTCTGATTCACAACCTGCATGACGTCTGGGGCCTGAACTGGCAGAGCGGTTCGACCGGCTGGATCTGGCGCACCAACCAGATGGACATCCGCAGCAACTGGCTCAGCGTCCCGACGCCGTATCATCCCAGCAACCTCGTCTGGAACGCCGAGACGGATGCCTGGCGATTGACGAATTTCATGAACATACCGCTCGATGCCCCCGTCGGCATGGCCCTGGCAATATGGAGCGATCCCATGGCCATGAGCACGCTGCGGGACGGTGTCCCGGTCCGGTTGAGTTCATTTACGACGAACGTCGTCAGCGTGGACTATGCGTTCACCGACGACAGCGCCAACCTCTTGGCCACCGGCACGCTGACGTTCGATCCGGGCGAAACGGTGAAACGCATTTACCCGACCGGCTTTCTAGTGCCCAATTACCCGACCATTCATCTCGCCTTGAGTAATCCGATTCATAGCGAATTAACCGGCCTGGATACTGTCACCTTCCAAGGCAGTGTCAGTACGCCACAAATGTTGTTGGGGGGCGTCACCGGCGCGGTGGAGCCGGGTCGTCGTCTAACGCAAGGGGTGTTCATTTGGCTCAACCAGCCGTCCGCCGGTCTGGTGAGGGTGGACTATGAATATGCCGCCGGCGGCGAGGTCCTGGAAACCGGCACCTTTGTATTCGACCCACCGGAAACCTGGCACTCGCTTCTGCCCCAGAACATCAACCCCTTCGACTACGATCAGGTGGACGTCACCCTCAGCAATCCCGTCGGCGCTACCTGGACCGGCACCACCATAATCAGTTTCACCAATCCACCCCTGGCGCTGAGCTTTGCGGGCAGCGGCAACCAACAGGACGTGGACAATTTGACGAACGGCATTGCCCTTGCCTTGGGTAGCCCGGCCCCAGCCGGCATCAGTGTGGAGTTTGAACTCGCCGACGCCAACGGCGTGCTTACCAATGGCACGTTCGAGTTTCCTGAAGGCCAGACTTCGGCGCTGCTGGCTCTGCCTACCGTGGCTGTGGGACAATACGACCTGTTGCGCCTCCAGTTGAGCAATCCCGTCGGCGCGCCCCTGACCGGTGAGACGACCATGTGGTTGGTGCGCGTCATTCCAACGTTGCCGCCAGGTCCGGACGAGACGTTGGTTGCCTGGGGCTCGCGCTGGAAATACCTGGACAACGGCTCGAACCAGGGCACCGCCTGGCAGCAGCTTGGCTTCAATGACAGCGGTTGGGCCAGCGGCCCGGCCCAGTTGGGTTATGGCGACGGCGACGAGGCCACGGTCGTCTCCTACGGCGGCAATTCCAACGCCAAATACATCACGACCTACTTTCGAAGCGCACTGACGGTAAGCGATATAACCAGATACAGTTCTTTGGAATTGTCGGTTTTATTCGACGACGGAGCGGTGGTGTACCTCAACGGGAGTGACGTCTTTCGGTGCAACATGCCGGGGGGAACGATCACCTACACCACCCCGTCGCTCGCGGGCCTGGGCGACAACTACACGCTGCAAACCAGCCTCTCGCCCGAGGCCTTGCAGTCGGGCGACAACGTGGTGGCGGTGGAGGTTCATCAAGATGAAGGCGGCAGTTCGGACATCAGTTTCGACCTGCAACTGATCGGCATCGCGGCACCGGTGTCCGCACCACAATCGCTTTACCACGCGCAATTTGAGGGACAACTCGTCCTGGCCTGGGGCGACAGCGCGTTTGTGCTCGAAGAAGCCGACGACCTTACCCGCCACGGAATGGCGCACAGTCTCGACCACCAGCCCGGCCATGGTGACGCCGGCAACTGGTCAGAAATTCTATCGGCTGCACAAGCCGCTTTAAGCTGCCAACCCCCAACCGCGCCACTGGCGGCGCTTCCTGAGGAAGGACGGTGGAAACACCGTCCTTCATTCTTGGCGCGTTCAATCCTGAGGGTCGTTTCCCCATGCGGACGACGGCATCCGCGTTCCCCACGCCCTGGCGGCCAATCGTGTTTGCGGAGAGAAAGTCGGGCTGGCTTGGCTCAGTTCCGCCCCTTCTGCGAACGATTCAGCGCCTCGGTGAACCAATCCACGGGTTTGGCAGCGGCGGAACGGTCAGGCGGTTTAGGCCCCGGGCGTCCAGTGGCGGCGGGCGACGTTTTCCCAGTGGCGCTGGGTCCAAGTTCGGGATTGGTCCGCATCGAAAGCGCGATGCGTTTGCGTGGAATGTCCACGTCCGTCACCGTCACCATGACCTTTTGATGAACCTTCACCACTTCGGCCGGGTTCTTTACAAAACGGTCGGCAAGCTGGCTGACATGCACCAGACCATCCTGGTGGACGCCAATATCGACAAAGGCACCGAAGGCAGTAACATTGGTAACAATGCCGGGCAGTTTCATGCCGGGCTTGAGATCGTCCATCTTCGCCACGCCTTCCTGGAAGGTGAACACTTCGAATTGCTGGCGCGGATCCCGGCCCGGTTTGGCCAGCTCCGCCATAATGTCGTTCAGCGTGGGCATCCCGACGGCGTTGGTGACGTAGGATTGCAACTGAATTTTTTGACGCAGGTCACCGTCGCGCATCAAATCGGTGACCGTGCAGTTCAAATCCCGGGCCATGGCGTCCACAAGACCGTAGCTTTCCGGATGCACCGCGCTGGCGTCGAGCGGTTGTTTGCCGTCGCGCAGACGCAGGAAACCGGCTGCCTGCTCGAAGGCCTTGGGACCGAGACGCGGCACCTTTTTTAATTCGGCGCGCGAACGGAACGGCCCGTTTTCATTTCGGTACGCCACAATGTTGCCCGCCAGTACCGGTCCGAGTCCAGAGACGTAACTGAGCAATTGTTTGCTGGCGGTGTTGAGTTCCACCCCCACGCCGTTGACACAACTGACGACCACGTCATCGAGACTCCGTTTGAGCGCGGGTTGATCGACATCATGCTGGTACTGCCCGACGCCAATCGACTTGGGATCGAGTTTTACCAGTTCCGCCAACGGATCCATGAGCCGGCGGCCAATCGACACCGCGCCGCGCACGGTGAGGTCATGGGTGGGGAATTCTTCGCGCGCAACCTCGGAAGCGGAGTAGATCGACGCGCCACTCTCGTTGACCATCACGACGGGAATGGTGGACGGAATGCCGATCTGGCGAACGAAGGTTTCGGTTTCGCGGCTGGCGGTACCGTTGCCGATCGCGATGGCCTCGATATTGAACTGGCGGACCAATCCCTTCAGTGTCTCCGCCGCTTCGCGCATTTCGTTGACCGATCCGGACGGATAAACCACCTCGTGCTGCAACAGCTTACTCTGGCGGTCGAGACAAACCACTTTGCAGCCGGTGCGAAAACCCGGATCAATGGCCAGCACGTTCTTGCGGCCCAACGGCGGCGTCAGCAGCAATTCCCGGATATTCTCGGCGAATACCCGGATGGCCTCGGCATCGGCGCGTTTCTTGGATTCGAGTCGCACTTCGACTTCGATGGCCGGTCCCAAAAGCCGCTTGTAACTGTCCTGCACTGCCAGCCGCACTTGTTCCGCCGCCGGACCTTGGCCGGTGACAAACAACGGCTCGATCCTGGATAGCGCTTCGTCTTCGGGAGCGCTGATCCGCAGCATCAACACCCCTTCGGCTTCGCCCCGGCGAATGGCCAGCAGGCGATGGCTTGGCATCTTGCTCACGGGTTCATTCCATTCGAAGTAGTCCTTGAACTTGGCGCCTTCCTCCTCCTTGCCCGGCACCACCTTCGAGCGGGCCGCGCCCTGCGCCCACAACAACTCGCGCAGTTGCTTGCGGGCCCGGGCATCGTCGCTCACGCGTTCGGCGATGATGTCGCGCGCGCCGGCCAACGCCTTTTCCCACGACTCGACGCCCTTTTCCGTGTTTACAAATTTTTGTGCTTCGCCGGCCAGATCCGTGGTGTTCTGGTGGTTGAACAGCAAGTCCGCCAGCGGTTCCAGTCCTTGCTCCCGGGCGATCGTTGCACGGGTGCGGCGCTTGGGGCGATACGGTTGGTAAATGTCTTCGAGCGCGGTCAGGGTTTCGGCCTTGGTGATTGCGGCTTTCAAGGCATCGGTCAAAAGGTTGCGTTCCTCGAGGGACTTGAGGATGGCCTCCCGGCGCTGGTCCAATTCGGTTAGGCTCAGCAGGCGTTCGCGAATGGTCGTGATGGCGACTTCGTCCAACGAGCCGGTGGCTTCCTTGCGGTAGCGGGCAATGAAAGGAACCGTGGCGCCATCGGCAAACAACCGCGCTGTGGCGGCGACTTGGTGCGGCTGCACCTTCAGTTCGGCGGCGATTTTGGCTACGTATTTTTCGTGCATTGTCAATGGGGTGCGATGTGTAACGAATTGCGGCGGCGCTGTAAAACTGAATGTGCGATTTTTAACTCACTTGGTCTGAGGTGGGTGGCGGCCCTCTAATCGGCGGCTTGAAACACTCGTTTGGAGTCCCGCCTTTAGGCGGCCCGGCGCCCAAACCGCCTAAACCGTATGTGTGCAGTGACTGGTGCATCGATGAGGCGGCGCCGTACAAGTCGATGGTTTGCGGTCGTCCGAGACAGGCGGGACGCCTGTCCTACTGAATAGTCACGCTCAAAGGCGGGACTCCGAACCGCCCGCTTGATTCCCGGTTGGTGGCGGCCGATGCTCTACGCAGATGTCGCCCGTGACCCATCTCTTTGCCAGTTGGCTGATCGCTGCCAAGACGACCGACAATCCCCGCGATTGCCGGTTGGTGACCTTGGCCGGCGTGCTGCCCGATCTCGATGGCGCCGGGTTGCTCGTCGATCTGACCAACCGCGCGTTGGGCCGCGAGGAAACCTGGTATTACGGTCAATACCATCATTTCCTGCTGCACGGCATCCTGGGCGGACTGGCCATGGCCGTGCTATTTGGTTTGCTGGCCCGAAAGCACTGGCGCGTGGGCTTGATGGCGCTGGCGGTGTTTCACGTTCACCTGTTCTGCGATCTGATCGGTTCGCGTGGTCCTTCACCGAGTGATTTGTGGCCCATTTACTACCTTGCGCCTTGGACCAAAACACCGATGTGGGTCTGGTCGGGTCAATGGCAACTGGACGGTTGGCCCAACCGGTTGATCTCCGTCGTGCTCATGTTCGCCTGCCTGGTTCTGCCTTTGCGACTCGGCCATTCGGTGGTGGGGGTCTTCAATCGGCGCGCCGACCGGGTGTTTGTGCAAGTCCTGCGGCGCTGGCAGGCGGCCTGGGCAGGCCGCAAAAACAAGGGGGCTTCGGCAGTCAGTGAGCCTTCGCCGGCGCGTCGTTGACGTGAGCGGGCCAGGGTGAGGGAAGCGCCGCGGAGAAACGATGGCGGCCTGGCGGTTCGAGAATCCTGTTCCCCCTCACCCCGGCCCTCTTCCTTGGGGAGAGGGAGAATTGCGCTCCGCTGGTCTGAAACCTTGGAAGTGTTGGATTCGCTGTATGGCTCTGGGGTGAATCGACCAAGCGCGGAGACTGGAACTGGTGCTTCCTAATGTCTCGTAGCGGCCGCCTGCTGTTCCCTCTGCTGGGGGAGAGGGCCAGGGTGAGGGGAAACGCCGGCTCCAACCGTTCCACGCCTGTCGATCCGCCCGAGACGGTCGCACGCCAGGATCCGAATTCGCCCCTCCCCCAATTCGTCACTTGTCGCGGCGCATTTTCTGTTTACAGTGAGGATTCACAATGAACGAGACGTTTGAGATGCATGCGCCCCACAACGCGCTGAAGTACTTGGAGCGATTCGATGCTCCAACCCGCCGGAAGGGCGAAGTCCTGTTTCGCGAAAGCCGGGTAGGTTCCTGGACCGCCATCGAGCCGGGCTGGGAATACGAAGCGGTGGTCGAGGCGCAGGAGACGTTTCAAGTCGCGCTGTATTATGACGAGTTCGAGGGTTGGATGGGCGAGTGTTCCTGTCCGGCCGAATTCGACTGCGAACATGTCTATGCGGCCATGAAAGCCCTGCTGGCGGAGAACAGTGTGGCCGAGGTGCGGGGACTAAGCTCCACGTTGGCCAGCAAGCGGAAGAAGGTTCGGTCGCCCTGGCAACCGAAACCGCCGCCAGAGAGCCAACTGGTTTCTCTGTTGACCGCCGCAATCGGACGGGACTTGCAGCCGCAGGAAGCGACGTTTTTGCGCAAGTTCAAACAGGTCTATGACCGCTGTCGCGCGGCCCAACGGATAACCCGCTGGGATTTCAGCGATCTGGGGCTGCCGTTGCCGGGCAATAGTTGGGACCCGATCAGCATCTGGCCGTCATTCCCCAAAGACGAACACCAGTTCTGGCTCGGCGTGGCCAACGCGGCCCAGGAGCATGGTTTGCGCATCCCGAAATTCCTCGAGCCGGTGACGGATCTGGACGGCTTTCGGGAGCAAGTCGCCGAATGGCGCCGGGAGCAGGAGGTGATGCGGTGGCAGCAAACCTTTTCCACCTTCGGCAACCAGCTTCTGTCGGGAGCCGGGGCGAGCCGGGGCGTGTTCGACTTGCGCCTCATCATCTTTGATCAGTTCGCTGCGCTGCAATGGCTGCGTCCCGGCCAGGAAGCGTTTGAGACGCTAAAGACCAAACAGTTCAAACAGTTGGCCGGGGACTACGAGAATGGGCGGATCGAATTCACCACCGAAGCCGAGATGTTGTGGCAGATGTGGGAGGAACGAGTCGATTACGGCCGCGGTCCGGAAATCTTTTACCAGGCTTACCAAGGATTGGGCACTTTGGGCCGGGTCCTGCACACGAAGGCGCTCGAAAATCGTGTCGTCAACGAGGATGGCCAGCCGATGCTGCGCGCCGGGCCGCTGCGATGGAAGCTGGAGCCCACCGAGGACGGCTCCGGCGATTATCGGGTCCGTCTGGTCAAGGCCGACGACACGCCGGCACCGCCGCTGCTGTTCATGCTGGACGGTCATGCGCCGCTTTACGTCAGCCGCCATACGATCTTTTCGGGGCCGGCCGTCTGCCGGAACGTGTTGGCTCCCCATCAGGAAAACCGGATTCCCGGTCCCGCCCTCGAGTCCCAGTCGGGGGTGGAGTTTCTTCAGGCGCTGCAAATTGAGTTGCCCCCGAGCATTGCCCAACAGGTGCGCCACGTACCGATGGAGGTGGCCATTCAGTGCGAACTCAAACCCATTTATCCCGGCAGTAAGACCGAACAATGCGTCGTGCGCATCGCCGCCGAATCCGGCGATGGCCGGCTGAAAGAAAGTTGGGATGGCCAGAATTGGTTCGACCCGAATTATCGCGCGCCGAGGTCGCCTCGAAAGAAAACAGCGGACGGGACCATTGTGGTGTATGACCGGTCCACCCAATACGAAGTGCCCCGGCTGCTTGAACCGCTGGGATTGAAATACGACAATTACGCCGACGCCCTGTCGCTCCGGGTGAAGAAGAAATTTCCGGAACTGTTTGTGCCGTGGTTGAAGTCGCTGCCTCCGCACATTCACGTGCAATTGGCCGGTGACCTGGCCTCGCTGGCCGAGGATGCCGTTGCGGGCAAGGTGCGGCTCGACGTTACGGAGACGACCATTGACTGGTTCGATTTGCAGGTGGTGTTGGACGTGGAAGATACCACGCTCACCCCGGCGGAAATCAAACTACTGCTCAACGCCAAAGGCAGTTACGTCCGGCTCGAAAACAAAGGCTGGCGCCGGTTGCAATTCAACCTCGACAGCGAGGAGGACGAACGGCTCGCGCGGCTGGGGCTCAATCCCGCACGAGTTGACCGCTGAACCGCAACGGTTGCACGCCCTCCAACTGGCGGATGACGCAGCGAAAAAATTCCTGCCCGAACCGCAGGTCGAACGCATCCAGCGCCGCGCCGATGAAATCAAAGCGCGCGTGACGCCCCCGATGCCGGCCGGGGTCACCGCGGAGTTGCGTCCGTACCAGCGGGACGGATTTCATTTTCTCGCCTACCTGGCCACGAACCATTTCGGCGGCATCCTGGCGGACGACATGGGCTTGGGTAAAACGCTGCAAACGCTGGCCTGGCTGTTGTGGTTGCGCGAACCGGCTACGGAAGCCGAAGCCGCGGACGGCGCCAATCCCGTGCCTGCTCCGAAACCGTCCCTGGTGGTGTGCCCCAAATCGGTGATGGACAACTGGCACGCGGAAGCGGCGCGGTTCACATCGGAGCTACGCGTCAAGCTTTGGCCGGCGAGCGAACTGCACACGTTGGTGGGCCGGTTGGGCGAAGCCGATTTGCACGTGTTGAATTACAGTCAACTGCGCCTCGCCGGCGAAAGCCTCGTGCCCGTGCAATGGCAGGTGGTGATTCTCGACGAAGGCCAGTACATCAAGAATCCCAACTCACAAACCGCCCAGGTGGCGCGGGCGCTGCGGGCGGAACATCGACTGGTGCTCACCGGCACACCCATCGAGAACCGCCTGTTGGACCTGTGGAGTTTGATGGCCTTTGCGATGCCCGGAGTGCTCAGCAGCCGGAGTCAGTTCGCGCGGTTGTTCGATGCCAAGGACGATCCGTTTGCCCGCCGGCGGCTCGCCGCGCGCGTGCGCCCATTCCTGCTGCGGCGCACCAAGACGCAGGTCGCCAAGGATTTGCCCGACCGCATCGAGGAGGATTTGTTTTGCGAAATCGAAGGCGAACAAAAGACGCTTTATCGCGCCGAATTGAAAGCCGCCCAGCAGATGCTTCTCAAAGTGACGACCCAGAAACAACTGGCCAAGGAACGGTTTCATTTCCTCACCTCGCTGTTGCGGCTGCGGCAAATCTGCTGTCACCCGGCCTTGGTCAAATCCGGTTCGAAGGCGGAAAGTGCCAAGCTCAACGCGCTGCTCGAGCAACTCGAACCACTCATGGACGAAGGCAACAAGGTGCTGGTGTTCTCCCAGTTCGTCGAAATGTTGGCGTTGTTGAAACAAGCGATGGCGCGGCGGCGCTGGCCGACGTTTTACCTCGCGGGCGAAACCGAGAACCGCGGCGAGTTGGTGCAGAAATTTCAGGCGGCGAAGGGTCCGGCGGTCTTTCTCATTTCGCTTAAAGCGGGCGGCTTCGGCCTGAACCTGACGGCCGCCAGTTACGTCGTGTTGTTCGATCCCTGGTGGAATCCGGCCGTCGAAAACCAAGCCATTGACCGCACCCATCGCATCGGCCAGGAGAACAAGGTGATTGCGTACCGCCTCCTCATCAAAGACAGCATCGAAGAGAAAATCCGCGCGCTGCAAAAGCAGAAGAAGGCCCTGGCCGAAGACGTGTTGGGCGAGGAGAAATTCGCCCAGAGCCTCACGCTGGATGACCTGCACTATCTGTTTGCCGATTGATCCCTGGAAACATCATGTTGCCTGTCTTTCGTTCTTCACGGCTTTGCGGTGGGGATCAACCGACCGCTGACGGAGTTCACGCGCGCGGCTCAGATCAACGCGTGAGCCACCAAGGCGGCCGTCGTGCCGGTTAGCGTCAAGGCGATCAGCGCCAGGAGGCCATCCCGCGCAATGAGCGAGAGGCCAAAGGCCGTCAGCGCCGCGCCGGCGGCAGTGGCGCTCATAGGGTACTAATTCCAACGCCGGCATGCAGGCGGCGATCACCGCGCACAACACCGCGATCACATAGACACCGACTTCGTGGGTCAATACCTCGAGGCGCGGGTGCAACCAGCGGTCGATCCACCGCGCCGGTTTGCGCAGGAACCGCAAGCCCTGCTCGACTCGGCGCCGCGGGAGCGACCGGTTGAGCAACCACGCCGGCAGCCAAAAATGACGGCGCCGGAACAGGAACTGGCCCGCGACCAGCAACACCAGCAGCGCCACCATCGTGGGCACGCCGGGTATCGCGCTCAGCGGCGAGAAGGCGATCAGGCCCGCCACCAGCAAGAGCGGGCCGAAGGATCGCCGGCCCACCACCGTCACCATCAACCTGAGCGTTATGGGCTCGTCGCGCCGGGTCGCCTCCCCCAACCGTTCGAGCAATTGCTCCAGGTTGGCGACGTCCGGTTTTCTCTGCTTCGTTGTCTGCGATGACACGTCGCCTTAATGTTCGCACAAGGGGCCACGATGCGCATCCCCCCATCCCGCGCGGCGACTCCGAACGAACGATTTCACCTCGGCGCCACCCGCCACCTCAGGTAGCGAGTTGGCCGCCTCGTCCGGGCAAAATGCAAGCTGCCCAACAACCCCGCTCTCCCCAGGACCCCAAGCGACAGGGACTGGGTGAGGGGCAACATCAACGTCCAGCTATCTACCGGCGTTGCGTTTGCCGCCGGCCGCGCAGTATCCTGCATTGCAATTTTCGCCCGAACCGATTCAATGCTTCGCCAGATGCAAGCAGCCACGTCATTTCGTGGGTTGGTCGAGTTTGCGCCGGGGTTTGCGCCCCGGCCACAGATCAGTCACGTGTTGTTGGATTTCGACGGCACCTTGTCCCTGATTCGGGAAGGTTGGCCCGAAGTCATGGTGCCCATGTTCATGGAAATGTTGCCGCGCCAACCGGGCGAGACGGACGCCGCAATCCGGCAGTTGATGACCGATGATATCATGCGGCTCAACGGTAAACAGACCATTTACCAGATGATCCAATTTGCCGAACGTGTCCAGGCCCGCGGCGGAATTCCCCGCGAACCGCTGTGGTACAAAAAGGAATACCTGCGCCGCTTGGACGAACGCATTCAGTCTCGGATCGAAGGTCTGCGCCGGGGGAGCATTCAGCCGGATGATTTGTTAGTCCACCAAGCCCGACCGTTTCTGGAAAATTTACGCCGTCGGGGGCTGACCCTTTACCTGGCCAGCGGCACGGATGAAACGTTTGTCCGGCAGGAAGCCCAGTGGCTGGACGTGGCGCGCTACTTTGAACCTCACCTGTACGGGGCGCAGGACAATTACCAGGTGTTCTCGAAAAAGATGGTCATCGAACGGATTCTCCGGGAGAACCAGATTCCGGGAGTACAATTGCTGGCCGTGGGTGATGGCTACGTGGAAATCGAGAATACCAAGGAAGCCGGTGGCCTAGCCGTGGCGGTGGCCAGCGACGAAGCCCATAACGGCTCCGGCAAGTTCGACGAATGGAAACGCCGGCGCTTGCTCGGCGTGGGCGCCGACGTGGTCATTCCCGACTTCCGGGATGGCGCGGCGCTCCTGGATTTGATCTTGGGTAACTGACTCGGTTTAGTGTTTCACCAATGACCCAATCCCAATACCCGGTGGATTTGACTCGACTGAAAGTGTATCCGTTGGAATCCCGACGCAGTCTCGCCCGGTTGGAGGACATCCTGATTGAACCCTCGGATGATCCGCCGCCATGCGAGACGACGGTGGCGCGCACCATTCAACAATGTGCCGCTCGGATTCGTGAAGCCCGCCAACGTCAGGCCAGCGTGATGCTGATTTACGGCGCGCACCTGATCAAGAACGGTGGTCAGTTGCTGTTGAATCAATTCATGGATCGCGGCCTGGTCACCCACCTGGCGACCAATGGCGCCGGCACGATTCATGACTGGGAATTTGCGTTTCTCGGCCGCTCCACCGAAAGCGTGCGCGAGAACGTGGCGGCCGGGAACTTCGGCGCCTGGGACGAAACCGGGCGCAACATTCACCTGGCCCTGCTCGCTGGTGGGTTGCGCGGCGAAGGCTATGGCGCCTCCCTGGGGCGGTTCATCTATGAAGATGGCGTTGCCTTGCCGACGCCGGAATCGTTGGAAGCCCAGTTGCGCCAGGAGCCCACGCACCCGCTAACGCCGGCCCGCGCGGATTTGTTGCAAGCCCTGCGCATCCATCAACTGAAACCGGGGCGGCAAACCGTCGTCCATCGCTGGCGCAACGCGAGCGTGCTCGCGCAGGCAACCCGGCACGGCGTGCCCTTGACCGTTCATCCGGGCATCGGTTATGACATCATCACAGTGCATCCGCTGTTCAATGGTGCGGTCATCGGCCGGGCGGGGGCGGTGGACTTCCGCGCGTTTTGCGGGGCGGTCGAAGGTCTGGACGGCGGGGTGGTGCTGTCCATCGGTTCCGCCATCATGGGACCGCAAGTATTCGAAAAGAGTATGAGCTGCGTGAACAATCTGCGGTTGCAGGCCGGGCGGCCAATTGTCAGCGGCCACGACATTTATGTGGTGGACTTGCAGGCGGGCGGTCGCTGGGATTGGACCGCTGGCGAACCGCCCAAAGACAATCCGGCGTACTACCTGCGGTTCTGCAAAAGTTATTCCCGTATGGGCGGTGGCATGCACTACGTTCAGTGCGACAACGTGGTGTTCCTCCACCGATTGCTCCACGAATTAATGGCGGGCTCCCCTCAAGTCAGCCCTTGAAAACAATCCCTTGATCCGCTGCAATGCCCGCCGTGATGAATGCGGCTCGCTTTCAATCCATCAGTGAAAAATATTCCCGCCTGCGCCTCGCGGTCGTGGGCGACTTTTGTCTGGACCGTTATCTGGAAATTGATCCGGCCCGGCAGGAGGTGTCGCTTGAAACCGGATTGCCCGTCCACAACGTCGTCAAGGTGCGCAGTCAACCCGGAGCGGCTGGCACCGTTTTGAACAACCTTGTGGCCCTGGGCATCGGGGAGATTTGTCCGGTCGGCTTCGCGGGCGAAGACGGCGAAGGCTTCGAGCTCATCCGTGCGCTCGGAGCCAAACCGGGCGTCAACCTGGAGCACTTTGTCCAGACGCCCGAGCGCCGGACGTTCACGTATTGCAAGCCGCTGATGATCCAACCGGGCAAAGCGCCCCAGGAATTGAACCGCCTGGACAGCAAGAACTGGACGCCTACCCCGTCGGCCCTGCAAACCCAATTGATCGATTCGGTGCAGTTCCTGGCGGCGCAGGTGGACGCCCTCATCCTGCTCGACCAGGTGGACAAGCCGGAAACCGGCGTGATCGGCGGCAAGCTTCTCGAGGCCGTGCGCCAACTGGCCAAGCACGATCCGGAACTGCCGATTGTGGCCGACAGTCGGCGCAGCTTGCGCGCGTATCCGCCGGTGACCTTCAAAATGAATACCACCGAACTGGGCGTGTTGACCGGAAACAAGCACCCGATGGGTCTTGAGGAAATTAAACACCGCTGCGCCGCGCTGGCCCAAAGCCGCGGGCGGGAGGTGATCGTGACGCTGGCGGAACAAGGCATCGTGGGCGCCGCTCCGGACGGGACCGTTGACTACATGCCCGCCTTGCCGGTGCGCGGGGCCATTGATGTCGTCGGGGCCGGAGATGCCGTCATGGCCAATCTCACCGCAGCCTTCGCGGCGGGTGCCACGCTGGGCGAAGCGCTCGAGCTTGCCAACGCCGCTGCTTCGGTGGTCCTCCACCAATTGGGAACCACCGGCACTGCCACGCTCGCCCAAATCGCGCCCTTGGTCGCCACCACGTAGGATAGCCGTCCCGGCTGTCCCGAAGGTCCCAAGGGTGTCCATGGATTATCGGGTGTTCCCGGGAAGAATGAGCTTCATTGGCTAATTCGAGGCAGGCGAGATGACTGTCTTACTTGGCGCCGACAGCGCGCCACCAAGGTCGGAAAAAACCGTTCAACACCGTATTGCGAAAAGATTGACGCCGCCGCCCGCCCGCGCAACACTCCCACCCGAAGGCATGACCACGGCCAACAAGATAACGATCTTTCGCATTCTCTTCGTGCCGTTCTTCATCACCCAGGTGATCTATTATGTGCAGGAAGGGATCGCGTATCATCGTTGGCTGGCGCTGGGGGCGTTCTTCCTGGCGTCCGTGAGCGATGGTATTGATGGCTTCATCGCGCGCCGGTATAATCAGCGCAGCGAACTCGGCGCCATTCTCGATCCGTTGGCGGACAAGCTCCTGCTCGTGTCCGGCGTTATCCTGTTGAGCTTCGACCACACGCCCTATTTGCCCCGGCTGCCCTTGTGGCTGGTGGCGATGATTCTCAGCCGCGATGTTATGTTGCTCATTGGGATGACCGTCATTCACTACACGTGCGGCAAAGTGAAGGTGCGGCCCGTGCTGGTGGGTAAAGTCGCCACCGTCCTGCAAATGGTCTGCGTGGTGTGGGCGTTGCTGAGATGGCCCGATCCATGGTTATTGATCTGGTCGGCCGGCGCTACGGCATTCACCGGAATTTCCGGCTTGATTTATTTCTTTGATGGCGTGCGCCAATTGAGCGCCAGCCCGACCAGCGGCCCGGTGACCAAACAGTAACCGGTTCGGAATGGCGCATAATTTCGCGGCTTGCTTTTCGGGAGGCTGTTTTTCCAGTAGCGTGAAAGTGTCAGTTCAAACTTTTTCCATTTTGCTTACTCACACACCAAGTTGGAGATGGTTGACCGGTTACCCATCGCCAACCACCCCTTCGCCCGGTGCCCCTTCGGCATCTGCGCCGAGCGCACTCTTCGCAGTTCGAACGGTGCAGTGCGGCGCCAGAATTACCGGGGCGAACGGTGGATCGTCCTGGAGAATCCCTTCAGCAACCAGTTCTTCCGGCTCCGGCCCGCGGCTTACGAATTCGTCGCGCGCTTGCGGCCGGACTGCACCGTGCAGGAGGCCTGGCAGCAGTGCCTCAACCGGTTCCCCGATGAAGCCCCCGGCCAGGAAGCCGTGATCCAGTTGTTGTCGCAATACGCAACTTTAGGCACAGCGTATGCACCTGCCAGCGGTTGCGTTTACAGCATTGGCTCGGCGGGTGGATGAACGCTTTTCGATCGTGATCCTCATGGGGGATCGCCTCGCGCACGCTCTCCCGGCTCATCAAAAGGTAGATGGCGCGTTCGTGCTGGTAGGAGCTTGCGGGCCATGGAGAAAGGCGATTGGAGTTGCGATTACTGTTGAAACCTTTAATGGATGACCCTCTCTTTGGGGGAAGAGAGACGCGGCTCCCGCTATGGCTGGCGCCGGTTTCCAATCCATTCCGCGGCACGCGGTGGCGCGAGGCAAAACTCGATCAGCCGCCGTCGTTGCACACGGAATTCCACCGACAGTTTCTGCTCGCCAACTGGAACGTCTGGTTGAAGAACCGAATACTGCCGTCGCTGGCCCTTACCCGGATCAACAAAGCTGGGGTGATTCCACGTCCGGGGAAGGGGCGGTTGCGCGCCCGTTCGAATCGCGCATCATACAATCCACTTGCACGTCCAGGCCAGCGGGCGTCTGTGCGATGAGCAGCGTGCTCCGTCCGACGGTGATGACCTCTCGCCAAGTTCCATTGGCCCATTTCAGCGACAACTGGCGGTAGGCGTTGGTGCCTTGCGTCGGCTCGGCGCGCACGGGGAAACCGTTGCTGAGCGTGAGCGTGGCCGGACCAGACCACCAGAGAATCCACAGGCCCACGCCTTGAAGATTCGTGGCGAGGTTGAGATTGGTGAAGGAGCCGGCCGACAAGACGTTCAGGTTGGTAAAGACAAAATGTTCGTCTGGAGCGAAGACCGCCTCACGACGCCGCTCGAACCAGCCGTGCAATCTCCAGACCGGCTCGCTGAGCGGGAGTTCCGGACACAGCCCGCCAACGGAATTGCCCGTGGCATCATCGAGCCGACACGGGCCGAGCTCCCATTCGGTCGTGGGGGCGCCGGCCCATTTGAACTCAAAATCGGCCTTCAAGTTCTGGTTGGTCCGCCCTGGCGGACTCTCCTCAAGCAGCCGCTTCCACCCTTTGAATGTCGCCGTCAGATCGCCGTTCGTCTTGGTCACGGGCGGCGTCTCCGCCTTCCATTGGGGGAATGGTCCCCGGCACGGATTTACCACCGTTAGTTCGCCGGCTAGTTGGCCTTTCTGGTCGTAGAGCCGGAGCAGGAAACTTTTCTGCCGACGGGGAAACTTCGACAGGAAGACCGGCTGGCATCGACCGCCGCCGCTATAGTGTCCCGGAGCGTCTTGGCTCGTGAGCACGTCTCCGTTGCGGCTGACAGTTTCTACCGAGCCCCACTTGCGGACCACGTTAGTGCGGGACCCGGGAGCCAAGTCCTCCAGCCAGATGGCGATGCCATTCGTCGAGTAACAGGCGCCATGGGTGGATCGTGGAAGCCGTTCTTGAAAGCGTCGTGGCAGGATCTGCCGGGCCGCACGGGACCACGGACGCTCCGTCGTAAACTCATTCGTGCCCACGCTCACGCCGACCAGGCGGAGGCGCGTGCCGTCGGCCAGAGTGATTTCCGACCCGTTGCCGCCCAGCACGAGGATCAGTCCCAGGACGGCCACGAACGCCGCGCCTGCAATAATCACCACGCGTCGCAGATGGAGGCTCATGCGGTCACTCCCTCAAAGTAGGGCCGACGTCCCCCAGCGTTGACTGAGTGGGCACGATCGGAACGCAGCATGTCCGGGTGCAGGAAGAGAGCAACTCCGTTTGAGGCCGGCGGGACGCCGGCCCTACTCTGCCTCCTTCGCTCCATTAAATTGATAGGAATTTGCTTTTTGGACGCTCCGCGGTTCACGGAGAATTGCTTTTCCATAAAGGTTCATTTTTGTGGATTTTAGGCGCGCACGCCGGCGAGGCAAGCAGTGTTTTTTGGGGTTTGGGTTTTGGGCGGGCGGTTGGCCCCGGGCACCGACGCAGCCCCTCCCTGTGACCAGTTTACAGCGGGTTCCCGGCCGTCTGCCGCCGCGTCGGCGCACATCCCACCGTAAAGGTGAAGGGGGCGGTCCCGGTTATTGGAAGGTTCTTTTGAAAGAGTATGTTCTCACTTTTTCCAAAATTTTCGCGCACACGCCAAGTTAGAGATGGCTGACCGGTCACCATTCGCCAGCCATACCTTCACCCGCTGCTCCGTCGGCGTCTGCGCCAAGCGCAACTTTTTGCAGCCCGAACGGCGCGGTTCGGCGGACACAGTGCGCTCGACTCGCTCCCACTTACTCGCCCGGCGTTCTTCCCCATAATGCTCCTTCCCCCAAACCGTCAGCGAACTCGGCGAGCAATATTTTTCAAAATGCCTTCTTCCCACAGCACCCCTGCCGTCGCACCACTTGAACCTCAAAGCAGTTGGAACCACGGATCGCCCGGATTACACAGATGGCGAAGAACTTTCCTGAAGAAGAGTGGTCACCTGTATTGTGAGGCAACTTGGCGACGCCTCGGGCGTCCAAGGTTTTGTATCCGTGAAATCCATGAAATCCGTGGTTAATGCTACTTCCGGTACTAGTCTCATAGTTCTTGAGGTCTTCCAATGCCCGCGCAGCAGCAAGGTTGCATCGGCGGCGCAATTAGCCTAAAGTCCATTCGAACAATGCATGGCTGAAAGTCTTCCAACTTTTAGTGAGTCGTGGTACCGCATTGCCAACCAGCGCATTCACCTGCGCCCTGGCATCAAGGTGCGGCGCCAAAATTATCGAGGGGATCGGTGGATCGTCCTGGAGAATCCCTTCAGCAACCAGTTCTTCCGGCTCCGGCCCGCGGCGTACGAGTTCGTCGCGCGCTTGCGGCCGGACTGCACGGTGCAGGAGGCCTGGCAGCAGTGCCTCAACCGGTTCCCCGATGAAGCCCCCGGCCAGGAAGCCGTAATCCAGTTGTTGTCCCAATTGTATTTCGCCAACCTGCTGCAATACGATCTGGCCGCTGACAGCGCCCAATTGTTCGACCGGTACAAGAAACGCAAACAACGCGAAACTGCGGCGCGATTGATGAACATCATGTTCATGCGCATCCCGCTGCTGGATCCCGACCGGTTTCTGGTGCGCGCAATGCCGCTGGTGGGCAAGCTGCTCAATCCGATTGGCGCCTTGATCTGGCTGGTGGTGGTCGGGTGGGGATTGAAGGTTGTAGCCGACAATTTTTCCACGCTGCGCGAACATTCGCAGGCGGTGCTGGCGCCGGACAACTTGTTCCTGCTGTACGCGGGATTGGTGATCATCAAGACGCTGCACGAGTTCGGCCATGCCTTTTTCTGCCGTCGGTTCGGCGGCGAAGTTCACACCATGGGCATCCTGTTCATGATCTTCACGCCGGTGCCGTACGTGGATGCCACTTCAAGTTGGGCCTTCCGCAGCCGCTGGAAACGCATCCTGGTCGGATGCGCGGGCATGATCGTCGAGTTGTTCGTGGCCGCGCTGGCGGTTTTTGTCTGGGCAAACACTGGGCCCGGCACCATCCACAGCCTGGCGTACAACATGTTGTTTGTCGCGTCAGTGTCCACGGTCGTGTTCAACGTCAATCCGTTGCTGCGGTTTGATGGTTACTACATTTTGTCCGACCTGCTCGAAATCCCGAACCTCTCCCAGCGCGCCATGCGGCAACTGCGCTTTTATGCCGAACGCTGGTTGTTTGGTTTAAAGAAAGAGGACAGCCCGGCGAACAATCGCCGCGAGGCCGTCTGGCTGGTGGTCTTCGGCATTGCCAGCGGGATTTATCGGGTGATTGTCTTCGGCGGCATCTTGCTGCTGGTCGCCGACCGTTTTTTTATTCTGGGCATCATCATGGCGGTCGTCTGTCTGATCTCCTGGGTGATTGTGCCGGTTGGCAAGTTCATCCATTACCTCGCGTCCAGTCCCCGTCTCGATCGGAACCGTCCGCGGGCCGTGGCTGCCACGGTGGGCCTGGCGGCAGCGCTCCTGGTATTGCTGGCGGTCATTCCCTTTCCCAGCCATTTCCGTGCGCCGGGCATTCTTCAGGCGCATGATCGGTCGTTGGTATTGAATGAGGTCGCGGGCACCGTCCAAACCGTGCTGGCCCAGCCAGGCAGTCGCGTGCGACCGAATGATGCGCTCGTGCAATTGAGCAATCCGGAGCTCGAACTGGATTTGGTCAACGCGCAGGCACGTTACCAGGAAATTGAAGCGCGTCTCCGTCAGGCCATGAAAGAGGCCACCGCCAATCTGAAACCGCTCCAAAGCCGGATGGAAACCGTGACGCAGCGTTTGCGCAAATTGAAAGCCGATCACGCGTCTTTGGTAGTTCGGGCTCGGCAGCCCGGCGTCTGGGTGGCGCCCGGCATTCAGGATTACCTGGGACGGCGGTTGGAACGTGGCACGCCTCTGGGGTTGTTGGTTGAACCGGCCACGTTTGAGTTCACGGCTACGGTCGAACAGGCGGATGTCGATGCCATTTTTGCCCGGCACATTCATGGCGCGGAAATTCGGTTGTACGGCCAGGCAGGAGAAATGATTCGCGCCAAAAGTTGGGAAGTCATTCCTGGCGGCAAACAGCAATTACCCTCGCCCGCATTGGGCTGGGCCGCGGGTGGCGAGGTTGCCGTCACGCCGAAGGATCCGTCGAAGGCGGCGGAGCCGTTTTTTGAAGTTCATGCCGATTTGCCGACGGATCCGGAAGTCGCCTATGTCCATGGACGCGCCGGCAAGATTCGTTTTGATCTCGATCCCGAGCCGCTGCTGCCTCGCTGGATGCGTCGTCTGTACCAACTTCTGCAAAAGCGGTATCAAATGTGAACGCCGCGTGATCACGCCCACTCAGCAATTCCGCCGCTTTAGTCACCGCACGCCGCCGCGTTTGCTCAAGGGATTGGACGCGGCGGTCCACAGCGTGGCGGGACATTACCATCGTCGCCCGCACATTCTGACGGACCTGCGCCGCCTCGCCGAAACCATCGACGCGCATGCCGGCCACTGGCAGGATCTGCCCAATCATCAATTGCACGAGAAACTCATGGAGTTTCGCGCGCAATTCCGTCGGGGCGGGAAAGATGTTGAAGATTGCGTCGTGCCGGCGCTGGCGGCCGTTCGGGAAGCGGCCGCGCGGCTCCTGGGATTGCGGCCGTTCGTCGTGCAACTGATGGGGGCGTTGGCGTTGCACCGAGGTTACCTGGCGGAAATGGCCACCGGCGAAGGCAAGACGCTGACGGCCAGTCTGGCGGCGGTGCTGGCGGGATGGACCCGGCGCCCCTGCCACATCGTGACGGTGAACGATTACCTCGTTCAGCGTGACGCGAAATGGATGCGGCCGCTCTACACCTTTTGCGGCGTTCGCGAAGGCTGCGTTACTGGTGCGATGGAGCCGCCAGACCGCCAGAAGGGTTACGCGGCGGACATCACGTACGTGACCAGTAAAGAGTTGCTGGCGGACTTTCTGCGCGACCGGTTGCGGCTCGGCACGCTGAATCATCCGTCACGCCGATTGATCCGTCAGTTGCTACGTCCGCAATTGGCGGTGCGCGACGGCTTGGTGATGCGGGGCCTATATACCGCCATTGTGGACGAAGCGGACAGCGTATTGGTGGACGAAGCGGTGACGCCGCTCATCATCTCCGCGGCGCAGAAAAATGAGAACCTCGAACAAGCCGTTACCATCGCCCAACAGATTGCGGACTCCCTGGCAACCGGAACGGACTACCAGCTCAATCAACGTTACCGGGAAATCGAATTGACCCGGCCGGGGCGCGAAAAGGTGGCGGCGGCTTGCGCGTCGTTGCCCGGGCTTTGGCAGGGCCGGGACCGGCGGGACGAATTAATCCGGCAGGCATTGGTGGCGCGCGAATTCTTTCATCGTGATAAGCAATACATCATTGCGGACAGCGAGAAGATCGTCATCGTCGATGAATTCACCGGCCGGCAAATGCCCCAGCGCACCTGGCGTCAGGGTTTACACCAGGCCATCGAAGCCAAGGAAGAATTGACCATTTCCAATCCCTCCGAAACCATCGCCCGGCTCAGCTTTCAACGGTTCTTCCGGTGCTTTCATCGCTTGGCCGGCATGTCGGGCACGGCCCGCGAGGCGGCGGGGGAATTTTGGCAAATCTACAAGCTCCCAGTGGTTGCCATCCCGACCAACAAGCCGTGCATCCGCGAGCATTGGCCGGACCGGGTGTTTGCGGATGAAGATTCCAAATGGACGGCTATTGTCGAGGAAATCGAACGGCTGCACACCGTCGGTCGCCCAATCCTGGTCGGCTCGCGCAGTGTGGCGGCCAGTGAAAAGCTCGCCACCTTGCTCCACGAGCGGAAGCTGGAGTTCCGCTTGCTCAACGCGGTGCGCCATCAGGAAGAAGCCGCCATCGTGGCCCTGGCCGGGGAACCCGGATGCATCACCATTGCCACCAACATGGCCGGACGCGGTACGGACATAAAACTGGGCGCCGGTGTGGCGATCAACGGCGGATTGCACGTGCTGTCCACCGAACGCCACGAGTCCGGGCGGGTGGACCGGCAGCTCTTTGGTCGTTCTGCCCGGCAGGGAGATCCCGGCAGCGCGCAAGCATTTGTCAGCGCCGAGGACGAACTCATCCGCCGCTACCTGCCGCGATCGTTGCAACATGCCTTGCGGCGCAGCCTTCGCAACGGCGTGCCCGGCCGCCGGAGAATTGCCCAAGCCGCCTTCGTGTTGGCGCAACACAACTCCCAACATCACACCTTCAAACAACGCAAGACTGTGTTGCGCACCGACACGTGGCTGGAGGAGGCCCTTTCCTTTGCCGGCGGGGACGCGGGGGGAACGTGATTGAGGCCCGCAAGCATCAGCGGACACATTGGCCAGGATATTTCGCGGCCGCCGTAGCCGCCGACCTAAGTTGAATTTGATGAGGGGCGCATCGTCCCGCGCGAACCGGAACGGTTGCCCGCAAAGGGCTTGGACGGCTCCATTTCACCGCAAAGTCACGAAGGGCGCAAAGTTACTCAGCGACGTTCTTTGCGCGCTTCGCGTCTTTACGGTGAATCGGGCTGCCACTCTGAGTCACTGCTTTTTCGCTTGCACCGGACCGCCTCGGCTCCCCCACACTGGAGCATGCGGCTTTTGACGATAGTCTTGATCACGCTTTGCATCCGCGGCGCGATTGGCGCGGAAGCACCCACTCGCGACTTCGCCTGGCAGGGCGAAACGATGGGCACTACTTACTCGATTAAGATCGCCCGCACCGCGCTGACCGATTCGAAATTCGAGCAACTCAAAGTCGAAGTGGAAAATCGCCTTATAGAGGTCAACCGGCAAATGTCGCACTACCAGACCAACAGCGAACTCTCGCAGTTCAACAACTTGACGTCCACGGCGCCCTTCAAAGTCGCAGCGGGTTTTGCCATGGTGACGCGTTTTGCTATTGAATTGAATCGGGCTTCCGACGGCGTGTTCGATCCCACGCTGGGACCGCTCATCAACGTCTGGGGGTTCGGCCAGCAAGGCGACCGGTTCACACCACCGCCAGCGGAGCAAGTGGCCCAAGCGCGCAAAGTTTGTGGCTGCCAGCATCTCCGCGTTACTGAGACTGGCGAATTACAAAAGGATTTGCCGCAGTTGCAATTGAACCTTAGCGCCGTGGCTAAAGGGTTTGGCGTCGATGAAGTTGCGCGCGTCATCCGCGATCATGGGATCACCAATGTGTTCGTCGAGATCGGCGGTGAAGTGGTTGCTTATGGCCTGAGCCCGCGGCAACAACCCTGGCGCGTCGGCGTGGAAGCGCCCAATCCCGCTGCGTTCGGTGGCGATGATCTCGCGGCCATCATTTCGGTGAGCAACCAAGCCATTGCCACGTCGGGCGATTACCGGCGGTTTTACGAGGATGCGCAAGGGCGTTTGTATTCGCACATCATCGATCCGCGCACCGGCACGCCCGTTCATCACCGCCTCCACAGCGTCTCGGTGGTGGCCGACACTTGCCTTCGGGCGGATGGCGTGGCCACCACCCTGTTTGTGTTGGGAGAAAAGGAAGGACTGCGTTGGATCGAACAACATCCCAAGGCTTCCGCGCTGTTCATCGTTCGTGAAGCCGACGGCCAAATTCGGAAGATCGCCAGCTCCCGTTTTCCGAAGTGGGTTGACACGCGTGGCGCTGCTGCGGGAGGGGGATCGTGGTAATTGTCATTCAGGGGGCTGGTCGGGCGCGCCACTCCGTGCCCGCCGCTTTGTCCCAGGGCGCAGTCGGCAACGTTCGCGGCGCAGAGGACTGAGCGCCCCACCTCGATGGTTCTGGAGCGGAGAAGGGGTGAAAAGATCGCCGGCGCGCAGGAATTGAATTGTGTCCGGCGCTTGACGCGGGAAGGTTCCTTTGTTCATTCTCCACGGTGTTGGAACAATGGAATTGTGTAACGAACTATGCCGATCTACGAATTTGCCTGCCCGAAGTGCCGGGTGATTTTTAATTTCCTTTCGCAGCGAGTCAACCCGGAGCGCCAGCCGAAGTGCCCCAAATGCGGCAATAAGAAAATGGTCCGCCAAATGAGCCGGTTCGCCATGACCAAGGGGATCAAGGAACCCGCCGCCAAACCGGAGATGGACGACGAAGGCGGTCCGTCGATGCCGGACATGGACGATCCGCGCGTGATGCGGGCCATGGGCGAATTGGAGCGCGACATGGAACATTTGGATGAAAATAATCCCAAGCACATGGCGCATCTGATGAAGAAGATGAAGGATCTCATGCCCGCCGGCACCATGCCCAAGGAAATGGACGTGGCCATCAAACGGCTCGAGGCGGGCGAAGATCCTGAGAAGATCGAAGAGGACATGGGCGACGTGTTGGGCGATTTCATGGGCGGACCAGGCGATGAAGACGGTATGGGCGGCGGTGGCGGTGCTTACAGCCACGACAGCGGGCTGTACGATTATTAGCGAGGAAGGAGCGACGGAAATTCGAAAGCCGAACGAACGAAAGGCGAACACGCCAGAGGAATTGTGGCATTCTGGGCAGGTCGAGGATTGCTTGCAATGGCAATGACCAATGTCCAATGACCGAGTCCCAAAGAATGCTCCAATTCCCAAGTTCCAATCGCCAATCACACGGCCTCACTCTGCTTAACTGGTCCTTGGGCATTGGTCATTCTCTGGTCATTGGTCCTTGGCCATTGGTCATTTCATGCCCCTTGGCTAAAGAGTCCGTCATGCTATGACGGCCACCGCCCGATCGGCGGGGCCCGATTCATCGCTGCCAATGACGCATCGCAAACTCAAGCTGGGATATTTCACGTTGGAGGCCCTCAACGCCTTGGCCACGGTTTATTATTTCACCTACCTGTTTTTCTACCTTCAGCTTCGGTTCGGATTTAGCAATTTGAGCAACCTCGCGATGGCCGCGACCAGCGGACTGGTCTATTGCTTGTCCGCCTGGTACGGCGGACGGTTCGGCCAGACTTACGGTTATTTCACAAGCCTCAAAGTTGGCTTCGCCATCATGGGATTGGGCATGCTGACTGGTCTGCTGGTCGGCGGCAGCGCGGCACAAGTCGCCGGCATTCTGCTCTGGACGGTTGGCATGTGTTTCACCTGGCCCACGCTCGAAGCGCTGGCGAGCGAAGACGAAGACCGGGCGGGTGTTACCCGGATGGTCGGCATTTACAACGTGGTGTGGGCCAGCGGTGGTGGGATCGCATCGTTTGCGGGTGGGGCATTGTTTACGTTCCTGGGATCGGCGAGCGTGTTCTGGATTCCGGCGATACTCCACGCAGTGCAGTGGGGACTCACCTTTTGGCTCGAACGACGTTATCATTTCGAACAACAACTTTCCCGCGTCACGGTTGCCCCCGCTTCCGACCTCGCCCACGTCGCCGCTTCCAGTCGTATTTCCGAAGCAGCGTTGCCAAACGCTACCCCTGAATTGGACGGCGCCCGTTTCGCACCTAATCCCGATTCGGTCCCGCTTCAATCATTGGACTCCGCGACCACTGCGGACTGGCCTTCGGATGTCGATCCGAGCAACGCAGTTCCCGCGACCGCAGCCACGTTCCAACGCATGGCCTGGCTCGCCAATCCGTTTGCCTACATCGCCATCAGCACCGTGATTCCGCTGATCCCGGCGCTGGCCCGCCGCTACGAACTGACCCCAATGTACGCCGGATTTTTTTGTTCGATCTGGCTCTTTGCCCGGCTGGGGGCGTTCGTGCTGCACTGGCAATGGACACGATGGCATTACCACTTTGGCTGGCTGCTGAGTGCGTACCTGGCGCTGATCGGCAGTTTCCTCGCTGTGTTCCTGGTGCCGCAGTTGTGGGCGGTGGTGATCGCCCAACTCTTTTTTGGTTGGGCCATCGGGCTGATTTACTACTCATCACTTTTCTATTCAATGGATACCACGGAGACCAAAGGCGTCCACGGCGGGATTCACGAGTCCGCCATCGGCTTCGGGATCTTCGCCGGGCCGGCGCTCGGTGCGGCGGTGCTGCGTTATTTTTCCGGACAGCCCAACGTAAGCACGCTGGCGGTCAGTGGCTTGTTGGTGGTGGGATTGGCCGGCCTCTTCTGGCTGCGGCGCAACGGGCGGCGCAGTTGAATACTTGATCCTTCCCCCGTTTTGCCGGCATGCTCAGCGCCAACAAGAAAAATCGAACTATGTCATTACTCGAAGGAAAACTGGGAATTGTCTTTGGCGTCGCCAACAAACGCTCCATCGCCTGGGCCATCGCGCAAGCCTGGGCCCAGGCCGGTGCCCGGCTGGCGTTCACCTATCAAGGCGAGCGGCTCAAGGATAATGTCGAAGAGCTGGCCGGTACGTTTGGCGCCGATACGTTGATCCTGCCGTGCGACGTGACCAAAGACGACGAGATTGCCCGCGTGTTCGCCGAGGTTGGACAAAAATTCGGCAAGCTGCATCTGCTGCTGCACTCGGTGGCGTTTGCGCCGAAGGACGCGCTGGAAGGCCAGTTTGTCAACACCAGCCGCGAGGCCTTTCGCATTGCGCACGATGTCAGCGCCTATTCGCTGATCGCCCTGGGGCGCGCCGCGGCTCCATTGATGACCGACGGTGGCAGCATCGTGGCCATGAGTTATTACGGCGCGGAGAAGGTGGTGCCCCATTACAACGTTATGGGCGTGGCCAAAGCCTCGCTGGAAGCCAGCACTCGTTACCTGGCTTACGACCTGGGACCGCAGAAGATCCGGGTGAACTGTATCAGTGCCGGACCGGTGAACACGCTGGCTGCCCGGGGTATTTCCGGCTTCAGCGCTATGCTCAAGCATTACGAGGAACACGCCCCGCTCAAACGCAACGTCGTTCCGGACGAACTCGGCGCCACGGGACTGTTCCTCGCCAGCGACGGGGCCGCGGCCATTACCGGACAGGTGCTTTACGTGGATTGCGGGTACCAAATTATGGGGATGTGATTGGTTGAAAGATTAATTAGTGTTTGCGATGAAACTCCCTTGGTCCAATGAGGGCGGGCGTTGAGGGGGGCGCGACCGCTTCGAACGTTGTGGGCGCCATCCCTGCCGCCACCTCAAAATCCCCGACAAGCCCCTGGGAACGTTGCGGCTCGGCAACGCTCAATCTTCGTCAAACTTGCGGTTGAGCAACTCTTCCAGTTCCGTCAAGGCCCGCGAGGCGTCGCCGCCTTCGGCATGGACGGTGAGTTTACTGCCCGGACCGGCGGCCAGCATCATCAACCCCATGATGCTTTTGCCGTTGACGCGTTCGCCGTCTTTTTCCACGTAAATATCGCTGACGAATCGGTTGGCGGTTTTGACGAACAGGGCGGCGGGCCGGGCGTGGATGCCCAGTTTGTTGGTAACCAACATATCTTTCGTTACCTTCATTTCATCTTCAGTTGCTCGACGCGCGCCACTCATTTCCCGACCAGTCTAGGCGGAAGCGATGGTGTTTGCCAATCGAATAATTAATCTTCCGCCGGCCGGCTCATCATGGAAATCAAACGTTCGTCCAGTTCCTTGGCCGCATTGTACCCGGCCAGGCGCAGCTTGATTTGGAACGCGGCGACCTCGATCAAGCGGGCCAGATCGCGTCCCGGGCGGACCGGGATGGTGATATGCGGGATGTTGATGCCGAGGATTTTGACGAATTCCTCTTCCATGCCCAGCCGGTCCACGTCGTTCACCTGGTTCCAGGGTTTTAGCGAAACGACCAAGTCGAGGCGCTTTTCGCGGCGGATGCTCCGCACGCCGAACATCGAGGCGACGTTAATGATGCCGATGCCGCGGACTTCCATGTGGTTGCGGGTGACTTCCGAACTGGAGCCCATGACCTCGCGCCCGTCCAGCAGCGTGACCTTGGTGACGTCATCGGAAACCAGGCTGTAGCCGCGTTCGATCAGGTTCAAGGCGCACTCGCTTTTGCCGATGCCGCTTTCACCCCGGATCATGACGCCGATGCCCAGAATGTCCACCATGCTGCCCATTTCGGTGCCGCGGGGAGCAAACATGGCTTCGAGCGCCAGCGTGGCCAGGTTGATGAATTTCATGGTGATGAGCGGGCAGGTGAAAATCGGCACACTGACCTTCTCCGCCGCCCGGGTAAAATCGTCGTCGGGCAGAAGATTGCGACAGAAGACCACACAGGGAATGCGGTAGCCCAGCAAATGGGAGTAACGGCGGAGGCGTTCCTTGGACGTGAGTGACTGGAGGAAGGAAGCTTCCGCGTTGCCCATCACCTGAATCCGCCGGCTGGCGAAGTATTTGGTGAATCCCGCCAGAGCCAGTCCGGGGCGGTTTACGGTGGGCTCGCGAATGACGCGGGACATTCCATGGCCGCCGGAGTGCAACTTCAGTCCAAGGCTTTTGCTTTTTTCTTTGGCGAACCGTTCGACGGTGACGACATCACGAGGCATAGCAGATTAGGGTGGGTTTAGTTGGTGAACTCATCAGTTGTGCCGGCGCCAATCTAAGTGGTCTTGCGCATGCAAAACCAGTGCCAAGTTGCGGTTACAAGTTAAATTCCGGTCCCAGGTAAATCTCTCGGGATTTCGGATCGTTGACCAGGAACTCAGCGCTGCCTTCCCGGAGCACTTCGCCTTTGTGGATCAAATAAGCCCGGTCCACCAGCTTCAATGTTTCCCGCACGTTGTGGTCAGTGATCAAAATGCCCAGGCCGCGTTCCTTGAGACGGCGCAGGATCTTCTGGACCTCGTAAACGGCAATCGGGTCGATGCCGCTGAACGGTTCGTCCAGCAGCATGAGCTTCGGGTGGGTCACGAGCGAGCGGGTGATTTCCAGCCGGCGCTTCTCTCCGCCGCTGAGGGTGTAGGCCTTGTTGGCGGCCAGCGGCGTGAGGTCCAACTCGTCCAACAGATAGCGCAACCGCACCCGGCGTTCCTCGCGACTCATCCGGCAGGTTTCGAGAATAGCCAGGATGTTTTGCTCGACGGTGAGCTTGCGGAACACGGATGGCTCCTGGGTCAAGTAACCGATGCCCAACCGGGCGCGCAAGTGCATTGGCTCCGTGGTGATGGTGCGGTCCTGGAAAATGACCTGCCCGCGGTCCGGTTTCACGACGCCCACCACCATGTTGAAGGTGGTGGTCTTGCCGGCGCCGTTCGGCCCCAGCAATCCAACAATCTGCCCGGCATTCACCGTGATCGAAACTCCGTTTACCACCCGACGGCCACGGTATTCTTTAACGAGTTGGTCGGTTTTGATCAGGCTCATGCGTGGAGATGTCGGCGCGGCTTGTGGTCAGTCATGGGGCGGACGGGTGGAGGCCGATTCGGTTTTGCGCGGGGGCAACACGGGCAGACCGAAAGCCCCCACCTCTCCTTCGCGCAGCCAGCGTTGAAACGGTCGCAGGTTGAAGCTGGGGCTCGTGAACACGACTCCCAAATCCAATACCAGTCTGGCGTCTCCGTGCAGGACGAGCAGGTCGTTGGTAGCGGTGTACACGGCCTGGTTGCCACTGGCGGTTCGATGGTCCTGCTGCGCCACCACGTTTCCGTCCGCCACGGCGACCGCCACCGCATTGGTGTGCGGGAAGAAGTCCGCGGTCACGATGTTGGCGGCAAACGTGGTTTCTGTGCTGACCAAGCTGCCGGCCAGCCAATCCATTTGCCGGGCCAGAACATTCGTGCGGACGACGAGATGGCGGATATAGCCGTCGGGTGAAAGATCAGCTTCGAGGCTTTCGCAGGTCAGCGTGCGGCCCACCCGCGCTTGGTTGCGCGGCCCCAGCGGTAACTGGTCCGCCCGCACCTTCTGATGCAACTCGACGCGTTCGAGTCGGTTGCTGTGGAACTTCAAGCCCACGGACTCACAATTGACCGTGCCTTGCAACGTGTCGCCTTCGAGTAATCGTCCTTTGACGTCATGTCGAAACGTCAGCCATTCGTTCTTGTAGTCGTAACCTTGGCAATTCACCTCGATGAATTGGTTGGTCAGCGCCGACGCCGAAGCTGAGTTGCCGGTAGAACCGCCTAACGCTTTGGGCCGACCGACCGCCGAGAGGCGCATTTTCAAATAGGCGTCGTCCTGGGCACTGAAGACATTGTTCGTGCGGTCATATTCGAGTGTCCGGGCCTTCATGAGCAGTTCGTCGTCCTGCCATTGGGCTTGGCCGGTGAGTGCCAATCGCCCCGTGGCTTCGTGGTAAGTCGCCTCGTCGCCCGTGGCCTGGCTGTGGTCGGCGGGACTCAGGATCACCACATTGGTTTGCGCCCGGTACTGAACGGAACGGCCGGTCCGCAGCGGGAAGCTCGATGGTGAGCCATTCCGCACGGACATCCACGAATTGATTTGAGAGTGTGGTGAAACCCGCCGGCGGTTGATTTGTTCGCGCATTGGTCGGGCCGGAGAGGCTACTGAACTGCCTCACCGCGGTCCGGGGCAGTTGCAGCAGGGCATCATGGTGGGCCACCAGGATGTTGCGCGCAGGATCGAACGTCATGGTTTCCGCCGCGCCGGATCGGGCGCCGTCGTTCCACCGGGCATGGCCGAGGAGTTGCAACCCGGCGTGATCTGGAGCCGCCGTGTAAATCGCCCGGTCCGCTTCGGCCCGGCTCGAATCGGTTTTGCTGGTGATCCGCACCTCCTGGTCGGCCACAATTTCTTCAATGGTACCGTTGGTATCCAATTGCAACCGCAGCCGATCGCAGGCGATACCCAATTGGGCGTTGTTGACTCTTACGATGCGCTCGTAGAGCACCTCGTTGGCTTCCCGATTGAACTTGAGTTGCTTGGACTCGACGGTGATTGGGGCTTGGACCGTGGTGGCGGTGTTGGATTTGGATTGGCCGGATTGGGCCAGATCACCAAGTGCCAGGCCGGAGAACCGGTTGCTCGCTACCTGTTTGATCACCGTTCGAACGTTGTTGGAAATGAAAATATTAAAATTCGTCAGCCGGCAGAGAAACCCCTGACCCTCGGTCTGGAACTGACCATCGCCGGTCTGCAGTTGGATCGGTCCGGGGGAGAACACTTCGCGACGGGTGGTATTCACCAGGCATTCCGGCGCCTCGGTGATGGCATTGGTGGTGCCGTTGCGGGCGTAGCTCAGGATGCGGGCACTTGTTACCAGAACCAGTCCGTTCGATTGCGGGGTCGCTACGGCGCCGGTGATCAAGGTGCGCAGGCGCGTGGTTTGGCCGGCGGGAACGTCGGCGGAATCATAAAACTGGGGAAATCGAAAATCCTTCATCCGTCCCAGGTTGAAATTCTGCGCGGACAATGATTGATCTAATCCCACGAGCATCGCCATCCCAATCATCCCGACGGCCAGGCCAAAAAACAAATTATGGCGGGGGCAGACGTTCACTTGCCTTCTTGGATGTATCGGGCGACGACCTTGTCCCATTTCTTCTGCGCTTTGAGAATCAGGCGAACGACTTCCCGGACGGCGCCGTGGCCGCCCTCGGCGCGAGTCACGTAGGCCGCCAACTGTTTGGCTTCCGGGATGCCGTTGGCCACGGTGACAGGCACGCCGGCTCGTTTTAGCGCGCCCAGATCAACCACGTCGTCCCCCATGAAACAAACATCCGCCCAGTCCAAGTCGGTTTTGGCCAGAATCGCTTCGACGGCCGTGATTTTGTTGCCGTCGGCCTGATAGAGAAAATCGATTTTCAATTCCTCGGCCCGCTGTTTGGTGGCGGCGGACGGGCGATTGGACAACCAACCCACCTTGATACCTTCGCGCTGCAGGATGCGCATGCCCAAGCCGTCCAGGATGTTGAACTGCTTGAACTCGCGTCCATTGCCCAGGAAGACGGTGGCATTGGTCAACACGCCGTCCACGTCGCACAACAGCAACTTCACTCGCGCCAATTTGGCATTAAGCGTTTTGGTATCTTGCTTACGCATTTTGCTCTTTTGTGAAGCAACTTGGCAGCGCAAGCAAGGCAAACCCGCGTGCGTCTGTCCCGGTCGGTTCTCGATAATGCTTGCCCGGGCATTGGTCGCCTCGAACGCCGTGCTGCTTGTGTCAGGGCGTTGGATCATGACTCTGCAACTTCGGACGGCCTCGTTTAAAGCCGACCAGGGAGCCCTTGTCCAGTCTGCTGGACGTTGCCCAGAGTTCGTACCGGAGAAGTTGTGGTCGCGGGGCGTTTACGCGTGGAAACGGCGATGACGGTGAAGTGGATTGCGGCAGGATTGCGGATGGGAGACAGTGCAGACCTTGGACTGGAGTGCGCAACGCTTACCAATGGGGTGCCGGCACACGTTGGTGAACTGACTCAAGACCAAGCGAAATTTCCCTGCCCCCCTGCTATGGGACATTACTGTCTGTGAAAATACGGATAAGGTGTGTTTTTTATTTGTGTGGTTCACCATTCTTGTTAGCATCGCATACGTTAGAACCCTGGATTGGTGTGCGTTCGCCGGCAATGACGAGGCAAATGTGCATCGGAACAGGTTCGGATTGGTCCAGCGGGCTCATGTGCCCATCCAAGGCCCGGTGGATCGTTCGATGGCGGAAGTAACCGGATTAGTCGTCGGATCGGCATGTTATTGGATGCGCGCTTGCTCGCTTGACGCTGTGTCTGCGAAATGGCGGCATTCGAACAGGCTTTAGTAATGGATTACAATGAAAACGCGACTCGCGGTATGGAGCGGTATCTTGTTTGCTTTAGCTTGTCTATTGGCACCATTGAGGATCACCGCTGTTCCCGTCCTTCAACTTCGTTCCGGCGGCACGACCGTCACGGTCCAGGACGGCGATCCGCTGGATTCGAGTCCCGTGCCCGGAATCATTACCTATGTCGGCGGCATCGGTGCTTTTAATGTCACCGTCACTTCGGGACGGACCAAGCCCAATGTCGGGCAACCGTGGTCACCTCGGATAGACGTTGAGTTCTATCCACGCGAGCACCCTGGCGGCACGCTGACCCTGCAATTTTCGGAGACGGATTTTGAAGCGGTGCCGCCCTTCGAATTTATCACCGCCGTGGGCGGCACACTCGCGCAATCCGCGAACGGGACGTTCCGGCTCTATGCCAATGCGTCCAATCAACCACTGGACACTTCCGGAACGGCCTGGCTTCAGTTGGGGCCTTTTGCGGGCGGGGCCTTTGACAGGACATCCACCGCTGGAGCCACAGTGACGACGCCGTATTCGATCACGCTCGAAGCGGTCATTACCCATCCTCCCAGCGGAACCGGTATCGCCAGCAGCTTTGCGTTGGATTTGTGCGCCTCCAATGCCATCACCACCCCGCCCGGCACGAATGTCGCCAACGTGGCGGACATCCCGCCGGCGGCCACGACCATCGAGGAGTTTCTCACGTTGGGCGGACGCGTCGCCAACTGCTCATGCACTGACTTGATATTGACCCACCAGGACGAGCTCATCAACACCAACTGTCCGGCACTTTTCATGCGCACTTATACTATGACGGATTGCGAGAGCAATTCCGTCAGCGACACCCAAGTCTTTACCCTCAACGATGGCACCGCTCCAGTCCTCCAATTTCCGGCGGATCTGACGGTGAACTGGAATCAGCCGTTTGCCTTTGGCTGCCCTTGGTGCCCTTTAATGTTGATCCGTCCCGTTCTCACCATCGTAGACATCCAGGTGATCGACACCAATACATTTATAGACACATTGGTCCGCAGGTGACGGCGATCGATACCTGCGGCAATACCGCCGCTTGTGAGCAGCGCATCACCATTCTGGGCGGACCAGCGCTCAATTACATCGGGCCGTTGGTTCTCAATCGGCAAACCGGGTTGTTCGAGCAAACGGTGATCGTGAAGAATTCGAGCCAAGTCCCCATTGCGGCGGTGCAATTAGCGGCCACCACCCCCCTGCCGGCGGCGTTTGGTGGAACGTCTCCGGGACCAATGGCGCTTTGCTGTACGTGCAACACAATCCGGCCCTGGCGCCCGGCGATACGGTGGAGTTCCACCTCGAATATTACCTCACCAACCGGCTGCAAATTAGCCGCGTTCACCAATGCAGCCAGCATCTTCAATCCGGGATATCACACGCTTATCGCGCCGGTTGCCCGCGTGGATCTGCCAGTCACCACCTCCATGCCGGCGCCGAAGGTTGCCTTGACCAACGGCACATGCCTGGTGGAATTCAGCACGCTCTCCAACCGTAATTATTACGTGCAATACAGCAGCAACTTGACCGCCGGGGCAACATGGCTGACCGCCCTGCCGCCCATTCAGGGAAACGGCAGTCAGGTGCAATGGATCGATAGCGGTCCGCCCAAAACCCAAAGCCGCCCCGCCGTCCGGTTCTATCGCGTTGTGTTGTTACCTTAAGGCCATCCCCATGAATACCCTCTCCCGCACTTTGCTATTGGCGTTCTTGCTCTGGACTTCGCTCACGCCGTCGGAGGCTAGGGGAACCCCAAACGCTGAGCTCGACGACCGTGCCCGTGCAGCCGGATTCGCGCAACCGTTTCGGTTTGGGCTACCGAATGGCATTCAACGTCTCGGCCAAGTTCAAAGGCCGGGGCGGTTTCGCCACCAGCCTGCCACCCGGAATGCCGGGAGGAGACATGGATCGAGATTACGACGACGGCTATGTCCGCCGTGACAGCACCGTGGGCGACGGTTTGACTTGGAATTGGGGGTATATCAGTCCGAGCCAGATTTCAGGCGACTCTCTTTTATTGAGCCGGTCGGCCGCCAATGGCTTCGCCGACAGCAAGACTTGCGACGGCAATCCGCATCATGGCTTTGGACTGGTTTATCAGCGTCAACTAAACCTCGGCAGGCGCGAGACCGTGATGAATTGAAGCGGCGTTCATGGCACCGACATCGAGATTCGCGATGACCGGCCTGTCTCGGGAAGTGTGACTCGCCTGGTGGATGCCTATGATTTGGGCGGAATCATTCCGCCGTCCGGGCCGCCTCCGGGTTGGGCGTATCGAGGCACGTTTTATGGGCCGGGCGCGCTCATCAGCGACGTGCCGATCCCGCAGCCTCCCATGACGGCTTCCGCAGTCACCACCGGGGAACGGCGGTTCAACGCGTTCATTTATGGTTTTCGGCTGGGTCCGTACGTGGAGATGTCTTTGGCTCGCCGGTTGTCGTGTTCGCTCAGTGTCGGCTTGGCCTTGGCGGTCGTGGACAGCGAAGTCAGCTTCAACGAAACCACCACCGTTGCTGGCCTTCCCATCACTTGGAAAGGCAGTGGCCGCGACAGCGATGTGCTGCTTGGTGGATTTGTCGCCGGCAACGTTTACTTTCCGATTTCCCGTTCGGTGGACCTTTTCGGTGGCGTGCAAAAGCACGTCGCACCGGAGGGCCAGAAAGTACGCCGGCCGTCGTTGGCAACTTGGGCGACGTGCTCGACTGCCGCAGTAAGAGATTGGGCGACTCCTTTCAGCTGCGCGGAGCAGTGCATCGGAGCGTTAAGACGACAAAGTTTACAGGGGCGAAGAGTTGAAGCAGTAGGAGACATTGGCGGGAGTTGCGCAAGGTTTAAGAGTTGGTGGGGAAGGGCGGGGGGTGTCGCAAACCAAGTGGCTCCAAAATAGTGATTTCGAACGTCATGACTCCGTGCGAAGGGCTTGTTTCACCGCCAAGGCACGAAGCGCGCAAAGGATGTTGTTGATCTTTGCGCACTTCGTGACTTGGCGGTGAACAGAGCCGTCCAAAATCTTGCGGTTCGCCTAGCTTTGAACCGTGGTGTAACCGGCAGAGCCCTACCATCGGCGGCTGGTTCGTCCTGCTAACTTTCAAGTATTGCGCGGGCCGCGCGAATTTTTCACGCTTCAATCCTTTCACACTTCAAGTTTGGATACGGCTCCGCCGCGCTGGGTTCATTCTTGTTTGTTCCAAATCGGCAGCTCGCGAGTGACGCTTTTAACTTTTCATGCCGGCGGTTTGGCGATTGACTAGCCAACGTCATGACGTTTCTCCCCATCGTGGATCGGGAATTGCGGGTGGCGGCACGGAAGACCGTAACCCACTGGACCCGTGTAGGGGCGGCATTGCTCGCTGCGCTGATCACTGCTGGCGTTTTGATTATCGCCGGACTGCAACAGGGTATGTGGCTTTCGCAACTGGGTTCCATCCTCTTCAGCATTCTCAAATGGCTTGGTTTTGTGGCGGTAAGTCTGGCGGGTGTGTTTTTGACTTCGGACTGTCTCAGTGAGGAAAAACGCCAAGGCACGCTGGGCTTGTTGTTCCTCACCGATTTGCGGGGTTACGACGTGGTGTTGGGGAAGTTGCTGGCCACGTCGCTGCGGGCCGTCTATGGCGTACTGGCCGTGTTTCCCATCATGGGGCTGGTCTTCCTGGTGGGGGGCGTGACCGGCAGCGAGTTTTGGCGGTTGATGCTGGTGTGGTGCAACACGTTGTTTTTTTCACTAGCCCTGGGGGTTGGCATTTCGTCGCTCAGCCGTGATTCGCAGAAGGCCATGAGTGCTACCTTGCTGGCGGGGCTGGGATTTCTATTGTTACCCTGGGTGGTCGATTGGGCCATTGCGGGCGGGGATCAAAGTCTGTTTGTGCCCCGTTTTAGTCTGGTGAGTTCGCTCTGTTCCTTCCTCCAGGCCGGCAACGACCGATCCGCCGAGTTCTGGCCCAGCTTGGGATTGATCCATATTATCGGCTGGAGTTTCCTGGCATTGGCCTGCCGAGTGGCGCCGCGCAACTGGCAGGAAAAAGCCGTCGGGTCACGATTCCGTTTCCGTCGGCGCCAGTCGCCCACAACCGCGCCGAGCAAACGCGCGCTACGGCGACGAAAATTGCTGGACCGAAATCCCGTGCTGTGGCTTGCAGGGCGGGACCGCTGGCTGGCGTGGGGATTGCGCGCGGTCATGTACGGGGCGGCGGCGGTCATCTTCTTAACAGTGTGGGAGAGCAAGGGCGGGCTCGGCCTGATGCAAATCAGCAGTGGGGTCATTCTTTTGGCGGGGGTGATTTTCACGTTGTGGTTTGCGTCGCAGTCCAGCCGCTTCCTGGTGGATGCGCGGCACAACGGCATGATGGAACTGTTGCTGGCGACGCCTTTGACTCCCCGGCAGATTGTGCGGGGCCACTGGCGGATGTTGTTGGACTTGTTCTTAATGCCCGGGCTGTTATTCCTGGCCTTGCAGGTATTTGTCAGTATCGTCGCGGTTGTCGGCACGTCCGGCGTTTCCTCCAGCATGCCCAACCAACCGGATTACCAGATGATGCAACTCGTCTCCTTGGTCGCGGGCGTGGCCAAATTCGTCGTCGGACTGCTGGCGGTGGGATGGTTCGGCATCTGGATGGGGTTGACCTCGAAAAGCCCAAGCGTCGCATTGCTCAAAACCATTGCTTTCGTCAAAGTGCTCCCCTGGTTTGCGCTCAGCTTTTCACAGGGAATCTTCTTCTTCATGGTCGCCTTCGGCAAGTGGGGGATTTGGATTGCGCCGCTCATTGCCGGCGCCTTGGCGCTTGCCGTGGACATTGTTTTTGTGGTCATTGCCCGCAAGCGCGCGCTCACGCATTTTCGGTTTTACGTCTGGCGGGCGGAGGGGCGGAAACGGTGACGACTGCTTGAAACGTGAAGGATTGTAACGTTGAAAGACAGGGCAGGGGAGCTTGTGAGGATGCAGGGACTTTGTAACAAAGCAGAACAAGGTTCCTGGGAAATCTAGCGTAAACGCGCATCAGTGTGCGGTGGAGAAAAAGGTATGCGATCTCGTTGGCGTCCATGCGGGGTCGGGCGAGGGGCAAAAAGTGATGATCAATAAAATATTCCTATTGACAAAGTAACCATCCTTTATTATAGGTTTCCCCGTTCGCGGAAAAATAAAGTTTACCCTGGACATGATTTGTTCACTGAGTTTAAGTGGCCAAGTCTGCGGGTGGAACGGCCTGACTGATTGGATCAGCAGTGAAGCACGAAACCTCAAAACGACGATTCGAACTCGAGGCTCTGGAGCCGCGAATCATGCTTTCCGCAGACGTTGCCGGCGCATGTGCCGGTGCCATTCTGGCCGACCAACTCCTTGATCCCGTCGAAACGACTGAGCAATCTCCTGCCAATTCTGACGCTGATGAGGAGCAACTTGACTACGATCCGGCCTCTAGTTTGGGGAACATCTTTGAAGATGTTTCTTCCGATTCCTCTCCTGCTTCCAGCGAATCCTCGTCCGCACCAGAGAGTGACAATGAGTCACAGCCTGGAACATTCGAGCAAAAGGTAAATGCGGAACACGAAGCGACTGAAAACCAGACCGAACAGTCGCCAAGCGAACCGTTCGAGGCGGACGAACTGCCGCCGACGATCAAACCCGATTTCAATCCCGTTTCCGATTCCATGGCGGGTCAATTGACCCAGACGTTACGCAGCGCCAACGGACCTCCTGCTGACGGACTGCTTGAGTCTGCCTCCCCTCTCTTGGAAGCAGCTCTGGAAACTCAAGGCGCCCCGGTTGGCATTACGGTCACAAATCTGACGACCTTCAGCCAGGAGCTTGGTGAAACTACTACGATTCGCATTGGAGGAACGGACGGTCCCGGGATTGACCCGACGGGACACGATCAATTTGTTATTAGCGGTCTGGCCGAACTTGACGGCACTCTTCAAATTCAAGTCATTGGCAGCCCAACACTTTCCGCCGGAGATACTTTTGTTATTTTCACTTGGGGCTCACGCACCGGTGAATTTGCCAATTGGCGTGGCACTACCAGTATCCCTGGCCATCCGGAATTGGCTTTTGTTCCGGTCTATAACGCCAATGATCTAACCCTTCAAGTTGTCTCCACCCACACGATTGTCCCGACCGCAGAGACGGCATTGCAAGACGGGTTGGTCAAATTGCAGCAGATTGCCAATGGCTTGGACGGGATCGGCGAACTGGCTGAAGACCTGCCACTGATCGGCTCGACGATTGGCGCTTGGGCCGATGCCGGCCAGGGAATCAACGATGCCATTCGCGGTCAACTGAACTCGCTTCTGGCTCTGTTACCGAACCAATCACAGGTCACCAGTGAAATCGAAAGTTGGGACGGGACGACCGTCGCTGGTTTCGAAATTACCATCCTCGGTGTCCTGGGCCATTATGGCACGAACGCCTCCGATCCTTTTTCCTGGGACATCAACCTGCAACTGACCCAGACCCACCTCAACCAAGCGCTCAGCGATGTCGCCGGCGCAGTCTTGGATGCGGCGTTTGATCCCAGCCCGATGGTGGACATTAAGGGCACCTTGGAATTTCAATTTACCTTGGGCTACGACGCCGACGCTTACGTCGAGATTCAAGACCTGACTGCTCGGGCCACGGTGGACGCCAGCGGGACGGGCGGGTTTGCCTTCGACCTCACGCCGCCGGGCGCCCCGCTGAACCTGGACGTTACAAGTTGGTCGGTGGCCTTTGATGCCTCGGTGACGGCGACCCCGGATGATAGTGTCCTCACCAGCGGGCGAATTACCCGATCAACACTTACGGACATCGCCAGCGGCACCATCAATGTCGGCGATGCTTTCAACCTCACTCACGCCGGCACGGTGGATGCCTCCTTCGTATTGGACGGCGCGTTGACCGGCTTCGTAGTGAATTACACTGGAACGCACACGGTTCGCATCCAGTCCGACGATTTGTTCAGCGGCACCGACCCGGATCTAACGATTGAAGTGGATGGCTCAATGGAAATCCTGGGCCAAACGCTCGAAGGCGTGTTTACGCTCAAGAAGACGGCAACTGAAACCGTCGTCCTCGCGGAAGACGTGGTGTATGAAGCCACCTTGGGTGTGGGCGGCAGTTCCACGCGCATCCTCCGGGTGGAGAATGGCAGCGGCAAATTCCTCATTCTCGGCGATGAACTGGCTGGAACCGCCACTTTGACCATCACCGCCGGTCCGGACCTGCCGAACATCGATATTTCGGGCACCACCTTGAACTTGGCCTTCAACACCTCACCGACAGCGGTTTCGACAATTGACGGCGAAACGGTGAGTTTGCCCGCCGGCCCGTATTACCGTCTTTCCGGCAATGCCAGCATCGTCTTGACCACGCCCAATGCGACTTTAACGGGCGATTTTGTGTTCGAACCCAACGACACCGATGCGAATCCCGCCAACGGCGACGAAGAATTTCTGCTGGGCGTGGCCAACTTGCAGTTCACTTTCGACGAAGGCGCGTCGGCACTGCTGACCGTTACCAATGGTTCAGGCGCGTTTGTTTTCACCGATGCAGGCGTTGCCGGTTCGACCACCGCGACCGTGGCGTTGAATGTCTCCGCGCTCAACCTGACCGGCACCTTCCATGTTCGGCTCAATGACACCAACACCATCTTTTCCGCGCGCACGGTGGACGTAAACGGTATGTCGGTGAGCATTCCAACGCTGCCGGCCGGCCCGTACCTGCGAGTGGAAGCCACGGGAGCGCAGTTGACAGTTCTCGGGATTGGGTTGACCGGCGATTTCGTGTTCGAGAGCAAAACGACCAGTCCTGGCGGCTTGGAGGTCGTCACCGTGGCGGCCAGCAACGTCCAATTCGATCTCGGTACGCTTGCCAACGACCTCTTGAATATCAGCAACGTTGCGGGCGCCTTCATCATTACCAGCGATGGCATTGCGGGTCAGGCTTCGGCCGACGTGACCCTCAATGTGACGGGCGTATCTCTTTCCGGCTCGTTTACCGTGCGCATTAACGACACGGAGGATGCGGTGGACGAAATGGTCGATGTCGGCGGCAGCACTATTCACCTTGATGTGCCGGCGGGTCCGTATCTCCAAGTGCAAGGCACCGGCGTGACGCTCGACGTGTTTGGCGTGAGCATTACGGGCGATTTCAGTTTCGAACAGCGGGAGAGCACCGGCGGCACGCAATTGGTAGTCGTCCGGGCCGGCAATGTGGCCTTCGACTTTGGCACCAGCCTGTTGACCGCGAATAACGGAACGGCGCTGTTCGTGTTCACGGATCTGGGCATGGCTGGTCAGGGATCCATTGATGTCACGGTTTCAGCCTTTAACAATAGTTTCACGCAGCCGTTCAGTTGGTCGTTCAACAACACTGGTAGTCCCATTGACGAGGAAGTGGGCGCCGGTCCGGGACCCGGTTCGGGCACGACCAGTCCCGCGCCGCTGACGGGTGGCGATGGCCTGGAAACCATGGCCTTGCCGCTGGTCGATGAGTTGCTCGAACAACTGGACCTGCCTGCTGGTCCGTTCAATCGCCTGAGTTACGATCCTGGATCGCCGTTTGGCATCGACATCAACATTGGGGGACAGATGCAGTCCTTCATGATGGATTCCATTGTTCTGACCTTGGTGGATGCCGATCCGGACCCGGATTACATCACCGTCGGCGTTGCCGGATTGAGCAGCACGCTGTCGGCTGGGGTGCTGAGTTTGGATGTCAGCGGCGGCACCGGAGCTTTGGTGATTTACCCCGCCGGCGTGGCCGGAGTGGTCACGGTGAATTCCGCCAGCCTGAGCGGCGCCACGGGCATCAGCGTCACGGCGACTGAGTTGCGAATTGAATTCAATGGCACGGGCGCGGATGTGGGGCCGCTGTCGGTCAGCATCTCGGACGATGCGGCAGACGACGTGACCATCGAATTTACCGGCGCCTACTATCACGATTACCTTGCCGTGGCTGGTGCGGCGGACATTGATCTGGCCGGATTTGTCGTCTTGAGCGGTGTGTTCCGGTTCGAGAAATCGGATGCCGATCCAAACACCTTCAAAGTGGCAGCGGAGGATTTGACGTTCGATTTGAAGGTGAGTTCGCTGACCGTTGCCTCATTCAACAACGGCACGGGCGCGTTTGTCATTTCCAACGGAGGACTGGCTGGGGTAGCGGATGTCGAGTTTGAAGTCGGATTGGTGGGTATGAGCGGCGACATTAGCCTCGAAGTGAATACCACCACTGCCGCGGTGAACACCACGGTGACGACCCCCAGCGGTTCGACCGTCATCAATCTGACCGAAACCGAATACCTGCGCATTTACGTCAACGGCTACCTGCACATTGGTTCGGTGGCCTTGCCGTTTAACTTCACGGTGGAAGTCGATACCGGCAGCGGTACGGTTGAATTCCGCAACCAAGGCGACAATTCTTTGCTGCTCTCGATTGATGCGAGCGGCAACATCACCACCGGCTTGTCCTTTGACGACTTTGCCGCTCCCGGTCCGTTCGAGTTCGTGGGGATGCTCCGGCAACTGCTCAACTGGATGGACATTTTCAAGGGCGCCGACGTGTTCAACGTCGAAATCCCCTTCACCGGTGGCTCGACAGTCGGCGATTTCCTGGACTGGTCACAACTGTTCCTGGACGAGATTTACAGCAACATGATCAGCGTGGAGTTGCAGTCGCGCAGTCTCACCGCGACCAGCAGTGGCACGCTGAGCAGCGCGGACTTCCAACTCAAAATCGGCGATGATCCACCGGTGCCGGTGTCGGTCAGCGGCGCCTATGGCGACTGGAATGATCTCGTCACCCGGTTCAACACCGCGTTGATGACCGCCGGCTTGGCCGGAAGTGTGGTGGCGCGCATCAATGAACGTGACACGACCAATCCGGATGACGACCTGTTTGTCCTGGCGCTGACCCCGACGCTGATCGCCACCGATACCACGTTGAGCCTGGTTACCGGCAATACCGAATTCAACGCGCTGGGCTTTGGACCGGGCGATGCGGACGATACTACGGTGGACCAGGTGGGCATCGTGACCGAGCGTTACGACACGCCGGGGTTCTTCGAGGAATTGGGCAATTTGCTTGGCCTGTCGGTGGTTTATAACGAAGCCCAGCAGGTTTACACCTACATGGTGGATAAGGGCGCCACCTACTCGACAACGCTTCCCTTTGATTTCGGTGGCGACTTGGGCTCGATCGCTGGTGCTGATTTGAGTGGAGAACTCAACATTGCCGCCACCGTCAGCTTCCAGTTCACTTTGGGCTTTGACCTCGGCGCCGGCGAAGTGCCGCGCGTCATCTCGTCGAGCCTGATTCCGGCCCCGGCCAACGGGCGTATCAGTGAAGATGCCCACTTTGAAGTCTTCTTTGACAATGCCCTGACGCCCGTGGCCCTGACGCTACCCAAGTCCTATACGGACGGCACCGATCCGATGGATCTCACGCCAAACAACAACCTCGTAGATTTGGCGAAGGACCTGAACCGAGTCTTCAAAGAAAACACTTACAACAGCACGGCCATTGACCAGTTGCTTTACGCGCAAAAAGCTGGCACCGGGCTGGCCATCTCCGTGATCAATGAGGACTACGATGGCGACGGCATGCTCGGTACGGTGAACGAAGACACCAACGGCAACGGTCGCTTGGACACCGGGGAGGATCTGGATGGCGATGGCGTGCTGGACCGGGTGGAAGACCTGAACGGCGATGGCAACCTCGACAATCAACTGGGATTGATCAACAAGCTCACCATCCGCTCCGAGCAGGACGACATTTTCGCCACCGAATTGGGCTTCGGCGCCGAGGCGCTGGAGATTGGTGGCACCAGTTATTTTCAGACTACCGCGAAATCGACCGTCAAAGGCTTGTTTGTCGAGGACGTTCAAATGACCGGTTCGCTGGAAGTCACCACCACCACGCCGATCAACGGTTCGCTGCGGTTCGGCTTCGTGGAAATCTCCACCACTGGTGGCAGTTTGGGCACGTTGGACTATGACGGCACCACGCCGGCCCCGATCAGCGTCAGTATCGGATTGGCTGACCAAACCACCGGCGACTCGCGGTTCTACATTGCCGACCTGATGAACGGCATTGAGAGCGCCAATCTCGGCAACTTCATCGAGGGTCCCAATTTCGAAGGCAGTTTCCTGGCCCGCCTGCCCAACATCTCCGTTGGCGGCCTCGGCTTCTCGTTCCCGCTGGGCAGCAACCCGGAAGTATCTCTCTGGATTCCGGACATCAATCATCTGGACTACAATTCGGATCCCTATGACGGCACGAACACCGGCATTTTCCTAACCTATCCGGACTTCGGGAACCTGAATAATTTCCAGAACATCAGCTTTGCTCAAATCATCCAGGCGTTGAAGGTCATCGCGGACAACCTCGGCCAATTGAGCGCCTTCAGCTTCCTCGATGAACGCCTGCCGATCATTGATATCAGCATCAATGACATGATCGATTATGCGTCCAAGTTCGCCGATCTCATCGATGCCGCCGCCCATTCCAACTCGCAGTCGTTGCAGAGCATGATCGATGACCTGGAGACGCAGATCGAGCAACTGTTCAATCTCAATCCTGACATCCTGACTATTTCGCTGGACGACGGCGGCATTGCCTCCACAGTCCTGACCACCACCGGCGGCGTCAATAATTCCGCAGCCTCGACCACTACGATCAATCCGGACGGCGAGAACAATGGCTTCATTATCAGCAACACCAACCTGGCCGATGCGGAAGACTTCAACGCCACGAACATTCAGATCGTCGGCAGCCCCACGATCACCGGCGACAACGCCACGGTTACCTGGGACGATACCAATAAGATTCTGAAGATCGAGATCAACGGCAGCACCACCACCACGAACACCGTCATCACTGCCATCAATGGTCTTTCCGGCCACCCTTGGACGGCGACCAAGGTGACCAATGACAATACGCTTGGCAGTAACACCGGGGACGGGACGTTTACCACGACCTCGCTCAAATTTGCGTTCGATTTCACAACCGCGTACGCCAACACGTTCCCGCTGCAACTCGACTTGAACAAACTGGTCAAGCAACTGGCGGGACAAGATTCCGGCATTGCCGATTTTCTCGATGCGGTCACTACGTTTATTCAGGTAGAAGGCGAAGCGCAATTGACGGTTAGCGCCAGTGCGGCTTTGACGCTCGACTTCGGCTTGGACCTCACCAATCCGAGTACGGCTCGTCCGTTTTTCTATGACTCGACCGGTGTGGTGCTGACGGCCAAGGTGCTCGGTTCCAACATCGAGTTCAGTGCGGCGGTGGGCGCCATTGTGGGCATCGTAGTTCACGACGGCAGTGTGACGATTGATCAGGACGGCAATCCGGAGACAGATGCCGGCGACGGTGACAAAGGCGCCCTGTTCCGGTTGGGCCTGCGGGACAACAATGGCGATGGCCGCCACTATTTCTCCGAAAACTGGTTTGATTTCGACAACATTGACCTGCACATGGAAGGCGGCGTTTCCGCGGTGCTGCCGGTCTTCACGAAAATTGGTCCCAGTGAAATCGCGTTGGGTAACGAGACGGATGGAAACGGCGACGGTTACCCGGATAACTACCTCGTTATCGACATTCCCGACTTGGTGCGACTTTTCGTTGATACCCAGGCAGACATGGGCGTGGCCGACGTGCGGATTCCGGGCGGGCTGAACAATCTGGAAATCATCAACGTTGCCGGCGACTCCGATAACTTCAAAGTCGTATTCGAGCAGAACGGCAGCGTGGGTAGCTCAGCCAATGCCGCCTTTGCCAACAACACGCTGACCATCCAAATCAACAGCGGTTCCTCCACCGCCACCTCGATCAAGAGTGCGGTGGAAGCCCTGGGCGGTGGTGGTGACTGGACCGTTTCCTTCCTTGATGACGATCCCAGCGGCTCGAACAACGGCTCCGGCACGGTAACGGTTTCCAAGCTGATTCTCATCGCGCCCGATATCAGCAGCCTGTTCGAGGACGTGGGCGTTTGCGACATCATTGACCAGCATGCGGGGGTGTTGCTTGACGGTCTCGACAGCTTACTCGGCACCATTCAGGACGGTTTGGAAGACGTCGCTTACTCCACCTCGTTGCCGCTGATTGGCAATGGCTTTGCCGGCGCCGCCAATTTCATCAGTGACTTCCGCAGCGGTCTGTTGCGCGATCTGCGCGACGCGGTCAATTCCGCCGGCAGCGCTACTGCCGCCATCGAGAACGCCATTAAGCAGGCCTTCTGGAACACGCTCGGTCCGGACGGTCTGGACATCCTGGTGGATCCGGCTACCAGCAACGCCCTGGATCCGTCGCTCGGTTACCAGCAACTGGATGTAACCCTTGATTGCGATACCGGACTCGTGGTCAATCTGCGGCTGGCCAAGTCCATGGCGCTGGTGGATACTTCTGCCAATCCCATTGATTTCGACATTGGCGTGCCGGGCTTCGGGCTGGCGGTCGAAGGCAACGTGATCCTCGCGTTGGGCTTTGACCTCAAGTTCGGCTTTGGCTTGAATAAGGAAGACGGTTTCTTCTTCGATTCATCGGCCACCGCGGCTGACCCCGAGTTGCGCGTCTATCTGGAAGCGACCATTCCGGGCTTGGCGGCCAAAGGCACCCTGGCCTTCCTCCAATTGGACGTGGCGGACAATCCGGATGATCCCAGCCATTTCACCGGTCAATTTGTGGTGGACCTGCGTGATCCCAACGGCGATGGCAAGTTGACCTTCGCCGAAATGACTTCCAGCGGAACGACCTTCAAGGACATCGTGGACGCGAACCTCGAGGCGGTCGCGGACATTAACCTTGATCTTGCTGCCAGCTTCGGCGGCAACACCTCCTTCCCGCGGGTAGTGGCGGAGTTCCATCTCGACTGGGCCTGGGACCTGCAGAACGGCGCGGGTGCGCCCACGGTGGCTTTCACCAATGTGGCTCTTGATCTCGGGACATTCATCTCCGATTTCATGGGTCCGATCCTGGAGCAAATCCGCAAGGTCACCGAACCGCTTCAGCCGATCGTTGATATCGTCACCGCCCGGCTGCCGGTGCTGTCCGATCTGGCTGGCGAAACCATCACGTTGCTCGATCTGGCCGCAGCCTTCGGCTTGTTGGAACCGTCCACGGTCAAGTTCATCGACAGCGTGATCCAGGTCATCAACATCATCAACGAATTGGATGGCATCGGCGAAGGCAGCATCCTGATTCCGTTCGGTTCCTTCACGCTCAATGATGACGGCACCGGCAACCGCAACAAAATCCAGGTCATCCAGGAGGTTGCCGCCCAGACCGCGGATGAGCTTAACAACGCCATCAACAATGCCGGGGGCCCCGGCGCCAGTTCGACTTACAAGAGCAAGACCTCGGGATTTGTGGGCGATGTTAACAGTCTCGACAATTTCAGCATTCCGATCTTCAAGAATCCGGCCGAGCTGTTTAATCTCTTCACCGGCGGCACCGTTCGGCTGATCGAATGGCGGATGCCGACCTTCAAGTTCGAGTTCACCTACATCCAGAAGATTCCCATCTACCCGCCGCTCTACGCCCAGTTTGGCGGCCGGATTGGCGCCACCATCAACATTGGGTTTGGCTACGATACCTTCGGCATTCAGAAATTCATCGCGTCCGAAGACAAGAATGTGCTCGATCTGCTCGACGGGTTCTATGTGCTGGACTTCGACGCCAATGGCAACGACCAGCCGGAACTTTCCCTGAGCGGGGAAATCTTCGCCGGCGCTTCGATTGACTTGCTCATCGTCGAAGCCGGTGTGCGCGGCGGCATCTTTGCCACCATCGATTTCGACCTGAACGACGTGGATGACGACGGTAAGGTGCGCGTCAGCGAAATCATTGCCCTGGCCCAGACCGATCCACGCTGCATCTTTAACATCCACGGCGAACTGGGACTCTTCCTCGAAGCGTTCCTGAGTGTGGATCTCTTCTTCTTCAGCATCGATAAAACCTGGCGTTTCGCTGAGATCACCTTGTTCTCGTTTGACATCACCTGCCCTGAGCCCGAACTGGCCACCGAAGGCGCGAGCCTGACGTTGAACATGGGGCCGAACGCGGGTGCTCGCGGCGCGATTGACACCAGCGACGGTTCCGAAACCTTCATCGTGGCGCACGTGGATGGCACGGCGGGGGATGAGACTGTGGAAGTCCGCTGGGGTGACTACAAGGACACCTACGAGCACGTGGCGAAGATCGTAGCCGATGGTGGTCAAGGCGATGATTACATTGACCTCCGCGGCGTGCAGAGCCCCGTGGAAATCGACGGGGGCGTGGGCAATGACACGATCTTCCTGAGCGACGGCACCGGCTCGATTGTGCATGGCAATGATGGCAACGATACCATTACCGCCAGCACCAGCGATGCGGCGACAAATGTGACGATTTACGGTGACGCCGGCAACGACACGCTGGTGGCCGGGGCGGCGGGTATCACGATTTACGGCGGTGCGGGGCGGGATACAATCACCGGTAGCGCGCTCGACGACGAGCTTTACGGCGACGAGGGTGACGACACCATCGATGCGGGCAAAGGTAATGACTATGTCGAAGGCGGCGCCGGCAACGACACCATCGAAGGTGGTGCCGGCATTGACTATTTGATCGGGGGTGCGGGTCGCGACATTCTCCGCGGCAGTCGGGATGATGACATCCTTGATGGCGGCGATGGCGACGACGAATTGTACGGCGGCTCGGGCAACGATCTGTTGATTGGTGGCGATGGCAACGACCTTTTGAACGGCCACGCCGGGATTGACCTGTTGATTGGCGATCGTTATAGCACGGTCAATAACCAAGTGGTGAGCATCAGCAATATCAGTGGCATCCTGGCGGCCATTCCCACCGACGGCGTTAGTGTGGAAGGACTGACCGGCAGCGGCAACGACGTGATCATTGGCGGCGGCAACGTGGACGTCCTTTTCGGCGGCGAAGGCAACGACCTGATGTATGGCGGCAATTTCCTGAATAAGGGTGAAACCGACACCATCGAGGAAGACGCCAACGACTTCTTTGACGGCGGTCCGGGCAACGACACCATCTTCGGCGATGACTCGATGGGCCGCGAGGGCGACCGCAACACCGGCATCGCCATCAAGTCGGCGGTCTTTTATGACAACAACCTTAACGGTCTCCAGGATGACGACGAAGCCGGCGTTGGCGGGGTGACCGTGAAGTTGATCCGCCAAAGCACCGGCGATGTGCTGGCGACCGTGAAGACCGAATCGGATGGCAGTTTCGAGTTCGTCGGCCTGGACCCCCTCGATTACCGTCTGAAGTTCTTCACGCTGACCGGTCTGAGTTTTGCCGTGAAGAATGCCGGCGGCGCCAGCTCGGCCAATGAAGCTGGCGATGACAGTGACGCGGACACGACCACGGGCGAAACTGATCCGTTCCACGTCGGTTACGACACCACCGAAAGCAACGTGACCGCCGGTTACACGGGCAATCCGACCATTTCCGTAAACGATGTTTCCGTGAACGAAGGCAACGTGGGTCAGACCCAATTGGTCTTCACCATCAAGCTTTCGGGCCCGGCGGGCAGCACGTTGAACATCCCCTACAGCATCCTGAATGGTTCGGCCACCGCGGCCAGCGGCGACTACGCTGCGCTGAGCAACCAGACGCTCGTGATCAACCAGGGCGAAGTCACCGCCCAGGTCGCAGTCACGGTCTTCAGCGACAGCATGTATGAGGACAACGAGCAATTCCTCCTGAGCCTCACCAATCCGTTTGGCGCCGGCACCATTCAGGCCTTTGGGACGATCATCAACGACGATCCGATTCCGACCATTTCCATTCAGGATTATTTGCCGCCTTCCACCCTGGACGATGCCGGTAAAAAGGTTTATGAAGTGGGCGAAGGCACGACCGCCCGGTTCGTGGTGACACTCTCCAACCCGAGCCAATATACCGTCACGGTGGAATGGCGGACCGACGTGGCGGTCAACTCCTTCGGGTTGCCTTTGAACGGCGCGGCGACGCCTTCGGGTCTGCCGGGCGCGGATTACCAAGTGGTGCCGAACGTCATGAATCCCACGCCGCTGATCACGTTCGAGCCCGGCGAAACGACGCAAGTGGTCGAAGTTCAATGTATCGACGACACCCTCGACGAAGTGGATGAAGAATTCTACGTGGACTTGTTCAATCCCGCCTTTGCCCGTATTGAGGATGGTCGAGCGTTTGGCATCATTCCCGACGATGACGCGCCGGTTAGCGTCTCCATTGCGCCTACTGGAGCCCCACCCGGGGTGTTCACCACTTCCGTTACCGAGAGCAACAATGACTCAAAATTCGTTGACCTCGACATCACCCTCTCAGAGGTAAGCGGCAAAACCATCACGGTGACCTTTGCCACTTCGCCGGGCACGGCCGTCGAATCGGTCTTCTCCGGCGACTTGGACGGCGACGGGATCATCGATGTCATCGTGCTGAATTATCCGGATTACGTGGCCATCCCGGATTCCGCGGTGCTCCAGGATGAAGCTCTCCTGGCGGTGGCGACGCCGGAGCAAAAGGGTGAATTGGTGTTCGCGCCCGGTGACCAGACCAAGACCATTACCGTGGAAGTGCTCGGCGACAACCTGATGGAAGACGTTGAGGAATTCTTCGTCAATCTGCTCAGCGCCGACAATGCCGATATCGCCGCCAACGCTCCGGCGGAGAGCAACCACGTAACCATCAACATCGGCAATGACGACGCGACGAGTGATGTGGATTACGGCCCGTGGGCCGTTCGCTTCAGTGACAGCCAGTATATTGTCGAAGAACCCGACTCGGGTACGGATACCTTCGAAGTCACGCTGCTCCGCACGCCCGGAAGCTCGAATGCCATTGTGGTCTTCTACACGGTGGATGGCACGGCCACGGCCGGATTGGATTACGAAGCCGTCTTCCGGCAACTGGTGGTCTTCGGCGAAAACGAGACCAGCCGGAAGATCCCCATCACCATCTACTCGGACAACGTGGTGGAAGGCGACGAAACTGTGAAGTTGTATTTGCGGGCGCCCACCGGCCAACCAGCTCGCGGTGATCCCAATGAAGCCACGTTGATCATCCGGGATGAGGATACTCCGGCATTGTCCATCGTACCGCCGGTGTTCTCCATCTTCCCAACGCTCCGCTACGGGCTGTGGGAAGGCAGTTCCGGCGGCACTGGTTCGCACGACTTCAATGTCTATCTCTCTGCGCCCGCGGGTCCGGGTGGCGTGACGGTCCATTATGAAACCGTCCCCTTGACGGCGCGGGACGGCCAGGATTTTGTGGCCACGTCCGGCAATCTCTTCATCCCGGCCAACTCGAGTTCCGGCATGATTTCCGTGGATGTTTATGAGGATACCGATGCGGAACTCTCCGAGGAATTTGCCGTCCGGTTGAGTAACCCGGTGGGCGCCACCCTGGCGGTGGAAGACAGTACCGCCGTAGCCACCATTTACGATGACGACGGTATTCTGGTGAACGGCACGGTTTTCTACGACAAGAACGGGAATGGCTACAAGGATTTCGGTGAAAACGGCATCAAAGACGTCGATGTCACATTGAAGTGGTACTACGGTGGGGTGGAGCAGTCCGCCGTGGTGTCCACCAATGGCAGCGGCGTCTATTCACAACAAGTCTATTTGGGCCAGGTGAGTATCGAGGTGGACGGCACCTCGGTGACGTCGCCTTACAAGGACCTGGCCTTGGTTCCAATTTTCTTGGGCTTCGGTGGCAGTTACGAGAACACCACCAATAACGACACTCAGAGCATTGAATACGACGGCATCGTCGGCATCTCGCCGTTCGGTAACGTCGGGTATGACAATAGTCTGAAGTTCAGTATTGCCGACGGCAGCAGTGATGACACCGGTCGCGGCGGCACGGATGACACCATCTTCGGCGGTCCGGGCAACGACATTATTGACGCCGGTGGCGGGGACGACCACGTGGTGGGCGGGCATTGGATGACGGCCACCGACGGCAACGCGCCGGTCAATATGGGCACCTATAACGCCGTCGTCACCGCCACCACCAATCCACCGACGCCATTGCACTCGGTTTATGACGCGGGCCCAATCTTCTCCGTGGATACCAGTGGCGATAACGCCAATGGTTCCATCAGCGGCCAAATCTGGTTGGACGCCAACAACAACAACCGGCAGGACGCGGGTGAATTGTTCACCGAGGAAGTCTTGGTGAACCTGTACGATTGCAACGGCAATCCGGTGAATACCATTGTCACCACCGACGGCACTTACCAGTTCACTGGCTTGTATCTGCACGACGATGGCTCGGATAGCCACTATGTCGTTGAATTCGATATACCGAACGGCTTCACCTTCGTCGCCTACGTCGCCGTGCCGGAAGCCGTGGATACCGATGTGATCGTTGGCGGGCGCACCAGTGAAATTATTCTTAACAATGTTAATCCCAGCGCCAGCAATCAAGACGCCGGCATCAAGCCGTCGGACCTCGTCACCGCGCCGGCGTCGGGCGGCTTTGGCTTCAGTGAACCGAGCTACAGCGTCTCCGAAGCCGTGGCCAGCGGCGTGGTCACGATCACGGTCGTGCGCGGCAACTCCTTCGAGGCGCGCGTGGTGATCGTGCGCACCGAAGACGGCACCGCGCTGGATGGGGTCAATTACCTGGCGGTCTCGATTTTGCTCACTTTCGACGTGGGCGAAACCCAGAAGTCGGTGGACATTCCGATCCTGGACACCGACTCCCTGGGGCTATGCATTGATCCGCTTTACTTCAACGTGGTGTTGCGCGATCCCACGGGCCGGCCGCTCGACGACTCGAAGGTTTATATTGGCGGTGACGCGTTTGGCAATAATCCCGATGACGACATCATCCAGGGCGGCAATGATTGGGATATTCTGATCGGCGATTCCGGCTATATCCCGGCCCCGGTGGTGATCGCCGATCCGAGCAGCCTCAACACCATCGTCTATTCCGGCGGCCCCGGCAAAGACACCATCACCGGCGGCCTGGGCGGCACGGATCCGGACTTCATCAACGGCCAATTGGAGGATGACATTCTGATTGGTGACGGTGGCGAAGACATCATCCGTGGCGGCTTGGGCGACGACCTGATTTATGTCGAGCTGGACAACAAGGATGTCGATGGCGAACACGGCACCGACACCATCGTCAGCAATCGTGACGTGCCGTTCATTATTCTAACGACCACCGGCCCGACTTCAGCCACGCTGGTCCACAAGCAAACCGCCGGCGGCTTCCCGCTGAGCACGTTTACGCTGGAAAGCATCGAAGTGGCGAAGTTGTTCGGTGGCTACCGCAACAACACCTTTGACCTCACCGGTTGGAATGGCTCGGCCTACATCTCCGGCGGCACGGGAACGGATTCGTTGATCGTCGAAAATGACGCCTCGCAAATGATCCTCAAGGACGCTTCCTTCATCGAGGGGATCTTGTTCCAGATCTTCCAGGGCTTCTTCAAGGACGCCTCGCTGAGTCTGCCAAATGGTTCGACCTATCACCTCGGCTCGATTGAGAATGTCACCTTGCGCGGCGGCCCGAGCAACAACGTCATCAATGCCTCCGGTTTCTCGCGCTCGGTTACCTTTGAAGGCACGGCCGGCAACGACGTTTACTGGGGTGGGTCCGGCAACGACACGTTCCACTTTGTGGCCGATTCGCCGCTCGGCACTAACACCGTCATCGGCAATGGCGGACGCGACACCTTGAGCTTCGTGGGAACGCTGGCGGGCGTCGATGTTGATCTGGCTGTGCATACCCTGCAACTGGTGAATGGCAACCTCAACCTGTTCCTGACCGACGATATTGAGAACGTCACCGGCGGCTCCGGCAATGACTTCCTCTACGGCAACGGCCTGAACAATGTGCTGCTCGGCGGTCCGGGCGACGATTGGCTGGAAGGCCGTGCCGGCAGTGAAATCTACGTGTTCGATACCGACACGCCGTGGGGCAGCGAAACGGTCACCGAAAACATCGCCGATAGCGGCTACGACATCATTGATTTCTCCGGCACCACGACCCAACAGATCAACCTGAACCTGTCGATCCTGGGTTCGGCGCAAGTCGTCAATTCCAACCTCACGCTCACCATCGTGGGCGAAGGGGTGGAAGAGGTGATCGGCGGTTCCTTGAATGACACTTTGCGCGGCAACAGCAATGACAACGTCCTGCGGGGCGGCCCCGGCAATGATCTCCTCGACGGCAAGAGCGGCGATGACACGTTGGATGGCGGCCCCGGCAATGACAATCTGAACGGCGGCGCCGGCACCGACACCATTAATGAAGTGGCCAACACCAACTTCACCCTGTCCGACAGCAGCCTGTCGCGCAGCAATGGCGAAGTCGATGCGCTCAATAATATCGAGATCGCCAACCTGACCGGCGGCGTTCGGCGAACACTTTCACGCTCACCGGTTGGACCGGCAGTGGCAGTCTCAAGGGCCTGGCGGGTGGAGATCGGGTGGTCGTGGCGGCGGACGCGGACTTCACGCTTGATGACGGGTCGCTGACGGTGACCACCGGGTCTTACTCCAGCACCATGAGTTTGGTGTCGATTGAGCTGGCGGTGTTGACGGGCGGACCCAGCGGAAATGATTTCGATGTCGCCGGTTTCTCGGGCAACACCATCCTGACTGGTGGTGAAGGCGATGACATGTTCACCGCGGGTTCGGGCTCGGACTTCGTCTTCGGCGGACTGGGCACGGATACTTACATCCGCGACTTGAGTTCGCTGGCGGTGAGTGTTCAGGCCGCGCTCCAAAATTCGGCGTTGCACCTGGTCCTCGATCCGTCCGGCACGCCGCATTCGGAAATTGACCCGCTGGACAGCATTGAAACGGTCTCCTTCATTGGCACGCCCAACAACGACACCATTGATGTCTCCGGTTGGTCGGCCGGCAGTCTCTCGGTGGATGGCGGCGGCGGCTCGGACATCCTGCAATCCGGCGTGGACGGCACCGTGACGCTGACGGATTCGTTGCTCACGTTCACGGGCGGCATTGGCAGCATCGGGATCAGTCAGATTGAGGCGGCCATTTTGGTCGGCGGCGACGGCGACGATCTCTTGAATGCCTCCGCCTTCTCCGGTGCCGTCTGGCTCCAGGGGGGCAAAGGCAATGACGTTTTGATCGCCAGCCAGGGCACGCTCATCGCCAGCAACAGCATCCTTCAAGGCGATGAAGGCGACGACCTGTTCGTGTTCGTGGAAGACGGCATGATGAATCGCGCGCGGATCATCGGCGGCGATGGCAACGATACCCTGACCTTTGGCGGATACACGGACATGACCTTAGCCATCCCGGCTTGGAGCGCGGCGGTGGCGGTTGACCTGTCGCTCACGGGCGTGGACCAGAACGTGGTGCCGGGCGACCTGGTGTTGCGCTTGAACGCCGAAGACATCGAAATTCTCCTTGGCGGCGATGGCGCCGACAACCTGACCGGCAATTCGCTCGACAACACCCTGACCGGCGGCGCCGGTGCCGACACCATCGACGGCGGCGGTGGCACCAATCGAATCGTTGAGACGGCCGATGCGGATTTCGTCCTCACCGATGCCTCGCTCACCATCGGCAGCGAGATGGACACCCTCGTGAATATCCAACAGGCCACGCTGACCGGTGGGGCCAGTGACAACACCATTGATGCCTCGGGCTTTACCGGCACCACGATCCTTAGCGGTGAGGCCGGCAATGACAAGTTGACGGGCGGTTCCGACGATGACGTGCTGATCGGCGGCGCGGACAATGACACCTTGATCGGCGGTGCGGGCAACGATTGGTATCAATTCGACGTGGACGAGGTCTTGGGCGAAGACACCATCGATGAAATGCCTGGCGTGGCTGGTGGCAATGATGTCATCGACTTCTCGCCCACCCAGACGCAAAGCGTAAAGATAGATCTCTCCGTCACCGCACAACAAACCGTCCATGCCACGAACCTCAAACTCACCCTGACCCACGGTGACAGCGTCGAGAACGCCATTGGTGGCGACCAGGACGATATCCTGACGGGCAACAGCCTCGACAATGCCTTCATTGGCGGATTGGGCAATGACACGTTTGATGGCGGCACCAGCCTCAACACCGTGCTGGCTCAACGCGACGCGAACTTTGTGGCCACCGACACCACGTTGATGATCAACGGCGAAACCGACACGCTGGTCGGCGGGACGATTACGCAACTTTACCTCGTGGGTGGCGACGGCAATAATACGCTGGACGCTTCGGCCTTCACCTTGGGCCGCGTCATCCTGAATGGCGGTGCGGGCAATGACATTCTGATTGGCGGTGCGGGTCAGGACTACCTGGGCGGCGGCGACGGCAATGACCAACTATACGGCAATGACAATAATGACACCCTCGAGGGTGGCGCGGGCAACGACATGCTGAACGGCGGGGCAGGGGACGACACCCTCCGCGGCAATGCCGGCAATGACACCTACGTGTTCGATCAGAGCTTCAACCAGGGATCGGACATGGTCACCGAGCTTGCGGGTGAAGGATATGCCGACACCTTGCTCGGCGTTGGGCTCAGTGGCGTGGTGGTTGATTTGCACATGACCACGCCGCAAGTTATCAGCGCCAACCTGACGCTGACTTTAACCGTGGTGGGCACCGTCGAGTTCTCCTTTTAACCATGCTGGCTTATGAACCATTTCACTGTGTGCAACGCAACCTCTCCCGGAAAGCGAAGTTATGAGAAGCGCGTTTTTAATACCCAATAATTCCGCGGGCCCGCCGGCGCGGGTCCGGCCCGCTGCCTTTCAAAGGTGGCGGATTGGCGGAATCATCGCCCTTATCCTCGCTCTATTTAGCCCGGCCCGCGCCGCGGCCATCATATTGAGTAACGACTTTGGTGACGCTCCACCTCCATATCCGACCCTCGCCAATAACCGCGGGGCGTATCACACAATTCTCCAAGGATTCTATTTGGGCCAAACTGTGGACGGCGAAACTGACGGCCAGCCCAACGCGTTGGCCACCGGCGACGATAATAACCCGGTCGGAATCCCCGACGACGAGGACGGCGTATTGTTCCTGACCGACCCCCTGCCGCAAGGCGGCACTGCTTCGGTGCGCGTCACTGCCTCCCAGGCCGGTCGCCTGGACGCCTGGGTGGATTTCAACGCTGACGGCGATTGGGACGATTCAGGTGAACATATCTTCACCTCACTTTTATTGACGGCCGGTGCTAACATTCTGACTTTCCCGGTCCCTTCCACCGCGAATCAAGGCCAGACTTTCGCCCGGTTCCGGCTGAGCCAGGAAGGTAATCTCACCCCCATCGACTACGGCGGTGCCGGCGAAGTCGAGGATTATCGAGTCAACATTGGCAGCCCAATCGACTTTGACTTTGGCGATGCCCCGCAAGTCTATCCCACATTGCTCTCGCAGAACGGCGCGCGGCACCAGATTCTCAAAGGGTTCTACCTCGGCAACCTGGTGGACACCGAAGCGGACGGCCAACCGAGCCCCCTGGCCGACGGTGACGATTTGAATCCTCCTCACGCCTCCAATGACGAAGATGGCGTCCGGTTCCTGACGCCCCTGGTGCCCGGTAATACCGTGGACGTTGAAGTGACCGCGTCCCAGGATGGACGACTGGATGCCTGGGTGGATTTTAATGGCAACGGCAGTTGGGCCGATGCGGGGGAACAGATCTTCGCGTCCGAATCCCTGGTGGCGGGCGTGAATGTGCTGTTCTTTGTGATTCCCCTGGATCTCAACCCGACCGCCAACGCCTTCGCCCGGTTCCGGCTGAGTCGGGAAGGAAAACTGTCCTACCTCGGTTCCGCGCCGGATGGTGAGGTGGAAGACTACCAACTGACCATTGCCGAGCCGCAAGATTATGGCGATGCTCCGGATTCCTACCGGACATTGCTGGCGTCGGACGGACCACGGCATCGTTCCGGCCAAACCTTCCATCTCGGCGCGTATATTGATTACGAAACCGACGGCCAACCCAATGCCACGGCCACGGGTGATGATGATAATCCCAGCGGCACGGCTCCGGATGATGAAGACGGGGTGGTCTTTGAGTACGCCCCTGGGGCTCGGGGCCAACGCCACGATCGTCGTAACCGCCAGCATCTCCGGCAATTTGGATGCCTGGGTGGATTTTGGTGGCGACGGATCGTTTGCGGAAGAAGGCGATCAAATTTTCGTAGCGGAACCTTTGGGCACCGGTCCCAACACGCTGAACTTCCAGGTTCCCAGTAACGCCAAGACCGGTTTGACCTACGCCCGGTTCCGGTTCAGCCGCTCAGGTGATTTGCCGTTCTATGGTCCCGCGGGCGATGGTGAAGTCGAGGACTACCGGGTTACCATTCAACAACTGTTTGACTACGGTGACGCCCCCCGGCCCTATCCCACGTTGCTGGTGGACAACGGTGCTCGCCATCGTCGCAATCCGGATGTCTTTCTGGGACTTCACCTCGACGTGGAACCCGATGGTCAGCCCAACGCCACCGCCACGGGTGACGATGCCAATCCCGCCGGTGCGGCTAATGATGAAGATGGAGTGGTGTCCGGAACCGGCGTCTATGTTGGCCGTTCGGTGACCATCGAAGTGCGCGCCTCGACACACGGCTTATTAAACGCTTGGCTCGATTTTGGCGCCGACGGCTCCTGGGCCGAGCCGGGTGATCAAATCTTCAAAGACGTGGAGTTGTTTGGCGGAACGAACACCCTCACCTTCAATGTGCCAGCCGACGCCAAAGTGGGCCGTACCTACGCCCGGCTGCGCTTTAATCTCGAAGGCGGACTCTCCTACGATGGGCCGGCGGCAGACGGCGAAGTGGAAGATTACCTGGTGGACGTTGAGGAACGTCCCATACCTTGCGACAGCACCAACAAGGGGCAGGATTTCTGGCTGACGTTCCCGGGGAATTACGCGCCCGACCCGGACAACCCCTTGCATCTGCGATTGTATATCGCCGGACCGCGCACCACCACCGGCACCGTGGAAATCCCGGGACTGGGCTTCATTACCAACTTCGTCATCACCGTGCCGGAACGGGTGATCATCGAGCTGCCCAAGGAAGCCGATTTGGGCGACGCGAATGACGAAATCCAGAATAACGGCATCCACGTCACCGCCAGCGCGGAAGTGGCCGTGTTCGGCATGAGCCGCGTGCGGTGGACGACCGACGGTTACCTGGGCTTGCCCGCTGAGGTGCTGGGCAAGAGTTACTTGATCCAGGCGTTTGGCAACGTTCACTCGAACGCCCCGCCGCTCAACGGCACCCAGTTCGGCTTGGTGGCGTGCGATGATGATACCAAGGTGACGGTCATCCCCTCGGTGAACACCACCGGTCATCCCAAGGGCGTCGCGTATTCGTTCACGCTGAACCGCGGTGAAACGTATCAACTGCGCAACACCAACGCCGAGCCGCGTGATCTGTCCGGCACCTTCGTCGCCGCCGACAAACCCATTGCGGCTTTTGGAAGCCACCGTTGCGCCAATATCCCCGATGAGACGGTTTGGTTCTGCGATTACATCGTGGAACAACTGCTGCCGGAGGAACGCGGCAGTGGCAACTTTGTGGCCATGCCGCTGAAGACCCGCACCGGGGGCGACATCTATCGCATGTATGCCTTGCAGGACAACACGCAGGTATTCGTCAATGGTCCGTTGGTGGCGACCCTGAACCGTGGCGAGTTCCATCAAATGAAGATTAACGGCCCGGCACACATCTTCTGCGAAGGGCGCATGCACGTCATGCAATACTCGACCAGTTCGGACTTTGACTTGGTGACCGATTCCGACCCGTTCTCCATCGAACTTCCCGGCATCGAGATGTTCCGCACGGAATACGAAATCTGCGTCCCCGAGTCCGGTTTCTTAAGTCACTTCATCAACGTCATGGTGCCGAGCGGTGCCATTGGCAGCGTGCTGCTGGACAGCGTGGCAATCCCCGCCGGCTCTTATGTGCCGATTGCCACCAGCGGTTATTCTGGCGCCAGCGTGGCCGTAACGCCGGGACGCCATGATCTGACCTCCGGCGGGGCCAGCGGCGGCAAATTCCCCTTCGGCGCCATTGTCTATGGCTGGGCCGAATACGATTCTTATGGCTATCCGGCCGGGATGTTTTTCTCGGACAAACATCCGCCAACAGTGAATTGCCTGCAAAGCAATGTGGTGGTTACCGCGGGCTTTTCGCCGGACTTGGGACCGTGCCTGGGCGTCGTGCCGGATCTGCGTGAAGGGGTGACCTTCACGGACAACTGCCCACTCTCTCCCAACACGTTCCCGTCCCAGATGCCGGCTCCGGGAACTCAGGTTCGGCCCGGCATCTATACCGTGGTCGTAAGCGTGACCGATAGCGCGGGCAATGTCGGCAGTTGTGAAGTGACGCTCATTGTCGAAGACACCCAGCAACCATTCCTGAACTGTCCCCAAGAAGTGATCACCAATTGCCAATCCGATGAAGGCGCGGTGGTGAAATTCGTGGTTACTGCCAGCACCGAATGCGGCACCGACATGCCGGTAATGTGCGAACCGCCCTCCGGCAGCCTGTTCCCGCCGGGCACCACTACGGTCAATTGCACCGTCATCAACGCTGCCGGGCTGGAAGACTCGTGCGCGTTCCCCGTTACCGTGCGTTGTCTGGGGGTTACACCCGGCCTGCAGCCCGGCAGCGTGGTAATTACCTGGGGCGGCGGTGGCACGCTTCAAACCTCAACCGACTTGGGCAATCCGCAAGGGTGGACCGACATGACCGCGGCGGTTTCGCCCTACACAGTCAACACCACGACCAATCGTTTCCAATTCTTTCGGATCAAGTATTCAGGTCAATAACTAATCCGGAACGATTCCGTGGGAGTGGCTGCGTTCGTGAGAACGAACGCGACAGCCACTGCGTACATTCGCCTGAGACCCAAGCCTCGACCTTCCGCAACTCGAACTGAAGACCGACACCCTGTCACCACCGAGGTGAGGTAGCAGAAACGGATGGCCCGTGACACTGACCCACTCGGGCACTGAATGTTGTGCGGCCTTCGCGAATCTCGGCCGCCTCGCTTCTTCAACTCGTCACGCCTTCAACCGCTTCTCTGTTTCTCCGCCAGCGCCACGAAGTTTTGCAGCAGGCGCAGGCCTACGGTCTGACTTTTTTCCGGGTGAAATTGCGTGGCGAAAACGTTGTCCTTCCACACCGAAGAGGCAAAAGTGTCACCGTGCTCCGTTCGCGTGGCCACGATGGATTCATCCTCGGGCTGGGGATGGAAGCTATGGACGAAATAGACGTGGCTGCCCTCGGGAATACCTTGGTAAAGGGGGCAATCGGGTTTGACGATTTCGAGTTGGTTCCAGCCGATTTGCGGAATCTTCAATCCGGGGCGGGTGGTGAACCGGACAACCTTGCCCGCGAAAATCCCCAAACCGGCCGCGCAACTATTGAATTCCTCGCTCTTGTCAAACAACGCCTGGTAGCCGACACAGATGCCAAGGAAAGGCCGTCCGGATTGGATGAAATCCTTGATGGCGCCGAAGAGTTCCTGACGTTGCATCGCGGTAATGCAATCATCGAACGCTCCGACGCCGGGCAACACTGCGGCGCGGACGTCCCGCAGGCCGTCCGGGCGGGTCATGACTTTGACATTGGCGCCCACTTTGCCCAGCGCCTTCTCGACGCTGCGCAGGTTGCCGGAACCATAATCAAGCAAAGCAATCATCGGCTAGGGAAGCGTTGTTCAGACATGCGGAAAGAGTATTGGGGTTCGCCGTTTCGTCCAGTCAAATGCACGCGGGGCCATAAATCCGAAATCCAAGGCTCGAAAGAAGGTTACGTAGCGAGACAGGTTGGTTCGCATTGGCCTGCCCCCAACGTGATGCCCGCATCCTGCCGGTAGTTTGGAACGGACCGTTCGGAATTCGTGCCTCCAATCGTTCGACCCCGCGTTTCCATCCGTTTCTGCCGGCGGGACGCCGGCAGCACGTTGCTCAATGCCTCAAGTTGCGCCCATGCCGATCCAGCCAGTAAACGAAAACCATGCGCTCCTTCCGCCAATTCGGATTTTGCTTCGAACTTCGGATTTACTCGCCTCCTGCTCCCGCCAGTGCCCGTTCGGTTTTGAGCCGCAATTGTCCGCAGGCGGCATCGATGTCGCCACCTTTTTCGCGGCGCAGCGTGGCGTGGACCTGTTGGTTGACCAGGGCGGATTGAAATGCCTCGAGGACAACGTCGCTGGGCCGTTCCCAGGAAAGCCCCTCCACCGGATTGTAAGGAATCAAGTTCACTTTGGCGTTGAGCCGTTGCGCCAAGTCGGCCAGGGGACTTGTTTGCGAGATGCTGTCGTTCACCCCGGCCAATCAGGATGTATTCGAGCGTGATCATCCGGCCTTTTTTCTCCTGGTAATACTCGCAAGCGCCGATCAATTCGCTCAGTGGATACTTCCGGTTGATGGGCATGATCTTGTTGCGGATTTCGTCGGTGGCCCCGTGTAACGAAATGGCCAGGCGGTATTGGGCCGGTTCCTCGGCCAGCTTCCGAATTTGCGGGACGAGCCCGCTGGTGGATATGGTGATCTTGCGTGCGCCGATGCCCGCGCCCCACGGCGCGTTGATGATTCTCAGGGCGGCGAGGAGGTTGTCGTAGTTGGCCAACGGTTCGCCCATGCCCATCACCACGATGTTGTCCACGGAACGGATGTTGCGCGGCACGGATCGCAGCCGGGGCATCGGCGTTTGAACTTCGGCGACGAGTGCTTCCGCCTGGGCCTGGGCGATGGAGTCGCGATACCAACGTTCGACCGCCAGGACTTGCTCGACGATTTCCTCGACGTGCAGGTTGCGTTTGAATCCCTCCAAACCGCTGGCGCAGAATTTGCACCCGAACGCGCACCCGACCTGGGTGGAAATACAAAGGGTTTGCCGGTCGCTGGGATCGCTGTAAAGCGCTTGATTGGCCGGAATCAGCACGGATTCAACGAAAGCACCGTCGGGCAGCCGCCAAAGAAATTTCTGGGTGGTATCGCTATCTCCTTGTTTTTCCACCAGTTCCAGCCCGTGCAACGAGCAGTCTTCCTGCATTTTGTTGCGCAACTTGAGCGGCAGGTTGGTCATCACGTCCCACGTCGTCGCCCGGTTTGCATAAAGCCAATTCAGCACCTGGGCCACCCGATAGTGCTCGTGGCCCCAGTCCTTCATCTTCTGCGCAAGTTCCTCGCGCGTTAACGATTTGATGTCGCAAATCACAAGGTCAATCTAGCTTTAACTTACCCTGAAACCAAGTGGAACAATGCCGCGTGCAGGCGTGAGACATGGCTCTCGGACTGAATACGGACCGTCCAAAAGCGTCCATTGAATCGTTAACGTATATCAACCCCGGCCGTCACCGAACCGGTGGCAGCCTGACTGTATTTTGAGCGACATTATGAAATTGTCTTCCCACCTTTGGTTCTGCATTTGCGCGGGCGTCGCGCTGCAAGCAGTGGCCGCTGAACCGGCCAAACCGAAAGCTCCCGCCTATCTAACCCCGGCTGAAGCTGGCCCCGATTACCGCGATCAGGGCGAGTATGTCAATGACTGGGGTGGCGCCCAGGTGATCGCCTTGGGCCAAGACCGGTTTCGCGCCGTGATCTACCCGGGCGGCCTGCCCGGCGCCGGTTGGGACGGTTCCGCCAAGACGGAAATCGAAGGGAAACGGGAGGGGAACCGGATCGTTTTCGACGCCGCCCCGAACGGTTTCAAACACACTCTGGCGCAGGGAGAATTGACGACCGTCACTCCCAACGGCGACACCTACACGATGAAGAAGACCGAACGCAAGAGCCCGACGCTGGGGGCCGCGCCGCCGGCGGGGGCCATCGTTCTGTTTGACGGCACGAACACCGACGAATGGCGCAGCGGCCATCTGGATGACCGGCATTTCCTGAGGGCTGGCACCAAGAGCAAACGCGCTTTTCAAGATTTTACGCTGCACCTGGAATTTCTGCTGCCGTTCAAGCCCCTGGCCCGCGGGCAGGAACGCGGGAACAGCGGCGTCTATTTGCAGGATCGTTACGAAATCCAGGTGCTTGATTCCTTCGGCCTTAAAGGTCAGGACAATGAATGCGGGGGGTTTTACAGCCTGGCCAAACCGCGGGTGAACATGTGCTTTCCGCCGTTGACTTGGCAGACCTACGACGTGGACTTTCAAGCGGCGCGGTTTGATGCTAACGGCAAAAAGATCAAGAACGCCGTAGTCACCGTGAAGCAAAACGGCGTGGTGGTCCAAGATAAGTTGGAACTTAGAAACTCGACCGGTGGCGGCCAAAAGGAAGGGCCTTCTGCCGGACCAATCCAATTACAGGGCCACGGCAATCCGGTCTTCTATCGCAATATTTGGCTGGTTGAAAAATAACCGGGTCACCGACCAGGCCGCACTCCGTAAACTTGCTCGATGGGTTCGTAGGGCCAGCCTTCGACTGCGGTGCCCATGGCGGAGCCGACATGGCACCCGGCAATGCACCCAAAGAACTTTTCGCGCCAGCCCATTGATGGCGACGAACGCCCGCTCTGCATCCGGGCGTTGCTGACGCCCCCTTGATACAATCCCAAACCGGCCATGGCCAGGAAGCCAGTCTTGAGCACAGTGCGGCGAGGGACTTTGGTTGAGGATGAATGCGTGTTTATAAGAAGAAAACTGGATTATTTTCTGCCGCGGACAAGCGCAATGGAACGGCGTATTACTTGAGCCCAGAACCCCAAGCTAACGCCCTTTGGTCCCGCCTCACCACCAAAACCGTTTGGCGCCGATGAAATCGTGGGTGAAGCGTTTGAGATAGTCCGGGGCTTTCGGATCCAGACTCTGGATTTTCACTTGGTTGCCCGTCGCATGGATGAGTTGGTGGTGGCCCAGGTAAATCCCCACGTGATCCACTTGGCCGCTCTCATTCATAAAAAACAACGCATCGCCGGGGAGCAAAGCTTCCTTGACGCACGGCAAAATTAAATGGCCGCCGAGGTATTGTTGCTTGGCGTCGCGGGGCAGATTGACGCCGAGGATGCGGTAGCTGAGTTGCACCAGACCGGAGCAGTCGATACCGGTTTCACGATTCTTGCCGCCCAGGTTGTACGGTGCGTGCAGGAAAGTGCGCGCGTAGGCGATGAGGCGGGCTATTTCTGCGTCGCGGTGTGATTGCTCGCAAATGGCTTGGGGCACGGTGCGCGTTTTGCCGTCGGGGCCTTGCAAGACACAATCCTTGCCGGTTGCCCAGTCGTTGATGACCAACCGACAGCCGCTGGGCAAGCGTGATCCGTTGGCCTCGTAATCCTGGAGCAGCGTGGCCTTCGGCGCGTTCAACAACTGGACGAACTGCTTGCGGTCCAACCGTTGAATCCCATCCTTGGCGGCATAGCCCCAATAGCCGGTGATGGTTTTGATCAACATGGCGTGCGGCAATTCCTTCAAAACATAAACGGGTTCGCCGAACAGGGCTTCGTCCATGGGAATGCCTTCAAGACTCGGCTCGGACCAAGTCAATACATGCGGAAGCACGGCGACGCCGAACGGGTTGGGATCCGTCTTTAAATTCGGCACGATTTCGATACGGTCCACGACTGAGGTGAAGCCCAGTTGCTTGAACACTTCGCGGGTGATGGTCTTGAACTCGCGCCGTTCGGTGTCGCCGCGCAGCACCACCCGTCCGGCCTCGCGATCGGTGGTGACATCGAAATAAAAGCCCACCCGGTCCGAGAGCACCAGGTAGCGTAGCCGTTCCAGGCAGGTTTTGAGCGCGTCGGGATTCGCTTCGAGCCGGGCATTGATCTTGCGGGCCAATTCGCGATGGAAGGCGGTATCTTCCTGCTCGAGGTGCTCCAACTCCAAAGCGCCGAATAGCCGGGTCAATTGCATGATAAAAAGCAAAATGAAACTGATTGTTTTTGTCGTCATCGTGAGCCGCAGGTTGCCAATATCGTCGTTGCTGAATTCGGGCAACAGCATAGGCAAAGGCATCGTTCCCCGGCAAGGCAGCTCGTTCTTCGCCACGCGGGGCTGGATGACGGAGTCCCGTTGCCACCCTGCCATTGTTTGCTTTTCGTGGCGGGCCTTGCCGGCATAATGAGGCGCAATGAAAACTGGTCAAGCAATGCCCTTCGCGGCCGTCTTGTTGCTGGGGCCGACGGGCTCCGGCAAAACGCCCGTGGGCGAATGGCTGGAACAACACAGTCTGTGGAAACGGCGCTGTCATCACTTTGATTTCGGCGCGAACCTGCGGGCAGTTGCCATGGGCGGAGCCAGCCAGGTGTTTAACGCCGGCGAGATCCAGTTCCTCAACGATGTGTTGGAAAAAGGGGCCTTGTTGGAGGACGCCTCCTTCTATCTCGCCGAACGCATTTTGGAGCAGTTCATTGCCCGGCGGAACGTGCAGCCAAGTCACCTGCTGTTGTTGAATGGGCTGCCACGCCACGTCGGCCAGTCCGAAAAGCTTGATCACCGGCTGAAGATTATGGCGGTGGTGCAACTCGAGTGCGACGCGCCTACCGTGCGCGAACGGTTGCGGCTCGACAGCGGTGGTGACCGGGCGCAGCGCACGGACGACGATGAAATGCTGGTGGCACAAAAATTGGCCATCTTCGCGGAACGGACGCGTCCCTTGGCGGAGCATTACCGGCAACGTGGTGCCCGATTGATCACGGTCAACGTCGGCGTGGAAACCAGACCGGCGGCGATGGTTGAGCACTTGGAGACGTTTTCGTCAAAGCTTGCGCCAATCGTTGCAGGATCCGAAGTGCGGATGCGCTGACTTTTTTGAGCGTCGCCCGGAGGTTTCACCCGCCGAACCCGGGGCAGTATCGATTTGCCGGCGGCGTGCAAGATCGCGCAGCGTTTGGAGTGCGTCCGGCTTGCCGGCGCTTTCGATTGGGGGAACGGAGACCAAACCTTTGTGCGCGCTGCCTTCTACGTCGTGGCGACGCTGCGTTTATCGAAAGCGGCAGCAAGCTCCACGCACTCCAAACGCTGGCGCGAGGTTCGGCAAAGCCGGCGAATAACTGCGCACCCTTCCGGATTGGAAGTTAATCGTAAACAACGAGTAGCCATTCTGACCGGGCTGAGCATGGGCGGCTTCGGCTCCTGGCCATTAGCGGCCGATGGCCGATCATCCCGAACGGTTTGCCGCCGTCGTTCCCATTTGCGGGGCAGGCCCGAGGACGCCGAACGGCTCAAGACGCTGCCGATCTGGGTCTTCCACGGCACCGCCGACCCAGTGGTTCCCTTTGCGCGCTCGGTCGAAATGGTGGACGCGATCAAGGCCGCGGGCGGCACGCGGATTCGGTTCACCACGCTGGAATTCGTCGGCCACAATTCCTGGTCCGCCGCTTACGCCACTCCTGAACTTTGGAGCTGGATCGAGAAGCAGTCCCGGCCGTAATCCCCACCCCTTCCAACGGTCATCCCCATCCAGAACCGTGTGTCGGCGGCCAGCCGGCGCCGGTCGGTAAGGCTTTCCTTTACGGAGAATCAGCTTTCTTGCTGATTGCGGTTGAGCGCCCCCAATGGAATTGATTTTGGTGAATAGATGACCATGCGCACCTTGATTATCGATGAAGGAGACGACACCCGGCGGGCCGCTTCCACGCTGGTGGAACAGATGGGTTACGAAACCGTGACCGTGGGTGACGTGGACAGCGCCTTTCGTCAACTCGAGGCCCGACGATTCGATCTGGCGTTGGTGGATCTCAAGGTCAACGGCAAGGGGGGCCTCGAGTTGATGCGGACGATCCAGAAGCGCCATCCGGGCCTCGACGTGGTGATCATGGCCGCACCGGCGCCTGCCGAAGCCGCCGGTGAAGCCCTGCGGTCCGGTGCGAAGGGCTACCTGGCCAAACCCTTCACGCACGAACAACTGCGGCAAGTCCTCAGCCGGATGAGCAAACCCCGCAGCGGGACCGCTGGCTTTGGCGAAGGGATCGCGGGCGATCCGGCCCCCTCGCCCGGAGCCGACTTCACCACCCGCGAACCGGGCGTGCAAAAAGTGCTGGAAACCGCCCTCAAGGCGGCCGCCCTGCCGGTGACGGTCTTGTTGCTGGGGGAAAGCGGCACGGGGAAGAACCTGCTGGCCCGGTTTCTCCACGAACACAGCGCCCAACGCGAAGGCCCGTTCGTCACGGTGGCTTGCCCCAGCCTCTCTCGCGAACTGCTCGAAAGCGAATTGTTTGGCCACACCAAGGGATCGTTCACCGGCGCCATCGGCGACACGTGGGGCAAGGTGGCTGCCGCCCACGAAGGCACCTTGTTCCTGGATGAAATCGGTGAGCTGCCGTTGGAAATCCAGCCGAAACTGTTGCGGTTGCTCCAGGAGCGCGAGTACGAACGGATTGGCGAGCCCAAGTCGCGGCGGGCCAACGTGCGGATCATTGCCGCCACGAACCGCGACCTCAAAGCCGCCGTCGATGCCGGCCGCTTTCGTGAAGACTTGTATTACCGCGTGAACGTCATGCCCCTGGACCTGCCCGCCTTGCGGGAACGTCGCCAGGACCTCCTGCCGATCGCCGCCCGCTACGTCACCTTCTTCGCGGCCCAATGCGGCAAGTCCGTGACCGGCGTTACGCCCGAGGTCGAAGATTTGTTCCAACGCTACCACTGGCCGGGCAATTTCCGGGAACTGCGCAACGTGATCGAGCGTGCCGTCATCCTGGCCCAGGGCGCGCGCATCGACTTGGCCGAACTGCCCGACGAGTTGACCACCGCCGTAAATTCCGGCGCGCATCCGGCGGTCCAGGTGGGGGGCAATTACCGGTTGCAGGAAGTGGAGAACGAACATATTCGCCAGGTGTTGCGGCGCACGCCCACGCTGGCCCAAGCCGCCCAGGTCCTGGGAATCGATTCGGCCACGTTGTACCGCAAACGCCGCAAATACGACCTTTGCAGCCCGCTTTGACTTATGCGTTCGCTTTGGAAAGGCTCCATTAGCTTCGGCCTCATCAGCATTCCCATCGCCCTCTACCCGGCGACGCGGCAGGAGGAATTGAAATTTCGCCTGCTGCGGGCCCGGGACCTGAGCCCCGTGAATTACAAGCGCGTGGCCGAAGCCGATGGCAAGGAGGTGCCGTGGGAAGAGATCGTCAAAGGCTACGAATACGAAAAAGGCAAGTTCATCGTCATCAAGGATGAGGACTTCAAACGGGTGGACGTCGAGGCCACGCAGACCGTGGACATCATGGACTTTGTCGAGCTGGACGACATCAATCCCATCCATTTTCAAAAACCGTACTACATGGAACCGCAGAAGGGCGGCCAGCGCGCCTACGCCTTGTTGCGGGAGGCCCTGGCCGCCAGCGGCAAGGTGGGCATCGCCAAAGTGGTCATCAAAACCCGCCAGCACCTCGCGGCCGTCAAACCCAACGATGGCAGCCTGATGCTCGAGTTGATGCACTTCAGCAACGAATTGATCGAGCCCTCCGAACTGCACCTGCCGGAGAAAGCCGAGGTCCGCAAAGGCGAAATGGAGATGGCCCGTGAACTGATCAACAAGATGACCACTGCTTGGGATGCCAGCCAATACACCGATGAATACAAGTCCGCCTTGATGGAACTTATCGAAACCAAAATCGAGAACGGTGAAGCGGGATTGCCCAAGGTGAAAAAAACGCGGACCGCGGGCAAGGTGATCGACCTGACGGATGTGCTGCGCCAGAGCCTCAGCCAAGTGAGCGGCGGCAAGAGCAAAAGCAAGAGCAAAAGCAAAAGCACGGCGAAGCGCGCGAGCAAGGGCCGAAAGTCCAAAAGTCGCAAAGCCGCCTGACCCGAAAACTCCGCAGGACCGACCTTTGAACCAGGGGCTGGCTATCCGCCAACCGCGGCGGACGCCGCTCCCCGGTCGTATCGAATCGGTCGAACCACGCCCCGTTGACGCAATCATGTCCAATTTGCCGCCGCATTTCGTCGCGCCGATGTTGGCGCAGTTGACCGAGAAGCTGCCCGCCGGCCCAGACTGGTCGTACGAGGTCAAGCTCGATGGGATTCGCGCCATTGCGGTCAAGCACGCGCGCAAGGTGCAACTTTTTTCACGCACGCCTCGGGACATCACGGCGGAATACCCCCGCATTGTCGAGGCGCTGCGGCACCTGCCGGTAGCGGACCTGGTTCTGGACGGGGAAATCATGGCGCTTGATGCGGAGGGCCGTTCGTCTTTTCAATTGCTCCAGAACCGCAAACGCCGCCCGGACGCTCTGCCCATATTCTACGTGGTGTTCGATGTCCTTCACGCGGCCGGCGATGATGTGACGAAGCGGTCCCTGGGCACTCGCCGGAAGTTGCTCGAAGAAATCCTGCCGCACCCGCGGGCGCCCCTGCGCCGCTCGCCGGTCCTGGAGGGGGAACCGGCTCGGATCTGGGCGGAAGTCCAGCGTTTGGGCCTTGAAGGTCTCGTGGCCAAGCGCAAGGACAGCCATTACGATTCCGGCCGCCGCAGTGGCGCCTGGCGGAAAATCAAGGCGCAACAGCAGCAGGAATTCGTCATCGGCGGCTACACCGAACCGCGGGGCACGCGGAAACATTTTGGAGCCGTCCTGGTCGGTTATTACGCCCAGCGGCAACTGCGGTTCGCCGCGGCCGTCGGCACCGGTTTCGACACCGCGACCTTGCGTTCGCTTTACCAACGCCTGCAAGAATACCGGACGCCGCATTGTCCCTTTGCGAACCTGCCCGCCACCCGCCACAATCGTTGGGGCGGCGGACTTACGGCGACGGAGATGCGCCGCTGCACCTGGCTCCAACCCGAGCTGGTGTGCATGGTGAAGTTCTACGAGTGGACGCGCGATGGCAATTTGCGCCAGCCCGTGTTCCTGGGTTTGCGCGCCGATAAACCGCCGCGGCAGGTCCGGCGCGAACAGCCGCTCGAGGTCTCCGGCGAGAATCAGCCTTCCCGGAAATGATTCAGGCAGAGCACGGCGTTCCCCAGAACGCGGCGGATTGACGCGGCGAAATGCCGCCGGCGACCGCAAGGTTGTCACTTTCGGTGTGCCAGAGAAAGTCCGGCGTTTCGGCTTCAGTCGCCTTCGGAGAGTTCGCGACCCACCTGCGCGGCGCACTCCAGCAAAAGCGCATGCACGAAGGCTTGGGGAAGGTTGCCCCGAGGAGCGAGACGAAAACCGCTTCGCCATCCCACCACATCCATGCGATGTCGCCCGCGGGTCCGATCAGCGCGCCGCGTTCCCCGTCGGCAATCAAGGCAAACAGTCGAAGAATCGGAATCACTGCAAGCGAAGCCGCGGTCCCCGAACGCGGCGTCGGCGGGGTTGCCAACGGCGCCGGGGACCGCAGAAAGGCACCCTTCCCGGGGCGGGCCCATCCCGTCCTACACCGCCATCGCGTTCATCTGCTGCTCGGCCAATCGGGTCAGTTTTTCGTCAGCCGCCTTTTCCTCCGCGAGCGTTTCCTTCAACAGCCCGGCGGCTTGATCGTTGCCCAATTCCTCCGCCCACGCAACGAGGCATCCGTACGAGGCCATTTCGTAATGCTCCGATTTCTGGGCCGCGCCGATGAGCGCCGCGTCCAGAGCGGAAGTGGATTTGAACTCCTTCACGATCTCCTCGCCTTCGTCCACGATGCCACGCATGGCCGGGCACTTCTTGGCTTTGGCCGGAGTGTCGAACAGGGAGAACACGGACTCCAAGCGCGCTACGTGCTGTTTGGTTTCTTCCAGGTGCTCCTCGAAAGCGTGGCGCAGTCCATCGGCCTTGGCCGCCTTGGCCAGTTTCGGCAGGGTCGTCACCAATTGCTTTTCGGCGTCATACATGTCCGCCAGTTCCGTCGTAAATAGTTTTTTCAGATCTTTCATAATGGTCTCCTCTACGGTTGTCGTTTTAGCATTTCCGGTTAAATCACGATTCGTCGTTATATTTGGGACCGGCACGGCCGGTCACCATTGTCTTCATTTTAGCCAGAACCGTACCAGCGCAGGAGATGAGCGGGAACGCTCCCTCGTCACCGCTCTCCGTTTCCCTGAAGCTGCTTGACCCTGAAGCGCATCGGGCGAGCGCGCTTTGGGCCGGGAGAGCCCTCGGGAACGGTTTGCCATCAAGGTCGCTTGCAGATTGCACCCGCGGCTCGGGCGGTTTGCCACGGGACCCGGACTCGTTGAGTGCTCCAAAAAGCGGCTTGAATGTATGCAAAAAGTTGGTCTAAGGTAATGACCGGTGCGCAACACAACCAAATTTCCAGTTTTTACAATGCGTTTTCTGGACCAGCAAACCCAACTCCATTGCCGGGTGGCAGCAGTTCTACGACAAATCCGGCGGCTCTGGCTGCGCCGTTCTTTGATTGTCGGCATCCTCACCCTGGCCGGTCTGGGCGTCCGGGCAACGGCCGCGGAGGCCCCCCTGCCCGAAACCATCCAGTTCAATCGCGATATTCGCCCTGTCCTATCGGACAAGTGCTATTACTGCCATGGGCCGGACAAGAACAAACGCAAGGCCAAGCTTCGGCTGGATACGCGGGAAGGATTGTTTGCGCCGCGTTCGGATGTGACCCCGGTGGTGCCCGGCCAACTGGAGCAAAGCGAAGTGTTCCACCGAATCACCACGTCGGACATGGACGACCACATGCCGCCGCCCGAGTCCGGCAAAAAACTGAGCGCGCACCAAATCGCGCTCCTCAAGCGCTGGATCGCGCAGGGCGCCGATTGGGAAGGGCACTGGGCGTACCTCGCGCCGGTGCGTCATGCGTTGCCCGAAGTCAGACAGCAAGACTGGCCGCTCAATCCGATTGACGATTTCATCCTGGCGCGGTTGGAAAAGGAGAAGCTCGATCCGTCTCAAGAGGCCGACCGGCGAACGCTGCTGCGCCGTTTGAAATTCGATCTCACCGGGCTGCCGCCAACACCCGCGGAATTGGCGGCGTTTGAAAAAGATGCTTCACCGGATGCGTACGACCGACTGGTGGACCGGTTGCTGGACTCGCCGCACTTTGGGGAACGGATGGCCATGTATTGGTTGGACGTCGTCCGGTATGCCGATACGGATGGTTACCACAGCGACAATTACCGCAGTGTCTGGCCGTATCGGGATTATGTGATCGGAGCGTTTAACCAGAATCTGCCCTTCGACCAGTTCACGACGGAACAACTGGCCGGTGATTTGTTGCCGGAGCCCAGCCGGCGGGCGCGGATTGCCTCGACGTACAATCGCCTCGGCCGCACCACCGAGGAAGGCGGCGCCCAACCCAAGGAATACCTGGCCAAGTACGCCGCGGACCGGGTGCGCGCGGTCGCGACGGTTTGGCTCGGCAGCACCATGGCGTGTTGCGAATGTCACGACCACAAATTCGATCCATTCAAGACGAAGGATTTCTACCGGATGGAAGCGTTCTTCGCCGACGTGAAGGAGCAGGGCGTCGGCAAACCGGAGCCAGTGAAGATTCCCACGAGCGCGCAGGAAACCAAGTTGCAGCAGTTGGACCAACAGATGGTGGCTCTGACGCAGCAACTGGACACGCCGACAGCCGATCTCGAAGCCAGTCAGGCGAAGTGGGAAGCAAAACTGCAAGCCGACCGGGCGGCGGGACGATTGGGCTGGACGGTGATCAAGCCGGTTGAATTTGTATCGCAGCACGGCGCCACGCTGAAGTTGCTCGACGACCATTCGCTCCTGGCGGAAGGCAAGAATCCCGATAAGGACGTTTACCAAATCAAGCTGCGCACGGAGCGCGAGCATCTCACGGGACTTCGCCTCGAAGCGTTGACGCATCCCAGCCTGACGCACGGGCGTCTGTCGCGCGCCAACGGCAACTTTGTGTTGACCGAAGTCGAAGTGGCCGTGACCGCCAAGGACGCCACCAACAGCCGGCCCGTGTCCATTGCGTCGGCGCTCGCGGATTTTGCGCAAAAGGATTATCCGATCTCCGCGGCAATCGATGGCAAGGCGGACACCGGTTGGGCGGTCGAAGGGCACGTCAAAGCGGCAGATCATCAAGCGGTGTTTATTTTCAAGGAGCCAATTGCCGGCGGCCCGGGGACTATCTTGACCGTGACGCTGAAGCACGAGTCGCAGTTCAAACAACACAACCTTGGGCGATTCCGGTTGGCGGTCATTTCCGTGGACCAACCGGGCTTGGGCAAGGATGGTTTGCCGGACGAAATCGCCACCATTCTTGGCGTGACCAAGGACCAACGAACCGGTCAACAACACCAGGAGCTGGCCAAATATTATCGGTCGATGGCACCGGAGTTGGATCCCGTGCGCGACCAACTTGCCCAAACCAAGCAAGCCCGGAAGGAATTCGAGGAATCCATTCCCACCACCCTGGCCACAGTCACGGTGAAACCGCGCACCATCCGCGTGTTGCCACGCGGCAATTGGCAGGATGACTCGGGAGAAATTGTCACACCGGCAGTGCCGGAATTTCTGCCGCATCAGGACATTAAGGACCGCCGGGCGACCCGGCTCGATTTGGCGAAGTGGCTGGTTTCCCGTGACAATCCACTGACGGCGCGCGTGTTTGTCAACCGCCTGTGGAAGCTGTTTTTCGGCACTGGCATTTCGCGCACGCTCGACGACTTCGGCGCGCAGGGAGAATGGCCGCTGCACCCGGAATTGCTCGATTGGTTAGCCGTGGAGTTCGAGGAGAGCGGCTGGGATGTGAAACATATCGTCCGGTTGATTGTGACGTGCCAGACGTATCGCCAGGGCTCGAAGCCGCGTGAAGATTTGCGCGAAATCGATCCGCACAACCGGCTGCTCGCCCGACAATCGCGTTTTCGACTCGACGCGGAAATGGTGCATGACAACGCCCTGGCGATCAGTGGTCTGCTCGTTGACCAGATAGGCGGTCCCAGTGTGAAGCCCTATCAACCGGCCGGTTACTGGGCGCAGTTGAATTTTCCCAAGCGCAAATGGGAGCAGGACGACGGACCATCGCTGTACCGTCGCGGATTGTACACGTTCTGGTGCCGCACGTTCCTGCATCCGAGCCTGCTGGCCTTTGACGCGCCGAGCCGCGAAGAATGCACTGCCGAGCGGGAAACCTCCAACACCCCGCAACAGGCGCTGACGCTGTTGAACGATCCCATTTTCGTCGAAGCCGCGCGGGTCCTGGCCGCGAAGGTGATCGAGGAGGGTGGCAAGACATTGCCGGCGCGCTTGAACTGGACTTTCCAGCGGGCGCTGAACCGTCCGCCGGAAGCCGCCGAAGCGCGATTGCTGGACACCTTTTATCATAAGGAACGGGAACGCTACGCGGCGGATCCGGACGCCGCCAAGAAACTGCTCAGCGTCGGCGATGAGAAGGTCCCCGCCGGCCTGGACGTATCCGAACTGGCTGCCTGGAGCAGTGTGGCCCGCGTGGTGTTGAACCTGCACGAAACCATCGAACGATTCTAATCCGATCAAACCTAATGAACTTCTTCTTCAATTCGCCGGAGCAACAAACACGACGAACCTTTCTCGGCAAGACCGCCAACGGTATCGGTTCGCTGGCGTTGGCGTCCTTGCTCAATCCGGCGCTGATGGTGCGCGCCCTCGCCGAGGACAAACCGGAGAATCGCTGGCGCGGCGTGGTCAATCCCTTGCACCATCCGGCTAAGGCCAAACGGGTCATCTGGCTTACGATGGCGGGCGGTCCGTCGCACTTGGAGACGTTTGACAACAAACCGAAGCTGGCGGAAATGCACGGCCAGCCGATGCCCGAGTCGTTCACCAAAGGCCAGCCCATCGCACAATTGCAGGGCCAGAAGCTGAATTGTTTCGCGCCGCAGTATCCGTTCGCGAAGTTCGGCAAATCCGGTCAGGAGATCTCCACCGCCTTTCCCAACATCGGCCAAACTGGCGGACGAAATCTGCATCATCCGCTCGATGCACACCGAACAGATCAATCATGATCCGGCGCACACGTTCATGAACACGGGCACCGCCATCGCGGGCCGGCCCAGCGCGGGTTCATGGCTGCTGTATGGGCTGGGCAGCGAATGCGAGGATCTGCCGGGCTTTGTCGTGTTGATGTCTTCGGGCGGCGGACAGGACCAGCCGATTGCCGCGCGGCAATGGCGCAGCGGCTTTCTTCCCAGCCGATTTCAAGGCGTGCAATTCCAATCCAGCGGCGACCCGGTGCTTTATGTCCGGCGGCCACCGGGGGTTTCGGCGGCGAGCCAGAGCGACGTCGTGCAAACGGTGAACGCGCTCAATCGGCTGCACCATGATTCTGTCGATGACCCGGAAATCCTCACGCGCATCAGCCAGTACGAAATGGCGTTTCGCATGCAGACCAGCGTTCCCGGACCTGATGGACATTTCCGAGGAACCCAAAGAGGTTCTGGAGATGTACGGCACCCACGGCGCGGACGGTTCGTTTGCCGCCAACTGCCTGTTGGCGCGGCGATTGGCCGAACGCGGCGTGCGGTTCGTCCAACTTGTATCATCGCGGCTGGGACCATCACGGCGGCATCAAGAACGGCATCAAGATTGTCGCTGAAAAAGTGGACCGGGCTTGCTGGGCATTGATGACCGACCTCAAGAACCGCGGCATGCTCGACGACACGTTGATCGTGTGGGGCGGTGAGTTCGGTCGCACGCCGATGGCCCAGGGAGACGGTCGCGATCATCACATCAAAGGCTTCTCCCTCTGGATGGCCGGCGGCGGCATCAAGCCCGGCATCACCTACGGCGGCACCGACGAATTGGGCTACTACGCCGTCGATAACCCGGTCCACGTTCATGATTTCCACGCCACCGTGCTGTATCTGTTCGGCATCGACCACAAACGCTTGACTTGCCGGGCGCAAGGCCGGGATTTTCGTTTGACGGACGTGGCGGGAAAAGTGGTGAAGGATATTTTGGCGTGAGGAGCGGGACGCAATTTGTCGGCATTAACCGATTACCGAGCCCGCCTCCGTTTTGAGATTACTTTTGGGCAACTAAACGGATTGCGTACGCGTTCTGAGTAATTTCCGGATTGTGCGAGGGTTCCGCCGCCCGTCCAAGACGGCAATGACGATGGATCGCTCAGCCTCTTGGAAGAAATAGACGACAAAATAACTTCGCTTCAAGATTGCCCGCTGAATGATTCCGAACTTGCGCGGGAAGAGGTCAGGATTCCATTCGATCCATTCCACAGCCTCGAAATATTTCTGCCAGATTTCCGCTCCACCTCCAGGCTTCCACGACTCGTAAAAGGATCTTGCGTATTCGAGATCAGCCTGAACAGCCTCAAGCGCCTCAACAGGTTTGGCACTCACTTAACCCCCAGCCGCCGCTTCAGTTCTTTGGTGGATATGGTCTTGAGCTTCCCCGCTCTGTAGGCCGCGATGCGCTCAGAGAGCAACTCCTGGTGCCAGGCAGGGACGGGCAGACTTTCATCATTCACTCCCTCAAACCACAATTCTTCGGCAAGCTTGAGTTTCTGCCTCGCCGGCAACGCTTTGAGTTCCGGAAAATCTGCCAATTTCATGGGAAACAAGGTGGCGACTTGGAAAATGAGTGTCAAGGATGAGATCGTCAATCGAGATTCACGGGTGATTGGGTTGTTGCCTTTTCTCGGCTCGCTGCCTGCGCCGGGAAGGGCTACGTTTGCCACGCATGACAACGTTGACGGCCCTTTGCGACGGGCGGAAACCATGCCCGCCCCTTGCGCCCATAGCCGAAAGTCTCGTAGGGACGACCGACAATAGCTCAGCGATTCATCGCTGGGACAACCACCAACCAACGGGTTCAAGCCCCGTAGGGGCGACAGAAACCATGCGAATGCGAACCGTTTTCTTTCGTCCCTGACGGGACTTGTTCCCCGTTCGCCCCGCAAACCCAGCGTTGAAACGCCGGGCTATTGTCTTTCGCCCTCCGGGCTGTCGAACGGATCGCTCCGCGAGCGTCGGCTGCACCGCCAGAAGGACGAACCGTTCCTCATCACCGTCCAATCCCGGCAGGTCCCGCAGGGACGACCGACAATAGTCCAGCGATTTATCGCTGGGACAACCACCAACCAACGGGTTCAAGCCCCGTAGGGGCGACAGAAACCATACAAATGCGAACCGTTTTCTTTCGTCCCTGACGGGACTTGTTCCCCGTTCGGCCCGCAAACCCAGCGTTGAAACGCCGGGCTATTGTCTTTCGCCCTCCGGGCTTGGGCAGCCGCGCTGATGCCCGTCCGGGCCAGATCCTCGTCCGGCATTGTGCCCAGGAGTTTGATCTCGGCCCGCGTCCGGCGGGCGCCGCGGCTGTGCTTGACCTTCGTTTGTTTAGGGGCGGACATCGGCTTATTCCAATAGCACGGTTCGATAGAACCGGTTCGCCTGGCCGGCGGATTCCCAATCGACATACGCCCATGGGCTTTTGGTGAGGGTGATGATGGCGAGTGGTTCCCAGGGGCCTTCCCAAGATCGCGGTTTGGTTGCCAATGGAAATCAACCGTTGGCCCTTCGGAGAGTATGCGGAAACGCTACTTTTTCTGTTTATGGCACCACCGCTCGATAGAACCGCTCTGCGTTTGTGGCCGTTGTGTCTTCGAAATAAATCGTCGCGTTCCGAACCGATGAAGTTGGTAAGCGGGAACCAATCTGTAAGGTTCGTTGAAGCTTGTAACGTCGTGCTCCGGCCTAGAGCCTCATCAATGGTCAAAGCGAACCAGCCATTCGTCAGCACACACCCAACGCCGCAAAGCGCACGCCGTCTGCCACCAGGGGATTCTTCCCCAGTTGATACTCCTGTAAAATGGTCAGTCCGTCGCCATTCGCATCCGCCAATCCATCTGCCGGATTTCCAGCATCGAATCCGCAGTTCTTGCCATTGATGACAACTACGGCGTGATGCTGACCACTCCAGAATAGGTGGCGGCAGCTCCCCAAAGAATGACGAAATAGGTGTCGCTTTGGCTGGCGGGGTATATGAGATCGACGCCGCGTGGTGATCGTAAAAGCACTCCCTTTGAACTGAAGAGACTTAGGTAGCACTGAAAGCTGGCGGCAGGAAGCCGCAAGGTTTGTCCGGCACTAACTGGGAAAGCGAATTTGTCGTAATCATAATAAAAGCCAGCTATGGTTGACGTGATCGTTTGCCCGCTTGTGAACGTACGTAAGCTCCGACGATTTCCGTTAATAAACTGCATAGAAAGCGAAAGACTTGCTCCTACGCGGGGCAAGATTTTGAGCTTGTACGTGCCGGAATGGACCGCGTAAATTACCAGATCGCCGTAGTTCCCGGCGGGATAATCCACCGAGTAAACTCGCTGCCCAAAGGGATCAAACGCCTGGAGTTCATATTCTTCCGAGCTTTCCGCAAACCAGCACAACGTTTGGGCAGCCTGCATGCTGACGTATAGTGTTTGGCCGGTGGAAGTCAGATTGTAGGTTGTATCTTCCTTCATCACTGTCGCGCCGTTGGTGATGGTGATTCCGTTGGTTGAATCTTTGAAGAAGAACCAGGGGGTTCCACGCGTCGTCGGTCCTACGTTTTTGGCTACGTCGATAGCGTTGATCAGAAAGGCGTGCTTGGCGAAGTCCATGTCGCAAGTGACAGTCAGGTAATCGTCGAGGTCATAGTCCCGGCTCTGGACCCTCATGCCGGCAATGGTCATGGTCCGACCCTCGGTGGTAGTCCAAGCGGTATCGAGGTCCACATTGCGCAGGCCCACAATGCGCTTGCTCAGGTCCGGCGGATAGCCGATTCCCTCCACAAATGAGTTGGACGTACCGTCTGTCTTGACCGTCATGGCGAGCCAATTGCCGTCCCCAACCATGCGGTCGCCAACCGGTTGCCAGTCGGCCGGGTTTGTACTGCCCAAATTGGTGCCACGGAAGAGTTGATAGGAATAGCTGTCCTGGGACTGCCATTCAATTTGCGTTGCCCGGCTGATCAACAACTGAAGCGTGCCGTTCGTAGGATCCAGAGCCTGGTAGGTGCGACCGGACACAAAATTGGTGATGGGACTGGTCCCCGTCTCCATTTCTATGCCCTGCATCGGTGTGGGCCGAACGCCCGGATCGCTGGCTGTCGGTCCAGTTCGAATGTGGAAATGTAAATGAAAGCCCCCGCTGACACCGGTGGCCCATCCGGTGTTGCCCGAATACCCGATGATTTGACCGGCTTGCACCGTGTCATTGGTTTCCACCACCCGGCGGTTTAGGTGAAGGTACGAGGAGTACCAGGTTGCGGCTCGGCCATTGTGCCGGATTTTAACGTAAATGCCGCCGTCACGGTTCGGATCGCCGCAGCCGGATGGACAGTTGGTGTTGTTGCTCCCTATTTCAACCACAGTCCCTCCCGCCGTGGCTACCACCACCGTATTGGAGGGCATGACAAAATCCACTTGGTAACCGAGATGGTCACCGTCGCAGTATCCCTGGCTCACCGTGTACCTGTTGGCCCGCGATGAAAGGCAGACGAAGCACCAGATCACTGCCGACCTCGTTGGTTACGGGACAGGCAGCGTGCGCCATATCCAGCACACACAGGGAAAGCCAACAGCCAAGCGAAATGCAAGCAGCCAGCACGTTGGTGTTCGAGGGGAATTTGGATAATGTTTTCATGGGTTTCGTTTCACATTAACGCCGCCGGCAATGGCAGTGTGAGCCGCCATCGCGGCCAAGTTCATTTGTTTAGCTGTCGTCCAAGCATTCCGCGCATGTGGTGGAGTGCCCTTCATTGGTCGGCGCAGATCGGAGCCGCATCCGGATGATGGTGCAGAAAGCGGGAAAAGCCATTTCCCGAACGCAGGGCAATATTTTGGCCTGCTCGCCATGCAATTTCAGCGAACAGACGTTGCTAAACGGCAAAGATCGGAAAGAAATGAGAGCGAGTGGAGATGGAGTTTCGCCTGCCGGGCGATTGGTTAGAAGTGGATTGCCGTTTCTTCTTTGTGTTCTGTGGGATCTTTGCGGTTGAACTCTTCCGGTTGGCTGGCAGGCGGGCAAAGCTTCCAACCAGCGAACCACGCGGAATACGCAAAAAGGAAATAGGGACTACACACCTGCCTGCGGTGGGTCCCGCTGGGTCGAGGTGGGATTCGATGCTTTCGCGTATTTGGCGTGTTTCGCGGTTGACCTCCGGCAGCGGACCAGACGCAGTCCATTGGCAGCCAGGCACCAACACTTGGCCGGCACTGCCAACAAAATCACACCGCGTATATTGGTTGCTAATCCCCGTCCCTCCAAAGTCCTTTCCTTCACAACAGCTTTTGGAACGCTAACGATTCAATTAGAAAGCCGACCTCAAAGTGGGATTTGAGATAAACTAGGTTCCCGCCTTAACCCGCAATGCTCACCGAGTTTGAAAGGCCGACAGCCGGTAGCCGCCGATGTGAGGAGGCGGACCTGAAACCACTTCCTGCGCTCCGCCTCCTCACGTCGGTGGCTACAGTGCGTGGGAAATGTTCGGGTTAAAGACGTGCCGTTGACCGGCCTGTCATGATTGGACTCACCGCGGGGAAGTCAGGGCTCGACGGAGTCTCGCCCTATCTGGGTTTAGATTTCGATTCGGGATGGGGAGCACAGGCGCCCCGCCTGTCGGTCGGTGCGCCTCGCGCCGACCGCGAATGGGGAGCCAAGGCATGGCAAGACGCCGTGAAGAAATCAATCCCCAAGGTGTTGCACCATGATACGAGCGCTGCCGAGCATTCATGGTGCGGCGCCGTCAGGGCCGGGATTTGTATGATCGCCAGCCTTCCGTAGGTTGGCACCTATGGTTATTCATGTTGCAGCCCTCCGGGCTGACTTGCTTCGGTGCCGCCGCGTATTTGCGGGCGCTGAAAATGTCCAAAGTCCAGGGCGCATAGCGGACTGAAGTGTGCGAACAGGTTGGCGAGGCGCCAACCACAGCGCCCGAGGCGGGCGCGCTCCCGTTCCCAAGTGAATCGTTACCGCGAAGAAAACAGTCGCTTCCACTCGGCGGACTTGCTACGTCATTGCGCAGACCATGAAATCGATTTTGCAGCGCGCCTTCTTCGGCCTCGTTCTGGAGGGGCTTATCTGGATGTCCTTGCCGATACCGAGCCTGGCCTTGGAGTATCCCAGCAATCCCGCCTTGACCGCGAAGCTCCAGGCTCTGGCTCAAGAGCATCACGAACTGGTGCATCTGAAAGCACTGGCGCACTCGCTGAGCAAACAGGAGGTCTGGCTGGTCGAATTGGGTGCCGGCCAGGAAGCGGACCGTTTGCAGCGTCCGGCTATGCTGCTCGTGGCGGGCATCGAGGGCAATGACCTGGCGGGCACAGTCAGCGCGCTGGCGTGGGTCGAGCACTTGGCGGGGCAGTTTGAGAAGAAGGAACCCATTCGCCGCTTGCTGAACACCACAACTATCTATGTTTGTCCCCGGCTCAATCAGGATGCGGCCGAACATTGCTTCACTCACCCTCACCAGGAACAACTGGTCAGCAATCGGCCAGTGGACGACGACCATGACGGCCTGGTGGACGAGGACGGTCCGGATGACCTCGATGGGAATGGTTTGATCACCCAGATGCGAGTCAAAGATCCGGAAGGCGATTACATTCTCGATCCCAACGAACCGCGTCTGCTGATCAAAGCGGACCAGGCCAAAGGCGAAACGGGCGTCTGGCGGTTGCTTACTGAAGGCAGGGACAATGATCACGACGAGGCGTGGAATGAAGACGGTCCGGGCGGAGTGAACTTCAATCGCAATTTCCCTTACGACTACCGTTTCTTTGCCGCCGATTCCGGTGCCCACCAGGTCAGCGAAGCGGAGACCCGCGCGTTGGCGGACTTTGTCGTGGCGCATCCGAACATTGGCATCGTGTTCACTTTTGGCGCGGCGGACAATCTCACGCAGACCCCCAAAGGCGAACCGGGCGGCAAGCGTCCACCCAAAGCCATTCATGAAGACGATCTCCCTTTTTACCGCGAACTGGGCCATGCTTGGCGCGAGGCGTTGGGTTTGAAGAAAGAACTGAATGGCGGCAGCGAACCCGGCACATTTTCGGACTGGATGTATTACGACCGCGGACGGAATTCGCTGGCGGCGCGGGCTTGGAGTCCGTCACTGCAACTGGAATTAGCCAAGGCCGCCAAAGAAAAAGCCGAAGCGGAGAAGGAGGTGGGGCAAGCAGAGCCGAAAGCGAGGGCTGCGTCAGAATCTAAATCCAAACCCGCTGCCGAAAAGAAGAAGTCCAGCGATGACAACCGCAACGCGGAAGATCGGGCTTTTCTCAAATGGCTCGACGAAAATGCGCCGGGCGCGTTCCTTCCGTGGAAGGCATTTCAGCATCCGGACTTTCCTGGCAAGCAAGTGGAGATTGGCGGTTTCGCCCCGTTCGTTCGGAGCAACCCGCCGGAGAACTTGCTACCGGAATTGACCGTCAAGCATGCAAAGTTTTTAACGGAGCTGGCCGGCAATCTGCCGCGCATTGGCATTCGCCAAGCCAAGGCCAAACACCTGGGCTCGGGCATCTACGAAATTACTGTCCAAGTCGAAAACACCGGTTACCTGCCGACTTCACTCGCGCAAGGCCAGGTGACTGATGAAGTGTATCCGACGCGGGTGGTGTTGAAACTGGATCCCAAAGCGTTCTTGTCTGGCCGCCGGACTACGCCGCTGGAGACCATTGACGGCAGCGGCGGCATGCGAGAAGTGCGCTACACCGTCCATGTGAAAGGGCAGGGGAAGGTGGACATTGAAGTCATCTCCATGCTGGGCGGTACGGCGCAGGCCACCATTGAATTGAACGCGAAGGAATAGAATGATGAAGCAGCTCAGAGCGGGTTTTAAGAGTCTTCAAATCTGCAGCCACCGACGCAAGGAGGTGGACCGTTTGGCAACTTGGCGTTGGCGAATCCGCCTCCTTACGTCGTCGGCTACCCTTTTGGAACACGCTCCCAGGGACAACGATTCCCCAAGCCTGGGGAGTGCGCCCGCCTCGGGCGCACTGGTTGGCGCCTCGCCAACCAGTCAGTCGGCAGGGACCGGGTTCCGTTCATCCGCACGCACTGACACCGTCGGGCCAACCGGCGAGGGCGCCGGTTGGATGCGCCCGGGGCGGGCCCGCTCTCCGGAATCAATGGCGGGAGTGCAACTTGGTTTGTGGTGGGCGACGCTATTTTTCATCATTGGCTTGTTCTCCAGCTTCGCTGCCGAGATGCCGATCGATCACCAACCGCAACCGGGCAATGCCTCCGAACATGCCTTTCCCGCGCTGGGTGCGGTAGCTAATCGCAAGGTGAACGTCGAATGGAACCGTTTCTATGATGCGGAGGGACTGGGGACGATCCTGGCCAATTTGCACCAAGCCTTCCCGCAACTGACCAAGTTGTATTCGATCGGGACTTCGGTCGAAGGCCGTGCTTTGTGGTGCCTCGAGGTCACTGCCTTCGACCACGGCGAAGCGGCGCGCAAGCCGGGCATGTATATCGACGGCAACATCCATGGCAACGAAGTCCAGGGCGGCGAAGTGGTGGCGTACACGGCGTGGTATTTGTGCCACCAATACGGCCGGCTCGCGACGGTGACAGATTTGTTGGAGCACAACGTGTTTTATCTGGTCCCGACGATCAATCCGGACGCGCGCGATTACTGGTTTCATCATCAGGCCAACGCGCATTGGCCGCGTTCGGGTTTCAAGCCCGTCGATAACGACCATGACGGGGTGGCGGATGAGGATAATTACGATGACCTGGATGGCGACGGTTCGTTGTGCCAGATGCGCATCAAAGATTCGCACGGTCGCTGGAAGGCGCATCCGGACTATCCGAACTTGCTCATGGTGCGCGCCGCAGACGACGAGCCGGGTGAATACACGCTGCTCGGTTGGGAAGGCATCGACAATGACAACGATGGCCGCATCAACGAAGATCCTCCTGGCGGCTACGATATGAACCGCGATTGGGCCTGGGATTGGGAGCCGTCTTACATTCAACAAGGCGCGATGGCTTATCCGTTTTCCCTGCCGGAAACCCGGGCCGTGGCGGAGTTTGTTTCCGGTCATCCAAACATTGCCGCGATGCAATCGTATCACAACGCGATGGGCGCCATTCTGCGCAGCCCGGGCCGCAAGGATGCCAGCCTACCCGGTGCGGATGAACGGGTGCTGCGTTTCCTGGCCGAGCGCGGCGAAAAGATGCTGCCGTTTTACCGATCGATGGTAACGGGCAAGGAGCTTTACCAGGTGTATGGCGGCGAGTTCGACTGGTTCTATCGGGCCCGCGGCATCCTGGGTTTTACCACCGAGCTTTGGACCATGCGCAATCTGGACAAGGGGACTAACGCTCCCACGAAGGAAGACCAGGCGGCCTTTGTGAAGTATGTGTTGTTGAATGACGGCGCGGTAAAATGGCATCCCTTCAATCATCCTACTTACGGCCAAATCGAGATCGGCGGATTCAAGAAGAACTGGGGCCGGGTGCCGCCGTCGTTTCTGCTGGAGGAAGAGTGCCATCGCAACATGGCCTTTACCCTGTACCATGCCAGTCAGATGCCGCGGTTGCGGCTGGCGGAAGTCGCGACCGAGAAGCTGGACGATGGCTTGTTTAAAGTCCGGGTAACCATCGAAAACACGCGGCTCATGCCGACGCGCACCGCTCAGGATGTGCAGAATCACATTAGCTCTCCGGATGTCGTCACCCTGTCTGGTCCGCAAGTGAAGGTGCTGGCCGCCGGGCGGGTGACGGACCGCTTCTTCAATCGCGTGGAAGCCGTGAAACGCCGGCCGGAACGCGTGGAACTCGACACGATTGCCGGCTTGGCCGCGAACCGGGTGCAATTCATCGTCAGCGGAAGCGGGCGTTTCCAAGTCGCCGTCAATTCCGCCAAAGGCGGTGTGCTCCGGGAAGAACGGGATTTGCCGTAGCCGGTCTCGTGCCTTCGTGGCTAAATTGCCAACGGTCATGAAACGTTGCGGTCAACCCAGGACTTCGGTGTGTGTCATTCAACACGTCGCATGTGAAACCCCGGGCCGGATTGCTACGGTTCTTCGCGCCCATGGTTTCGGGGTGCAGCGAGTGAAATCGTTCGCCGGCGAACCCTTACCACCGAGCATCGCACCGTACGGCGGTCTCGTGGTCATGGGGGGCCCCATGGGCGTTTACGAGCAACCACAATACCCATTTTTGCGTGACGAACTGTATTTGATCGAGGATGCCATCAAGCGAGGCACGCCCGTTTTGGGGGTGTGCCTCGGCAGCCAACTGCTGGCCGCCGCGCTGGGAGCCGCCGTGCTTCCGGGAACCCAGAAAGAAATTGGCTGGCATTCAGTTTCCCTGACGAGCGCCGCCACCACGGATGCCCTGTGGCACGGGCAACCGTCCGAGTTCACCGCGCTCCACTGGCACGGCGACACCTTCCCGCTGCCGCGCGGCGCCACGGGTCTGGCCTGGTCCCAACTCACCGCCTGCCAGGCCTTTCGTTTTGGGACTTCGGCTTATGGGCTGCTGTTTCACTTGGAGGTGACGGCGGCTATCGTGCAAGGCATGACGCGGACCTTTGGCCGAGAATTGATCGAGGCCGGGATCAGCAGCGGTGCCATTCTCGAGGGATTGAAGAAAAGGTTGTTGCCGCTGGGAAAGATCGGGCAGTCCGTCTTCGAACGCTGGGCGGAGATGGTCAACCAGCGGGAAGCCTGATGGCTTCGGGACAACCGCGGCGAAAGTTGGGGCGCGTCGCTTCGTGCGTACTTTTTTATTTCGCCGTATCCATTCAGTAGCTGGAGCAGCGATGATGCGATTCGGCGCGGTAGGACAGGCGTCTCGCCGGTCTCAAATAGCCAAGCACATCCTCACCTGTTGGTGACCTGGAGAGACTTCCTACGCCGCGGTGCAAATCGATTGTTTGCAGTCGTTCGAGACAGGCGAGACGCCTGTCCCACTGAATAGTTACGGTTTAAGACTATCCAGCGGATACGAAAAGTGGCACTGGAGTAAACAACTTCCGCATTAAATGCGCCCTGTACTGAATCCGGGAGATCAGTTGCCTACTCGTTGCTACCTGAGATCCGTTACTCCGGAAATCAATGCTCTTTTTCTTCGACTGGTTTTTTGGCTTCGGCGATGACTTTGGCTTCCAATTCCCGCGGCATTTCCTCGTAGTGGCTGAAGTCTTCGGTGTGGAGACCACGCCCCGCGGTCAGGGAACGCAGGACTGTCGCGTATTGGTAGAGTTCTTTTTGCGGGACATGGGCTTTGACGATCTGGTAGCCATCGCTGGTGTCCATGCCCAGGATCTTGCCGCGGCGGCTGGAAAGGTCGCCAATCACGTTGCCCATGCACTCTTCCGGAATGCGGATTTCCACGGTGCAGATCGGTTCCAACAAGCAGGGTTTGGCCGCGTGGAAGGCTTCGCGGAAGCCTTCTTTGCCGGCGATCTGGAAGGCAATATCTTTCGAATCCACCGGGTGCATCTTGCCATCGTAGAAGTCGATCTTTACGTCCACCACGCGGTAGCCGGCGATGATGCCTTCTTTGCAGGCGGCTTTGACGCCTTTCTCCACGGAGGGAACAAAGACGCGGTCCACGTTTTGGCCGACGAGTGATTCGGTGAACTCCACGCCGGTATCGCGCGGCTGGGGTTCAATGCGCATCCACACTTCAGCGAATTGGCCGGCGCCGCCGGTTTGTTTCTTGTGGCGGAACTTGGATTCGCCCCGGCCCTTGATGGTTTCCCGATAGGGCACCTTGGGCTCGATGAGATCGAAATCCACCTTATGACGGCGGCGCAGTTTTTCGGCCACCACCTGCAAGTGCAGATCGCCCTGACCGGAGATCACGGTCTGGTGCAGTTCCGAGTCGGAATGATAAATGAAGGTCGGATCTTCGCTGTGCAAGGCCGCCAAGCCGGAAGCGATCTTGTCCTCCTCGCCTTTGCTCTTGAGGCGCAGGGCAGCGTGGATATTGGGCCGCGGATAATTCAACTTGGGGACAATGAGCGGCTTCTTGGGATCGGAGAGCGTGTTGTCGGTGTGGGTGGTCTTGAGCTTCACCAGGGCGCCCATGTCGCCGCCGTGCATGGCCGGGATCGCCTCGCGGTTCTTGCCGTTGAGCAGGTAGATTTGCCCGATGCGCTCGCTGGCTTTGGTGTTGGCATTGTACAGGTCGGTGCCCATTTCCAGATTGCCGGAGAACAGGCGAAAGTAGGACAGATCGCCCACCTGGCCTTCGCTGCTGGTTTTGAAAATATATAGCGCCGTGGCGGGGCTGGTGGGCTTAACTTCGACTTCCTCGTCGTTAGGATCGATGGCTTTGGTGGCTGGTCGGTCCAAGGGAGAGGAAGCGTATTTGGCAACAAAATCCATCAAGCGGGCCACGCCGACGTTGGTTTCCGCCGAGGTGCAGAAGAGAGGGATGAAGGATTGCGCTTCGAACGCCCGATGCACCCCGGCCCGCAGTTCTTCGTCGGACAAGCCGCCTTGGTCGAAGAATTTTTCGAGCAACGCGTCGTCGGATTCGGCCACGTATTCGATCAGTTGCTGGTGCAACTTTGCCGACAGCTCTTTAATCGCCCCTTCTGCGGGCGCCTCGGCGTACTTGCCAGAGCCGTCCGTCTGGTAGGTGGTGACTTCATTGCGGAAGGTGTCCACAAGTTGATTGAAGCCCGGGCCGGGATTCAGCGGTGCGGACACCGGCAGGACCCGTTCACCGAACCGCGCGCGTATCGCGGCGAGGGCTTCCTCGTAATTGACGTTCTCTTTATCCAGGCCATTGATTACGATGACTTTGGGCAAGTTGAAATTGCTGGCGTACTTCCAGACTTGTTCAGTGCCGACGCCGATACCGTGCGCGGCGCTGATCACCACGACCGCAAAATCAGTGACTCGCAGCGCGCCCAGGCTTTCGCTGATGAAATCCAGGTAACCCGGGGTGTCCACGAAATTAAATTTCTTGTCGAGCCATTCGGTGTGCAGCAGCGCAGCGCTGATGGAAATCTGGCGTTCCTTCTCCGCCACGGTGTAATCCGAGGTGGTGGTGCCATTGGGGATGCTGCCCAGGCGGTTGACCACGCCGCCGCAGGCGAGCATGCACTCACTGAGCATGGTCTTGCCGGCGGAGGCGTGTCCGACAATGGAAAAGTTACGAATGTCCGCTGCTTGATAGTTTTTCATAGTTTCGTATTGCGATCAGTCAAATCAACGTTCCGGATCCGGCCCGAAGCCGGAGAAAATTTAAGTGGCCAACCCGGCTTTGGTAAAACAAAATGCGGCCAAATGCTATGACAAAATATGGTGAATTAAACGGAACCCAACCATGCGGGCGGTAATTCAACGAGTTTCGGAAGCCTCCGTTACCATTGCCGGACGGACGACCGGAGCGATTGGGCCGGGTTTGCTGGTGCTCGCCGCTTTCGAGGAAACGGATTCGCACGAGGACTTGGAATGGTTAAGCGGCAAGTTGGTGCGACTGCGAATTTTTAACGATGACCAAGGCGTGATGAACCGGTCCCTCCAGGAAACCGGCGGCGACCTTTTGGTCATCAGCCAGTTCACCTTGTACGCCAGCACGCGCAAGGGGAATCGGCCGTCCTACCTTCGGGCCGCTCCACCGGAAACCGCCGTTCCGTTGTACACGAGTTTTGTCCATAAACTGAGTGATGAACTCAATAAGCCCATATCGACCGGAGAATTCGGCGCGGACATGAAAGTGGCTTTGGTGAACGATGGTCCGGTAACGATCATTATCGACACCAAGGAGCGGGAATAGCCGGCGAAACCAACGGATCAACGGGCCATGCGCCACTCGATTCACTCCGCCTGCAGGCTCAAGTTCCGCACCTGCATGGCCACGTGGAAAATGCCGGGCACTTCCCAGCCCAGGTTCATCCCGGTAATGTGATAGTCGGCCAGTGATTTTGAATCGCTGAGAAATCCCCGCGCCCAGGCGGTGTGCAGTCCTTCGCGGATCAATGGCAACACGTCCTTCTGAATCGTAATCCATTTTCCATCGTGGGCGCTTGTCTGGGTGCACGTCTCACCGCCGGGAGTGAAGATAAACATGTTCGTGCCGCCAAAATCTTGCGCTTGGTAAGCCTTGGGGAAGCGGGAACGGTCGTCATACACCGGAATGCCAAACCAGAGCAAGTGGCCGTAACCGGGCGATTGGTGATTGCGATTCTGCACCATGAGGAACATCTGAAACTGCGCCGCGTGCAAGTCCGCGGAGTAATCGTCGGTTCTGAATAGCTTCGACTGCAGCAGCCGCGCCTCGAGGTGCAAGCGAGCTGTCCGAAGCTTGGACAAAGCCGGCGGTTTTTCGAAATTCTGCTGCACCAATAAATGCACCCACGGTTCTCCTTTGCGCCGCGCCCGATGGCCGTATTCGGCCTTGGCATTGATTGCCAGCGCCACGTCGGCGTCTTTCGAACCGGGTGGTCCCAGAGTGACCGACTTCCCTTCGTTCGCATAACGAAGCGCTCCGTCGGCGAGATGAGCCGGCGTTTCCGGCTTCAGTGGAAACCGGCTGGACCATTGGGCCAGATCCCAAGCGGGCTTCTGGTTTGGATCTTGTCCGGCCAACGCTCCGTATGGTACCCGCTTCCCCGGCTTGGGATCGAGCAGGATGAAGCCTTTGGCAAATTGGCGGTCATAAATCAGTTCGCGACTGGTTGCTTCCCCCGAAGCAGCAGTTTGATTTTCGGCGCTGTCTTTGCCTGCACTGGCAGATTGCGCAGCGGACAGATCGAGCGTGGGCCGGCACCCGATCATGAGGGCCAGTGCCGACCGTTTAAGAAACCGACGGCGGCTGGTTGGACTGGCTGATGGCGAAACATTAAACGGTTCCACGGGCGATAGGTTACTTGATGCTTTTCTCGCGAACAGTATTTTTCGGGATACTGCGAATGAATCCTATCGGTATCACACCCCGGTAAATCGTTAGCCATAGCACCGGTCGGGTAGGGCGAGACTCCGTCGAGCCCTGACTATTCCAAGCTGCTTTCAAAAGCCCGAAGACGGCCAAAGGAAAAGGCCATGCGTTCGAACCACCAAAGGCTTCCCACGGTTGTGGTTTCGGGAAGTCGTTCGCGTTTCGGGGAAGTCAGGGTTCGACGGAGTCTCGCCACTACCGGGTAGTGGGGGTCCGGTTTGCGCGCTAGTTTTCCACGAATGCAAACGCTCCGTAGCCCACCACCTGATCGCGGGATCCGGCGGTGTCGCCGCTGCTGCGCAGGTCGAGCGTGGTGGCCGACATTCGCCGTTGGCGCGCCGCCCACAACAGGCCGCGAATGGGAATTCGCCCGCACGCCTGTTGCCCGCCGATGTCTTCGGGACAAAGCCGTTCGATGGCCCTGGCGGTTTGCGCATCGAGTTCCTTGGCCGTTGCGTAATCGAGATAGTGGCTGAGATCCGAACTGATCACGAAAAGCGTTTCCGGTCCGCCCCACAGCAATTCAACCACTTCCCCCACTTCGGCATCACTCGCGTCGCCGACGACCAGGGGAACAAATTTGAACTCGCCGAGGATGGTCTGGAGAAACGGCAGTTCGACCTCGAGGGCATGTTCATTGGCATGTGCCGCATCGAATATTTTCACCTGTGGCAACGTTGCGAGGGTGGTCACCACCTCCGCATCCACCGGGACCACGCCCAATGGAGTGGCGAATCCGACGGCTCGGGGGAGCGCGAGGCCCTGGAACGCCACACGATGCGATGGTCCCAGGACAATGACCCGCCGAACGGCGCTCTGGTGCATAAGTGGCGCGAACGCCGAGCCCGCAATCGGGCCCGAATAGACATAACCCGCATGCGGCGCGATCACGGCTTTGGGCACGGCCTTCACGCTGACCTTGGCGGCTTCCAAATAGCCCGTGACGTCCTGATGCAATCGACCAGGCACGTTGGAATAAAAGGTTCCCGCGACCGCTGGTGGTCGGATGGCATCTTGGCGATTGGAGGAATTGCTTTTCATGGCTTATTGGAGGGACACCGGCCGCGGCAGTCGCGCATAATACTCTGCCATTGATTCACCGGTAATGACTTCCTCCGGTTTCGGCCAAATCCCGGGAATGGCATGGCTGCACGCCGGACATTTCCCCTCGGGGGTCAAGCGATAGGAACGGATCAGGTAACCGTAACGTTCGATCAGCGTCTCCTGGCAACTCGGGCAACGGGTATTTTCCCATTCGCCCACGCGACCGGGCAGATTGCCAGCGTAGATAAAGCGTAGCCCTGCTTCGGCCCCGATCTCGGCGGCGTGGATGAGATCCGCGGCCATGGTGTTGCGCGGATCGGTCATCTTGTAATCCTGGTGAAAGGCGGTGACGTGCCAGGGGATGTCGCGGCTGATGCCGGCGATGAATTTGGTAAGACCGCGCAGTTCGTCTTCCGCATCGTTGAAACCAGGGACCAACAACGTAAGCACCTCGAGCCAGATGCCACGTTCGTGGACCATTTCAATGGTGCGCTTCACGTGTTCCAAGGTTCCGCCCAGCGTGCGATACTTTTGGTCGTTGAACCCTTTCAGATCCACCTTGTACGCCGCGATCCAGGGTTGCACGAAATCCAGTGCTTCGGGGGTGGCGTTGCCATTCGAAACGAACGCGCACAAAAATCCTTGCGCTTTCGCTTTCTCGAAGACCGCCACCGACCATTCGGAGGTGATCAGGGGTTCGTTGTAGCTGGACACCACCAGGTGCGCCCGGGACCGCTCAGCCAAGGTGACCAGGTCGTCGGCCGTCACGCGTTTGATGGACGCCACCGACGCTTCGTCGCGCAGCGCCTGGCTGGTCACCCAGTTTTGACAATACGAACAATGGAAGTCGCACCCCATCATGCCGAAGGTGAGTGCGTCGCTGCCGGGATGCACATGAAAGAATGGTTTCTTCTCGACCGGATCGCTTTGCAAGCCGGCCACGTAGCCGAACGGCACCTTCAATTGGCCGCCTTCCACGAACCGCACTTTGCAGATGCCCCGCCGGCCTTCGGCGATCAAACAACGATGACCGCACGCAAAGCAACGGAGGCGTTCGCCTTCAGAACGCCAGAGTGTGCCGACTACCGTGTTGCGGTCCAGTGTTTCGGCCAGATTCTCATTGGCCACGCGGGACTTGGCGCCGGTATTTGCACCTGCAGTTTTCTTTCCCATAACCACGGGTACACCATGGCGGCAAGGACTGCGTTCGTAAAGCGGTTCTTTGGGTCAACCTGGTGAGCCGATAACGGCCATTCGATAATGACCAATGGCCAAGGACCAAGGACCAGAGAAGGCCCGAGTCGCAATGCCCGGTTCGTACTCGGGATCTACCCAACACTCCAGCGACCCTTTCAAATAACCGTCGCGAATTGTGGCTAAAGCGTCGGATCACGTAGCAGCAGGCGTGAGTCTGCTCTGACGTTCTCGGCAATAGAAAAGTAGCTCTGTAGCAAAATTTGTGGGTGGATTTGAAACAGCGGCTGTGAAAAAGGAAAAAGGTGCGTGGCCGGAGTGAGCGATCTGCTGGCGGGACAAACGAAGCGTGTGGGAGGCTCGACCGGTTGAGGGGAGGCCCGCCGACTGGGTCCCTTTGCGCACGATCTGAGCCGCGCTTGGGATGCGCAAGACCGGCTCCGATCGGCGCCTATCCCAGTCGGCGACCCTCCCCTCAACCTGGCGCTGGTGGTCGAGACCAGCCGCTGAGACTACGGGGCGGACGTGCGTGGCAAAAAAGAATAGCTGATCCCCTTGTGCGCCGATTAGTTTGCAGCTTGCAAACAAAACAAACCATCGACCCGGAGACCAGCTATTCAACTCGAAGTTAAAACCATCCTGAACCGGATACAACGTTTTGCGGGGTTCGTTTACAAGGAGGTCCGGCTCCTGTGCGAGCGCGACAAGCTGCGCGTTGAGATTACCCTGGAGGCGCATCAAGGGCGGTGCGGCCGGTGCTCGAAGTGCCGAGAGCCGGCGCCAGGTTACGACCGACTGCCGGAACGAACCTGGCTCTTTGTGCCGCTGTGGGGCATTAAAACCGAATTCCTCTATGCGCCGCGGCGGGTGGAGTGTCCCACGCATGGGGTCATCGTCGAGCACATGCCGTGGAGCCGGGGCAAGAGACCGATCACCACGGCGATGATGGGATTCTTGGCGCGATGGGCGCGGCACTTGTCCTGGCGACAGACCGCCCTGGCGTTTCAGACCAGTTGGGAAGCGGTCTATCGTTCGGTCGAGTGGTTCGTGGAGTGGGGGTTGGCCCACCGTCAGATTGAAGGGGTCCAATCCCTTGGCGTCGACGAGATCCATTGGGGCCAAGGCAAGCGGGCGGAGCAATTCCTGACCGTCATCTACCAGATCGACCAGCACTGTCGGCGGCTGTTGTGGGTGGGGCGCCGACGCACGCAGGCCACGCTGCGCCGGGGCTTTGAGGCGTTGGGGCCGACGGTGCTCAGCGGCGTGCGCTTTGTCTGCAGTGACATGTGGCGGGCCTACCTGAATGTGATTGGGGCCAAGATCCCGCACGCCTTGCACGTGTTGGACCGTTTCCACATCACGATGCATTTGAATCAAGCCGTCGACCAAGTGCGCCGAGCCGAGAGTGGTCGGCTGCGGGGACGTCCCGCGGCCAAAAAGCTCAAGCACATGCGGTGGAAGTTGCTGCGCCGGGGAAATCGGGTCCGCGGCCGGGCCAAGCAAAAGCTTTGGGGACTGCTGCGCAGTAAACTGGCCACTGGGCGAGCCTGGATGCTCAAGGAAACCTTCGAGCCGTTCTGGCGCTATCGCTCTGTCACTTGGGCCAGGGCTTTTCTGGACGTCTGGACTGAACGAGCTCTGCGCAGCCGCCTTGAACCGATGGCCAAAGTGGCCAGGATGCTGCGCAACCACCAAGAGCTGCTCTTGAACTGGTTCCGCGCCAAAGGGGAACTCTCGTCCGGCCCGGTCGAGGGTCTGAACAATAAAATCCGAGTGGTGACCAGAAGATCCTACGGATTTCGCACCTACGACGCGATGGAAATAGCCTTGTATCACACGTTAGGCCGGCTCCCAGAGCCGGAAACTACCCACAGATTCTGCTGACGAGGCAGAAAAGTGAGCGGACTCACGTCCGCTGCTACGAGTTAAGAAGTGCCGCTGTAGCTTTTAACGGTCAGGCATCAAGCCGCTGGCTGCGTCCCGGAAAGCCGCACGCCAATGGCTGTTTACGAGGCCACTTTCACGGCTTCGACGCATCGGGCGCAAATCGTCGGGTGTTCCGGTACGACGCCGACGGTTGGTTTCCCAATGCCAGCAGCGCTCGCATTTTTCGCCGGCGGCTTGGCTGACAGTAAACTCACGAGGCCTTCTCCGCTGGCCGGCGAGTTTCCAGTTGGGACACGTTCAACAACTCCCGCAGCGCGTTCGGCGTTCGCGGTCGCGGCGGCCAGCGCTTCGGCCGGGCCAGCAATGGTGAGTTTGGCTTCCAGCGATTTGCCGATGGTTTTAGCCTGGCGGGCTTTTTCCAATTCCGGCAAAGCGTTCGCGCAGGTCTGAACAACTGTTTCCAGGTCGGCTTGTTCGGCTATCGGGTCGACTGGAAGCTTGCGAGGCTGCCATTCCGCCAGATGGACCGAGCCGGTGGCTTTGCCGGGAACAAATTCCCACGCCTCATCGGCGGTGAACGCCAGGATCGGCGCCAGCATCTTGCAGAGGCCGGTCACGAGCCGGTGCAGCGCGGTTTGCGTCGAGCGGCGGCGAGGTCGAATTGGCCGGGTCGGTGTAAAGCCGATCCTTGATGACGTCGTGGTAAATGGCCGACAAGCTCCACGGCGATGAACTGGCTGACCTTTTGATAAACGACGTGGAATTCGTATTTGTCGTAGGCCGCGACGACTTCCTGCTCCAACTTGCGACGAACTCGCGCAAGAATCCAGCGGTCCAGGCCGGTGAGTTGCTCGTCGGGCACGGTGTGCTTCGCCGGGATCGAAGTCGTAGAGATTCGAGAGCTGGTAGCGCAGCGCGTTGCGGATGCCGCGGTAGGTTTCGCGCGACTTTCTCGATGCGCTCTTCGCTGACGATGATGTCGTTGCGGAAATCCTGCGAGGCAACCCACAGGCGCACGACGTCCGCGCCCCATTTCTTCATGTAAGCTTCGGCGGTCTGCGGCTTTTCGTAGCCGCCCTGGCCTTGTTTGCTCTTGGAAATCTTCTCGCGGTCGGCATCCACCATGAAGCCGTGGGTCAGCACGGTCTTGTAACGGCGCCGCGCCATTGCCGGCGAGCGACAGCAGCAGCGACGATTGAAACCAGCCGCGATGCTGGTCGGTGCCTTCGAGATACATGTCGGCCTGCCACTCCGGTCGGAGCGTGGCGGCGATCCGTCGCGAGATTGGCGTCGACGTAACTCCGGGCGCCGCATCAGGACCGCGCGCGACGAGGAGCCGGAATCAATCCACACATCCAGCGTGTCGTCGGATTTGGCGACGGCTTCCGGTCCGGTCCAGTCGTCGGGTTCACGAGCGCCCAAAGTTCGGCGGCGGTTTTTTCGAACCAGACGTTCGAGCCGTGTTGCTCGATCAGGTCGGCGGCATTGCGGACGATCCGCGCATCGAGGATCGGATCGCCTTCCGCGTCGTAAAATGCCGGGATCGGCACGCCCCAGGTGCGCTGGCGCGAGATGCACCAGTCCGGGCGCGATTGACGGCGGCTTCGATGCGGTTCTTGCCCCAGTCCGGAATCCAGTTGACACGCTCGATTTCGCAAGTGCCTTTGCGAAACGTGGCGCGGTCGCCTTTGCTCCGGAAGCTCGTGCGTGGTCAATCTTGATGAACCACTGGTCCATCGCGCGGAAGATGACCGGCGTCTTGCTGCGCCAGCAATGGGGATAGCTGTGATGATAATTCTCCTGGTGCAGCAGCGCATTGCGCACGCGCAGCTCGTGCAGCACGGCTTCGTTGGCGTCGCTTTTGCCGTGCTTTTCCAGGATGGATTTGCCGATCATTTCGGCGGGCATCTGCTGTTCAACCGGCAGATCGTTGGTGTGCGTAAAGCAGCCGTCGTCGTCCACCGGCGAATAGATCGGCAAGCCTTGTTCGCGTGCCCAAGCTGGTAATCTTCCAGGCCGTGGCCGGGCGCGATGTGGACAAAGCCCGTGCCGGTGTCGTTGTCCACGAAAGCGTCGCCGGCGAACAGCTTGCCGGTGCGATTGCAGAACGGATGCTGGTATTCGAGTTTCGTCGAAGTGCTCGCCGTCGAGGCTGCGAACGATGACTGATAATCTTGCCAGCCGCATTTCTCGGCCACGCTGGAGAGCAGCATTGTGGAAACGATGTAGTCATCGTGTTGCTCGCCGTCCTCGTCCACCATCACGCACCAGCGAGTAGCTGAAGGTCGAGTTGTAGGCCACGGCCAGATTGGCCGGCAGCGTCCACGGCGTGGTCGTCCAGATCACGATGAACGTGTTCGGCTGGCCGACGACCGGGAACTTCACGAAGATGCTCTGGCTGACGTGGTCCTTGTATTCCACCTCGGCCTCGGCCAGCGCGGTGCGGCAGGGGATGCTCCAATACACCGGCTTTTTGCCGCGATAGACAAAGCCCTTCTCCACGATGTCCGCGAACAGGCGCAGTTCGTCCGCTTCGTATTCCTTGTTGAGCGTCAGGTAGGGATTGTCCCAGTCGCCCAGCACGCCCAGGCGTTTGAACTGCGTGCGCTGGATGTCGATGTATTTGCGGGCGTAGGCCTCGCAGGCCGTGCGGATGGCGGCCGGATCGGCGTCGGTGTTGCCGGCCTTGCGCATTTCCTGCGATGACCTTGAACTCGATCGGCAGCCCGTGGCAGTCCCAGCCCGGCACGTAGGGCGCGCTGAAGCCGCGCAGGGTCTGTACTTGATGACGATGTCCTTGAGAATCTTGTTCAGCGCGGTGCCGATGTGAACGTCGCCGTTGGCGAAGGGCGGGCCGTCGTGCAGGACAAATTTCGGCCCGTCGGCGCGCGCGGCCTGGATCTTTTGCATAGAGTTTTGCCGCCTCCCATTGCTGGAGCCGCTCCGGTTCGCGGGTGACCAGGTCGGCTTTCATCGGGAAATCGGTCTGCGGCAGGTTCAGTGTGTTTTTGTAGTCCACAGCCATGTTCAAAGAGTGCCGAACGTATCAGCCGCTTTCCCGGTAAGCAAGTTGGGTTTTGCGGGCAACGTTGCAATTGGCAGGCAACCCGCTACGTTCTCGCGGCATGGAAAAGACCGAACAAGCCGCCGGTGGATCCCGAACTGAAACGGCGGATTCAGGAGCTCATTGATTATAAAGGCGACGGTTACAACGCCGATCTGGTCGCCGACCTTATTGAAAACTCGCTGAAGATTCTCAAGGACGTGCAGGACCGCGGGGACGTGCGGGTCATTCAAACTGCCCTGCGGGAATTGCGGTATGCGTTCAAGCTGTTTGCGCCGCACGCGGCGGTGCGCAAAGCCACCTTGTTCGGCTCAGCTCGGACTCCCGAAGGGAAACTGGAATACCAGCAGGCCAAGGAATTTGCCGCCCGCATTGCCGCGGAAGGCTGGATGGTCATTACTGGCGCCGGACCGGGCATTATGCAGGCCGGACATGAAGGCGCGGGACCGGAACGAAGTTTCGGCGCCAACATTCGCCTGCCATGGGAACAGGCGGCCAATTCGGTCATCTTCAATGACAAGAAGCTCATCACCTTCAAATACTTTTTCACCCGCAAATTGACCTTTGTGCGGCACTCGGACGCCATCGTGCTTTTTCCCGGCGGATTTGGCACCATGGACGAGGGCTACGAAGCGCTCACGCTCATGCAGACCGGCAAGAGCCAGATGATGCCGCTGGTGTTGCTGGACCGCCCGGGCGGCACGTACTGGCGCACCTGGGACAAGAACGTGCGCGAACATCTCTTGCGCAACGAGTTTATCGGTCCGGAAGACTTGCATTTGTATCAGATTACAGACAGCGCGGAACAGGCCGTCAAAATCGTCACGCGCTTTTATCGGAACTATCATTCCACCCGTTTCGTGCGGGATCTGCTGGTGATTCGGTTGCGCCATGCGCCCACGGCCTCCGCCATCGAGGGCTTGAACGAGGACTTTGCCGACATCATTACCGGGGAGAAGATCCACGCCCTTGAACCGACCCCGGAGGAGCGGGAAGAAACCCAATTCCTCGATCGACCGCGCATTGCCTTCGGCTTCAACCGCCGCGATTACGGCCGGTTGCGGCAAATGATTGACGTGCTGAACAGCTTTTGAATTGCTGCGTTCTTTTTAGAACAAATCTGCGCCAGTTTGGTAGCAGTGGAAAATGTTCTTTCCTCAGTCGCGATTGATCTTGCTTCTCCTCATGAACGTCGTCACTTGCGGTTCAGGGAGTGCTCTTCGACCATCAGCGGCGGCGACGCCAGTACCCTGACCGGGCCTTGCCTTCGTGTCGGGGACGCCCGGATGACGCTCGCGGTCTGCCGGAGGAACGCGTCGGCAACAAACGCGACGAGCGATCGGAAGAGGATGCACCCGCGGCCGAATGGTCGAAGCCGGCGGCTTCCTTGCGCACGATTCCCCGCCCGATGAACCGCTCGAGCGACCGCAGTGCTCCGTGGTCCTCCGGCGTCACGAAGCTGATCGCGTCGCCCACTGCTTGGGCCCGTCCCGTGCGGCCGATGCGATGCACGTAATCCTCCGGGTGCATGGGGAAATCGAAATTGACGACGTGCGAAATCCCGTCCACGTCGATGCCCCGGGCGGCGATGTCGGTGGCCACCAGCACGCGCACGGCCCCGGATTTAAAATCCTTGAGCGCGCGCAGGCGCTGGGTTTGGGACCGGTTGGAGTGCAGCGTCGCGGTCTTGATGCCGTGCTGCTCCAGCCGGCGCGCGATGCGGTCGGCGCCGTGTTTCATGCGCGAGAAGACGAGCACCATGTCCATGTCCGAGTCGCGCAGCAGATGCACGAGCAGGGCGGGCTTGAGGTGGCTGGGCACTTCATAGGCGAGTTGCGTCACCGTCGCTGCCGGATTGGCGCGGCGGCCAATCTGGACCGTCTTGGGCGTGTGCTGGAACTCGCGCGTAAGCGCCTCAATCTCCTTGGAAAGCGTGGCACAAAACATCATGGTCTGGCGCTGTCGGGGCAGGGCGCGGATGATGCGGCGGATGTCCGGCAAGAATCCCATGTCCAGCATGCGATCGGCTTCGTCGAGCACGAGAAACTGCAACCCGGTGAAGTTGGCATAGCCCCGCCCCATCAGGTCGAGTAGCCGGCCCGGGGTGGCGATGATGAGTTCGGTGCCGGTTTGCAACGCCCGGATTTGGGCGTGTTCTCCAACCCCGCCAAACACGGTGGCCAGGCGCAGGGGAAGATGTTTTCCGTAGGCGCGCGCATTTTCCTCGATCTGCGCGGCCAATTCCCGGGTTGGCGCCAGGACCAACACGCGGGTGCCCGGTCGAGGCTTGGCGGCCAGCGAACCGGCGAGCTTTGTCAGAATTGGCAGCGTGAAGGCTGCCGTCTTCCCGGTGCCGGTCTGGGCAATGCCGATCAAGTCATGTCCGGCCAGCGCCAGCGGGATCGCGGCCAACTGGATGGGAGTGGGTTCAGTATAACCGGCGTCTTGCACGGCTTTGAGAACGCGGGCCTCGAGGCCCAAGGTGCGAAAGGGCATGGTATTGAAATTCTAGCGGGCGTCAGGTTGGGCCGGCGGTGGATTCGATGTTCGATCCGGCAAGGCCTGGGGAACGCGCGGCGGCTCGGAGACGTCCGCGGCATGGGGATTCTTCGCTCGCTTGGCACGGGGCAGTGGGCTGACAATCACATTGAGATCACGTCCCCCCAGCAGCTTGGGCGGGGAATCCGCCTGACCGTAAGATGCAGCCTCCGTGAGGAAGCGGTTAATCACCTCGAAACCAAATTCCTTATGTATTTTTTGGCGGCCCTTGAAGCGCAGCCTGACCCGCACCTTCATGTCCTCGCACAGAAACCCAATGGCATGTTTCAGCTTGACCGAGAAATCGTGGGGATCAATCCCCGCACTGAGCTGAATCTCCTTCAACTGGTTTCCGCTGTGGCTCGCTTCTTTGTGGTTCTTGGCTTCTTCATACATCAGCTTGCCATAGTTCACAATGCGGCACACCGGCGGGGTGGCGGAGGGGGCGATCTCGACCAGGTCCAGATGTTTGCTCTGGGCGATGCGCAGGGCTTGACTCAGCGACATGACACCGAGTTGTTGTTTGTCTTCATCGAGAACCCTGACTTCGCGCGCGCGAATCTTGCCGTTGCGGCGGTGCTTGGGTTCGCGGGAATTGAACGATCGCGAGGAGAAGCGGCGCCTCAATGCGCCCTCACAGTTGGGAGGTGATCCATAGGCAGCTATTGCAATAGATAAAACCGCCGACGGACGGACTTGGGGAAAGTCCACCCGCCGGCACAATTCATGTTCGTGGAAACTTAATAGCGGTTGGGACGCCGTCCACCGCCGTAACCGCCACCACCACCGCCGCCGTGACCACCACGGTAACCGCCGCCACCGCCGGAGCGCTCTTCGCGTGGGCGGGCTTCATTGACGGTCAGGGCGCGGCCCTTCCATTCCATGCCGTTCAGTGCTTGCACCGCGGCCGTGGCTCCTTCTTCAGTGGCCATGGTGACAAAACCGAATCCGCGGGCTTTGCCCGTGGTGCGATCTTGCATGAGGTTGACCTCCGAGACGGGGCCGTGTTGGGCGAACAAATCTTGCAGATCGTTCTCGATGATGTCGAAGGAAAGATTCCCGACGTATAATTTCGTATTCATGATGACTTTCGTGCTAGGCGAATTGCTCTTGCTCTAACTGTTCCCGACTATCGGGTTTCAAAATCATCATTGAACACGTTCAACTGAAGATCTTCCAGGGGTAGAAAGCGACGCGCATCTAACTCGGCCCACTTTACGTGCTTTCCAACCAAATGCAAAAACTATTTTTCAAAGACTTTCGGAGCGCGCCGGCGAGCCCCAGCTTGGTGGTTGAATTGCTTCACCGGCTAAAAAATCATCCAACGTTTGATGGACAAATCTCCAGAAAAGGAGCATGAATCCGGGCAGCAAAACCAACCAACATCGTAAAACTATGAAACCCAACTCTTCCGTCAGTCGTCGTCGTTTTCTGCAACAAACCGCCGCCTTCACCGGGGCGGTGGCCGGCGTGCAACTCGTCGGTGTGCCCAACTTGCTGTCCGCACCTGCGCCCAATGCCAAACTGGGTGTGGCCGTAGTCGGCGCCGGGGGGATGGGCGGTTACAGTTTCGGCGCCGGGATGAACGAACGCCTGGTGGCCGTCTGCGACGTGGACGACAACACCATGGCCAAGAAGCTGAAGGAATTCAGCGAAAAGAAGAAGAACGAGCCGACGCCGAAAAGTTACTTCGATTACCGGAAGATGTTGGATGAATGCCACCGGGACATTGATGTGGTGCTGATTGCCACCCCCGACCATCATCATGCCGTGGCCGCGATCCGGGCGATCAATCTGGGCAAGGCCACGTTTTCGCAGAAGCCGCTGGCCCATAACATCCGCGAGTGTTACGTCCTGGCCAAGGCGGCGCGGGAGAAGAAGGTTCCCACGCAAATGGGCAACCAGGGGCACTGCGGCGAGGCGATCCGGCGCGCGTGCGAATATCTCTGGGCCGGCGCGGTGGGCAACGTGACCGAAACGCATACCATCCTCGGGCGTAATTTTGGCGGCAGCGGTGGGCGGCCGGCGAGCAAGCCCGTGCCATCGAATCTGCACTGGGACGAGTGGATTGGTCCCGCTCCGTTCCGTGAATTTCACGACGGTCTTCATCCGTTCAACTGGCGGTCTTGGCGCCAATTCGGAACGGGCACCATTGGCGACATGGCCTGCCATAATCTCGACGTCCTGTTCTGGGCGTTGAAAATCAAGGACGCCAAAACCTTCACCGTCGAATGCCTTAATACCAAGGGCGGCAGTGAGGAAATGTATCCGCAGGACAACGTCGTCCGTTACGAAGTGCCGGCGCGCGGCGCCATGGGACCGGTTAAAATCCACGTCTATGACCATGGCGGGCTCAAGCCGGAAATCATGAAAGAAACGGAAAAGAAGTACGAAGCCAAGTTCGGCGAGTGTACTTTGTTCGTTGGCGAGAAAGGTTTGTTCCACACCACCGGCACTGCCGGTTCCTACGAGTTCCTGCCCAAGGAAAACAAAAAAGACTTCCCTGCTCCCGAGAAGTCCTTGCCGCGTGCGCATGGCGGTCCGATTGAAGATTTGTTTTACGCCTGCAAAAACGGGACCACCCCCTGCTCGAATTTCCCGGAGTTCGCCGGACCGCTGACCGCGTTCGCGCTGGCCGGGCACCTGGCGCAATTCGCCGGCGTGGGCCAGAAACTTGAATGGGACGTTGAGAAAATGAAGTGTACCAACCGGCCCGAAATCAACCGCTACGTCCGTCGCGATTATCGGCCAGGCTGGGAAGTCTAAACGCTGGCACGGGACAGGTAGGACAGGCGTCCCGCCTGTCCCGAATGGCCATAAGACTCCCGATCTTTTTTGAAACGTCTATTGGCCAGTATCCGTCGAAAATCGCGAAGCCTTTGGAGTGCGTGGAGCTTGCTCCCGCTTTCGACGGAGATAGCGCCGCTGAAGAAAGAGCAGCGTACCTGACTGTACAGCGTGTTCCGTTTCGGGCGAAAGCGCCGGCAAGCCGGTCGCACTCCAAACGCTGGCGCGACCAATTATGGGCTGCTCGATAATGACGTTGTCACAAAGTAGAAGATCCTTAAGCCACTCCGTTATGATGCGCTTCGCTTCCACACTTGTGCTGCTATCGGTGCTTGTCCTGCCGCTCGCCCTCGAAGCGGCGCCGACTGATTTGATTCCACCGGCCACCGGTCTGAAGCAAAACCGACCGCGCCTTCTCTTGCGTCCGCTCCAAACGCCCTATGCGATTTCGTTGCCGCAATTAAAGTCCTTACCGCACGACGCGGATTATCAGTCACTACTACGCCAACTGGAAAACCTCCGACCGCCCCGCGCCGCTGCCTTGGCGCTGGTCTATCACTTGACCGGCAAAAATGAAGCCGCCGACCGTGCGGTGGCTCTTATGAACTCCTGGCGGTCGCCGCGGGACAAAAAGGCGATGAACGATCCGTTCAACGTCTATTTCACCTGCATCGACCTGGCCCTGGCGTATGACTGGTTGCACGATTATCCGGCCTTCGACGAAGCCGCCAAAGCCGACCTCCGGCGTCGCGTGCAGCCGTTGGTCGAGAATGCTTTTGCTTTGGGCAACGACCACGTATTCCACAATTACATCTGGATGTTCAACGGCGGCGCCATGCTCTGGGCCCTGGCCACAGCGGGTGAGGATTCGGCGTCCGACCAGTTGCTGGCTGGTTTGACTGACCGCTTCAATCACCAACTGTTCCGCGCCATGGAATATCTCGACGGGGCGAATGGAGACTCCGCGGGTTACTGGTGGCTGTATTGTGAGGATTCCGCGGTGCTGGTGCTGCTGGCGGCGCAGAGCGCGTTCGAAACGGATGTGATGGGAACGCTTCGCCGCGAGCATGGCGATTGGCTCAACCGGCAGTTGGAGTTCCTGGTGCAAAGCGTTTTGCCGGACATGCGGTTTGCTCCTTGGGGCGACATCGTGGCCGGTCCGAATGGTGGCGTGACGCGCGAAATGGCCGCGAAGATCGACGCGCAGACGTGGGCGTTGCGCTCGCCGCACGGGGCGTATTTGAGCCAGTGGCTCGCCGCCAAACGCGTTTTGAAACGTTGGGAGAGTGAAACCGCCATGTTCTATTTCCTCTACACCCGGCACCTGGACGTGCCGCCGGCGACGCCGCCGTTGGCCATGTTTGCGGGAACCAAACAGGGCGGCAACGTGCTCATGCGCAGCGGTTGGGATGACGGCGCAACGGTCGTTGGTTTTCGCTGCACGGATTTCTTCGGGCAACATCATCATCTCGACCAGGGAAGCTTCTTTATTTACCGCAACGGCATGTTGGCCCTGGACGCGGGCCTCTACCGGCACGTCGCCGGCAGCCAGATGAACACGGACGCGCACAACACGCTGTTGCTGGGCGACGAAGGGCAACGGTCACAACGATACCAAAGCGCCAGCACGCTGGAGGCCTTCACGCAGCGACTGCCGAAAGGCCTCGAAACCGGTGACATTCTGTTCTATCGCGATGCTGGAGAATGGACGGCGGTAGCAGGTCAATTCGCCCAGGCTTATCGGCCCGAGGTGGTGCAAAGCTGCGTACGCCAACTGCTGTTTCTTCGCCCCGGCACCGTGCTGGTCGTGGATCAACTCGCGGCACCAGCCGGCAAGTCCTTGCCCGAAGTCCGTTGGCTGTTACATGTGCCGGCGCGGCCTATGATCGACGGTTCAACTGTAACTGCTTTCAACCCGCGGAGTTATTTGCGCTGCCGGGCGCTCGAACCGGAGAGCGCACTGCAAATTGAGAATTCGTATAGCACGCCTGCCGGTCCGAGTTCGTCCACCGGCAATCCGTCTATGGTGGATACTTCTCGAGTCAGCTTCGCGTATCCCGGCAAGCCGCGAATGACTTTGATCCACGCGCTGGAAATGGGGGATGGAAATTCCCAGACGCTTCCGGCGCCCATAGAGATCAAGACGTTGGGCAATACCGACGTTGAATCACCGGCCATCGTGGTGCAAGCAGACGGAAGAACCTTTGAGTTTTCCACAGCAAGTCCATTCGAAATTCGCGCTGGAAAATGAAGGCGTCGGGCACTCGTGGTTCTCGCTCGCCCTAACGCTGGCGGAGCCTATCAAGCGCTTCTTTTGGCAGTTGGGCATTGGACAATGGGCCTTTTCTGGTCATTGAGTATTGGCCTCGTCAGCAGAATCTGTGGGTAGTTTCCGGCTCTGGGAGCCGGCCTAACGTGTGATACAAGGCTATTTCCATCGCGTCGTAGGTGCGAAATCCGTAGGATCTTCTGGTCACCACTCGGATTTTATTGTTCAGACCCTCGACCGGGCCGGACGAGAGTTCCCCTTTGGCGCGGAACCAGTTCAAGAGCAGCTCTTGGTGGTTGCGCAGCATCCTGGCCACTTTGGCCATCGGTTCAAGGCGGCTGCGCAGAGCTCGTTCAGTCCAGACGTCCAGAAAAGCCCTGGCCCAAGTGACAGAGCGATAGCGCCAGAACGGCTCGAAGGTTTCCTTGAGCATCCAGGCTCGCCCAGTGGCCAGTTTACTGCGCAGCAGTCCCCAAAGCTTTTGCTTGGCCCGGCCGCGGACCCGATTTCCCCGGCGCAGCAACTTCCACCGCATGTGCTTGAGCTTTTTGGCCGCGGGACGTCCCCGCAGCCGACCACTCTCGGCTCGGCGCACTTGGTCGACGGCTTGATTCAAATGCATCGTGATGTGGAAACGGTCCAACACGTGCAAGGCGTGCGGGATCTTGGCCCCAATCACATTCAGGTAGGCCCGCCACATGTCACTGCAGACAAAGCGCACGCCGCTGAGCACCGTCGGCCCCAACGCCTCAAAGCCCCGGCGCAGCGTGGCCTGCGTGCGTCGGCGCCCCACCCACAACAGCCGCCGACAGTGCTGGTCGATCTGGTAGATGACGGTCAGGAATTGCTCCGCCCGCTTGCCTTGGCCCCAATGGATCTCGTCGACGCCAAGGGATTGGACCCCTTCAATCTGACGGTGGGCCAACCCCCACTCCACGAACCACTCGACCGAACGATAGACCGCTTCCCAACTGGTCTGAAACGCCAGGGCGGTCTGTCGCCAGGACAAGTGCCGCGCCCATCGCGCCAAGAATCCCATCATCGCCGTGGTGATCGGTCTCTTGCCCCGGCTCCACGGCATGTGCTCGACGATGACCCCATGCGTGGGACACTCCACCCGCCGCGGCGCATAGAGGAATTCGGTTTTAATGCCCCACAGCGGCACAAAGAGCCAGGTTCGTTCCGGCAGTCGGTCGTAACCTGGCGCCGGCTCTCGGCACTTCGAGCACCGGCCGCACCGCCCTTGATGCGCCTCCAGGGTAATCTCAACGCGCAGCTTGTCGCGCTCGCACAGGAGCCGGACCTCCTTGTAAACGAACCCCGCAAAACGTTGTATCCGGTTCAGGATGGTTTTAACTTCGAGTTGAATAGCTGGTCTCCGGGTCGATGGTTTGTTTTGTTTGCAAGCTGCAAACTAATCGGCGCACAAGGGGATCAGCTATTCTTTTTTGCCACGCACGTCCGCCCCGTAGTCTCAGCGGCTGGTCTCGACCACCAGCGCCAGGTTGAGGGGAGGGTCGCCGACTGGGATAGGCGCCGATCGGAGCCGGTCTTGCGCATCCCAAGCGCGGCTCAGATCGTGCGCAAAGGGACCCAGTCGGCGGGCCTCCCCTCAACCGGTCGAGCCTCCCACACGCTTCGTTTGTCCCGCCAGCAGATCGCTCACTCCGGCCACGCACCTTTTTCCTTTTTCACAGCCGCTGTTTCAAATCCACCCACAAATTTTGCTACAGAGCTGAGTATTGGTTCCTTGGTCATTACCCAAAGCCTTCGCCCAACACCCCTGCATTCCACCTTATCCTCGCGCCTCAAAAAACCTGGAGTGTCTCCAGCACCGCTTTGGTGCGGGCCACTTCGTGAGTGCGAAATAAATCAGTGCGCCCTAACGCCGCCAGCACCGCAAAGAATGGTTCCGCACAGCGCACTTCCTCGCCAAAGAACTCGAACGCATGCGGCAAGGCCTGACAAATCGGAACGCCCAACGACCGCAGCCGAAAGCTGCTCAGGAACACCGTCATTTGGTGCCGAACCCGCACCGCGCTGTCTTGGAGATTGCGGTAATAGAAACCCAGGCCCGGATCAATCACGATACGCTCCACGCCCTGCTGGGAGGCGGTTTCGATCTGGCGGGCAAAGTATTCATACATCCCAGCCACCGGATCCGCCCCGAAGTCAAAATCGCTTACCTCGCGAACATTGGGCCCCTGGACGTAACAGATAATAACGGCTGCCGCATGATCGGCAGCCATCCGATAGATTTCGTTGCCGTGATCGCTGCCAGTAAGATTGAGCACCTTGGCCCCCGCCTCCAAACAGGCCCGGGCGACCGCCGGCTGATAGGTTTCCGCGGATACCAGCACGTTCGCCTGCCGCAACGCCGCAATCACCGGCAGCAACCGGGACGTTTGCCCCGCCGCATCAACTCGTGCCGCTTGCGCCAGCGTGGACTCGGCGCCCACGTCCACCAAGTCCGCTCCCTGCGCCGTCAGCACGAGGGCTCGTTGCACGGCTTGTTCAGTGGAAAGACAAACACTTTCCCGATACCATGAATCGGCGGAAAGGTTGACCACGCCCATCAATGCGGGACGGGTATTGAAGGCAAAAACGCGGCCGTCCAGGGAAAATTCTTTGACCGTCGCGGACAGCGCTTCTCGATTCGTCTCCACCAACTCAGCCAGGTATTCCAGTTTCAGCATAATGTAAAAGCCGTCCTGATTTAGTTCGAACGGGGAGCGCGCCCGCCTCGGGCGCCGTGGTTGGCGCCTCGCCAACCACGTTCGAATATCCGAGTAGCCTCACGATTCAATGACGTCTCGGCCACCGGACCAACCGGCGAGGGCGCCGGTTGGTAGCGCCCGAGGCGGGCCCGCTCCCGACACGCAAATGCATAGTGACGGTTAAGGCGCTTTCCGCCGTCACGATGAACCATAACCGAAGCGCCGCTGGTATTCGCTTTCCGCCAAGGGTCGATAATCGAACGGTTCCAAGGTGTAGGAACCCAAGCCACCCGTGAGGGAGCGGATGGTGGTCGCGTAGCCAAACATCTGCGACAACGGGACCGTGCCCCGCACCACCTTGCGGTTGCCCTCGATGGATTGAATATCGCTGATGCTGGCGCCGCGACGGTTGAGATCGCTGACGATGTTGCCAACCGCTTGTTCCGGCCCCGTCACCGCGAAGGTCATTTGCGGCTCGACGATCGTCGCCTTGGTCTGCGCCACCGCCTGGCGAACCGCGTTGGCGGCGGCCGAACTGTAAGCGGCGTCCGCGCTTTCGGTGGTGACGGTTCCCCCGAGCAGCCGAAGTTCCGAGTAAATCAACGGATAACCGGCCACCGGACCGCTGCCCGCTTCGCTGAGTAAACCGGCTCTGATTGCCGGCAGAAAACGCGCCAGGGCTTTCCGCGTCACGTCGTTGGGAAAGTCCTCGATCACGCGAGGTGCCACTTGCTGCGTCGAGGGAGTCACCCGGACGCGCACGTGCCCGAACACGCTTTTATCGCCGAGTTTGACCGCGCACGTTGCTTCGCCCTCGGCGGACGTTTGGGGCATTTCCTTGTAGGCCACCTGCGGTTCACGCAGTGTCGCGGCCACTTTGAAGTCGTTTGTGATTCGGAACAGGATTACCTCGGCGTGCAATTCGCCCATGCATTGCAGCATGGTCTGCCCGGTATCCGCGTGCTTCGCCACCCGAAAGGTCGGATCATCTTTCGCCAGCCAATGGAGGACTGTGTTCAACTTGTCACGGTCCGCGCTCGACTTGGGCTCGATGGCGACCTGCAACACCGGCTCGGGAAAGTGCATCGTCTCCAGGAGAATCGGCCACCGTTTGTCGCATAGTGTGTCGCCCGTTACAGTGGATTTGAGTCCCACGACGGTCACGATTTCGCCCGGTCCCGCCACCTCAATCGCATCCCGACGGTGATTGGCAAACATACGGTAAAGCCGGAGCGGACGTTCCGGCTGGCCGGCGCGCGGATTGTAAAGCCGGTCGCCCCGGTGCAGCGAACCGGAGTAGATGCGCAGAAACGTCAACTCGCCATGCTGATCCGTGCTCGTTTTGAACGCCAGCGCACAAAGATGCGTGTCCGTTCGCAGGTCACGGCGGGCTGGATTACCCTCGGGATCGCGTCCTTCAATGATCGGAACATCCAGTGGCGATGGGAGGAAATCGACGATGCCATCGATCACCGGCTGCACCCCCGCGTGCAACCTTGCGGCGCCGGCAAACGTGGGCTGAATACGGCACGCCAACGTCGCCTTGCGCAATCCGCGCTTGATCTCGTCAAGGGTCAGGGGCTGGTTCTCGATGAACTTGTCCATGAGTTCCTCGTCCGCCTCCGCCGCCGCTTCCGTGGCTTCCGCGCGGTAACGCGCCGCTTCTTCGGCCTGTTCCGGCGGGACCTCGTCTTCAATGATCGTCGCCCCCTCGGTCGTCGGATCGAAGCGCAGGCGCTTCATTCGTAGCACGTCGATGACGCCCGCGAATCCGGCCTCCGCGCCGGCGGGCATCGTCAAGACCACTGGCCGGCCATCGAGCCGACGACGAATGGACTCCAGACTTGCCTCGAAGCGGGCGCCCACCCGGTCCATTTTGTTAAGGAAACACAGCCGCGGCACGGCATAATGGTTGGCCTGACGCCACACCGTCTCGGTTTGAGCCTCGACGCCTGACACCGCATCAAAGACCACCACCGCCCCATCGAGAACGCGCAGCGAACGCTCGACTTCGGCGGTGAAATCCACATGTCCCGGCGTGTCGATCAGGTTGAGCATGCAGTCGCGCCACTGGCAGGTGATGGCTGCGCTGAAGATCGTGATACCCTTGCGCTGTTCCAGGAGGTAATCGTCGGTGGTCGTGTTGCCTTCGTCCACCGTGCCCGTTTGGTGGATGACCTTGGCGAAGCGCAGCAAGTTTTCCGTGGTCGTCGTCTTCCCGGCATCGATGTGCGCAATGATGCCGAAGTTACGAAGCCGCTCGCGCGGCATCCCGTAGAACGGATCGCCTTGCGGGTCAGGGGCGGGGCGCGAACACGTCGCGCGGTTCGAAGTGGACCGTGATGTCAGAAAACGCGCCCGTAAGGACGGCGGCCATTGTCTTGCGATTCATTGCCCGAACACTCTTGCAGTTTGAAATGCGAAATGCAGCAAGAAAATGCAAAGCGATGAAGGGCGATTTTGGGGGAGATTTTACTCGCTTTGAAACGGTGCGCCGTGACTCGCGCCAGCGTTTGGAGTGCATCCGGCTTGCCGGCGCTTTCGGCGGTCAAGAAACGAACGATTGTCTGAGGCACGGTTCACTGCTTTGCGTACGTGCAACACCTCACCAAAGCGGGAGCAAGCTCCACGCATCCAGACGCTGCGCGATGTTCGATCACCGCTAACTCAAAGACGCCAAGAAAAATTGCACGCCCTATGGCTGTTCGGGACAGGCGGGACGCCGGTCCTACTTTTTGAGCAAATAACTGAACGCGCCTTTCACTGGCATGACGTAAGTCAATCCGCGCGCAGTGCGCAATGCGGCCGGACCCATTTCTTGGCCTTCTTTGTCCAAAGCCATCGCCGACGAAGCCGTGATGGCAAAGCCGCACTCGGCGTTGTTGTAGAGCAGGATTTCTGTTGGCCGTCCGGTAGCATCCGGCAGATGCCGATGTCGTTGCCGGCTGCTTTCGGGAAACGCACGAACTGCCCGCGGCCATCGATGAACAGATAGGCGGGCGTCGCGGCGTAGTCGCAACGGTGCCCTCGAGGATCGCTGCTGAGGACTTCGATCTGCCCGTCCTCCGTCCACCCGGCGTAACCGTTCGGCGGCAGATCGAGATCCCGTCCGTACGCTTGGACCTTCATGCGCTCCGTTTGCTGCCGTTGGCGGCGGTCATCGTGCCGTCGCTGTATCGCGTGACGATTTGTGATCGCCGGTAAGCCCGCTAGCCACCGCGGCGGAAGTGTCCAGCAACTTCCCCTCGGCGTCGGCGTAGCGGATGTCGGCGACGCTGGCGAGGCGTAGGCGACTGTGAGCTGCTGGAGCATATAGTAGCTTCGCAGCGCGTTCGGCAGACCGCCCTCATTAGCGAGAAAGCCCGGGTGCCGAAGGCCACGGTGGCCGCCAGGAAGCGGTCCATCCAGGCTTCGCCCTCCATCGCGTGGGTATCGTTGGCGAAGAACATCCGGGATTGCCCATGCCAAAGTTGCAGCACAGCTCGTGCATCCGGCGGAGGTCGAAGTCCACCAGCCAGGGGTTGTCCGCCGGTCGTAGCGTTGGTCCTGGGCGTAGTTGCCGTCGGTCAGCCCGCTGTAGTACCAGTGGTGTTGCCCTCGGAGTAGACCGGGCCGCCCCAGGCCCCTTCTGCAGCAGCATGATTTCGCCGTAGGCATAGAAGACCGCCGCGAAGGTGCCGGCCCCCGGCACGCGCGCGTCGTAGTCCACGCGGTGCCACGGCGCGACCGCGGTATGCACGTCGCAGTAGGCGGTGCTGAAATGGAACTTCTGGTCGATCGCGGTGCCAGCCGGGCGCAATACTCCACCGCCCGGGCGGGCTTGGGCGCGTAACAGCGCGTCCAGGCGGTTGGAGCTGGTTGTCCGGCGTGCGGCTGACCATGTCGGGGTTCCAGTACTCGTTGACCGGCGCGAAGTCGGTGTAGTTGTTGTAGGGCCCGTAGCGAAACCCAGCTTTCCTGCATCATGCGGGCGTAGTCGTACTGGCCCTTGTCGCCGCCTTTGCCCGGCGCGGCGCGGGTGCGGAAGGTGAAGCTCTCCCCGCCGTCGCGCCAGCCGGTTCGTGGTCGGTGACGACGACCTGCGTCATGCCCTAGCGATGGACTTGGTCCAGTGGGCAGCGTCACGCTCGCGATTGGTAGCCCCGTGCGCCCGCCACAGTTGCGTGCCGGTGATCTGTTTCCAGGGCGAGTTCGGATTCGGGAGTCGGGCAGCATTTCCTCGTAACGCGGCGCGACGGTGATAAAGAAACGTTCGTAGCAATCGTTACGCTTCCGTTCGTAAGCGGCATGTAGCGGGTGCCGCCATTGTAAACCGCGCCTTGTTCCGAAACGGAGTTGGCCGCCCACAAAATCGAACCATTCGAGCGATACCAATCCACGTTGCCCATCAGGAATAGTGGTGCGTTGGTGAACCCCAAACCCCCACCGCCGGGCGTCCGCCTTTGGCCCGGACAAACTGGATCGGTCACCAACTGCGGGTGGTCCAATCCCGCAACCCGGCCAAAGTGTACCTCTCCAATTCCACCGCCGGCCGCCAGGACATCAATGACGAGGGATTTGTTCCACAACCGATAAACATAGGTCACCTCAGCGGTTGTGCCGGAGGCGGTCAGCCGCCACCGCGATTCAATGGCGTCGCCTTTTTGTTGGGTGCCGAGATG
>CAWBHS010000080.1:0-82212 GCA_963788655.1 uncultured Verrucomicrobiae bacterium | reverse complement strand
CGCCACCAAGGTCGGCGGCAGCGCCGCGCCGGGCAACGTCAACACGAATTTGCGCAATACCACGACCTACAACCACTATTTCCCGTTAACGCGGTTCAAGGCGCTCGGCGGGGTGTATGAAACCGGGAAGATTGACAATGCTTACCACACCTTTACGGCCAGCGGACTGGACTGGCTCGTTCTCAATCTTGAACTGTGGCCGCGCACGGGAGCAGTGGAGTGGGCGAGAACCGTGCTGCAGCACCACCCGGAACACAACGTCATCGTGCTTACGCATGCGCATCTCACCGCCCAAAGCACCGTCGGGCAAACCCAAGGCGGCTATGGCGACAACAGCCCGCAGTATGTGTTCGATCATCTGCTGAAAGAGTTCGCCAACGTCCGATTGGTGTTTAGCGGACACGTGGGCACCCACGGGTATCGGCAGGACGTGGGAACGCACGGGAACACGATTCACCAGTTCGTTCAGTGCTACCATGACAACGCCACAAATCCGGTTCGCCTGTTCGAGTTTGATCCCAAGCAGAAAACCATCCGAACCTGGGTGCATTGCCCATCTACTGGCACCGACAAGCACGATGGCTCGACCATGACCCTCACCAATGGGGACTGGGATTGGGTCGGTGATCAGAAGTAATCCAAGCGCCTGAAGGACGTTGAGTTCGAGTCCAACCGCCTCAATCTCGAAGGTTCGCTGGTCGGACTCGGATTCCAGGCAATCTACAACTGGTTATCCGGTTTGCGTGAGGTCTTGCGGAGCCCCGGGTGCGGCGGCACGTTGCTCGCTGTTCGCCGCCGCCCAAGCCCGAACCCATCACGACATCAATTTGCAATTTGAAGTTCGCGCCAACCGCGTGCTGCTCCATCCGACCTCGCTTCCCATCTCCGCGCCGCAAAGCCGTCTGTAACGTGCTGCCGGCATCTTGCCGGCAGACAGAACGCAAAAAGAATGTTCGAACCGAGGAAAAACGTTCGAGCGCACCCACCGCGCCCGTTTCTGCCGGCGGGACGCCGGCAGCACGTTGGCACGTTATTACGCCGAAGCCGCCAGCAGTTCGTTAACCTTCGTCATGACCGCGAACGCGTCGGCCACGTAGAGCACGTCGGCCTTGCCGCGGGCCCAACCGCAGTTGGGATCAAGGCTGATGGCGCGCCGTGCGTTGATGAAGCGCCAGCCCACCGTGTGCGGTTCTTCGCCGTGGCAACACGTGGACAGGCCCTTCGGATGCCGCGGCGTCGAGCCGGTCTGGCCAATTTGATTGAGGTGCGTCAGGAAGGATAACACGGCCTGGCCTTCGCCGCCCAAATCGACCAGCGACTTGCTGCTGCCCAGCGAGGCACGGCTGTGCTTGAGGAAATCCAGAATCAGCTTTTCCGCCTCCGGCAGGTGCGTCTGGCCGTCAGCTTGTTTCTTGGTCCAACCAGCGCCGGCGACAAATAGCACGTCGGCGTCCGGACGAATGGTCTGCGCGTCCGCCGCTGGCTCGCGCAGGCCGCTGACCTGCGTGCGTTTGCAGTTGTCAGGCAGCGTGACGGATACGGCTTCAACCACCGCCGTCCCGGCCTCCGCTGTCCAGGACGGTTGACTGCCGGGATCGATCAGCATCACCCAGGGCCGGGTGGTGCGTTTCAAAACGGCTTCCATCCGCTGGCGGTAATACCAGCGATGGATCGCCATGGCGCCGTCGTTGACCGATACCCCGGTTACGTGAGTATCGACGCGTCCGTTCAACCGTTGGGCCACGCCCGGCATGGTGCGCGTCCAGCGCGAGGTGGCGGGCGCGACAATCACCGTGGCCTGGGCGGCTTTGGCGAGGGCTTCCGCGGCAGTGGCATCGGTGGCGTAGCGCGACTGGCTGAACTCGGCGCCCGTTACCGCCAGGAATTTGGCGGCGCCGCAAGCTGCAATTTGATTCGCGCCGGGTTGAACGTTTTCGCCTACCAGACCCACCAGCAAGGGCGTGCCCGCAGAGGCGGCAACCAGATTGCAGGCGGCACCCAAGGCTTCCAGCGCGGGTTTGGCCAGGGAGCCGTCGGCTTCGGTATTGGCAAGAAAAAGTATCGTTTCCATAGGGCAAGCTATTCTTTGATCCACGCCACGATTTCCCGCGCGATTTCGTCCGGCGCAATGTCCTTCACGATGCGCGTTTCACGTTGTTGCTTGGGCAAGGTGACGCTGGCAAACGCGACGCCTTCGCCGGCGAGTTTGACCGGCTTGGCCTTTTGTAGCGCGGGCATGACGGTGCGCATGTTCATCATGCCGACCTGCGGATTGTTTTTCGGTTCCGGCAAATTGCCCGTGGCCCAGCCGAGCAAAGCCGGCGGTCCGGCGCAGCGGGAGATCTGATGTTTGCCGCCTTCCACGCGCTCCAGAATGTCGAGTGAACCATCGGCATTAACCTTGAGTTCGTCCACTCCCTGGAACTGGTCCACGATGCCCAGGCGTTCGCCGACCATCTGCATCGTGACGCCCGCGCCGCGGGAAGCCGATTCCCATCCGCCGAAGACCAGCAACTTCGGCGCGGTCCAATCCGGGCATGGCGGAAATCGCTTCGGCGAGCGCGGCGGCGGTTTCAAAGGACTCGGTGAAACCCGTTGGCCGGACCATCGAGCGCGACCAATTCGAAGGGCACCTTCTGCGCCACGGTCATCATGACCTGTTGCAGCTTGGCTTTGGGTCCGAGGCTGACCAGATACACTTTGCTGCCGGGAGCGTTCTTCGCGAGGTTGGCCGCCTCGTACAGCGCATGGCTGGCCCACGGATCGAGGACCGCTGGCAGCATCATTTCATTCTTCAACGCGGGTCCAGTCGGGCCGCTGACCGGCTCCAGGGTTTGGAGCGGGTCCGGCACGATACTGCCGCAAACAACGATTTGGTATGCAGTGCTCATAAAATTGAGGGCTCAAATAGCCCAAAAGTTGGCGCGGAAGGCAAAGAAAAATTTCAGTCCTGGTTCAGTTTTTGAAATGAATGGGCACTGGCTCGGCGTAAAAGAAGTCGTGAATTTGTTGGGCCGCGCGAGTGCCTTCGGCTACGGCGCGGACCACCGTGGTGCCGCCGTTAACCACGTCGCCAGCCGCGAACACGCCGGGGCGCGAAGTCTCCAACCGGTCTTCGTGAACCCAAATCAGGCCGGCCTCCGTAAACTCCACGCCCGGCAGCGCGGTCTTCAGTTCGTCGGCAACCGCTTGCCCGAGGGCTTCAACAATCAGCTCGGCCGGCAACACGTGTTCCGTGCCCGGCAGCGGTTCCGGTCGTCGGCGACCGCGGGCATCCGGCGCGCCCCGGGTGGTGCGAATGACTTTCAGGCCGGTCAGTTTCCCGTTGGCATCGGTGACGTAATCGAGCGGCGCAGTAAGCGTCAGGAAATGGATGCCCTCGGCAATCGCTTGATCCCGTTCCTCAGGCCACGCCGGCATTTCCGCAAAGGACCGGCGATAAACCAACGAGACGTCCATCGCACCGGCCTTGCGGGCGCAGCGGGCCGCATCGATGGCCGTATTGCCACCGCCCAACACCCGCACGGTGCCGGAACACGTTTCACGTCGCTTCAGGCGCGCCAGGAACTCCAGCGCTCCGATGAGTCCGGTCGTGGGCTGTGTCGGGCACGGTAACGGAATTGATTTGCTCAAACCCACCGCCAACAATACTGCGTCAAATCCTTCCGCCATCAACCGGTCCAGGTTGAACGCGGCACTCAACGTGGCATTGCGGTGTTGAATCAACGATCCGTGCGACGCCAGCACGTCGCGGATTTCGCGCTGCAGAATGGATTCGGGCAACCGGTCCGCCGGGATGATTTCCTGAGCCATGCCACCGGGCACGGCGGCGCGTTCAAACAACGTCACCGCATGACCAAGCGACGCCAGTTTGGTGGCGGCGGATATGCCCGCCGGACCGGCACCGATAACGGCGACTTTCTTGTCGGTGGACTGGGCCGTTGGCCGCGGTTCTGCCGCCCAACCTTCTTCCACGGCTTTCCGGCTGACCCAGCGTTGCAGATGGCGAATCGGTACGGTGAAGGAATAGTGCTGATTGATGCATCCAGCTTCGCATTGCACTTCAGCGGGGCAGACGTAACCGCACACCGCCGCCAGCGTGTTGGCTTCGCGCAACGTTTCGTAGGCTTCCCGGAAACGTCCCGCGGCAATGTGGGCTACGAACCGGGGAATATTCACCTGGGCCGGGCATTGGCCCACGCACGTGGGATCGTTGCACTGCCGACAGGTTTTGGCCATGGCGATGATCGTGTCCAGAGCGTCGGCCCGGCCTTGTTTGTAAATCGGCTCATAAACCTCCGCATCGCGCGGCACGCAGCCGGTGCGCCCGCCGTCGCGCATGATTTGCGTACAAGCAGAACAGGCCACGCAGACCTGTTGCGGATCGAATTGGCCGGTGCGTTCGAGGTCGCGCACACTGTCCGGATAGGCGAACGCCATGCGACCCAAACCTACGAGTGACACCCAGCCGCGGCGCACGTTGGCGGCAGCGAGGTGCGGGAGAAATTGCCGCAGCCACGAATAGCCCCCACCGATCACGGCCATAGCCGGAAAGGCGGCCTGGATTTGCCGCACGATTTGCACGAACCGATCGACGCCCACCAGCGGTGGTTCCGAGGGCAGAGGCGCCCCGGTCGTGGGCAGATCGAAGGGCCGGTTGACGTGCGGATTGTAGTAGGGATTGCCAATAGTGACGTTGACCAGCGGTGTCCCCTGAGCGCCGAGAAAAGCGACCAATTCCTTCGGTTCGGTGAGATCAGGTTGCGCGAGATGCTCACGGTCCACGCCGAAACCGTACGGATGCGCCATGGCGTCGAAGACATTTAGTCGCGCGGTGACGATCAGGCCGGGCACCGTGTCGCGGATTTTGGCGACCACGTTGCGGAAGAAACGCGAACGGTTTTCAAAAGCCGCGCCACCGTAACGACTGTTTTCCCGGGTGAAGGAAGCGTGGAGTTCGGAAACCAGGTAACGATGGCACGCCTTCACATCCACGCCATCGAATCCTGCTTGCTGCGCGCAACGGGCGGCTTCGACGTAAGCGTCTTCCAGCCGCTCCAATTCATCGTCGGTGATGAGCGGATAATCCGGCGGCAATTGGTGCGTCGGATCGAGATACGGTGAATGGTGCGCGATGATCGGCGACGGCGTGCGTCCCGGCCGGCTGTAACGACCGGAATGAGTCAGTTGCACGATGGTCAGCGGCCGATGGCTCGCCCCCACACGGTCGCGGGCCGTCTTCAGCGATTCCTCGACCAGCGCGCCGAAGGCCGGCACGGTCCGCTCGTGCAACCAGAGTTGGCGTGGATTCGCGCGGCCTTCGGGGACGACGGCGGTGGCTTCGAACCAGAGCAGTCCGGCGCCGCCTCCGGCGAAACGGCGGTAGCGTCGGAAGGTCAGTTCCCCCGGCGCACCGTCCGGTTTGCCGTCGCAGCCTTCCATGGGGAGCACCACGAAACGGTTTGGCAGAGTGAAGCGGCCGACGGTCAACGGTTCGAACAACGGACTGAAATCTTCGGCCAGTTCCAGGTCGAGTTTCAAATCGGCGATGTGCTGCCGCAGTTCGCCCAGCGAATGGAAATCAAAGCTCTCGTGTTCCGACATGGTCGCCTACGGAAGAAGGTTCGGGCTGACGCCATGCGGAGTAACCGTCTGATACGCCTGTTCCTCGCCCAGTTCGGTATTCTTGCGAAAGAAGAAAACGAACTTCTTGATCGGTAATTCGGATGGGGGAATTTTCTTCATCTTCTGCCGGTAGGATTGCAGCAGGCGGTTCTTCAACGCCGGTTCAAAAAGAAATGAGAATCCGCTGGTCATGGAGATGCCATGCACAGTGATCACCCGCATGAAGAGCAAGGGGCGGCGGTGAAACCGGTTGATAGAAGAGCTAAGACCCAGGTCCGTCAGCGACACCACCGGCTGTTCCGGTTCCAATAGATCCTGTAACTGGATTTGATGGGCGGGTGGCGCGACGCCGATCGTTTCGAAGAGCGAAGTGCGGGATTGCTGCACGGCGCGCGCAATCTCCATTTCGAGCGGCGACAATTCCATGCACTCGGGAACGCAATGTTCCATCAGAGTTTTGCCGTTGAGCCGGTATTCGTGCGCCTGGAAATCCATGAACGCGTTCATGTCGGTTTCACCGCCAAAAATCAAGGTGCGCCCCGCGGTGGGCAAGGTCATGGCCTTGGCCACGCGCAGGAAATCGTAGCCCAGTTCGGAAAGGCGTTTCACCATTTTGGAATGCAAGTTCTTGCTGCACTCCCGAATCTGGACGTAGGTCGGCGGTGGTACTGGTTTGGAATCCGCATGCATAAACACCAAATGATGGTGGATAGGCGCGCGGAGGAAAAGCGAAAGTTTTCAGCGAAAGTTTTCGGTAGGCGGTGCATCCTCAGGTTGTCGGTGGCTCTGCCTCGTCCGCCGCGTGGGAGCCCGCGGCCTACCAGGAGAACGGCGTTTGCCAACGCCGCCAACTTGGGGATGCACTCTTCCGCATGCGCACGCTTGATTCGCGCTTGCCTTTTCCCGGTCGATCAGGCGACAAGGAGCGGCATGGTTTACCAGAAAGAGATCAGCCTGAAAACTGCCGGCCATCGCGATATGCACGACCTCACGGACCAGGTCGCCCGCATTGTCGGCGAAGCCGAAGTACGCACCGGTATCGTGCAATTGTTCAATGTCGGCAGCACCGCCGTGGTGGGGACGATTGAATTTGAACCGGGCCTGCAAAAGGATCTGCCCGCGATGCTCGACCAGTTGCTGCCGCCCAGCCGCGAATACGGGCATGAACAAGCCTGGCACGACGGCAACGGGCATTCGCATCTCCAGGCAACCGTGCTCGGGCCATCCCTATCTGTGCCCATCCGCGAGGGCCGCTTGGTGCTGGGCACCTGGCAGCAAATCTTTCACCTCGAGTGCGATGTTAAACCCCGCCACCGTACCGTAATGGTGACGGTGATCGGTGAATAAGTTGCGCTGGCCGGACAGCCGTCCTGGCGGTCCCGGATTTCGAAAAATCGTTCTTTTATAACGGGCGCTTCGCGAACGACTGGATGTTCCTTGACCATTCGGGACAGGCGGGACGCGCTGTCCTACGGATCGCGGTGTGTTTCTCACATCAACCGGAGCAATGGCGTGTGGCCAATCAATTCGAGTATGTTGTCCGTCAGCATACGAATGCGCAGGATCATCCTTGTCCCCTGGCGGTGGCGCAAGCACGAATGGCCACTTGTCAGACCACCGGGGCAACGCTAAGGTTTTTCCGTGAGATTGCTGCTGGACAACTTGCCACCGTCGCTGGGGAACCAGCGCGAAAGCCTGGCGCGCTGCCTGGAGGCGATGGATCGTGCGGTACCTCTTCGTCGGGCAATCTTGTTCGGTTCTCATGCTCGCGGCGAGGCGCGTCCTGACAGCGACGTGGATCTCTGTCTCGTGGCTGATGGAGCCGAACGGCAATTGGAGGCGGCGGCCCAGTGGCGCAAAGCCATGCGCCCGGTGTGGCCACGACCCGCGTTTACGCTCGTTCCCATTTCTCCCGCCCGCCTCACGGAAAAACAAACGGTAGGTGATCACTTTTTCATTACGGTGTTAAAGGAAGGAGTGTTACTTGCCACGGAAGACTGATTCCAACAATCCGGCTGATTGGTTGGCCATCGCCGACTCCGACTTGGAGGGACTGCAAGTCTTGGCTGAAAACCAAGCCGCGTATTCGATGTGCCGCAGCAAATTGGCCGACGTGTTGGAGAAAGTGCTCAAGGCTGAATTGCTTCGTATCGGTTGGTTTCTGGTAAAAACTCACGACCTTGAACACCTATCGGGCGAACTGCGAGCTCGTGGTTCGGAACTCATGCCCGCAGTGGATCCATTGACCGACGAACTTGCCGAGGCCTATTTTTCTGATCGCTATCCCGGATTCGACCTCGATGAGCCCGACTGGTCGAAACTCCGCGAACAGCTTGAACAGGTCAATGTGCTGGCCCGAACAGTGAAAACAAGTCTGGCAAACAAAAGCTGACCACGGCGACAGCGAATGATCCGCTTCGGCAAGAAAACCCTGCTGAACGCGTCCGCTGACGCGATGTTCCAACAACACCTGACTCAACGTCCCTCGATCAACTGCCATGTCCGCACCTATCGCAATCATTTGGCATCGGCACGACTTGAGGCTGGCCGATAATCCCGCCCTGGAGGCGGCGCGGCAGTTTGGCCGGGTGTTGCCGGTGTTTATTTGGGCGCCTGAAGAAGAAGGCGATTGGCCTCCCGGCGGCGCCTCGAACTGGTGGTTGCACCGATCGCTCAAGCAACTGGCCGAGTCGTACCAGCAAGCCGGTTCGAGACTGGTCATCCGCCAAGGGCCTTCGCTGGAAACGTTGCGCGGGCTTATCCGGAAACCGGCGCCACGGCAGTGTTCTGGACGCGCCGATATGAACCGGTGATTACGACGCGCGACGTCCAAATCCAAGAAGCACTACGGAAGGAAGGCGTGCAGGTGGAAAGCTTCAATAGCTCGTTGTTGAACGAACCTTGGGCGGTGAAGAACAAAAGCGGCTCGCCCGTTCCAAGTGTTCACCCCTTATTGGCGAACGTGCCTGGCGTCACTGTCGCCGGATGATCCATTGCCGGCGCCCAAGACGGTTCCATCGCTGGCCAAGTGGCCCAAGTCCGTCAAATTGGAAGCGCTCGGACTGGAGCCGAAAATCAATTGGGCCGAAGGATTCGCGCATGCCTGGCAGCCGGGCGAAGCTGGCGCGCAGTCACAGCTCAAGCAGTTCACCCGCGGCACGCTCTTCGATTACTCGACGGGCCGGAACCGGCCGGACCATTCCGGCACCTCGCGGCTGTCACCGCACCTGCACTTTGGCGAGCTTTCCCCGCGGCAAATCTGGACGGCCGTACAAAAAGCCGCCGAACGCCGGCACGTTCCCGCAAGCCAATGGAAACACTGGCAATTCCTGGCGGAGCTGGGTTGGCGGGATTTTTCCCATCATCTGCTCTTTCATTTTCCGCACACTGCCAGGCAGCCATTGCGCGAGGAATTTCGGCGGTTCCCCTGGCATACCGACAACCGAGCATTGCGCGCTTGGCAACAAGGACAAACCGGTTACCCAATTGTCGATGCCGGCATGCGCGAACTGTGGACGACCGGCTGGATGCACAATCGCGTGCGCATGATCGTGGCCTCGTTCCTGGTGAAAGACCTGATGCTTCCCTGGCCGGAAGGCGCGCGATGGTTTTGGGACACCCTGGTCGATGCTGACTTGGCCAACAATACGCAAGGTTGGCAATGGACGGCTGGTTGTGGTGCCGATGCCGCGCCGTATTTCCGCGTCTTCAACCCGGTCAGCCAGGGGCAAAAGTTTGATCCGGAAGGCGACTATGTGCGTCGGTGGATTCCCGAACTGGCAAAGCTGCCGACCAAGTGGATTCACCATCCCTGGGAAGCACCGGCGGAGGCGCTGGTGGCGGCTGGAGTGCAGTTCGACAAAACGTATCCCGCTCCGATTGTCAGTCACGCCATTGCCCGCGAGGTTGCGCTCGAGGCATACCGGAAAATGAAGGGGGCATCGAACCAAGGTTGAGGATAGCTGGGAATGACCAAGGACCAAGGACCAATGACCATGAGAATGACCAGTTGGACAAGGGAAGGCTGTTCCGAGACAGGAACATTGGGGGAAGATTGTGATGGTAATCGCGGGGCGCGTTGCCATCGAAGATGGTTCCGGAACGTTTCATGTCGGCACTTGTCCCGGAGGGACGACCGAGAATAGCCCACGCTTTGAAGCGTGGGAAATCCTCCAAAAGGTTAAGGAGACCCGAAGGGGCGAAAGAATGCGCAGCCATGCGCCGCGGCCAGTCTCAGTTGCAATTCGTCCGCGCCCACGAAATTCTCTTTCGTCCCTGGCGGGACTCACGGCGTTTGTTCGTTGAGCTAACCCACCGATGAATCGGGGGGCTATTTCCAGTCGTCCCTGACGGGACTGGAAGACGATCAAGCACCAATTCGGGCTTGAGCATTGGCCATTCTCTGGGCCTTGGTCATTGGCCCTTGGTCATTCTTCTAAAAGCGACAAAAGATGATTTGCAGTTCCTCGCAGAACCCACTAGAAAAGTCACATGGCAAAGCACTCTTTATTTTCCAGAGGTCGCGCATTCGCGAAACCTGTATCCTCACCGGCCGGCTCGATGGACGTTTCCAGTCTGAGCCGGCGGCAATTCTTGAAACGGGCCGCGCTGGCTGGCAGCGCCGTGGCGTTGCCCACCCTGATTCCCGCGTCCGCCATTGGCCGCGACGGCGCGGTGCCGCCCAGCGGCCGCATCATCATGGCCGGGCTGGGCATTGGCAACCGCGGCGGGCATGACCTGGGCTGGATGTTGCCGGAGAAGGACGTGCAGTTCGTCGCGATCTGCGACGCCCGGAAATCCCGCCGCGAAGCCGTCAAGCGCATCATTGACAATCGCAATGGCAACCAGGATTGCGCCATGTATCGCGACATCCGCGAGTTTTTGGCCGAGCGCACCGACATCGACGCGGTGCTGACCGCCACCGGCGACCGCTGGCACGCGCTGGCCGCCATCATGGCGATGCGCTCCGGCAAAGATATTTATTCCGAGAAACCCTCGGCCATGACCATTGCCCAGGGCCGGGCCGTGGTGGAAACCGCCAAACGCTACCGCCGGATTTATCAAACCGGCACGCAACGTCTCAGCGAAGGCAACTTCACGTTTGCCAATGAAATTCTTCGCCTCGGATACCTGGGTAAAGTCCATACGGTGCGCGCGCACATCGCGCCGTGGGACGCCGCCGAAATGCGGCACGACTGGCTGCCAGCGGAACCGTTACCCGACCGGGACGAGGTGGATTGGGATCAATGGCTGGGGCCGTGTCCGTGGCGTCCGTACAACTCAAATTACGTGCGGGGCGGCTGGCGGGGTTTTTATGACTTCCACACCAGTTGCATCGGGGAATGGGGTGCGCACACGTTCGCCCAATGCCAGGTGGCCATCGGCGCCACCGAAACCTCGCCCATCGAATACCAATACGTGAACAACGACAGCGGCGACGGCATGGTGACCAAGTTCGCCAACGGCATTCAAATGATCCTGAATCGCGGCGGTTGGCAGGGATCAGCCGGCGGCTGGCACGGCTCGTGTGGCGTCTGCTACGAAGGCACTGAAGGCTGGGTGTCCGTGGCGGATGGGTATTCCAAACCGGAAGTTTCCAATCCGGCCTGGATGGCTGATTTCAACAAAATCGTGCATGACTACATGGACCGCACCGAACGCCCGATGAGCCACGTGCGCAACCTGCTCGATTGCGTCAAGTCCCGCCGGCAAACCGTGGCCAATCCGGAAGTGATGCACCATTCCATGACGACCGTTCACGCGGCCAACATTTGCATGTGGCTCAAGCGCGACATGAAGTTTGATCCGGTCAAAGAAGAATTCATCAACGACGCGGAAGCGAACCGGCTGCGTTCCCGTGCCATGCGTGCTCCGTGGACCATTTAACGAACGACCAACTTTAACCCGTAAACCTTTGAAGCCATGTTAAAATTCAAATTGAACTTGATCCTGATCGTCGCCGTGCTGCTCAGCGCGGTTCCCTGCTCCTTTGGCCAGACCACCGTGCCGGCCACCCGCGAGCAAGTCGATAGACTCATTGCGGTACTGAAGTCCGACGCGACCCGCAAAGAAAAGGCCGACGCGTGCCGGTTGCTCGCGTTGGTCGGTACCAAGGAAGCCATTCCCGTCCTGGCCAGTCTTCTCGGTGACGAGGAATTGTCGCACATGGCCCGCTATGCTCTCGAGCCCATGCCGTATCCGGAAGTGGATGCGGCGTTACGCGAGGCGCTGGGCAACGTCGAAGGCCGGCAATTGGTCGGGGTCATTGACAGCCTGGGTGTTCGCCGTGACTCCAAGGCCGTCGAGCCCTTGACCGCCTTGCTTGAAAACGCCAATGCCGACGTGGCCCAAGGTGCCGCGCGTGCGTTGGGTGCCATTGGTACTCCCGATGCCGCGGAAGGTTTGCAGAAAGCGTTGGCCAAAGCGCCAGCCGCCAACCGACTGGCGTTGTGCGAAGGACTGTTCCGTTGCGCCGAACGCCTGATGGACCAGGGGCAGACCCAGTCGGCCGTGCTCATTTACGACCGGTTGCGCGCGTTGCCCAACGCGGCGCACCAAGTGCGGGGCGGCGCGTTGCGCGGAGCCATCCTGGCCCGGGGAAAAGATGGGCTCGATTTGCTTAAGGAATCCTTGGGCAGCAAGGATTACATCCTGTTTTCCGCCGCGGTGCAAACCGCCCAGGAAATGCCGGGCGTGAAAGTGACTCAGGCGCTGGCGGCGGAACTGAGCAAACTGCCAGAAGACAATGCCATCTTGGTGATTGAAACGTTGGGCAAGCGCGGCGACGAAGCCGCCATTTCGGCGCTCTCGGCGGTTGCCAAAAACGGACCCAAAGCCGTTCGCCTGGCGGCCATTGAAGCCATGCCAATGATTGGCGATGCCGCGGCGGCACCCGCGCTGGTGGAACTGGTGGGCGACAGTGACGGCGACATTGCCAAAACCGCCAAGGAATGTCTGGCGGCCATTCCGGGGCAAAAGATCGATGCCGTGGTGATGGACATGCTAGGCAGCAAAGACGCTGACGACCAACTTGCCGCCGTTGAACTGATCGGCCGTCGGCGCATGGCCAGTGCCGTGCCCGCCCTGCTGAAAGCCGCCGGCGGTAGTGACGCGAAGGTGCGACCCGCCGCGTTGAAGCGGGTGGGCGAATTGGGCGCGCCGATCGGAACTGCCGGCGTTGCTGGACCTGCTGGCGAAATACGAGAATTCGAGGGATCTGGATGCCGCGGAACAAGCGATGAGCGATGTTTGCGCCAAAGCCACCGATCAGGAAGATTGCGCCAAAAAGATTGCCGCTCGTATGGGCCCGGCGCAACCAGCGCAAAAAGCCGTGTTGCTCAATGTTCAGAGCACGGTGGGCGGAGATTCCGCGTTGAAGAGCGTGCGCGCGGCGGTCGAGTCGGAAAACGAGGCGGTTCGGGATGCAGCCATTCGCGCGCTGGGCGCGTGGAAGACGGCCGATGCCGCGCCCGACTTGCTGGGGATTGCCAAGACCACCGGCAATCCCACCGTCAAGATGCTAAGCCTGCGCAGCTACCTGGGCTTTGCCCGACGATCCGACCTGCCCGCCCAAGAGCGTTTGGCCATGTGCCGACAGGCGGCCAGCATGGTGTCGCGTCCGGATGAAAAGAAGATGTTACTCGCGGCGTTGGGAACGGTCGAAGCGCCGGCGGCGTTGAATCTCATGGTGGATTACCTCAATGATCCGGCCACCGCCGAAGAGGCGAGCACCGCGATTGTGAACGTTTCCGACAAACTGTTGAATCGCAAAAACGCCAATCAATTGGCCGCCCGTTTGATCGAGCCCCTGCAAAAAGCCGCGCAAGCCACCAGCAACAATGACCTGGCCAAACGCGCCCAAGCCCTGGCCGAACAAGCCAAGAGCAAAGCGGGCAAGTAGCAGGCATCTTACCGTAAACTACCTTCTCCATTCGCAGCCGCCGCGGATTCGCGGCGGCTGTTTTGTTTCAGAAAGCTGCGCTGGTTGAGATCCAAGTGGAGGGGTGAGAACGTCGGCAGTCCGCCTACAACAGAAACATCGCCTGCCGCCCGATCAACAAACTGCGGCACCCACCGCGTTCGTCCGCCAATCACCGCACCAGGAGCAAATCCCACACGGCTTGGGCGGCGCGCTCACCGGCCCCCGGCGGGCCCAACGACGCAATGGCGTTGGCCAGCTTGCTTTTGATCTGCTCGCGTCGTTCGGGACTCTCGAGCAGGTCGAGCGCCTCGCGCGCGATGTTCTGCGGGGTGGCCTCGTGCTGAATAAATTCTGGGAACACCGCTTCATCCAGCAGCAGGTTGGGCATGGCCAGATACTTGACGAGGATCAGGCGCTTGGCCAGGTGGTAGTTGCTCGACAGTGTTTTGTACATCGCCACGGTGGGCATGCCGAAGTAAGCGCATTCCATCGTTACGGTGCCCGTCGAGGCAATGGCGACTGTGGCTTCGCGAAAGGCCTCCATCAATCCGCCATTGCTGAGTTCGATGGTGCGGACGCCAAACCGGCCCAGGTCCACCGCAATGCTCGCGGGCCATTGGTCGCCGCCACTGCGAACCAACGGCTTGCGCGACAGGACAGCCGCCTGATCCAGCGCCATTCGCATCAGCGACTCATTGGGCAAGACCATGCGGAAACGCACCGAAGGCCAATCGGCGCCAATCAGGCCCGCGGTTCGAAGCATCACCGGCAAATGATGCTTCAATTCACTGACGCGGCTGCCGGGCAGGAGCAACACCAGGGGCAGCGGCCCGCGCGGAGCCGGTTTCTCCGGCGCGCGGTTTGGTGCCGCTGCTGGTGCCGAACCGGACGAAGCCCCGGCAGTTTCCGAGGAGGGCAGTGCTCTTCCCGGGCCGGCCGCAGCAATCTTGGCCGCCGCGTAGCGGTCGATGAGGGGATGCCCCACATACACGACGGGCAATTTTGGGGTCTGCTGGGCGAACCATTCTTTCTCGAACGGAAAAATGCTGAGCAACAAGTCCAGATCGCGCGCCATCCGCTTGGCGCGCCAAGGCCGGGACGCCCAAACTTGCGGGGAAACGTAATGGACAATCCTTGGCCGCCAGTTGAAAAACGGCCCCGCGCGCCGCTCCAGGTAGCGCCGCACCGCGCCGGCAAACGGGCGATTGAAGCCGGGATAATCCACGCAGATAATGGCGTCCGGCTGGCGGGCAATGGCCTGGTCCAGCAATTGATGAAACAGCCGCCGCAATCGGCCATAACTCTTCACCACATCCACCAGTCCCACCACCGCATGCGCCATCATGTCCACGGCCAGGTCAACTCCCGCCTCCGCCATTTTCGATCCGCCGGCACCGAAAAAATGCGGAGCAAACGGCCGCGGCGGAGCCGTCGAGCCCGGGCCCGCCGACCGACTTCGCCGCTCCCATTCCGCGCGCAACTGCCGCACCAGTTCGGCGGCCAGCAGGTCGCCGCTGGGTTCGCCGGCAATCAACATGAAGGTCAATGGATTCATGGATTGCTGGAGGACACGGAATTCATAGGTTTTGGGTTGGGCTCACCGCAAGCTCTGGGATTGAAAAGGTTCGGGTCACTGTCCACCGGCGGTCTGGACTTGCTTGGTGATCTCGAACGCCAGTTCCAGAGCGCGCCGGGCCGATTCACCACTGACCCGGGGTGTTCGGTGCGCGTGTACACATTCGACGAAATGTTGCAGCTCCAGTTTGAGTGGCTCGTCCTTGGCAATCGGCACCGGCTCACGGACGATGCGTTTGCCGGCAAACTCACTTACAATCGTGCTGTCTTTGGTGGCCAGAAGTTTTTTGAGCAACGAACTCTCCGATTCTTCCCCGCGCGCAATGCGATAGATGAATCCTTCCTGCGAACGGTAATCGAGCGAGATGTAGCTCGGCATCGCGCCACTGCTGAACACGCGGATTTTGCGCATGCGCTCCGGACTGACGCGGCTGGCCGTGAGGTTGGCCACGCAGCCGTTGGCGAAACGCAGCCGGGCATTGGCAATGTCCTCGGACGCGCTGAGCACGGGAATGCCGACGGCGTCCACGCTGGCGAGGGGCGCCTTGACGAAGGCCAGCACAACGTCCAAATCGTGAATCATCAGGTCCAGCACCACGCCGATGTCCGTGCTGCGGGCCGGGTAAGGAGAGAGCCGATGCGTTTCGATGAACCGCGGTTCCGTGGCGACCGACTCCAGGTATTTCAACACAGGATTGAATCGTTCGACGTGGCCGACTTGCAACAAGCAATGGTTTGCCTGGGAAAGTTGCACCAATTCGGCGGCTTGCGCCGTGCTGTCGGTCATCGGCTTCTCGACCAACAGATGTTTGCCGCCTTGCAGAAACCGCTTCGCCAGCTCGTAATGCGAACTGGTGGGGGTTACGATGCTCACGGCATCACTGGCTTCGGTCACGGCGTCCACCGACTCGAACGCCCGAACGTTGTGTTTCGCGGCGATCTTCTGCGCGGTCTCCGTCGCGACATCGAACACCCCAACAAACTCCACCTGCCCGGCCGCCGCCAGTTGAGCGTAAATGCGGGCGTGTTCTTTGCCGAGCGATCCCGTGCCGACCACGGCTACTTTGACAGTCGATGACATGCCGCTGCTATAAAGCGCCCGGCCCGAACTGCAAAGCCCAAAAACGCATACCTCACAAATCCGCTTGCCGCCGCGAAAGGGCTTTGCCTAGATTCGAGCCCGTGGCAGTTGTGAGTTATGTGGCCGTGATGCTGGGCGCTTATCTGCTGGGATCCATTCCCACCGGATACGTGGTCGCGCAGGCCAAAGGGATTGACATCCGCAGCGTGGGCAGCGGCAACATCGGCGCCACGAATGTATTCCGGATTCTGGGCGTTCCCGCCGGCATCTTCGTGCTGGTCGTGGACGGGTTGAAAGGATTTGTCGCCTGCACCTGGCTTTGCGATCTGCTGATGAACTGGTTTGCGGTGCCCGAACTGCACGCCGAACCGCATCGGATTTTGGCGGGGCTGGCGGTGATTTTGGGTCACAACTACACCTGTTGGCTCCACTTCAAAGGCGGCAAGGGCATTGCCACGTCCGCCGGCGTTCTGGCCGCGCTGGTGCCGATGGCACTGGGCATCATTTGTGGAGTGTGGGTGATCGTGTTTGCCCTGAGCGCGTTTGTTTCGCTGGCTTCGATCGCCGCGGCGGCCGCGTTGCCCCTGGCCAGTTGGCTCACCGGGGAGAGTCTCACGATGGTGCTCGTCACCGTCGGCATGACGACGCTGGCCATTTACAAACACCGCGGTAACATCCAACGTCTGCTCAACGGCACCGAGCACCGCGTGCGTTTTAGAAAGAAGGAGGCCACCTCTTGAACATCACTGTGGCTGGCGCCGGCGCCTGGGGAACCGCCCTGGCACTGGTGCTCCACCATAACCGGCACCGCCTCACGCTCTGGGATGGCGACGGCGCGCACCTTGACCGCTTGCGCCAAACCCGGCGCAACCAACGGTATCTCCCGGGGCTCGACTTGCCGGCGGATTGGACAATTGAGAGCGACTGGAGCCAGGCCGTCCAAGGACGCGATTGCGTGGTGTTCGCCATCCCTTCGGTGGCGTTCCGCGAAGTCGCCGGTCGCCTGGAAAACAAAACCGCGCTGCTGGTGAGTGTTACCAAAGGCATCGAATACGATACCGGCAAAACCATGTGCCGAATCCTGCGGGAACACGCGCCGGACAATCCCATTGCCGCGCTTTCCGGGCCGTCGTTTGCTTTCGAGGTGGCGCAAGACATTCCTACCGCCATCGTCGCCGCGTCGGACGATGCCGCGACGGCCCAGCGAGCGCAGGTTCTTTTTCATCGCGCCACCTTTCGCGTTTATACGAGCACGGATGTGGTGGGGGTGGAATTGGGCGGCGCGATCAAAAACATCATGGCCATTGGCGCCGGGGTCTGCGACGGGCTGGGCTTTGGCGACAACTCGAAGGCGGCACTGGTCACCCGGGCCATTGCCGAGATGCGCCGGTTGGGTACCGCTTGCGGGGCGCAACCGGAAACGTTCTCGGGCCTGAGTGGATTGGGCGATTTGACGCTGACTTGTTTTTCGCGGCTCAGCCGCAATCGCGAACTGGGCGAACGCTTGGGACGCGGCGAACAAATCGAAGCCATCATGGCGGCGGAACACAAACTGGCCGAAGGTTACCCCACCGCGCGCTCAGCCTACCGACTGGCCCGCAAGTTAGACATCTCCACGCCGATCATCGACGAAGTGTATGCCATGCTCTACGAGAGCAAGAACGTGCGTCAGGCGGTGATGGACTTGCTGGCGCGCGAGTCCAAGGCGGAAGACTGAACGCGGCTTTCGTGGCGAATTATAGGGCGTTGCCGTTAATGACCAAGAGCCAATGGCCAATGACCAGAGAAGGCCCAATGCCCAATAACCAAGGGGCGGTTCGCCCTCACCCCGTAGGACAGCCGTCTCGGCTGTCCCGAATTACCAGAACTACACCTCACGCTGGTGGACGTCTCGCAAGTATTTGAACGCCACTGAGAAATTCGGGACAGGCGGGACGCCTGTCCTACCGATGAGGGGGTGGCAACTTCTCCTTAAAACTTGGGGCTTGGCACTTCTCTGGTCCTTGGTCCTTGGTGATTGGTCATTTTAATTAGGCTCTGGGCCAGAGACGCAGCCAGGCGCGCAATCGCGACCGGGTGAGGATGTCCCGCAACATGGCTTCGGTGCTCTGCGATTCCGCTTCCTCCAGCGGCCGGCACAGGAATAGGGAAACCACAAACACCACCAAGGCCGCCGCAAAATACAGCCCGTACCGGTTGATCGAAATCCCGTGCCAGGTGAACTCCAGCGACCGGGTGGCGTCGATCAACACGCCCCAGAAAATGGGCGAGACGCCGAGTAACACGTTGCTCACGACCGATTGCAACGCGAAGAAATGACTGCGTCCCCGTTCCGGAATGGTGGCCATCACCAGCCGCATGTTGGCCATCTGCACGGCGGCGGAACTGAGTCCCAACAGAAATTGCAGCCCCACCAAGACACCCAACCAAGCTGGCAATACGCGTGTGGCCACCGCCGTTAACGCGGCCATGATCAGCAGCCACACGCCGTGAAACAGGATCAACGCCGGTTTGCTTCCAAAGCGATCCAGACGCCGGCCCAACAACCACAAACTGCTCAGCCCTCCGACAAAACTGGTAGCCGTGATCAACAAAATGAGCGATTCGGCCAGGCGCAGTTCCACCCGCATGAACACCGTGACGAACGCAATGACACCCCCCGAAGCCAGGCTGTAAGCCACGTTCATCCGCAGTAGTTTTCGAAACGGACGATAGCCCGCAATTGCCCGCCACGGCACCGGTTCCCGGGAGGTGGAAACGTCCGCCGGAGGTGGTGAGGCCTCGGGAATTCGTTTCAAGAACGTCAGACTGATCACGCCGGCCAGTCCGCTGAAAAAGAACAGGAAGGAAAACCGCCATTCAGCCGGCGACACACCCAGCACGCCAGCAGCCAGGAGAAAGGCCACGCAACTGGCGGCGTTGACGCAACCGCTTTCCAGCGCCAGGTAGCGTCCCCGGATCGCCGGCGGAATCACCCCGGTAATCCACGGCAACCAACCGCACACGGAAATGCCGCGAGAAAGATTGAAGGCGAACAGCAGAAACAGAATCAGCGCCAGCCGGGTTTGACTCTGCAAAAACACCGCCGCCAACGGCACCAGCGCCATGATAAAAATGAAGATGACCCGCGTGGACCAACCCGCCAGGACAAACCGCTTGTGGCCAATGCGGTCCACGTGCCGCGCCGCCGGAATCTGAAAGACGTTCAGCAACGGCAGCATGCCGGCAATCAAACCCAGCGTGGTCGCGCTGGCTCCCAGCGTCTTGGCATACAGGATCATGGGATTGCCCACAATCATCTGGAACGAAAGCGCGTTGAACATCGCGAAGACAAAAGCGTTCTTCAGGCCGGCGGGAAACCGGTCTGGGGCGGGCGATGCACTCGCGGTTGACGTGCTCATTGCCTGAGCATCATGGGGTAAACAGGGTTGGAATTCACGCTTGGATAAACGAACGCTGGAGGGAAGGCAGTATTGGGCGGGACACCGGTGTAGGACAGCCGTACCGGTTGTCCCGGACTTCCCCAAAACGTTCACTCGTCATGCTGCGTTGTCTTCAAGGGCGGACGTTCTTTGGAAATCCGGGACCGGCGGGACGCCTGTCCTACCGTTTGCTACTGGGGCGTCATTTGCACCAGGTCGGGTTTGCGTTCGGGTGGACTGACTTTCATATAAAGCAATCGGCCACCACGCCAAGTGCCTTCCACGGTCGTGTTGAACGGCGCGTGCAGTTTGAATTCCACGTCCCAGTTTTTGGGCCAAGCCGGGAACAGGAACATCTTCCGGCCGTCCCACTGGAGCAGCATGGTTTGCAGAGCCATCAGGCCGTTGGCGCCGTGGTCCTGATCGGGAATCCAGTCGAAGTTCGGTCCCCAAAACGCGGGGAACCGGCTGCCAGGATTCTTATTGGAAAAACGGCTCGCCACCATCCGGCGGGCTTCGTCCGCCAAGCCCAGGAACGCGGCTTGCGTGTCATCCTGCTGCCAGCCGCGATTTCCCTTGAACTGGCGATGGGCAAAGGACCAGCGCGCCATGTCCAGCTCGGGTTTCCCCACGCCATAATGCCGGTAGGGAAACACGGCGTACAATTCGGGATTCTCCATGTTGTGTTGCGACCGGTACGCTTCCGCCGGCGACAGCGCCGGTTGCCCGGCCAGTTCGCGCCGTGGAATGGGCGGCAACCGGGTTTGCAACTTCTTCCAATCCTCCATTTGTCCCTCGCCAACTTGCCCCACCGGCAAGGCCAGCAGTTGCTTCAGCACGCAGCGTAAACCCGCGACCACCGGCATGGGATTCTCGCATTCCCACCAGGTTTCCAACGATTGCGCGGGCGCAAACAGAATCCGGCCGCTCGGTTCGTGGGGGTAATGTTTGGCGTAAAATTCGAGCACGGCCTCCGCGTGCGGCAACAGCGTGTTTTGAAGGAAGACGCGGTCCTGCGTGAACGCGAAGTGGTCGAGCATCATGGCCAGTAACTCCAGCCCGCCCGACCAGTAGAAGCGGATGTAGCGGTTCACCGTACGCCCCAATGGTTCGCCGGCACGGTCCCAGCCGTAGCCCATGCCGCCGTTGTGATACGCGCCCCACCAGTGCATCGTTTCCGGGAAGAACGCGCCATCGTGACGGTAGTAAACCAGCGTGCGGGCACGGGCCAACGGCAGGGCGTCGCGATACATCTTGAACAGCGGTTGCATCAGGTCGAAATCACCGGCGGCCAGCATCGGCCAGTACGGCAGGCGCGTGTTCTGAAACCAGTAACAGCCACCCCACCGGCGGTAATCGCCGTCAAACTTGCCCGGCACATCGACCGTGAAGATCGACCCGTTGAACTTGATGGGCGAGCCGCCGCGTCCGGCGCAGGCATTGATGAACCGCTGGAGCGCGTAGCCTTGGGAAACGATTTGGTCATCGGGGCGCGACCTTTGGTCTTGGCCGCCAGTGGCCACAACTTTGCCATCGAGATACAGCTTCTTTTCGCCGGTGTGCGCATCAAAGACGGCGGCGACGTGCGACCATCGGTTCGTGGGCAGTTTGGCGTCGCAAGTCAAAGTGCCATCTTCAACGATCAACCGGAGCGAATTACCGGGATACGTATCAAGCAGGTAACCGTTCGAGGTGCCGGCCTTGGATTTGTCGAGGATGCGGCCGCCACCGGGCGGCAACTGATCGGGTTTGATCCAGGCTTCAAGCGTGACTGCATTCGTTAAGTCCGTGGCTGGTGCCGAAGGAATTTCATAGTAACCTTGGCCATTGAATTGAATGCTGCACCCCCCGGATTCCGCGGCGTTTTCCTTCGTTTCAAATTGGCCAACTGCTTTGGGAACCGCAGCATCATTGAGCAAGCTTGAGCTATCGCCGGCCGACCCGCGGCTGAACAGCCATTCCCAAACGCAACCAGCCGGCCGCTTGGCGGGTATAGACTTGGTTTTGGCCAGCGCCGTAATTTCTTCGCTATTGAGGGCGCGATCGTACACGGCCACGCGGCCCAGTTCACCGCGGAAGCGGTTTTGGCCGTCGCTGTCGGCGCCAATGCGCAAGGGGAATTGGTTAGGGGTGATTGCGCGCGCCATCAGGTGGTCGCTGCCCGAAGCGGTGACGCGGATCCAACTGCGATTCCAAAAATCGCGCCACCATTGGCGATGAGCCTGGCGCGCCTGGCTTAAATCAATCGCGTCAATCGCTGCCACGTTGCCGGCTTGCTGGTCCAGCCAAGCTTGCGGCGTTGGGGTCTGCGCCGTGAGCGCGTAGATGGAGAGGACGAAATGCTTTGCCGCCTGCTTTGATTTCAATTGAGTGGCGCCGGCTTTCACAAGTCCGTCGCTTTTCATTGTCCCGCCAAAGGTGCGGTGTAGCAGCGGATCTTTGAACTGATTGGTCAGACCAGCCAAACCCTGGTGAGCGAGCGTGGCCGCCCAGATTGAGCGTTCGTCGCGATGATACCAAATGACCCGGTCAGCTTGGTCGGTGACCACTTGGTCGGGATACGCTTTGGGCGGTTCGTCTTTGGCAAAGTGGTCCACGCCATTGGCTTCTTCGGGCGAAAGGGTTCGTTCCTTGGTGCGCCAGATTTCCAGATTTGCTTGCAGGTTGAACGGTTGTTCACCTTCGGCTTCGAGATGGACCACGGGATGATTGGCATCCACCCAAGCGCGCAGCGTGATCGCCGCATCCGGTTCGCCGGCGCGGACTTCGATTTCGCCCTGACTGAGCTTGAGTTCCTGCCGGAAGGGCGAACCCGCTTGGAAAGGATTGGGCGACAGTCTCACGCGCACCCGCCCCAGTTTGTCGAGGTGATCTTTCTCGTCCCAAGCGTCGCTCTTGCTGAGGTAGAACAGCAGGTCGCCATTTTCCTCAACCCAGAAATTCAGCCCGATGTCGCCATTGCCCAACGGCATCGAACCGGAGGAATCCTGGCTCGGACTGGTCCAGACCACATTGTAGCGGTCCGCGGGGTGACCGTCCGGAGTAAACAAATACGCGTAATCCTTGAACTGCCGCGGCGCTCGTGTGTCGGCCGTAAAACGAAACGGTTTGCCGCCCACGATCTGGTCGCTGGTGATGGTGGGGCACCAATATCTTTCGATGTGCCAAGCCACCAAGTCGGTGCCGGTGAAATGATCGACGAACGGACGCTGGCGCGAGTTATACATCGTGTCGGTCAGGTCGCGCAGCAGCACGACATTCTGGCCCTGGTTGACCATCTGCCGAATGGAGAATGGCCGGCCGAGCACGCACATATTTTCATGCACGCCCATGACGATGACGTTGGTGATGCCGCGTTGGCGCATCAGGTAATAGGCTTCGGCGCTGTCGGTGATCGCATCGCCGTCCTTGATTTCCAGTGTGGCGATCTGGCGCGTCCAGGGATAGGGCGGATGCTTACACTGCGGCTCGTCATCGCAACCGCCATCCGAATCGTCGATCGGCAGGGGCGCTTCCCGTTTCGGGTCGAGGTTGCACCAACCTTGCAACGGCACGCGGGGCGTCACCTTGGGTGCCGATTGAGCCCGCTTCCGCGGTGGGGTGCCTTCGTAAAACTTCATCGTGCCGCTGGGGCAATGAATGATCAGCACTCCGCGGCGGCGCAACTCTTTGATCACGTCATTCATGCGCGGCGCCATTTCCGCCACCCGCGCAGTCGCGCCTTGGCACCAATGCTGATTCCACATGTCACAGATCACGGCGGCGGTGTGCGGCGCGTCCCAGGTCGCGGGCCGGTCCACCGGTTCGTAACGTGCGGGATCACCGGGGGCTGGCTGCAAGCTGCGCAGCCGAAGCGACAGGGAATTCGGCGTAGCGCCAAACGTGAGGGCGCTGGTGAGCAGCACTACCAAACCAGCGTAACGAAGCCAAATGAAGGGACTTGCCATAATGATTCGAGTGTGGGACATCCGGCAGGCAAACACAATTGTCGAGTTGCGGGCGCGACACGGCGGCATGTCCGGCAACGAAGAATCAGTTGGCTGGGCGCGCCTTCATGGTAGGACAGCCGTCTCGGCGGTTCCGAACAACTGGGGAGATCCAATCGTTATCGACCGTCCTGAAAAATGCCAATTGCCGATTGAACATCCGGGACAGACGGGAGGCCTGTCCTACGAAATACCGACGTCCTCAATTTATTCTCCGAGCCGGGTTTGGTACAGCGTCTGGCCTACTTCGCGGCTGGCTTCGATGGTTTCGGCATAAGGCGTGTCGGCAACACTCAGAAAGCCAATCTGGTAATTCTCCTCATCGTACACCCGGCCGGTGGTCGGCTCATCTTTCCACTGGAACCAGTGCGTACCGACAAACTGCGGATGCCGCACCGCGCCAAGCACGTAATCCCGATACGCCTGGGCGCGGGCGGCCTGATTTTCCACGGGCACCAGACCGGTGTGGAACATGCCGCGATCCAACGCGCCGAAATGGAATTCGCCGACGATGAGCGGCTTGTCGCCGCCGGGATATTGGAAGTCGGCGATGTTGCGACGGTAGAGATTGTAGCTGACCACGTCGCAATACCGGGCGGCGGCTTTGGCAGCCCGTTCGTTCACCCAGGCGAAACGGCAGCCAAGATAAAGTTGGTTCGGCGCCACGGCCCTGATGGCTTCATGCACGGTACGGAAATAGGTTTCCGCGCATTTGGTATAGAATGCCGTGAGATCGTCGTGCGCCTTGTTCTGGTCCGGTGCCTCGCGCGATTCCGCCAGCGCTTCCCAGGAAGCCTGGGCAGATCCCCAAGCCGCGTTCAGCTTGGCGATGTCGCCGTATTTCGCTTGGAGGTCGGCGATGAATTCCTGTTTCGCCGCCTGGCCCACGGGTGAGCGCAAGGCGGCAATCGCCAGCGAGGTCTCATCGCCCCAGGACATTTCGTTGTCCGAGAAATAGCCGAGGCACCAGGGATCGTTGGCGCTGCTGCTTTTTTTGCCGGCCATGGCGCGGCGGACACTGGCGGCGAAACTGGGATCAAATACATCCGGAAACTTGCCCCAATAGCCTTCGCTGCCTTCGATCATTTTCGCGCCGCGCGACCCCAGGGTGTCCGTGTAGGTGGTGCGGCGCATCAGGAACACGTCCGCTGAAGACCAGTTGGCGATGGTGTTCAATCCCCAACTGCGGAGGCGTTGGTGGGCGACGCCGGCATAGGCATGTTTCCAGTCGTCGCCGTATTTGCGTTTCAGGTTGGCGGCGGCAAAGGAAAAACATTGCGGACTACGCCCGGCGTAGTGGCCCTTCAAGGCATACCCGCGGGAGAGAAACTCCCGGAAGTCAGTTTCCTTGCCGGGAAAATCCGCAAACCAAGTCTCGCGCTCGTCGATGGGCGTGGTGTCGATCATCCGCACGCAATCAACGCCGTGCGACCAGAACAAATGCCCGTGCGGATCGACGAACCACCATTTGCCGTGATACTTTTCGGTGCGGAAGAAGCCGGTGGCTTTCAACGTCGGACCCGCCGTCCAGCCGCCGTATTCACACCAATTCTTCGGTCCGGGAGCGGCCGCGAGTTCCTGGGCCTCCTGTTCGCGGCGTTGTTTGAGTTCCGTCAGCGAATGCACTTTGCCCGGCCAATCCTTGTGCCGGTATTGGCCGAAGGTGTCGATCATCGGGAAATACGGATCGGCGTCGGTGACCCAGGCGGTCGGCGGGGTGTAACGGCCTTCGGCGCGAAGGTTGTCGATTTCGAAAACATGGTCGGCTTTGGGCTGGCTCACGAAGACGAGCAATTGGGTGATGTTCGAGGCGTTCACCGTGCCGGGACCACCGGCCGACACCGGATAGCCGCGCAGGCCAAATAGTTTGCCGTCCAACTTGTCGCTAGCCGTGCGTTTCAGAATCACTTTCAAGGTGCCCGCTTCGCCGGGATTCAATCCGATTGAACCGGTGACACAATGTCGGGTGCCATCCGCGCCGGGATTATCGACGCGACAATGGACCGTGACGCGTTCGGAGCCGGTGTTGCGGACGTCAAGAGCGACATGCCCAAACGGCGACAAATCCCAATGTCCGTCGGGAGCCGCCAAAGTGGCGCCCGGCCACGGCCGTTCGTGACCGGTGGCGATCCGGAGCACGGTCTTCGCGCCCGACTTCATCGGCGTAATGGTGGCATCGGATACGGTGGCTTTAGTGCGGTCGAAGTTGCGGCCAAAATCGAAAAGGACTTGGTCGGCCACCAGCGGACCGGTGGTCAGGCTCAGGCAAACGGCGAGCGGGAAGATTGTAGCTTGCATGACTGCATCTGAGCGCGCGGGAGCCAGTTCGCCAAGCGCAAAATTTCACGAAACCATCGCTGGCGGGGACAGACTTCGCTGGCGAAGAACCAGCGTTTTGAATCTACGCACGGCATGTCAGCAAGGAACGTGCTGCCGGCATCCTGCCAGCAGATCGAACGGAAATATCACTTTCGAACTGAGGTTATATGATCGAGCGCACTTGCCGCGTCCGATTCTGCCGGCAAGATGCCGGCAGCACGTTATGCCAGCGTGCTGCCGGCATCTTGCCGGCAGATCGAACGGAGATATCACTTTCGAACCGAGGTTATATGATCGAGCGCACTTGCCGCATCCGATTCTGCCGGCGAGACGCCAGCAGCACGTTATGCCAGCGTGCTGCCGGCATCTTGCCGGCAATTCGAACGGAAATATCACTTTCGAACTGAGGTTATATGATCGAGCGCACTTGCCGCGTTCGTTTTTGCCGGCGGGACGCCAGCAGCACGTTGCACGCAGCTTTACTCATGATCCGGCCGCCAAACCCTCTTCGCTGCGCCCGGCCGTTTGCGTCGGACCGGTGATTTTGACTCCACGGTCTTGGGCCGGTCTTTGGGCACCAAGAGCAACGGGCAGCCTTCATATCCGAAGGCCTGACGCATTTCCCGCGTCAGATGTTTCTTGTACTGATCCGAAAACAATTCCTTGCGATTCACGAACAGCAGGAATGTGGGCGGTGCGGACCGGACCTGGGTGGCGTAAAAGAACTTCAGCCGATGCCCAGAAGCGCTGGCGGGCTGGCGCCGCTCGACTGCGTTGTGCAAGGTCCGGTTCAAAAGGGCGGTCGGGATGGACTGCCGCAATTGGGCGGAGACATACCGGATGGCTTCCAGCAAACGCTCCAGATTGAACCCCGATGTGGCCGAGGTGAAAATCACCGGAGCATAGTCCAGGAAAAAGAGATGTTGCTGCACCCACTGACCAAACTCCGCCAGGGAGTGCCTCTGAACGGCGTTCTCGGGCCGAGTCTTTTTGCGAGACTGCGCCGCGACCTTGGCCTGCGCCTGGCGGACGTCGTCGGCAAACAAATCCCATTTGTTCACCACCACAATGCAGGCTTTGCGGCCGTCCACGATCCGATCACCAATCTTTTTATCCTGCTCGGAAACGCCCTGTTCGGCATCGATCACCAGCACGACAATGTCGCTGCGGGCGATGGAATCTTCGGCCCGTTTTACGCTGAAAAACTCAATTGAGTCACCCACCCGGCGCGCTTTGCGCATGCCGGCGGTGTCGATGAGGATGTAGGGTTCGCGGACGCCGTCGGTCTCCACCTCGAACGGGACATCCACGGCGTCGCGCGTCGTGCCAGGGATCGCGCTGACAATCACCCGCTCGGATTGGGTGAGGGCATTGATGATTGAGGATTTTCCCACATTCGGCCGGCCGACGATCGCCAGCTTGACCGCCGACATAGGTTGGCGGGCGGGCGATTCCGTCCCCTGGTCGTCGGTGGCGACCGGCAGCAGGGCCACCGCAGTTCTCATCAGCGGGTCAATGCCGCGCCCGTGAATCGCCGCAATGGGGAGGATGGTATCAAATCCCAATTCGGCAAACTCGGTCGCGCCCAGTTCGACCTGGACTGTATCCACCTTGTTCACCACCACCACGACCGCCTTGCCGGCTTGCCGCAACTGGTTCGCCACCTCGCGATCCAGTGGCACAATGCCCTCCTGCACATTGACGACGAACAGGACAACCTGGGCCGCGTCGATGGCCACTTGCACTTGGTCGAAGGCAGCCTGGACAAGGGCATCGCCCGCTTTCTCCCGCTGCAACAATCCCAACCCGCCGGTGTCCACGAGGGTAAAGGGCCGACCGCGCCATTCGGCTTCGGCACTGATGCGGTCGCGGGTGACGCCGGGTTGGTCGTGGACAATGGCAATGCGGCGCCCGACGATGCGATTAAACAGCGCCGACTTGCCCACATTGGGCCGGCCTACGATAGCGATCAGACCTGACATGACGCCAGCATGCGGAGGGCAGAGCCCCGGGGAAAGACAAAAGCGGGGAAGTCAGCGAATCACTTGGGGATTTCGCTCGCTCCTCGGCACTGAATTTGGCGAAGCCGGCCAGATTGTCCGTATTGATCAAATCAACGCCCGCGTCCTGCAAAACACGCCAGCCGGCCGGGAAATCTGGAATCGACCAAAACCGCAACCGGTACCCCTGATGATGCGCTTTGGCCACCAGGTCACTCAGCTTGCGTTGGTCTGCGGCTGACATTTCACCCCGGCCACGCCACTGGAAATGCAGCGTCCAGTTGTCACTTACCAGGGGCATGAAGTGCGGCGACCATCCCGTGTCCAGGTCCGCCAGACGGCCATCGTAGCCGGCCCACCGCATACGCTCGGATAGCATCAAATCTTTCGGTCGGTTGCCCGAAACAACCACAGTGACGGCATTGGTTTCGGTGCGCTTGGATTCAAAGCGCGTCAGGACGGGATGATAGGGTTCCAGGATTTTCTCAAGCGTTTGATAGGTCGCAACCGCGTCCGACTTCAGATCAATTAACAAAGTTATCGACGGACCATCCGGATAAACACGACCCCCGTTTTCCCGAACCCGCTCCCGCAACGGATCAAGGTAAAGCGCCTGCAAAGTGCGGTCAGGGCGGACCTGACGACGGTCATGCGCCACGAGCAATTGACCATCCACCAACCACACGTCAGCTTCGACGCCACAAAAGCCCTGACCCAACGCATCGTGCAGTGGGTGCGCGTGGGCGTAATCATTGTGCGCGTGGGCCTGCAACAGAGGAACGACCGGGCTCGCAGCCGGAGCTGGAAGTGGCAAAGAAACGGCCACGATCAACAGAACGAGGGGATGGATATTCTTAAAAAGCTTCATAGGGTTAATAACGTGCAGCCAGCGTCCCGCCGGCAGGATCGGATGCAGTGGATGCGCACGAAATTTGCACTGTGTTCGAAACGCCTTGCACTGTTCGTCTGCGGGCAAACGGAGTATTGCATATTCTCAATCGAGGAAGGTTAAGACTCATCCCAGCATTACTGTCGGTTCTATGCCTAAAGAACCACGCGAGTGACCGCCAGGTTTTGGAGTGCGGCAGTCCTCCACCGCTTTCGCTGGGCGGCGGTGCGTCCGATAGCGGCAGAGGACTGCCACACTCCAAGACGCTGCCGCGCTGGCGCCGATCCCCAACCCATGGGGGGAAGTTGCAACGGTTCACTAGCCATTGGACTTTGGTCATTCTCCAGTCATTGGGCATTGGCAATTGGTCATTGGTCCTCGGTTCATTCTTCTTCAATGCTCACGTTCCAAACTGCCGGCCAGATGCCGACAGCACGCTGCCCAACGTGCTGCTGGCGTCCCGCCAGCAGAAACGAATACCCCCAGGTGGGTCCGAACCACTGCGGCAATTCGCCGCCATTCTTCCGTGCGATCTGCCGCCAGCACGCTGTTTGGCGGCGGGTGAGTCAACGGTTCGTAAGGGCATGACTGTCGGGGGCACTCAGCGTTCGTGCCGGCGGTTGGAAGAACTCGAACAACTTTTCGCGAGATCGGTTTCCTTCATGGGTGGCCGCCAGGCCGGTTTCGTCCTCCGATGCCGCTGGTTGGTATTGCCCCAGGAGCACTCGGTCGTACAAGATTTCGCCTCGCACCCCCACGGCCACCGGCATGCCTGATCGGCCAACCGCATTTTTCTTCAGGGCTGATTGGGCAGCAAACCACGCCATTTCGCCCAAGGACTTTTGCGCCTCCCGGGTGAAGCGCCGCAACTCGGACACATGCACCAGGATCACACAATGTTGTGGCCGCAGCTCGCAATACGTCAGGAATTGATTGTCCCGCAACGACCGTCCGGATTTTTGGCCGGCTTCAAAGAATTGTTCGCGCAGCGACTTCATGGTCCGGGAAAAATGGGTTGCCACCGCGATCGCTTGCGCCGAGTTGCCGAAAGCGACCGTGCCATGGGGCAAGTTGATTCGGTCGTTGGCCACCTCGAACTCCGTCTCGCCAGCCATCCGGGGACGGTTGCGTTCCCGTTCCCCGGCACGATACACGCCATACCCAAAAATCCCAATGCCTCCGACCAGCAGCAACACACAACCCACCAGCGCCCACCGAAACATCTTCAGACCCATGCCTCGTGGCACCGGCGCCTGCCGTCGAGCCATGAGTTGGGCCGCGCGCGCCGGGCCGAAGCGGTCCGTCAACACGGCCTGGGTCACATCCGTGCCACCGCGGGTATTGTTGACCAATGAGGCAATGGTCCAAATCGGTCCCCACGGAATGCCCCACCAACCCGCCACCAGCGAAATCAGCGAGTATTGCAGCGCCGGCCCCAAACCATCCTGGTCGCCGCGCAGAAACACCGGCGAGGAAGCCCGCTTAAAGGTCATGACCAGCACCGAGACGCAGTATTGGTACAGCACGAAACGTCCGCCGTGCAGAATGGCTTGTTCCACGTCGCTATATTCCCCGGCGTGTCCTACCGCGCCTTCGGCAATTACCGGCGGTCCTTCATCGCCGGAAGCCATGGCCGGTGGTTTGGCGACCGACAATTTGGGTTTGGGTGGATGCGCCGCCTGGAACTCGGCCACGGGTACCCAATCGGTTCCGCCTTCGGGGCATAGGAGATCGGTGGACAAGACGTTACCGGCCTGGATCATGTCTGCCAGCGACTCGAGGGGGTAGGGGCCGAACGACTGGCCGGATCGGGAAATATAAATGTTCATGGCTTCAATCGATCTATATGACGTGTGCGGATTAGAACTACAATTGGGTGCATATTCAAGGGAAAACATTCCTAGTGCGCCCGGCGAAGCCCATATTTCGAGATGCAACGGCTAAGACTTTAAGGCGCCGGGGAAAAGTTTCTCCCCTCGTTACAAAGTGATTGCTTGTCATAAGCAATACTCAGGATGTATATCCTGCGCATGGCAAATGACATTTTGAAGTCCTACGTGGAAGCACGGCAGAAACTAATCGACGAAAAAGCTCGCGTCACGTCGCGACTCAAGGAAGTTACCGCCGCGCTGACGGGCCAATCCCCAGCTCCAGCCGCGGCCCCGGCACCCCGGGCGGCTGCGGCTGCGCGGCCGGCAGTCCGACGCAAGGGCAAACGACGAATCGACAACCCCATGCCCCTGCGCGAGGCCATCGTCAGGGTGACTGCCGTCAAGCCCTTAACCAAACCGGAGATCCTTGAGGCGGTGAAGAAACTGGGCTATCGCTTTGGCGGCAAAGACCCGGCCAACTCCATCCAAGTGATCTTGTATGGCCAAAAGTTTCCGCGCCAAGATGGCAAATTTAGTCCCCCCAAAGCTTTGCTGGCCAAACTGGCGCCGTCGCTGGCCGCCACCGCAACCGGAAAGTCCTCGGTGCCTTCCACCGGCAAGAAGGCCCACAAGAAAGTGTCTCGTCGCCGCGCCTAGGTCGTCCACCCACGCAACCAAACAACTTACCCACCCACGATTATGCAACTTGAAAGCCTGAAAATGTTTTGTGACCTGGTGGACACTGAAAGTTTCACCAAAGCCGCCAAAATCAACGAAGTCACCCAGTCGGCCGTCAGCCAGCAGATTTCGTCAATGGAACGGATCTTCGACAGCCGATTGGTCGAGCGGAGCAAGAAGCAATTCAACCTGACCCGGGAAGGCCAGGTGGTTTACGACTACAGCCGGAAGATCCTCCAGACCCACGATTCGCTGCTCAAGAAGTTGAAGGAAATCGAGGACATCATCTCCGGCAATATCCGCGTGGCCACCGTCTATAGCATTGGGCTCCACGATCTGCCTCCGTATGTGAAGAAGTTCCTCAAGGCCTATCCCACCGTCAACGTCCATATTGAATACCGCCGGGCCAATCGGGTGTATGAAGACGTGCTGGGCAACTTGGTGGACCTGGGCCTCGTCGCCTTTCCCCAGAAAACCAAGAACCTCGAGATCGTTCCCCTGCACAAATACACGATGGTGCTCATCTGCCCACCGGACCATCCCTTGGCCGGCCGGAGAAGCGTCAAACTCAAAGATCTGGCCCGGCAGAAATTCGTCAGTTTTGCCCCGGACATGCCCACGCGCAAGGCCCTCGACAAGGTGTTCCGCGAACATGGCCTGAGTGTGGCGCATGCCATGGAGTTCGATAACGTGGAAACTGTCAAACGGGCGGTGGAGATTGGCGCCGGCGTTGCCATTGTACCCCAGAGCACGGTGGTGCAGGAAGTGGCGAAAAAGACCTTGAAAGCAGTGCCGATCGACGGCGTGAACCTGGGGCGACCCTGGGCCGTAATCTACAAGCGAAGCAAAACGCTGTCGCCCGCGATGACGCAATTCATCACGACCCTCAAGGGCACACCGTAGCGAAGCGAAGTCCCGAATGGCGCTTGCCAACCTTATCCCTTCACTCTGAATCTCGAGCAGCGGCGCTTCGGTAAAGCGCCGCACATTTTTTTGTCCCAAGTTGGCGCCAGCGAGAAGCCGCTACACATTCAGGGAATCATACCTGAATGTTTCCAGCTACCCTCTTGTTTCCAGTTGGCGGCTACGATGAGGGTGTGACCTGCCCGGATTAGAGCCCAGGGAACAGTCGGACGCGCCAGCCCTTACAAGATTTCCCGCTCGTAGAGCCGGTAGGTTTTGTAAGACGTTGCACCGAAGACCTCCAGCACGCGGCGCATCATGGTGTTGTCTTCGAGAATCCACGAGGCTTCAGCTTCCACAAAGCCAACCGCAAATCCCGCTTTCAAGCCTTCGAACAACATCACCGCCTCCAGGCCTTTGCCACGATAGGCCTTCTTGACGCCCAGCGCGAGCACGCGCGAACGCGGCGGGTATTTCCACCCCAGCAAATAGGGTAGGAAGCCAAGCACTTTGGGCGTCAGCACGTGGCCGCGCAGCGGTTTCATCGGCACGTTGTAGTCCGGCAAGGCCAGCAGGAACCCCACGGGTTCATCGCCGAACTCGGTGAGCCAAACGATGCCTTCCATCAACAAGGGCTTCAGCCGTTCGGCCATGAAATCCACCTCGGCATCCGTCATCGGCACGAAGCCCCAGTTCTCCTCCCAGGCCTCGTTGTACACTTCCTTGATCTTGCCCAAATCCTGGATCAGCGTCTTGCGCCGGATCGGACGAAACTTCAAGTCCGGCCATCGCTTTTTGGTTTTCCCGGCAATCCGCTCGAATCGTTCCATCGGCGTTTTGGCCAGGTCAATGTGATACGCGATCAAATCCTTGGCCTTGCGAAATCCCGCTGTGTCCATCAGGTCCAGGTAATAGCGCGGGTTGTAGGTCATCATGATCACCGGCGAGGAATCGAAACCGTCCACCAACAGGCCGCACTCGTCGTTCGAGGTGGGGTTCATCGGACCGAGTAACCGGCGCAGTCCTTTTTGCCGGGCCCAATCCTGTACGGCGTCAAACAACTGCTGGCTGACTGCTGCATCATTTACGCACTCGTAAAAGCCGAAAAAGGCTGCTTGATCCTTCTGAGTCCGGTTGTGGCTTTCATCGACAATCCCGGCAATCCGCCCGACATCGCGGCCACTTTTGACCGCTACCCATAATTGCATCTCAGCGTGGGTAAACAACGGATTGGCGTGCGTGAATACTTTCTTCAGGTCCATCAACAACGGCGCCACCCAAAGCGGGTCGTCGCGGTAGATGCCGTAACTGACCTTCAAGAAACGGAGCACGTCCCGCGAGTTGCAGGACAGCGGCAGGATTTCCAGTTTGTCACTCATAAATGTTAGATCAGCCGCGAATGAACACAAATCGACACGAATGAAGATTGGAGCTTTGACCTGCTAATGCACGCACTTGCTTGTTCAAAAGAACCGATGGAGTTGCCGCCAATCGTAGCGCAGAATTGAATGCACCTGGCGCGCGAAAGCGCCGGCAAGCCGGACGCACTCCAAACGCTGGCGCGACGTTGCGGCTGGCCCGGCCAAACCTCGCGCAGCGTATGGAGTGCGGGGAGCTTGCTCCCGCTTTCGTTGGGAGCCCTACCTGGGGATGGATTGCCATTCAGCGGCACTGGATTCATTCTTGGTTCTTTCTGCTTGCGGATTGGTGGCAATGATCAAGCGACGCTTGTTTACTGTCTCACCAGTTTGACGGAACCAATCTCCACCCTCACCCCCGGTCGGTTACACGGATCGATCCGCAAACGGGTGATGACACCCCGCCAACGGCGGTTCTTCGCCACCACCACGGTGTAGTCGTGCCATTGACCATCGCCAGTGACGGCGAAGTGCTCGCTGGTGGCTTCGCTTTCCGCCAGACGGCTCGTGCGCCAGAACAACTGGGCGGAGTCAGTGAATGCCGAGCCGCTGGTTTTCTCCAATCGCAGGCGAATCCTGACGGCGTTGAACTCGCTCGCCCGGGCCTGCATCGGCGGTCCGAAAAACGCCGGATCATTTGAAACCGCGCGTCCGGCCAGCACGCCCGCCTTCGACTGAACGTCCGCCAGGCCCATCGTGTTGCTCCAACCTTCGTCATTCGACGCGAAATCCCACGCGGTCTGATACACTACGGGCGGCAAATCGTACAGGACCCAGTCCCACGTCCGCAGGCGCAAGATCGGTGTGCGCTTGCGGGGCCGAGCTGAACACATTGCGAATGGCGTCAAGATAGCCGAATCCATATTCCTTGTGCGGCTCGATATACGAACCTTCCCCCATTCGTTCCAGGCTTCGACCAATACCATTTTCGGCGCTGACGCTAGAGGCTTGGAACGTCTCCAGAAACTGGCGGGCATCCGACAAATGCTGTTTGAACAATTCCGGTGTCCGACCGAAGCGGACCAGGTTGTTCTCACCATGCCAGGGCCGGCTGTCCCAACCACCGCTCACGGGCAGCGGCACCAGCGGAATGGGACTCTGTTCCAGGATGTGTTCCCAGTTCCGACGATAGCCCTCGATCAACGTCGAATACGGCGCATACATGCCCTCGCCCGTTTTTCCCAGGCCGGGCCAATTGTAGGCCGTCACCGAATCATAACCTTCAGCCGCCGCCTGACGAGCCCCGCCCGCATCGCCGACACAGGCGATCAGGTAAAGCCCTTTCAAACCTGCTTGCCGACATTCCGCCCGCATCGCTTCAAATGCCGCCTTTACGTTGGCGCTTACCAGGTCCGAGGTCAGCCGGTAGGGACTGAAAATGATGACCACCGGTTTGCCGTCGATGGTCAAATGCTCGGGGCGGCGAAAATAGTTCTCGATCCAATATCGCGTCACCGCCAGACAATCCTCTCGCGACGAAGAGCCGGGCGGATTGTGATTGGCCCAGAGCAGGCAAAACTTGAGCAAGTGCCGGTAGCGCGCGTGGAAGTAACCGTCGTGCAGCGCGTGCTCAAGCTGTCGCGCGCCCTGGTTCCAGTACCAGTCGTAGGCAAAGAACGTGATGCCGTGCTCGACCGCCCATTTGATGTGCCAATCGGCCACTTCCGGATCCCCTTCGCGATACCAGCCCAACACCGGTTTGCGTTCCGGGAACCGCCGGATGGGCGCCATTGGCTGGCGGTCTTCCAACCGGGAAAGTAATAAACTCCCACCTCATACGGACCGCGCACCGGTTTGCACTCGGGCACGTATTCGGCCGGCTCAATTTTGAGCGCGGGCAGGAAATCCACCGACGCAGTGGTCTCGACAGCTTCGGCATTGGGCGATGAAAGCGACAGTCGGACAGTGTTGGTTAACGGAGCCGCCGCCATCACGCGCCAATTCAACGGAACCTCGTCGCCAAAGCCCAACGCCGCAATGGACTTCGCATCCGCATCGTTATCCGACAGCTTGAGGCCAGACGGCAGTTCCAGTCGGGCCTGGATGTTCGTGGCCATGATGCCGCCGGTGTTGGAAACAATCGCTGCCAATGTCGCAGACCGTCCGGCGCGCGGCAGAGCATCCGCCAGCACAAAGGATTTGACCTGCAATTGCGGTGCCCCCTGCGGTGCATCGCTGACCTTCAACCAGCGCAATCGGCCAGTTGCCCCGTCGGCATCGCTCGGACGCAGTCCCAAGGCAATGACGTGACCTTTCCATCCCGGTGCCGCCAGCATATCGAGATTGTAGGTGCGCTCCCCGGCGCCGGCCTTGATGGGGAACGTCAGGCTCTTCAGACTGGACTGCTCGGCAGTAGCGAAAAACAACGTGGCCCGGCTTCCGCGGTCAACCGCCAGGCGCAACGAAACAAAATTCTCCTCGTCCGCCCACAGTCGCACGGGCGGTGCGAAAACAAATCCTTCCGCGGTGCTTGTCGAAATGGACACCCCCTGCGAACCGGCATCCAATGAAGCGCCTTCAAGCGCCTGCCAATTCTGAGCGGAGTCGGCAAAATCAAAATCCGCTCGATCCACTACCCGCGGCATGTCTTGCTGGAGGATGCGAAAATAATCTACGTCAAACCTGGCGCCGTCGAACACATCGAACCGCAGCCGAACGATTTTCTTTTCCGCCTGCCAGAAGGGCATCAATCGATACGTGTGCCACTGGCCGTCGCCGGTCACGTTGAAACGCGTGGTTTTCTCCTGGCTGAATCCGCCATAGCGGCCGGTGGACGTGTTGCTCCAGAAGAATTCCGCGGTGCCGTCGCGACTGGCTTTCAAGCGGACTTCGAGGAACTGCCAGGGCGACGCCGTCAGATCGATCAGCGGACGCAATTCCAGAATCGGATCGGAGCCCACCGCCCGGCAGGAGAGCGCGCCATCGGCCACCTTCACCTCGGTCAAGTGCCCGTTGGGCTGCCAACCTTGCAGGTTGCCCGCCTGATTGAATTCCCAGGCCGCGAGAACGCGGTTGCCAATTGGCGCCGCTGCTTGGCCGGTGGCCGAAACGCCGCCAGTTGCGAGAATCATCAGCCAGGCAACAGCCAAGGAATGCGCAAGCCTGTCCATTGAGCCATGCGAGTAGCCGCCAGGTTTTGGAGTGCGGCAGTCCTCTGCCGCTTTCGACGGGGCGCGGCGTTCGAAAGCGGCAGAGGACTGCCGCACTCCACGACGCTGCCGCGTTAGCGCGAGCCCCGCACCAATTAAGAAGTCCAATTGAACGAGCCGACTGACAATAGCCCAAGCTCCAGTGCCGAATCCAACTCGGCAATACCCGTGGCGCGCTAAAGCGCACCAGCGCGGCAGCGGCAGCAGATTGCAAATCTGCGCTACGGCAAAGCGCAGTCTTTTCACCAAGCAGAGCGGCAGCCTGAGCCGTTTCAAACAAGCGATCATGGAGCGAAGGTATAAACCACCGCGCCGTGCAATTCTATGGCAAAGCTCGACGAATGCTTCATCACGTTGTCAAAATATTACAAAGTGCCGGGGAATGTGTACTTGCCCGGCACGGCGGGTTGCATTACTACAAGTGCCTGTGGACCGGACTCATTGCAACGATGCTGGCACGGCCGGGAAATCCTGCGGGATCCGGCTGGCGCCCATAAGGACTCGTTGTTAATGGACGCGAGATAGCTCGACTGAATAACATGAATTGTTTGCCAACGAAAGACACTGCCATGAAACCGACGAAATCATCTTCTGTTCATTGTCACGCTCGGACTGCTCTCGGTGGCCGTAGCCAGCCGGGCGCAGGAAAAACGCTTTCTTGATCTCGTGGGCAACGCGCCGGTGGGACCGGTCACGCAAACAGCGCCCTTGCAGGTGCCCTACATCACCTGGGGGGGAGACATGGCCACGTTCTACGCGAACGGCGGCCTCGCGACCCAGCCCAATACTATTTTCCAAAAACAGGGACTCAACCTCCGTCTGACGGCCGGCGATGATTTCGTCCAACAAGTGCGGGATTACCGGGCGGGCAAAACGCCGTTCCTGCGCGGCACGTTCCGAATGATGGGTCTGGCTTCCGAAGCGATTGGATCGGACCCGCGGACCAAAGGCGTCGTGATCCTGCAACTGACCTGGTCGGCCGGCGATCACATGGTCGCGCGGGGGCACATCAAAACCATGGCCGACCTGAAAGGCAAAACCGTGGTCCTCCAGCAAGGCGGCCCGCATGTCGGGATGCTGAATGACATTCTGCAAACCGCCAAGCTCAGTTGGAACGACATCAAAGTCGTCTGGGCCAAGGACCTGACCGCCTCGCCCGATTCCGCGCCGGAAATGTTCCGCAAACAAACGAACATTGACGCCTGCTTCGCCATCACGCCGGACATGATCAGTTTGTGCGGCGGCCTGCACAACACGGGTTCGGGCGCCGAGGGCACGGTCAAGGACGCGCGGGTGCTGGTTTCGACGGCCGAACTGAGCCGTTCCATCGCGGACGTGTATGTCTGCCGCAAGGATTTCTACGACGCCAACAAGCCGCTGATTACCAAATTCGTGGCCGGCTACTTGAAGGCCTGCGAAGAAATTATCGACTTGAAGAAACAATACGAAGCTTCCGGTTCGGCGCCCTACAAGGCGATGCTGGAATTAACCCAAACGATCTATGGCAAGCAAACCATCCCGACGTTGGAGGATGCGCACGGGTTGATCTCAGACTGCACGTTTGTGGGTTACCCGGGCAACGTGACGTTCTTCACGCAGACCGGCAATTTGCACGGATTCGAGGCCTTCCAAAAATCCGCGCTCGACCTGGCCACCAGCCGCGGCTACGCGAAGGAACGGATGGGCTTGTTTCCGTCGGGCCTGGATTATCAATCGCCAATGTTCCTGAGTTACCTCACCAAGACCAAATTTGAGCGCGGAGAACGCTTCCGCGCCGAGGCGGTGCAGAGTGAGATCGAGGCGCTGAGTTCGGGCGGCGCGCTGGATTCGCGCACGATCATTTCGTTCACCATCAACTTTGAGCCCAACCAGGAGACGTTCAGTGCGGTGCAATACGGCGCCGAGTTCCAGCGCGTGGTGGAAACCGCCGACAAGTTTGGCAATGCCGCGATCGCCATTCGCGGGCACGCCGACCCCACCAAAACGCTGCTGGATTTGGTTCGCGCCGGTATGAAAAAAGGCGTGCTCAAGCGGGTGGGTTCGAGCGGGAATTACTCTTATTCGCTCAACGGCAAGCCGCTCGACCTGAGCGCCCTCGACCAACTCACCCAGTACATCGATGCGGGCGCCTTCGACGGGGTGCCGGATATCAACCCGCGCGAAACCATGCAGGCGGCACTGAATTTGTCGCGATTGCGCGCCGAAGCGGTGCGCGATTCCATCGTGGAATACGCGAAGTCCAAAGGGCTCAATTTCGATAAAAGCCAGATCCAGCCGGTGGGCGTGGGCATTCGTGAACCGTTCGTCGCCAAGCCGCGCAACATGGACGAAGCCAAGCAAAACATGCGCGTGGAATTCCGCGTCGTCCGGGTGGCCGCCGAAGCCACCAAAGCCGCCGACTTCGACTTCTAACCCGGAGGGCGCTATGCCGCATACAAAGCATTTACTGGTGGAGCCGCACCTCCCCATAAACTTCGCAGCAGCGGATGTAAATCCGCTGACTCTTTCGGGAAAGAAAGCCAGAGCCGACTCACGTCGGCTGCTACTAATCAAAGGAGCAGGGAATCTCTGGCTGATGCGAAATCGAAAACGCCTTGTTGCCGGTTTGTGCGGTTTAGCGTTGGCACTGATGCTGTTCCCCACTACCGCACCCGCCCAGCAATTCGCCGACAATGTCGTCATCGTCCTGGATGCTTCCGGTTCCATGGGACAAATGATGCGAGACAAGCGCACTAAAAAGATGGACGCCGCCAAGTCCGCGATCAAAGCGGTGATGCAAACGGTTCCCGAGTCCACGCACGTGGGATTGCTGGTATTCAGCGCGTCCAACTTGAAGAACGATTGGGTGTATCCGTTGGGTCCGCGCAATGATGCGGTGATGATGCAGGCGCTGGATCGCATCCAGCCCGGCTCCAGCACCCCGCTGGGAGCCTATATCAAGCAAGGCGCCGACCGGTTGCTGGCCGAGCGGAAGGCCCAGTTTGGTTATGGCACTTACCGGTTACTGATTGTCACGGATGGTGAAGCGAATGACAAAAATCTGGTGAACCGTTACACGCCCGAAGTCATGGCGCGGGGCATCACCATGGATGTCATCGGCGTGGCCATGAGCCAGGCGCACACGCTGGCGACCCGCGTGCATTCCTATCGGCGGGCGGATGATCCAGAATCCTTGAAGCGCGCCATTCGAGAGGTGTTTGCCGAGGTGGGCGGTACCGCTACGGATGTGGCGCAAGCCGAAGCATTCGATCTGCTCGCGCCGATCCCGACGGAAGTGGCTTCCGCCATGATCCAATCGCTCTCGACTTCCGGCAATGAGCCGATCGGCTCCAGCCCACCGATCAGAAACGCGGCGGTTCCCCGTCCAGTGCCCGCGCAAAATCGGGTAGCCCCGCCCATGCAGTCGCATGGATCGCAAAGTCATTCGCCACGGGCGAAAGTTGTGTGGTTGCCCATCCTGGTGGGATTGTTCGTCGTGGGCGTCATCGTGTTCATTGGCATCATCGCCGTCGTCTTCCTGATCGTCAAAGCCAACCAAAGAAGAGGCCGCCGATGAGTGAACGCCGCGCCAAAGGATGCCTGATGGCGGCAGTGATATGGTGCGTCATTTTGGCGGCGCTGGGGGTGGGCTATAAACTGCTGATCCATCCGTATCTCTCCGAAAAGCTGAAACGCCAGACCGCTTCCACCAGCCAATACCAACATGAAATCACGGTCGCGGTGGATTCCTTCTCGGGCTACGCCATTCTGCGTTCGGACGCGGTCCGGCAGGATCTCAAGACCCAACAGATCAAGTTGAACTTCCAGGATGACAGCGGCGATTACTCGGCCCGCGTGAAAGCTCTCCAATCCGGCAAGGTGCAGATGGCGGTCTTTACCGTTGATTCGCTGATCACGTCGGGGGCCAAGGCCGGCGAATTCCCCGGCAGCATTGTGCTGGTGATCGACGAAACGAAGGGCGGTGACGCCATTGTCTCCCGCAAAACCGCCGTGGCCAGCCTGCAGGATTTGAATGATCCGGCGGCGCGGCTGGTGCTCACGCCGAATTCGCCCAGCGAATTCCTCGCGCGGGTGGTGCTTGCCCATTTCAACCTGCCCCGGCTGCCGGACCAATGGTGGGTGAAAGCGGATGGGGCGCGGGACGTTTACAACCAATTCCGTTCCGCCAATCCCGCCGAGAAACGGGCCTACGTGCTATGGGAGCCGTATGTGTCCAAGGCCCTTCAAATTCCGGACGCCCAGGTGCTCATAGACAGTTCCAAACTCAAAGGCTTCATCGTGGACGTGCTCGTGGCGGAACGACAATTCCTGCGCGATCATCCGGACCTCGTCAAGGCCGTGGTGGAAGCGCACTGCCGCGCGGCGTACGCTTACAGCCAATCGCCCGACGGTCTGGTCAAACTTGTGCGCGCCGACGCGGGTGGCGCCGGAGCCGATGCCCTGGACGAAACCCAAGCCCGGCAGGTCGTAAAAGGGATTCAATGGAAAAACACGTTGGAAAACTACGCCCATTTTGGCCTCGCCCAGGACGCGGCGGCCAACGACCAGCAGCACTTGGAGGACATTATCGGCAATATCATCGACGTGCTGGTGAAGACGCAGGCATTGCCCAGTGATCCGTTAAATGGCCAGCACACTACCCTCTTTTACAGCCAAATCCTGGCGGAAATGAAAGCCGCCAATTTTCATCCGGGAAAGGGCCTGAACCTCATTCCCGGCGTGGGCAACATCGGCGACCAGGAACAGGTGCATACGGACAGGGCGCTGGGGCCGTTGACGCCGCAGCAATGGAGCAGCCTGCGTCCGGTCGGGGAATTGCGCGTCGAGCCCATCACTTTTCAACGCGCTTCCGCCAAACTGAGCGACCAAAGCGAGCGCGACTTGCAAGCGTTGAGCAAACGGTTGCAGTCCTTTCCGGAATTCTATCTGCGGGTGATCGGGCAGGCCCGCGCCGAAGGCGATCCCGAGGCCAATCGCCAGTTGGCCCAGGCCCGCGCGGACGCTGCGGCGCAATACCTGATCGGGCAAGGATTATCAGCGGACCGCATCCGCACCGAAGCCGCCCCGAGCACCGTGGCCGGCGGCGAAGCGCAGTCGGTATTGTTCGTGGTCGGGCAAGTGCCGTATTGAGTTTCAGCACCTATGACCTTTGCCATTTGCCTTATGCCTTATGCCATTCCGCTCAGCCCATTGTTTGCTGTTCACGCGCATGCTCTTAGCCCATACTCCCTGACCCGTAACCAGCCATGCTGGACGAACCGACACTCAAACGAAAAGTCTTCCTGCGCCTGCTGGGCAGTCCCGGCACGGTGCTTCCGTTTCTGCTGGGCATGACGACGCTGACCGCCAGTTGGGCTTTGGAATGGCAGCCGGGCATCGGGTTGTTCGCCGGGTTGGCGGGCGTGTTGGTAGCCGCCGGGACCTTCGTCACGCGCTTGCTCGTTCGCGGCGACAAGGTGGCCGAACGGGTTCTGCGCGAAGCTGAGGAGTCCAAACAAAAAGAGCGGCAACAAGCCCTCGACCAACTGGACCGCCGCCTCACCGTTGCCGACCAGGATCCGCGTCCCGAAACCGCCTTGCGCGACATGCGGGCATTGGTGCAGGCTTTTGCCGATTACGCCGACCACGATTTGCGGTTCAATACCGGCAACGCGATCGAAATCCAGTCCCGCACTGGACTATTGTTTGACCAATGCGTCGATTCGTTGAAACAAACCGATCAATTGTGGCAGATCGCCCAGCAACTGCACACCCCGGCGGCGCGCCAGCCGATTATCGAGCAGCGCGAAAAACTCATTGCCGACGTGCAGGGCAGCATCAAGCAATTGAGCGATACCCTGGTGGCGTTGCAACGCATGGGTGCCGGAGAAAGCGCCAACGCCCAGTTGACGCAGCTCCGCGACGAACTGGACCAGAGTCTGGCCGTTGCTAAAGCAGTTGAAGCGCGGGTCAATAATTTTGTAAAAGAAACCTCCGTGATGTCGCAACTACCACCGATCATCGATAAACCCCAAACCTGAAGGAATACCTATGTTTCGCGCTCTAGCTCGTTGGGTCAAAGCCATTGGATACATGCTGACCGGTCAGATTGATTCCGCCCGGCGCGTGCTCGACACCAATCCGCATGTCATTCGCGCCAAATACGACGCGATCATCCGGGACAAGATCACGCAAATCCAAACCTACAAACAAGCGGTCGCCGGCTTGATTGCCCAGCAGGAAAACAAGATGGCCAAGGTCAAAGCCCTGACCGAAGAGGTCAACAACCTGGAGCGCCTGAAAGCCGGCGCGCTGGCCAAAGCCAAACAAACCGTGGTCGATCTGCAGAAGACCGGCAAGAGCCTGGAGGCGATCCACCAGACCGAGGACTACAAGAAATGCCTCGCAGCCTACAACGACTTCTCTTCGACCTTGTCCGAGAAACAAGACCACATCGGCAGCCTCGAAAAGGACATCAACGAATACGCCAAGACCATTGCGAATCACAAGGTGCAGTTGCAGCAACTCTTGCGCGACGTTGATAAAATCAAATCCGAGGCGGCTGACGCCGTGGCCGACATCATCACCGCCAAGCAGGAACGCGACCTGGCCGACACCTTGTCCGGCATTGCCCAGGATGGTTCGGCGGAGGAACTCCAGCAGTTGCGGCAATTGCGCCAGGAGATTCACGCCGAAGCCCGCGTCTCCAAGGAAATGGCCGGCACGGACACCAAGGCGCAGGAAGCCGAGTTTCTCGAATACGCCCGCAAGAGCCAGGCCTCGAATGAATTTGATCAATTGATCGGCCTGGCCCAACAAGCCGAATCCCAAACCCCGGCGCAGCCAGCTTCACCGGACAAGAGTTCCGCACTGCCGGAATAAACGCCAACACCCAAACATTTGATCCCATGAAAAAAACAAGTTCATTCATCGCTTCGTTCGTCACGCTGGCCCTGGCCGGCCTGGCTTTCACCGGCTGCAGCAAACAAGAAACCGGCTCGTCCACGCCGGCGGGGAACGCTCCCAGTTTCTCGCTGGCCTGGAGTGAGTATCCCTCCTGGAGCACGTTCGGCGTGGCGCATGTCGATCAACTCATCGATGGCCGCGAAGGCCAGCTTGGGCCCATCGAAAAGAAGTGGAACGTCGATATCGTGCTCAAGGAGGCCGAGTATGATCCGTGCATCTCGATGTATGGCGCCGCCCAGTGCGACGCGGTGTGCATCACCGACATGGACGCGCTCAATCCGGCGCTCACCCGGCCGTCGGTCGTCATCCTGCCCACCTCCACCAGTTACGGTGCGGATGCCTGCCTGGTGCCGAACACCGTCACAGACGTGAAGCAGCTCAAGGGCAAGAAGGTCCATGGCCTGGCGAAGAGTGTTTCCGAATACTGCTTCGTGCGGAACCTGGAAATCCTGGGGGAGAAAGAATCCGATTACCAGTTCAGCAACATGGACCCCGCCGCCGCCGCCATGGCGATGCAACAAAAGGATAAGGACATTGAAGCCATTGTCGTCTGGAATCCGTTTGTGCTGGATACGCTCAACAAACGTCCCGACGTTAAAGTGCTGTTCGACTCAACCAAGATCCCGAACGAAATCATTGATTGTGTCGTCGTCGCCCAGGATTCCCTGAACAAGCCCGGCGGCGAGAATTTTGCCTGCGCCGTGATCGACACGTACTACACACTCTGCCAGCGCCTGGCCGCACCGGCGACCGCGGATAAGACCCTCGTAGCGTTGGGCGAAAAATTCTCCCATCTCGACCTGGCGTCCATGAAAAAGGTCGTGCAGCAAACCAAGTTCTACAGCACGCCGAAGGACGGCCTGGCGGTGCTGACCGGTCCCGAACTACCCAACATCATGAAGAAAGTCGTGACCTTCTGTGTCAGCCACGAGATCACTGGTTCGGCACCCAAAGTCGGCTATGGCGCCAAAGCGGCAGCAGCAGACGCCGCCCTGCGATTTGATCCGACTTACATCAAGATGGTACAAGAAAAGTAGGACAGGCGTCTCGCCTGTCCAGGATGGCTTGAATGCGTTGGCTTTTCGCAACACGTGCGTTGACTAACGGGGCCGCTTTGGAAGTTCGGGACAACCGGGACGGCTGTCCTACGGGCGGCTTGACTGTTCCTGGCAACAAACCAGTTTGAGCCGGTGTTGGCTTATTGAAGCGTATGATTCGAAGACAAATATCGCCTGAACGAAAAGGCACTTATTACTTGGGCATGGCTCTGGCCGTGATCGGATTCCTGTCATTTGGCTCCGTCTTTATTTCGGGCGCCCTGCATTTCGGCGACTTCAGCGAATTCCAACAGCGCACCCGTTCGATGGCCGCGCGAGCGATCATCGGCATGGGGCTGATGATTGGCGGTGGCATCCTGATGCGCGTCGGCCGCATGGGCGTGGCCGGCTCTGGGATCAAGCTCGATCCGGAGGAAACCCGCAAAGACGTTGAACCCTGGTCGCGGATGACCGGCGGCGTAGTCAAAGATGCCCTGGATGAAGCGGGCATTAACTTCGGCGGCGAACCGCCCAAAGAACAACTTCCGTTCGACGAACGGTTGCGGCGTCTCCACCAATTGCACCAGGACGGCATCATCAACGACCAGGAGTACGAAGCCGCGAAACAGAAGATCCTCAAAAATCCTTGATCTGCACGTTTTCTTTCCGGTGGCCGTGGGGGGATGGCTGGAGCCATGTTGGGAGCAGTGTTCGGTTCGTTGCGCCAACGCCTCAAACGTGCTGCCGGCATCTTGCCGGCAGTTTGGAACGGCCCGCTCCGAATCGTAGCCCCCGGTCGTTCGCGCACTGCGTTGGCATCCGTTTCTGCCGGCGGGACGCCGGCAGCACGCTGGGGGCGTCCGGCCCGCTGGGATTTTCGGATCGGTGAAAAACGTCAAACCGTGCTAACCGCGGTTGGTTTGTCAGGCTTGCGACGAACGCAGGAACAACCTTAAACATTGTTAGCCCGGCCTCCTTTTATTACGGCAAAACCGCTGGCGCTGGACGCACGCCCCGACTCCAAAACGCCTCGATTTCCTCGAGCGATTTGCCTTTGGTTTCCGGCACGCCGAACCAGACCACCAACACCAGCACGACGCAAAAGGCGCCGTAAATATAAAAGGGAAACCCGTGGTGGAAGCGCTCGATCAGCACGGGATCATCGCGCATCATGGGAAAGGTTTGGGAGACGACATAGTTCGCCGCCCACAGGCCGAAGGTCGCAATCGAGAGGGCGCGTCCGCGAATACTCGTCGGAAAAATCTCGGTCAGAATGACCCAGGTCACCGGCCCAACCGACAAGGCAAAGCACGCGATGTATCCCAGAATGAGAATGATCGGTAACGTGGCGGTGGCGACCTGCACCTGCATGGCCACTCCCATGGCCAGGAGAAACGCGCCCATACCCGCCGCCCCGGCTATCATCAACGGTTTGCGCCCGAGGTGATCCACCGTCCAAATCGCCACGACGGTAAACACCAACATGACGACGCCTACCGCCACTTGCGCCAGCAACGCACCGTTCACGCCCGTGCCCAGTCTCTCGAAGATGGTCGGGGCGTAGTAGAGAAAGACATTGATCCCGGTGACTTGCTGCAGGATGGCCAAGGCTACCCCAATAACAAAAACGGGGAGCATTCGTGACGGGAATCCACGTGCCATGGGATTGCGATCATCCGCCGTGCTCTCGCGGATAGCCACGGCTTCGTTTTGGGCAAAACGGGAGCCGTCCACCCGGGCTGAGAATCGCCAGGGCCTGCTCGGTCCGGTTCTGTTTGATGAGCCAGCGCGGGCTTTCCGGAGCCAAAACCAGTAAGGCCAGAAACAGGGCCGACGGCAGGATTCCGGAGGCGAACATCCAGCGCCAGCCGGTGGTGACGTTCCATTCCCCAGTACCGTGGCGGGCGATGAAATAATTGACGAAATAGACGACCAGCATTCCCGAGATGATCGCGAACTGGTTCACCGACACCATTCGGCCTCGAATGCGCGCCGGGGTGACTTCCGCGATATACATTGGCGAAGCCAGGGACGCCACGCCGACGCCGACCCCCGCCAGAATGCGAAACGTCACAAACTGCCAAAGCGCTTGCGGCAGGGCGGTGCCCACCGCGGAAACGAGAAAGAGCCCGCCGGCCAAAACCAGCGTCTTCTTGCGGCCGAGCCAATCGCTGAACACCCCCGCGATGGACACGCCCAGAATACAACCCAGCAGCGTGCAGGAAGCCGCCCAGCCCTCCATCGCGGCACTGAGTTGAAAGTGCGTTTTCAAAAATCCAATTGCGCCGGCAATGACCGCGGTGTCGTAGCCAAAGAGCAATCCGCCCAAGGCAGCAATCAAGCATATAGCGGTCAGGTAAGCCGGACTGCCGTGGGATTCGGAGGTGGGCTGGTGGTTCATGGAATCCGTCTATGCCTTGGCCACCCATTGCTTCAACACTTGGAGATTATCCCGCAGCGTCTTCACCAGCCCGGCCCGGGTCTTGGGCTTGCCTTCGCCCGCCCATTCAAATTCGATGTGCAATGAGAACGGATGGCGATAACCCATCTTTTTCAGGCGCGTGAAGTAATCCGTGTTTTTGAATTCGCCCTCGCCAAACGGCACGAAGCTCCTGGGCAATTTGACATCCTTGATGTAGGCCACCTGGAGATGCGGCTTGAGCCGCTCGAAGTGCGTGGTCCATTCGTCTCCGTGGACGATGAGGGCGTGCCCGAGATCAAACGCAACGCCAATCTGGTCCGGATTGAAATCGTTGACCAGCTCATACAGTTCGTTCAGCTCACCGCCAAAATATTGTTGCCGGCCGGGAGAATGATTCTGGAACAGCGCACACACTCCCAATTCGCGGTTGAGGGCGGCCAGGTCTTTGAGCTTGGCTTTCACATCCGCGAGTTGTGGTGCCAGCGGCTTGCCAGTTGCGTGACGTGAAGACCCCAGCCGGTAATATTGGACCCCCAGTTGTTTGGCAGTGCGCAGAATGGCTTCCGCGTGCGGCGAGGATACTTCGAGAATGCCGGTGGTGATCAGCAGCATGCGAACCTGGTGCCGACGCAGAGCCTCGGCGTAACGGGGCATATCGTCCGCGGCGCGTTCGGGCAGAATTTCTCCCCCCGGACGAACCGGACAATCGATCCCATCCAGTCCAGCTTGGGCCGTTACGGCAGCGCCCGCTTCGAAGTCCAATTTCAATTCCTGATAGACCTTGCTGAAGACGGCGACGGGTGGATTGAACGCCTCCGCTGCCAAGCTGGAAAACAGGCTGCCGGGCCACAGCGCAGCGGCGGAGGACGCCAAAGCAGTGCGAGTCAGAAACGTTCGGCGTGAGAGGTTGGATTGGTGGTTCATAAGTCGCCTGAGTGTTGGGCATGCAAAGCTGGGGCGCAAGATTTTGCTGAAGCAGTCGAAGTGAGCTTTTTTGCGCAGGACAGCGTAGCCCACAGGGCTGGCAAGGCAGGGCGGAACTCCGTCGAACCCTGCCGGGGTGAACAACACGCCCGCGCAGCCACCAACCGCGGTAGCCGCCGGTATTGTAAACGAATCGTGAAGTATTCGTTCGCGCGGAGGCCATGCATTCGGCCTTTGCTAAATGCGCGTATGGCGTAACTTGTTTCCGTAGTAAATTGGCCTGACGTGTAAATGAACCATGAATTCGCACCGACTTGATTTCGCTGCCGCCCCAAAGTGCCCCGGTGGAGTGCTATCGCGCCGCAGCTTCCTGAAGGGCACGGCGGTTGCGGCCCTTCTACCTCTGGCGAAGTCGCTGTCCGACACTGCGTCCGCAGCAGAACCCTCCATCGCGGTCCCGCGCGCCTTGTCGGCTATTGGCCTCTGCAAACGCTATGACTTTGCCGCAGTCCGGCGGACATTGGCCCAACTTCTGGAGGACTTGGGCGACATTCGTCCGTTGGTGAAAAACAAGCACGTGACCATCAAGACCAATCTGGTGAACACGTCGGCCGAGGATGTTTACGGGGTGCCCTTGTGGCTGACGGTAACGGTGCATCCGCAAGTCGCAATGGCGCTGGGCAGTTTGCTGGTAGATTGCGGCGCGCGGCGCGTGACGTTTTGCGATCAGTTGCCATTCCGGGCATTGGATGCCGAAGCGTTCCTGGGCTACGGCTTTGATCTCAAGAAGTTCAACGCAGTGATGGCCGGTCGGGCGCGATTCGTGAACACCCGCAACCGAGGGGAGCATGCGAATTATGCCACGGTCAAAGTCGCTTCCGGCGCCGAACTGGCCACGGCGTGGGAGGTCAATCGCAGCTATGTCGATACGGACGTGCTCATCTCGCTGACGAAATTGAAAAGTCACGTTTCTGGCGGGATCACCGGGGGGATGAAGAATCTGTTCGGCATTCCGCCCAGCAGCCTTTACGGCGATGATTTGAAGAACGAGCCCGACGAAAACGCCGTTGATTACCGGGGCAAGACGATGCATGCCTGCACCCGCAAACCGCTCACCTCGGTGGATTACTTCACCGGCAACTCAGTCGAGGGCGACCACGGTTTCAATGTGCCGCGGTTTATCGTCGATTTGAACGCCGCGTTTCCCATCGACTTGGTGGTGATCGATGCGATCAGCGTGATTCAAACCGCCGAAGGCTGGTGGAATGGTTCCATGGTGTCGGTCACGCGGCCCGGGTTGCTGCTGGCGGGGCGCAATGCGGTCAGCACCGACTCGGTGGCCGCCGCAGTGATGGGTTTCAATCCCGAAGCTCCGGATCGCACGCATCCATTTGCCAACGGCACCAATTACCTGGCGCTGGCGCGCCGCAAGGGGCTCGGGGAAAATCGCCTCCAGAATCTCGAAGTGGCCGGAGTGGATATCAAGTCCGCGCGGTTCGAATACCAACCAACCTTCCAGCGTATTCATGCGTGAGCACCGAATTCATGTCCGACACCAACTCCCAATTTGAGCGCGGATGGTCCACCAGTGGCGGTGAGAACTCCCGCCGTGGCTTATTTGCCGGCGCAGTGCAACCGGGCCACCAACCTCTCCGGCGATTGCCAGCCCAAGGCGCGGTCCAAGCGGCAGTGGTTTTTGATTCGCAGGGCCGCGCGTATGTCGCCGACATGGCCGGCGGGGTGGAGGCGTTCACTGATGATGGCCGGCGTATCTGGGAGCAGCGATTGACAGGAGGCATTTCTGCGACCCCGGCGATTGATCCTGACGGCGGTCTCTTGTTCGTCGGGACACACACCGGTTGGATTTATGCGTTGGCCGCGGCCAATGGCAATGTGGTTTGGAAGAAAGAAATCCCCACCAAAAGCGATGCGCGCATTCTTTCGGATCTGCTGTATCTACCTCGGCAGAAGACCGTCGTATTGAGTAGTTGGGGTGGCCGGTTCCATCTGCTGGATGCCCGCTCGGGGGAAGTAACACATTCCTGGGACGCTGGAATCTCTCCATCCGCTGGTGCCATGGCGGATGACGATGAAATGGTTTATTGCGTGCGCACCGTCTGGCCGCAGGGGGTGCAGTGCGTCCGCATCAGTGCGGAAGGCAAGGAAACGATCCTCTTCGAACAGCCGGGGAAACATCGGCCGGCCAATCGTTTGCTGGTGGCGGCGGCGCCGGTTTGGGATGCGAGGCGGAAAATCGTTTACTTGGTGGTCAACAGTGACCGGGAGGCAGCGCTTCACGCTTGGTCCGCAGCAAGCGCCAAACTGATGTGGAAATACCAATTCTCCGCGGCGGTTGGCGCCACGCCGGCGGTCGCGAACGACGGCACCATTGTGGTGGCGGACATGGCGGGTTTCGTTCATGCCTTGGCGCCCGATGGTTCGACACGCTACCGCTATGCCACCGGCTGCGAGTATTTGCTGGCGGGAGGTGTGTGCGATAACCGTGGAGTTGTGTTTATTGGCGATCCGCTGGGGATGATCCACTGCATTCAGCCGAACGGATTGGGGCAACCCATCTTTGAAGCGCCCCGAGCCATTCAGGCCCGGCCTTCATTCCATGCTCGGGGAAATCTGTTCGTGCCGGCGACTGATCGGCAAGTTTACGTGTTCGCGAACCAAGACTCGGTCCATGATGGTTGATCCCCAATGATCCAGTTGGGACCCCGGATTGCCCGGATTACACAGATGGACAAGCGCTTTCCTGGTCGCACGCTTGGTAAGCCAGCTTACGCGGCTTCGGGCGGCCAGGGCCTTGCATCCGTGAAATCCGTAACGTCCTGCTGCTGGTTTTAAGCTGATCGACGCCGGTTGACCGCGCGGAAAAAAGAAAAACCTCACCGCTTCGGAAACGGCGAGGTTCGCATGCAAGCGTCAAGCTTGCGATGTCTGAGAGCTTAGTTCTTACTGCCCAGCGGGAAAAGGAAATGCAGGTTACCGTTTTCATCACCCAGGTCCAGCGCATCCTTCAGACCGTAGTTACTAGTTTTTTCTACGCTCCCATCCAGCTTGGCAACGTTGCCGTTGCCTTCACCATGGATGCCTTTTTCCCAAATGGCTTTACCGCCCTTGCGTGGCGCAGTGAGCCCGTTCGCCGTGGTTATGCCTGAAGAACAGCCTGCATTAACACCTTCGGTGTACATATTACGATCCACCAAGAGAATGTGCTGTTGGGCCGCCGCCCAATTCAATGCGCCGTTCAGGTACCCGCCATCCAGGGCCAGAACGATGCTGACTGCGTTGCCTTTAAACGCGCCATTCAAGAATCCGCCATCGGCACTGTGCGACCAGTCGAATGCGGCCGTTTTCGCTTTGTCCGCGGGGCACACCAGAATCTTGGGTGACGCCAGCTCGTTGGAGATAAACGAATACTGAAACCAAAGGTTGTTCTGAAATCCCGCCCAGGGCGGTTGTTGACTTGGAGTGCAAGTTGGGTTGGATCCGGTGAGTTTGAGCCCCCCATCGTCATAGCAGACGCGGAAGGGGAGGTTATTCTTGTCGTTGTCGTTGACCCATAAGTTGTAGGCCAGAGAGATTTGCTTCATGTTGCTGACGCAGGCAATCTGCAAGGCTTTGGCCTTGGCCCTGGCGAGGGCGGGTAGCAGCAGACCGGCCAGAATCGCAATAATAGCAATCACGACCAGAAGTTCAATCAGGGTGAATGCCGTCGAGGTATTTTTTGGGCGAAAATTTTTCATAAGCAATGCTAGAGGGAATTTAACAGTTCGTAAGATTCGGTGTCAATCGGTTTTTTTACACTAAAAGCATGGGGAAAACGCATTTATATCAACGGTCCACATCAACTCGACCAGCCCCAATCTTGCCGAATCCGGAAAGCAACAAAAGGCATCCCTGAACTGCCGGGATGCCTTTTGTTTGTCAAATCAGACGATTATGGCCCTTTGAGCAAAATCGGATTCGGGTCGATGACGGAGAAGTTCGCCTCAACCTGCCGATCGAGCGCCGACTGGCTCGCCTGCTGGGCACTACCGTCGGAAAGTCCGAGGTTGCCGTTGTCGTTGTGAATGTTGCCACCCCATTGCACGTCGGCACCAGACGTGACCGACTTGCCACCACTGCCGAGGTAAGTATCGCCATCGATATTCCGGTCACCGGTGAGAATGGTTTGCGGCTGGGATTCATCAGCTCTCAGTCCCAAGAAGTAGCTTACATCTCCTCCGGTATTGCCCCCAGTGAGGTCTGGCCACCTGGTTTCCTTGGTGGCGTTGCCATCGCTGGAGCAAGCCAGGATTTTGGGCGAACTCAATTCGTTGGACATGTTGCGGAAGATGTCCACCACGGCATCCACGTTACCAATGTCGAGCGTTTGATCATTGTGCAAATTGCCGCCGCGCCGATTCTCCACCATGAAGGGAAACCGATCATCGTGGTCATTGGACCACATGCGAAGCGCCAGCCCAACCTGTTTGAGGTTGCTGATGCAGTTGATGCGTTGCGCCTTGGCCTTGGCGCGGGCCAGGGCCGGCAAGAGCAAGCCCGCCAGAATGGCGATAATGGCGATAACGACGAGCAACTCAATGAGAGTGAACGCCCGATTTTTTTGTTGGTATCTATTTTTCATGTTCTGCGTTTGTTCCTAATTACGGGTTCGGAATTAATTGTTACTTTGCGCGACTAAGTCTGCCAGACCTTTAAGCAGCAGCAATGCCATGCAACTTTTTCTACAGAAGTCCACATAACACACGGATTTTGCCCAGTTACGCCTTCAACTGCGAAAAATTTCCACGCATAGTGCGTGATCCTCACGCAGCCACCACCCAAAGCAAACAAGCGCGGCGAAGTGCCGCGCTTGCGTGCAGAATCAACCGTATCCCAGCAGTTACTGTGGCAAGGATAAGCGCCAGAACCGTTGCATTGCGTTGGTGGAAGCCGTCGCAAACGGATTCGCCATGGGCTGGGCTTCAAACCATGGTCCTTCGACCTTGTTGGCGTATTCCAGCGCAAAACCCGAACCGGTCCACGAGAGGACCATGTCGTTGGCCGCACCGGGGTTGGGCGTCAAGTTCAGCGTGGGCGGCGGGTCATTCGTCAGATCGTAGAAGGTAACCAAACGTGCCTCCAGTTCCCCACCGAACACATCATCGGTGGTGGTTTGATTGATCTGGTGCAACTCGACAGCCAACAGGTTTTCCCCGGACACCAGATTGGTCACTCCAAAGACATTCGTGACACACTCGGCATCCCCGATGCTGGTGGCCGCCGGTGTCCAATAATCGACCGGTCCCGCTGGCATATTGAACCGGCCAATCTCGTCGCCATTCAGATAAAACACGGCCCCATCATCGATGACGGAGTGGAGTTCAAACGAGGCCCGGGGATCGACGGTGCCCACCGTAAAACGCGTCGTGAAATAGTGGGTCATCGGCCCGTTGTCGATCACCGTCCCCAAGTTGCCATTGCACAAATTCGGAAGCCCGTTGTATTCAAAATAGAAAACGCCGTGCCCCGTGTTGGGATCATAGGGCAAATCCGGATTACTGCTGTCCAAGCCATTGGTTTTCCACGAATCTTCCAACCCGGGATAAATGTATAGAGGACCATCTTGCCAAAAGGACCATTCTTTGTTCATGGCAAAGATCGGCTGTATGCTGGTGAACGCCATGCCCACTTTGGTGTCCGGAGCGATGAGGTTGTGAGCGGCGAAATTGTCGGCCACGTTGTTGATGGTGATCTTCTATTGCTTGGTGGGATCCCAGGGGCCCGTGTTCAAACGGGCGGTAATCACTCCCCAATTGAACGTTACTTACGGTCACCGATTGCCTGTAGCCATCTCGGTAATAATATAGTTGGTTGTCTTCGTTGCGGTTGCCAATGAGACGTTCTCGTTGAACCGGACAACGACCAGATAAGGGGGAAACACCGGGTCGGCGATGGCCGAAACGATACGCGGTCCCGCTGCTGTCGGTGACCACGTTCACCCGGACCACCGCGCTGGTGGCACTGCCACCGGCATTGGAAACGATCACCCGGTAACGCCCGGCATGATACGCCAGCGCCTGAGAAATCGAGTAAGTCGCGTTGACCGCGCCGGCCACATCCACAAAGGTGCCCGTCCCATCGTCCTTTTGCCATTGGTAGTACAACGGATATTCGCCAGTCGCCCCAACGCTCAGGGTAAAGGAATTTCTTGTTCAATATCCACGCTGACCGGTTGCGTGGTGATTGTTGGCGGCGTCACGATCCGGTAGCCCAAGGCCATGCCAAAGACCACGTCCGAACTCGTCGCGTTTACGCTCATGCACTTCGACCGCCAGCACATTGTCGCCAAAATGCAGATTCGTCGAGCCTAGCAAATACTCATAGTAGACCGCCATCGTTGGGCGATGGTGACATCCCCCGCTCGGCTGACTTCCACCGCAGCGCCGTTATTAGCCAATTGGCGGGGGTGACCGTGCCGGTCATGCATGTGCAAGCGGATCATCTCCACACCATTGAGGTACAATGACGGCCCCGTCATCAGAACATGTTGGAACACGACCAAAAACACGAAGCGCGGTTGCACCGGAAATTGAAATGAGTTCGGAAATAATACGTCGTGATCTGCGTTGTGCCGTCTGTCAGATAGCGCGCCATGGTGGTGCGTTGATGGGCCCTGCGCTCGGCGACCGCGTTTCCGTTAAGCCAACGGTTGCGGTCGTCGCCATCTCGCCGGAACCCAGCGAACACCTCCGGTGCCAGTCTTCCAGCCAGGACCAGTGTCGTTGTATCCGGTCGCTCTCCAGATGGTTCCAAAGTTCGCTCCGGAATCATTGTATTGCCAAGGATTTGTCCCACGAGAAGATCGGGTCCCACTCGTTGCTGCGGAAGCAGAGGGCAGACTGGCGGCCAGCCCGATCGCGGTAACGATCAAAGCCACAGTTTTAAAAAAGACACTTCGCATAAGACGCTTACGGTTTATCTGTTTACTAATGTTGCACTTCTCAAATAGGTAACTCTTACTCAACAGCTTCATTTGTGCCACGTTGCGATGCGGTTCACCCATCGAGCCAATCCTCGCGGATTGGTTTTGTCCCAAGATCGGAGACGCCCCTCACCAGCGATTGGGCCGCTGCTGCCGATTCCGACCGAGCGGCGGGAGCTACGTTTCTCCAGCATGGAAATCTTCATACACACTTCCGCCCTCCGGTTTTCTGCCAACCCTGGAAGCCCCGGAACAGCGACAACCGACGCAGGCACAATATTGACTTGCCCTCGCGTTGCGGTTGATTGGACATAATTGACCCCAATTGGTAATCAATTTCAAGTAAGTTTTAAGGATTTTACTTGCACCGACCGAGTTTGGTGTTTATTTAGCCCCCGAAACCGGCGGATTCAAAGCATCCGCTCCGGCCGGGGCACCGGTCGCAATGGGCCCGCGTGGCGGAATTGGCAGACGCGCTAGATTCAGGTTCTAGTCGGTAACCGGGTACAGGTTCAAATCCTGTCGCGGGCACCATTTTTCTTCGACCTTCACCAACCCACGGAAACCGCCAATTTGCGGCCCATGCGATCCGTATAATGAAGCTGGTGATGATCGCGACCGTATTCATGGACCATCCGGGTGATTTTGACGTCAAAACAGCAATACTCGGCAATTTCCAACAGGCGCCCCTCCCGAAACCACCGGATCGCCTGCAATCCTTCGGCGGTCTTTTCGACCCCCAAGGTGGCGGAGGCAATGGAATCGAGCGACAACCGATGGGGCAGGGTCTTTTGCAATTCCACCAGCATGTCCAGGGCGGGAATCTGACGCAAATCCAGAACCGTGTAATAATGAAGCACTTCGTAATCGAAACGCAGGTGGTTGAAGCCCACCACCAGATCGGCCCGTTGCAACTCACCAATCAGATCGTCCACCTGCTTTTCTGAATAAATCCGGTATTCGCCACGGGCGGTGCTGTACGTCACCCCCACGCTCATCCGCATTTCCCGAATACGATTCCACCCGCCCACTTCGTCGGCGGACTTCTGCGTTTCCAAATCAAAATAGACAATGTTATTCATGGCGGCGCTTAACGCAGGCCAAGGTCAGACGGCTGTCGGTGAGACTTTATGTTGCCCCAGCCTCGCGGCCAAGATTTTGTTGTCGGAAAAGGAGCGGCAGAGGGCCAACCCGAACATTTCACACTCGCTGTAGCCGACGACGGAAAGAGGCGGACCTGGCACCTCTTCCAGTGCTCCGCCTCCTTACGTCGGCGGCTACAGGCGGTCCGTGTTTTAAACTCGGTGCGAAATATCCAGATCAAAAGCCAAATCCGAACGCCGAAATCCGAAGCCCGAAGCCCAAAGACCTGAAACTCAAGGGTGTCGCACCAGCCACTGCATCTGGCAGGCCTCAGTTCACCGCCAAGACACGAAGGGCACCAAGGCTGGGGCGGAAAACCTTTGCGCCCTTCGTGTCTTTGCGGTGAAAGGTAGCTTTCCAAATTCTGCGTGGTGCGATCTGGTGCAGAAATATCCTGACGAGCTTCTTTCGGATTTCCCGATCATTTTGCCGTCCGAATTTTGACTTCGAACGGATCCCCCTTTCGGTTTACCTTTCCGGGCGATGGCCAAAGCCGCCCAACTCACGCCGATGATGGCGCAATACCGCCGGATCAAGGGCGAGTTGCCCAAAGACGCGTTGCTGCTGTTTCGGTTGGGCGATTTTTACGAGATGTTTTTCGAGGACGCTCAAGTCGGGGCCAAGTTGCTCAACCTGGCCCTGACCAAACGCAACGACATGCCGATGTGCGGGCTCCCCTTCCACGCCGCACCGGCTACATCGGACGCTTGCTCAAAGCCGGTCGCAAGGTGGCGATCTGCGACCAGATGGAGGACGCCAAGCCCGGCAAACTCGTTAAACGCGAAGTCACCCAGATTCTGAGTCCGGGCACGCATTTCGATGAGCGGATGCTCCAGGCGGAGCGGAACAACTTCTTGTGCGCCGTGTGCGCGCCGGGTAAGACCGCCGGCATCGCCGTGGTGGATTTGACGACCGGCAGCTTCCAGTCCACGGAAGTCGAAGGCGAGGTGGCGCTGCTGAACGAGCTGGAACGGTTGCGGCCGGCGGAAGTCATTTATCCCGCGGAAGCTGGCGCGGTGCATAGCTTGCTCAAGAACGCTTTCCCCATTCTCATCGGTTACGAGGATTGGGTGTTCGCATCGGAAACCGCCGTGTTCACCGTGCGCGAACATTTCAAAGTGGCGACCTTGGATGGCTTCGGCTTGAAAAACCGCGCCGCCGCCGTAGGAGCCGCTGGCGCAGTGTTGCACTATCTGTCGCAACACTTGCGGCGGGACGTGGCGCATCTGACGTCGTTGTCCTTTTATCAACCGACCGATTACCTGCACCTGGATGCCACCACGCTGCGCCACTTGGAAATCCTGGAGCCCTTGCACCGGGACGCACCGCGTTCGGCCACGCTCTACGGCGTCGTGAATCGCACGGTCACGCCCATGGGCGCGCGACGGTTGCGTGACTGGCTGACGCAACCACTCGCTACGCCGCCGAAATCAACCGTCGTCAGGACGTAGTCCAAGTCTGGCTGGCCAACGCGAGTGCCATGGAGAATTTCCGCACGTTGTTGGGCGAAGTGCGCGACTTGGAACGGACGATTGGCCGGTTGAGCATCGGACAGGCAACGCACGGGATCTGCAGGTCCTGCGCACGGGCTTGAACAAATTCCCAAGATGAAACAGTTGCTGGCCAACTCGAGGCGCAACCAGCGAGCACCCTCCCGGAACCGCCCGGCCTCATTCCATCCGAAGCCACCGAAGCGCAGCCCGCACCCGCGGCATCTTTGCTCGGCGAATTGGCCGCCCAACTCACCGAACTGCCCGACCTGGTTGAACTGGTCGCCCGCGCCATCGTGGACGAACCGCCGCTGGCGCTGAAGGACGGCGGCATGATCCGCGACGGCTTCGACCCGGCCCTCGACGAACTGCGCAAAGCGCATGCGCGGCGGCAAGGATTGGATCGCCAAACTGCAGCAGGAGGAAATCGAGCGCACGGGCATCACCTCGCTGAAAGTGCGGTTCAACTCCGTGTTCGGCTATTACATCGAGGTCACCAAGTCCAATCTCGACAAGGTGCCGCCGCAATACATCCGCAAGCAGACCATCGCCAACGGCGAACGCTACATCACGCCGGAGCTGAAAGAAATGGAGGGCAAAATCCTCGGCGCCGAGGAACGCAGCACCAAGCTGGAATACGAACTGTTCCTAGCGCGTGCGCGAAGAAGTGTTGGCCTGGCTTGAACGCAATCCAGCAAACCGCGTCGGCGCTGGCGCAATTGGACGTGCTGGCCGCGTTCGCCGAAACGGCGCGGCTGCACAACTACTGCCGCCCGCAGGTGGGCGACGAAGGCGTGCTCAACATTCGCGATGGCCGGCATCCGGTGCTGGAGCAAACGCTGATCGAAGAACGGTTCGTGCCGAACGATGATGCGAATTGGATAGCGACGACCGCGTCCGCAGATCGCCCTGATCACCGGCCCGAACATGGCCGGCAAGAGCACTTACATCCGCCAGGTCGCCTTGCTGGCGCTGCTGGCGCACACCGGCTCGTTCATGCCCGCAGCGCGACGCGCGCATCGATCTGGTGGACCGCATTTTCACGCGCATCGGCGCCAGCGACGACCTGGCGCGCGGGCAATCCACCTTCATGGTCGAGATGAGCGAGACGGCCAACATCCTGAACAACGCCACCGCGCGCAGCCTGATCATGCTCGATGAAATTGGCCGCGGCACGAGCACGTTTGACGGGTTGAGCCTGGCGTGGAGCATCGTCGAGCACCTGCACAACCAGGTTGGCGCGAAAACGCTCTTCGCCACGCATTACCATGAGTTGACCGAACTGGCCGGGCGCTTGCCGCGGTTGCGGAACTTCAACGTGGCCGTGCGCGAGTGGAACGACCAGATCGTGTTCCTGCGCAAGATCGTCGAGGGCGGCACGGACAAAAGCTACGGCATCCAGGTCGCCCGCCTGGCCGGCGTGCCGAAGCCCGTACTGGAGCGGGCCAAAGTAATCCTGCGCAACCTCGAGGAAAGCGAACTGACGCCCGAAGGCAATGTCCGCCAAGCCGCGCGACACCGGGCCGAACGGGACAAGCTGAAGCAACTGGAGCCGCCGCCACAATTGGATTTGTTTGCCGGAACGGCGATGGAAACTTGAGGCCAGAGGGCCGTCCACCAATTTGGCCAAGCTGCTTTGGGTGTGCGAAAGCGCCGGCAAGCCGAGCGCACTCCAAACGCCCGCGCGCCATTTCCGCCGACCCAGTCAAACCTCGCGCCAGCGTTTGGAGTGCGCGGAGCTTGCTCCCGCTGTCGGTGGACATAGGGCGTGCAATGAACGAAACCGTTTGCGTCAGGATTTGAACCACCTGCGCAAAAGCGCCGGCACGAGGCAGCGACGGCCATTCACCCCCTCTGCCCCACCAAGATCACGCGCTGTTGACGGCGGGCGCGGGTTTTGTGACCTTGGCGCCCAGCATAACATGCAAAGTCTAACCAGCATCATCACCGCCACCGACCCGGCGACACGCCATCAATCACTCGACGCGCTTTGCCAGGAAACGTCACTCCGGGAACTGATGGCCCAGGCGGCGGAACTGGACACGTTTCGCCGGCGCAGTGAAAACCTCTACGAGCGGGTCCGGGCGCTGTTCTTCCTGTACGCGCTCCATCGCTTTCATCTTCCGGGGCGACTGCTCGCCGAAACGCCCTTGGCCGACAACCAGACCGGGCTGATCCCGTTCAAAGGCTACGAACACCTCCTCCAACGCCGTTTCGAGGAGGCCATCGATCATTTCCTGAGCGTGCAAGCGGAACAGGGTCCGAGCGACGGCATTTCGAGCGCGCTGGCGGCGGCCTATCAACGGCTCGCATTTCAGACGCTCGCGGACCAGGTGCGGCGCAGTGTGCGTTCGGTGCGGGGCAACCAATGGATGTTTCGCATGGGCCATCCCATCGATCAACCATTGCGCATCCGGCCCGAGTTACTGTGCCAGGCCGACGATGGCACACATCCCATTCTGCGCGAACGAACGCCCGTCCGCATGGACCTCACGCACTGCGGTTGGAGCGATATTTTCTTCCTCGGCATGGATTATCCCGAAGGCGCGAAGGTATTGAATGTGTCCATTGATTTGGGCGTGCATGGCCGCGACCAAGCTCCGCGCCCGCCGGTCGAAGCGTATTTGCGAGTGATCGACGAACCATTGTTGCGCCTGGTCAGTGTCGATTTGAATTGCACGGCGGACATCACGCATCTCGCCGAAATGTTTGACTTCGCCAAGGACTACCTGGGCCTGCTCAAAGCAGCAGTGATTGCTGCCGGCATTGTGCCTCCAGGTATCGAAGGTTCCGGGCAAAGCCTGGCGGAATTGCTCGCGCGCATCGTCGGACCGGGACGCGGGTTGGAAATCGTCAGCAGTGTCAACGACATCCCCAAGGGCTCGCGCCTGGCCGTTTCCACCAACCTGCTGGCCGCGTTGATCTCGGTCTGCATGCGGGCCACGGGCCAGGCCCAATCCCTCGCCGGGCCGCTGCACGAGGAGGAACGGCGGCTGGTGCTGGCGCGCGCTCTCTTGGGTGAATGGCTGAGCGGTTCCGGCGGCGGCTGGCAGGATTCGGGCGGCGTATGGCCCAGCATGAAACTCATTGAAGGCGCCCTGGCCCAGGAGGGCGATCCCGAGTGGGGCATCAGTCGCGGACGGCTCATGCCCACGCATCGCATCCTCGAACAACCGGATGCTTCGCCTGAAACCCGGCGCGCCCTGCAGGATAGCTTGGTGTTGGTCCATGGTGGCATGGCCCAAAACGTCGGGCCGATTCTCGAAATGGTGACCGAGAAATATCTGCTGCGCTGCGAAGCCGAATGGAAAGCGCGCCGGGGCATGCTGGGACATTCTCGACGAAATCCTGGCGGCCTTGCGAGCCGGCGACGTGCGGGCGATTGGCCGGGCTACGACGAAGAATTTCTTTGAGCCACTGCAAACCATCATTCCCTGGGCCAGCAATTACTTCACGGAGACGCTTATCGAGCAGGTCCGGGGCAGTTTTGGCGAAGCGTTCTGGGGCTTTTGGATGCTGGGCGGGATGTCCGGTGGCGGCATGGGATTCATCTTCAACCCGGCGCGCAAGACCGAAGCGCAAACGCGCTTGCAGGAGATCATGTCAGCGCTCAAAAGCGATCTCCAGCACGCGCTGCCATTCGCGATGGAACCGGTGGTTTACGATTTTGCCATCAACGAACACGGCACGTTCGCCGACCTGCTCGAGAGCGAAGCCGCGTTGATGCCACCCCGGTATTACACATTGACGGTGCCCGCGCTGCTGCGCCAGGAGCGGCACGCCCTGTCGCCGGTGCGGCGCGCCGAGTTGGACAAGTTCGGCGCCGCCTGCCGCACCAAGCCGGAATTGAGCGGCATGGTGCAGGCGCTCTTTGACGTGATGTTGCCGCGTGGCAAAGCCGAGTCCGCCAACGAACAGTCGCTCGAGCTGTTGCTCGAACACCATGGTTTTGACCGCACCCAGCACGAACAAATCCGTCGCGATCTCAAGGACGGACGGATTGGTTTGTCGCAAAACCGGCTGCCGGCCAGCGCCGTGATTGAAGACGTGCGCGCGGAAGATGTCGTCGATGCCACGGAGTTGGTCGGGCAAGTCATCAGCGCGTCCCGGGGCAAATTGGAGCCGAGTAGCCGCCGAGGGGACGAGGCGAATTCGTCCAGCACGGGGGCCGAAAATGTCCGCCTCCGCACGTCGGGGGCTACGGATCAACGCTCCCAGCAAAACGAAGTAATGTCTGATTCGCCGGACCTGCGGCCGGACTTGATCGAACGCGGCTGGAGCGCCTTGCGTCACGGCGAGGTCGCCGTAGTTACCTTGGCCGCAGGCGCGGGGAGTCGGTGGACGCAAGGCGCTGGGGTTGTCAAAGCGCTGCACCCCTTTTGCAAACTCGGCGGACGCCATCGCACGTTTATTGAGACACACCTGGCCAAGAGCCGGCGAATTTCCCAAAAGGCAGGGACGACCTTGCCGCACATTTTCACCACCAGCTATCTTACGCATGAGCCCACCGCTCGATTCCTGGCGCAACAAAAGAATTACGGTTATGAAGGACCGCTGCATCTTTCACCGGGCAAGGCAGTGGGGCTCCGCATGGTGCCCACGGGGCGCGATCTCCGGTTTGCCTGGGAAGAAATGCCCCAACAAATGCTCGACGAGCAGCAACAAAAGGTCCGCGATAGTCTCCGGCACGCGCTGATCCAATGGGCGGAGTCGCTGGGTGCAGCGAGCGATTACACAGACAACCTGCCACTCCAATGTCTGCATCCGGTCGGCCACTGGTACGAAGTGCCCAACCTGTTCCGCAATGGCGTGCTGGCGCAACTGCTCACCGAGCGCCCGCAGTTGAAATACCTGATGCTGCATAACATTGACACCCTGGGCGCGGACGCGGACCCCGCGTTGCTGGGCCAACACATCGCCAGCGGTGCGGGTTTGACGTTCGAAGTGATCACGCGCCGACTGGATGATCGCGGCGGCGGCCTGGCGCGCGTCAATGGCCGGGTGCGGCTGGTGGAAGGTCTGGCCATGCCTCGCGAGGAAGTCGAGTTCGGCCTGAGCTATTACAACTCGAACACGTGCTGGATCGATCTCGACCAGTTACTGGCTGCCTTCAAACTGGCGCGAAACGACTTGTCCAACGAAGGCAAAGTGACTGCCGCCATTCGGACGCTCGCCGCCAAGATGCCGACGTACATCACGATCAAAGACGTGAAGAAACGTTGGGGCCACGGCCAGGAGGACGTGTTCCCCGTGACGCAATTCGAAAAGCTGTGGGTGGACATGACGGCGCTGCCGGAAATCGAATCACGCTTTGCCGTGGTCCCCCGTCTGCGCGGCCAACAACTCAAAGACCAGGCCCAGTTGGACGGCTGGCTCCGCGATGGCTCCGCGACTTATGTGCAGAGCTTGTGTGAATGGACGTAAGCAGTGCGTGCGGGACAGGCGAGACGCAATGTCCTACCGGCGTTGCGAGCCATCACGTAGGACAGCCGTCTCGGCTGTCCCGAATGGTCAAGGACCGCTCAATTGTCGTCATGGTGGACTTGTTGCAAAGGGCGTTCTTTGGCATTTCGGGACAGGCGGGACGCGCTGTCCTACCATGTAGCCGAGCGAGGTGTTGGTGCCTCCGAACGTCGCGAAGCGTTTGGAGTGCGAGGAGCTTGCTCCCGCCTTCGTAAAATACCATTCGGCTCGCCAACGATGAAGCGTCCGCATCAGTAGCTTGTTGGTTGCGTTCCCCGCAAAAGCGCCGGCAAGCCGGACGCACTCCAAACGCTGGCGCGACAGAATGCAGGCCGTTCCAAAATCGCGCCATTCACCTACACTGTCTGGGCCGCCACGAATGGGCTACGAACGTCAATTGGTATCAGCACGTTCGAAGAAATGTTGCACGGCTTGTTGGAAATCGGGACAGGCGGGACGCACTGCTCCACGAGTTGCCGGGCGGTCACGGCAGCCGCTTTATGGACTTGAGCCAATCGAGGCAGCCGGTTTGCCAAGCAGTCCACATCGGACCCGAGTATCCATTCAGGCCGTGTCCACCATGCGGCAGTTCAAGAAACTTGCCCGGCACCTGGTGGGCTTGCAACGCCTCGAAAAACATCCGGCTGTTGTCCGGTGGCACGAGCGTGTCATCCAACGCATGGGCCAAGAAGGTGGGCGGCGTGCGGTCGGTCACTTGCAGATCATTGGAAAACAGTTTCACCAGGTCCGGTTTTGGATTCGAGCCCAGCAGGTTGTTCCGCGTGCCGTGGTGCGTTTTCTCGCCCAGCGTAATCACCGGATAGATCAGCACGCCAAAATCGGGTCGCGAACTTACTCGCTCAATCGGATCCGTCGCCTGCGGGGTGCCGGTGTCAAAATGGGTGAGCGCGGTGGACGCCAAATGCCCGCCCGCGGAAAAGCCAATGATGCCAATCCGATCTGGCCGGAGGTGCCAATCCCGCGCATGAAATCGCGTCGTGCGAATCGCGCGCTGCGCGTCCATCAGCGGCACAAACGGGCGGTGACGGGGGAGCCGGTATTCCAAGACCACCCCGGCAATGCCATGTTGTCCGAGCCAACGAGCAATGCCGTGGCCCTCCGCGCCGGTGACCAAACCGGCGTAGCCGCCCCCCGGACAAATCACCATGGCGGTGCCGGTGGCGTTGGTCGCGTCCGGCAGATAAACAGTGATCGGCACCTCGACCGCCTCGTTGGTGCTGTTTTTCTGCGGGGCGCCATTCGGCCAGAGTGACAGCCGTTGCGGCTCGGCAACGGCAGCGTTCGAGGTTTGCCACACCGTCCCCAGCAGGAGCAAACCGGCGGCACAATGAAGTGCCCGGCGCAATCGCTTCGAAAGCACCGGCCGCTCACAGGTCGTAATTTCCATTCGACGGCGCGAGATTATTCCGATTTCGGGAAATCTGTGTCGGCAGTTTTCAAATCCAATTCCTTGATCCAGGCATTGCGATAGCGCACGTCGTGGCCTTCCGCCTGGAGTTTGAGTCCGCCCGGCGTATCGGTAATGCCTTTGCCGCCATTGTTGCCGCCGTCAATGCCTGAGTTCGGTCCGCCCCACACCTGGTTGATCGACTGGTTCTCGTGAACCTTCTTGCCGTTGAAATACATGGTCAGCATCGCCTTCTCGACGCGCTGACCGTCTTTGAACCGGGCGGCGCGGAAGGTGATGTCGTATACGTTCCATTTGCCGGTGCCGTGGTAGGCATCGAAAGGGGCTTCGGCTTCGTTGATCACCGCGGCCATGCCGTGCTTGCCGCGGTCACCATCGAGCACCTGGATCTCGTAGCGGTTCTGCAGATACACACCGCTGTTCCCGCCCGGCTTCATGATCAGAAATTCGATGTGCAATCGGAAGTCGCGGTATTTCTTTTTGGTGACAATATCCGCCGAACCATACTTGCCGCCGGCGGCCGTGGGATCGGCGGTGGAAATCGCCGTGCCGGGATCCACCGGATCGTCCACCACCTGCCATTTGATGGGCATCGACGCGCGGAAGCCCGGCCCTTCCCAATACGTCCACTTGCCGTCCAACATCTGACGGGTGCCATCAATGATCACCTCGGCGCCCGGCAACGGTTTCGCGCCGACACCCACGTCAGCCACGGCCAACGGTCCGGCTGCCAGAGCGGTCCCGGCCACAATCAAGGTCATAAAGTAACGATGTGTCTTGCTCATAATGGTTTTGATCTAAACGTTCATTCCACGCTGCGACAATTGAAGTATGCGCAAGGATAAATCAAATTCGCAAATCAAGAATCGTGGCCGCCGACAGCGTGTACCCGCCGACGTGAGGAGGCGATGCATAAAAAGCAGCTCCAGCTCCGCCTTCTCACGTTGGACATTACTTCGCGGGGGAAATTTTGGGGTGCAGGGAATATCGACGCGTTGCTGACCCATGTAGCCTCGGTACGCATGCACAAGCGGGAGCAAGCTCCACGCACTCCAAACTGCCAGCGTGCTGCCGGCGTCTCGCCGGCAGAAACGGAGGCACTGGAAACGTCCGAACTGCCGCTGCCGCCAGCGGCCAGTGGGGCGCCCGGCGTTGCTTGCCATTTCGTGGGGTCCTCCTCCGTTCGATCTGCCGGCAGAATGCCGGCAGCACGTTGGGTCGTCGCGGCAGCGTTTGGGGTGGCCGATGCCACGGGGCCGACGTTGCATTGGTTCATCCGCAACTACGGCCATTTCCTCTGGCTGGGCGAGGCGCTTTACGAGGCAACAACGAAGCTGGTCAAGCGTTCAGTGAAGGAGGAATGATCCGTAGATGAAAACATTACTCAGTAGGCTTGGGTCGAATGAATTTGGGGACGCGCTGACCGTCATAACTTTGATGCCAATACAATACTCTGTGAATCACCGAATTCCGAAGAGCGATGTCCGGTCTGTTCTGCGGCAGCCTGACCGGGTGGCACGACACGGGTTCATGAAGATGCTCCTGCTGCTGACGCTGGCAGGTTTTCTCGCCGACTCCCCCGGCATGGCTGAATCGGTTGGCACCACGGCCGAACTGGTCAAGGCGGTGCGCGCCGGCGCAGAGGGGGCTACCATCGAGATTGCCGCCGGAACCTACGAGCTGACGGCCCCGCTTGAGCCCAAAGCGGGAATGACCCTCAAAGGTGCCGGGATGGCCAAGACCATTCTGACACATGTCTCCTCCTGGAAACCATCCACCGCGACGCTTCCGGATCCGGAAATGAAAACGCAGGGGATGGACACCTATGCCTACCTGATCCGCCTGCCGGACCAGGCGACCGGCATCACGGTTTCCGATTTGACCCTGCGCGGCCCGCAACTCCATGGGGCGATCTACGGGTGGGCCAACAAGGATTTGCATCTGCATCATTTGCGCGTTCAGGATGTGCTGTGGGCTGGCATTCGGACTTTTCTCCTGAAGGGTGCGAAGATCCACGATTGTGAATTCATCGATGCGGGCGGTCGCTGGCAACGAGGTGAACCCGGCCTTAAGGGCGGAATTACCGGCGGCGCTATCTTTGCGGTTTGGATGTCCGATACTGAAATTGCCCACAATCGCTTCGTTCGTACGCAAATGGGCAAAGCCGATGAATTCTATGGGATCAAAGGCCGCCAGGGAAAACGCTGTCGTCTCCACCACAACACGATTGCCGTGAATTTCTCGATGGAGTTTCCCTTTGAGAACGATGAGGAGGTGGAGATCGACCACAATCTTTGTGATGGCACGATTTCGATTCCGAAGTACGCTGGCGGACCGGTTCCGGCCAGTGGTCGCACGTTCCACATTCATCACAATTGCTTTCGGGACAGCTATTCCATCGAGTTCGTCCGCAATGGGGTTGAGATCGATCACAACCTGTTCGACTTCGACGTCAAGCAGGATTACGGCAACCTGATTTCCGGCTTTGGCCATGCGCCCGCCAAAGGTCCGGCTCTGTTCCACAACAACCTCGTTAGCAATCCGGGTCGAGGAGTGGTTTGGATCAATGAGCCCTACAGCCATTTGACAATCCGCAACAACCATATCGTGGCCCGGACCACCGTAACGCCGCGGCGGGACGGCTTGTTCGGCTTCAATCCGAAGTGTGATTTCCCAACCATCCGCATCCAAAACAACGTCATCGAGTGCGAAGGCCAACCCCGTCCGCTGCTGCGCAATGACCGAAGCTACGACGCGGTGATCCAGAACAACACGCTGGTGAATGTCTCTGACACGGACCGCTACGAGAATCCCAAGACCGATGCACCTCGCGGCCTGGAGTCACCCCTCAAGTTCGAATGCGGCGTCCATGGCGAGACCACCGTGGACAGATGGGAAACCCGGACTCTTGCCAAGCATTGAGCCCTATTCAATCCCCAGCGCCTGCGCGGTCGAGAAGGCCGGCAGGTTCGTATGTGGCAAAGGGCTACCCAAGAGGCAGGCTAGCGGCAGCGGATTTCAATGCGCTACAAGACCACTTTGTCTAAGTAACCCCCCGTTGCGCCGGTCTCCCATCCACTGTCCCGCGGACATTTTGAGCCATTGGTTCCGGGCGGCGGATTGGACTCAAGTTTTGTCGGGCGTTTCGTCCGTTACGCCCAGCGTTTCAGTGAGTCGCGGCTACTGCAAGGGAGGCGGCGACACGGCCGTAAAAGGGCGCATTGGCGTCCAGCCAAGGTAAATCGTGTGGAGATCTTCGTCCGGCAGCTTCACATACTTGCCATGGGCCGCGCCCGTTAGAACTGCGGCCAGTTTGCTGCGGTCGGCGCCGATTTGTCCTGGCCGGCTGACCGTCGGCATGTGCAACCCCAGATACGGCTCAAGACTGACATAGGACTTGCTCCAGGCGAGTGCGCCCTTGGTGAACTCACCGAGCGCACCCAATGCGCCACCCAAAAGCATTTGCGGCACGACTTCGCTCGCTTCGTCTTTTTGGGGATCGCCCCACACCTTGGCGAATACCATGATGGTATCGGCTTCACCAGTCGTAGATGGTTTCGTAGCGCCGCAATGCGGTGGCGGAATCACCGTTCTGCTCGGCGGTTTCGGCAGCCTTAAACTCCGGATTTGTGATCGGGCCAGCGGCGCACGAGTTGACACCAGTTCCGAAGATTTGGACTCCGATCAGTGCAATCAGTGCGGGCGCACAGCAGTTCGGCTGAAGGAGAGCCGAGCGGGGTACACTTGTTTTGGTGTGTCCATACCCCGCTAATAATGCCGCTCGTAATATCCGAGAGTCATTCGCGTGACAATCCCAGGTCTATTTCCGCGATCGCTTCCGCCTTCAGGTCCATCGTGCCAAGGGTTTCGTTTTCGGCGGTCACCACTCCATCACTCACGGTTAATTTAGGGCAACGGTAAATCGAGCCGTCGCGGATGGTTACCGAAAACGTCCCACGGGCATTCGTGGGTCGCAGCACCGCGGTGACTACCTGCGAGAACGGCAGGTTCTGGTGGCCAAACAGCAACGAGGTGACGCCGACTTTGCCGTGACGGACGCTTTCGACGTAACCCTCGATTTTATCGCCGTTAGCCAAAGCGACACCCGGGGCCTGTTTGGCCAACGCTTCACGCACGTCCGAAGGCAAAGGACGCGTAAGTAGATACGCCACGGCGTTTGCCGGCAGCCGCTGTTCTGTTCCGGCGGCATCCACATACTGCAGCCATTGCTCATCCATCTGTTGCACGCGAGCGGCCACCAGAGAACCGTCCACCAATCCGAAGCCTTCGGCCGGCCCCATGCTATGGGCACCGAGCGTGAAGTGATCGAACGTGGTTCCCAACACTGCGTGATTCAATGTGGTCGCGCACGCCAGACCCACGTAGGCGGTGAGGTCCATCTTGACCTTGACCGTTCCCGCCAGGATCCAGCTCTTCCCGTCCCGGGAGCAGAACCCACTGAAGTGGTCGCCGGTCCGGGCCAATCGCAACCATTGATAGGGCATGTTCCCAGGCGTCGTTGTCGATTCGACCGCCCCGCTGACGGGCCGGCAACTCATCCAAACGACGCCCCCAGGGAACAGCATCACCGACGCCTGAGTGGCGCTGGCATCCAACGTTTCGCGGAGGCTGAGTCCGGCCATGAAGGCGTCCTCTTCGCTCGGCGGCGCTCCCAGGCGCACCCTCACGTCAATATCTCCGACGCAAGGCTGATAGACGAAGTGGAACGAATCCGCCTCACCCCAAACGCCCCAACCCGCCCCCCGCACGGTGAAAACGCCGTTCGCTTCCTGACCGCTTCCTGGCCCCTTCACCCGACCAACATCGGCTTGTTGCCACGGCAGCGGTAAATGAGGATCGCGGTCCGCAGGTTTTCCGGCCGCCTGCATCGGCTCCACCAGGGTGATTCTGGCAACTTCATCGAGCGGCACAGTCTGCGCCTCCCCGCTCGCCGGTGTCACCGCAACCAGGTTGCCCGCCCTGAATGCCACCTGCCCGGTGTGGGTATTGCCATCGCGCGTCAACACGCTGCCACCCAATGCAGCTTGGGCCCATACCGCCATCGTCCAACATACCGCCCAACAAATTCGCATCGCCGATCGCATCATGAGGTTCTTCGTCATATCTGGGGTGTCCGGATTCTGCTTTATCGTTCGGAAGATTGACCGGATGAATTCCGTGCTGCCTTGGCGGTTCGATAGGCGTTTTCCCGTGCTTTGAGCAAGGCCTCGCGCTCGCGATCCAATCGCTCCAGCTCATGTTGCTCGTTCCGGGATTGCCGGTAGGTCTGCTCGCGTTGGTGTCTCCACTCCGTCAACCGTTCCTGGGCGGCGCGGAGTTCCAGGGAGATCACCTTCGGATCCGTCACGACCCACCGGTGGAAGTCCCAATCTTCTCGCGCCCAACCATACTTCATGTCGGCCACCCCCACTTCGACATCCAGAGCGAACACTTCATCCTGAAGCTTAAAGAGGATCTGATCGTCGGCCGCAGGAGTGGTCGCTTCGGCCAGGCGACCGTAAGCCTCGGAACGGCGTCGCTTGGCTTCCAGGAAAGCTCCCACCTCCTTTTCAAGGTCTCCATTGCGCTCGGTCGCCAGCATGAAGAACACCTTGGCGGTAGCCGGCAAGTATTCATGCTGCGCTTGCAGGCGCCGCCAGTTCAGCCGCTGTTCCCAACGACCGCGCTGACCCGCCAGCTCCTCCGCCCGCCGGGCCAGGGCGGCGGCGGCGGTTTCGTTACCCTCCTCGAGCGCCCGCGCCGCTTCGGCCCACGTTTGGGAAACCGCCTCCAGATGTTTCGTGATCAGTGGGCCATCCACTTTCTTGAACACCGGGAAGTCGTTGAGGTCGCCCAGGCGAGCCGCCAGCGTCTCCCGGGCTGCCGCCGCCAATTCATCGTAACGCCGAATCTCTTTCGCGAACTTATCGGCCGGCGTAGCCGCGAGGACATTTACCAGGCACACTGCACCGAGTAACAACGCCGTAAGACCGGCACGGCACGGCAGGTGAAGACGACGACCTTGGCCGATCAGTCGTCGGCCGGTCGGAAGAATCCACTGCAAATTAGTTGCGAACATTGATATTGTGACGCTCGTTTCAGGTCGGCATTCAATATTGCGAAGGCTTGGCCGTGGTTGCGGTCGGTGAAGCAATGAGATCGTTTTAGAGCCTGTTTTAAAATTCGGCGTGGTCCCCCGTCCAAAATCCCTCGCCGCAGGATCTCGCCCAATTTTAAAACAGGCTGTTAGTGTCTGGCGGTCTAGTACGGCAGCACGATGAATAAACAGGGCTTTGGCACGTCGGAGTTCCAATTCATACGTTGAATAACACCAAACCAACACGCTCGACTTCGCCTTGGCGCCGCTTAGAAATTGTCCTGTTCGCGGCTGCTCCAGGCGAGGTCGTGGACCAATTGCTCATCCCCATGGTTAGCCTCCACGACGGCTCATTGCGGACCATTTGTTTCACCTCTGCCAAGCCTTTTCAAACATGAGACTTAACGTTCACGACCGATCCTACGCAGCCATTTTCACCAGCTTCTGGCTACTCTCTGGCTTGCCGGCGACTAACGCGGCACCGCCCGGGGAACCACTCTTTTGGTGCAACAGCACCGATCAATCAAAGCTCCAGCTTACGGTGGAGGAGCGAAGTGGACGATATTTCCTGAGCAACGTCTCCGGCTACCAACCGCCGGACCGCAACGTGTTCTACTTTGTGGACTGGGATTTCATTGGCGATGGCAGGCAACCCCGACCGATCAAGGATGTCGAGGTGGAGCCCAATCGCCTCTATCTGGTGCATCTCTATGAACTGAGCAAGCCACGCCCATTGACGGATTTCTGGACCAGCGACGACCCGCGCAAAGCCTGCGATGCGGCATTCTTGTGGGTGGGCGGGCAGGGCGTCCGCCGGACCGTGCGCGCGGACAAGGATACGACCGGCGTACTGACGGAGATCCGCGAAGATCCGGCGCAATTTCGTTTTCGCGCCGGGGAACGGCTGCCGCTCTTCACGGAGCTGCTGCCGTCGTTTCAGCTTCCCACCAAAAAAGTCTTCATCCTGGGCCGGTATGCCGAGGGACTCACGTTCTCGAACATGTTCCGCCATGGCGTCACCCATATCGCCGGCGCCGGAACTGATTTCGACCAACTGCCACCGACGCGGCGCGCCATCACGATCCAAACGGGTTTTTTGAACGAGGGTATCGGCTCGAAGCCGAATCCCAACGAGCAGCAGGACCACATCTCGCCCACGGAAAAGGCCTTCATGGAATGCTCGCTCGCGCACGTGACCAACCGCGCGGCAGCCGCCAGTTTCGCCGAGTATTTCTTTCTCGACGAGGAGTTCTGGCATGACGACTACCAACCGGCCACGATCGAGCGGCTGTGCGTCTTCTTCCAGGAGATGCGCCGGCGCAATCCGCGCTGCAAGCCCAGCGATTTCTGGAGCGGCGCGCCGCCCTACCGGAAATGGCAACCTGGCGGGGATCAGAAGTGGGCGGCCACTTTCCCGGTGCTGGCGGAACATTATTCGGATCCGGCCAAGGCTATGGCCGTAACTCACCGCGCGATTACGCGGCCGGTGGAAGTCAACGGCCGGAAGACCTCGCTGGCGGAACTGTTCGGTGCCGTCTGCGTGACGACCTACTTCGATCACCTCTTCGGCTACGACGATGAACTGCGGCAGTTCCGCTTCGATTACACGTTCCCATCGTGGATTCATTATTCGCGGGTGAACCGCCGCTAGCCGGTCAATCGCGGCAAGCCGGAGATCTGGTTTGGCATGTCCATCCTGGAGGGCAAATACCACCATCCCTCCATCGCCTTCCGCACGCGCACGACCAATCCGCCGGGAGTGGTCACTTGGAAGGAACGATTGCCGGTGGCCCCGAACGTCACCGAGCAACTGGCGTTTTTCGGTTTTCTGGAAGGCGACGGGGCGTACCTCTGGGATTCCTTCTTCACGACCTCGCCCGATCCGAACGCTGCGTTTTGGCAGGTGAAATACGCGCTCGACAACCACGACCCGCGTGGCAGTTGGCAGCCCGATGTGCCCGGGACGCCCCCGGGCTACTCCCGCGTTCCCGGCACTTGCTGTCTGGCATATTCCCCCGCGTATTATGCCCTGGCCGCCTGGAAGTATTCCCAGATCGCCGACATTGTGGAAGGGGGCACACGCCGTGACTTTGAATACAGCCTCGATGATGGCCAGACGTGGTACACGCCGCCCGCGAACGGCTCGACCATGTGCGACGTGGCGTGGGACCGGAGGCCAATCATCACCGGTGCCGTGAAAGGCCGGCAGATCGCCGTCGCCGCTTTCGACCCGTATCAGAGCGTCGGCGGTACCACGCCCATCCTGCTGCGTCACGGTGAGAACCGGTTCCGGATTGATCTCTTCGGGAAACGGGTGCGGGTCTATCGGGGGACTTTGGGCGCACGCTGAACCAAACCAATGCCAAGCCGGAATGACTCAGTTGGCGTGGCTGCGTTCGTGAGCACGCGGCTGACTGGTGCGGTGAAACGCCGGCTCCACCCAATGAGCCTTCTGGTGCTCCCAGGCGCGCAACACGCGCTACATAGCCTACTCGGATGGTTCTTCGTCTGACTCCTCGCGTGCAACCGAAGCGATCCGTTCCTTCGGATCGAAGACAATCTCCAAAACATCGCCTGGTTCACCGCCGCGCCTTCGGAAGAACGGGCCAAGTCCCCACGCTTGTGTGTCCTTTACGACAAGCCGGCCAACGCACTGCCCGTCGGGAGAGACAAGGCCGAACTCCCCTTGGATGTATGACTTCATGCTTCCTGGAACGCTCACGATCCCATTTGACAGAGCGCCTCCGGAAAGGCGGTAGGAAACACGTATCTCCCATCCTTCTGCCAACCATAGTCCGAGATCACCCTTGTCTTCCTGCGTTGCTCGACCATCGACTCGGCAAGCCCTGGCGGAATCTCCGTCCCACGAACACCATAAACGCTTGGAGCATACCTCGCGATGACAGGGGAATAGGTCAGATGGACGTAAAACATATCCCGCTTGAGGCCACGTGCTATGCACTGATCCTCCAGCTCCTGGCGTGCCATGATGCTGCGGTTTTCCTTGAGCAAATCGACGATTACGGCCTCGGTTGCGCTCAACACCGCCCGGTGATCCAAGGCGTTGGCAGCCTCAATGTAATCTCCATCCACACGGCACCAGCCGCATTGTGCATATAGCTGCAGCAGAACACGCTGCGGCGGAGCAAAGCCTTCTCTGCGATGGTGCCGAGAGACGCCAGACCGGAGTTCGCCAACGTGAATCCGGTTGCACGCAGAGAGGACTTTCTCGATTTGGTTTAGCAAGGCGTTCCGGGCAGTGGATTCAAGCCAAAACCAACCGGTTGGTTCGTCAAGCCACCGAAAACCAGCGTGGGCTGAAAGCACCGCTCCAGCAAACTCAATTGAAATCTGCCGATCTGTGATTGCGCACGTCTGAGCCGCGATGTCCTCAATGGTTGCACCCCCCCAGTGCGAAATCGATTTGCGAGCGATCTGGCCAACGAGCGTCGCGACCCCCGACATATTGGCCGTAACTGCGTAGGTCTGTTCGCCGACGGACTCCAGAACAAAGGGGCAATCCCGAGACGTGATCTCAGTTGCCCGCGCTATGCCGCTGAGACTGAATTTCCCCTTCGTCAGTTGTTGGGATGTTAGCATGGTCTCGATCAGACTCCAAGCGCACGGGAGTTCCGCGGTTACGGCCTTCAGCACGCGGTCCAAGGTGGGCAGGTAAGAGCCATTCGTCCTTGCTCGACTTTAGCACGTAACTGCCGTTCTTAATCTTCTTAGCGTCCCGTAATGCGTCATCCACATACTTGATGTTGATTTGTGAAGTGTATTTTCTCCACGCGAATCTCCCCGGAGCCAGATCATTCACTTGCACAGCAATGTCTTCCAAGTCCACCGGGCGGCTGTCTCCACCCAGCAGAAGGATCGCGATTGTCACCAATTCGTGGTTCGCGTATTTGCTCTTGGGCGGTTGCTTCATCTTAACCAGTTGATCTTGATCTCCTTTTCCACCGCCTTGAACTCCGGGTCGCCAGTGAGCGATTCGGCGTTTTTCAATTTGGCAAGTGCGGCGGCGAAGCAGTCGGCATAGGCCATTTTGTGCGTGGCCTTGTAGATGGCGGCCTGCCGGGCGAGCGCGAGGTCGTCGCCCACGCCCACGATGTCAATGGGCAGGGCGGCGATGGCGCGGGCGTGTTGTTCGGCGGCTTCCTGCGAGACTTCGCGCATGGTGTTGTAATAAATCTCGCCCCAGTTCACGACGCTCAACAGGAGCTTGTGCCTCTCCGCCGCCGCCTGCGCCAGCAGCTTTTCCACCTGCTTCCGCCGCCGGTTCGTCCTCGAAGAACGCGATCAGCGCCCAGCTATCCAAAACTTTCGTTGCCATAGTTTAGTTCAAATCTGATTTCGACAGATCACGCTAGTCCTCTCCCCTTTTCGAGGCGGAGAGGGAGAAGTCCTTGCGCGCTTTGGGCTCTTCTCCGGTCATGAATCAAAGGTTCCGTTCGGCTTTGCGGTCTTCCATCATTGCCTTCAACACGCCCTTGCCCTTGAGCGAGCCGCGCAGGCCGCGGATGAATTTCTGGGTGACGGGCTTGATGAGGATGCCTTCCGGCGTGGCTTCCACGTAAGCGCGCGTGCCTTCTTCGATCTCGAACTCCTTCCGCAAGCGCCGGGGGAATGACCACCTGGCCTTTGACCGAGAAGTAAACCGACTCTGCTTTAGTTACTACGTTCATGCTTAAATCCTACGCAATATAGAAAGTAAGTCAACCATGTGTTTGTGAGAAAGTAATTACAGGGTTTCCACAGGTCCGGCCACTTCCATGTCCATCGGTGTTTATGGCTGGTTAGAGTTCTTTGCACCTTGGCGTGGCGTCTTTTTATTGAACGGGAGATCGGCGGGCAGCTCCTGCTGGTCAGCCAGCGTCAGTGTCGCGGGCAAGGAAAATGCAGAATGACGAATTTCAATTGTCGAACTGACTGGACTTCGCACTTCGGAATTCGCACTTCATTAAGATGACACCGGCACGACATCGCCTGCACAACGCCGGGGTGTCGGCAGGAATTTTATCCATTGCGCCAATTTCACCGTACGGTGAAATAGTCTATTCCAGTGAAATTATTGGTTGCTAGATTTCAGTAAACGCCATGCCTCACGTCTTTACCAGCGGCGCGCGGCGTTGGAGAAACTGAATCGCACGCTGCTATCCGTAAGCAAGTACACACTGCTGCTTTTTGGCTCGTCTGAATGCCCACAGGGCGGGAACCGTCTGAACACTTTATGATCCGCGCAATCCTTATCGGCATTGTCCTCGGCGGCTGGTTCACTGCCACCGCCGTCCCTGCGTCGTCTTCGGCGACTGGCCCGCGACTCACCGATGAACAGTTCTTCGCCCTGGTAGATGTGTCGCAGCCAGATTTGGCGGAGGTTAAGGAGGCCATCACCAAGTCCGATTGGCCGGCCGCGAAACACGCTTTGGCCGAGCATTTCCGCACTCGGCAAATTCCGGGCTGGGGACTGGATCCGCACGCGGTTGGACGGGAGCCGCGCTTCCGCAGCAGCGGTGCGGACAACGCCCTCAAGCACCGCTTCACCAGCATCGGCATCCCGTGGCAGTTCGGGGACAAGATTGATTGGGCGTTCAATCCGACGACACAACCCGACTCGAAATGGCCGCGCAACCATGAATGGACCTGGCAGCTCAGCCGGCACGCAGTGTGGCTGGACCTCGCCCGCGCCTTTTACGCGACCGGCGACGAGAAATATGCCCGCGAATTCGTCGCCGAGCTGCAAGAGCTGGTACACGACTGCCCGGTGCCGCTGGACAAGCCGGCCAATGTCGCCTTCTCCCGTTGGCGCACCATTGAGGCCGGCATCCGTACCGGTCACTGTCTGGCCGGAGGTGTTTCCCCGTTTCCTTGCGGCCAAGGCGTTTGATGACGACGCGCTCGGGCTGATGGTGAAGAGCTTTGTCGAGCACGCGCAATATCTGACGAAGTTCCACCGGCAGGGCAATTGGCTGACGATGGAAGCCAACGGCCTCTATCACGTCGGCGCACTGTTCCCGGAATTCACCGAAGCCAAGCTCTGGCGCGAAACGGCGTTGGGCCGGCTTTACCGCGAGTTGGATGTGCAGGTGTATCCGGATGGGGCGCAGATCGAACTCGCACCCGGCTATCACGGTGTCGCTCTCCGCAATTTCCTCGGGCCGGTGGAATTGGTGGCGCAGACCGGCTTCAAAGTGCCGGACGATTACCTGGCCAAGATGGAAAAGATGTTCGCCTATTTCCTCGACTCCATGCAGCCGAATCGGACCACGCCGCCGTTGAACGATTCCGGTGCGGGCAGCGTGATGCGTTACTTGGAGAAAGGGGCCAGACTATTTCCGCAGCGCGCCGATTTCCGGTGGGTTGCCACGGACGGCAAGGAAGGCCAACCGCCCGACCATACGTCGCACGAGTTTCCGTATGCCGGCCAGTTCATCATGCGCAGCGGCTGGGATCGGAACGCGCTCTGGCTGTGCATGGACGGCGGACCGTTTGGGTTCGGTCACCAGCACGAGGACAAACTCAGTGTGATCCTCACCGCGTTCGGACGGCCGCTGCTGGTCGAAGGCGGCACCTACACGTATGACGCGAGTGATTGGCGGCGTTACGTGCTCAGCAGCCGAGCCCACAACGTGGTGCTCGTGGATGGCTTGGAGCAGAACCGACGCAAGTCGTCCAGGGCGACCTTCGTCGTGAAGACGCCACTCCTGCACGTCTGGGAGAGCAACGACACCTTCGACCATGCCGCGGCTGTTTATGAGGAAGGCTTGGGGCCAAAAGCACAACACCTGGTTCGCCAGACACGACATGTCTTCTACCTCAAGCCCGACCTGTTCATCATCGCCGACGAACTGGAGCCAATGGACGGCAAATCGCACACCTACGAAACGCTATTACACCTCGACGCCGAGAACGCGGTGGTGGACGGATTGCGCGTTGCCACGCAGAACGCCGGTCCCAACCTGACCGTGCTGGCCTTCGGAGCCGACAGCGTGAAATCGTGAAGGGCCAGAAAGAGCCGGTGGTTCAAGGTTGGCTGCCCGATCATGGGGGCGGCTACGGAGGCATCCGGCCCATCCCGACAGCGATCTATCGCAAGGAGGCATCGGGCAACGTGACGTTGCTTTACGCGCTCTGTCCCACCGCGGGCGCGGCGGCCTGTCCGGTGAATTCCGTCGAGTTCCAGGACGACCGCCTGACGGTGCGCCTCACGGACGGCACAGAGAAGAAGATTCAATTTCAGCGGCTGGCGCCGCCGCGCACCAAGTGAGAGTCCACCAGTCGCTCAGCTTTGCGTTGGTTGTGACATGAAGTCGCATTCATCACTGCTGAGCATGGGCAACCTGACTCAGTCCTGCCTTTCGCGGCAGGTATTCCAGGGAAGCATGCGTTGGGCGGGCGGCCGCAAGGCTACTGTCCAGGGTGTGAAGCCTTCCCGACAATGTAGCCAGCCTGGGAGCCTCAATCCGGGTGCGGCGCTAGAATCGGATGGTAGGGTCAACCCACGTGAACACTCGCAAGCATCGTCAGAGGAACGAGCCATACGAGGCTGTTTTAAGGCTCCGGCCAAAAGAAGGCCAGCGGTCAAGTTCGGGCTGTCTAACGTAGCCCGACGCGAATGGCGCACCGCCGGTGTACAGAGTGGACCTAACCCATCCTGTGGAGAATGCGGAACATGGAAAAGCTGCCAGTTCCCGCCTGGAGAGTATCCAGGCAAGCCGACCGCAAGGCAGGCCCAGGGGAGGCAGCATGAAGAGGATCGAACAAGCCAAGGCCGGTCGGTAATGGACCGGATATGCCCACGTCGATCTGGTGTCTCCTGGCAAGAAAATCAGCGGAACCCCTTCAAGCGAGAGAAGCATAGGACGAGCGACGCCCGTCGCTTGGTGCCTCTCGGTGCTGCGGCCCAAAGGAGCCGGGCGCGATATGGCCGCCGACCGGTATTGCCAAGTGGGATTGGGAAGGTCCATGACGCCTTTGGGTGTCACCGGCCTCCTGGTTACGCGGGTCCCCCGCATCCGGGGTGGCCTTGGAGAGGCTTGAGCCGTGATGAAGGGAAACTTTCAAGTCCGGTTCTTAGGGGGGCGTGGGCGGGTGACCGCCTACGCCTACCCGGTCTTTATGAAGTGTTCAAACCAATTGCGCCACCCGAACTCCATTACCACATTCACGATCCACGAGAGGGTCAGCGTCGTGCACGAACGGTCCTAAACCTAATTGCAGAACCTGTTCATCCGTGTATCCGCGTTATCCGTCGTTCCATGCTTCAGTTTCATTCAATGAAATCGATCTTTATCGCGCTCGTTGTCGGGCTCCAATTGTTTGCTCTGACCTCGCAGAGCGACGCCGCAGACGCGGCGGTTCCGGCGAAGTCCATCCGCGGGAAAATCATCGTCAGCCGCAGCGACGCCGCCTGGGAGTCGCAGCAGGTGCAGGAGCCATGTATCCTGCCCAATCCCAAAGATCCGACGCGTTTGGTGATGTTCTACTCGGGCGTGCCGGCGACCAACCGGAGCCGGTGCTTCATCGGCAAAGCGTGGGCGCTCAAGTCTGATCCGCTTACCTGGCACCAGGATGCGCGCAATCCGGTGTTCGGCCCCGGAAAAGCAGGCTGGGATTCCGGGAGTATCCGGCTCGATGCCGTTCTCTACCTTCCCGAGGAAGATTCTTACTACATTTACTACTCCGGCACCACGGCCTCAGTTCAGGACCGGATCGGTCTGGCCTTATGCCCGGCCGGAGCCGACGGGTATTCGGGTATCACCCCGGCGGCGATTCGGCGGGTCGGTTCGCAACCGGTGCTCGCGCCCGAGCCGGCGGCACCGTATTTCGAGCAGATGGCCTCGCAATCGGCGGTGCTGCGCGAATGGGATGCGAAGGCGCAACGGTGGGATTGGTTCATGTATTACTCCTACCGCGGCAAGGATGGCATCCTGCCTGGTTTCCGCTTGGCCACCTCGCGTGACGGGAAGCACTGGACGCGGCACTTCAACGAAAAAGACCCGCGGGGCATGGGCCAGATTTTTACGTCCACGCCCGGTGCCTACTACGAGTGGCACCAGGTTTTCAAACTGGGCAACACCTACGTGCTCACCATGGAGGTCGGCATTTCAGCCGGCAAACGCTGGCGCCCCGTCATCGCGGTGAGCGAACATCCTGCCCGCGGTTGGGTGCAAATGGATGTGGATACCGTGCTCCAAACGAAGTGGGAGGGACTGTACCGAGACGACACGATCTATCATGTAGCTACTCCGGCGCTGTATCCGATCAATGGCCGGTGGTATCTGTACGCGCAAGCCTGCCCGTTGCCGGCCAACGGTAACTACATCGATGGCCAATGGAACCTGTGGGGCATTGCGTGCGATCGTGTGATTCCCACCGCCCCAGGCGGCGCCAGCATTTTCATACCCGGCCAACCCATGGCGACGGAATCCGTTCGTTGATGGAACGGAACGCATTGGTCTCCCACGCTCGTTCGGCCATCAGCAATTGACTGTGATTCAATGTATCGTGCCGGGCCATGGAAATACTTGTGGTTGGCAATAATGATCCGCCTGATCCGCGAAATGATTCGTGCCAATCACAATTCCAAATTTGCCGCACGTTGGGCTTGACCGGGCGGGATAAGCGGCGATGCTCACGAGCAACTTGTAAGCTGATGACCGTTCCAAACGAAAACTTTGTTCACGCGGTCCGCGAGCGCGTCGCGGAAGTGGTGGTCGGGCAGGACACGGTGGTGGAGCGCATGGTGGTGGCGCTGTTGACCGGGGGGCATCTGCTGCTCGTCGGCGTGCCCGGAACCGCCAAGACCCTGCTGGTTAACGCTGTGGCCCGCGCGGTGGATCTCCAGTTCAGCCGCGTGCAGTTCACCATCGACATGCTGCCTTCGGACATCCTGGGCTCGGAGATTCTCGACCAGGCCACGGGGAAGTTTCGCACCCACAAGGGGCCGGCCTTTACCAACCTGCTGCTCGCGGACGAAATCAACCGGGCCGCGCCCAAGGTGCAGAGCGCGCTGCTCGAGGCGATGCAGGAGCGCAAAGTCACCATCGGCAACACTCGCTATCCCTTGCCGGTGCCGTTCCTCGTCATCGCCACGCAGAACCCGGTCGAGCAGGCGGGAACGTTCGAGTTGCCCGAAGCGCAGCTTGATCGTTTCATGCTGTGCCACCGACTGACCTATCCCACGCCGCCGCAGGAGGAGGAAGTCTTGCGGCGCCAGCTCCAAATGGGCCTGAAGCACACCGAGGGCGGTGCGGTGCCCAAAACGGCGTTCGACATGATTGGAAACGAACCCGTGTGCCACCAGGCGGAACTGGTGGCGGCGATGGAGGCGGTGCAGCGCGTGCATGTCAGCAACGTCTTCATGAAACACTGCGTCGAGTTTGTGCGGCTGACGCGCACGCATCCGGCGATCGAACTGGGCTGTTCGCCGCGCGCCGGTTTGGCGATCGTACAGGCGGCGCGGGCGCGGGCGTTCGTGCTGAACCGCGACTATGTCGTGCCAGAGGATCTGTTTGCGCTGGCGGAGGACGTTGTGCTCCATCGAATCCGGCTCACCTACGAGGCGCTGGCCGAAGGCCAAAAGGCGGCCAATGTCCTCGAGGAACTGCTGAAGCAACTGGGGTAATCAGCGCATGCAGCCGACGGCGCCACTGACCCACGATCCGCTCGATGCGCGGCAGTTCGAGATTGTCGTGCGGCGCCTGGCGAACGCGCTTTGCTACGGTCAGGAAAGTTCCCCGTTCCTGGGGGCGGGCATCGAGTACGTGCAGTCCCGTCCGTATCTTCCCGGCGACCCGGTCAAAGTCATCGACTGGCGTGTCACGGCGCGCACCGGAAAATTTCACGTGAAGGAGTATGAGGCGCCGCGCCAGATGCCCGTCTATCTGTTGGTGGACACATCGGCGTCGATGTGCGTCAGTTCGCAGCCGGTCAGTAAATACGCGTGGGCCGTGCGGATCGCGGGCGGTCTTGCCCTGGCGGCGCTCGATCACATGAACCCGGTGGGACTCAAAACGGTCGGCGAGCGGGACCTGCATCACCCGCCGACGTTGTCGCGCCATTCGATCATGCAATGGTTGCACCAACTTCGTCATCCCGATGAGGCCGGTAATACCACCTTGGGCCGGCGGCTGCGCGAGCTGGTTCCGCGCGTGGGGCGGCGCTGCCTGTTCGTCGTCCTGAGCGACCTGCACGATCCGGACGCCATTCCCGCCATCCAGTTCGTCGCGCAGAACCATGATTGCATCGTGCTCCACCTCGAGGATCCCGCCGAGCGCGGGCGCATTGGCGGCGGCATCTACCGCGCACGCGAAGCGGAAACGGGCCGGGCGTTTGTCGCGCACGGGCTCAGCCGCTGGTTCGGGGAGCACACCAGCCATGCGTTGTCACGCGCGGGGGTGGACTATTTGCGGCTGTCCATCGACCAGCCAATTCTCCCCCG